>CADADB010000040.1 GCA_902786595.1 uncultured Bacteroidota bacterium | reverse complement strand
CGCCCAATCAAGATTTGGGTGGCGGACCATGTTTTCAAGGAATCGGTGTTTTAATAATTCAATCATAATGTGTTCTCACCAACAAGACCTGGGTTATAATGGATTCATTGCAAATATAATCATTTGCGAAAAAGTATTCTGCCCTGTGATGGTATTCCCAGCACCCCCTATAGTTTGGTGTGTAAAAACAGCCAGATCAAACACGGGAGAGCAATTAATCTGAATTTACCCGACTCTTGACTATATGATCAAAGGCCGAGCTTTGCGGTCAAACTCATCCACCGGCATAGGCCTGAAACTGCGGACAAGGGCGATGACTTCCACCTGACGGTTGAGCGCATATGTGTAATCCTCTAAGCGTATAGTAACATCACAGAAGTCTTCGTAACTCCATCTCTGTTCTACGATGGTGTGACCTTCACTTAATCTGTCGGAAATCAGATAAAAGCTGTGAAGGCTGATGTGCCAGTCCTTGAAAGCAACCTTATCCACGTAAAACATTTCTCCGTCCCGACAGACCGTCTCGCTTTTAACGAGTTTGCCTTCCTGCATGATTCTATTTGGCTTCTTTTGTTTCCCGAAGACAATGATGGCAGTAGCTGCGACAATAGCCGAGACCACCAATAACAACAAAAGCCAACTCTTACAAATGAATTTCGATTTATCAAAGCATGTTACGCATTTTCGGCGGCATGCTTTCATATCTGTCCCGGCTGGTACCAGAAGAGCTTCTCGAAGATTATTCGCACCTTTTCTCGCCGATTTCGCCGAATAATTTGAAAATGTTGACAAAAAAGTGGTATATTTACCACCAATTACAAAACATTGTTGCAATGAAGTACTTGAATGTACCCAAGGCTATAGCCGCCTGGAATGCCATACAGCCTCTTTCCGACAGGGACTGCGAGCGTCTCAGCCGCAAATTTACAGTGGATTTCAACTTCAACAGTAACCACATCGAAGGCAATACGTTGACATATGGTCAAACAGAACTCCTGCTGCTGTTCGGAAAGGTGGTAGGAGAAGCAGAGATGAAAGACCTGGAGGAGATGAAAGCCAGCAACGTAGGCCTAAAAATGATGCGGGAACAAGCCGGCATCAAGGATATGCCGCTTACGCAGAACTTCATACGCCAGTTGCATAAGACGCTTCTGCGGGAAGATTATACGGTCTATCGTGAATTACCGGGCGGTCAGCAGTCCAGCTATGTTATTCATGCGGGCAGGTACAAGACTCGCCCCAATAGTGTAATCACCCGCTACGGCGACCGTTTCGAATACGCCGCTCCTGAGGAAACGACAGCCCTGATGGCCGACCTCGTTGACTGGTACAATGAAGAGGAGAAAAAAGGCAAACTCTCCCCCGTCGAACTGGCAGCGCTGTTCCATTATCGCTATATCCGAATTCACCCGTTTGAGGACGGGAACGGCCGAATTGCCAGGCTTATCGTGAATTACATCCTCGCCCGGCACGACTACCCCATGATCGTTGTCCGTAGCCGTGGAAAGAAGGATTACCTGGAGGCCTTGCATCAAGCCGACCTGGAAGTCGGTCCCATTCCCAGTATCGGAGCTCATGCCGAATTGGACAAAATCCGCCCTTTTCTCCGCTTTTTCACTGCACTGGTCGCAGAAGAGATCTACAATGATGTCCGCTTCCTGACGGAGCCTGACGAGAATGTCTGGTGGTATGACGGCCAGCGGGTCGAATTCAGAACTCCGAACTATGCCAAGATCCTTCGCATTATGCAGTCCCAGCCTTCCGTCACCATCGAGAGCCTGCGCGAGCAACTTGGCATCAACAAGTCTGCGGTGCAACGTCTGCTCTCCAGTCTGAAGGAGAAAGGTTACATTGAGGCTCGCGACAACGAGGGCGGCTGGCGTGTCCTCATCACTCCGTCACTCTAGCCTAATGACACACTCAAGTGTAGAAGTCTTTTTTGTCCCCCGGAGGACTTTTTCGCAAAAAAAGTTTGGCCCCTCAAAAGATTCGGGGACAGCAGGGGGACAAACGTGAAAAGGTCAAATAGTTAAAGTATTTATTTACAATAAGTATTGATTTCCCCTATTCCCTTCATCGGCAAGTAAAAACCGCATAAAAACAGTATACATCCATCACAAAACTGCTATATCTTTTTGATAATCAACCGAAAACCGCAAAATCTAATGATGGGTAGTGATGGTTGTTTTTGGT
>CADADB010000039.1 GCA_902786595.1 uncultured Bacteroidota bacterium | reverse complement strand
ACCCTTCTCGGCAGACTGCAAGGCGGCGTTGCTGAAATCGACCGTGCCGCGGTAAGAGGCCTGCAACACGAAATAGCGGATAGTCATCGGCGAGTAGGCCTTCTCCAGCTTGGGATGGTTTCCAGTGAAGAACTCGTTGAGGGTGATGAAGTTACCCAACGACTTGCCCATCTTCTGCCCTTCGATGGTGATCATATTGTTGTGCATCCAGTATTTGACGGAGCTTTTGCCGTTGGCCACAGTGCTTTGGCACACCTCCGACTCATGGTGCGGGAACAGCAGATCCATACCGCCGCCATGAATATCGAACTGCTCGCCCAAGTACTTGGTGCTCATAGCCGTACATTCGATGTGCCAACCCGGGAAACCAACGCTCCACGGGGAGTTCCAGCGCATGATGTGCTCCGGTGAGGCCTTCTTCCAGAGGGCGAAGTCGGCGGGGTTGCGCTTCTCGCTCTGTCCGTCCAGCTCGCGGGTGTTGGCGATAAGCTCGGACAACACACGGCCCGAAAGCTTGCCATAGCCGAAGTCTTTGTCGAACTTCTCGACATCGAAATAGACAGAACCTTCCGACACGTAGGCGTAGCCCGCGTCGAGGATTTTCTGCACCATCTCAATCTGCTCGATGATGTGGCCGGAAGCGCGCGGCTCGATGGATGGGCCTTTCACGTTGAGCGCATCCATCGCCTTATGGTAGCTGTCCATGTAGTATTGCGCCACTTCCATGGGCTCAAGCTGCTCCAGACGGGCTTTCTTGGCGATTTTGTCTTCACCCTCGTCGGCATCATGCTCCAGATGGCCCACATCGGTGATGTTGCGCACGTAGCGCACCTTGTAGCCGATATGGGAGAGATAGCGGAACACCACATCGAAGGTCACGGCAGGACGCGCGTGTCCCAGATGCGGCTCGCCATACACCGTCGGCCCGCAGACATAAAGTCCCACGTGGTCGGGCGTAATCGGCTTGAACAGCTCTTTTCGTTTACTTAACGTATTGAATAAAAATACTTTACCTTTATTATCTTCTTTGTTCATATCTTTAATTCTTAGTTTCAAGTTTCAGGTTTCAATGTTCAATGTTCAATGCTCAAAGCTCGTGGGTCGAGGTTGGTTAGGCGAAGAGTTTTTCGATTTGCTCTTCGTACTTTTTGATGAGGACATTGCGTTTGAGTTTCAGCGTGGGGGTGAGCTCGCCGGACTGGATGGACCATTCGTGGTTCATCAGCAGGAAGCGTTTCACCTTTTCGGTGTCGCCGAAAAATTTATTGAACTCATCCACAATCCGCTTGTATTTGTCCTTGACATCGGGATGCTCAATCATCTCTTCGTTGGTCGTGTAGTTAATGCCTTTGTTGATACACCACGAACGCAAGTCACTGAAATTGGGGACAATGAGTGCGGCGGCATACTGTTTGTTCTCGCCGACCACCAATATGTTGTCGATAAGCGACTCTTCGAGGAACTTGTTTTCGATGATGGTGGGCACCACATACTTTCCGAAGGCGGTCTTGAACATCTCTTTCTTACGTCCGGTGATTTTCAGCCGTCCTTCCGGGGTGAGCTGCCCGAGGTCGCCGGTATGCAGCCAGCCATCAGAATCAATGACTTCGGCAGTCTGTTCGGGATGGTTGTAATAACCTTTCATCACGTGCGGTCCTTTGGTGAGGATTTCGCCGTCTTCTGCGATGCGTACGCGCGTGCCGGGCAACACGGGACCGGCCGTGCCGATCTCCACCCCACCCTCGAAGAAGTTGCTCACGGCAATCACAGGAGAGGTTTCCGTGGTACCATAACCTTCCAAAACGGGAATGCCCATGGCCCAGAAGATCTTGGAAATACGCGGCTGGATGGCCGCACCACCCGTCACGATGACCTTCAGGTTGCCGCCCAGGGCTTTGTTCCACTGGTTCAGCACCAACTTGCGGGCCAACTTCAACTTGCGGTCGTAACGTTTGCCCGGATTATCGCCGTATTGCAACGCTATCTCATTCGCCCAGAAGAAGATTTTCTGTTTGAACTTGCTCAACTTGTGACCTTTAGCCAGAATCTTGTCATAAACCTTCTCTAGCAGTCGCGGCACCGTCGTGAAGATATCCGGCTTCAGCTCAACCATATTTTCCTGAATCTTGGCAAGGTTCTCCGCATAGTAAATCGGGAGTCCCAGATATTGCCAAGCGTAGTTCATCATGCGCTCATACACGTGGCACAGAGGCAGATAACTTAAAATCCGGTTGTTCTCGGTGGTGGGGATGATAGGCAGAACCGCCTCCACGTTCGAGAGGAAATTCCGGTGGGACAGCATCACGCCCTTCGGGAAGCCCGTGGTTCCGGAGGTGTAAACCAACGAGACCACATCCTCTGGCTGTATGCTGTCTTTGATCTCTTGCAAATATTGCGCCGAGGGATTGGCGCGACCAAGCTCTATCACCTCGTTCAAGTGCTTGTAACCACGAAGGTTACGGAACGTATAGACCTTGTCTTTCAGTTCTGGCTTGTCATCCAGTATCTGGGTGATTTTGCGCAACAAGTCCCAACCGGCGACGAAAATGAGTTTCACATCGGCATCGTCAAATATATAACGATAGTCGTTCTCGCTGATGGTTGGATAAATGGCCACGTGAAGGGCACCTATCTGCATGATGGCCATGTCCAGAAAATTCCATTCCGGACGGTTCGGCGTGATCGTGGCCACACAGTCACCTTTTCCGGACGGTTCGGCGTGATCGTGGCCACACAGTCACCTTTCTTGATGCCCAACTGCATCAAGCCGTAAGACAAACTGTTGACAATCTCCACATATTTTTTTGTGCTGTATTTCACCCAAATACCGTTCTCTTTACAGCACAAGGCATCCTCTTTCGGGAACTCCTTCAAGTCCCGTTCGAGCATGTCAAACAATCGCGTAACTTCCATAATAGTACGTTTTGAAACAAACGGCAAAAATACATTTTTTAGGCAACTGGCAACCGGCAACCGACAAAAAAATCCTGAGCCGGCATTATTTGTATTTTGGAGAAACAGCTATTGGCTATTAGCTATTAGCCATTGGCTAAAAAACTAATGGCTAAAAGCCAAAAGCTAATAGCCAAAGTCAAAGTTGCATGAATAATATCATGCAACTGTCTATAGGAATCTTTTTGCAGAACTAACTTTTCGGGGCGAGAATCACGAACGGAATCATCATCTCCTCCATCGAAATACCGCCGTGTTGGAACGTGTTCTTGTACATGTTCACATACTGGTT
>CADADB010000038.1 GCA_902786595.1 uncultured Bacteroidota bacterium | reverse complement strand
GCCGGAAAGCATCCCGCTGACGGGCTTCAGCGTGGTGTTGGCGCACCAGAAGGGCGAATTCGGTGCTTACCTGGAAGGGACCCCGAAATTGCGCGACCTCCGCGACGGCGACCGCATCCTGATGTTGGAATCTTGCACGCACCTCACCTCCTGCGAGGACATCGGGCGGGTGAAGATCCCGCGTCTTATCCGCAAATTCACAGGCAAAGAGCTGCAGTTCGATTTCGTGTCGGGCCTCAACCAAATTCCTGATATCCGGCAATATGCGATGGTCATCCAGTGCGGGGGCTGCATGGTCACCCGCAAGCAGTTGAAGGAACGGTTACGCCCCGCCATCGAAGCGGGCATCCCGGTCAGCAACTACGGCATGGTGCTCGCCTACGTCAACGGCATTTTCGACCGGGCGGTGGCACCGTTTGCCGCATTGTAGGGACGCGATTTATCGCATCTCACACTAAGGCCGACAAGCCGCAGTGTGGCGTGTGCGACTGCTCACACGTGTGTCAGCGTGCCAGAGGCACGCAACAAAATTCATCAAGCCTAAAATAATTAACTACTTCCCTTCCAAAAACGCCAATCTATCAATTAGTTGGCCTTTGAATTGATATAAACCAAGATTGCTCTCTACCTGATACTTGGTTTCCTTTTTGTTATCGTCAATCAAGGAAATATATTTCTTTGAACGATTATAAAACAGACGACAGATTGGCTGTGTAGTCTTGTCAAGATTGATAGCAAAATAGTTCATCGTATCCTTGTACTGAATGCGTTGAGGATCCACTGTCTCAGCAAGCATTGCACGAATAGTGTAAAACCCTTCCATCTCTTCTTCTGTTGTGACAATTTGGGGCACATCTGATTGAGGCTCTGACGAAATAGGCTCCTCTGTCTTTTTTTCTTCCTCCTCATCCTTGCTGATAGCGTTCTGCAAACGCTCATTGAGTATGTCATTGATGTGTGTAGCGAATGATTTCTTGACTAATTCGGAAAAATAGTCAATCATTTTTGCTGTCAGGACACCATTATAGACAGGTTTTGCGAAAATCCGCACCAATGCTTCTGAAGGATTGGCAATCTCTTTCTTGATAATTTCTTTGATTTCCTTGGTGTATTTCAAGGTAGAAGCGGTAGTGGAGATGGTATCAGCATCAAAATAGGACTTATGGAACTTCTTCAACTCCGCAATCTGCGCATCCTTCAAGTTGGTCATGTCAACTTCCAAGAACGGAGTTTCGTCCATTTTGTTTTTCTCAATCAGATCGGTGTAGAAACGATAGACGATTCCGTTTGTGAGAACTCCAAACTTGGCTTTGGAGACTGCAAAATAACGCAAAAGCTGGTTGTCGTGTAAGTCTAGGTTTTGCTGCCAGTGCTTGCATTCGATGAGAATGATGGGTTCGCCATCCTTCATGATGGAATAATCCACTTTCTCGCCTTTTTTTGTTCCGATGTCACAAGTATATTCTGGCACCACCTCCAACGGGTTGAAAACGTTGTACCCAAGTGCCTGGATGAAAGGCATGATAAAGGCGTTTTTTGTAGCCTCCTCAGTTAGAATCTGATCCTTCAGCTTCGGGATTGATTCGGAAATTTGTTTGATGTAATCTTGAAAGTCCATAATAAATTGTTTGTTTTATCTTGAGCCAACGAAAATAACATGAAAAGTTACAGATGACATAATCATTCTTCATTTAATGGCTTAATATTAATGTACTCTGAATATTTAATATCAAACTTTTTGATTTTTTTTGAAATGTTCTCTTCTGCTGCATTTACTTGTACATTGTATGATGTAAGACTCCCTGAAGGGTCTGTTGCCATTTCCGCATACTGACTTACTTCACTCACAATTTCTACGAGATCATTGTAACATTCTTTACGATTAGTTGGGGGATTGTTTAATTTGGATGTTGTACTCTCCATACGTGACTGTGCTGCCTTTATTGAATCTATTGTACCACTTTGTTCTAAGATATCAAGCAATTCTAAAATAGCGATATTGAAATCGCTACAATAATCGCCACCAGGTCCTTTATGGTCATAAATAGCTGTCTGCCACGTGTCCGATATTTTATCACAAACCATAGAACTTAGCACAACGGTTTTGCCCATGTCTGATAAAACGTTGTTCATTCCTTCATCAAACTTTTTTGTACTACAAGACACAAGCAGAAGACATGTAAATACTAATAAAATGACCTTTTTCATAACTTTCTACGCCGTTTTCTCTCCTGTCGGCTCGTCAGGTTTTTTCCGCCTACTCTGACTCACGGTTTTCGGCACTCCCGCCACATGAGCAGGAAGCTTTGTTCAAACAAGGTCATAAAGAAAGGCATGAATCCTTTCGTTTATCCACTTATTTTGGTAGCAGGTGTCTGGAGTACCTTGAAGAAAATAAGGGTCGAATCAAATTCACGCCTAAAACGTGAACTTTCGCCATCTTATTCTCTCTTCTTAGTAATGTTTTCCAGACTTTACTACCAGAGAACAAGAGCGTCAAGCTCAATATGTCTAATTAATTCACGCCAACCTTGCGGCGAAATGTGCCGAGAGTTGGAGGGGCAAAAATACAAAAATTTTTATCTCCCAAACATGCTAAAAACCGCAAAATAGATGCAGAAAAACATCCAAAAACAAGCAATTCGTCACTTTTTCGTATAGAACAGATGCTTTAACGATGGTTGTATCATGGAGTTGTTGTATCTTTGCTTTATTATTTCATCATCAAAATAAACAATTATGACATTCATTTTAAAATTCAAAAACACCATCATTTCGGTCAGTAACAGTAACTATTTTCAGATCCAAACAACACATAACCATTTGAACAACAACAATATAAATATAAATTACAACTTCAAGAAACGAAATAATTCGCAAATTTGATAATCGTTAGAGAATTTTATTATTTTTGCACCCTCAAATATACTGTACGATGAACATTGAATTCCAAAGCAAAGGACTTGAAGATCTTTATTTTTTTGGATCTACTGAAGAGAAAACGTACAACAAACTATCGAAAGATATAATCAAGAGATACATCAAAGTGGTAAACTACTTGAAAGCAGCTAATCGGATTGAAGATATATACCCTATCAAATCGTTGCATTACGAAAAGAAAAAAGGAAATCTGAAAGGAATTGATGTTGTATGGATTAACGACCAATATCGGTTACTATTTGAAAGTTCAGCAAATGGACAAAACATTATTGTAAACGCATTATTATTAGAAATTTCCAAACATTATGAGTAAAAATAGAACTGTTCCGGCACAGGCCACTCACCCAGGAGAATTGATCAAGGATGAACTGAACGAGCGCAAAATGTCACAGAAACAACTCGCCAATCTGACAGGAATAGCGCCTTCCGTATTGAGTGAAACCATCAATGGGAAACGTGCCATTTCATTGAATGTTGCTGTAGCGTTAGAGAAAGTGCTCGGTATTTCAGCTGATTACTGGATGAACTTACAAATGCAATATAATCTGGATGTAGCTGCCATAGAGGAAAGGGGAAACCAAAAAGAAACTGTTGCCGTCACCATCCCCGTTGGAGACCGAAACTTGCTCCGCTCCCTTGCGCATAAATTTGGTTGGGCATGTGTTTTTTAGCATCACCCGCTACGAACCAGAAAATCCGGAATTAATTGAAAAACAAGCCGTTATGAAAGGACGTAATGACAAGCCGCACATCGGCATTTTCGGGCGGAGGAACAACGGCAAGAGTTCCCTTATTAACGCCATCACGGGACAGGAGGTCGCCATCGTGGATGCCACGGCCGGCACCACCACCGATCCCGTGCGCAAATCCATCGAGATTTTCGGCATCGGTCCCTGCATCATCATCGACACCGCCGGCATCGACGACGAAGGCGCCGTCGGGGCGAAACGTATCCAAAAATCACTGGAAGTGTTGAAAACCATCGACTTGGCCATCCTCGTCATCACCGATTACGAGGTGGGCATTCCCGAACGGCAGCTGATAGAACAGTTCCACCAATTCGAACTTCCTTACCTCATCGTCAACAACAAATTCCCGAACGGCAGCTGATAGAACAGTTCCACCAATTCGAACTTCCTTACCTCATCGTCAACAACAAATGCGATCTGACCACTCCTCGAGAGATGGAAGTTGATGATCGCAAGGTTCTGGATGTCAGCACGAAAACGCATTCCGGCATTGACGAGATGCTGCAAAAAATCGTGCGGATTATGCCCGAATCGGCGTACCGCACCCGTTCGCTGCTCGGCGACCTCATCGGCGAGGGCGATGAAGTGCTCTTGGTGACCCCCATCGACACGGAAGCCCCCGAAGGCCGGCTCATTCTCCCGCAAGTGCAGACCATCCGCGACATCTTAGACAATGAGGCGGTTGCCATCGTGCTGAAAGAGGACAAGGTAGCGGATTACCTGCAGAGCCACCGCGCCCCGAGGTTGGTCGTCACCGACAGCCAGGCGTTTCACAAAGTGGAGAAGTCCGTGCCGGAAAGCATCCCGCTGACGGGCTTCAGCGTGGTGTTGGCGCACCAGAAGGGCGAATTCGGTGCTTACCTGGAAGGGACCCCG
>CADADB010000037.1 GCA_902786595.1 uncultured Bacteroidota bacterium | reverse complement strand
GCCAACATCCTGAAACCCGCTTTGGCGCGTGGTGAACTGCGCTCCATCGGTGCGACCACATTGGATGAGTATCAGAAATACTTCGAAAAGGACAAGGCATTGGAGCGTCGTTTCCAGCCGGTAAAAATCGAAGAACCCGACAAATATAGCGCGATTTCCATCCTTCGTGGCTTGAAGGAACGTTATGAGAACCACCATCAGGTGAAGATCATGGACGAGGCCATCATCGCGGCTGTGGAGCTTTCGCAGCGTTATATTGGCGACCGTTTCCTGCCCGACAAAGCTATTGACTTGATCGACGAGGCCGCTGCCAAACTGAAACTGGAAATCAACTCCGTGCCGGAGGAATTGGATGATGTGCAGCACCGTATCTCCCAACTGGAGATTGAGCGCGAGGCCTTGAAGATTGAAAAGGATGAGGCGAAAGTGGCGCAGCTGAGCAAGTCCATCGCGGAATTGCAGGAAAAACGCAATGCCCTTTCCACCAAATGGCGCAGCGAGAAGGAGATTATGGACAAAATCCAGCACTGCAAGGACGAAATCGAAGCTTACAAGCTGGAGGCCGCCGACCAGGAGCGTCAGGGCAACTACGGACGTGTCGCGGAATTGCGCTATGGTCTGATCAAGAACGATGAAGACCAGATCGTGAAACTGCAGGCTGAGTTGGAGAAACTGCAGGACGGCAACGCCATGATCGACGAAAAGGTCACCGCAGACGACATCGCCGAGGTGGTGGCGCGTTGGACCGGCATTCCTGTCACCAAGATGATGCAGAGCGAGAAATCGAAATTGCTGCACTTGGAGGAGGAACTCCACAAACGGGTGATCGGTCAGGATGAAGCTATCACGGCCGTTTCCGATGCCATCCGCCGCAGCCGTGCGGGCTTGCAAGATGCGCGCAGACCGTTGGGTTCGTTCATCTTCATGGGTACCACGGGCGTCGGCAAAACCGAGTTGGCAAAGGCCTTGGCCGAGTACCTCTTCAACACCGAGGAGGCCATGACACGGTTCGACATGAGCGAGTTCCAGGAATCCTATTCCGTTTCCCGGCTCATCGGTTCGCCTCCAGGATATGTCGGCTACGACGAGGGCGGTCAGCTTACCGAGAAGGTGCGCCGGAAACCGTACTCCGTGATTCTGTTCGATGAAATCGAGAAAGCCCACCCGGATGTCTTCAATGTGCTGTTGCAAGTGCTTGATGACGGACGGCTTACCGACAACAAGGGTAGGGTGGCGGACTTCAAGAACACCATCATCATCATGACCTCCAACCTCGGTTCCAACATCATCCAGGAGAATTATTCCAACCCGAACGGACAGTCCGAGGAGGAAATCTTCCAAAAGACAAAAGCGGAACTTAACGAGCTGTTGAAGAAGACGTTGAAACCCGAATTCTTGAACCGTATCGATGAAATCGTGATGTTCCAGCCGCTGTCAAAGCGCGAAATCAAGGATATTATCAACCTGCAGCTGAACAACTTGCGTAAGCTGTTGGAGCAAAAGAATCTGAATATCGAATTCAGTGACTATGCCATGAAGCTGTTGGCTGATTTGGGTTACGACCCGATGTTCGGTGCCCGTCCGCTGAAACGAGTCATCCAAAAGCGGATCATGAACGAGCTGTCGAAACTGATTCTTTCCGATGGCGTAGGCCCCGGCGACACCATCATGGTGGATTCCGTGGAGGATGGGAAGTTCGTGTTCTACAAGAAAGAAGGCAATAGGCAATAGGCAAAAGGCAAAAGGAAAGGCGCGGAATGTGTTGAACACTCCGCGCCTTTTTTTATCGTCTTAAGTCTCAAGTCTCAAGTCTTAAGTCTTAAGTCTCAAGTCTTAAGTCTCAAGTCTATCGTTTCACGAACTTCGTCGTCACGCAGTTCTTTCCGTCGCTAAGACGCAGGAAATAGCTTCCTGCGGCGAGGTCTTGTGTGTTCATCTCGATTTGGTTGTCGCTGACGGCTTGTGTGCGGACCAGTTTGCCGTTGATGTCATACACAGCCATGCTCGTCACTTGGAAGTTGTTGGTGCGCAACGAAACGGTGAGTTGGTCGGCAACAGGGTTCGGATACACCACAAGGTCATTCTCTGTGAGGTACTGTGGGAGTCCGGTGGTGAAATCGCTCATGCTGCGGGGCACGATGTAATAGCGGAAATCAAGGTAGGTGCTGCCGATTTTGCTGGTGGCGAAGTTGAAACCGGTGATGTTGACGGCACCCGTGGGAATGTCGGCACCGACAGTGTTAGCGTCTTGGAAATAGGGATAAACGGCACTGGCAGTGACACCATCTTGGGTGATTTCATACGTGTTAAGAACGGCGAATGCCCCCGTGGTGTTGAATGTCACGTTGTTCAGTTGGATAAGCTCGGCCTGATGCTGAATCATGAAGCTTGGGTCGTTAAGTTGTTGCAGGGTGATGGTCAACGGGGTGACATCCTGATAGATGCCGACAACTTCTCCATGGGGTTGTGTGGGTTTGAATTCCAGGAAACCATAATAGTTGGTCAAGGTGCCGTAAAGGTCTTTTACTTTGTCGCCGAGTTCAAGGGCGCCGAGAGTGTTGTCAGGATCATAAACGAGGATTGCGCCGGAGGCATCTTGCAACACTTTTTGGTTGTTATATGCGGCGATGGCTGTAACAACCACCTCGCCAGTGAGCTTGTACTCGGTGTGGTCAGCGTTGTTGACAGCAATATCCGTAAAGTCCAGCTTGCTGCGCAACTCGGCGATGTTGGCTACCTGGAATTCGGTAGAAACCCCATAGGTGAAGGTGATAGAGCTGGATGCCATGACATTGCCTGCGACATCGGCCACGTTGCTGGCAGTCAGCGTGTAAGTGGTTCCTTCTGAGAGGGCAGGGGAGATGCCGAGAGTCACCACGCTACCGTTAAGGGAGGCGGAAGTGATGGAGATACCGTTATCTAACGCGTAGTTGCCGACGGTTTCTGCACTGGTTTGGTCCAGGGCCTCGTTAAAGTTGACTACCAAAGAGTTCTCCGACGGGGTCACGTTACCCATTACCGGTCCAATTGTGTCGGGACCCGCAAGCTGAGAAGTCACCACGATATTGTCAAGGAAGAAGCGGGCTTTAGAGTTTTGGTAGCTTTTGAACTTTACAGTGGTGGCAGTGGTTCCGCCAGTGAATTCCAAAGTGTAAGTGTTGAATTGGGTGGTACTCAGGCCATCCACAAGATAGTCAACCCCATTGACTTCCACGTACATTCGGGTTTGGTCATTATTCCATGCCTTGACATCAAAGGTGACGGTGAAACCGCCGTTGTTGCCGGAAAGGTCAAGCTCGGGGGTCATGATGAAACCACCTTCGGCGCTTTTGCCAACTCTAACCTTTTGAGTGCTGGAATAAACCCAGTTACCAGTCCATCCTGGGACTTGGGTGTAGTCGTCCAGATGCAGACCGATGGAGGTGTTTGTGTCAGCGACACCGGAGAAGTCTTCGCTGAGGACAATGGTTTGCGCGTTCAGCCCGAAAATACCGAACAGAACGGTCAACAAAAGTAAACTTAATTTCTTCATATTGATACAATTTAATTTTAAGAATATTCTTTTAATATTTGAACCTGCAAAAATAAAAAAAATGCAGTCCGACAAGCTTGAAAATATAGCTGGAAAAAATTTTTGAAAAAAATAGTACTTTGCAATGCAAGGTATTAAAAATTTTGTATTTTTGCCGTGTCAAATTTTAAAGCAAGAAAAGATGAACATCAATGCGGAAAATGTGAAATCTCAGATGCGGAAGGGGTATTTGGAGTATTGCATCCTTTTGATAATCAACAAGAAACCTGCATATGTGTCGGATATTATCAACGAGCTGAAGGAGGCGAAGATGATTGTGGTGGAAGGCACGCTTTATCCGCTCCTTTCGCGCCTGAAGAACAACGGCATCTTGCAATACGAGTGGCAGGAGTCAGTTTCCGGCCCCCCGCGCAAGTATTATGAGCTTACCGAAACCGGCAAGTCATTCCTCGCTGAACTCGAGGCTGGCTGGGAGGAGCTGAGGGATGCGGTAGAACATTTGAAGAATGCTGAATGCTGAATTATGAATGCTGAATGAAGAATGATGGTACGAAAAAGCCCCAATTCCCCCCTTAGGGGGGATGCCCGCAGGGCAGGGGGGTAAAAATCCAACGAATAGATAAAAACGTAATATGAAAAAGACCGTAACAATCAATCTTGGCGGAGTCGTCTTCAACATCGACGATGACGCTTGCGATCGGCTGAGTCAGTATCTCGCCGACATTGAAAAACGTTTTCCCGAAGAGGAACGTGCAGAAATTATCCGTGACATAGAAGAACGTATGGCGGAACTTCTGAACTTTAAACTCCAGAATCGTAATGTGGTGGAAATCCACGATGTGGAGGAAGTGATAGAAGTCATTGGAAGACCCGAGCAGTTCGATGATGAGAGTGGGGTGGGGCAACAGGACGGTGGTAGCTCCTCTGACAACGGCACAACAGGAAATTCCGGTCGGACCACGGAGCGGAAACCGCATCGTCCGCGCAAACTCTATCGCAACAGCAATGACCGCATGGTGAGTGGTGTGGCGAGCGGACTTGCCGCCTATTTCGACATCGATCCGGCCATCACCCGGATTTTGTTCATCGTCCTCACCCTTATCAGTTTCGGTTGGGGCATCCTCGTCTATTTGGTTATGCTCATCATCATGCCGGAAGCCAAAACCAAAGCCCAGTTCCTTGAGATGCAGGGCATAGAACCCACTTTGGAGAATATTGATAATTTCCATCAGGAGCCCAGCACCAGAAGCGATGGTTCAAATACCTTTGGCAAAATATTGAAGATTTGTCTGATAGTGGTTGGTATTATTATAGGTTCAAGTCTTGCCGTGGCCGTTTTAGGCATCTTCATTGCCATGTTCGTGGCT
>CADADB010000036.1 GCA_902786595.1 uncultured Bacteroidota bacterium | reverse complement strand
GTCAACATTGGTGTACTGCGTAGGATTTATAGTCAAATCAAGTACCACCACACTGTCGCAACCACTGCCGTTGGTAAGGTGCTGCGTGTAGGTCCCCGAATAGCTATAGGTCGTCCCATTCGATGTATAGGAATCACAGCCGGATCCAGTCAGGTGGGTGGTGTCGGGCGTGTGGAGCGTAAGGTGGAGGATGACGGTGCTGTCGCAGCCGTTGACCGTGAGGAAATGCTGTTCGTAATCCCCGTCCTCGTAAAGGGTCATGCCATTCCAAATATAGGTTCCGCAACCCTCTTCGTAAAATTCAGTGATGGCGGTCGAATGGACGGTCAGATACAGGGTAACTATGGCGGAGCAGCTGTCGGCGGTGACGGTGCGCTCGCGCGTGATGAGGCCCGGCGTAGCAGTCTCCTCTGCGCTGACCGTGAACCCGTTGGCTTCGTAGGGCTCGCCCTGGCAGACCTCATCGTAAATCTCCTGCGGCATGTTTTATTGGTGGCGGTCACCGAGTAGGTGGCGGTATGCGGCGGCGACGGCGTGATGTACGGCTCCGTGCTGCCCGTGTTCCAGAGATAGGTCAGCGTTGTGTCCACATAAACAGAAGGGAAGGTAAACGAGCGGACGGGACGGACGTAATGGGTTGCACTCTGACCATCAGAGCTGCTTGTTCCGTTAGAAAAAAACACACCAAAGACTTGAGAATTACCCGTTGTAGTTAAGGTACTGCTCCAATATTTACTATAGACATCAGAATGCAGCGTTGTTCCATACTGCGACAAGGCTGATTCGACGAAAGGTAAATAGGAATATAGCTTTTTTAACTGAGCGGCTGCTGGAATATACCATCCCTGCTCAATGTTTACATACATGGCAGCTTCAGAAGAATGTTCTTTAAGAAAGAGCGTATTCAGATAGCCTGCAGTATCTGCACCTGAGGCTTGGATTACGGAAGGGTTTACAACAGCAAAACTATCAAAAGGGATAACCTCCCAGTTTGACAACACAGACATACGGAATTTGTTTGTAGAACCGACCACTACATCATTTAAAGCAACAACCCATCCACCACTTCCGTCGGGAAGCAAGTAATAGACAACACCTTGGGAACCATCAGGAAAAGTATATAAATCCCCCAACTGCTGTCCGTGCGCTCCAACGAACATCCATATCAACACTAATATGATTGCCCATTTCCTACTCATCTTCCTAAAAATTCCGAATACTGCGCACCCTCGTCCGTTCTAGAAACTCAGTAGAGAGGTAGTTTTTATGATGATCAGCAATTCCCCCGCCATAATTCATATACCAGGCGAAATTGGCATCCTCCTCCGATGAAGACCACAAGTATGTATATACATACGTTACAAAAGAAAACAATGCGGTTCCACCCAACATCTGTAAAGTGGCATTAACTACTGGTTCCTCCGCATACAAAAGTCTCAGTTGACCCATGGCAGGAATAAACCAACCGTTGTCAAAATCCACTGCGCCCGCGATGTAGTTCATCGAATTATTCCGCATGGCCAACGTATTGGCGTAGCCATTCGTGTCGTAAATGACTGCTCTTGCGGTGGCATAGTTCGTATTGGAAAGATTCGCCGAAGCGCCCCACGCGATGCCAGGAGCCTGCTCCTGCAAATGCACCGCCCAGCCATGCTCATCTGTGCCATCCACCCAAAAGACCACTCCCAAGGCCGTTTTGCCGCAAGGCCACAGACTGGGCTTCACGATGCTGCCGTCGGTGCAGAGAATATCACCGGGGGCAACTGGATGAGGCGTGGGCGGCAACGGTACGGAGTTGTCCATGTTCCCCACCGCCACGACCGTCGTGCTATCCCCAAGACAAATCTCCGTCGGATCCGCCACAGCCGTAACCGCTGGCGCGCTGTTCACCCACAACTGCAACACATCCACACTGTCGCAACCATGTATGGTCGTATGGTGATTCGTAAACACGTAGATGCCGGCAGTGTTCTGTAAGGGAATGTTAAAACCGCTTTCCGTATAGCCATTCCCACCGCAAATCGTATCCTGGTACAACTGATGATAGATGGGATAATGGTACACCGTCAAAGAAACGGTGTCCAAATGACAGCCGTTATCCGCAACCAAACTGATCACGGCCGGATTGGGAGCGGTTTCTGTAAAATAGAGCGACACATTCGGGGTTTCGTCTCCATTTATAAGACAGACTCCCGATGGCAATTGCCACTGGAAAAAGGAAAGATTGCCTGACGTCACCAAATAGGAGGTTTCCTCGTAGTCGCATGTGGTAGTTGCACCCTGAACCACCGTGGGCACCCATTCCAATGTGGAAACGGTCAGGTGGAGAATCGTAAACAAGGTGTCACACCCTGCATTTCCGACCGAAAAAATCGTGTCCGTGAAACTCCCCGGCTGCAGATTGGTGTATGAAAAGCCATAACGGTCATAGTCCTCCCCTTGACAAGCAAAGTCGAAATATTCCGTATATTTTTGAACTACAGTTAGATAAAGAGTGTAAACAACATCGTTCCCTGAGCAATCGGAGGCATTGTAGAAGGTGTTCGTCACCCGAATCGTGCCTACGTTAGTCTGCGGGGGCAAGTTGAACAGATGGTCATGATAACTGTCGCCTTCGCAGATGGTGTCATAGAAGGTGGCGTCTTCCGTGGGCAGACCACCGGCCATCACCGTACCGCTGAGGGTGAACTGGCACCCGATGGCAGAGGTGAGCAAGCAACTCGCGGTGGTCATCGAGTCCCCGATGGAGAAAGTAGATACGGAGGTAGTGTCCCCGTTGTTCCAATCGTAAGAGGCATAACCCGAAGGTGCGATAAACGTAATGCTCTGACCGTCGCATTCACTGACTATCAGTTGATTACTGACGCAAGAGGCCACGAAGTAGGCATAGCCGAAATGAGCCTCAAATGCGCAGTCGTAGGTGACAAACTGCACAGTCACCGTCTGTCCGGCAAACTCGGTGAGGTCGAAGCCCACGTCTGTCCATGGCCGCCAGCGGATTTCCCCTGCCGAGACAAAACCGGGAATATCGGCACTTGCCCGTACATCGTATTCAGCACATTCGTCCACGAGCTGTCCGTCCGCATTGAGTATGCGCATCACAAAACGGGGCTGTTCCGATGGACTATGATTAGGATCTTGCAACACCACCGCGAACTTCACCAGCAACACAGAATTGTCGGGATCCACCGTAAACTGATACTCGATGGCTTCGGCCTGTCCGCCGGCAGCATAGCTGCCCAATTTCACCACCGCACTTTCGTCTGGCGGCAGCAGTGGCAACTGGTGATAGGTGTAGGGGTCAGTTCCCTGCGTCGTGATCACCTCA
Source organism: uncultured Bacteroidota bacterium (assembly GCA_902786595.1). Classification (GTDB taxonomy): domain Bacteria; phylum Bacteroidota; class Bacteroidia; order Bacteroidales; family WCHB1-69; genus F23-D06. Next base: position 2,222 of record CADADB010000036.1, on the reverse strand, counting down.
TGATGGCCTTCCATTACCCCGGTATATTGAAAGGGATTGGCGAACAAACCGTAATAGCACGTCACCCCCGGCGCCGTCAAGTCAGTGAAATCGGGACACTGCGCCTTCCCACTGACAAAGACCACCACCACACACGCCACCAAAAGCAGGAACCGTTTCATTATTCAGGGATTGTTTTTCATCGGCGAAAATACGTTTTTTTTAGGCAATAGGTAACAGGCAATTATGAATTGTGAATTGTAATATTGGAATTCGGATTATTTCCTGACAATCTTCCAGTGGTATTCCTTCCCGTCCGCGTCTGTAACGCGCAACACATAGACGCCCGCGGGGATGGATTTCATGTCAATGGTGGCGGTCCCGTGGAGACGCGCCGTTGGCACTGTCTCTACGATGCGTCCCTGCAGGTCGTACAACGCAACGTTTGCAATCTCCGCGCCGCCGCGCAATTCGATGAACAACACGTCATCGGCGGGGTTGGGATACACCTTGAAATCCGCCGGATCGTGTTCCTCCACACCGACACACTCCTCAAAGACTAGATTGCTGTAGCTGTTCCAGCCCGAAGCGGATTGATAAGCGGCGGTTTTCCCACAAGGCACACGCACGTAGATGGTGTCCCACGTGTTAAACGTATTACCAAAGATGGAGGGAGGCGTTTCAGGATAGCAGTTCACGTGTTCGAGACCTCCTTCGACATACGTCTTAAAAGCACTTCTGGCAATGGATTGCACAGATGCGGGAATATCGATCTCCTTTAACTGAGGTGTTTCTCGAAATGCTCCTTGATCAATGAAAACCAATTGCTGCGGCATCACGACATGGGACAATGCAGTGCACCCGTCGAAACAATATTTAGGAATAGTATCTATTGAAGAAGGTATTGTAATCTGCTCGATACCACTTGATGCAAAGCATGAATGACCCATTTTAACAGTATTGCCCGGAAGGGTGATAGAGGTTAAATGCCTAAAATCTTTAAAACAATAATCGTACAATTCCAAAGGATTTGTATTCGGCTTAAACTCCACGTAGTGGCATAGAATATCAGATGTGGAATCGTATGGGTCAACTAAATAAGGGTTTCCCAGTGCAAGTTTCCGTAGAGTGCTTGGAAACACTATGGAGTCCAAATAAGTAGGTGGAATGGCTTCGTACTCTATCACCTCAAGACCTTCGTGCAGTGTTATTCTAGTCAATGGACAATAAGCAAAGGCCATATAGGGCAACACAGTCACACCTGCAGGAATCTCCACTTCAGAAAGGGCGCTAGAACTAAACGCCAGGTCGCCCAAATAGGTTAAACAAGAAGGCAAATCCACATGCATTAAGGATGATGTACTGTTAAAGGCATAGTAATTGATGTATTTCACATTGGGCATGACAATATTATGCAAAGAAGACCTGCAAAACGCCCCTGTGTCAACCGTCTCCACCGATGCTGGCAGAATCACCGTATTCAAGCCCTTTTGGTTATAAAATGCCTCTTTGTCCACTGCCGTCACGGCATAGGTCACTCCTCCATGGTTCACAGAAGAGGGCACTGCAATCAAAGAATCGTAGTCATAGACGGGATAGAGAAAGCCCGGCTGCCCCATCTCCCAAGTGGTCGTAGGTGACGGCAGGGTGTGATAGACTGAATCGTGGCACCTTGTCACTGCCACAGTATAAGGCGCTGTGGCCGAGGTAATCCGATAATATAGGGTATCTCCATCGGAGTTGGCGGCCTTGAAGTCGTAATCCGGCCAAAAGCCCTGGGCGGTGAGGTTAGCCGCGGAAAAGGCGAGCAATATCGCCATCATGGCAAACGCGACGCCGAAACGTCCGCTAATTTTCTCTGTTTGTGTCTTGATCTTTTCCATTGTTGTGAATTTTTGGGTTATGAATTTATTTGGCAAAAATACATTTTTTCGGTTTGCGGTTTACGGTTTACGATTTGCGGTTGGGGGAAGCCGTTATTTCCTGACAATTTTTTGGTGGTATTCCTTGCCGTCCGTGTCCTTCACGCGCAACACATACACGCCTGCGGGGATGTCGCGCATGTTCACCGTTGCGGACGCGCCTGTTGCGGACGCGATGAATCGCGTCCCTACGGCACGCCCCTGCAAATCGTATAATCCAACGTTCGCGATGCCCGCACCGCCGCGCAATTCGACGAACAACACGTCATCGGCGGGGTTGGGATAAACGGATAATGTGGCATCGTCGGGGTTGTCCGTTGC
>CADADB010000035.1 GCA_902786595.1 uncultured Bacteroidota bacterium | reverse complement strand
TACAGAAAAGTCTGGAAGTGTGATGCCTCTATTTTAAGGTTATGAAAAGTTGCGATTCCTGTTGGATAAATGGGAATCGTTTTTTTTTCAAAAAAAAACGTATAGTTCGTATTTTTTTTATTTTTGCAGTTTATTCTTAAAAAACTGTTTTGAACTGTATTGACGATTATAAAGAACTGAATCACTGAATTAATAGAAAGATAAAACATATCTTATGGCGAACTTTATCGATAGATTAACGGGCAAAATCTCGACTTTCTTGGATTCGAGAGTGATTTTCCTTTTGGACTGCCTGATTTCTTTAACCGCTTCTATTTTTGCCTTGCTATGTTTGGGGTATCTGCGAGGTACTTTTTATTCCTCGGGAAGTTTCGCGGCTTTTTGGTTACTCTCCTCTTTGATTTCCACGATAGTGGCTATGCTGATTTTCAAAGGGTATAAATTGATTATCCGGCATACAACTTTGCATGACTTGATTTGTTTTGTAGAGGAAGCTGCTTTCAAGTTTGCCGTCATGACGCTGGTGATATTTGTCGCTTATCGTCATTTTTACTTGGGTGTGATGTTCGCTTTGATTGCAGATTTCTTGTTCACTCTCTTTTTACTTGTATTCGTCCGTTTGGCGATGATTACCGTTTATCGCTTTTTCCTGAACAAACGGCAGGCCAAACGAGCGTGCATGCGTGTGGTTCTGTTTGGCACAGGCGACAAATCCATAGCAGCAGTGGTGAGGTTGATGAATTCCACCCATTACAAAGTGGTGGGCTTCCTGACCGAAGATCCTCAGCCAGATAACATTCTCTTGGCTAACCTGCCGGTTTTCACATATAAGAACGAGAATCGCTTTGAGCAAATGATCAACGAATACGATGTGGATGCCGTATTGTTCACTACAGAGATTGATGCCCGTCGTGAACGTGACGGTTTGGTCAAGCTTTGCTTGAAGAAGAACGTGAAACCCTTGATTATCCCGAATATTGACGATATGACTGGGCGGGTGCTGCACAACAATGTCAGAAATGTAAAGATTGAGGATTTGCTCGGGCGTGAGGAAATCACCATCTCCATGGACGCCATTAAGGATAATTTCAAGGACAAGGTGGTGTTGGTTACTGGTGCCGCTGGTTCCATCGGTTCTGAATTATGCCGCCAGCTGGCCGGTTTTGGTGTCAAGAAGCTGATTCTTTTTGATAATGCCGAGACCCCAATGCACAACATCCGCTTGGAATTGGAAGAACGATTCCCGAACCTTACGTTCGTTCCCGTCATTGGGGATGTGCGGCAAGGACCCCGTGTCGATTTCGCTTTCCGCACATACCGTCCGCAGATCGTGTTCCATGCCGCCGCTTACAAGCATGTCCCTCTCATGGAGGAGAATCCCTGCGAGGCCATCCGCGTCAATGTGCACGGTACACACACCGTTGCAGATAAATGTATTGAATATGATGTGGAGAAGATGGTGATGATTTCAACCGACAAAGCGGTGAATCCTACCAATGTGATGGGATGCTCCAAACGCATCGCAGAAATTTACGTGCAGTCGCTGGGTCTGGCCATTGAACGCGGCGAGGTGAAAGGACGCACGACATTCGTGACCACACGTTTCGGCAACGTGCTGGGCTCCAATGGCTCTGTAATTCCTCGTTTCCGTGAACAGATCGAAAAGGGCGGCCCCATTACCGTCACCCATCCGGAAATCACCCGCTTCTTCATGACCATCCCCGAAGCTTGCCGTCTGGTGATGGAGGCGGCCACTTTCAGCACGGGAACGCAGATTTTCGTGTTTGACATGGGCGAGTCTGTCAAAATTGATGACCTCGCGAAACGTATGGTCGATTTGGCCGGGCTCAAGCTGGGCGAAGATATCCAAATTGTCTATACGGGACTCCGTCCTGGCGAGAAGCTTTATGAAGAGGTTCTCTCCAACAAGGAAAACACTACGGCAACCTCCCATAACCGCATCTATGTTGCAAAAGTGCGCGAATATCCCTATAAGGACGCTCTTGAGGCAATCGATGAGATGGAGGAACATTCTGTCTTCGTGAGAATTCCGGAGATGGTTATGAAAATGAAAGAGTTTGTGCCAGAATTTGTCAGCAAGAATTCAGTATTCGAAAAGTTTGACAAACAACAAGAACAATAATATTTTGTAAATTATTTTTCGCAATTAATTGTAAATATGAGTGATTTTTATATAGTTGGTATTCAGCAGGTTGGTATTGGAACAGAGGATATGAGGGCATCCTGGAAATGGTATGCCGACATGTTCCAGATGAACATCCGGATGCTGGAGGATGACACGGTAGCGGAACGGATGTTGCCCTATACGAACAACAAGCCGGAAAAACGCCATGCGTGTATTGCCGCAAACCTTCAGGGCGGCGGCGGTTTTGAAATCTGGCAGTATTCCGAAAGGAAACCTCTTCCTATTGATTTTGATGTCCAAATCGGTGACTTGGGCGTGTTCGCGGTTAAGGTCAAATCCCACAATATCGCCTCCTATCATGCAGAACTGGCGGCGAAATATCAGAACGTCTCCCAGATTTTCACTGATCCGCGCGGCCTGCCCACGTTCTATGTGAGTGACCCTAACGGAAATCTTTTCCAAGTGGTGGAGGACAACTATATCTTCATTGATGACAATCTGTTGTCAGGCGGCGTGGTCGGCGCAATGATTGGCGTGTCCGACATTGACAAGTCTCTCGAGGTCTATCGGGATATTCTCGGCTACGATACCGTGGTATATGACAAAACCGGTGTCTTCAGCGACTGGCAGACCCAACGCGGCGGCACGCAGCAGTACAGACGAGTGTTGCTGTCTCATTCCAAGCCGTTTGTGGGACCTTTCTCCGAGCTATACGGCAGCAGTACCATAGAACTGGTGCAGGCATTGGAACGCACCCCGCGAAAGATTTTTGAAAAACCGCGCCAGTGGGGCGATCCTGGGTTTATCCAGCTCTGTATGGACGTGGTTAATATGCGCGCATTGGAGGAACATTGCAACCAACACGGCTATCCTTTTACCGTGGACAGTTGTCCCGATGCCGGCGACTTTGATATGGGACTGGCTTCCGGGCATTTCACTTATATTGAAGATCCTGACGGTACTTTGATCGAATTTGTGGAAATACATAAAATTCCAGTCAGTAACAAGTTTAATATTTGCATTAATTTGATGAAGAAAGACAGAAGCAAGCCCATGCCTAAATTTTTCTTCAGGTTGATGAAGTTGAACCGCGTGAAATTCGACTGATATGGGAAATTTGCTTGACTTGATAAAGAAAGACCTCCGTTATGAGGAGGCGCTTCACGCATGCATGAATTGCGGCATGTGTACCGCAGTATGCCCGGCGGCTGAGTTTTATGACTATGACCCGCGTCGTATCTGCGATTTGGTACAACGCAACGACGAAACTATCATTGAAGAGTTGCTTCGTTCCGAAACCATCTGGTATTGTGGCCAGTGCATGTCTTGCAAACCCCGCTGTCCGCGCGGCAATGCCCCCGGTGAGGTCATCAACGTGCTGCGGAAGGTGTCCCAGGAGACTGGCTATTTCCGCGACAGCGAAATGGGCCGTCAGCAGACCCAGCTTATGAACAGCATCGAGAAAAACATCCTTGACATCGGATACTGCGTCCATCCCGATCGCGTGGACCCCGACTACCACATCGAGCAAGGACCAGTGTGGCGGTGGTATGTCGATAATATCGAAGAGATAGCCCCGAAACTGGGCGCTAACTACCATGGTGAGGGTGCCGGTGCACTGCGGACTATCCCGCACGAGGATATGGATGAGGTGCATAAAATCTTCGAAGTTACCGGCGGCTTTGAACTGCGCAATAAAGTGCTTTGATTTTCGTTTATAATGCATCTCTGACTTGTTATTGTTCATTTTGTCAGAAAACAGTGATTAGAAAACAGTGATTAGTGAACAGTGATTAGTGAACAGTGATTAGTGAACAGTGATAATCTAAGTCAATTTTCTAAGTCTAAGTTTAAGTCTAAGTTTAAGTCTAAGTCTAAGTCTAAGTCAGTCTCTGTAAAACAGACTATAACATTTTTCGTTAAATCGATTCGTTATGAGAAGAATACTCACCATAATATGCTGCTTGATACTGCCGTTTGTGATGTATGCACAAGATAAAATCAACGTCACGGATAAGAATGGCAAGAAGCAGGGCGTATGGAAGAAATATGAGCAAGGGAAACTCCTGTACGAGGGCCAATTCAAGGATGATGTGCCTTGCGGGACGTTCAAATATTACTACGATAACGGCAAACTGAAGAGCGTCACGGAGTTTCTGCAGGGTGTGCACAAAGTGCGGACGGTCATCTATTATGAGAATGGGAAAAAGGCCTCCGAAGGGGCGTACATTGACCAGCAGAAGGACGGGCTTTGGCGTTATTATTCCAACAAGGATACTCTTATCAAGGAAGAAAGCTATTCGGAGGGGAAACGTTCCGGCCTCTGGAGAACCTATTCCACGGACGGGAAAATTCTGGAGGAGTGTAACTATTCGAACGATAAAAGAAACGGCTTGTTCAAATCCTATTACCTGAATGGTAAAGTCAGCTTGGAAGAGACCTATTTGAACGGCAAGACGAATGGGAAAAGCACGGCTTACTATCCGAATGGAAACATCTCGGTGACGGGCAATTACCACGACGGCTGGCGCGACGGCGAATGGAATACCTATGATGTGAACGAGAAAATTCGGAACACAGCGGTGTATAAGGATCAGAAATTGCAGAACACTTACATATATATGTACCAGAAGGGGGTAGGGCAGAAACTGAACCAGAATAGGGTGGCGTATATGGTGAAAAACCGCGACAAGATGACTGTCGTGCTGCGAAATGGTAACAAGATCTCCATAGATGAGAGCATGGAAGATGTGGAACAATGGATTGACTATACGGAATTTGTGAAGGTCAACCCCCGCTATATCATTGCAATGAATGCCATCGTGAGTTATAAGCCAGTTGAAGACGAAGAGGATGCCATCATCCTCAAAGTGGTGCCGGACCCTGGTGAAGAGATCCGTTCGGAAGGCAATGAAGCAAAACTGTTGAAAGCCATATTCAACCCTGAAAAACCGAAAGAGTGAGTCTGGCCGTTGGCTTTTAGCTTTTAGCTTTTGGCTGTTCGCTGGCGATGAACTCATGACCATAGACTAATGACCAGTATCCCAAGACAGTGAACCGTAAACCGCAAACGTTGAACCGCGAGATCCTCCGCATTTCCATACCCAGTATTATCACCAACATCACCGTCCCCTTACTCGGTATGGTGGATGTGGCGATTGTCGGACATATCGGCAATGCTTCCTATATTGCGGCAATTGCGCTGGGTACCATGGTCTTCAACCTGATTTACTGGAACTTCGGTTTCCTGAGAATGGGCACGTCGGGCATGACGGCGCAGGCCTATGGGGCGGAGGACAAGACCGAGTATCTCAACGTGCTGGTGCGCGGCATGATCATTGCCTTGTCGGTCGCTCTATTGTTGATAGCATTGCAGTATCCGATAGCCATGCTCTGCCAACGGTGGATTCAAAGTTCGCCGGAAACGGTCAGTTTGATGCTCACCTATTTCTACATCCGGATTTGGGCGGCACCGGCAACCATATCGTTGTATGTGCTGAAAGGGTGGTTCCTTGGGATGCAGAATGCCAGCTCCCCGATGTGGATTGCCACTCTGCTGAATGTGGTTAACATCATCTGCAGTCTCTTTTTCGTCTATGTCTTCGACGCGGGCATCGCTGGGGTCGCTTGGGGAACCGTGGTGGCCCAGTACAGCGGCTTTTTGCTCGCATTATTCATCTGGATACGCCGTTACGGTCATTTCTGGCACGACATTCAGTGGAGAGCCGCGCTTCATCTGCGCAAGATGCTTCGCTTTTTCCAGGTGAATGCCGACATTTTCCTTCGTTCGCTTTGCCTGATTGCGGTTTTCACGTTTATCCCCTACATTTCCGCCACCATGGGCGAGGAAATCTTGGCCGCCAACACCCTGCTGATGCAATTGTTCACACTGACCTCCTACGTGATGGACGGTTTCGCATACGCTGGCGAATCGATAGTGGGCAAATATGTGGGAGCACAGGAT
>CADADB010000034.1 GCA_902786595.1 uncultured Bacteroidota bacterium | reverse complement strand
TCCGGGCTTTTTTCTTTTTATTCGTGAGCATAGCCCAAATTCCAAGAAAAATCCCTATTTTTGCGCCGAAATTAAAAACATCGGTAAAAAGCTGTAACTAAATATTTGACAATGTCTTACGAGAAACACCTCACCCATCCCATTTACGCTTACGTGCGGCAGGCGGCCGACGAACTCGGCTGCGACGCCTACGTGGTGGGCGGTGTGGTTCGCGACATCGTCATGCACCGTCACAACACGGACATCGACATCGTCACCGTGGGCAGCGGCATTGAACTGGCCACCCGCACGGCCGCGCTCATCTCGCCCGACATTCACGTCAACGTCTATCGCAACTTCGGGACGGCGCAATTCAATTTCAATGGGAGCGTCATCGAATTCGTGGGCGCACGGCGGGAATCCTACAGCCGCGACTCCCGCAAACCCATTGTTGAAGACGGAACCCTCGAAGACGACCAGCTGCGCCGCGACTTCACCATCAACGCCATGGCCATCGCCCTCAACGGCGACCACATATTCGAGCTGATCGACCCGTTCAACGGACTGCAAGACATCGCCGACAAAATCATCCGCACCCCCTGCGACCCCGACAGAACTTTCTCTGACGACCCGCTACGGATGATGCGCGCCATACGTTTCGCTTCCCAACTCAATTTCAACATTTATCCCGACACGTTCGAGGCCATCCGGCGCAATGCGGAGCGCCTGGACATCATTTCCGAGGAGCGCATCATGGAGGAATTCAACAAGATCCTGCACTGCATACGCCCCTCAAGAGGAATCAAAATGCTGGATGAGTGCGGACTTCTAGAGCGTTTCCTCCCAGAAATCATCGCGTTGAAAGGGGTAGAGAACATCAATGGCAAAGGCCACAAGGACAATTACTTACATACTCTCGAAGTAGTCGATAACATCGCTATGAGCTCCACCAACGTCTGGCTCGTGTGGGCGGCTCTGCTCCATGATATCGCCAAACCCGTCACCAAACGGTTTGACCCCATCCACGGCTGGACTTTCCATGGTCACGAAGTGGTGGGCGCCAAGATGGCATCGAAAATCTTCCATCGTCTGAAACTCCCTGTCAACGAACGGCTTAAATACGTCCAGAAACTCATCAACCTGCACCTGCGCCCCATCGCGTTAGTGGAGGACAACATCACCGACTCCGCCGTGAGACGGCTGCTTTTCGAAGCGGGGGATGACATCGATGACCTGATGATGCTTTGCGAAGCGGACATCACCTCCAAAAATTCCGACAAAATCAAGCGTTTTCACCGGAACTTTGAAATTGTACGGCAGAAATTAGTGGAAATCGAGGAAAAAGACCGTCTGCGCAACTGGCAGCCCCCAGTCAGTGGAGAAGACATTATGGCGGCGTTCAATATACAGCCAAGCCGCATGGTCGGAGATATCAAAGATGCGGTTTGCAACGCCATATTAGACGGCGACATCGAGAACACCCGCGAGGCCGCCTACGCCTTCATGTTGGAAACCGGCAAGCAATTCGGACTTACCCCCACAAACGACTAACCAGTATGAAACAACTCACACATACCCTCTTCATTATCATCGTTGCAGTAATGATGGTGCTTTCGGGCTGCAATGACAAGAAGAAAGTCATGAAAAAGCCGCCACACCTGATCAACCGCATCACTTTGGTCAACATTTTAGCAGAAAGCTACCTGATAGAAAGCACGTTGCAGATGACAGTGCCGGATTCTCTCAGCAAAGATGAACTTGCCCGGAGATACTATAAAGACCTGTTCGACCGCTACCATATCACCAGCGAGCAGTTTGAGTCGTCGGTGGCCTATTACGTGAGTGAGGAGAAATCTGCCGAAAAATTACTCAATGACGCTTCGGCTTTGATCGTCAACAAGAAAAACGAACTGATGATCGACAATCCCAACCCGACCGCAGTTCCCGACACTCAAGCCATCAACCAATAACAAGCATTCATATCATAAAGAGTTGGAATTATGCTATTTAAAAACGCTTTCGAACAACAGCCGTCTTTGCGATTCGTTTATGAGAAACTCCAGTTCTATTCCGTGCTGGGGCGGCAATTTCTGTTGAATCTGCCATTTATCACAGACAAAGACGCTCTGTCCGCAGAGCATGAGCGTATGGCTGCTGTCATGGAGCTTTGGCAAGACACCACCCTTCGGTCAGTGTTTTCGCATCTTAGCCAGCAGATACACCAACTCAACAACATCGCCCCTACTCTCACCGCATTGGAAAACGGCGCTGTTCTGGACGACATCCAACTCTTCGAAATCAAAAAAACGGCCATTCTGACCAATTTCATCGCCCAAGATATTAGAAAACTGGGGATTTCATGGCTCGAATACCATCCTATGGAGGAGATCATCACCATTTTGGATCCCGAGCACACGTTCATTCCCCATTTTTACATCTATTCCGCATACGATGAGGAACTCGCCTGCCTTCGCGAAAAGATGAAATCGGTGAACAACGCCCAGGAGATTGAGAGCTACCGATTCCAGGCACAACAGGTGGAAGACCGGCTTCGGGCGGAGCTCAGCGACAAACTGCGGCCTTATCAGAAATCGTTATCCAAGAACTTGCGCAACACGGCATATTTAGACATGATGATTGCCAAAGTGAAGCTCGCCATCGAATGGAATGCCTGCCGTCCGCAAATCAGTGACAATCACAATCTTGTGGATTTAGTCAATCCGGAGATTGCAGCATCGCTGGCACAAAAAGGGCGTAAGTTCCAGCCCGTCAGCATCGCCTTCGGACAAGAGACGGTATTGGTCACGGGCGCGAACATGGCCGGCAAATCTGTTTTGTTACAGTCAATTGCTCTCGCGCAACATCTTTTCCAATTCGGTTTTTTCCTGCCGGCAGAATCAGCGTCACTGCCCCTTGTGGATGAGATTATCACGAGCATCGGCGACCGGCAGTCGGCACTGAGCGGTCTCTCCTCGTTTGCCGTGGAGGTGCTCACCATCGACCGCATCATCAAAACCGCACGCGAAGGCAAACGGGTGCTGGCTCTGGTGGACGAATTAGCCCGCACCACCAACCCTGACGAAGGAAAACAGATGGTCTGCGGTTTTGTCCGCACCTGCCGCAAGCTCTCCCTCACCGCCATCGTCACCACCCACTACAGCGGACTGGATGTGGATTGCAGACGATTGAGAGTCAAAGGGTTGCAAATCCCTAATGGGGTGGATTCCCTCAGCATCGGCCACATTGCGGACTACATGGACTACTCCCTGATCGAAACGCACAACGACGATGTTCCCAAAGAGGCGTTCACCATCGCGCGCCTGCTGAATGTTGACGACGAATTTCTGACGGAATGTAATTCCATAACGTAGAGACGCAAAATTTTGCGTCTCTACGCATAGCCTATTGCCTATTGCCTATTGCCTTTTTCCTATTGCCTGTTGCCTAAAAATTTGTACCTTTGCCGCCCAATAAAATTCAAGAAGAATGTCATTCACCTATCCGCTTATGCTGATCGGCCTCGCGGCCATACTGGTTCCGATCATTATCCACCTTTTCAATTTCAGGAGATATAAGACCGTCTATTTCTCTAACGTGAAAATGCTGGAGGACATTCAGAAGAAAACGAAAAGAGCATCGCAGATACAACAGCTTATCGTATTGTTACTGAGAATATTAGGCATTGCCTGTCTCGTTTTGGCCTTTGCGCAGCCCTTCCTTCACGGCAACAACAAATCCACCCAGAAGGGCAATGTGATCTCCATTTTCGTGGACAACTCCTATTCCATGGAGGCCAACAGCAAAAACGGATCCCGCCTGTTCGACGCAGTGGATGCCGCCAAGAGCATCGTGCAAACCTTCGACTTCGCCGACGATTTCGTGCTTACCACGCAGGATTTCTCCGGCGAGGAGTCGCACATCCTCAACAAAGACCAGATGCTGGAATTGCTTGACCAAATTGAAGTTTCCCCCAACAGCCACTCTTTCAAAGAGATACATGCCTTTGAGAAGCACACGCTGCAATCTTCTGGTAAAGAGAATGTTATCCACTACTATCTTTCCGATTTCCAGAAGAACAGCTTTGACATATCCGTCCTTCGCAACGATTCTTCCGCGCACGTTGGCATCATTCCCGTTCCAGCGGAACAACTCAGCAATGTAGCCGTTGACAGCTGCTGGTTCCTGAGTCCCGTCTTCAGACTAGACAATACGGTGACGCTGATTGCCCGCATCCATAACTACGGTGACGAAGAGGTGCAGAAGATTCCGGTGAAACTGCACATCAACAACAAGCAGAAGGCCATTGCCGCCATCGACATCATGCCCGGTGGTTACGTCGATTGCCATTTGACTTACCGCATTGACGAAGCCGGCACGAACTGCGGAAAAGTGAGCATCGAGGACGCGCCCATCACCTTTGACGACGAACTGTTCTTCACCTACGACGTCACGGACAACAGCTCTGTTTCCGTCATTTTTGACAAAGATCCCAACCGTTTCCTGACGGCTCTTTACGGCAAGGATTCCGTGTTCACCTTTCAACAGATGAACTACCAGCAGATTAACTACACGCAGCTTCGTGAGAGCAATGTGGTGGTCCTCAGCGAAATACCGACTATCTCATCCGGTCTTTCCGATGAGCTGACAAAGTTCGTCAAAGCTGGCGGCACCCTGTTGGTTTTCCCCGCCGCCAAGATGGACAACACCGTCAACAACTTCCTGAAGTCCTTGAATGCGGGCTATTTCGGAAACATCGTGAAATCCTCACTAAAATGCAAGTTGCTGAATACGGAAAGCATTTACTTCAAAGGGGCGCTTGAGACCATGGACACTCGCGTGGATATGCCCGGAACGTCACAGCACTACAGCATCAGTGGTGGCGGCAACGGCAGCGAAATCATCATGAGTTTGGAGGACAACTCCCCGCTGTTAGTTTCCTACGCTGCTGAAAACGGGAAAGTTATCCTCTCCTCTGTGGCCATGAACGACGACTGGGGCAACGCCCACCGTCACGCGCTGTTTTTTGTGCCGCTGCACAACATCGGCATCATGAACGCAGCACAGCAGAAGCTTTACAACGTAATCGGCGTGGACCAAATGCAGCGCATAAAACTTCCCAACGACCGCTCCGACGAGGCCGTGGTGCTGCGCGCCCGCAAAGGCAACGAAGAGTTCATCCCCGAACAGCGCCGTTTGGGCAACGAGACCGCCCTGTTCTTCCACAACCAGGCGCACAGCAGCGACTGGTATGACCTGATGCGCGGCGGACAAGTCCTTGGGACTTTGGCGTTTAACCTGAACCGGCGTGAGTCTGACCTCGCCTGCTATGACGAAAACGAACTGAAGAAGATGTCGGCCGAGTTGGGCGACCATGTCTCGGTCATCCCCGCCAACACCAAAAACATCGCTAAAAGTGTGAGCGACAAACTGAAAGGCAAGGCGTTATGGCCGCTCTTCCTGATTCTGTCACTGCTCTGTTTCCTCGCGGAAATCACTCTTCTGCGATTCTGGGGCAAGCCCACGCTGAACGAGGAGTAAATCCCGCAACAGCCCTGGATAGGACTTCCGCAAACATGCGGTGTCATTGAGCGTTGCGTTTGGGCCGAAAAGCAAGAACGCCATCGCCAACCGGTGATCGTGACAGGTGTCGAAAACAGGATGAGCATCCACAGGAAAACCTTTTCCAACAACACGTAGCTCATTATCGGACAACTCAATATCTGCGTAAGGGTGCAATTGCGTTGCAAGAGCGTGCAGACGATCCGATTCCTTGAATTGCAGATTCTGGACATTCCGGAAAGTGATGTCAGCGGGAAGCAGTGCCGCCAACGCCGCCATCACAGGCACCGTATCCAAACAATCACGAACATCTAACACTATTTTCGGGAGCGCACCTAAGGCGTTTGCACGCAAAACAACACTTAAATCTTTAGTTGAAATATCCGCATTCAACCTATTGAACCATTGTACAATAACTCTATCTCCTTGAATAGAATTCAATGAGAGTGGTGAGAGAGATATTTCCTTTTCAGGATGCAGTCGGGCGTAGGCGAACCAGAAGAGCGCCGCACTCCAGTCGCCAGATGCGCCGATGGGGATTTCGGGAACTTCCACTCCTGGAATCGTCACGGGCCAGTCGCGGGTGCAGGCCAGACGACGGGATCTCAGTGGTCGTAAGATGTAACGTCCGGATGTCCAGCAACGGAGCCGCCAACACTAACGCGGAGGCCATTTGCGAGGACTGGGTTGCATCGATAGTTAACGACAAACCGTCATCAGTATTGGCTTCGGTTTTCCCGGGTTGTAGAGACGTGCCATGGCGCGTCTCTACAACCCGGAATTGTTTCCCTGAAATCGACCAACCGTCCTCAACCCGTTCAATGTCAGCGCCAATCCCGCGCAAAACGTTCACCAAGGGCAAAACAGGGCGTTGTAAGAGTCGTGGAGTGCCTGTAAGCAGCCATCTGCCGGGCGTGGCGGCGAGAAGCGGCATCAGAAAGCGATAGGCGGCGCCGCAATCCTCCACATCCACCACGACAGGATGACCAGACGGAGTCGTTGACAATGTTTGCAATGCGCGGTGCGTCACCTGCACATCGTGACAATCCCCGTCGCGAAGAGGCGGAATATCGCTCCCCATCGCACACGAAAACACCATTTCTCGAATACGAATACTCTTGTTATCAGGGAGTTGTATATTGTACCGCATATCATTCTTTTCTCGGGCAAAAGTAATTTTTTTTGTTTATTTTTGCAGCCGCTTTTTAGAAAGGTTATTGGTTATGGGTTATAGGTTATTGAAGCCTCAACACATGATAACCTTGGAGTTAGACAACAACGATAAAAATACAGTATGAATAACGGACAAATCGGGATAGGCGGATTCAACATTCTTCCGAAAGGCGTGAAGAATCTGCTTATTATCAATACATTAATGTTTTTTGCCACTTTCGTGTTCGCACGTGCGCACATCTGCGACCTGAACCAATGGCTGGGACTTCACTATATCAGCGCCCCGGACTTTCACCCGTTGCAGTTCATCTCCTCCATGTTCATGCACGGGAACTTCGGGCATCTGTTTTTCAAGAAATTCCTGATTTACTATCTGATTACCGGCATTGGCGCCGCCATCACGCATTACGTCATCACCTTTGTGGAAATCGGCCCCACCATCGCCCTTTTCAATCAGTTCCTCGACGCTCCCTCTATCGACACCTACCGGCACTTGGTGGAAAACAACCAGATCTCGCAACTGCAAAGTGCACTGCAGAACAACTACGGTGTGCTCCAACGCAGCCCCGAGTCGCTCAACGAGCTGGTAGCCGCCACGATATCTCTCCAAGACAACTACTTGAACAGCTTCATCCTGATCGGGGCATCAGGTGCGGTTTACGGCTTGTTGCTGGCTTTTGGTATGATGTTCCCGAACTCCCTCATCTACATCTACTTCCTCTTCCCTATCAAAGCGAAATGGTTTGTGCTGCTGTACGGAGTCATTGAATTGCTCTACGGCGTGATGGGCACTGCCGATGGTGTGGCACATTTCGCACACTTGGGCGGCATGATTTTCGGCATCCTGCTCATTCTGCTTTGGCGGCGGAACAACAACAGGAACAACAGCGAGCAGGTCTTCTACAAAATGTCTGACAACTCCGAACGCAAAAGGGATTGGAAATGGCCGTTCAGCAAAGAGAGACAAACGTCCTCTAAATCAAAATATTACGTATCTCATGAAAGTGGCCGTCCCCTCACAGACGAAGAGTATAACGCCAAGAGACAGTCAGAGAAAGAATATGTCGATCAAATTTTGGACAAGATTTCCCAAAAAGGGTATGATTCTCTGACCGCCGAGGAAAAAGAATTCCTGTTTCACTATTCTAACAAATAATGGCGAAGAAAAAAGGTAACAAGCTGAAAGCATTGGGGAAATTTCTTCTGCTTGCGGTCACTTTTGCGTCCGCAGTGGCGCTTTTGTTCTCTTTTCTGGCCAAGATCATCCCTCCGTCCATATCCAGCATAATCGCCTACTGCGGGCTGTTGTTTCCATATCTGCTCATCATCAATTTTGTCATCACCGTTATTTGGTTGGTGGTGGATTTCACATGGGCGTTGATTCCCGCCATTGTCATCCTGCTAAATGTCAACAACATCGACAAGCATTTCCAGCTTAGGGGCACCGAAAAGCCCGAAGTATGCGCCAACTGCCTTAAAGTGATGAGCTACAATGCCAAGGCATTCAACATCTACGACAAGGACCAAAAAACGATGAACAAACGTGTCGTCCACTTTCTGCAAGAAGAGAAGCCCGACATCCTCTGCATCCAGGAATACAGTTATGACAACACGGGGAAATCGGGGTTCAACTCCACGGAGGCCATCATCAATGCCCTTAACGTCAAAGACAACGAAAGAACGCACAAAGTGCTGCTCCCCTATAAGAACAAGTTGGGTTACCAATTCGGCATGGCAATATTCAGCAAGTACCGCATTATAGATGGCGGTTTTGTGGAAACCTCGGACTCCTCAAGCAACAAATCCATGTACGTCGATATCCGTTTCAACAGCGACACCATCCGGGTATACAACATTCACTTGGCATCCATGCACTTGGACAGCACGGATTACGAAACCGGCAAGGCGATTTGGGCGGGATCCTACGACTCCACATTCAACAACAAGGCCCAAAAACTGTCGAACAAAATCTCCATGGCCTATCTGCTGCGTCAAAGGCAGGCCAAGATGCTGCACGCGCACATCAGCGAATGCCCTTATCCTGTGATTCTGTGCGGCGATTTCAACGATTCCCCGGCCTCCTTCAGCTACAACAAAATCATGCACGGGTTGAAGGATGCTTTCAGAAGCAGTGGCAAAGGGACTGGAACCACTTACATCGGCAAAGATTTCCCTTCATATCGAATTGATTATATTGCCCACAACAAGCATTTTAATGATTTCCAATACACCGTGTGCCGTGATCTTGATGTTTCAGACCACTACCCCATCTACACCTACATTTCTTTTGTGAAGAAGAACTAGTAGGGACGTATGTAATACACGGACGTATGTAATACACAGGGACGTATGCGACACAGGGACGTATGCGATACGTCCCTACAGGGTGGCGTTTTCGTAGAGATGGATATAATTCGAGGCCTGTTCGCGACTGTCGAACGGGCACAACGGGTGCAAACGCATGATCTGCTGTTCGATAGTGCCGAAAAGGTCACTGACATTGAGGATGGTTTTCGCCAAGTCGTCGGCGCTCCTCGGATTCACAGCGTAACCGGCCATCCCTTCTTTGAAAATGCCGTCGCAAACACCCTTTTGCGCATACAACACCGGCAGACCCTGCGACAACGCTTGTGCAAAACGCTGTGTAGAAGGCGTTTTCTCATCCAACTGCAAGAAAATATCATGATTGCGGTAAACATCTAGCAACTCCTCATCTGTCAAATCTCCCATGGTAGTCAGGCTAATATCGTAGTTCCTGCGCTGCAGCTTCTTCATGGCATGATGCACCGCATCCAGATGACTGCTGGAGTCCGCCGTGCCGACATTCAGCAACTTGATGTGTACCAATGCTGTAGGCGGGTGTATATGGAGGTTGCTAATCCAATAGGGGTCCAAGGGCTCGAACAACATTGTGGAGTGGAAGAAAACGGTGTCGGCGGTTTTGGAGGGCAGATGCTGAGCCAAAAACTCCTGCTGCGACTGGCTGGTAAAGACCACCCGCGCCGCCTCCAAAAGCACATTTTCGGCACTTTTCTTGTTGAACACGAACAGTTTATGGTATGCATCCAAGTCGCTTTGCACCACATCCACCACGTAGGGAATCCGATTTGCGTTGGCGAACGTCCACGCCGCCTGCCCGCACCCGAACCAACGGTGCGCGTGAATCACATCGACCGGACATTTCACCGAACCCAATTCTTCCGACATGACGAATTGGTGTTCAAATTCTCCCGGGATATATCTCGTCACGCGTTCCACACGTGTCCGGTCGTTCTCATTTGATATAATGTGTAATATTTTCAATGTTCAATGTTTAAGGGTTAAGGGTTAAGGTTTAAGGGTTAAGGGTTAAGGGTTAAGGGTGACGGTTAAAAGACAATAGGGAAAAGTACATTGGTTACAAATCACAAGTCACAAGAGGCATATACACCTCACGGAAGTATGGTTCAAATTCGCGAGTAGTGGCGTGGTTGTGCCAGAGGAACACGAAATCGCCCTCGACATCGAGGCAGCGTTGTTTCAGCCGTTGCGTCAGAGCACGGGCATCCTCCACGGAGAGTTTCATATAGTCGAACAGGGTGCCGTCCATGACGATGAGCGGGTGTTCGATGATGTCCGTGACTTTGTCGTGGCGCACATCGTAGAGCGGGTACGGGTGGCAGGTGCCGCAGCGGAAACCGCACCGTTCCGCGAA
>CADADB010000033.1 GCA_902786595.1 uncultured Bacteroidota bacterium | reverse complement strand
TTCCGGACGGTTCGGCGTGATCGTGGCCACACAGTCACCTTTCTTGATGCCCAACTGCATCAAGCCGTAAGACAAACTGTTGACAATCTCCACATATTTGGCGGTGCTGTACTTCATCCAAATACCGTTCTCTTTACAGCACAAGGCATCCTCTTTGGGGAACTCTTTCAAGTCCCGTTCGAGCATGTCAAACAATCGCGTAACTTCCATAATAGTAATTTTGAATCAGGCGGCAAAAATACATAAAAAGTCAATATACACATACACATGTAAAGACGACGCCATCGGCGCGTCTCTACGGTTAAGACGTGCCGGTGGTGTCGATTCGAACGTTAAGACGCGCCAGTGGCGTCGTCTCTAACCTAACTTTTCGGGGCGAGAATCACGAACGGAATCATCATCTCCTCCATCGAAATACCGCCGTGTTGGAACGTGTTCTTGTACATGTTCACATACTGGTTGAAGTTGTTCTGATAGGCGAAGAAGTCCGATTTCGTGGCGAAAATAAACCGCTGCGTCATACTTTCTTTAGGAAGAAAAGCGTCATCGGGATTTTTGATTTCAAAGACTTCCTTGGCCGGATAGTCCATGCTGCTGCGCCCCAGCTTGTAGCGCAGGTTCGTGTTCAGGTCGCGTTCGCCCACCATTTTCAGCGCACGATCGACCTTGATGGTTCCGTGATCAGTAGTGATCATCACCGGTATCTTCCTTTCCGATAGCCACTTGATCATCTCAAAGAGAACCGAGTTCTCGAACCAAGAGGCGGTGACGCTGCGGTAAGACTTCTCGTCGTCGGCCAGCTCGCGCACCACGTTGACGTCCGTTCCGGCATGAGAAAGCATATCTACAAAGTTGAACACGATGACATTCAACGGGTTGTTCAGCATCTGATGGAAATTGTCGAACACCTTTTTGGCAAAATCAGGATTCAGTATCTTGTGGTAAGAATATTTGATGTTCTTCCCGTAGCGTTTCAGATATTCGCCCAAAAGCTGCTCCTCGTACTGGTTCTTGCTGCCAGTTTCACTTTCGCCGAGCCAATAGCTGGGGTATTTTTTGGCAATCACGGACGGCATGAGACCGGAGAAAAGGGAATTGCGGGCGTAATGCGTGGCCGTGGGCAGGATGCTGTAGCAGATGCTCTCGTCTTGTATATAATAATAGTCATGCACCATCGGGTAGATGCTGCGCCACTGATCGTAACGCAAGTTATCGATGACGAACAAGAAGGTGCTTTTCTGGTCGCTGAGTTTCGGGAACATTTTCTCTTTCAGCACCGTGTGCGATTGCAGCGGCTTGTCATCGGAACGACCGTTCACCCAGTCGAGGTAGTTGCGCTGCACGAACTTGGCGAACTGGATGTTGGCCTCCTCCTTCTGCGCTGCAAGCATTTCCGTAATGCTCTCATCCTCAATCTTTTCGATTTGCAGTTCCCAGTTGACCAGCTCTTTGTACAGTTCCTCCCATTCCGACACGCTCAAACGGTCGGAAATGCGCATGGACAGTTCACGGAACGACTGCTGGTAGTTGCTAGTCACCTTCTCGCTCACCAGCTTCTTGTTATCGATATTCTTCTTCAGACAAAGCAGTATCTGGTTGGGGTTCACTGGTTTGATGAGGTAGTCCGCGATGTTGGAGCCAATGGCGTCTTCCATGATGTGTTCCTCCTCGCTTTTGGTGATCATCACAATGGGAATATGCGGATAGTCCTTTTTGAGACGTTGCAACGTCTCCAGACCGCTCAAGCCAGGCATGTTTTCATCCAAAAAGATGATATTCACGAACTCCGACTTCAGGATTTCCAACGCCTCCATGCCGCTCATGGCGGGAATCACATCGTAACCTTTAGACTTCAAAAACAAAATATGCGGTTTCAACAAATCAATCTCGTCATCCGCCCATAAAATCTTCGTATTCATATCTTAATATTCATTTGAAAAACGGAAAAATAACGGCGATAACGGCGATTTATTTTATTGACACCTCTGTTTTTTTATTTGGGTGCCCTATTCATCATCCATTCATCGTCTTTCATCGAGTCATCGTCAATCCTCTCGTCCTTTCGTCCTCCCATCATCGTAAACCGCAAACCGCAAACCGCAAAAAATCGCGCACCATTTAAACCATTCCATATTTTTTATATCTTTGCCGTTTGAATTTTAACGGAATTAATTCTAACGAAAATACAAGAAAAAATGAGACAAGTTCGCTTTTTGATGGTCATCGTGATGATGATCCTGAGTGTCAGTGTTATGGCACAAAAACCTTTTGCTGGAAACATCACCTTTGAAATGTCCGCAGAAGGATGTTCCGACCCGAACGTTGCCGCTGAGCTGGCCGAACAATCTTTGGAATATACGGTTATGGGCAGCAACTACCGCATGGAGATGAGCCAAGGCATCGATGTAGTTACCATCGCCAACGGCACCAACAAGACCTACACGGTGATTCTCGGCATCCCCGGCTACGGCAAGTATTACATCCAACAGAACGAAGAGGATGTCAACAAGAAAATGTCCACCACAAAGTTCGACTACAACTACACCAATGAGGAAAAAACGATTTCCGGCTACAAGTGCAAGAAAGTCATTGTGACAGCCACCGACCTGGAAACCGATGAGGAAGAATCCGCTGTACTGTGGGTAACCACCGAACTGGGTCTTGGCGACGACATCAACTTCTTCGAACACCCGGGTCTGAAAGGATATCCGCTCAGCACCGAGGTGAAAACCGAAATGAACGGCGAAGATGTGACTCTCATCACCCAAGCCACCAAAATCGTCCCCAACAAGAAGGTGAAACCCACCATGTTCATGCTGCCTTCTGATGCGAAAGACATCAAAGAGGCCCCGGACGAATTGAAGCAGATGCTCAACATGGGCGGCGACGACGAAGAATAGCGTCTATGTGGCGACCGCTCACAGAAGCTGAGATCAGCCAGCTGATACAGCAGAACAATAGTGCAGACGACTGGAAAGCGATTTCCGTCGTCCGCACTTTTTCTGTTTTAAACATACACAACTGCCATTTCCATGGGACTGTGAAAATAGAAGACAATGTCTTGATGTCCCATGTTTTGCACATAGAAAACTACCGTGTTGGGGCGAACTCCCGGCTCTCCAACATCGGATCGCTCACCTTCACCGAGGAACAGTTCGCCTACCCGCTGGAACTCTGCAACGAAGACGGCCGATACACCGTCACCGCCGTGCCCGGCATGAACAGCACGGACGTTTTCTGTGCCCTATATAACGGAAAACCGAATCTTTACGCCGACACAGAGCCCGAAACCTTGGGCCACATCGGTGAAAACGTGACCATTGAAAACGTCACCGCCATCCATAACACCCACATCGAATCAAACGCCATATTGTCAGGTTGTTGCGAAATCAAGCACGCCTATATCGACTCCACGGCGGAAGAGCCCGCCCGCATCGGTTCCGCTGTCATCCTGCGCAACGCCATCGTGCATCGGGGCGCAAACCTCGACACCCGCGCTTTCCTGTCCGATGTGCTTGTCGGTCAACAGGTCAGCATTAGCGAGGGGGCACGCGTCTATCAGTCCGCCATCGGCGACAACAGCCATATCTCGGGCTGCGAACTCGGACACTCGTTCATCTATCCGTGCCACGAACAGCACCACAGCAATTCGTTCCTGATCGCCGCACACATCCAGGGACAGAGCAATATCGCCGCCGGAGCGACCCTCGGCTCCAACCATAACGGCCGCAAAAACGATGTCGATTTGGTCGCTGGACGCGGTTTCTGGCCCGGACTCTGCTCGTCGTTGGCCTTCCCCTGTTCCTTCGCACCCTACACCCTCATTGCCAAAGGGGCTTACCCGCGACCGCTGCACATCCCGTTCGCTTTCTCACTGATTAACAACAACGTGCAAGACGATTGTTTGGAAATCATGCCCGCCTTCTGGTGGATGCACAACGCCTACGCAATGATGCGCAACGAATGGAAGTACGAGAACCGCGACAAACGCAAAAAACACACGCAATATTATGATTACCGGCCACTTGCGCCGGACACCATACACATCGTGATGGACAACCACCGGCTGCTGACCCAACACCTCGCGGGCGAAACAGAACTCCCGAAGATGGAGATGTCCAACCGCCCGGTCCGAATCCTGAAAGAGAAGGAAGCTGTGGCTGCCTACCGCGAAATGATGCTCTGCTACGTCTTAGCAGAAGGCATTTTCAACAACAAGCCCGAGACCTTGATAGAACTGTCAGAAAACACTGACATTCAATGGATTAATACTGGCGGCAACGTCCTGACCACCGAACAATGGACTGCCATCTGCAACGCCTCTTCGTTGAAGGAGAGCCATGATTTGCAACTGGAATATGTGGATGAGAACTTCTCTTTCGTTCACACCCAAGATGCCATTTGCATTTTAAATTACCTTTGCGACGGCGAGGTCACCAGGCCGCGCATCCTGGCTCTCTACCGGGAAGCCGTTGACGCGCAAGTCCGTTTCTATGAACGGGTTATTGAAGAGAGGAAGAAAGACCTGACTTCTCCGTTCCGCAAGACGAATCCTCTGTTCCCGTTCAAGGCCAAAGAGGCGATGGACGACAACATCTGTCAGAAAGCGGCGGAAGAGATTGCGAAATCAAACAGACTTTTGCATATTTAACCGAAAATCAACAGAAAAATGACCATATACGAAGAAATTCTAAGCAAAGATGCCAAAATCGGTGTAATCGGTTTGGGCTATGTCGGACTTCCCTTGGCGATGGCCTTCGCGCACAAGGCCTCCGTCATCGGTTTCGATATCAACGAGGAGCACCTCAATGTGATGCGCGGCGGCAAGGATCCGTGCAGAGAGTTGGATGACAACGTTTTCGAGAACGCCGACATCCTCTTCACCTCCTCTTTAGACGATCTGGCGAAAGCCCGGTTCTACATTGTGGCGGTGCCGACCCCCATTGACAAGAACAACAAGCCCGACCTGAAACCGCTGCTCGGCGCGACGCATTCCGTCGGCAAAGTGCTGAAAAAAGGTGACTATGTGGTCTATGAGTCAACGGTTTACCCTGGCTGTACCGAGGAAGATTGCGTGCCGTTGTTGGAGAAGCTGTCGGGTCTCAAAGCCGGAAAAGACTTCAAGTTCGGATATTCCCCCGAGCGCATCAACCCGGGTGAGAAGGTACACACGCTGGAAAAGACCGTCAAGATTGTCTCTGGTTGCGACGACGAGTCGTTAGAAAATATCGCGAACGTCTATTCGATGGTCGTGGAGCCAGGCGTGCACCGCGCCCAAAGCGTCAAGGTGGCCGAAGCCGCCAAGATCATCGAGAATACCCAGCGCGACGTCAACATCGCCCTGATGAACGAGCTTTCGATTCTGTTCGGTCGCATGGGCATCAACACGTATGACGTGCTCGAAGCCGCCGGCACCAAATGGAACTTCATGAAATTCTTCCCCGGACTGGTCGGCGGACACTGCATCGGGGTTGATCCTTATTACCTTGTCCACAAGGCCGCCGAGCTGAAATACCACACGCAGGTGATTTCTGCCGGACGTTTCGTCAACGACTCCATGGGCGGCTATATCGCCAAAAACGTAGTCAAGAAGATCATCGCCTCCGGCAAACCGGCCATGAACGCGCACGTGCTCGTCATGGGCCTTACCTTCAAGGAGAATGTTGCCGACATCCGCAACTCCAAGGTCGTCGATATCATCCATGAGTTGCAGGACTTCGGTGTCATTGTAGATGTCGTCGATCCTTTTGCCGACCCCGAAGAAGTGAAGAAATGCTACAGCATCGAACTTAAATCCCAACCCGAAGGACCCTACAACGCCATCATCCTCGCCGTCGCCCACAACCAATACAAAAAGCTGCCCGAAAGCTACTTCCAAAAGATGTCAATTGACGAAGGCATCTTCGTGGACGTCAAAGGACTGTATAGGAGAGAGATTAAGGAAATGACATACTGGAGTCTTTAATTAGTTAGTAGTTAAAGTTAACCCTTAACCCTTAAACCTTAACCCTTAAACCTTAAACCTTAACCCTTAAACCTTAAACCTTAACCCTTAAACCTTAACCCTTACCCCATTAGCATGGCCGACAATTACATAGAGAACAAATTCGACGAATACAACAGCAAAAAGAAGGTGGTCTATAAATCCGCCGGACGGTCGTTGGACCAGCTGTTGAAGGCAAACCGCAGCTATCGCGGTTACGATCAAGCATATACGGTTTCCAAAAGCACATTAGAAAAGATTGTGGCTGTGAACGCACTATTGCCGTCGGCAAAGAACCAGCAGGCGCTGCGTTTCAAACTGGTGACGGAAGGCAACGGTGACGACAAGGTGTTGGAAAACATCAAGTTGGGCGGCATGCTTCCTGAGCTACACCTGCCGTTTGCGGGCACAGAACCTAGGGCGTTCATCATCGTCTGCTCCACCGTTCCCGAAAGCAAGATGCTGCATGTGGATATGGGCATCGCTGCTCAAAGCATGTTGTTAAAAGCAGTGGAATTAGGGTATAACGGTCTTATCATCGGCGCTTTCAACGCAAAGAAAATCGAAGAAGCATTTGCTCTTCCCTA
>CADADB010000032.1 GCA_902786595.1 uncultured Bacteroidota bacterium | reverse complement strand
ATGCATGCCGAATATTTCGCAGGCATTGCCAAGTATGATTATGGTGGCATCGGTTTCAAGATAGACTCCTGCCAGTCGGTGGCATTCTCCTATATCCGTTTCGGGGTCGATAATATCATGAACACCACGCAGCTCATTGACGACCAGGGAAATGTTGATTACGACAGGATCACCTATTTCTCAGCGGCCGACAACGCTTTTTTGTTAAGTTATGCGTACGCTTTCCCGCAGGTGCCGGGTCTTTCTTTAGGTGCAAACGCCAAAATCGTGCACCGCAAGATTGGAAAGTTTGCCCGTTCGTGGGGCTTCGGACTGGATTTTGGCTTGATGTACAACCGTAAGGGATGGCAGGCCGGCTTGATGCTGCGCGACGGCACCTCCACGTTCAACGCGTGGCGTTATTCGCTGACGGATGACGTGATCGCCGTGTTTGAGCAGACGGGCAATGAAATTCCCGAGAACGATTTGGAACTGACGGTTCCCGCGCTGCTGTTAGGCGGCGGCAAGACGGTCCATTTCGGGAAAGGGTTCCATGGGACGTTCGCCTTGGGATTGGATTGCACCTTTGATGGAAAACGTAATTCCCTGATAAAGAGCAATGTCATTAATGTCGATCCTCATTTCGGAATGGAGTTCGACTATAAAAAGATTGTGGCGTTGCGTGCCGGTATCGGCAATTTCCAGCGCGAACCCGATTTCGACGGGAAACAGAGGACCACCCTGCAGATCAATTTCGGGGTGGGGGTGTGCATCAAAAACATTGTCGCCATCGATTATGCCTTCACTGATTTGGGCAACTTGTCGATAGCCCAATATTCGCACGTCTTTTCTCTTAAAGTAGCCATTGACAAATTCAAAAAATAGCATTATGCCAGACAATAAAATAAAGATTCAGAAATTCCCCTTTTCGGATGCGCAGTTCAAACAGCGGCTGAAAGCGGACACTAAATTCACCTATACTCCAGAAGAGGAGCTGGAGATGTGCAAAACGATTCTGGGTTGCATCGATTTGACCACCTTGGAGGGTTCGGACACGAACGAGAAGGTCACGAAGTTGTGTGACACGGCCAAAGGTTTCCGTGATGACTCGAAGGGTATTCCTTCCACCGCTTCCGTGTGTGTCTATTCGCCGTTTGTGGCGCTGGCGAAGGATTGGCTGCGCGGTACTCCCATCCACGTGGCCGCTGTGGCCGGTGGTTTCCCTGCCGGACAGCTTCCCATAGACCTGAAAGTGGCGGAAGTCGAGTATGCCGTTGCGCAGGGTGTAGATGAAATCGACATGGTGATATCGCGGGGCGCCTTTTTGGAGGGTGACTATCAGCGGGTCTTTGACGAGATCCGTGCCATCCGGAAAGCTTGTCCGAAACAGAAATTGAAGGTCATCTTGGAAACCGGCGAGCTTCAGACACCTCAGAACATCTATCTTGCCTCACAGTTGGCCATATATGCGGGCGCTGACTTCCTGAAGACATCTACCGGGAAAATTGCCGTGAACGCCACTCCCGAGGCCTTTTGGGTGATGATGTTCGCCATTAGGCAGCATTTCCAGGAAACTGGGAAAAAAGTGGGCATAAAAGTTGCCGGCGGCGTGTCGGAATTGACACAGGCATACACATATCTGCATATTTGGAAGCACAACATGGGCAAGGAATGGGCCACTCCGGAACTGTTCCGAGTGGGTACAAGCCGCCTTGCCAACAAGGTTTTTGAAAAAATTCAAGATTTTTTTGTATAAGTGTTGGATTATAAAGAAATTATTGTATTTTTGCAGCCCGAAAAAATTAAGTATCAAACTTTAAACAAATTAAGATTATGACTAAAGCAGAAATCGTTAATGAAATTTCCAATCGTACTGGTTATGAGAAGAATAGCGTTCAAACTATCGTTGAAGCTTTCATGGATTCAGTGAAGAAAAATATGGTGAACGGCGAGAACGTTTATCTGAGAAGTTTCGGTAGTTTCATCGTAAAACACAGAGCTGAGAAGACTGCTCGCAATATTTCCAAGAATGAGACGATCACCATCAAGGCCCACAATATCCCTGCTTTCAAACCTTGTAAGGATTTCGTTGAAGCTGTTAAGAAAAACACGAAGTAATCATATATTCAATTCAATTTATTATGCCTAGCGGAAAAAAACGTAAACGTGCGAAAATGAACACGCACAAACGCAAAAAAAGATTGAGAAAGAACAGACATAAATCAAGATAGTTCTTTCTGCGTTGCAAAATGAAAACTAAATGATTTTAACGAGTCATTTAGTTTTCTTTCTTTATATACTATGGAGAATAATCAAGCAGAAATCACAAAAGAAATCATCATCACTTCGCACACCAATGAGGTTCAAGTGGCTTTGCTGGAGGACAAGAAGTTGATGGAAATTCATACCGAGAAATCATCGGCGCAGTTTTCTGTCGGAGATATCTATTTGGGCAAGGTGAAGAAGATCATGCCCGGTTTGAATGCGGCTTTTGTGGATGTGGGGAGTGAAAGGGAGGCGTTTTTGCATTATCTCGACCTCGGCCTGCATGGCCGCACTATCAATGCGTTTGTCAGTCAGGCGATCACGACCGGCAAGCGCAGTATTAGCCGTGTACAGTATCTGGAGGAGATTCCCAAGAACGGGAAAATCAGCGACGTGCTGACCTCCGGCCAGCAGATCATGGTGCAGGTGGCCAAGGAGCCCATCTCCACCAAAGGTCCGCGTATCACCACGGAGATCTCCTTCGCCGGACGCTATTTGGTGCTGGTTCCCTTCGGCGACAAAGTGTCTGTTTCACAGAAAATCAAGAGCAGTGAGGAACGCAAGCGTCTTCGCACAGCTGTGCAGAGCATCCGCCCGCGCAATTTCGGCATCATCATCCGCACGGTTGCGGAGCATAAGTCGGTGGAGGAACTCTCCGCCGATCTGGACATGCTGCGTTACCGGTGGGACACCACGGTGGAGAACCTGTTCGCGTCCAAAGCGCCCGTTCGTCTCGCCCAGGAGGAAAACCGCATAGCATCGCTGCTCCGGGATTTCCTGAACGACTCCTTCCACGCCATTTATGTCGATACCCCAGAGATATTCAAGGAAGTCAAGAATTATTTGCATGTCCACGCCCCCGAACAAGAGGCGATAGTGAACCTTTACACGGACAAGCAGCCCATCTTCGACAAGTTCAACGTCGCCAAGCAGATTAAGGGCTCTTTCGGCAAAGTGGTGACCGTGAAAAACGGGGTTTACCTTATCATCGAGCATACGGAAGCCATGCACGTGATCGATGTCAACAGCGGAAACCGCGTGAAATCTTCCCAAACACCTGAACAGAATGCGTTGAACACCAATATGATAGCGGCTCAGGAGATCGCCCGTCAGCTGCGTCTCCGGGATATGGGCGGCATCATCACCATCGATTTCGTGGATTTGCACGACCCTGTCAACAAAAACACGCTCAACAAGGCGATGGCCGAGTTTATGCGCAATGACAAAGCCAAACATACGATATTGCCCCTCAACAAGTTCGGGCTGATTCAAATCACCCGCCAGCGGGTGCGTCAGGCCACCATCATTGAGAACACTGAGGTTTGTCCGACCTGCAAGGGAACGGGCAAAATCAAGCCGCCTATCGTGATTGAAGACGAGATTGCCAATGCGCTCGACTTCCTTTTCGAAAAACAACACGAGCCCAAAATCACCGTGGTCACCCATCCGTTCGTGTATGCCTATCTGACCAAGGGGTTCCCGTCCATTCGGCTGAAATGGTGTTTCAAGTACAAGAAAAATGTGAAAATAGTGTCCAATCAGAGCAGTCGCCTCACCGAGGTGCATTATCTGAATGTGCACAATGAAGACATAATCCTTTGGAACGAGCCAGCCCGCGAATAGCCATGACGGAAGTTCCATCGGATATTTTGAACAAAATGGAGCGTTTCTGCGCATGGCAGGAACGTTGTGAAAATGACGTGAGACGAAAACTCACGTCATTTCGTCTTTCTGACAGTCAGGAAGATGCAATTCTCGCGCATCTGCGTGAGAATCGTTTCCTCGATGAGGAACGCTATGTGGAGATGTTTGTGAGAGGCAAAGTGAATGCCGGTTGGGGAGTGCAGAAGATCGTGGCGGCATTGCGGGCGAAGCGGATTCCGGCGGAGCTCATCGACCAGGCCTGTGCGGACATCTCTGTGGATGATTATCAGGAGAAAATGCTCGATGCCATCGCCAAATGGCGCCGCTCGCATCCCGACGAAGCGGACAACAGCCCCAAGCTGGTGCGGCATTTGCTTTCGAAGGGCTACAACATTGAGGAAATATTAAAAACTCTTCCTTGAGCAGCCCCGGTAGGGGCAAGAGCTCGGTAGGGGTACGAATGATGAAATGGTGATGAATTGAACGATGAAAAACGATGAATAAGAAAACGATAACGATTATTACAGCGGCGGTGTTGGCCGTTGCGGTGGTGGCGGTGGGTTTCGCCACGAAGGGAAAATCCGGAGCGCAGGCGGAGTTCGCCCGTGCGGAGAAAACAGCCGCCGTGGTGCCGGACGGAGCGCTCGAGATCCCGGCGTTTACCCGTTCGCGGGAACATTCGCAGCAGATTGTGCACAAGGCCTATACGGTCGATTACAACGAGGAGTGGCGGTTGGCGAATTGGGTGGCCTATCCGCTGACGAGCGAGCAGACCAAAGGTCCTGTGGAACGTTACACCAAGTTCGTGCCCGACCCGCAGGTGAAGGGCGCGACCGCGCAGTGGTGGGACTATAAAAACAGTTCCTACGACCGTGGGCATCTGGTGCCCGCCGGCGACATGAAGTGGGACGAGACCGCCATGCGCGAGTGCTTCTACCTCAGCAACATCTGTCCTCAGGACCACACCTTCAACGAAGGTGACTGGAACTATCTGGAGAACCGTGTGCGCGGCTGGGCCAATTTCTACGGCAAGGTCTATGTGGTGTGCGGTCCGATTGTTTCAAAATATCCCGAAACGATAGGGGAGAACTGCATTGCTGTTCCCGACTCCTTCTACAAGGTCGTTTTGTGCGACATACGCGGCACTTGGAAAGCCGTCGGATTCGTGTGTCCTAACGATCCTACTCACCACAATCTGAACCATTATTGTCGCACCGTCGATTACGTGGAAAACCTCACGGGCATTGACTTTTTCCCGCTGCTTCCCGATGATGTGGAGAACCGCGCCGAATCGGAGATTGACTGGGAAGCGTGGCGGATCAGAAATTAAGTTTTTTTTGATATGCAGTATCCTTTCGTCCATCAGTGCGTGACAAGGGATAGCACATCTTCGGTGGTCAGTCCTGTGATTTCCGCCACGAGGTTCGGGGCGAAACCCTTGGCGAGCATGTTGAGGGCAAGATGGCGCTTCTCATCTTCTCGACCCTGTTGTAAACCTTGCTGCAAGCCCTTTTCCAGTCCTTCCTTTTCCCCTTCACGGTGGCCGATGCCCTTCCAGGTGGCCTCAATACTGACGGCATCCCAGTATTTGTCATAGAGGTATTCCTCCGCCTCGTTGTAGTTGATGATCTCCAACAGTTCGATGGCCTTGGCAATGTCAGGGTCGCTGAGCAGTTCGGGCGCGGGCTTCCTCGTCTCTTCGGTCATCTCCGTGAAATAGCGCATCCACAAGTCCTTCTTTGTGTCGCCTTTGTCGGTCAGTTTCTTGTATTTGTCCATCTCGGCGAAAACGATCTTGAGCCCGTCAAAGACTCGGTCGCTGTGATAGATATGGACAAATTGATAAGGGTGGTACCATTCGCTGAGTCCTTTGTGCAGGTCGCCGCTGACGAAGTTGAGGGAATAGACGGGTTGCAGCAGCTTGAATTGTTCCCCGGCCTTGAGTTGCCTGACGTATGCCTTGGAAGCGTTGAAGAAGACCCGCTGGAAGAAGTCCGAGTCGTAGTTGAGCTGCATCTCGACGAGGAACGTCGTGCCGGCAGAGTCGGTGCAGTGCACATCGACGATGCTGTGCTTGCGCGCGGGGGTCTCGGGCATCAGTTCGGGCGGGAGGTAGCGCAGTTCTGTGATGGTGCGGCCCTCCTCCAACGGCAGGAAGGCGTTGAGCAGGCTGGCAGTCAGGTCGGGGTGCTCCCCGAAGACTTTCCGGAAGGTGACATCGGTCACCGGACTGTAATATTTACAATATGTCATCATGTTTGAATAATTTTCTGCTGCAAATATACAACAAGAAAGTCCCTTTGTCAAGAGGTTTTGAAAATTTTTATTTTCGACTGTTAATCAATCTGTTATCAAATATTAATGAAAATTATTTGATAATTAATAGTTAAAATAAAGTGTTTGTTTCGTAGGGTTTTCGCAAAAACTGCGTGGGGACCCCGACAACCGCCTTAGCGGTTACGTGTTTGTAGCCCTGAAAAATGGTTCTTGTGTCGGGTTCCGCGATAAAAAAAAACGTATTTTTGCTCTTTCAAAATATCAGAAGAAAATGGACAATAAAATCCCTGTATATTGCAAAAACATCGACTCCAAAGTTGAAGTCCCTTGCGGCATCACCCTGCAGGAGTTTGTCGATCTTTTCAAGGTGAAAAACAACAC
>CADADB010000031.1 GCA_902786595.1 uncultured Bacteroidota bacterium | reverse complement strand
GATAATAATGTGGATGGTATGATTACGGAAAAGGATCATGGACGATTTAATGCTGAGTGGATGGCAGAAAATGTAAAAAAAGTCATCCATAATTGTGATAGTTCTCATTCAATGGCTATTCAAGCAGTGAAGAAGAGTGAGAGTTATTCTGTTGATTCCATTTATCATTTGTGGATGAACTTCTTTCACAGTATGATATCCTTGGATAATAATGGATAGGAAGCATATCGAATGAAAGGATTGAATAAATTGGTAGATATTACTGAATATCAAAACAAATAGCAGATGTGATTTTCATTGATTTCAAAGACATTAATAATGGACAAATTAAGGATACTAAATATTGACGTTCTCAACATTACCCGTCAACAGCTTTTGGAGAATCTGCACGAAGGAGTGCTGATAACTCCTAACCTTGACCATCTGATAAAACTCCATGTCGTTCACTTCCCGAACAGCATCACCCGAGGTGAAAAAATACACTCCGATCAGCGCAACCGTGACCAAAATGTAAAACAGCGACCAACTGAACTTTCCACCATCCTTTTTTCGGTCATTTTTGTTGCCGAATGGATTTGGGATTCCTCTCTTCCCGCTGTTATTGTTGTAGTTATTGTTATTATTGTTATTTTCTGGCATTCCTAACTTTATAATTGTAATGAAAAAACGCGAACAATTGCGCCAAAATTAGAACTTTTGAATATCCGCATCGCCCCACAAGGACTCAAGTTGATAATATTCGCGAGCTTCAGGTTGAAAAATATGAACCAAAATATTGAAATAATCCAACAGCACCCATTCCTTGTTCTCAAGTCCTTCTACATGGACGGGGGTGATGTTGGCCACTTTCTTCGTCTGCTCCTGCACAAAATCGCACAAGGTATCCACATGAGGTTTTGAAGTGCCGGTGCAAATAATGAAATAATCAAAAAACACATGATTGATCTTCTTGAGGTTTATGCAGTGAATGTCCACCCCCTGCTTCTCAATCAACGCTTGGATAATCAACTCTTCAAGGTTCCCTTCAAACGGAACGCCCTCGTATTTCACTTTTCTTCTCGTTGTCATAATGTCATTTTAAAACGGTTGCAAAAGTACATTTTTTTTTATATTTTTGCCGCTTTGAAATTAAACATTAGAATTATGAGAAAATATTTCGCTCTTTTGGCTTTATGCATGTTGGTTTCCAGTGTTTTAGTCGCACAAACCGAGAACACTCCACAACCATTCTCTTTTTCGCAAAAAGGAATATCACAGGCCATTGACGTGAACATCATGCCTCAAACAGACAATGATGCACTGATCCAAGAGGATGCCAAGCGTCAGGACAAATCCCTCCCCTTACGCGCCGGCATCGGATACAGCGTTGCTAAAACGCTTGACAATTCAGGCCGCAAAGACGTGATGGAGGATGGTAGCATTCTTTGGCGCTCCAAATTCGTGTCGGAAGGCGCTATTATGACCTACCTCGTCTTCGACCAGTTCAACATTCCCAAAGAGGCGAAACTTTTCATCTACAGCCCGGATCAAACTCAAGTCTTCGGGCCCTACACCAACGACGATGTCCAATCTGTCGGGAAATTGGTGACCGACGACATTGAAGGCGACGAAGTGATAGTGGAATACTACGAACCGGCCAACGCATCCTTCAAAGGAGAATTCCAGATTGCCGCAGTCATGCATGTGTACAGGGATTTCCTGCACAAGCAATCCGATTTGAAGGGGCCTCATGGGGAGGCAGAAGGCACCTGTCACATTGATGTGGCCTGTCCTGAAGCACAGCCCTGGCACTACCCTGTCAACTCGGTTGTATGCATCAGCATCACCGCATACGTGGCGGAAGAAGGCGGCTGGGGAATGTACCTTTGCTCCGGCGCCATGGTCAACAACGTCAGAATGGACAAAACCCCTTACGTGCTTTCCGCAGAACACTGTGTGGCTGCTGACGACCAGACCCACAAGTTCTATTTCAACTACCAGCTCAATGAATGCAATGGCACCACGGGTATCTCCACCCGTGTGGCTAACGGCGGTATTATCGTTGCCCGCTCAGGCGCCAGCTACGTCGCTAACAAATCAGATTTCCTGCTGCTGAAAATCACCGGCAACTTGGGCATCATGTACCGCGACAGCATCGTTTTTGCCGGTTGGGACAGAAGCGGAGCAGCATCTTTGGGCGCGGGTATCCACCATCCCGGCGGCGACTGGAAGAAAATCAGCTTCCCGAAAACAGTCTCCACCATCACCTCTGGCAATATGGCTAACAAGTACTTCAAGGTCAACTGGCAAACCAACCCCAACAAAGGTGTCACGGAACAAGGTTCTTCCGGATCTCCGCTTTTCAACGCCAATCAATTGATTATCGGAACTTTGACAAGCGGTTCCAGCGCCTGCGACTACATTTACGGTGCCGACAATTACGGACGGATGTACTACCACTGGACGAACAACAACGCCTCTAACGCCGCTAACAAACTCCAACCGTGGCTTGACCCTGATAACACCGGTGTGACGACATTGCCCAGCATGAAATATAACGGTAATGTTATCGCAAGCATCACGGATCCTGCTAAAGCATCGAATTTCGAGATATACCCCAATCCGACACAAGACGGTCGCATCACCATCCAAGGCGAATTCCTGCCCGAGCAGGCCATTTGCAACATCTACAATGTCCTCGGTCAGCTGGTGAGAAGTGTAAATGTCATGACTGACGCGACCTTTACCCTGAACGTCAGCGGATTGGACAATGGTGTTTATTTCGTTGATATTCTCGGTTCTGAACGTTCCTACAGATCCAAACTGATTATATCCCAGTAAAGTTGAAACAGCACCTGCTTTCTACCGCATACCTCCCCCCTGTTGAGTATTTCGCCTTCCTCGTCACTGGCAACGCAATCATTGACGGGGAAGAACGGTATCAGAAACAGTCGTATCGCAACAGAGCCGTCATCATGAACGGCAATGGCGTATTGAACCTCATCATCCCCACCGTTCACGACCAAAGGATGAACATTGTGAAAGAGGTTCGTATTGACTACGTCACCCCATGGCAGCGTGCGCATTGGCGTTCCATCGAGTCCGCTTATAACAACACCCCTTTCTATCTCTACTATAAAGATGCCCTGAAACCTTTCTTTGAACAAAAGTACGAATTTCTGTTCGATTTTAACACCCGGCTCACGCAGACTCTTTTGAAATGTTTGCAGCTTGACATAAAGGTTTCTTGTACGGAAACATTTGCTCCTTACGAAGACGACGACCCCCGCTTGGAAATCCATCCCAAAAAGGCGCGCAAACCCGACTATCGTTTTCATCTGACCAGTCCCTATTACCAAGTCTTTGAAGACAAGTTCGGATTCTCTCCCAATCTGTCTGTTATTGATCTGTTGTTCAACGAAGGTCCTCAGGCCGTCAATTATCTTCATCATCTCGCCCAATCCTTTGAAATCCAATAAGACAATGTCAAAAGAATCCACCAATATATGGGATCGTCTGTTCATCCGTATCAAAAACGGCGTGGACAAATTCCTGTATTATGATAATCTTTTCGACGACAATGTGTGGAGCATCCGCTTTTCAAAGGACAAGAAGGAAAAAATAAAGTACAAAATTGAAAAAAGTCAATTCTCCCTGTCTTTGAAGACCAGCGACGATGTTTTCAAGTATCTGTGGATGACTTTGTTGGTGGTTTCGTTAGTATGGATGCTGGTGTTGAGCCGCCATATCGGCGTTTCCGACAGAGAAGTCGCGCAAACAGAGTATTCGGAGCTGCTGTACAACCATTTCCACCACATCGGGGATGTTGACGCTTACAAGCAACACCCTTACGCGCACACCCAGGCGCAAATCGTGGATTTGCTTGCTTTTTCCTTCTGCAAGACCTTCCACATCAGGGATCCATACGCATTCCGCCACATTCTCAGCACCATCTTCGGCTGGTTGCTAGTGGCGTACCTCTCTCTCATCCTGCTACGTGCCTTCAACTGGAGGGCGGCCTTCTTCACCGCTTTTTTCCTGCTTATCTCTCCACGTTTCTTCGGCTATTCACTCAGCAACATAGTGGATGTGACGTTTGCCTGCTTCTTCATCTATAGCATTATGCAGATGTACTATTTTTCGAGGGAGTTGCCGGTCATACGCATCTCGCGACTCGTCCGCATCACCGTCGGGATCTTGCTGGCCTTGTCGGTGCACAACGCCGGCTCTTCGTTGCTGCATCTGTTCACGATCTTCACCCTGCTGAACTTCCTGCTGTACAATCCCATCAAGAAAGTCTTCACGAAAGAGTACCTCATCTCCTTAGGTTGGGTGTCACTCGTGGTGGTCTGCATGTTCGTGGGTGTCTATATTCTCCATTCGGCATGCACGTTCTTCTTGGAGACCTCCTTCATCATGCCCGACAAGGCGTTTGCATCGCTGGTGACCAACATTCCTTACGACCAGAACCAGGTTTTCGAAGGGCATCTGATAGGGCCCGACAATTTCCCGTCCCGCTATCTTGTCAAGTACCTCTATGTCACCACCCCGACGGTAGTGCTCATCAGCTTCCTGCTGTTCTTCATTTTCTTCAAGAACGCCATCAAGTCGCTGAAGCCGTTTTCAATCTTCATTTTTATTTATACATTCCTGTTCTGCATCAATCGGGTTAAGACGCATTACATGAACCCCGACACTCTGTGGGCCATCCACTACTGCATCTATCCTCTCTTCATGCTGGTGGCGGCCAGCGGTGTGGAATGCACGCTGCGGCAAATCCAAGACCGCTACACCAACTTTGTCATACTGTGCCTTTTGGGATTCCTCTCTTTCATGCCCATCCGCCATATTGTCCGGAACAGTCCATACACATCCTTGTATTTCAACGAGGTGTCCGGCGGAATCCACAACGCCTATTCGAAATACGCCTTGGACAGCAATTTCGAGGCCAACAAGGAGGCGAACGAATGGATTCAGAACTACATTTATCAACATGACATATACAGCCATTACGTTTCACGGCCGGTGGTGGTCGCCACAAACGGGAATGCCGCCTGCGCCCTTTTCTTCCAGAAAGACCCGCACTTCAATCTCGTTTTCAAAGGTTTTGACCGCATGGACAGCACATGGGACTATTACGTGGCCTACTGCAACCAAATCCCCATCACCCAGCTGCGCAATGGCACGTGGCCACCTGACACCGCCATACATATCATGACTTTCGAGCAGAAACCCATGGTTGCCTTCTACCGTAACGAGGCCAGATTCCGGGAATGGGACATCCAAGACAGTCTCAAGCGCACCGCCGACTCTCTGCAAGCCCTTGCCGACAGCTTGAGCATGTCAATAATGATGAAAAAATAAAACCTTTTGATTCGCTGCTATTTGCTGCTTTCCTGATAACTCAAGATGGCGCCTGTGTTGATGACGACTGCCATCACCGACAGGACGATGGTTTCCGTCTGTACACTAAGGAAATCGCCACCTTTCAGCACCACTTTCTTAATCACCTCCATGAAAAACGACATGGGGTTAAAATAGTTGATTTTATGAGCCCAGACGGGCATGCCTTCCGTAGGCGTGAAAAGACCGCTCAGCAACACAAACACGATAAAAAGGAACAGCACGATGAACATGGCCTGCAACTGGTTCTCCGCCACACTGGAGATAAAGAATCCCAATCCTAGCATCACCAGCAGGTAAATGGCGGTAATACCCAACAACATCGGGATGCTTCCTTGCACGGAAATGCCGAACACCAATTTCATAATGCCCAACCCGACAATGAACTCCGTCATACCCAATATCCAAAACGGAATCATCTTCCCTATAAGGAACTGCCAACGCCGAATCGGGGTCACATTCACCTGCTCAATCGTACCTATTTCTTTCTCTCTCACCAAGTTAAGGGCAGTCACATAACAACCGATCAACGTGACCAATATCACCAAAATACCGGGCACGATGAGATTCTTATAGTTCATCTGCTCATTATACCAATATATATTGGACAACGATATCTCCGCGCTCTCTGCCCCCGGCATTTCAGGAATCTTGTTCATTTCGGCAAAATGGCGCATGTAATCCCCGATTACCTCCTGCACATAGCCCGTCCCTATGCCGGCCTTCACCGTATTGATGGCATTGGCGGTGGAACTGATCTGTGTCGGCTGACCCGTATAAAGGTCATGCTCGAACCTCGACGGTATCTCAATCAGAATGTCGATTTTGTCATGCCGCATCATCTCTTCGGCCTCCGCCTGGCTTTGCAGCACACCGTGTGGAATAAAATATCCTGAGGAGTTGAAACTGTTGATGATATCTTTGGAAATGGAAGAGCGGTCATTGTCGATGAAAGCGATATCCAGCATTTTGATCTCGTAGTCGGCGCAAAACGGGAATACCACGAACTGCACCAATGGTGCCACAACCAAAATACTGATCAGCAGCGGATTGCGGAATACCTGCAAAAACTCTTTCTTTATTAGAATCAATATCGTCCTCATAATCAACTTCTTTTATCCAACTGTCTGATACTAAATATGATAAAAACGACTGCCATAGAAAACAGAATCAGCAGGTACTTCCAGATATCCATAAAGCCAGAACCTTTGATCATTACATCCTTAATGGCCAGGATGAACCATTTGGCTGGGAAAATGTCGGCTAACCATTGGAAGATCAAGGGCATACTGTTCAGCGGGAACAGGAACCCTGACAGCAGCACGGTGGGAAGGAAAAGTCCCATCATCGTGATCATCATGGCATCCAGTTGCGAGGTGCTGACAGAAGAGATCAACATACCAAACGATGCGGAGGTCATCATGAAAATAATACAGAGGAACAACAGGAACGGAATGCTTCCGTTGATCGGCATCTTAAACACCAAAACACTGATGACCAATATGATAATAGTGCTCA
>CADADB010000030.1:7807-12905 GCA_902786595.1 uncultured Bacteroidota bacterium | reverse complement strand
GGGCGTTCCACCGTGATATGTGCCGCCTGCCTTTCCGTGAGGTAGCGGGATTTGTCAAGCCGTCCGTCCATCAGTTTTGCTACAACATCGGGAATGGTCACCAGGGGTGGTCGTTCGAGGATGCATGTGTCGAGCAGTCCGTCCTGCAGGGAAGCGTGTGGTGCGATGACCGCGTGGTATCCGAACTGGTTGGAGTTGGCGAAGGTGATGAGCATCGGGCTGCACGTCAGCGTTTCATGACCATCAAAGGTGATGCTGACCGTTTCCTGCTTGGGATGGAAGTAGTTGTTGA
Source organism: uncultured Bacteroidota bacterium (assembly GCA_902786595.1). GTDB lineage: Bacteria > Bacteroidota > Bacteroidia > Bacteroidales > WCHB1-69 > F23-D06. Next base: position 12,613 of record CADADB010000030.1, on the reverse strand, counting down.
CGGCATAGTGGGCGTAGGTCAGGAAACCGCGTCGTGGGTCTTGGGCGAAGTCTTGGGCGGTTTGCGCGTCGAGACCGATGCCGGCCACGCTCAGGAAGAGCCGCCCGTTGACGGAGCCGGTGTCGATGCGCTCGATGTGGCCTTGTGTCAGGAGATGCAGCGCCTTGTCGGTGCTTAGCGGGATGTTCATACAGCGGGCCAGTCCGTTGCCGGAACCGCAGGGAATCACGGCCAAGGCGGTTTCGGTGCCGACAAGCCCGCGCGCCACTTCGTTGAGGGTGCCGTCGCCGCCCACCGCCGCCACGATGTCGTAAACGCTTGTCGCCTCTTCAGCCAGCGTTAAGGCGTGGCCGGCATGTTCTGTGAACACTGTCTCATACGAAAAATCCGCACCGTTCAGTGCGCCCGCCGCTTTCTCCTGAAACTGGCTTTTGTCGCGGTGACCGGATATGGGGTTGACAATGAAGAGAATCCGTTTTTTAGGCATTATTTTCCGCTGATTGTTTTTAAGTGCGGCAAAGGTACATAAATTTCAAATACTCACAGACAAATGATATTGACGCTGTAGAGACGTTTCATGAAACGTCTCTACAATCTCGGGAGAAAGGTTCAAAAGTTGTCTCATTGTGTCAACGCTGACACCCAAAGACCAAATTTTTGCCAAATGTTTTGTTAAAATTAATGTATGTTTATCAATAATTTTACTGTAAAAATTTCAACATATTGATTTTCAGTATAGAAAAAATTTTATAAAAAACTTGACAAAGGTGATTTTTTTGTTGTATCTTTGCGGCGTGTTTTATAAAAAAATAAAGACTATGAATAATGAAATAGCGCAAATGGAATTGGATCTGCCACAATTGAGGCAGATGGTGTTGGAGAACACCGAAAGGATTAACAGAAATGAATTGATTATCAACGAAATGCGTATGGATATTGCCGAACAGACCCATAAAGTCAGCGAACAAGATAAATGGTTGGAAAATATCCGCAAAGAAAATGACCGTAGCATGCGCCTTTCCAGAGAGAGGATGGATAGGCTAGAAAAATTTGCGGAAACCTCCAGACTCGAATATGAGCAACGCGTTCGAGAAATAAACGAAGAGAGGAAAGCGTCGGACAAACGGATAGAAGAGAGCAGGCGTGAGTCGGACAAACGAATAGAAGAGAGCAGGCGTGAGTCGGACAAACGGATAGAAGAGAGCAGGCGTGAGTCGGACAAACGGATAGAAGAGTACAGGCGGGAGTCGGACAGGCGGATAGAGGAGAGTAGGAAAGAAACAGAAAGGGAGGTGGAAGAGATGCTGGCAAAGACCCATTCAGAAGTGGAAGAAATGCTAGCAAAGACCCATTCTGAAGTGAAAGAGATGTTTGCCGAAACCAACGCATCGATCAGACGCGTTTCGGTGGAGTTCCTCGGTGTCACGGGCCACATCGTGGAAGGTCTGGTGAGTTCTTCCACCGAAAAAATCTTCAAGGATGCCGGTTTCGATTTGCATGACAGTGGCAAGAATCTGAGGAGGGAACTCGCATCGGAGGACAAGCTGATGGAGGTGGATGCCATGCTTGGAAATGAGAAACTTGTCGTTCCAGTGGAAGTCAAAGCGAACTTCACTAAAAAGAAGGTGAAACGCTTCTTGCACAAAATGGAGATGTTCAGGAAGTTCTTCCCGGAATACGCTGACAAAGAAGTCATTGCTGCCATCGCTGCCATCAACTATGAGGCGGGAGTGGCTGATTTCGCCCACGAAGAAGGTCTGCTCGTCATTCGTGTCAGCAGTGATGACATCTTCTCCCTTGACCCCGTTGATGAGAATAAGCTACGGAAATTCTGAAAGGGTGTTACGACAAAAAATGTCCAAAAAAAGTATATTTTTGCCGCCTCTTGTCAGAATATGATATGTAATGAAAAAGATTCTGCAGAATGATTTCACGGTGCTGCTTTTGAGACTGCTGCCGCTCTATGGCTGCGTTTTGGTCACGCAGGTCGCTTTTTACCTGTACAACCGTATGCTACTTGGAGCACTGACTTGGTCGGAAATCCCCATGCTTCTTGCGGGATCGCTGAAGTTTGCCACCGCATCTATATTCTTTTTGAACGCCCCCTTCATTGTGCTGTCGATGCTGCCTTTCCGCTTCCGTCAGAAAAGCGGCTACCAGAAGGCACTGTTCTGGATTTACGGCATCGTCAATTCCATCGGTCTTGTGGTGCTAAATCTATCAGACGTTGTCTATTTTCGTTATGCTTTCAAGCGGATCACCTCTGAGGAGATGCACTTTTTCCGCGAGAATGACAATACGTTTGACATCCTTTTCAAGGCGATGGGCGAGAACTGGTACCTCGTGTTGCTCGGTGCGGCGTTGATTTTCCTTCTGTTTTTCGTCTATAAGAAAATCAAATACCACCCCACGCAGTTGACTAACAATTGGTTGTATTACGGGGTCGGAGTGCTGGGACTGGCCGTTGTGGTGCCGTTGTGGGTGCTCGGCATTCGGGGCTCGGCCGACAAGAAGGCGTTCCCCATGTCGGTCGGCAATGCGGTTTATTACACGCAGTCGCCGCAGAAAGGGGCGCTGATTTTGAGTAACCCGTTCTGTCTGTTCCGCACCATCGGGATGCGGCAGTTGGATGCGCCGGTCTATTTCGGGGAGGATGAACTGGCGGAGCTGTATTCCCCGTATCATTATCCGAAACTTGTCCAACCTCCTGTGGCGAAGGGCAAGAATGTGGTGATCTTCGTGCTGGAGAGCTTCAGCAGGGAACATTCACAGTATCTTGCCCCGCATCTGAATCCCAACGGTGGTTACACCCCCTTCCTGGATTCCCTGATGCGTGAGGGACTGGTGTTCACGAATGCCTTCGCCAACGGTATGAAGTCCATTGAGGCATTGCCGTCTATCTATTCGTCCATCCCCTCATACCGCACCCCTTTCGCGCTGATGCCCCAGTCACTGACCGATTTGGAGGCATTGCCCCGCATTCTGGCAAGGCAGGGCTATGGCACGCATTTCTTCTGTGGAGCGTCCCGGAACCAGATGGGTTTCGAGGCCTTCGGCTCGCTGTGCGGTATCGAGAACTTCCACAACCGGGAGGATTTTGAGAAACTGCATTCTGAGAAGGGGAATGCCAATGTGTGGGGCATCTGGGACATGCCGTTTCTGCAATATGTGGCCGAGGAACTCAATCGGCAGCAGACCCCGTTCTTCACGTCCGTGTTCACCCTGAGTTCCCACCATCCTTACGACCTCCCCGAAGAGTATGCGGACAAGATGCCTCAGGGTGGCTCATTGGTGCAACCATGTGTGGCCTACACCGACCTCTCACTGCGCAAATTCTTCGAAACCGCCTCCAAGATGCCGTGGTTCGAGAACACCCTGTTCATCTTCGTGGCCGACCACGTGTCACCGCAGATGGCGGCGGAAGAGACCCGCACGGCCAAAGGCAACACCGCCATCATATACTTTATGTACACCCCGGACCATTCTGTCAAAGGCCGTTACGAGCATGTAACCCAGCAGGTTGACATTATGCCCACTACGCTCGGACTGATGGGATACGACAAGCCCTATTTCGCTTTTGGACGCGATGTCTTCAACGAACCCGAACGCAAACCGCTCGTGGTCAATTGTGTGCAGCAGACTTACCAGGCCCTGACCGACTCGTTGAGTCTTTATTTCGACGGGGAGCGCCGCCTGTTTGTCTATGCCGCCGATGACACTCTTCAGCAGCATAATATTCTGGATATGAATGATTTGTTGCAAAAATCCTTGGAACGAGATATGAAGGCAGCGTTGCAATCGTATTACAGTCATGTGGGTGGCGGTGACTTGCTGCCTCCAAATACTGAAAAGAGGAAATAGAAAAGGGGTGCCGATGACACCCCGTAATTAAATTCACGCGTTATAGATATGTCGCGACGTTAAGTTTACTTGTCTGATTCTTGTTCCTCGGAGGAACGTTTCTTTTTCGGCAGTCTTCCGGCCTTTTTCAGAGCGTTTTGCAGAATCCATTCGATTTGACCATTCGCACTGCGGAATTCGTCCGCAGCCCATCGTTCAATGGCCTCGAAGACTTCTGAGTCCACTCGTAAGGCGAAGTTTTTCTTCATAAAACGATGATTATTTCCTCACGGTCCGTAGAGACGTTTCATGAAACGTCTCTACAGGGTGTGAGCGTCGGTTATTGATACAGCGTCCCCGTGTTGATGACCGGAGATGCGGATTCATCTGCGCAGAGCACGACTAAGAGGTTGGAGACCATGGCGGCCTTGCGTTCCTCGTCGAGTTCTACAATCTTGTCGGCGGAGAGTTTCTTGAGGGCCAGATCGACCATGCTGACGGCACCCTCCACGATCTTCTCGCGGGCGGAGATGATGGCGTCGGCTTGCTGGCGGCGCAGCATCACGCTGGCGATTTCGGCAGCGTAGGCCAAGTAGTTGATGCGGGCTTCCACAACCTCGATGCCTGCGATTTCCAGATGTTTGCGCAGCTCGGCCTCCAAACGCTCATTGACCTCTTCGCCACCAGAACGCAAGGTGATTTCTTCGTCATCGCGTTCCATGTTGTCGTAGGCGTATAAGCCCGCGAGTTTGCGCAGCGCGGCGTCGCTCTGTACCCGCACGAACGAGTCAAAACTTTTGACGGACTTCATCGAGGTTTCCGTGATGGTGCTGCGAACATCCGAATCCACTTCGAAACAGGCCTTGTAGGTGTCGCTGATCTTCCACACCAAAACCAAACCAATCATGATGGGATTGCCGTTCTTGTCATTTACCTTGATGGGCTCCACGTCCATGTTTTTGGCTC
>CADADB010000030.1:0-7765 GCA_902786595.1 uncultured Bacteroidota bacterium | reverse complement strand
AAGGTCAGCACTCGTGATTCGTTGGGTTGCACCACCATGAAACCTGCCAAATGAAGGACATAAATGATAAAAAACACGAAACCGGACACGATGGGCAGCAGTATCCATGGCGTGATTTCGCCTTCAGCATCCTTCATGCAGTCGAATTTGGCAAAACGAACCACTATCCAGATGAAGAAAACCAGTAAAGCTAAATTGAGAACAAGGTGAAGAAAACCATTGTTTCCACCTGATAATTGTTTGTTGAACTCTTTGGATTCCATAACGTTATAATTTTAAGTTTGAAATTGAAATAATATCATTTTAATATCACGGCAAAAATACACTTTTTTTAAATAATCAACCCTTTGTGAAAAAAAATCGGTTTGCGATTTGCGATTTACGCTTTGCGGTTGCGAGCGTTGTACTTGCACAATTATGGCGTTTCTGTGTCGAATGGCGATTTTGAAACAAAAAAATGTAATTTTGCAAATTGAAATATCATCATTCAAATTGTATGCATAAAATCAGGAATAGAGGAATACAACAATGGTTTGAGAAGGCCTTTATGTGTTTGGTTTTGTTGCTTTCAGCGGCTTCATTGTCTGCTCAAAAATACGAGCTGGTCAACATTAGTTATGATCCGAAGAGCGATTCCGCCTTTTTTGCCGAAATGCAGAAGCGGATGGCGGAAATACGGAAATCACGGCCCACGGTGGCGTTGGTGTTGGCGGGGGGCGGTGCGAAAGGCGCCTCCCATATTGGCGTGCTGAAATATCTTGAAGAAAAGGGAATCCCAGTGGATTTTGTGGCCGGTACCAGTATGGGCGGCCTCCTGGGTGGTCTGTACGCCATGGGCTATTCCGCCACGGAAATCGACTCCATTGTGCGTTCCATCGACTGGAATGTGATGATGAGCGACAATATCCCGTTGGATTTCTATTCTTATACCAGAAAGATGTACAAAGGGACATACGTGTTGGACATCCCTTACACAAAGTTGGATTTTAAGAAAAGCCTTCCGTCGGGGATTCTGTACGGATTGAACGTGTACAACATGATAAGTGCGCTTTCGGTCGGGTACCAGCAGAAGATGAGCTTCCTGGACCTGCCCACGCCGTATTGTTGTGTGGCCACGGAGATCGTGTCTCAGAAAGAGAAGCATTGGACAGAGGGCTCGATGGTGGATGCCATGCGGTCCACCATGTCCATTCCGGGCTATTTCATGCCGGTGCGGGTGGATTCCATGATTCTCTCTGATGGCGGCACCAAAAACAACTTCCCGACGGATGTTGCAAAGGCCGCCGGCGCGGACATCATCATCGGGGTGGAAATGACCATGCCGAGGGATTACCAAAAAGTGAACAACATGGCGGACGTTCTGATGCAGACCGCACAGTATTCCGGTGGGTTGGAGGCGCACAATCGCAATGTCAAGAACGCGACTGTCTATATCACGCCGGACATTTCGGGTTTCGGGATGCTGACCTTCGGAACCGAGGAGATAGCCACGCTGATAAGACGCGGCTACAATGAAGCCGCCAAGCATGAGCGTGAAATAGACAGCATTGCGCGGATTGTGGGCAGGGGAGGACGTATCAAGCATAACTCTAAAGCCATCAATACTGCGGATACGAAAGTCAAAATCACGGATGTGCTATACGAAGGACTCTCGAGCAAGGAGGAGGACTACATCAACCGGAAAGTGCGTTTGAAACTGAACGAATATTACGACAAACGTGATTTTGAGTTGTCACAGGCCATCATCTACGGCACCATGGCTTTCTCGCAGGTCACTTACCGTCTGGTGCCCGACGGTGCCGACGGATATAAACTGCTGTTCAAGTGCGAGAAGCGGCCTCAAAACTCCATCGGCATCGGCCTCCGGTTGGATTCGCAAGACTGGTTTGCGGCCATCATCAACGGCGGTTTTGGACGGAACAAGATTTTCGGTTCCTTGTGCGATGTCACCCTCCGTCTCTCCATGTCCCCGTATCTGAAAGTGGATTGGTATTACCTTCCGATAAGGGGACTCAAGTTCGGGATTTCTGCAAGGACGCTTTATCGTACTCTGCTCGGCACAGTTGACCACAATTACGATTTCCAGTATTGTGAACGTCTTTGGCACAACGAGGCAAAGGTTTACCTTGCGAGTACAAGGTGGAGTCAGGTCAGCTTGTCCGCCGGCGCGAGAATTGAATACATGCCCTACTATTTGCTTATAAGCCCTGCTATTACCGATTTTGAGTCCCCGTGGAGTTGGAAGGATTATCGTGCATACGTCTATATGCGGTTTACATACGATCATGAGAATGCACGCTATTTTCCGGATCGCGGTCTGCGTGTGACAGCCACTTACGACTACGATTTCCATAAAACCCACTATGCGGCGTTGGGCATCCATGGGGTGATCCCCGTCTGCAATTTCTTTTCCATTTTGGCCTCCGCCAACGGTCGCTATATCTTTGGTGATACCGATTATAACCTATTTATGAGCAACTATGTAGGAGGCGTTATGCCCGGTCGCTATTATGAACAACAGATTCCATTTGTAGGTTACAATGCGGTCAGTGACCGTAAAGAGTTGCTTACCGTGGCGAATCTCGAATTGCGTTTTAAGGTGGCAAAGAAGTGCTATCTATCGGCCATTGGAGCTGCCCTGCACGACGGATACACTCTGAAAGACATGAAATCGAACCATCCTGTATATTCGGCCGCCCTTCAGTTCGCTTATAACTCAAAATTCGGTCCTTTGTTGGCTAACCTTCACTGGAACAGTACATTTAACAGGGTGGGGTTCTATGTCAGTGCGGGATATGACTTCTGACTATAACTATGACTATAACTTAGACTAATGACTGTGTCATCTGATTTCAAATCACAATCACTATTCACTATCGCCAAAACAAATTCTCAAAAAATATTTTTTCACAAAATGAAAGGATAATGGTTGGCATATCGCAAAAAAATATATCTTTGCACCCTCAAATTTTGAGGCATAAAAGTTTTGTATCACTCTATAAATCATTAAAATTATGCAGAAAAAAGGCAACAAATACGGTACACATCGCGTGATTGAACCCAAAGGCGTTCTCCCGCAGCCCGCAAACAAGCTTGACAATAACATGGACGAGATTTGGGACAATGAGATTCTCATTGATGTCCAAACCTTGAACATTGACTCCGCTTCATTCACCGACATCCACAACTACGCCAAGGAACAGGCAGGTCCTGGTGCTTCCGAGGAGAAAATCATGGAAGAGGTGAAGAAAGAGATGTTGTTGAACGTTGAATTGCAGGGCAAGCACCGTAACCGCCGCACTGGTTCTGGCGGTATGTTGCTCGGCAAGGTGGAGAAGATTGGTGATGCCCTCAAAGGCAAGATCGACCTCAAGGAGGGCGACCGCATCGCCACCCTCGTCAGTCTCTCCCTGACTCCTCTGCGCATCGACGAAATCCTCGAGATCCGTCCTGATGTTGACCAAGTCGATATCAAAGGTAAAGCTATCCTCTTCGAGAGCGGTATCTATGCCAAGATCCCGACCGACATGCCGGAGAAGCTCGCTTTGAGCGCCCTCGACGTGGCTGGAGCTCCCGCCCAGACCGCCAAATTGTGTCAATACGGTCAGACTGTCGTTATCCTCGGTGCCGGTGGCAAGAGCGGTATGCTCTGCTGCTACGAGGCCAAGAAACGCGTTGGTGTCACCGGTAAGGTCATCGGTATCGCCAACAGCCCGAAGAGCACCCAACGAATTAACGACCTCGGATTCTGCGACATCGTGGAAAGCGCTGCCGGCATGACTCCCGTTCAGGTCTATGAGCTCATCGAGAAACTCACCAACGGCAAAATGGCCGACGTCACCATCAACTGCGTCAATGTTCCCGACCAGGAGATGACCGCAGTGCTCTGCACCAAAGACGATGGTATCGTCTATTTCTTCTCCATGGCCACCAGCTTCACCAAAGCTTCTCTCGGTGCTGAAGGTATCGGAAGCGATGTGAACATGATCATGGGTAACGGATATACCAAGGGACATGCTGAGTTCACCCTTCAAGAGCTGCGCGAAAGCCCTGAGCTTCGCAAGATTTTCGAAGAACTCTACGCATAAACCTTTCTATATATCATATTAGTAATAATTATCTTATGGAATAAGCGGTGTGTAACGAGCGCCGCTTATTTTTTTTTTTACAAAAAAAATGTATCTTTGCCCTCGTGTTTTTTGGATATTAATCTTAAATTTTTGAATATGAAAAAAATATCTACAATGATGGTGATACTGGCTTGTGTCGCTTTGTTTGCGTCATGCAAAAACAAGAAAACAGAAACGCCTAACGAGGAACAGAAAAGTGAACTCCAGCAGAAAGTGGAGGAGTATGCCTTCTTTGACCTCACCACTGATCTCTCCAAATTGACCGACAGCGAGAAGAAACTCTTGCCCATCTTCTTTGAAATCGGGCAGATTATGGATGAGCTCTTTTGGGAGCAGACATTTGGTGACAAGTCTCTCATGGACACCATCTCCGACCCTTGGATGAAAGATTACGCGATGATTAACTACGGCCCGTGGGACCGTCTCGATGCCGAGAAACCTTTTGTGCCGGGCTATGGCGAGCGCCCTGTGATGGCCAACTACTACCCGCAGGATATTACCAAGGCCGAATATGACGCCTTTGAAGACCCGTTGAAATCATCCCACTACACCATTCTCACCCGTGACGAGAACGGAAAACTCAAGACGGTGGGTTACTATGAGGCGTATAAGGAGAAACTTGACCGCGTGTGCGAACTCCTTGACCAAGCCATTGAAATCGCCGACAACCCGACGATGAAAAAATATCTGGTGGAACGCAAGAAATCCCTCCAAACCAATGACTACTATCCCAGTGATATGGCTTGGATGGATTTGAAAGACTCCAACATCGATTTTGTGTTTGGCCCGATCGAGAACTATGACGATGGTTTGAATTCCGTGAAGACCTCTTGGGAGGCGTTCGTCTTGGTGAAAGACGTGGAGGCGAGCACCAAACTCGACAAGTTCGTGAAGATGCTCCCGCAGCTGCAGCGTGAACTGCCCTGCGATCCTGCCTATAAGATGTATGTGCCCGGTACCACCTGCGACATGAACCTCTACGATGTGGTGTTCTATGGCGGTGACTGCAATGCTGCCGGCAAAACCATCGCGATCAACCTTCCCAACGATGACAATGTGCAGGCCAAGAAGGGTTCCCGCCGCTTCCAGCTGCGCAACGCCATGCAGGCCAAGTTCGACAAGATTATGAAGCCCATCGGCGAGATTATCATCGAGCCGTCCGAACAGAACCATATCACCTTCGACGCTTTCTTCTGGAATGTCACATTCCATGAGGTGGCGCACGGTCTGGGCGTGAAACAAACTATCAATGGCAAGGGTAGTGTAGATGAGGCCATGCAGACCGAAAATTCCAGTTGGGAAGAGGCCAAAGCCGACATCGTGGGTTTGAACCTCGTCCTCAACCTCATCGACAAGGGCGAAATCACCGACATCTCTGTGGAAGACGCTATCACCACCTACATTGTCGGATTACTGCGTAGCGTGCGTTTCGGTGCATCCGAGGCCCACGGCATCGCCAACATGATGTGTTACAACTACCTCTTTGAAAATGGCGCCTTCACGCGCAATGGCAACGGCACTTACCATATCAACTACGACAAGGCCCGCAAAGCCATGGAAGGTTGGATTGCCTTGATCCTCAAGACCCAAGCCGAAGGCGATTTCGAATTTGCGTCCCAATACAGTAAGGATAACGGCACTATTAAGTCCGATCTGCAGTCCGATCTCGACCGTATCAACAAATCCGGCATCCCGAGAGACATCCGGTTCAACCAGGGACTTGATGTTTTAGGACTCAAATAATTCAGAATTCAGAATTAAGAATTAAGAATGATTTCCATTGGATTTCGATTCTTAATTCTTAATTTTTAATTCTTAATTCATAATTCATAATTTGAATGTACTTACGAACCCTTCAGCTCACTAATTTCAAAAACTACCCCGAGGCCGCGTTCACGTTCAACGACAACGTGAACGGCATCGTGGGGGCGAACGGCAGCGGCAAGACCAACCTGTTGGATGCCATCCACTACTTGTCGTTCGGGAAGAGCTGTTTCTCGGCGAAGGATGTCAGTTCGGTGCGTTTGGGAACAGACTTTTTCGCCCTGCATGGAGATTTTGCGGATGAGGAGTCTGGAAATACCACACAAGTGAGCTGTGTCTATAAAAATGGGGCGAAATCGCTGAAGGCCAACAAGAAAGAATATGATCGGCTGAGTGACCATGTGGGACTGTTTCCCGTGGTGATGGTTTCTCCCTACGACAGTGACATCATTAACGATGGCAATGAGGTGCGCCGCAAGTTCTTCGACAAGATTATCTCGCAGTTTGACAAAATTTACCTGCAACATCTGATCCACTATAAGAAATTGTTGCTGCAGCGAAATGCCGTGTTGCGTCAGCAGCAAGAGACAGGCCATGCGGATTTCTCGTTGCTCCAGGTGATCGATTTGCAGCTTGTAGAGGATGGTAATTTGCTGTATCAGCGTCGGCGGCAGTTCATCGAGGACATCCGTCCGATGTTTTTGGAACATTATCGGCAGCTTTCAAATGGTTCGGAAGAGGTGGAGATCCAATATCGGTCTGAACTTGCAGAAACCCGTTATGAAGAGGGACTGGCGAAGAGTTTCACGGCGGATTCCAAGTGTGGTTTCACCACTTTTGGGATTCACAAAGATGACTACGATTTCACCATTGACGGTCAACCCGTGAAGCATTTCGGGTCGCAGGGACAGCAGAAGTCGTTTTCCTTGGCGTTGAGGTTGTCGCAGTTCGACTACGCTTTTGCTTTCAACAAGCGCAAACCGATCTTGTTGTTGGACGATATTTTCGACAAACTTGACAGAACCCGTATCACGGAACTGTTGAACATGGTAGGGCGGGAACATTTCGGACAGGTGTTTATCTCCGACACCGACGAGACGCGCGTGAGGGCAATATTGGGCGAGCACGGCATCGCGCATGAGATTTTTGAAATAAGGAGAAATTGATTTCAGCGTATCGAAAAAAAGTGTATCTTTGCCGCCGCAAAAAACGGGATATAGCGTAGTCCGGTTATCGCGCCTGCTTTGGGAGCAGGAGGTCGCAAGTTCGAATCTTGCTATCCCGACTTGGCGCATGCCAGCGGTTCCGTAGCTCAACTGGATAGAGCAGCTGCCTTCTAAGCAGCAGGTTCTGCGTTCGAGTCGCAGCGGAATCACAAAAAAATCCCCTCCGTTCGGAGGGGATTTTTTTGTAGGTTATACGTAGTAGTGCGACGAAATCGACGTGTTGTCTTCGACGCTCAAGATGATTTCGGACAGCAGTTTGGCCACGGAAACGACCTTCACCTTGGCACAGGGACGTTTGAGCGGGATGGTGTCGGTGACCAGGACTTCGTCAAGAACGGAGTTCTCGATCTTCTCCAGGGCATCGCCCGAGAAAAGTCCGTGGGCGCACATGGCGCGGACGCTGAGAGCGCCCATTTCCTTGATGCGGGCAGCGGCTTTGCAGAGCGTGCCTGCCGTGTCAATGATGTCATCGACCAAAATCACGTTTTTGCCCTTCACGTCACCGATGATTTGCAGCGAAGCCACTTCGTTCTGTTTCTCGCGCTGTTTGTAGCCGATGGCCAATTCGCAGTTGAGGGCTTTGGCGTATGTGGAGGCGCGTTTGGTGCCGCCCGTGTCAGGAGATGCGATGCTGATGTTCTCCCA
>CADADB010000029.1 GCA_902786595.1 uncultured Bacteroidota bacterium | reverse complement strand
GAAGGTGCGCGCCGCCATCCAATACGTCGAGAAGAGCGGCAAGACCTGCATCATCACCGAAGCCGGACGTCTGCAAGATCCGAACTGCGGCACGAGAATCATCGCGGGGTAACCTCCCACGCGGGTTCACCGCAAACCACGAAACACGAAACGCACGGACATTGTATTGGTCGTGCGTTTTTATTCTGTTTCGGGAAACAGGATTCTCCCAAACAGTTCCATTCCGTTCACGCCGTAAACCATTCCTTAAATTCAGGCACACGGGCCTTGCTGATCAAAATGCGTTCGGGGACTTTGACAGAAAGGGAAAGATTCAGCTTGCCGCCGAACCACATCGAAATGCTCTCGATGGCCTTGTGAGCCACCACGTATTGCCTGTTGGCGCGGAAGAAGAGATGCGGATCCAACTGTTCCACAATAACATCCAAAGGTTTGCCCACCACAACGGTCCTTCCATCGAACGTGAAGGCTCGTGATACCTTGTCTTCCAAATAGAAATATGCCACCTCCGCGATGGCCAACGGAACCAACTTGTCTTTTACCGGAATCAGGAAGTAGGATTGGTATTGCCGTGTCTGCCGGTTAAACATCTCCATCAAAGCAGAAAGCTGGCTGTTTTCCGCCACGGGGGCTTTTCCCTCGATTTTCCCGAATTTGCATAATGCCCGCTGCAAATCCTCACGATTGATGGGCTTCAGCAGATAGTCGATGCTGTTCACCTGGAAAGCTTGCAACGCATATTGGTCGTAGGCAGTGGTGAAGATGATCGGACAGTCGATGGTGATTTTGTCGAAGATGCGGAAGGCCAGCCCGTCCGCGAGGTGGATGTCCATGAACACCAGATCGGGGGTGGGATTCGTCTGAAAACACTCCACCGTATCTTCCACCGTTTGAAGCACCTGCACTACTTGCAAATCGGAATTTTCCTCCGACAGCATTTTCGACAATCTTTGAGCCGCAATCGCCTCGTCTTCAATAATGACCACTTTTTTCATAGCATCACCTATTCTTTCATTTTTTCAAGAATCTCCATCGCCTTCTGTCTGGGAATCAGTGGGATTTCCACCACAAACATCTCGTTGTCGCTGTGCATGGAGATGTGCTCGCCAGCAATCAGTTCGTAGCGTTTGTCCAGGTTGGTGAGGCCGATGCCCTCGGAAGCGGTGGTCTCCTTGGGACAAATGCGGTTGCTGACTCGCAATATGCTTTTGTCGGTTGCCTCAACACGAATCTCCAACGGATGCTTGTCGCTTATCACATTGTGTTTCAGCGCATTTTCAATCAACTGCTGTAAGCTGATGGGCACCACGAAGCCCTCTACCCCATCCAACAGGCGTACCACCCTCAGATTGCTGCCGTAGCGGATATTCATCATGTAAAGATAGGCATCCGCAAAGCGGAGCTCCTCCTCGATCGGCACCAGTTTGTTCTGCTGGATAGTGTAGCGATAGGTTGATGCCAACTGCTGCAAATACTCCAGCGCTTTGTCGTCATCCATTCCTATCAGACCGCTCAGCGTGTTGAGCGAATTGAACAGGAAATGCGGGTCCAACTGGCTCTCAAGGGTTTCATAACGCACCAACAAGTTCTCCGACTGTAGCCGTTCATTCTCCAACATCATCTGATGGCGGTGGTTCAGACTAAAAATCAGCAGCGTAATCATGATGGTCGTGATGACAATCAACCCGTCCTTAATCACGTTGCTGCCATAGGATTGTTCAATCATAAACCCTTCATAAACAACATGTTGCAATCCAACAGAGAGCAGCGAGAAAATCGCGGCGATGAGCAAAGAGCCGACGCTGGCCAACACAAATCGCCACGCCACGGGCAGTTTGCTTTTCACCACACTGAAAACAAAGAGAAAAAGGACGAAAAAGAGTCCGCAATTCAGCGCCAAACTCAATGCAGGATGGTAACTGGATGCAATCGTCCAAGTGGAGGTGTCCAAATGCCCTAAGGTCATGATTCCAGTGAGAATGATTCCCGCTGGCAAGGAGAGCCAGAGGGCGTTCCGCACCGTGAAGGGGTTTATCACGTGCAACGGCTTCAGCCGAAACCCTGGAAGTCTTCTGTTTTTCGTATTGGCAACCATATTTCTTCAAATAAGCTGCAAAATAACATAAAATTCAAATACACACGGCTCTGTCTTCGTATTTGAAGAATTTCACTCTATAGAGCAGACAGGTGATCAGGAAATAGAGTCCCGACTGCACCCAAAGCATCTGGTACTCAAATTGTACCTGCTTGAGGTGCGCGCCCAAGGAGTTGATTCGGATAAAGCCTTGGATGCCGTGTGTGGAGGGGAACAAGTAGGAGAAATACTTCCAGAACAGCGGCATGTTGGAGCGAGGCCAGACCACCCCCGACAAGAAGAGCGACACCACACTGAAGAAGATGCAGACGATGATGCCCGTGTCACGTTGTCGCACGAAGGAACCCACTGTCATACTGAACGCTATGGTGGCTAACAAGAACGGCAGGAAGAAGAGACAGAGGTCGTCGAGACGACCGATGTGGGGCAGTCCGAAAACCCGCGGAAGCAGCACTAAATCGATGGCTACCAATGGGATGTAAATCATCAAGTAGGCCAACGATCGACCTATGACCACCCGATAGACACTTCTGTTGCGCAAACGTTCGGGAACGATGGCGACAGTCTGCCCCTCTTCGCGCGCCGTGCCCGAAAGGATGCCGATGCCGAGAAACAGGGTTTGATGGATGACCAACGCCAAGAGTGCCGGAACCAAGAAACTGGTGAACCCTCCCGCCGGGGAGAAGAGTTTCACATCCTCGTAAGGCACTGGCGTAATGGCCGTTTCGGCATCCTGTCCCGTCACTCCGGCCATGGCGTAGCGTTCGAGTTCGATATGTTTCATCTCGTCCAGCATCACGCTGCTGACACCGGTGAATACGCTACGGTAGTAGAGGAAGCTGCTCATGTCGCAGAAGAGACAAAGCCGTGCCGTCTCCCCTTTCGCCAAACGGTCGCTGTAGTCGTTCGGGAAATAGACGATGCCGTTGACTTTGCGCTGACGCATCAGTGTTTCCGCTTCTGACAAGGTGTTGCAGTTGTAATTGACGTTGACCTCAGGCGTGGCATCCAACTCATGGATAAACCGCTGACTCGGAGCGCTTTGTGAATCATCAACCACCGCCACTGGCAAATTCCGGATACATTCGTGCTTGTATATCGCCCCGAAAATCAGGGGATAGAGCAACGAACCCACGAAGAATATCAGCATCACTCCCCCATCGGTAAAAATGCGGTATAATTCCAGCGTGAAAACATCGTAAATATCCTTCAATCCCGACGTTATATTATGCCAAAAATTTTTCATAATCTTCTGTTTATCCATATTAACACTCTATAGCCGCGTCATCCGAATTGCTCTTGGCCCATCTGTTCAGCAGCAATCCGCCAATGCAGCCTGCCATCATAAAGCACAGCAACCAACAAAGATGTGACCAGTACTGCGTAAAGGTAGCGCCAAACATCGCCACGTCCGCATAGGTCAAGTAATAGTGACGCAGCGGGAATACGTAGCTGATGGCCTGCAAGGCGGGGGGCATACTGACTACCGGGTAGGAAAATCCTGACATTGAGAATGATAGCATTCCGTAAATGGCGGCGACGCTGACTGCAAGATGTTGGTCAGGAATCAGTCCGGCAAGAAACACGCCCATTGCCTGCATCGCCATCACGAACAGCAGCAGTGCCACCGAAAGGGCAAAGAAACTACCCAGACAGACGAAATGGCTGAATCCGAACATCACCATGTTGCCGATAATGCCTATCAGGGTGAACCAACATGTATAGGGTAACAATTTGCCGATCAGTGCATTAAGCATATTGTCGCCAGCGGTTGAAAGCCAAAGTTTCTCGGTTTTCAGTTTATATTCGTTGGTCACCAAATAGACAGTAAGCAGCAGTGCCATCACACCGATGATTCCAGGAAGCATCGTGGTGAGCACATATGGCAGATAACTGCCCCAGGGGTTGCTGATCAGGTGCGCATCGATTTCAATGGGCTGGATCATCCCCATGATTTGGTCTTCGGAATAGCCTTTTTTCCGCATCACCTCGCGTTGCACCGCTGCGGAAGTGAGTTTTCCGATGGTGCTTAACGTTTTGTAGCTCAGGGTTCCTGCCAACAAGTAAGCATTGTTCGAATAGAGTGCGAGGTGAGGGGTCTTGAAGTCGAGCACTTCGGAATAGGTGCCTGCGGGAATTTCCAGGAAGGCAAAGATTTCCTGTCGTTGCATGGCCTCGCGCGCTTCGCTGTGGCTGTTATAGACGGCCACGACATCCACGCCCTGGGTCGCGTCAATTTCATGGCACAGTCGGCGCGAAAGGTAGCTGCCGTCCTGGTCCACCACTGCAATAGGCAGGTTCTCCGGTTGTCCTTCATGCATGAACGTCAGAAAGAAGACATAGCTGAAAAGGATGCCCGCCGTGAGCAGAATCAGGTAGCGCGGGCTCTCTTTAATCAGCCCCAGCTCCCTACAGAAGCAGTTCCACAGATGTTTCATGATGCAATGAATATGATGAACGGAACTAACGTTTTATGATGACCGTCATGCCAGGACGCATGTCCGGAATCTTCTCTTGAGGAACCAATTTGACGTCGAAGCTCTTCACGTCATACTGTCCGTTGGTTTTGGTGGCGCGCCATGTGGCGTAAGAGGCCATCGCGCGGAGGTAGGTGACTTTCGCCTTGTAGGTCTGCTCGCCCAGCGCGGGAATCTGCACTTCCACCTCGTTGCCCACTTTCAAATCCTTGAGCAGGTCTTCGCGCACGCTGAAGGTGAACCAGACATCGTTCATGTCCAGGATGGACATCACGGGAGAGCCCGTTCCCAGCAATTCCGAGCGCTTGGGGTAGATTTCCATCACCTCGCCGTCGCAGGGTGCGATGAGGAAGCGGTCGTGGATGTAGGATTCCACCTCCGACACGGCGCCGCTGGCTTGCGCCACGAGTGCCTGTGCCGCCAGCCTGTCCTGACTTTGCGCACCTTCCATGGCAAGGTCGTACTGCTGTTTAGCGGCGTTTGCTGTAGCCATGGCGGCCTTATACTGAGCCTCGACCTCATCGCGTTTTTGCGCGGAAACCACTTTCTTGTCGTACAAAGCCTGCACGCGGTCGTAGGATTTCTTGGCGATATCCACGCCAGCCTGCGCCTTTTGCCACATTTCGTAAGCAGAGGCTATCTGTTGTTGACGAGCGCCGCTGTTGGCCTTGCTGCTCTGCGCGGATGCGGCGGTGCGGGCGGCCTTCGCCTGCGTGAGCTTGGCATCCACCTCGGGGCTGCTGATGAAGGCCAGGGTGTCGCCGGCATGCACTTGCGAGGACTCCTGAACGTAAAGAGTGTCTAACCGGCCAGGCACCTTGTTGGCGACACGGTATTCGTTGGCCACAACCTCGCCCATCAGAACTTCCGGCTCGGGGCGCAAGGCTACCACTCCAATCAAGGCGACGATGAGCACCACGGCAATCACCACACCAATACCAATCCATAAGTTTTTGTTTGTCTTTTCCATATCTGTTTGTTTTTTCGTATTCTACATTATATGGTTTCAGGTTTCAAGTTTCAGGTTTCAGGTTTCAAGTTTCAGGTTTCAGGTTTCAGTTATTTCCCAGGGCTTGCTGCAGATAGAGGTAGTCCATACGGATTTCAATTTCCGCGTCCACCACTTCCGATTTCGCCGACATCCAGGCCGTCTGCGCCGCCATCAGGTCGCTGCTGTTGATGACGCCCGCCTCGAACGACTCATTCGCCAGACGAAGGTTCTCCTCCGCATTCAGCAGGTTGCTTTGCGCCTGCACGAGTTTCTTGTTCGCCACCTCCAACTCATAATTTAGCTTATTGACTTGCAGCTCGATAGCGTTTCGCGCTTCCTCCAACTCATACTGCACCTCATTGCGTTTGTGCTTGGCCGCCTTCACGGCAAGGAAATCCTCCGCATGGCAGATAGGGATATTGACGACCACTCCGGCGGTGAACATTCCGGCAAACTTATTCCTGAAACCGTTGAAAACGTTGGGATTACTCACCAAATACGACCCCGTCACCGCCACATTCGGCAGCAAGCCGGATGTAGCCATCTTCACATTCGTCTTGGCCATCTGATCGCCGATTTCCAGTAGTTTGATCTCTTCCCGCTTATTCCAAACATTCTGCATGTCAAGTGTTTGCTCAGGCTGAAAAGACCTCATGCCCTCTTCTTCGGCAATCTCGTAATCGCCTGTCAGGTTCAGTCCGCAAAGCTGATAAAGCACCATTTTCGACAATGCCAAGCCGTTTTCCGCTTTGGTCAGACTCATCTGCGCTTCGTTAAGTTTCACACGCACTTGCGTCAGGTCGCTTTGCGTGGCCACGCCCTCGGCCACCATCGCTTCCACGTTTTGATTCAACGTATCCAAAAGATTGCAATATTGATGGGCAAGTGATTGTTTGTGTTGCAATGAAATCACCCGCCAATAGGCTTCATCGACCTGAATGAGCAGATTTTCCTGTGTCTGGTCCGCCTGCAGGAGTGCCGCTTGGTTGGTGAGTTTTGCGGTTTTATACATGGCACGGATTTTGCCGCCCAGATAAATGGGTTCCGATACCGTGACAGCTCCCGCAAAGATATTTCTCGTATCGATGTTGAAGGCATCCGTAATCTCATGACCAACGCCGTTTAACGCTTCTTCCACATTCATTCCAGCCAAACTCTGCACTAACGTCATGGCTAACTGGGGGTCGCTTTGCATCAGTTGCATGACGACCGGTTGCATGGCCGGGGTCACCTGCGACATCACCGTGGTGCCCATGTTGTTGATGGCGCCTTGCTGTTCGTCGCTCAGCAGAGAGATGTTTTTCTGATTCCAGTTGTAAGTGCCGTTCACACTGACTTTTGGAAAGAACTGCGCCAAAGCAGCCCCTTTCAGCGCTTCCGTTTCCTTGACACGCTCCTGCGCGATTTTCAGATGGCTGTTCGAGGCGAGGGCCAATTCATGGCATTTTTCCAAGTTCAAGACCTGTTGTGCCAAAACCGCAGGCATCGCACACATCATAACTGCCGTAATAATCAATACTTTAACGTTTTTCATTTCCTCATTTTTTATGGCCGCGAAAATAGAATCCCTATGGATCCGGGAAAAGAAAAACGGGCCGAAACGGCCAAAAACAGGGCTGAACCGACGGAAAGAAGGGCTGAAGCGGATGCGCACGCAGGTCATTTGCCCGTGTTTTGCAGGGCACTGGGATTCGCCTGTGGTGAAAAAGGGGAGGTCACACGGCAATCACGGAAAGCACAGAAAGGTTCGCCTGCGGCGAGTGTGGGGGGGCATGCGGATTTCACGGGTAGCATGGTTTTGGGGGCGGGAAAGGTTAAAGCGCTCAACTGTTCCGCTTCCAAACCGTCTTGCCAATGCGGGGAACATCCGCGACGAATACGTGAAGCTGATGACCAAGATGTTCGGTATGTCAAATTATAGCGCCATCGCCGGTTTCAAAGGCAAAGAGAAAGAGATGGCCAATCGCGTGATGGCTTTGGAAACTCTGCTGGCGCAATACGCCATCGACAAGACCGTGTTGCGTGACCCCTACCAGACCATCCACAAATGCACGCCTGCGGAGTTCCAACAGATGATCCCCGCTATCAACGTGCAACAATACCTCAAAACCCTGAATCTGAAGGTTGACACGCTCAATGTGAGCCAGCCCACCTATATCCAAGGTGTCAACAACATTCTCGAAGTCACGGACTTTGACGTGATCAAGGCTTATCTCGCCTGGAACGTCATCCGCGGCGCCGCCTCTTACTTGAGCGACGAATTCGTGGATGCCAGCTTTGATTTCTACGGCAAGACCCTCTCCGGCCGTAAGGAGAACCGCCCGCGCTGGAAACGGGTCATCGACAACGTTGACGATTGCCTCGGTGAGGCTGTTGGCCAGATGTACGTGAAGAACTACTTCCCTGCGGAAGCCAAACAGCGCATAGAACAGCTGGTCAAGAACCTGCAATGGGCCCTTGGTGAGCGCATCAAGGCTTCCACATGGATGACCGACCAGACCAAGAAGAACGCTCTCGAAAAGTTAGCCGCCTTCACGGTGAAAATCGGCTATCCCGACAAATGGCGCGACTACAGTGCACTGACGATCGGCACGGAGAGCTACTACGCCAACGTGATGAACTCCCGCCGTTTCGATATGGCTTACAACATGAGCAAAATCGGCAAGAAAGTCGATCCTACCGAATGGCAGATGACCCCGCAGACGGTGAACGCCTATTATGACCCCACCACCAACGAGATATGCTTCCCTGCCGGCATCCTGCAACCGCCGTTCTTCGACATGAACGCGGATGACGCCGCCAACTATGGTGCCATCGGCGTGGTGATCGGACACGAGATGACCCACGGTTTCGACGACCAAGGTCGTAATTACGACAAAGACGGCAACCTCGCCGACTGGTGGACTGAAAAGGACGCTGCCACCTTCAAGGAAAAAGCCCAGCTCATCGTCGATCATTTCAACAGCATCGAGGTTGCTCCCGGTGTCTTTGCCAACGGAGAATTCACCCTGGGCGAGAACATCGCCGACAACGGTGGTCTGAACGTTTCCTACACGGCTTTCCAGAAAGCCAAGAAAGAAGGCCAAATCAAGGGTGAGATGGACGGTTTCACCCCCGAACAGCGCTTCTTCCTGGCTTACGCTGCTGTATGGGCCGCCAACATCCGCGAAGCGGAGATTCTGCGCCGCACCAAAACCGACCCGCACGCCCTCGGCCGCTGGCGCGTGAACGCCACCCTTCGCCACATCGACCCCTTCTACAGCGCCTTCAACATCCAACCCGGCGACCCGATGTACATGGCCCCGGAAAAACGTTCACATATCTGGTAACCATAATGATTACGGGTTATTGGTTATGGGTTATTGAAGCCTGTTAATAGATCATAAACAGAAAGAAATATATGTCAGAAAAGAAAAAACTCGCCGTCATCGCATTCGGCGGCAACGCATTACTGAAGAGCAAACAGAAAGGCACCTATCAGGAGCAGATCGATAACGTCACGGAAACCTGTCGCAACCTGATTCCGCTGATTGAGAACGGCTACAACATTGTCATCGGTCACGGTAACGGCCCGCAAGTGGGCAACGTCATGCTGCAGCACAAAGCCGGCAAGGAGACCTTCCAAGTGGAGGACATGCCGCTGAATTTCTGTGTTGCTGAGACGCAAGGATCCATCGGTGCGCTCATCGAAGAAGGTCTGCGCCATATCTTCGCCGAGAAAGGATGGGAAAAGGACACCGTCACGATGCTCACCCACGTGGAGGTCGATGCCAACGACCCGTTGTTCCAGAACCCCACGAAGCCCGTCGGCCCATACGTCAGCAAAGAAGAAGCCGACCAGTACCATGAGGAGACCGGTGACATTTACCGCGAAGACCCCAAGGGTAACGGCTGGCGCAAGGTGGTGGCCTCCCCGAAGCCGCTGCGCATCCAGAACGTCAAGTTAGTGAAACAATTGGCCGAGCAGGGCATCATCGTGGTGACTGTCGGAGGCGGCGGCATTCCCGTGGCCATGAAAGACGGCTATCTCAAAGGTGTGCAGGCGGTCATCGACAAGGATCTTGCCTCCGCGCTCACCGCTGTGGAGATCGGCGCCGACGAGTTCTACATCCTCACCGATGTGCCGAAGGTCTATATCAACTTCCGCAAGCCCGATGAGAAGGCGTTGGACACCATCACAGTGAGCGAAGCCAAGAAGTACCTTGAGGAGAAGCACTTCACGGAAGGGTCCATGGCCCCGAAGGTGCGCGCCGCCATCGAAGGTGCGCGCCGCCATCCAATACGTCGAGAAGAGCGGCAAGACCTGCATCATCACCGAAGCCGGACGTCTGCAAGATCCGAACTGCGGCACGAGAATTATTGCAGGATAATTTAGAATTCAAAATTAAGAATTTTTTGTTATACGAAATCATGTCAGCACGGAGCGAAAGTTCCGTGCTGATTTTTTTGCTGTAAAATAGGCGTATCGAACGTATATGATCGCCTCCTTGTAGAGAGGTTTCCTGAAACGTCTCCAAAACAATTCTCATCGGATTTATTTTAATTTCCAAATCCAACTCATTCAAATCCAATTTTTAAAACCAATTTAACTCGTTCGGATTAGATTTTTTCTTCCCATCCGTATTATTTTTTTATATACTTTTGCCGCGTTTTAATTTCAAAATTTCAGAAGGATGAAAACCAAGTACATCGACCTGATTTCACAAACCTACGACTTCCCGCAGGAGGAGTTTAACGTGGAAGACAACAATCTGTTATTCAACGAAGTACCATTGATGGATATCATCAAGCAGTACGGAACTCCGCTGAAAATCACCTACCTGCCCAAAATATCAGCCAATATCCAAAAGGCGAAGAGATGGTTCAACGTGGCCATTGCAAAAGCCGACTACAGAGGCAGTTACCACTATTGCTACTGTACGAAGAGCAACCATTTCGAGTTTGTGATGTCTGAGGTGCTGAAAAACGATGTACATATTGAAACTTCATCCGCATTCGACATCAATTTGATTGAAACGCTGCATGAGCAGGGGCTTTTTGACAAGGAAAACTACATTATTTGCAACGGGTTCAAACGGCAGATCTACATCGACAACATTGTGGACATCCTGAACAAAGGATACGTGAACACCATTCCTGTTTTCGACAGCAAGAAGGAATTCGACTTGCTTGCACAGAAGGAAATCAACACGAAATGCAAGGTCGGCATCCGCATCGCTTCCGAGGAAGAACCGCGGTTCGAGTTCTACACCTCGCGCCTCGGCATCCGCTACAACGATGTGATTCCGTTCTACCGCGAGAAAATCAAGAACAACCCCAAATACGAGCTGAAGATGCTCCACTTCTTCATCAACACGGGCATCCAGGACACCGCCTACTACTGGAACGAGCTCACCAAGTGCGTGAACCTCTACTGCGACCTCAAGAAGATCTGTCCCGAGTTGGACTCTCTGAACATCGGCGGCGGTTTCCCCATTAAGAACTCGCTCTCTTTCGACTACGACTACGAGTACATGGCCGAGGAGATCATCGCCCAGATCAAGATCATTTGCGACCGTGAGGGCGTGCAAGAACCCGACATCTTCACCGAGTTCGGCTCGTTCACCGTGGGTGAGGCCAGCGCCGCTCTTTTCTCCGTATTGCAGCAAAAACGCCAGAACGACAGGGAGTTGTGGAACATGATCGACAGTTCCTTCATGACCACCCTGCCCGACACCTGGGCCATCAACCAGCAGTTCATCATCCTGGCCATCAACAACTGGGACAAGGCCTACGAGAGAGTCTTCCTCGGCGGCCTCACCTGCGACAGTCACGATTACTACAACTCCGACTCGCACTTGAACGCTGTCTTCCTCCCGCAAATCGACTCCGCCAACTATCCTGCGGGCGACAGCCCTGAGGACATACAATATATTGGTCTGTTCAACACCGGTGCCTACCAGGACGCCCTCGGCGGTTACGGTGGAATACAGCACTGCATGACTCCCGCACCAAAACACATCATCATTTACCGTGATGAAGAGGGAGAATTATGCACCAAACTGTTCGCTAAAGAGCAGAGTTACAAGTCGATGCTGAAAATTTTGGGCTATTAGCCGACAGAATCGAAAAAATTGTATTTTTGCAGCGGGTAAGTCTTATACGATCTGCTCCCTTATAACTCCCCCAGGACAGGAATGTAGCAAGGGCATTAAGGTTGTAGCGATGCGATATAAGTCGCTTACCCTTCTTTTTTTTAGGACTGAGGACTGTGGACTGAGGACTGTGGACTGAAACTTGAAACTAAGATTATGTTATTAAAGATATACCCTGAAAATCCGAACCCGAAAGCCGTGAACACCGTGGTGGAGTGTCTGCGGGACGGCGGCATCGTCATTTACCCGACCGACACCATTTACGGTATCGGCTGTGACATCTTCAAGCAGAAGAGCATCGAGCGTATCATCTCCATCCTTGGCGAGAAAAAGAAGAAGGACGCGCTGACGTTCATCTGTCATGATATGAGCAACTTGTCGGACTACACCAAACCGTTGGACAACAGCGTGTTCAAGACGATGAAGCGGGTGCTGCCCGGACCTTACACCTTCATCCTCGAAGCCAACAACAGCGTGCCGAAACTGCTGCAGAGCCACAAGAAGACCATCGGCATCCGTATTCCTGACAACAACATCATCCGCGAAATTGTGCGGCAGCTCGACCACCCCATCCTCTCCACTTCCGTGAAGGACGACGACGAGGTGATCGAATACACCACCGACCCCGAGCTCATCTACGAACGCTACGGCGACATGGTCGATATCGTCATCGACGGCGGCTACGGCGACAACACGCCCTCCACAGTGGTGGATTGCACTGGCGGGGGAATTGAGGTGATACGTGAGGGGAAAGGCGACATTTCGCTGTTATAATGCCCGACTTTTAATTCATAATTCATAATTCATAATTGAATGACCACCATCTGTGCCATAGCGACACCCGCTGGACTGGGGGCCACGGCGATGATCCGAATCTCCGGACCGGAAGCATTTGGGATTGCCAGAGTGCTCTTTCCCGAGAAAACCAACTTCGCCGGATTGGAGCCGAATCATGCAAAATTCGCCTCTTTATACGATTTTTCCGATGAAAAACGAGACCTCATCGATCAAGTTGTGGTGACCAAATTCACTGCGCCGCACTCATTCACGGGCGAGGATGTCGTGGAAATCAGTTGTCACGGCTCCGTCTATATCCAACAGAGAATCATTGAGTTATTAGTCAAGAACGGTTGCCGCATGGCCGCTCCGGGCGAATTCACGCAGCGTGCCTTCCTCAATGGGAAACTGGATCTGCCGCAGGCGGAGGCCATCGCCGACCTCATCGAGGCCCAGTCGGAAACCGCGCACCACGCCGCCATGAAACAACTGCAGGGCGAACTCTCTGACAAGATGGCCGTCTTGCGCGAGGAATTGCTGCAGATGGCTTCCTTGTTAGAGCTGGAACTCGACTTCAGCGAAGAAGAAGTGGAATTTGCAGACCGTACCACCCTGCTCAACCTGCTCGGACATATCAAATTGGAAGTGAACAATTTGCTACAAAGCTATAAATGGGGCACCATGCTGAAAAACGGCATCCCCGTGGCTATCGTTGGCGAACCGAACGTGGGGAAATCGACCCTTCTAAACGCCATACTCCAACGCGAGCGCGCCATTGTCTCCGACATTCCCGGCACCACACGCGACACGATTGAGGACACATTTACCCTCAACGGAACCCTGTTCAGGTTCATCGACACCGCCGGCATCCGCGAATCCGGCGACACCATCGAACGTATTGGCATCGAACGCGCCTACGACACCATCCGCAAGGCAGCTATCATCCTATGGATCACAGATGCGCGCAAAAACAACCAAGAAATCGAATTGGAATTATCCAAAATAACGGATTCAATCAAATTGGATGACAAAAAAATCATACTAATCGGAAACAAAACCGATTTGGTTTCAGATTCATCCAACCACATTGAAAACGCAATTTACATTTCCGCGAAGAAAGGAGAGAATCTGGAATCAGTGCTTAACGAGATTGATTCGTTCGTGAAAGAGAATCACCTCCAAGACATCACCCTGCTGACCAGTGAACGTCACCAGGCATTGCTGAACAGCATCCTCACCTCCATCGAACGCACCGAGGTCGGTCTGCAAAACCAGATGCCGACAGACCTTGTAGCCGAAGACGTGCGCATGGCCCTCCACGATCTGGGCGAACTGACTGGAACCGTCTCGTCTGACGATATCTTGAACAATATCTTCGGGAAGTTCTGCATCGGGAAATAGGGACGATGAGGCGATGATGCGATGATGCGATGAAACGATGAAACGATGAATAAAGATGAATATGTTTGCTTTTAATCTTTTTCATTCTTCATTCTTCATTCAGCATTCAGCATTCAGCATTAAAAAGTCCATCGCCACCATCGCGGCCATGGCTTCCACCACGGGAAGGACTCGTGGCGCCACGCAGAGGTCGTTGCGGTCGGAACCCTTCATCACGACCGGATTTCCATCAAAGTCAACCGTTTCGCGATCGTAGCGCACCGATGGGATCGGCTTGAACGCCACGCGGAAATAAACATCCTCACCATTCGTGATGCCGCCCTGGATACCGCCGTCGTGGTTGGTTTTGAAAGAGAAATCGGGATTCTGAACATCATGATATTCACTGCCGGACATCTCCGCCGCCTTAAATCCCAGACCGTATTCGAACCCCTTTGCGGCATTGATGGACATCATCGCGTATGCCAGCCGAGCGGAGAACTTGTCATAGACCGGTTCCCCCAATCCCGCGGGAAGACCTTGTATGCGGCCCTCCACGAGCGCCCCCACAGAGTCGCCCTCGCGTACGGGTGTCGCGATGCTGACCACCTTGGAGTTGATCCGCACTCCCCTGCCCTGCAGCCACAGCTTGGCAATGGCCCCTGTCACCACCCGACACACGGTCTGCCGCGCCGACGCCCGTCCGCACTGCTCGTTGTCGGTGACGCCATACTTGCGCATATACGTGTAGGAGGCGTGCGACGGCTTCAGCACGTGGCGGTTGGCCTCCGACACCTTCACATCCATATTCGGGATGCGGAAACGGATGGGTTCGCCGGTGGTCACGCCATCGGAAATGCCAGTGAGGAACTCCACATGGTCGGGCTCTTGTCTCTTCGTGGAAAGCGCGTCCCGGCTCGGGGCACGCCGGCTCAGCTCGGCAGCAACGAAGTCCATATCCACACGCACTCCCGCCGGACAGCCCTCTATCTGGCCCTCCAGCACTTCTCCATGTGTGTCGCCCCAATCCGTGAGGCGGAATATGTTTCCAAAAGTGTCCATTATTGCTTTTTTTTTAAGACTTAGGACTTGGGACTTAAGACTTTGGGACTCTTATGTCATTACGTCTCCAGTCCTCAGTCCCCCTTTCATCGCCTCTTCGCCACATCCGACACATAAACTTGCGAGGCCAGCGGTTCCCATACGGAGAAAATCTCCGCGGCAATGCCGCCATCCTCTCTCGTGATCAGATGCACGTAAGTGTTCTCGGCAACCTGGCGCAACGTACAGGTCAGCGTTTCACCAAGATATGTCTCGTGCAGCCAATGGATGACGAAGCGGTTCGTGCGATGGGTGGTCAGGAACTCATCGGGCACGGTAAGCATGGCGATACTGATGTAGCTGCGGTTGTTGACGTGCCCGTTGAAATCGAGGTCGAGCTGGTTCACCTTGTGCGTCACATGCTTGAGCGCAACACCATCCTTAGGAAACCTCACTTTCTTGTGGCTTTCCGTCATCATTTCCGGCAGCACCGTGATTTTCGGGGCCACACAGTCGGTGGATTCCAGCTTGCGGGTGTCGGCATTCATCAGGTTCCAGCAGCTTGTGCCTTTGGCAATCAGCACACCCGAGTCCGCATTCGTCACACGGTAGTCGGCATAGACCCGCAGCGGCGTGATCTCACTTACCCAAATCGTCACTTCGATATCATCGCCCCAAAACGTATCGACAGGAAGCATTTCCGCGCCCATCTCCGTGATAATCCACATCTTCCGCTCTTTGACCAAGTCAAATGCGGCCAAGTGCAGACACCCCATATAACGGGCGAAACTCTCCTGGAAATAAAGCAGCACCGCCGCCGGACTCAGCCGGTAGTCTTTGTTCATGTCTTGACACGTGACAGTGTAAGTATGGGTGTAGGTGTTCATTGCGACTTGCGATTTACGGTTTGCGGTTTACGGTTTATGAATTAATTGTTTGTGTCATACTAATAGCCAACAGCCAGTTACTGCTGTTTCTTCGACTGCGATTTGATTTCCTTGAATTCCTTAGTAAGTTTGGCAATCTCAGTGGTATTAGCATCCTTGTCTTTTTCAAGTTCCTCCAACAACATGGAAATAGCGGCGAAATAATATGTCGGCACTTGCTTGGAAAGATCGGCCTTCCGACCGTATTCCACCGCTTTGCGGAGATTGAGCAACTCCTTCTCCGTATTGTTCGCATCCTTATAAATGATGCCTTTATAGAAATAATTCTGGATGATATCCCCTTCCACTTCGGCTTTGTACTCGCTATTGTAGAGCATCAGCAGTAATTCATTCGACTTGTCGAGGTAATCCTGCGCAGAAGGCACCATGTCCAGATGATAGAACACGATACCGTTTTGACGGTACTGGACAGCTGTGCGATATGTCCGGTTCACATCGCCGTCTTCATTGATTTCCTTCATCAGCTCGATGAGCGAGTCACGGACATCAACAGCGCGGTAGTACCAAAGCTCCGAATGCGCAGTGTCAATCTCCTCCGCCATCTGCTCGTAACAGCCAGCCAATTTCGAATAGACCTCCACCAAATTACCTTTGTGGGTTGCCGGAGCGGTGTCCGCATAGAGAACTTCACTGGCGTTGATGCATTCCCGATACAGATCAATGGCCTGCGGCACAGAGTCATTGACAGAATATACATGCGCCATATTGAACACAGCACGCAAATAGGCGAGTTGCACATCGCGACCTTGCGCATCAAGATACGTCACTCCATCAAGGAGATCCTGAGAATATTGGATGGCCTCTTCATTGCTGACTTTGCCACTATTGAGCATCGTCTCCGCGTTTTGCAACAATTTGAACGGATATTCTTCGTTAAATTCCACAAATTCCCGGTAAAAGACGACCAAGTCCGCCACTGTTCTATAGTAATTCGTGACATCATTCTCCTCCTTGTAGAAATCGCCCATCACCGATTTAGCGCGCTCATAGGTCTGCAACGGGCGTTCCATCGGGGATTTCTCGTAAAAATCCACCGATTTTTCCACCATCTGACGGCATTTTTTCATCTCTTTATTCTGCGCAGCCATCACCGCCTTGCTCCAATACATTTCTCCCAAATTCGTGTACGCATCATTGTCCCCAAGAGAAATTGCCTTCTTGAAGTACTTTTCAGCCGTTTTGTATGATTTTTCGGCACGCGCCGTTTCACCCGATGCTTTATAGACATCCCCGACATAATAGTACACACCGCCCTTCAGCGTTGTATATTTCGGGATGACGGAAGCGGGAATCTGCGGCTCGAAATCCAAGACCTTCTGATAGGTCATCACGGCTTTGTCGTATTGATTCAGGTTCAGGTGTGCATCGCCCATCTGCAGATAATTGTTCAGATAGGGAATCCACAGCTGGTCGTCCTGCGGCAAGGCCTTCACATAAAACTCGTTTGATTGCAAATAATAGACAACCGATTCCTCATACATCTCGTTTTGATAAAGAACCTCCGCAATATGATTGGCATACTCTGCCTTTTTTGTCAAAATCTTCTGCGGGTCATTCTTCGACTGAATACTCAGCAGTCGATCCGTGAACGCCGACAATTCAGATGAAAGCGCAAATTGCTGGTATGCGGTCAAATAGGTTTCAAGCGTGGCGTTATAGTTCAGATATATCTCATTGAACGCATTCGGGAAAATGGCATTCACCACATCATAACTCTTTTCATACTGGCGGAAAGCGGCTTGCAACTCGTCATTGGAAGACTGCGTAACCAGGCAGGTTCCTAACAACTGTGAGGCGACCTGCACATTCTGCACGGCATAGAACTCCGGGAATGTCTCCGAAAGTTTGAACTCCACTGCCGCTAACTCTTGCAGAATCTCTTTCTGTTTGGCCGCCTGTTTGGTCGCCCATTCTTCCACCTTGGGGACATTCTGACTCCAGAGCACGGCATTTTCAGCCAACTGCAACTGCAAGAACAGGTTCGAGGTGTCTGCTTTATAATTCTCCAAGGAAGCATTATACGCATCATCATATATTTGATATAGCAAAGCCGGGGATGAATATGCCAAATCATAATCTATCACAGAAGACAGATTCTTATGATAACGAATGAGTTGCTGATTTCTGGCATAGCGATCTATGGTATATTCAGACAGCAGCTTTTGCTCCAAAACGAGCGCACTGTCAATCGCGCGGGTAGCGGAAACACTATCCTCGAGAAAAGCATACGCGTAATAGAGGTTCTTCTGCACCCAGAACAAATCCCCCAATGTCTGGAAATAAGGATACTGCTTATAAATCTTGGCGGTATTTTCGAGTTGTTGTTCGGCAGTGACCTTGACTTTTGAACGATCTTGACGAATCATATAGGACAAGAAGGAAGGTTCAAACACCGAGGTGTACCGGGGATGCCTGTTGTTGGGTTTCTCAACACGCGCAATGGAATCCACTTTCTCGAACTGCAATTCACGATTCAAATCGTTGATGTAATCCACACTGGAATACGGCCGAAAATGATTACGATACAGCAACTCTGAATATTGAGAAACCGGATCCTCATCCTCGTCGCTCAAGTCTAGGGAACGCAGAGAGCAGTAAAGTTCCACCCACTCCAAGTTCTCGCGACTGTTGTCGTCCAGACGGATATGTTCTTTGGCAGCGGCAACGGCTTCATTGATTTCCCCTTTCCGTGCACGCGTCAGCACTTCTGCGAACTGCGGTTTGTCAAACAGGTAGAATTCATATTTCTGTATGTCGGATGCATCCGAATAGCAGGTTCTGACAACATCGTTGATGTCGAATGTGGATTCCACCAATGCGGTTGCCTTAGCGGGAACAGATGCTGCATTTGCCTTGATGGAATCCAGAAATTCCTGCGCCGCAGGCATCACATTTTCCGCATAGAAGTGGCGGAAGAGCTGCTCGAATACGCGCAACTCCTCTTTGCGGTACTTTGACTTTTCCACCATATAAAACTTCAAGGTGTCCTTGGTCTGGAAAAAGCCGAAGAGGGATTCAGGAGCGCGGCCCATATATATATAGCCATCCTTCTCCCACTGTTCCAAAGGCAGGAACGCATCTTTTTTGTCTGCAGGGAGATTGGCCACCGCAACACCTTGTGCATTCGTCGTCAGTGTCTGCCCGAACAACGTCGTTGTAACATCCGCAACCGGCAGTTTCGTGTCGAAATCCACGACCTTCAGCACCTGTTTCACCTGCGAAAACGCAAAAAACGGCACCGAAATAATCGCTACCGTCATCAATATCCATACAACACTCCTATTTTTCATATTTTCATCATTTATTCATCGTTTTTTCATCGTCTCATCGCCTCATCGTCCTTATCGTCTCAGCTCAAAGTTCGCACCCAGATAGACCTTCTTCACGATGGGGTCGGCGGCAAGTTCTTCAGCCGTGCCCGACTTGAGGACGCTGCCCTCGAACAGAAGGTAAGCACGATCAGTGATGGAGAGTGTCTCGTGTACGTTATGGTCGGTAATGACGATACCGATATTCCTGTCTTTCAGTTTCTTGACGATACCCTGAATATCCTCCACCGCGATGGGGTCAACGCCGGCGAAGGGTTCGTCGAGCAGGATGAATTTGGGGTCGGAAGCGAGGCAACGGGCGATCTCCACGCGACGTCGCTCACCACCCGAGAGGTTGTTGCCCTTGTTATGGCGAACCTTTTCAATGTTAAATTCAGCAATCAAGCTCTCCAACTTCTCTTTCTGTTCCGCCTTGCTCTTGCCACTGAACTCAAGGATGGCGCGGATATTGTCCTCGACGGTCATGTGCCGGAACACCGATGCCTCTTGTGGCAGGTAGGCAATGCCCATCTGCGCGCGCTTGTACATGGGTTCTTCCGATATATCCGTGTCGTTCAAAAAGATACGTCCGGAGAACGGTTTTATCAACCCCACGATCATGTAGAACGAGGTGGTCTTGCCCGCACCATTCGGTCCAAGCAATCCCACAATCTCGCCTTGCGTGAAATTGATGGAGACCTCATTGACCACCGTGCGGTTCTTGTATTTCTTGACTAATTTGTCGGTGCGAATCGTGTATTCCATATCAACTGTTTTCTATGGCTTTTTTCATGTACTGCATGGCCAGACCCATGAACTGGTTGACGAGTCCTTTGACCATCCCTTGCAGGAAAAAGGGCACATCTGCATCCATTGTCGCCTGCAGTGTGCTCTCCGTGCCCTTCGGGGCGATGTCGAAGCTGGCCGTCGCGGTTATGTGCGGTGTTTCCACCTCCGCACGATACGCCACATGGGAACATGGCTGCTGCTCCATGAGCGAGAGTCGGCAGGTGACATGGTCATACACCGTGAAACCCAATTCGACAAACCGGGAATGCCCTCCATAGGATGCTCATACAAATGCGACAACACCTGATACACTTTTTCAGGACTGGCCGAAATGGCCTCTTCTGGACTGTTAATATGCAACATATTACTCTAGTTTGAAACGGCAAAGATACAATTTTTTGCTCTTGGCTGTTGGCCATTAGCTTTTGGCTATTAAAAATTTCGAAACAGCATGATGGGCTGTACGTACAAAATAGATTCCTGTTGAAAAACGTGAAGTGTTGATAACGGCACTATTATCCTCAATATTGTTGATAACAAGAATAATACGTCCGAATAAATCGCAAATGGAGACTGATCCCAAAGGTTGGTCACTTTCGAGATAAAGGATGTCGGTGGCCGGGTTCGGGAACATGCGCAACGGAACACGTTCGTGCTGCGCAATGGAAGTGTGCGCGGGAGGCGTCGCACCTTCGAAGTAGGCCGCACCGCCGGCATAGTTGCCCAACACCATCTCAGGACGGCCATCTCCGTTAAGGTCTGCCACCGCTACAGCCACTCGCCTACC
>CADADB010000028.1 GCA_902786595.1 uncultured Bacteroidota bacterium | reverse complement strand
ACGGCATTCGCAATAAAAAGCTGAAAGAAGAAGGCAAAGAAGGAAAGGACAATTTATGGCTCATGGGTGTCTCTATCGCTCTGATGACCGTGCCTATTACGCATTTGACGGAAAAATGGCTTTCCCCACACATCACTAGCGAGATTGCCCTTTATTTCTTGCAGACACTAATCCTCATCTTTCTCATGTTGGTCATCAGCTTACTCGTCAAATGTATTGCAAAGAGGAATCACATTTCTGATTAAATGTAAAGTTTTTTTCTCCTGCAAACTGCCCTTGCCCTCAAAATATTTTAATCGCATAAACACACATCTTATTTTTTCTGTATCTTTGCAGTCTGTTTGAAAACAAATAAGAAATACTATGGGCAAGATAAAACCACGTGAAAGTCAGAATGTTGAATACAAAAGCAGCTGGCACGACAAGTATTTGGAATGGATTTGCGGATTTGCGAATGCGCAAGGAGCTGTAATGTACTTCGGTGTGAACAATGACCACGAAGTGATTGGTATTAAGAATGTTGACCGATTGATGGAAGACATTCCCAATAAAATTGTCACTACCATGGGCATCGTAGCCGATGTTAACCTCCATGAGATGGACGGGCTGGAGTATATTGAGGTGGTAATAGAAACCAGCAATATACCTATCAACTACAAAGACAAATACTACTACCGATCTGGTAGCACCATGCAGGAACTACGCGGTCCGGCACTACAGCAGTTTGTATTGAAGAAAATGGGGCGTTCATGGGACGATATTGTTTACGAGCACGCTACTATTGATGATTTGGACAGATCTGCTATAGACTACTTTTTAAAGAAAGGTTATGAAAACGGACGAATAACCAACGAGGAACGGAACCTGCCCACGGAGATACTCCTTCAGAATTTGGGTCTCATCAATGAAGAAGGGAAACTCAAGAATGCGGCTCTTTTGCTCTTTGCCAAGAGTCCTCAAAGGTATTTCACCTGTGTTCGATTCCATATTGGTCGTTTTGGCGTTAACGAGGCAGATTTGATGTTTCAGGATGTGATTGAGGGCAACATCATCCAGATGGCGGACAGGGTCATTGATATGTTAAAGGCAAAATACCTGATTATGCCTATCACCTTCAAGGGGATGAACCGTATCGAGAAACTTGAAGTGCCTGAAGATGCCTTGCGCGAGATACTCTATAACGCCATCATTCATAAGGATTATACCGGTGTTCACATTCAGATGCGCGTATGGAATGATTATATTGAGATATGGAACAGTGGTGAATTGCCCGTCGGTTACACCTCTGAGACTTTGTACGGGAACCATTCCTCACAACCACGTAACAAGAATATAGCCAACGCTTTCTTCAAAGCTGGCTTCATAGATGCTTGGGGGCGTGGCTACAAGAAGATTCGCGAAGGTTTCGAAGGTGCAGGCCTGCCTATGCCCAAAGTTGAGAACTTCTGCGGAGGAGTCAGGGTGACGCTCCAAAGGAAAAACGTCGTAGAAAGTGTAGAGAAAACGTCCCAGAAAACGTCCCAGAAAACGTCCCAGAAAATAATAGAACTGATACGGAATAATGCCGAAATAACAACTCAAGAGATGGCAGAATACATAGGCATAAACCGTAGAAATATTACAAGAAATATAAAGAAGCTTCAAGACCAAAAAATCATCATCCGCGTTGGCGGCGACAAAGGCGGTCATTGGGAAGTAGTATCTCCACAATAAAAATAAACAAATGAACCCCACCGCAAAATTTTTCGCCCTGTTCTGCACACTGGCGCTCCTGCTCCCCGCGTGCGTGACCGTGCGCGACTGTGACGGGAACCGCTACCGCACGCTGAAAATCAACGGGATGCGATAATATACGGAAATTCAATTTTTTTGAGTTTAGGGTGTAGTTTTTCATCCCCCCTTCGTAGTCAAAAGGAAAACAACGTCTGACAGATGAAGCAGAAAAAAGACAAAGAACCTTAGAAGTGACGAATCGTTACGACGAGCTTAGCGAGGAAATCGACGAGTTGCTGAAAGAGTAAAAACGCAATCAAAGACCACACCTCCGCCAAAATTCGCCTCCCGCGAGTTTGGCGGAGGCCCGTGTTGCGGGAATGCGTACTTTTGCCGCGTTAAACCAACCACTATGCAAATCACCATCAAGCAAAAGCCGTTCGGCTATTTCAAAATCACCCCGTATCTGGTGTTCATCGACGGAGAGCTGGTTGGAAAAGTGCACCGTTTCCGCCCACTAACTCTCAATGTGGGAAAGGAGGAGTTCAACCTGACCCTCAAGGACAACTTTTTCAAGAGCACCCGCCATTGTTCGGTCAGAGATGGGGACACCATCCTGTTCGACACCATCGACAACTTCCCGTTTTGCCTATACGTGCTGTACGATCTCATTCTCATTATATTGATGTTCTTGCATGTGAACCTGTTTCTACCTTTCGGGGCCATCATCGCCACCATCCTCCTCTTTCCGGCGTTCATCTATGCGTTTGCACTCATCAATCGGAACCATTACTTTGTGATTGACAACGTGGAAAGGGCATTTGCATACACCGATGACAAATTGGTGGTCATTTCACCAGAAAGAAAGCAGCAGCTGATTGATTTTAAGGATATTGCCTGTTTTTCCTGCGATACAGACGGAGTTGTTCTCATCTTGAAAAACGGAGAAACAACACATCGAAACGGTACCCTTTCAGAATTGGAGGAACTGATTCCTTCTGAGCTTTGGATCCGGGTCAACCGCCAGACCCTTGTCATGCGAGACAGCATCGTGCGCTACAATGACACTGCGCTGTGCATAAACGTGAACGGGCAGGACAAAATCATCCACTATTATTCCACAAAAACGGAAGAGGTCATGAAGCATCTAAAAGCCTGGAATCCAGAACTCTATTCTCACGAAGATTTCAACGAAACGGATGTGGAAAGCCACAATGCAGGCCTTTCCGAAGATTTGAGACGGCTACGGGACTATCTGGAAAAGAATCCCAGTGCCAATGCGCAGCAGGTGGCAGACGACCTGCATTTCTCCCTCCGCACGGCCCAACGTCGTTTGGCGGAACTGAAAAAATCATTGAACTAATACCTCCCCCATTCGAAATATATTGTAATTTTGCAGTAGATTTTGAATGAACCTTATTTTGGATATATCGTTAAATAGTGACTTAACCAATAAAAAGAATTATAATTATGACGGCATTCGCAATAAAAAGCTGAAAGAAGAAGGCAAAGAAGGAAAGGACAATTTATGGCTCATGGGTGTCTCTATCGCTCTGATGACCGTGCCTATTATGCATTTGACGGAAAAATGGCTTTCCCCACACATCACCAGCGAGATTGCCCTTTATTTCTTGCAGACACTGATCCTCATCTTTCTCATGTTGGTCATCAGCTTACTCGTCAAATGTATTGCAAAGAGGAACCACATTTCTGATTAAATGTAATATTTTATGAAACGCTTCACCTTTTTATTTCTCCTGCTAACTGCCCTTGCCCTCAAAGGCATTTCCGCCCAGCCGATGTTCGAGGGCCGGCTGACATACGTGCAAAAAACGTCGGGAGGGATGGCCTCTGAATCGAAGTTTGTGGAATATTATAAAGGGGATAATGTCGTGTCTGACATGCCCGATATAAAATCAAAAATCATCTATAGGGATGATTCACAAGAGCTTGTGAGTATCCAATCCATGATGGAAACTCCGATTGTCACCAGAAAGACGATGGAAAAAAGCTCCGACGACACGCCACTGCTGTTTTCTGACACCCTTGTTCCCGTCAACGGATACTCCTGTCTCCGGGTGGAATACGAGATTGAAACGGAAATGATGCAAGGGAAAAGCACCGTTTGGATCGACACCTCTTTCAAGATACCTTTCAATTATGGGGTTTTCGCAGACCTTCAATATGGGCTCGTGGTGAAATCGGAATCTGAGCTGACGATGAAAGGGATAAGGATGCGCACCTCCAAGGAGTTACAAGACTTGCGCTACGGAGATGTGGATATGGCGCTGTTCGCCCTTCCCGACGAGGAGAAGGCCATTGTCATCACTCTGGACGAGGAGGGCAACATTGTATATCGTGAATGCGACAGCTTGAAAATCAACGAGATGCTCACCCAGAAAGAGGGAAAGTATGTGGAAAAGATTTCCGATGAGGTTTTCGACAAGAAGGTGAAGAAGGGATACGTGCTGTTGGATTTCGGGGCGAGATGGTGCGGTCCGTGCCGACTTTTAGAACCGCGTTTGGAAAACCTCGCACGCCAGCACCGCAAGACGGTTTCTTTCTTCAAAATCGACATCGACGAGTCCCCCGTGACCGCAAACCGCTTTGGCGTAAAAGTAGTGCCGACCGTCGTTTTGCTGAAAGACGGCGTGGAGGTCAACCGCTTTGAGGGCGGCGGCCTTTCGGAATCGGAAATCGGGAAGTGGATAGAGGAGAACGCGAGGTAATTATGAATGATGAATGAAATAATACACGAAGATACGTGTAGATAATATTGGCAATCGAAAATCTTCCAAAATGAACCCCACCGCAAAACTTTTCGCCCTCTCCTGCGCACTGGCGCTCCTGCTCCCCGCGTGCGTCACCGTGCGCGACTGCGACGGGAACCGTTACCGCACACTGAAAATCAACGGGATGCGGTGGATGGCGGAGAACCTGCGGACAACCCATTACGCCGACGGAAGCCCGATTGTGCTGAGTGAGGTGGCGGACAAAGACACGACCGTTGCCTGCTATTTCGACGACTGGAACAGCCGGGATTCCGTGCGGAAGTACGGGCTGCTCTACACCTGGACGGCAGCGGTGCGCGATACGGGCAAAACGTCCGCGAGTGTGCAGGGTGTCTGTCCCGACGGTTGGCACCTGCCGGACGATGCGGAGTGGACGGCCATGACACAGGGCTGCGTCGCGGAGGGCTACCAGTACCGTGTTCCCTTCTCAGCCCAGAATATGCGGATTATCAAACGGTTTGTGCGTCCGCCTCGCAGTGGCTATCGCTACCCCGGCAACTACTCGAAAGTGGGCGAAGAGTCCTTTTGGTGGAGTTCCACGCCCTCAAACGACGGCACCGCTACGGGCCGCTATCTGGAGAACTTCAACTACCCCTGCCCGTACGTCTGCTTCGGGAAGGTCTATAACGGCTACAGTGTGCGCTGCGTGCAAGACGGGGCGAAGGTCTCCACCCCGAAAGTCAAGGTCAAGAAACGGAAAAAAGGGAACGTGCGGAGTGTGTCGCAGTTGGACACGTTCGCCATCCCGCACGAAACGGTCATGCCCCGTTCTTTCTATTCCTTTGCTGAAAAAACGCAGGTGAACACCTGGTTCCATACGGAAGAGAAACAGATTGTTCTGAACTACTGCATAAATGGACTGAAACCGTTCTCCGCATTCCAGACCCCCGGCTACCTCACCTACTATTTTTCACTCGACCGAAACAATCTGATTTACAACTGCGTCTTCGATTCTCTCACATATCTTATTGACAATCATTCAGATGTAAAAAGAACAGTCAAAATGAATCTATGGACAGAGGACGGGGACAGTGTTGTCTTCACAAATTTCAGCTGTCACTACTACGTGCCGATCACTCCGGATTCGGGCTTACTATATTGCAGTACATTTCTGAAAAACATCTTCGACTATCGGCTTGACACGCGAATCAGGATGTTTTCACGTCCGATGTTCCACGTTTTTTCGTATAAAGATGGCCAGCTCAATCCGATTCGGGGCTTAGGCACTTATCCGGCCATCCACCGCAGCAGGGACAACACACGCTACAACTACCACTTCACCTCCACCATGAACAAAGACACGGATTTGGTGGCGATTTACTCCTTCATCGACTCGCTGTATGTTATCCACCGCGACGGCTCGCAGGAGCAGCACTACATCCACAGTAAACACCAACGGCATGTCCAGGAAGAATTTGACACGGCCAACACGTACAATTACACGGAATTAGCTCGCACGGAGAGTGCCAAAACCTCGTATCTTGGCGTGGTTTATGACTCCTACCGGAACCTGTATTACATCACCGTTTCCAGACCGATGCCCTACGAGAACAGGGACGGTACCCGAAACAAAATCTCCGACAAACCTTGGTCGCTGCTGGTGCTGGACTCCTCTTTCCGGCAAATTGCGGAGATGGACATGCCCGACTGTTTTAGCAAGCATGAGCTCATGGTGGTACCGAAGGGGATTGCCTTAGCCGACAAACGGCTGTCCGACGATGAAAAAACCTGTTTTGTGATATTGAGATACAATGAAAAAGACCTGTATAATACTGACATTGCTGCTGTTCGGAGGCATTCTCGCGGCGCAAACAAACGGAAATGACCTGAAACGGCATACCCGCTTTTTCAAGTCCTACATGCACGAGACGTTCCCGGATTTCAAGATCCGCGACGGGGAGTACCTGTTCATTCTGCCAACAGGCTGCCGAAACTGTGTCGAGCAGGCAACAGACTATCTGAGTGCGCATTTGGACCTGATAACGGGAAAGTACCAAGCGATGCTTGTCTCTGCCGCCACCCTGAAAAAGCTGCCCTCCAACATCCGCGAGAAGGTGCCGAACCTGCTTTGTGACCCCACCAACAAGCTTGACCGCATGTCGTTCGGCATCGACGGGGTTTCGGTGCTGAAAATCAAGAACGGTAAAATTGTAGCCTGCAAGAGCATGACTCCGGAAGATTTGAAGAAGGATCCTGCGGCATTCTTCGTACCGATTGAAACGGCAAAATGATTCTCGGCGAATAGGGTGAATTATTCGATAATTATTCCCGTTGCAACCAAAGACTCATGATTGGATCCGATAAAAATATCTTTTTGTCCTCAATTACAATGAGATCCTTGTCCAATAGGGATTTCTTGATGATGTTGACGTTGGCGGATGATCCTAAATGGTAGTCTTGTATGATTTTGGCAGAAGACAAACCAGTGTGATTTCCATCTGCCACGGCCCGCAGAAAATTCATTTGATAGGCAGTCAGTTCATCGGTTTTGGCTTCGAAAACATCATTGCATTGATCCACTAACTCTTGGAGTGCATCAGCAAGTATGTTTTCCGACACTTTTCGTGTGGTTCTCTGGAATACATACCAAGATAGCTGCTGTACGTACGAACAATTTTTCCATACTGTTAAACTAATAATCTTATAACTAATAGGCTTATTAGTTATAAGATTATTGCATGAAAATCAAAAAAATGCATAATATACTGACAATCAACAATTAAAGACATATTTACACTTGTCACCCGCTCCTTACTATTGCCATCGCCCATAAACAATAAACCAATAACCCATAACCCAGCTTCTATAACCCATAACCCATAACCAATAACCATTAAAAATACTATCTTTGCCGCATCAAATTAAAACCTACCAACTATGGCAATCTTAGTAAAAAACATAAAGCAATTAATCCAGGCGGAGCCCAAATCCATCAAGTTTCGCGCCGGCAAGGAGATGCAGAACCTCCCCGTCATCGACAACGCCTACCTCCTCACCGAGGGCGACAAAATCAAGGAGCTCGGCAAGATGGAGGACTTCAACCCCGACATCCTGAAGAAAATCAAGGAGCCCATCGAGGAGATCGACGCTATGGGCAAGTTCGTGTTCCCCTCCTTCTGCGATTCCCACACGCACATCGTGTATGCGGGCAGCCGCGAGGTCGAGTACATCGACAAAATCAAGGGCTTGAGCTATGAGGAGATCTTCAAACGCGGCGGCGGCATCCTCAACTCCGCGAAACGGCTGCATGAGACATCCGAAGAAGAGCTCTACGACCAGGCCTGGCAACGGTTGGAGGAGATGGCCTCCTTCGGCACGGGCGCGTGCGAGATCAAGAGCGGCTACGGCCTCACCACCGAGGATGAACTCAAGATGCTGCGCGTCATCCGCAAGCTGAAAGAGAACTCCCCGCTCACCATCAAGGCCAACTTCCTCGGCGCACACGCGGTACCGCTGCTCTACAAGGACAACCCCGACGGCTACGTGGATCTCATCATCAACGAGATGATTCCGATGGTGGCGGCCGAGGAACTCGCCGACTTCGTGGACGTCTTCTGCGACAAGGGCTTCTTCACCACCGAGCAGACTGAGCGCATCCTGATGCAGGGCATCAAGTACGGTCTGCGTCCGAAGATTCACGCCAACGAGATGGCCTGCTCCGGCGGCATCCAGGTCGGTGTGAAATACAATGCACTATCTGTTGACCACTTGGAATACACGGGTGATGAGGAGATTGCGGCACTTTACAAGAGCGAGACGATGCCCACGGTGCTGCCCGGCGCGGCCTTCTTCCTCGGCATGCAGTGCGCCCCCATCCGCAAGATGATCGAGGGCGGTTTGCCCGTCGCGCTGGCCTCCGACTTCAATCCTGGCTCCTGCCCATCAGGCAACATGCAGCTGGTCTTCGCGATGGGTTCCGTGATGTACAAGATGCTGCCCGAAGAGACGGTCAACGCCACGACTATCAACACGGCCTACGCTATGGACGTCTGGCGCGAGTTAGGTACCATCACGAAAGGCAAAATCGCCAACTTCTTCATCACCAAGCCGATGGATACGCTCTATTACATGAACTACGCATTCGGTAGCAACAAGGTGGAACAGATTTTCTTGAATGGCAAACGGCATTAAAAAATCCCCCTCGCATGAGGGGGATTTTTTATTACATCAACGCATCCCTAACGTAGTCGATAAACTTCTTCAGATTGGTTCTCCCATAAAGCCATATTACCCGCTCTTTGTCCCCTAATCTCGAGACAACCACAAAGTTGGAACATCCTTTTTGGTCTTTTTCAGAAGCACAAACCTTCAACAAATAATCCGACTCGTTGAACTCAAAAACAATGTTGAAATTCTCCATCGACTTGCGGATGTCTTGATTGAATTTCTTGTATTTATGAGATTTGGGGTTGGCATCGCAGGAAAGGATTTTCA
Organism: uncultured Bacteroidota bacterium; assembly: GCA_902786595.1. Classification (GTDB taxonomy): domain Bacteria; phylum Bacteroidota; class Bacteroidia; order Bacteroidales; family WCHB1-69; genus F23-D06. The sequence goes on along the minus strand of CADADB010000028.1, from coordinate 15,273 downwards.
CGAAGGAGGCGTTGTGCGCGATGAGGTTCAGCCATACCGGTTTTTGGGAACCGTATTCGAATTTCTCAAAATGGCGCTTACTGTCGTATTTGCTGAACAGCTTGTCCATGTCGGCGGACTGGGCGAAAGCGCCGCAGGAAAGGATGACGCAAAGCATCACCAATCCGATTTTTTTCAGTATGTTTTTCATCATGCTAAAAATTAATTGATTTCGAGGGAATAAAACTCTGTTTAGAAACAAAAGTTTAACGGGCGTCCCCAACGGATTCAGAATATTCCTTGGCGGCTGCATTTAAACGCATCTCCACCATATCCGCTAAGTTTGTCATCGCTTTCACGTATTCACTTTCAGGATAAACCTTTGATAAACTGTTGTTTATCTGTTTCAGTATGTCCAAGTCCTGATAGATATCAAAGAAATTCCTTCGATTATAGCTTTGGAAGAAAGCAATGTAGGAAGCCATGTTGTTGGGATGGCTTTTGATGAAATCCTGCAAATATTGTTGGTGATTTTGCAGCATTTTGACATATTTCGCCTCTATTTCTGCCCGGACGGAATCATTTTCACCATTTTTCTGATAGGTTTCATAGAGTTTTTCTGTGGGGATGACAAAAGCGGTCAACGAGCTGTCCAACTGGTGAATGAGGATCGCCTCTTCACCGCCTGAAATGTGGTATGTCCGAGTCAAATCCTGCGCGTCAGCGGTGATTTTCAGCCGTTCTCCCTTTTTGGCCATTGTTGACAGACTATTCTCCTCCGAGAGGAACAGCTGGAACATCATTGGGGAGTTTTCGCGCTCTTTAATTTGTTCATTTTCAGAGGAAAGCTTGAATTCGAAATGCCCATTTTGCAAATTCATGGAGTCAATCATCTCCATGCCCTCTGAAGTAATGAGAGCAAGCCGGATCATCTGATTGCCACCGTCATGAATATCACCTGCAATTTTTACCGAAACATTGCGATCCGCACAGCTGGCCAAAATCATGGCCATAATCATCAATAACACAATCTTTTTCATCGTTTTATCATTTCATCGTCTATCATCGTTTTTTATCGCCTCATCGCCTCATCGCCTCATCGTTTCATCGTCAGACATCGCCAACTCGCATTCCGTTTGGGAAGTGTAAATATTCTCGCATCCGCAGTTGCGGTCGCGGCGGTGCGGCGTGGCACCATTGATCTTTCTTGCGCAAGATGTTGAAATACAAATTATTGCGCAGATAATAAGGATAAATGTCAGTTTCTTTTTCATACGGCAAAAATACATTTTTAATGGTTATGGGTTATGGGTTATTGGTTATTGAAGGTTATTGGTTAGAAAGTTGAATGGTTAGGAGGTTAGAAGGATATTGGTTTAGGACGGGGACTGAAGACTGAGGACTGAAGACTGTGGGAATAAACGACGATTTCAAAGTCTCAAGTCCTTAGTCCAGAGTCCCAAATCATAGTGTAGTGGCGGCGAGGGTGGCGACACTGACCTTGACGCCTTCTATTTCTAACAGTTTCCGGATGGCGGCCTCCATAGTGGCACCGGTGGTAAGCACGTCATCGCAGACTAGAACGTGCGTGTAGGCCACCTTCCCGGGGTTTTGCACTGCAAACACCTCTTTGACGTTCTGCCAACGGGCGAAGCGACTCTTTTTCGTCTGTGTATCAGTGAATTGCGTACGCATTAGCACGTCCGTCAGAAAGGGGATTCCCATTCCCTTGGAGAGCCCCATGGCAATCCATTCGCTCTGGTTATAACCCCTTTTCCTGAATTTCTTCGGGTGCAGCGGAATGGGTAAAATGTATTGGATACCCTGATAACGTTCTTCTGTAATTAATTGACCACCAAGGTATTCACCCAATACAGACCCAATTTCCTTCTGCCCTTTGTATTTCAGGCAATGAAGGATTTTTTGTGTGCGGTTTGACTTTTTATAACTCATCAGAGCTGTCACCTCCTCTACGGGGACTCGTCCGTCAAAAACTTGTCTCAAGGGATTGAAATGTTCCTTATGAAATTGGGTTTCAGGCAGATGCAACATGCAATTCAAGCAAACACAGGATTCATTTTGTTGAAGCGCATCGCCACAAGCTGCGCACAATCGCGGATAAAACAGGGATAATAGATTATCTATCAGTTTCATAGTTTTTTATTTTGTTTACGAAAACCAATAACGATAGAGCGAATGAGATTATTGTATTTTTTGTATTTTTGCAACTTGAAATTTAAGAATATGAAATATAAACGCATACTACTGAAATTAAGCGGCGAATCATTGACAGGCGATGATGGATATGGTGTAAGTTACGATCATATCCTGCATTATGCCAATGAAATCAAGTCTGCGGTGGACGCGGGCGTGCAGGTGGCGGTGGTTATCGGCGGCGGCAACATCTTCCGTGGCGTGCAGGGAGCGTCAGCCGGTTTCGAACGTCGGCAGGGCGACCAAATGGGCATGTTGGCCACGATCATCAATGCGCTTGCCGTGCAAGGTGTGCTGGAATCTATGAACGTGAAAGCCAGAGTGTTGTCAGCAGTCAACATTGAAGGTGTGTGCGAGAAGACATCATGGCGCAAAGCGATCGAATCATTGGAGGCCGGTTATGTGACGTTCCTCGGTGGTGGCACGGGCAACCCGTTCTTCACCACGGACACAGGCGCTGCACTTCGCGCTCTCGAAATCAAGGCCGACCTGCTCATCAAGGGCACTCGCGTGGACGGCGTCTATACCGCAGATCCTGAAAAAGATCCCAATGCGGTGAAATTCACCGAAATAACCCTTGCGGAGGCTTATCAAAAGAATCTCAAAATCATGGATATGACGGCTTTTGCACTTTGTCAGGACAACAAAATGCCCATTTACGTCTATGACGCCAACACCAAGGGCAACTTACTGAAAGTGCTCAATGGCGAACCCATCGGAACCCTCTTATACTAAATAATATGGCAGAAAATAATCCCAACATTCCTGAAATCACGCCCGAAGAGGAAGCTAAATTGGCGAAAATGGCGGCACGTAGGACCTCGTTCAAAATCCATCTTGCCATTTTCATTCTTTCTAACGCATTCTTATGGGTGGTATGGTATTTTCTTTTCAAAGGCAGTGAAGACATCACTTTTTTGAAAGCTATCCTCTTCTTGTTGATTGTTTGGTTGTTGGCGATTATTTTGCATTATATGATCGTCTATAAGTGGACAAAATCGTATAAGGAAAAAGAATTAACTTCTTTGAAAAAAATGCGTCTGATGCAGCTTCGCGAAATAGAGAACCTCAAAGCGGAAATGGCTCAGACTGAAGAGAATAATTCCGAGGATACCTCAGAAGAGGAAGATAACGAAGATAAAAATAGTAATTTCATAGATTAAAAAATCAACATTATGGATACACAAACCTGCTTGAAACAAGCAAAAGATAACATGACCGCAACAGTGGTGCATTTCGACAAAGAACTGCAGAAAGTGCGCGCCGGCAAGGCCTCCCCGCAAATGCTAGACGGCATCAAGGTCGATTACTATGGCAACCCCACGCCCATCGACCAGGTGGCCAATGTGAACACTCCCGATGCCCACCAGATTGTCATCCAACCGTGGGAGCGCAACATGCTGCCCGTGATTGAGAAGGCCATCCTCGCCGCCAATATTGGCGTGACTCCGCAGAACAACGGGGAATTCATCCGTTTGGTGATTCCTGCCCCGACAGAGGAGCGCCGTAAAGAGCTGGTAAAGAAGGTCAAACAAGATGCCGAGCAGACCAAGGTGGCCATCCGCAATATCCGCCGCACCGCCAACGATGACGCTAAAAAGCTGAAAGACGAAGGTGTGGAAGAGGATGCCATCAAAAAACTGGAAACCGACATCCAGAAGGCAACCGATGAAGCCATCAGCAAGGTGGATAAAATCTTGGAGGCCAAAGAAAAAGAAATTATGACCGTTTAATTTTTCATTTATAAAATCTAAAAGTATGAATATTCCTGAAAATTTGAAGTATTCCCAAGACCACGAATGGTTAAAAGTGGATGGTGAATTTGCATTGGTGGGTATCACCGCTCATGCCGCTAACGAATTAGGCGACATCGTGTTCCTCGATATCCCTTCTGTGGGTGAGACGTTGGACAAAGACGAGGTTTTCGGCTCTATCGAAGCTGTGAAGACCGTTGCTGACCTGCTGTTGCCTGTCGGCGGCGAAATCGTTGAATTCAACGAAGCTCTCGAAGGCGAGCCCGCCCTCGTGAACAGCGATCCTTACGGCGAGGGCTGGATCATCAAGATCAAAATGACGGATCCCGCACAAGTGGCTGACCTGATGGACGCTGCCGCTTACACCGCCATGTTGGGATAATTTTCCTATCATTGTGTTGCAATTACGAGAAGAGACGCATTATTGCGTCTCTTCATGTTTTAAAAATGTACAAAAGAGTCTAAAATCAGTCCTGCATCACAGTACAGTCTGGACAAGTTTTATATCCCCCATCTTTTTTACTGCCATCGTGAATAATTAGTTGTTTTTCTTGCAGAGACGAAATATCACGTTCAATGGTGCGCAAGCCACATTTATCTGAAAGACTTTCTTTGATGAAAGCAGACCTGCACCCTGGGTTTTGTTGTATTATCTTGTAGATTTGGAATTGACGTTTGGTCAACATAACAACAGTTTTAATTTTCTGTATTTCTGGCTTTTGCTTGGACTGAATGTATTCAGTGAGATGCTGGTGAAAGACCATCTTGTCGCCGTTTTCCAAAGTCCAGAGAGAGGAGGGAATTGTCTCTTTGCAGTACGAAAACGGGTCGGAGATAGTAAATACTTCATCATCAACACAATGTAATTGTGTGGTATGTCCGTTCTTTTGGATATAAAGGATTTTGTTCAAAGGGAAAGAGGCCTCAATATTATCGGGCAGCGAGAACTGGACAGTCTGATGTTCCAAAACGGAAACCTGCTGTTTCTTTTTAAAGGTTGCTTTCAAAGATGAGTAAAGGTCCAAAACCAAAAACCAAGCGAAAAAGCATGAATTCCTGAGGAAAATCAATGTATAAGTTATTAGTAGGTAAGGCGAAGAATTGAAGGAGAGGGAATTTTGCATGTTTGATTTCATCAGCAGAATTTCCACTGTGGTTGAAACGAGCAATAAGAATGCGGAAGCCATCCAAAAGTCCCCGTATCTTCCTCTGTTGAAAAGATAGGGGATTGTCAGCCATCGGGTGGAATACACAATCAGGGCAATCAAGGCCACACAGAAAAATTCCTCATATATGTGGTTGTGAAATAAAGGGCGCAACAAAGAGAACCTTGCAAAGAAAAAGCATGTTGCCAACCAAAAGAGCAAATTCGCTAACAAGGAGATCCAGAATCTGTTTCTTATGTAAAAGTCTCTCATATTCGGTTTCTGTTTTGAAGATGCAAAAATACTGTTTTTTGAGGAATCTGTGCAAAATTTTGTTCTTTTCAAGGACCATTTCGGGCGTTATTCCGCCAAATAATCTATGAAAAAGTCGTATTTTAAACCGCCATTATTTAGAAGAAACTGTTTTTCAAATCAATTGATAATAAACAAGATAGTTGTTGGAATAGAGCTTTTTTAATCCGCCAATTTGTAGAGGATAATAAAAAAAATAATCCGCCATGGATATTTTGCATGGGCAAACCAAGATATTTTTAAATTTGCGAATGATGTTCAAATAAAAACCATTGTAAATATGAGAAAAAAGATTGTGTTAATTATGGTGCTAACTGTCATTGCGATGACGGCATGTAAAAAAATTCCTAACATGGAAAACAGATCCCATTATCCGCAAAATTATGCGGTAATGAGTGACAATTCCATGAAAGAAGGTTCTGATCCTATAGAGATTACGTATGCTGTAGGACACACCGCCCAAGATTGTAATAACTCATGTATAACCCTTTACGGGGTGGACGGACATGTGGACTGTCAGGGCTGGGGTGAAGCTTGTATTGTCACGATTCGGATTTGGCCTATCGGAGGAGAGACCAAAAGTGCGACATTCAATGCCTTGGTGGACACGGTTTGGAGTCTTACCTCGGAGGATTTCTTCATTATGCCTGCTCGATCATTGACCGTGATGGGTACCGAAGAAAATGCCCCCATGTACCTGAATATCCCCTCCCAAATCCTCTTTCGCGACACCACAACACAACAATTCACCTTTAAAGGGTTGTTCTTCAGCAATAAACCGGCGTTCAGTAATGAATAAGTGTTAGTATTAAAAAGAACAGGCCTGAGATATCTCAGGCCTGTTCTTTTTTTAAACACGATCTTTCTATTAGGAGTATTTTCTTCTTAACAAATCGCAGAACGAAAGGTAAGCGTCCGATTTGGAATCCCAGAAGAATTTCTGTTTCAACTGTTCAAGGCAGTCGAATGCTTCTTCCATCGTTTTACATTCGTTCAATTGTCTGATGGAGGCGCTGAAATCTTCACCTCTGTTGTGGAATAATTCCTTGATATAGATGAATTTGTCGTTGATGGAAATGGCTTTTGTCAAGTCGCCGACTTTGGCACGTTGGTATTGGCTGCTGATGGAGTGGTCTTCACGTTGCTCGTTGAAGAGGTCGTTGAGGGAGCGCTGCTGAGGTTTCTGCGTGGGAATTGGGGCTTCTTTTGGCAGCTCTGGTTTTGGTGTCGGTTGCTGAACCGTCTGTTTCTGTTCAACCACGGGCTTAGGCGCCTCAACCACAGATCTTTCTTCCTGTTTTGGTATTTCTTTGACCTGTGTGTTTTTGGGTGGAATGAACTTCAAGATGTCGTCCTCTTCATGAACATCGTCCTCTTCGGTGGAAACGGTAATTTCAATGTCAGTGTTCTCAAAGAGGTCTTTGGCATTATCATGAATGTCGGTGTCTATAACAATTTCATCTTCAGGATCTGCGAGATGGTCGAAAACATCTTCGGGCTCTTTTGGACGATTGTTCGCTACTACGTCTTTCGTGGGCTTTTGAACCTCTTTTTCTTGTTCTTGTAGTTCAATTTCTTCGGCAATTTCTTGAAGATCCTTTTCTACTGCTTTATAACTTTCATGCTCTGTGTCAAAGAAAAGATCTACGTCCTCTTCCAATGTCTTGGCAGGTGTGAACTCTTTTTTAGATTCCGGAACCGCTTCCGGTTGTGAAGAATCCTGTTGCGGAGCACTGTATTCTTCCGTTTCCATAGACGAGATCCGGACATACAGATTCCGGACTTTCTCTAACAGGATTTCTTTCTCAATAAGGGCAATTTTAATCTCTTTTTCATTGTCAGATAGCCAATTATCCAACATTTCCGACATTTGTTGATACTTGTCGTTCATTTTTTTCGATTTTTTATATCAGGTTAATGGTTTTTATTATAATTTTGCGCTCAGAAAAAGCGCACAAAAATACGAAATTCTTACATATAGAATAGAGAAATGTTTTTAGAAAATAAGGCAAGTAGAAATCATAAAAAAGGTTGGATAGAGGTGATTTGCGGATCCATGTTCTCCGGAAAAACGGAAGAATTACTGCGTCGCATCCGCCGTGCGGAGTTTGCCAATCAGAAAATAGAGTTGTTCAAACCGGCGATAGACACCCGCTATGATGAAACGGAAGTGGTGTCGCACAACGAAAATTCCCGGATTTCGACCCCAGTCAACAACTCTTCGGAAATATTACTCTATATCAATATGAATGATGTGCAGGTTGTGGCCATCGACGAAATCCAGTTTTTCGATGAAGGAATTGTGGATGTTTGCAACCAGCTGGCCAATGCCGGTATCCGAGTGATTGTCAGTGGGTTGGATATGGACTACAAAGGAGTGCCCTTTGGTCCGATGCCGAAACTGATGGCCGTGGCGGAGTATGTCAGCAAGCAACATGCCATCTGCACGCGTTGCGGCGACCTCGCCCATTTCTCCTACCGCATTGTTCCGAACGAGCAACAAGTCCTCCTCGGCGAGAAAGACGCCTACGAGCCGCTTTGCCGCCACTGCTACGAGGAAATGAAGCAGAAAGAAAGTTGACGTAAGACGTATGATTTAAGACGTTGGGGTTTATCGTTGCCAATAGCTAATAGCTAACAGCCAACAGCCAAGCGTTATAGACTTTGTGGAAAGGTTTTCCTCTTGACATCACACACGGTTATCACCGCCATGGCCGCCCATACAATAGCCGAAAGTTTGTCTGTGTCCAAGAAATTGTTGAAGACCCCGTGGGTATAATAGGAAACTAAGGAAATCACCATACATAAAGACAACAGTTTCAATGTTTTGTCTTCCGTATAAATATACGTTTTGATTCCTACGATAAGGAATGTGAAAACGATGGCAAAAACCGTCAACATACCGGGAATTCCGCTTTCAGCGCAAGGTCCGATATACTCGCTGTGGGCATTGCCGCCGTCGCCGAAGTCAGTGGAGATGATGGTGCGGTAATATCCCTTCTGGAAAGGCGCATACTCAAACTGGTAAGTGCCAGGACCCCAACCGAATACAGGTTTCTCCTCAATCATGCCGAACGCAGCCGTCCAGCGGTTGATGCGCTCCATGTTGGAGGCGTCGGTGCTGATGTTCGACATGGACTGTACGTGCTCGATAAAGTTGCCGGAGGAATCCTGACTGTTACGGCTCATCTTGTAGAGAATGTCGTCCGCGTAGAAGAATAATAGCAGGCCTACAATCAATCCGCCACCCAATAACCATGACAGTTTGATGCGTAATTTGAGGATAATCAATACCCCGATGGCCACAACAAGACTGATCCATGCAGCACGGCTGAATGACAGGTAAAATGCCATCAGCAAAATCAAGGTAATGACCACGTAAAAGATCTTTTGCGGTAATTTGTTGTCAGGCAGGAAGAAAAAGCCGGCGGTGATGGGTATCATGAAAGCCAATGCCGCGCCGTATGCCGTGTGGTCGTTGTAGAATGGTGACATTACATAGTGGGCGTAGTGCTCGTCAAAACCGCTGAGAGCATGAAGATAAGTGGTGAAGCAGACGATGATGGTTAACCCAAGCGCATAACAGTTGAAGTATCGGACGGCATTTTTCAAATCATCTTCCACCAATTGCATGAAAAACCAGTAGCAGGAGGTGATGAACCAGAGTTTGGAGGCGAAAGCTTTGAGCGATATGACAGGACGCACACTCGTCAGACAGGTAATCAGCATCCAGCCGAGATAAACCATGATCGCGATGGATATGGGATGTTTCAGGAAGGCATGGTTTATGCGCAGGTCGTAAAGAATCCGTGCCAAGAAAATCATCGTCAGCGCAATCATCAGTCCTTCAGAGGGTAACGACAGTCCGAGATGGATGTTTTTGCTGCTGATGATGACCGAGAGTGGGGTAGTGAAGGCAATCAGATACATGGCCACGTCAGCGTGGAAAAGCAGGACATACACCCCCACTGCGGCAACTGTAATCAGGGGAACCACTTGAATTTCTCTGATTATGGCGAAGCCGTTGGCCAGCACAAGCGCTATGGCGATTACGAATCCAATAATCTGCCGCTTAGTGATCTTGTGTGTCTGCTGCCGGATCTCTTCTAACAGGTTTGTTTTCAATCCTTTCAATCGTTAACAGAACAATCAAAGTCAGAATGAAAGCGCAAAGGGTGGAAATGATGACGATGAGGGACTTCTTCGGGTAGAATTTCTTGTCAGCAGGGAACGGCTTGTCTATCACAAACTTCACCGGCATGATGGTGGTCATGTCCATTTTGGCATCCATCATTTTCTGTTTGCACAGGGCGTGATATTTGCTGAAATTAAATTCAAGATCCTGATATGAAGTGAGTTGAGCACCATATTTGGCTAAAGTGTCCTGCTCCCTTATGATGCGCTGCATGGCAGCAGTATTTCCTTGGGCAGCGGCGATAGCATATTGCTGCGTGAGACGTTCGCTCTGCAGTTTCACGTCGAAGACGCCATGTGCCATGAGTGCCCGGATGGAGTCGTTGACGATGGCGATTTCGCGTTCAATGGAATCCAACTGGTTTTGCAGAATGATGCAAGCGGCTTGTGCGCGTTCGTATTCCACGGCGTTCTTGATGGTGTCCAGCCAGCGCACCACATCGAGGGTCATCTCGTAAGCGCGTTGCGGGTCCCAGTCGCTCACTGACAGCGAAATGGCACCGTAATCTGTGCGTTTTATGGTCAGATTGTTGGTGATAGTCTTATAAAGTTTGGTCATCCCGCCCTTTTTGTTCACATCGATGTTGTAGTATTCGGCGAGGTTGTATTTCTCAATCAGCGAGTCCTTGATGGCCACGGAGTTCAGGAACGGCAGCATCTGCTCGGTCTCGTCAACGGTGGCCAACGCCTTGATTTCCAATCGTTCGTTGTAGTTTTGCTCGTTCAGGAGGATTTTGGAAACGGAGCTGGTCCGGGGTGCGTAGAGTAGGGCGGTGGATTTATAGCGCGGTCGCACGAGAAAAGAGCATGCCGCCGACATGAAAAATGCGGCCACACACACAATCAACAACCATTTCCGCCATTTCCACATAAACTGCAACAAGCTGAAAGCATTGTACTTGTTTTGATTTTCCATTCGGTATTTTTTTGTTTGATAATGATATAAAATTCTATTTATCGTGTATTATTAGCTACTAAAATAATACTAATCACTAATCACTGATCACTGTTCACTATTCACTAATTAATACAACAACCCGAGTTCCATTTTGGCTGCGTCGGTCATGCGGTCCATCGTCCAGGGCGGGTCGAATGTGACATCGACCACCACTTTGTTCACGCCGGGGATCATGGACACGCGGGTTTGCACCTCCATGGGCAGACTTTCCGCCACAGGACAGTTGGGCGCGGTCAGCGTCATCAGGATATAGACATCGTTGTTTTCGTTCACCTCTAACTTGTAGATAAACCCTAATTCCCAGATGTTTACAGGGATTTCGGGGTCGTAAATGGTGTTGAGAACCTCGATCACTTTACTCTTCATAAACGTCTCTTTTTAAATTTTGCAAAAATATGAAATCTTAACGTATCGTTGTCGTTTTTAGTTTAGTTCTAAAGATATTTTTTTAGGTTTGCCGTTTTCTACTTGCTTTTTCTATAGGTGCTTAGGTCTGAAACGCCAAAAGCTGACGGCCAAAAGCCAATAATTATAACCAATCAAAGAAATAATCGCCATTGTATTTTGCTTTTCGTTGTATAACGAAAAATTCGTTATCTTTGCCGACGTAAAATAAACAGATATGGTGACATTGAAGAAACTTACTGCCTCGGAAGAGACTATTATGCAGATAATCTGGAAGTTGGAACAAGGTTTCGCGCAGGATATCATGAGCGAAATTCCCGAGCCGAAGCCGCCGTATAACACGACGCTCTCCGTGGTGAAGGCGTTGGAACGCAAGGGCTATGTCGGGCACGAGACTTTCGGCAAGGCGAACCGCTACTATCCGCTCATTTCCAAAGAAGACTACTCCCGCAGTCTGCTCGGCCGCGTGGTCAGCCACTATTTCAACAACTCCCTCTCCTCGTTGGTCTCCGCTTTCACGTCTGATCACCCCATCTCTGACCAGGAGCTACAGGAGCTCGAGCGACTGGTCCAAAAAGCGAAACAAAGTTCTAAATCCTAAATCACAAGTCCATGTTCAGGCTGGTAGATTTCGGAATTATAGTGTTGTCGAGCGGTTTTTTGCTGCTCTGTTATATGCTGTTTCTGCGTAAAGAGAAGTATCATCAGTTTAACCGTTTCTATTTGCTGTTTTCTTTGGTGTTTTCTTCGTTGCTTCCTTTTATAAAGTTCACTGTTTCTGTACAACACCTAATACCGAATACTCAATCCTTTCTGACAACGGTTACGGAAGCTCCAGCCATTCCTTTTGGGATGATATTGTATGTGGCAGGGGCTGCGCTTTTCTTTATCTTGTTCTTTTTGAGATTGTTTAAGGTCTTGAGGCAGATCATTGGAAAGCATTACATTGAAATGAATGGTTTGAAAGTTATTGATAATCCTGAACAGAAAGTGCCCTTTTCCTTTTTCCATTATGTTGTGGTAGATTCTACCACATTTGAACTCGATGAGCTGGATTTGGTGCTGCGTCACGAGGCGGCTCACGCCCAACAGTGGCACACGTTGGATATTCTTTTTGTTGAACTTCTCGGAGTGATTTGCTGGTTCAACCCTTTCGTGTGGGCGTATAAGTCCGCGCTCAAGTCTCAGCACGAGTATGCGGCCGACGCGGCTGTCATCCATTCGAATGTTCCCCGAAATGACTATTTCGATCTGATTTTGAAACAGATTCGCCATCAAAACCGTCTGGCTCCTGTCCATTCGTTCAGTGCCACTGCTGTCAAAAGCCGCATTCGCATGATGATGGCAACCGTTCAAGGCCGTCGCCGTTGGATGCGTTATCTTTCTGTGATTCCGGTGTCAGCGTTGCTTATTGTGGGCAATTCGCTGCTCGCCTCCTCTAAAAACGTTCCTTCGTTTATGGAAAATGTGGTGGTTCCCGCTGTGGTTTCGCAGTCGCTTTCCGAATATTCTGATAAGGAGGAGACAGTCCCAATGGAAAACATCAAGGCAAAAAGGACTGTCCGTCAGACTAAAACGCATCCCCAACATACGGAAGAGGTTTCCCAACCCAACGTATTCGAGTCCCAGTCCTGGCTTTCCACACAATATGGGGATCCCGTGGAGTTCTATGAAGAAACGCCCGACGCAAAGCAGGAGGAACATTACAATGTGGTTGTGACGGGCGATGCACCGCAAATCTATCAGGTCAGCGTTTCCGAAACACCATAATCTCTCTATAATTTCCTAAATGTTCAAAAACATATTCCTTGAACAGCCCCGTTAGGGGCAAGAGCTTGGTAGAATTAATTATAACGAAAATATCATTATATAACGAAAGCATCATTAAAACCCCAAAGCAATGAAAAAGATTACAAACATTCTGGTTATCACAATTTTGTGCTTGGTCGTTCAGGCACAGGAACCCGTTCTTTCACCGAGGTTGAAAGAGTATTACCGTATTAAAATGGAGATGAACAATCTTTACAGTGAGTTCAGTTGGGCGGAAAATCGGGCAAATGACACGGTGTCGATGCGGGAGTTTCTTGCCCGTTACGAGGAGAACAGGCATCGGTTGCATCAGTTTTCCGAGTATTTCCGCCCTTCTTGGGATGCGCGCAACTATGCTGATATGCTCGCTGTATTCGGCCGTTATGCGGAAGCGGTCGCCCTTTACGATACGGCGTTCTACCATCGCCAAATGGAGGCTTACGACTTCAACCTTCCTTACCGTCGGGCCTATTTTGCAGGCGACACGCTGTTGCACCAGCGCAAGCTGACCGAATACCAACAAGCGGAGTGTGGCCTGTATTCATACAGCGAGTGGCAGGTGCGCAGAAAGCTGTGGGAACTGCAGCAGATGGACCAGATGGCCATCAAGCTGTCGGATATGCCAGGACTTGACCACGAGTTTGAGGTCCGGATGCTGGCTTTCAAGGATTCCATACTGAAAGCCTCCATAGCGCAGCTTCGGGCGGACTATCCGGAAATAGAGGACGTGCTTTCCTTGGACTTTTTCGCCAAATTTCTCTTGGGCCGCCACCTCTATTCGGCCGACCCGGATTACTGGTTCGAGGTGGAATATCCGCGTTCACGCAAGCTTTTGGAGAGCGGACAGGGCAGTCCGGAATCGTACGCGCACACCTACGACTTCTACCTGGTGCGCACCGGCAAGGGGAAGAGCTATTATGGCCAATATGGTTGTTCGGACGACTTGACTCCTGCGGACACGGCGGAGATCAACCGTCACCGCGCCGACATCGGTCTGGAACCCCTTGAGGCGGAACGGCGGGACAAGAATGTGATTTATATCACGTATTGACAAGATATTAATTTTCAGAATATCAATGGTTTATCGGAAATGAAAGTTTGCGGTAAGTCCTTTTTAAAACGAGTTACCGCTACCTAAAAATCAAGAAAGATACTATAATTTCATTTCCCGAAAACCCTCTTGAAAAACGCCACCGTGCTCGTCACCACCTCTTTCCGGTGGCGCGTGATGGTGTGGTTCTCGTCCTCTACCACCTGCAGGGTCGCGTGGGTACCGTAGGTTTTCAGGAACTTTTCGCTGCACCACATCGGCACGGTGCCGTCGCGGCTGCCGTGCAACAGGAGGACGGGCCCTTGGTAGGCGGCCGCCGTCCCGTAGATGTCCAACTGCTGTGTGGTCAGCAAGTATTCACGGCCCAGTTTCATGAAAACCAGACAGCGGACGAACTCCGGCGGGTCGGCGGGGTCGAAGCGTGCGTTGAAGAATTTCCCGTTTTGGCAAGCATCTTTGACGACGGAGCCCGGGGCGATGAGCACCACCCCGTCGGGAGCATGACCTTCGTTTGCCAAACGACCTGCCGTCATTGAGGCGACTACCCCGCCTTGCGAGTGCCCCAAGAGGCCGACACCCTCCACGTATGGCAGTCTGCTCACGTAATCCCAAATGGCGCGTGCATCGGCGAGTTCTTTCCCGATGGTCATGTCCTGCATGCGTCCATCGCTGCTGCCGTGTCCGTTGAAGTCGAAGCGGACGGAGGCGATGCCCGCTTTGGCTAACCCTCTCGCAAGAGCCGGTATCGGATTTATTCCTTTGTTAGCAAAGATTCCGTGCATCAGGATCACCATCGGACAGTGGTCCTGTTCCGGGTTGAACCCTTTCGGAAGAGTGATTATGTAGGAGAGTTCTCCTTCCGGACCGTTTATGGGGACTTTCTGTGCCGATGCTTCATAAGAAATCAAACAAAAGAGGCCAGAAAGGAATAAGTAGAGGATAATAAAGGATTTTTTCATCATTTTCGGGTTTGTAGTGATCATAGAATTTGCGGCGAAGATACAAAAAAAGTTCTTTTTGTACTTATGGGGGCTCAAAATTAGCTAAACAATAAAACTGTTAATTTGTATATATATTATTAATGTCTAAAGTAAAATATCCTAAAATTTAGTCCATGAAATCATTTAATAATCTGATACACAATAAAATATAAATACGCAAAATATATAACATACGTATAATCAGTATTTTATAAAAAATTACACTAAAAACAGTGCCGTTTAGATGCCAATGGAATTCGGTTTTGGCAGAATTTTTCCGAAAATCTGCGAAATTTTCCGAAGCGAGGAGCTGAAAAACGCCAAAAAAACGGTTTTTTGAGGCAAAAAAAGCGACAAAAATCCGGAAAAATGCATTTTTATTTCACTGATACACAATATGTTACAAAGAAAATGCAAGAAAAATAAAAAAAAGTGCGCAGGGGTGGATGTATGTAATGGAAAAATTCTATTT
>CADADB010000027.1 GCA_902786595.1 uncultured Bacteroidota bacterium | reverse complement strand
CTTGCAGTGGTTGCAGTGCATACCCTCGACGGCATAAACCACCGTCCCGGCTTCGGTTTCCTGTTTCTTGAATTTGTCAAAGAATTTCATACCCAATGCCCCTTTCGAGGCACCCTCGTTCTTGAGCCCAACCGTCGTGGGTATAACCCCGCACGAGCAGAGCGGCAGCGGGATGCCCAGCAATGCCGCCCATAGCACTGAAAGCATGTTGTCGCGCGACAGATACTTGGCATAAAACCGCTTCGGCACGAACACATGCAGGACTCCGGCGATGAGGAATCCTAACAGCAGATAGGGGCTCATGGCGTTGAGCACAGACAGAAACGATAGCAAAAAATTACCGATGGTCATATCACTTCATTGCTTAGCTGCAAAATTCCGCAACCCAAGCTTTTCGCCTGAATTTGTGCCAATGACTACTCCAACCGTCCAAACTTCATTTCCTCCCCTTGTTTGTCGTACTGCTTGCGCTTGCCGATGGGAGGCTCCGTGAGGGTGATGCGCACCACGGCCGTCCGTTCGAGGCTGCGGACAATGGCAGCATCAAAAGCGTCCATGTGCTTGGGGAGGAACCGTTGGCAGATGACCCGCAGACCTTCGATCTTCTCTTCGCGGTCGGTCACCATCTCTGCCTTTCCAACGGCAGTTGCTGATTTGTACTGCAGCGTGAAATTGCCGTCTTTCGGACCAACGGTAGGCGCACATTTCGTGACGGCCGACAGGAAGACCGTCGGACAGTGTGCTATGCAGTCGAGCTTTTCGCCCTCCAAGGCACAATGGAAATAGAACGTCCTCTCATCTGTCCGCGCCAACGACAGGGGTAATCCGTAGGGTGTTCCATCGGGACGGATGAAACTGACTGTCACGTATGGAGCCTTGTCCAACACCTCCAATGCAAAGGTGGCATCCATTTGGCGGCTTGATTTTCTCATATAATTATACTGTTTTCTCTATAGGAATAGCATTTCATTAAAACCTTGCCAGCATCATCCGTGAAACCGGAGATGCTGGACGTAGGTTTACAGATCAAAGACGGGAAAGGTTACAAGAAACCTTAGATACCGAACAACTTCATGTCCTCTTCTACCGTGCTGATTCCGCCTATACCGAAGTTCTCGACGAGCACATTGGCCACATTGGGCGAGAGGAATGCGGGTAAGGTCGGGCCAAGGTGGATGTTCTTCACACCAAGGCTCAGCAGGGCCAGCAGCACAATGACGGCCTTCTGCTCGTACCACGCGATGTTATAGGCGATGGGCAGTTGGTTCACATCGTCCAAACCGAACACTTCCTTGAGTTTCAATGCGATAAGAGCTAAAGAATAGCTGTCGTTGCACTGGCCGGCGTCCAACACGCGCGGGATGCCACCGATGTCGCCTAAGGCGAGCTTGTTGTATTTGTATTTGGCACAACCCGCCGTCAGGATGACGCAATCCTTGGGCAGCGCTTTAGCAAACTCGGTGTAGTATTCGCGGCTCTTCATGCGACCGTCGCAGCCCGCCATCACCACGAACTTGCGGATGGCACCGCTCTTCACGGCCTCCACCACCTTGTCGGCGAGGGCAAACACCTGCTCGTGCGCGAAACCGCCCACAATCTTGCCCGTCTCAATCTCCTTCGGGGCCTGACAGGTCTTGGCTAATGTGATGATTTCGCTGAAGTCTTTCTTGCCGTTGGCATCGGCGGGGATGTGCTTCCAACCCGGGAATCCCGTGCTGTTGGTGGTGAACACGCGGTCTTTGTAGGTGGCGCTGCCGGTTGGCGGCACGATGCAGTTGGTAGTGAACAAAATAGGACCGTTGAAGGCTTCAAACTCCTCGCGTTGCTTCCACCAAGCATTGCCGTAGTTGCCCTTCAGGTGGGCGTATTGTTTAAGTTTGGGATAGTAGTGTGCAGGGAGCATCTCGCTGTGGGTATAGATGTCGATGCCCGCGTCCTTGCTCTGCTCCAGCAGTTGCTCGATGTCGTTCAGATCGTGTCCGCTGATGAGGATACCCGGACGGTTGCCCACTCCGATGTTCACTTCTGTGATTTCGGGGTTGCCGAAAGCGGTGGTGTTGGCTTTGTCGAGCAGGGCCATTGCCTTCACGCCCCATTCGCCGGTCTTCAGCGCAAGGGCGGTGAGCTCGTTGGCATCGTTGCAGGTGACAAGCTGTCCGAGGGTTTGCAGGATAAACTCGTTGATATCGCTATCAACCTGACCAAGGCGGGCGGCATGCTCCAAATAGGCGGCCATACCTTTGAGACCGTACATGGTGAGTTCTTTCAGCGAGCGGATATCCTTGTTGCTTTCAGCGAGGATGCCCACGGTTTGCGCTTTCTCATCGTATTGTTCGCGAGTGCCGTTCCATTCCAAAACATCAAGTTTAGGCAGCTCAATACCTTGCTTGTTGGTTACGCGATCTTTGAACATATCGCGGATTTCCAAGCCATTGTCAATGCGGGCGTAGATGCTCTCCATGTCGAAATTGGCGTTGGTAATGGTGCAGAACAGCGCGTCGTTCACAAAAGCGTGGATGCTCTTGCGGAAGTCGCAATAGTCTTGACCGCAACCATGTTGATGGTGATTGGCGATAACACCAAGTCCTTTGATGACATAAATCAGAAGGTCTTGTGCATGAGCCACTTGCGGGGTCTTTCCGCACACACCTGAAATCTTGCAGCCGGCGCAGCCGGCAGTTTCCTGACACTGGAAACAAAACATTTTCTCGTTCATAATGTATAAGGTTTAAGTTAATACTGAATTCTGGTGGCAAAAATACAACCGCCCCACAACGTGAAGCGTAACATTTGTTACCAGACGCATTTTTTTGTTATTTTTGCCGAAAATTATGGGTATGGAGGAACTGAAACGAATCAAGCTCTTTGCAAAATGCGGCGACGAGGCCTTGGAATGGCTGTTGAACCAGCCTTGCCGCCGGCAGGAATACCCGGCCGGAAGGCGCATGTTCAACCCCGGCGACCCATGTCGGGCGTTGATGGTGCTTGTGGAGGGTCAGGCCGAATCGCGGATGATGGGCGAGGAGGGGCGCGAACTGCTTGTTGACCGCCTGAAAGCCCCGATGCTGCTGGCACCGGCGTTCCTTTTCGCTACCCCCAACATCATTCCCGTTGAAGTTACCGCAGTTACGGACTGCGTCGTGTGGCACATCAACCGCGAAGCTTTCTTCGAGTTCATGCAGCAAGAGCCGACCGTTCTCCGTGCCTTCTTGGAAGAGCTTTCCTCAAAAGGTCATTTCCTGAGCGGCAAGATGCGCTCTTTTGCGGTAAAGGGACTGAAAAACCGTGTCGTCGAATATCTTGAGACGAATGGCAGCATCACCTCTGTGGCCGATGTCGCCCAGCAATTAGGCGCCACAAGGCCCTCGCTCAGCCGCGTGCTTTCTGACATGATGGACGAAGGGCTTGTGGTTAAGGATGGGAAGGAATACAGGAAGGCTTAGGGAATAAACGCAGCTGTCACATCTCCGCCGTGAACGACTGCTCGCAGGTTTGCGGGTGGTTGAGACCAGGGAGGATGTCGAACATAACATCACCTCAAAGGCACGAAAATCCTTGCAGCACTCATTATCAGTGTAATACCAAATTATTTGTGTTTGAAAGATTAATTTATGAATGCCATAATCATCGGAATACTGCTGCCGCTGTATTTCCACCTTCTTATTTCACCCCTTTGAACTCGAAGCCCGCCTGCTCCACGGCTTTGCGGACATCGTTCTCGCTTGCAGAGCCCGTGACTACAAGCGTGTTGGCGGCCGGGGTGGCCTCGCAGGTCTCGACGCCTTTCAACTTGCCCACCGACTCTTGCAGTGGTTGCAGTGCATACCCTCGACGGCATAAACCACCGTCCCGGCTTCGGTTTCCTGTTTCTTGAATTTGTCAAAGAATTTCATACCCAATGCAATTATGATGAATAAAACTAATAATGACGAACATACGATTTTGAACACGCTGGGCGCGGCGGCCTCGGCATGACAACAAGCACCGTGCATTCCGCAACTTTCGGACATGCCGACGACATTGATGCCGAAAGCATTAATCAGCAGTCCAAAGAGGATGGAAAAAACCACGATGGTGAGCAGATAGATCCACGTGAAACGGCTGCCCATCGACTTTTTCACCACGAGGATGGAGGCGATGTTGACCGCCGGACCGGCCATCAGCATCACCAAGGCGGCGCCGGGCGAGAGACCTTTCATCATCAGGGCCGCCGCCACGGGGATGCTGCCGGTGGAGCAGATGTACATCGGCACCGCCACCGCCAGGATGACCAGCATCTGCAACAGCGGCTGGCTCCCGAAGGAGAGGAAGAACTCGTCGGGCACGGCCACATTGATGAGGGCGGCCACCAACAGCCCGATGACCAATCGCAGTCCGATGTCCTGAATCATGTCGAAGTAGGCGTACTTGAGCACGCGCCACAGTCGGTTGCCGCCTTCCACCTGACAAGATGCATCAGCAACGTATTCGCCCTCGTCGGCTTTCACGAAACGGTTCACCAGGAAGCCGCCGCAGATGCCGGTGACCAGTGCGGCCACGGGGCGCACGATGGCGAAACCCAAGCCCATCAGCGAGAAGGTGGCCAAGATAGAGTCGATGCCCGTCTGCGGCGTGGCGATGAGGAACGAGGCCACCGCGCCTTTCGAGGCACCCTCGTTCTTGAGCCCGACGGCCGTGGGGATAACCCCGCACGAGCAGAGCGGCAACGGGATGCCCAGCAATGCCGCCCACAGCACGGAAAGCTTGTTGTCGCGCGACAGATACTTGGCATAGAACCGCTTCGGCACGAACACATGCAGGATTCCGGCGATAAGGAATCCCAGCAGTAGATAAGGGCTCATGGCGTTGAGCACAGACAGAAACGCATTGCAAAATTCTCCCGCAGTCATTTTATTGTCAAAGGGTTAGACGAATTTATACCAATTCTTGTTTTTGTGGCAAATGTACATAAATTACGAATATACACAGACAGATGAAATTGACGCTGTAGAGACGTTTCATGAAACGTCTCTACAATTTCAGAGGAAAGATACCTTTTTTCTGTAATCTGAAGGGCCTGAACCACAAAATCAGGCATTCGAAGATCGACTCTTCACTCCCATCCGCGCCAGCATCTTGATGCCATACACCGGCCAGTAGGGCACCTTCTCGATGCCCGTGCGCACACGCGGGATGTCCGGCGCAGGAGGCGACTTATACTTCTGTGAGCAGAAATCCCATATAGAAGGGGAGTGTGAGCAGCTGCCCATCACGTCCTTATCATAGTTTAGTTTCCTTCTATTCGTAGCGAATGTTGCAAAGCTGCTCGCTTAGTTTAAACAGCCGTGTGGCATTTTCCGTCGTCACCTGCTTATTGTACTTTTTTGACTTGCCACGATGAAAATACAAACCGGCCGGGGGCTCGCATTGCTCGCACAGGTACAGATAGTCCTGTGCAGAGACGGATGGATGCACACCGAAGCGTTTGCGGAATTTCCACACAAAATCCACGATTCCTGTTGTTTTGTTTCCGATGTCCGTGTTCACAAGGCCTGGATCCACACCGTATGCATGTAGCCCCTTGGCCCCGTAGCGGTCGCTCAGTCCCTGGGCGAAAAGCATATTGCAAAGTTTTGACTGTTTGTAGGCGAGAAGCGGATTGTAGTGCTTTCTCATCATCACATCACTCCAACGGACTTTCATATTCTTGTGGGATTCGCTGCTTGTCATGATTACGCGCCCTCCTTCCTTCAGAAGGTAAGGCAGCAGTTCATGGGTGAGCCGGAATCCGGCAAGATGATTTAAGGCAAATTGCTGTTCATAGCCATCTTCGGTGGTCATATACCGGCTTCGGGTGCATCCGGCATTATTGATGAGTGCGTACAACGATTCGGTGCCGTTCTCATTCAGCCGTTTTTTTATCTCACCGGCCACGCGAACGACCTCCCGCTGCTGCATCAAGTCTCCAGCGAACCAAGAGATATCGGCATCAGGTATGCCGAACCTGATATCCCGGTCGGCTTTTTCACAATTGGCGGTGCTGTGGCCTACGGCGAGAATGCAATAGCCCTTGCCCGCCAGAAGACGGGTGGTTTCAAGCCCTATTCCAGAGGTGGCACCGGTGATGATGATGGTCTTTTTCATAATGGCGGCAAAAGTACTTTTTTTCGCAATGGTTTGAGCCGATTCTCAGCGGGTTCTTCACCCGCGCCAGCATTTTCACCAGTTGGGGTTCGGGCAAGAAAAGGCAAAAGAATTTCGTGTTATCTAAAAACCGAACCCCGTTAGGGGTTCCCTATCTGTAGCCATTGGCGATGCGGCATCCCCCACAACCCCGTATGGGGTTGCATATCGGGCACAACAACATTCTGACAACCCGTTGAAAATGAATCTCCTACGGAGATTTGAAACCGCACGTGGGCATCCGTTTGCTACAGACAGGCATCCCCTAACGGGGATGAGTCCCCCCCCCTCACCAACGCTCCACCGACACGGTGCTGTCCATCAACCCGATGCGGGTGCCGGAGGCATAGCAGTTGACGTCGCAGTGGAACAGGGCTTTACTGCCGCAAAAATACACATTATCTAATACTCATGGCTTCTCTGCGTTGAAATATTATAATTGTATCGGACGAAGCGTGCGTTTGCGTGAAGCAATGAAAGCAAGATATATGACCATGGCAAAAATCATCTATCGGAAATCCGTGCAGATCCGCGTGATCCGTGGAAATCCCCTCCTCACGCCGGATTCTTCACCCTGACTTTCGACCACGTCTGCAGCACCACCGAGACGATGATCAGCGCGATGCCGAGGACAAACGAGAAGTTCAACTCGTGGTATTCCTGGAAAATCAGCATCGCGAGGATGATGCTATAGACGGGCTCCAGATTGTAGGTAAGGTTAACCGTGAAAGCGTCAATCTTCTGCAAGACAATGATTTGCAACAAACAGAGTCCGATGGTGCAAACCACCACCATAAAGGCCATGTAGGGGTAGTCCATACCCGTCGGAAGGAACTTCCCGACCGGCAGGAAGGCATTGTAAACCGGGAGGATGACGCTGAGGACGACAATGCCGCCGACCATCTCCCAAAAGAGCATATTCTTGGCTTCGTAGTGGTTGCCGACGTGCTGGTTAGCGATGGCGAAGAGGGCGTACAAAGCCGAAGAGACAATCCCCAAGGCAATGCCCAAACGGTATCGGGTGTCGAATTGGAAGATGAGATAGACGCCGCATACCGTGAGAATGCTGAACAGGAACTCGCGCACGGAGAAGCGGTGCCGGTTGATGATGGGTTCGAGAAGCGCGGTGAAGAACCCGACCAAGGAGAAGCAGACCACCCCGATGGAGACGTTCGACGCCTTGATGCTGGCGTAGAAGAAGATCCAGTGCAGGCACAGCAGCACGCCCACGCCGCTCATCCGGGCCAAATCCTTGAAACGGAAATGTTGCATCTCTTTTCTAAGGGCAAGAAACAAGGCCATCAGGGCGGCGGCCCACGTCATCCGATGCCATACGAGCACCACGGGATCCAGCTCGATGAGCCGTCCCAGCACCCCGGTGAACCCCGCGATGAACACGGAGAGGTGCAGCAGCAGGAAGTTTTTTGAAATACGAAAATCCACTATTGAACCGTGCAACATGTCCCTTGCATTTGCGGACCGTTTTCAATGAACTCCTGAACACTCTTGCTGAATGCCGACTCGTTGGTGAAACCGGCCGCAAGCTCCTTGACGAGCTCGAAGTCAAGTTCCTTTTTCATTTGATCGAGCATAAAATGCCCTATGTAGCTGTCGGAATGGTTCTTGATGAAGTCAACCTGATAGTCGAAGTATTCTTTGATGATGGGTTGCAATTGTGCGTTAAGTTCCTCAACCTTTGCGGAATCAGACTGTGCCATTTCAGCATAGATATCCATAATCCGGCCCTCGTATAGTTTCGCGCTCTTCTCGTGAAACGCTGAAAGCTCGTTCATCGCGGGACAGCCGGATATA
This sequence comes from uncultured Bacteroidota bacterium, assembly GCA_902786595.1. GTDB lineage: Bacteria > Bacteroidota > Bacteroidia > Bacteroidales > WCHB1-69 > F23-D06. The sequence goes on along the minus strand of CADADB010000027.1, from coordinate 19,002 downwards.
GTCCAGTGGGGCATGTCGTCAATGTCACCCGAGATGGTCGTGTTCTGGTTTTCGGTGAAGAAGGGGAATATCTCGCAGCTGGCGTTTTTGTCGAACTTGATGATGTAGAGTGTCTGCGGATCGTCGAACGGCACGTTCATCACCGCTTGGTTCCCCGAAATGACGGCACTGTCAACCACCACATCCGTACCTTCCACAGACTTGGACAGGAACAGGGTACGGCCGTCTGCATTTTCGAAGTTTAATGTCACTTGGAACTTTTCGGATTTCTTGCAGCCGCTGAAGAGAAGCAGAATTGTACATGCAATCGCACCGAGGAAAAGGAGCTTTTTCATATTTTCCTGAATTAAGATTAGGGCGCAAAAGTACAAAAACATTGACATATTTCTCCCCTCACGTCACATTTTTGATATTTTTGCGACTAATATGGCAAAACGACCCTGACATGAGAGACCAAAGAGAAACGGAATTCATGGAGATGCTGGCGCGGTGCGAGCGGACGTTGTTCAAGGTGTGCCTGTTCTACACCGACCGGCTGCTGAGTGCCCCGCAGATTATGTGCGAAATTGCGGGAGGCGCCTGCTGCGTGTCGGGCCCGGCGGAAAACGAGTGCTACGCCATCGCCACTATCCTGCAAGGGAGCAAGTAAGTGATGATAGTGTGGAAAACTCCGATTTGCTTCTCTCCGACGGTGAATTTGCGCGGAGGTTCAAAGAGCTCGGTGGTCAGGTTGCATGGCCACCTCCCTGACAAAACTCATAAACAGCGGATGCGGATGCAGCACAGTGCTGGAGTACTCGGGGTGGAATTGCGTGCCGATGAACCAGCGGTGACCGGGAATCTCCACGATTTCGACCAAGTCGTTGTCGGGATTCGTACCCACGCATTGCATGCCGTTCTTCTCGTACTCTTCCTTGTACCGGTTGTTGAACTCGTAGCGGTGACGATGGCGTTCGCTGATTTGGAGGGTTCCGTAGATCTCCGCCACGCGGCTGCCTTCACGCAACTCGCAGTCGTAGGCGCCCAAGCGCATCGTGCCGCCCATGTTGGTCACCGATTTTTGCTCCTCCATCAGGTCTATCACATTGTGCGGGGTGACCGGGTCCATCTCGGCAGAGTTGGCATCGCTGTATTTCAACACGTTGCGGGCAAATTCAATCACCATCATCTGCATACCCAAGCAGATGCCGAACGCCGGCATGTTGTGTGTGCGGGCGTATTCCACAGCAATGATTTTACCCTCGATGCCGCGCTGCCCGAAGCCGGGACATACTAAGATTCCTGCCACGTCTTTGAGTTTCTCCGCGACATTTTCTTCGGTGATATTCTCACTGTTGATGAACTCGATTTTTACCTTTACATGATTGTAAATGCCCGCTAAAGAGAGACTCTCGCGAATGCTCTTATAGGCATCCTGCAGGTCGTATTTGCCTACCAATCCCACGTGGACTTCCTTCTCGGCGGTGCGTTGGAGGTCCAGGAAACGATGCCATCCTTCCATTTTGGGAGCTTCGCCCACAGGAACGCCGAACTTCCGCAACAACGCCGCATCCAATCCCTGTTTCTGCATGTTGACAGGCACTTCGTAGATGCTCGGCAGGTCTTCGCTCTGCACCACGCACTCCAAATCGACGTTGCAGAAGGAGGCCACCTTCTGGCGGATGCCGTCAGAGAGGTGCTTTTCGGTGCGCAGGACGAGCACGTCGGGTTGGATGCCGGCCCCTTGCATCTCCTTTACGGAGTGCTGGGTGGGCTTGGTCTTGAGTTCGTCGGCGGCCCGCAGATAGGGCACGTAGGTGAGGTGCACGCTCACGGCGCGGTTGCCCAGCTCCCATTTCAGTTGTCGGATGGCTTCCAAAAACGGCGCCGACTCAATGTCGCCGATGGTGCCGCCGATTTCTGTGATGACAAAGTCAACGTCGTCGTCACGCAGCATCCGGCGCTTGATTTCGTCGGTGATATGCGGCACCACCTGGATGGTTTTGCCCAAATAGTCGCCGTGCCGCTCCTTGTCGATGACGGTTTTATAGATTCTGCCGGTGGTCACGGAGTTGGCACGGGTGGTGCGGATGCCCGTGAACCGTTCGTAATGCCCCAAGTCCAAGTCGGTTTCCATCCCATCGACAGTCACATAGCACTCGCCGTGCTCGTAGGGGTTCAGCGTGCCGGGGTCGATGTTGATGTAGGGGTCGAATTTCTGGATGGTGATGGTATATCCCCGCGCCTGCAGCAGCTTTCCGATGCTGGCCGAGATGATGCCTTTTCCTAAGGAGGAGACCACGCCTCCGGTTACGAATATGTAGCGTTTCATAATGGTTTAAGGTTTAAGGTTTAGAGTTTAAGGTTTAAGGTTTAGAGTTTAAGGTTTAAGGTTTAGAGTTTAGGGTTTAGAGTTTCGTACCAGTTTTCGAAGCTGCGACAGGCGAGGCGGGCGCCGCCTGCGGTGGGATAGCGGCCAGAGAAGTACCAATCGCCGGGATGATTCGGGATGGCTTCGTGAAGGCCTTCCAACGACTGGAAGACCAACTCTATCGGGCAGTGCACGTCGGTGGGTCTCAACAGCTCGACCATTTTCGCGTTCAGCTCCTCCACGGTGAACGGTTCGTACAGTTGCCGCAGCGCTTCCTCGTGATTTTGTCGACAGTTTTCATACACCTTGGTTATCCAATCTTCCATCTTCCGCTCTTTTAGCAGTGAAATACAAGCTTGGAAGGCGATGAATTCCTCGATGCGACCCATGTCGATGCCGTAGAAGTCGGGGTAACGGATTTGCGGTGCCGAACTGACCACCACAATTTTCTTCGGATGCAGTCTATCCAAGATCTTCAGGATGCTTTCCCGCATGGTTGTGCCCCGCACGATGCTGTCGTCGATGACCACTAAGTTGTCAATGCCGGGACGGATGGAATTGAAAGTGATGTCATAGACGTGCGCTGCCAAGTCGTTGCGGGTGCTGCCTTCGGTGATGAAAGTACGAAGCTTGATGTCCTTCCACACCACCTTTTCAGAGCGCACATTGGGCGCCACGCTGCGGATGCCCTCCACCATGCCGTGGTAGGCCACTTCCGCCGTGTTGGGGATGTAGGAAAACACGGTGTTTTCCACATCGCCGTCGATGGCTTTCAGGATAGAATCGCGAAGTTGGAAGCCCAAAGTCTTCCGCTCGCGGTGGATATCGCTGTCGTTGCCCCGACTGAAATAGATCCGCTCGAAGGAGCAGGCCGAGAACTTCTCCGCCGGCATCACCTGTTCCAAACGGATTTCCCCTTTGCGGTTAATGATGATGGCCTGTCCGGGCTGCAGCTCCTGAATGTCTTTTTGTTGCAGATTGAAGGTAGTCTGCAGGACGGGGCGTTCGCTGGTGATGGCGCAGATTTCATCGTTTCGGTAGTAGAAGGCGGGGCGAATTCCCCACGGGTCGCGCATGGCGAACATCTCGCCGCTGCCCGTCATCCCGCACATCACATAACCGCCGTCGAAGTGCGACATCGTGGATTTCAGGACGTTGACCATATCCACGTGGTCGTCAATGTATTCGGTCACTTTCCGATCGTCCAGTCCTAACGCCAGTCCCTCTTGGTAGCAACGCTCCACCTCGCGGTCGAGGCGGTGCCCCATCAGTTCCAGCAGGATGTAGGTATCGCTATAAACGCGGGGGTACTGCCCTTTGGAGGTGAGGTAGTCGAACACTTCCTCGATGTTGGTCATATTGAAATTGCCGCACAGACAGAGGTTTTTCGCCCGCCAGTTGTTGCGGCGGAGGAACGGGTGCACGTATTTCAGCCCTCCTTTGCCCGTGGTGGAATAACGAAGATGACCCATGTACAGCTCGCCGGAGAAGGCGGGACCTGCGCATGGGTCATCGGGGTCGAGGGCGGATGCCTGGCGGTAGATGGTGCCGAACACCTTGGTGATGGCGTCCTTGCCCTCCGCTTTCTCGCGGTACATGTATTCGTGGCCGGGGGTCTGATGGATGTTGACGCAGGCGACACCGGCCCCTTCCTGACCCCGGTTGTGTTGCTTCTCCATCATCAGGTAGAGTTTGCCGAGGGCATAATGGCTGTCGCCGTACTTCTTCTCGTAGAATGTCATGGGCTTGAGCAGGCGAACCATCGCCACCCCGCATTCATGTTTTAACACTTCCATTTGTTTGTTAAAAATAAATAAAGCGGCAAAGATACACTTTTTATATTGTTATGTTTTATATTGTTATGGTTCTTTTCGTCAAAAACTTTAACATGTATGTAACTGTCTCTATTATGATTTTTGTGTATTTTTGCCGCTCAAATTCAAGTCGAATCTATAATTTATAGCAAATGGAAAAGTTACATTCTTGGCGCAGATTTGGAATGGCAACAGCACTTTTTTTGCTGCTTTTTATCAGTGCATCAATTGGAAAGGCTCAAAACACGCCCCTTAAAACTGCGGCTGTTCCACATCCCGCCACTCCATTGCTTCGCTCGGGAGGACTGCTTTCCACGCAGTGGGATCAGGATTATCCGTACAATCAGCTTTGCCCGAGGGATCCGCTGAACGGCAACTCCTATAGTTATGCAGGATGTCCTGCCGTTGCGATGGCGCAGATTATCAATTATTTGCGAACAACACAGGACACTCGTTTTTCTGACAGCGATGACTACGCCCATCACTACTTAGGCAGAAATTTCAATATAGACGACGATTGGGAGACGTTGCAATTCCCCTCATTCCCGCAGTTGAATGAGTTGTTGGACTCTGTGGATGCCGCTTTCCTTCGTGGCGATGAACTATCCGATGAATTGGTCGCGGCGCTGATTTTCGCTTGCGGCACGGCTTGCACGCAGGTATATTCCTCGCAAGGTTCTGGCACTTTTGCTGTCGATCAGGCGTATGATGCCTATCAAAGGTTCGGATTCACCAACTGCCGATTGTTCCGCAACCCCGATTCTCTTATGTACGCGACCCTGATTTCCAATTTGCAATCTGGATATCCCGCCCATTTGGCCGTGGAAAATCCCGAGGGGACGGCCGGGCACAATGTGGTGGTGGATGGTTACCGCGAAACGGACGGCAAGTTCCATATCAACTTCGGTTACGGCGGCTATTTGGACAACTGGTACGACATCCCTGATCCTAATTTTTACTACGGGTTGACGAAGTTGGAGGGAATTATCGTGGATATCATTCCGACCACTTCGGCTATTCAAGAATTTACCCGCCAACAACCGTTAGAAATCTATCCTAATCCCGTTTCGGACATCCTCTATGTGAAGGACCTTCCTTGCGAACAGGTGAACTTTGTTATTTACAATGCTTTAGGACAAGAAATTGCGGCAGGTTCCACTTATGGGATGATTTCTGTCTCTGATTTGGAAAACGGGTTCTATTTTTTGATTCTCAAGGGTGATGATTTTCAAAAAACGTCGAAATTCATAGTGAAATAAACCGGCTTAAGCGTTCCTATTCATTAGGGATTCGTACAACAGATCTTATAATAACGCTTCCGTATCACCACCAGCCGCACCAGCCAAATCGCGAAGAAGACATCGGATAGAATCTTGTAGAGCGGGGGCATGGTGATGAACCAAGAGACGATCCACAGGATGAGGTCTATGTCGAACAGAATGTTCCAGAGTCGTTCGCGGTCGTGGAACGTGCAGAGGACCTCGCCGTTTTGCGGTATCTCCACCTGCGCGGTGGATGACAGTGAAAGGTCGATGCTCTTTCCGCTTTTCCCCAAGCGCAGCGGGCCGCCGAATTGCACTTTAAGACGGTATGTTCCTGCCGGCACCTCAATACGCAGGTCGTGGTCCCTCATCATCCCGGCGAAAAACCCGTTGATGAAGACGGCGTGGGGTAACTTCGGCTCGTACCAATGGCGGATATGGCGGACGGTCAGCATGATCCCTCAATCTCCTCCAGTGCCCCTGTCTCAGAATCAATGATGAATCCGCGCACCACGATGTCCTTCGGCACGAGCGGGTGGGTCTCGTAGCCCATCTGTGCCACGAAGGTTTTGTTATATTCGATAATTTGCTCGATCATTGTCTCTTTTATTTTGGTTGCAAAGATAATGAATTGTTGCGCACAGGCAACACTTTTCAAAAAAAATGTTGTTTGTGCGCAACGATTTTATCGTAACCTCTATCGCGGGTTGCAATTTGCTATTTCAACATTTTCAACAGCGGTGACCGGCTCATGTCCGTGGGGTTGGTGCCGGGAACGCCTTCGGGAACGGGCACACCAAGTTCTTCGAAGTGCTTGATCCAGTATTCGGGCAAATTTCCTTCGGCATCGCGCCAGTTCATCGGCTTCGACGGGAAAATACCGTCGAAAGCCACTTGGATGAGTTCTGAACAGTAGTAAGCGTCGTTGTCGGGCAGAAAGGCGTTGTCGTAGGGCTTCCCGACAAGACTTTTGGCACGGGTGATGACTGCAGCGGTGTCGAAAGGCACAGTGAGACGGTAGATGTCGATATTCCCTCCGAAAAATCCTAGAATATTTTCCCTTTCGAATTGGTTGTAGGGTATTCGCTGCACGCCGTACTTTGGCGAGGCCTCGATGACCCACACGTCGTCAGCGCTGTCGCGTTCCACCAAAGCCACGTGGGTGTATTCGCCCGTGCTGGCGGTAATGGCTTTCTCCATTGCCGACTTGTTATCATTCAGGAACAAGAGATCGCCGTTTTGCAGGGTGTTGTGGAATTCGTTGCGGCACACCACGTCAAGCTCCCCTAACCGGTCGCGCTGCTGCGCTTGCACGCTGATGACCAGCAAAAAGGTGATGAGGACAAGGAGGGGCTTTTTCATGCCTTTTGAGTATTATACTATGGTTAGTAGTTCTCCGCGTTAATCTCGAACCAGCCCTGGGCGTAGAAGCAGACGGGGCATACCTTGGGGGCTTCGGTGCCGATGACGATGTGACCGCAGTTGCGGCACTCCCAGATGCTGACACCGCTCTTGCGGAAGACCTCGGCGGCCTCCACGTTGTGCAACAGGGCACGGTAGCGCTCCTCGTGGTGCTTCTCGATGGCCGCGACGGCCCGGAACTGCTCGGCCAGCTCGTGGAATCCCTCCTCGTCGGCTTCGCGGGCGAACTTGTCGTACATGTCCGTCCACTCGTAGTTCTCGCCTTCGGCGGCATGCAACAGGTTCTCGGCGGTCGTGCCTACGCCGCCCAAATGGTTGAACCAGAGCTTGGCGTGTTCGCGCTCGTTGTCGGCAGTTTTCAGGAAGAGGGCGGCAATCTGCTCGTAGCCGTTCCGCTGGGCCACGGAGGCGTAGTAGGTGTATTTGTTGCGGGCCATGCTCTCGCCAGCAAAAGCGGCCTCCAAGTTCTTCTCCGTGCGCGTCCCGGCATACTTGCTTGCACTCGCGGGCGCATTGGCTTCCACAACAACCTTCTCGAAATCCGAAGCGGGATGTTTGCAGATGGGACAGATGAAGTCCTCCGGAAGTTCCTCGCCTACATACTCGTAGCCGCAGATGACACAACGCCAAACGGTCTTGCCCTCGGCGGTCTGCCCCACAGGTTGCGGCTTCGGCTTGATGTGCTCCATGTAGTAGCTATACGTGGCGGAAGGCGCCTCGTTGAGCACTTCCGCTTCGGCGACGGGCCCGATGAAGAGGACGTGCGAACCGAGATCGACGACCTGCTCCACCTCGACGGAGATGTAGGCGTTGGTGCCGCGGGTGATGGCTAATGTGCCGTTCGCGACGCGGCGACAGTCTTTGAAGTCAGCGAACTTATTAACTTCGCGACCGCTCTGGAAGCCGAAATGCTTGAACAATTCGAAATCGGCAGCCTCACTGATGATGGAGGCGGTGAACTTGCGCGAATGTTGGATAAGTTCGGTGGTCAGGTTGCCCTTGTTGAGAGCCACGGAGATACGGTCGGGCTGCATGGCCACCTGTGCGATGGTGTTGCTGATACAGCCATTGTCGCGGCCGCCGTCACACGTGGTGATGACGAACAGGCCGTATTGGATGTTGAAAAGGGGGTTGCTCATAAAAAAAACAGAATTATTGAAAGTGCAAAAATACAATTTTCGTGATATATCAAGATGTCACAATTTTATAATAACATTTCCGTATCACCACCAACCGCACCAGCCAAATCACGAAAAAGACATTGGAAAGAACCTTGTAGAGCGGAGGCATGGTGATGAACCAGGAGACCATCCATCGGCAGCTTTGGCTCGTACCAATGGCGGATATGGCGGACGGTCAGCATTTTCCCTCAATCTCCTTCAACTCCCCCGTTTCCGAATCGATGATGAACCCGCGCACCACGACGTCCTTCGGCACGAGCGGGTGGGTGCGGATGGTCTCGACGGTTTTGCGGACGGAGGTCGGGGTGTCCTTGAAGCCCTCTAACCAGTGGTTCAGGTCGATGCCGCATTGGCGGATGGTGGCGAGCGTTTCGTCGGTCACGCCGCGGGCGATCATCTCGTGGTGGAAGTGATCGTAGCTCATGTGGCAAGCCCCGCAGTGCGAGTGCGCCACCACCATGATCTCCTCCACCCCGAGCTCGTAGATGGCCACAATCAGACTACGCATCGCCGAGTCGAAGGCGGAAATCACCAACCCACCGGCGTTCTTGATGATCTTCGCGTCGCCGTTCTTCAGTCCGAGCGCGGCGGGCAGCAGCTCCGTCAACCGCGTGTCCATACACGAAAGCACCGCCAACTTCTTGTCGGGGTACTTGTCGGTGAGATACTTTTCGTAGCCCTTCTGCGCCACGAAGGTTTTGTTGAAAGCGATAATTTGGTCGATCATAATTAGTCGATTTAATATGGGTACAAAAATACAAAAAATCAGTTTTCTGGTATATTTGCAGGACGAAGAGCATAATATCTATTGTTCTATCGCACATTATCAAAAACGAGTTTTTTTACAATTATTTGTTAATTAACACGTTGATAATTAACACGTTGTGATTTTTCTTATCTTTGCCGCCTGATTTTTTGACAACGAAATATTGTATGGCAGAACGACACCCAACAAATATAACCATGAAAATTTTGGCCCACTATCCAAATGGAGGAAAAGTGTTGGTTTACAATAGTATTGATAGAAGTACTGGCGATTTTATGCGTATTTTCGATTGTGCCAAATTCTTTGCTCACCAAGGTAAAACGGTTATCTTGCCCCCAAAATTGGACGTGCCTTATAAAAACCCCGCATACGACCAAATATATGGTACGTTGAAAGACACCGCATACTATGGCAAATGCCCAGATTTGCAAGTGAATGGGGTGTGGTATGAGCATGAGGGGTATGCTTCTTTTAACCCTAAGACTAATTTATCCAACATGTTGAAAAGAGGGTTGCGTCAATCTGACAGAATCATTATTGAAGATTGTGGCTTGACGGATAGTTATATGAAGAGAAATATATTAGTGAGAATATCTGAAAGTCAATGCATTAAAGAAGTTTATGTGAAAATGGGGTGCGACATCCGGCTTCTCTTTAAAGCAGAATAGCAGGATTTTCGTCCTGCCACCTGAATCGTCGAGCCCGCAGACTCGACAGCTGAAATCAAAGTTTCAACCTCGTTGCAAAAATACATTTTTTTTAATATCAATGTGTAGTTCGATATTTTTTTCATTGAAGATCCAATTTTCTAACCTCTATCGCGGGTTGCCATCCAACCCGTGATTTAGGGCGATTTCATTGATGGTCTCTCCGGACAGGCGGCTGTGAAAATGAAGATTACTCTTCTTCTTGTTTCACAGCACTCTCCCGCCATATATGACATTTTGCTTGTGAGCGCTTTTCCCCCGACAACAGTCTTACTAACTTCCGCCCTCTCACTCGCTGTAGTTGTGGTCCACCACGACCACCACATCCATTCCCGGCACTAATGGCTGGATTTCGGCGGTGAGTTGCGCAATGAGGGCGGCATCATCGTGGACGGAGATATCGGGGACCACATCGATGGAGAGCATCTTGTCGCGCTCCGAATAGTAGAAACCGTGTACCTGCACAATCTCTTGGTGGGCGGACAGCGTCTGAATCACCTGCGTCTGTAACTCGGACATCCGGTTCTCGCCGGTGGCGATGGCATAAACCCCGACGGTCATAATGATGCCGTGCCGCACAAACATCTGCGTGGAGATCTTGCGCGTGAGCCCGTGAATGTCGTGCGCCGACATCGTGTCATAGACGCTGACGTGCAGCGAGCCGATCTTCACGTCGGGACCGTAGTTGTGGAGGATGAGGTCATACACCCCGTGAACGCCCTCGAACTCGCCGACCTCCTGCTTGATCTGGGAGGTGAGCTCCGCCGGGATGCTGGTGCCCAACAGCTCGTTGACGGGCGAGGCGAGCATCTCGATACCGGCCTTGATGATGACTAACGAGATAAGCGCGCCGAGGTAGCCGTCGATGGAGACGTTCCAAAGCAGCATGATGCCTGCCGACACAAGCGTGGCCAAGGTGATGATGGCATCGAACAGCGCGTCGGAGCCGGAGGCAATCAGCGCGTCGCTCTTCAGCTGCGTGCCCTTGCGTTTCACAAACAGCCCCAACACGATCTTCACCGCGATGGCCACCACGATGACCACGAGCGTCACCGTCGTGTAGCTCGGCTCCGTGGGGTGGAAGATCTTCTTCACCGACTCGATGAGCGAGGTGATGCCCGCCGAGAGCACAATGACGGCGATGATGATGGCGCTGAAATACTCGATGCGTCCGAAGCCGAAGGGATGCTTGCGGTCGACGGGACGCTGCGAGAGCTTCGTGCCCACGATGGTGATGACGCTCGACAGCGCGTCGCTGAGGTTGTTGACGGCGTCCATCACGATGGCCACACTGCTGGCCACAATGCCGACACCGGCCTTGAAAGCCGCCAAAAGCACGTTGGCGGCGATTCCGATCCAACTGGTGCGGATAATCTGTGTACTGCGATCGGGTTGATTGCTCATATCTTTCATAATGAATTCAGGGTTACTATTTACACATTTTTAAGAGGCCTTAATATTGTTTGTCGATTTTGCTAAATCCCCAAAGAGTAAATGTGCGATTCTATCTCGAAGTTTGGCACCCAAAGGGTATAGTTTTCTTCATGACTATCTTTCCTTTGTTCGGTTAATGGAATATTAATAAGTGTGGAATGTGCTGAAACGAATATGTCCGTAATCTTGTAAAGATTTCGCTTCTTCAAGTAACGCTTCGGAAACTGGCAGTTGGTTCCACAAACGGTATTGCAAAGTGGATATGTCTTCTAATTCGACATACTCGAGATCATAATTTAAAGTGTATTCTTTAAGTAAAGAAACAAATTCATCTTTGTTATGGGCTTTTGCAATTGTTTGGGCGTATGCGCCTTCCACATCACCCAATAATTCATTATTTCTTGAACGAGTTTTAACATGAAGACAACCAAACCAAATATCCTTATATTTTGATGTCATCTGGATATTCATCAGCTCATACAGATACGCTGGGCTTTGCACATACAACTCGCCTTCCTCATCCTGCAAGATATCCATCAATGGGGAATTATAGACCTTCTCCATTGCCTGCTCAATACTGCTCCCAGTGTCCTCCATCACAAATTTCACCAACTCGCTCAAGGCGTAGTCGGTAAGATATGTCGCTATTTGGTGATGATTTGGCTGAATCATACGGTTTCAACATTTATTTTATGGAGGAAACACAGAGCTCTGTCTGTTCCAAAGTAATATTGCTGGTCAAGATATTTGTCTTGTAACAACAATGCGGCCTGTTCGGGAGAATAAATACCTTCACGATAATTGGTCAGTTGCAGCACAACACCATCATTAGCAATCGGGCCAATAACGATGTCGTAATCGTGAATGGACGATGTGTTCTTTCTATCACGATTTGCATCCACAAACAAAAGCCACTCTACAGTAGCTTTTTCAGGAAATCGTTTTATCTTCAAATCTGATGGCAATGTCGTTTCGTCAAATTCGTAGGTTATCAACGTAGCTTCCCCTCCAAAAAGTCGAGCTCGTTTTTGGGCCATACGTACAGCAGTTGTTCTGTCTGGTGTTGCATAGAATCCTTTGCCGAAGTCTTTGTGTCGCAATCCTCGGGTGAGGTCTATCGCCTCAATGTCAATATTCGTACCATGATATAGTTTCATGCAAGTACACCTCCGTTTTGTTGGCAAATAATAAGCAGATCGTCTATAGTTTCATCCATCGACTGAAGATGTTCCACATCGTAAAACTCAATCAGGAAGGATAGTCCTTTGTGCTTGTGCAGGTAGTTGAACGCTGCTTGTCGGGGCATTGCGAAACGTTGTCCGAAAGCCTGCACGGCAGCTGTTAAAAATGGAATCTCATATTTGCTCATAACAAGTATTAGTTTTTCCTTATCCCAAAATGCAAAGATACACTTTTTTCCGATGAACAGCCTTAACCTCACCTCATTTTTTTTCAATATACAAATTGTTTGTCAATCGTGTGGTGATGCTTCGGAGAGGTGTCACGCACGCACTGCAGGTCGCATCTCGAAGAAATGCGACCAAATGCTATAACCACTCAAAACTCCCTTTCCCCGCGCCGATCTCGAAGTGGCATTTGGCGATGCCGAGGTCGAGTTTGGCATAGCCGATGAGGGAGAACTTCGCCTTGGCCTCCACACGGTTGCCATCGTGCAGGACAAACACGAACTTCTGTTGGTTCACGGCCGTGGGTGCCAACAATGCGGCTTCCGCGCCACGCACGAACCACTCGGGGAAGGGCTTTCCGTGGTCGGCGGTGCGCTGGTCGTCAGTCACGTCGGCGAGAGTCCGTTTCTGCGGGTGCTGCACCCCTTGGTTGGCACCGTAACCGAGTGACACCACGCAGACGAGCGTCTCGCCGTCGTCCACCTTGTATTGGTCGGGCTGTTTGCGGAAAGAGAGCCCCACCCAGCAGGTGTTCAGTCCGAGCGTTTGCGCCAACAGGATCACCTTCTCGCCGTAGTAGCCGAGTTTCACATCGTCGCCCTTCTTGCAGATCATAGCGATGTAGTTGCGCACGCCGCGGAACTTGCCGTACTTGGCCGTCCCGCCGGCAAAGGCGTTGGGTTCCTCTGTCACTAACTGTATATGCAGCCCGCCCTCGCGGTTGCAATCGTCGATGAGGGTTTGCAATTGTTGGATTTTCTCCGCCTCAATGGGCTTTTCAATGTATTGCCGCACGCTGTGGCGGGCGACGATGGCTTCTTGCAAGGTCATATTGGTTTCAGTAGTGTTCATATTCAGTTGGATTTATGTTCTTCTCAATGTCTATTGAATTATTATTGCAGTTTACGGTTTTCATTAATACAATTTGATGGCGACGCCAACAAATATAGCCATTGAAAAGCTCAACAATATTCCTGTCAACACATAACAACTTATGAACTGTATTGCATCAGTTCTCCGTCAAAAGTCTTCTTCAACTTGCTTTTTCTGAGTGCCTTAGCTTACTCTAACATCTTCTCGATGTTTGCTTTCGCTGCCACGGTTACTCTTTGTCAATCTCTACCAACTTGTACTTCTTCGTTCCCAGACCGATCTTCTCCGCCCAGTCGATGGTGTGGGTGCCGTGCTGCTGGTCGATGCGCGAGAGCAGGTCGGTGGGGTCGTTGGTGGCGGTCACCTTCTGCTGGTTGATGATATCAACGCAGGCCTGGTCGAGGGCCACGGGGTCGGTGCTGGCGAGGATGCCGTAGTCCTCCAACTTCACGGGCTCGGGATGATCCACACAGTCACAGTCGATGCTCATGTTGTTCATCACGCTGATGTAGATGATGCCCTCCTTCTTCTGGAAGTAGTCGGTCACGGCTTGCGCGGCCTCGGCCATGCTCTCGAGGAAGCCGTCTTGGTCGCCGATGTACTCGGGGGTCCAGAGTTTCTCCATGTCGAGGACCTCCATCTTGCCGGCGGAGTGGATGTATGCCTTGCCGTTTTGGCTGGCGCAGCCGATGCTGAGGTTCTTGAGTGCGCCGCCGTAGCCGCCCATCGGGTGACCCTTGAAATGGTTGAGCGCAATCATGAAGTCGTAGTTGGCCATGTGGTTGCCCACGATGTCGTACTTGATGTGCGAATCGTCTTTCACGGGAATGTGCATCTCACCCTCCTCGTCCATAATGTCAACCTTGAACAGCGGTTTGAAGCCGTGTTGCTCGATAATCTTCCAGTGGTTGGCCGAGGTGTTGCGCTCGTCTTTGGCATCTTCAGGGGCGTTGCCGTAGGCGGTGTTGCACTCCACGATGGTGCCATCGACCAGCATCACGAGGTCTTTGATGAGTTCGGGCTTCAGGTAGTTGGGGTTGCTGCCCTCGCCGGTGGAGATCTTCACGGCCACGCGGCCCTTGGCCTCCACGCCCAACGCTTTGTAGATCTTCACCAACGCCTCGGGACTGATGTCGCGGGTTAAATAGACGGTTGCGCCTTCTTCGGAAGGCTGGGGTTGGTTGTTTTTGCCGCTTTGTCCGCAGGAGGCGAGCACCAGAGCGGCGACGACGATAAAGGGGATGTTTTTCATCTTGATTGATTTCTATTTACAAATAAAGATTTTCATCTGCAAAGATACTCTTTTTATTGAAGCAATTCACCGAGTATCTTGTCCATATCCACATCGCGGGCAATGATAGCGCCGGTCTCGCCATCGATCAGCAGGACGGTCGGAATGCCAGGAAGGGTATAATCTTTCCATGCCTTGCTGTCTCGTCCGGGCTGATCGTCACATACATTCACCCACGTCATCCCTTTTTCTTTGATGAAGGTCTTCCAATAGTCCACATCGGGGTTTTCGGCTACGGAATAGATCTCCAATCCCTTCTCATGATACTTGGCGTAGAGTTCCTTAAGCTGTGGGACCTTCTCCACACATCCGCTGCACCAGGTTGCCCAGAAATCCAGCAGGACGTAGCGGTTGGCCGGATTGTCCACCACCGACTTCAGGCTGACAGGTTTCCCAGTAGCATCAGGATAGGTCATGTCAATGAAATAGTTGGGCTTACTGCCTTCTGGGGCCGGCTCGGTTTTCAGACGGCGTGTCAGTTCCTCACGTAATTCAGCAACGTATTGTTTCTCAGCCAACTCGGGCATCAGGCGGTCGAGAATGCCAAGCGCCTCTGCCGATGAATACCAATGTGCCGCATAATACAATGCCAACGGACCAGCTTGTTCTGCGTTAATCACTTCTCGCTTGAGCGCCTCGACCGCCTCTTGATCGCCACTGTTTTCTAATTCGTCAATCTTCTTGAAGGTATTGTTGGCGGCAGTGCCAGTCGCGTTGTTGACCTCATAATCTTCTTCGTCAGAGGCGTCCACATCGACGACAATCGTTCCCGGCTCGAGAAAGAAATCCTTCAACTGCGTGTCGTCTTGTGAATACAGATACACGTGGGTTGGTGTTGAAATACGGGGATGGAACTCAAAGTGTCCATCTTTGACACGGGTCGTCTCAATAACCTTGAAATGGTCAAACTCGTCTTCCAGTCTGATTTTTGTTCCCTCTTTCAGTCCCTTGATGGTACCTTTCACGGTGCAATACTCGGGTTGGCTGTTACGGCAACCGCTGACACCGATTGCCAGCGCCACAGCCACCACCATCAGACAGCAAGCCGTGAGAATTTTAGTAATGTGTTTCATATTGGATTTGTTTTAAAATTTTCTTTATTTGTTAAAAATCATTCGCTATGCGATTATAAATCACTTTTCGTAGGCTTAGAATTAGGCGTTCACAGACCTGCTGCGACAAAGCTACCTCAAGTACGGTCCCGTGACAGACCCTTCATCCTCCGCCATCGCCTTGGGTGTTCCCTCGAAGATGATGTCGCCGCCCATCGCGCCGCCGCCGGGACCGAGCTCGATGAGCCAGTCGCAGGATTTCAGCATCTCGATGTTGTGCTCGATGAGGAAAATGGTGTTGCCCGCCTCCACCATCGTGTCAAAGAGGTTGAGGATGCGGCGGATGTCGCCCGCATGGAGACCGTCGGAGGGCTCGTCCATGATGAAGATCTTGCCCGCATCGCGCAGGTAGGAGGCCAGCTTGATGCGCTGCAGCTCGCCGCCGGAGAGGGTGGAGAGCGACTGGTTCAGATGGAGGTAACCCAAGCCAACCTTGCGCAACGGTTCCAGTTTCTCGGCAATCACACTTCCGGCAAACAGCTCGGCGGCTTTGTTGGCGGTGAGGTCCATCACCTCGGCGATGTTGAGGCCGTTCACCTTGAAGGAGAGCACTTCCGGCGAATAGCGCAATCCACCGCAGGCTTCGCAGGTGGTCTCGATGGCATCCATGAAGGCCATGTCGTTGACGATGACGCCCTTGCCCTGACAGACGGGACAGCCGCCCTTGCCGTTGAAGGAGAAGAGGTCGGCCTTGGTCTTGTTGGTCTTGGCGAAGAGCTTGCGGATGTCGTCGGCGACGTCCAGATAGGTGGCCGGGGTGCTGCGCAAGCTGATGCCGATGCTCTTCTGGCTGATATAGACGATGTGTTCGGGATGCGGATAGGCGTTCCGGAAACATTCCATCAACGAACTCTTACCCGAGCCCGCCACGCCCGCGATGCCGCACATCACGCCCAACGGCAGCTTGACGGAAACATTCTTCAGGTTGTGCAGGTTGGCGTTCTCCAACAGGAAGAAATCCTTGGGCGTGCGCACCTGCTCCTTGATGGCACTCGTCGCGCTGAGCATCGCACCCGTAAGCGTCTGACTGTGCAGCAGTTCCTCGTATGTGCCTTCAAAGACGATTTCGCCGCCCTTCATGCCCGCGCCGGGACCCATATCGATGATATGGTCGGCGATTTTGATGATTTCCTTGTGGTGCTCCACGAGGATGACCGTGTTGCCGTGATTTTTGAGCTTCTGCACCGACTTCTGCATCAGCAGGATATCGTGGTTATGAAGACCCACACTGGGCTCGTCGAGGATGTACATCACGTCGGATAGTGGTGAGTTGATGTATTTGGCGATCTTGCAACGCTGCGCCTCGCCGCCGGAGAGGGTGCCGATGGCGCGGTCGAGGGTGAGGTAGCCGAGTCCGATCTCCTCCAACGCCGCCAGCCGCTCGATGGTAGCCCGCTTGATGTCCTCCGCCAGCGGATTGTTGATGGTTTCCATCCATCGGCGGCAGTCGCTGATGCTCATCGCGGTCACCTCGGCGATATTGAGTCCGCTCCCCTCGCCTTTAGGAGAGGGGTTGGGGGTGAGGTAAATTTTGCAGGAGCGTATCTTCTCGTTGAGGCGCGTGCCGCCGCAGTCGGGACAGGTGCCCATCGTCAGCATCGGGTTGAGCACGGAGGCGTGGAGCAGTCCCTCCTCCGAGTTGATGATGCTGCGGTACATCCGTGGGATAAGGCCTTCGTACTTAGCGGTTTTGGGCCAGTTGGAAGGCGGGTTCTTCAGCTTGATCTGCGGCGAGTTGAGGAAGAGGTCGAGCTCCTCGGGCGTGTAGTCCTTGATCTTCTTGTCGAGGTCGAAGAGGCCGCTGTGGGCGTAGCGTATCCAGCGCCAGCCGCCCTTGCCGAAGGCGATGTAATGGATGGTGTCCTCGTCGTTGAGCGACTTGTCGAAATCCACCAGCTTGTGGATGTCCAGCTCGCGGATCTCGCCCAGTCCGCCGCAGCGCGGACAGCTGCCCGAGGGGTGGTTGAACGAGAAGGCGTCGGAGTAGCCCACGAAGGGTTTTCCGATGCGCGAGAAGAGCAGACGCAGCAGGGCGTAGATGTCGGTGTAGGTGCCGACGGTGGAACGCGAGTTGGAGGCCGGCTTGCGCTGTTCGATGACGATGGCGATGGGCAGGTTCTGGATGTCGCCCACGTGCGGCCGTCCGTACTTGGGCAGGTACTGCTGCGTGAAGGAGGGGAAGGTGTCGTTGAGCTCGCGCCGCGACTTGGCCGCGATGGTGTCCAGCACCAGCGACGACTTGCCCGACCCCGACACGCCCGTCACCACGGTGATTTTCCCCTTGGGGATCCTGACGTTGACGTGCTTGAGGTTGTTCTCGGTGGCATCGCGGACGATGATGTGGGTAAAGTCGTTATTGGGTTCCATCTCTTTCATTCTGTTCAATTTCTTGCTGCTATAGATTTTGAATCGGCAAAAGTACACATTCTATTCCCGTTCGCAAAACGTCACGTGTACTGTGTCGCCAAAACTCTTGCCAATCTGTTTGCGGATGTCTTTCCTTATTCCGATGATATGGCAGGGTGTCCCCATTTTCACAATCTGGCCGTCGTATGGCACGCCGTCGAACGTGGCGTGGACGGACAGACGACCTTTGCCAAACATCGCTTCGATGTCGAACGGCACCTCCACGTAGGCGGCATCCATGTTTTCGTTCTGCAGGATGATGGCGTCAAATCCCAAAAGTTCCGACATAGCTGTAAGAAGTTCGTTTTGACCAGTTGTCGTTTAAATGTTCTTCCCCATCTCAAACGCCTCCTGCAGCTTGGCATTGCCGGCAATCTCGTTCGGGCCGCCCACGCCGCCGCAGAAGATGTGACCTTTGAGTGCGGACTTGCCGTAGCAGTCGATCCAGCCGGTGAGGCCACCCTCGGCACGTTTCGGCACGAACTCCTCGTTCTCGGCCGCGGTGGTCAGCAGATAGACCTCGCGGAACTTGTAGTCCTTGGGGTACATCGCGTTCATGCGGTCAATGAGGGTCTTCATTTGGCCGCTCATCTCGTAGTAGTAAATCGGCGTGGCCCAGCAGACCACATCGGCGTTCAAGACGCTCTCCATGATAGCCGGCACATCGTCCTTGATGACGCAGGCACCCGTCTTCTGGCACGACAGGCAGCCGACACAGAATTTGATTTCCTTGCCTCTCAGCGAGACAAACTCCACTTGATGCCCGGCGGCTTCCGCGCCCTTGGCAAATTGCTCCGCCATCGCGTGGCTGTTCGAGCCCGGGCGGAGACTGGTTGAGATTATGATAACTTTTTTCATATTGGTAGTTGTTTGTTGTTTGCTAAATTGGAATTTACCTTATTACAATATTATTCTTTGGTACCGGTTTTGCGAGTTTCATTGCATATTTGGTGCCGAAAGTTCTTCTGATGATCGTCT
>CADADB010000026.1 GCA_902786595.1 uncultured Bacteroidota bacterium | reverse complement strand
GAACAACATGGGCGGCGGCTTCCAAGGCGGCAACCCGAACCAAGGCCCGCAGAACGGCGGCGGTGATGATACTGTCACGGACGCGGACTTCGAGGAGGTAAAATAAAGATAACCACCAAAAATAATCATCCAAAAGTAAAAAGGTGTAACCCAATAAGTTACACCTTTTTTTATTTGCAATTTTTTTCGATATTTATGCTTGTATATCGGATTTTTATTGTATATTTGCAACATATTTGCAACGCGACTTAATGAGCGATAAAGTGCAACTTATTCATACTTATCACGACTAATCAACAATAAAACCCAGCGATATTATGCCAGCAAGTAAGTACAAAATCGAACGCAAATGCAAAGTCTGTGGCAAGCCCTTCTTCGCCAAGACCGTCTCTTCTTGGTATTGTTCCAAAAACTGCACATGTGCAGCCTACCGCATCAAGAAGCGCGAAGAGAAGAAGGAACAGCAGCGCAAAGAACAAGCCGCCAAGATTCCGAAAAGCCGACCTTACATCTCCGTCCCCGAGGCCGTTGCCCTTTTCGGTGTTTCTCGCGACTCCCTCTATCGCCTCATCAGGAAAGGCACCATCCCTGCCATCAACATCGGGGAGCGACTCACCCGCATCAGCAGGGCGCATCTTGAATCCATGTTCCCCCTCGTTGGTGCCAGTCCTGTTCAGGCCGAGCAGCCCAAGCAGGTCAATTACAAATTTGATGAATCCGACTGCTACACCGTCGGCCAGATAACAGACCTCTACGGTGTATGTGAATCCACCGTTTACAAAGCTATCCGCAAGATGAGCATTCCCACTTGTCAGCGTGGCAACTATGTCTATGTCCCCAAGGTTGAAATCGACAAACTCTTCAAATCCGTGAACGCATGAAAAAGAAACTCGCCAAGACCAAATGCACCGTCAAGCTCCGCAAGTCGGAGTATCACAACGAATGGTATCTCATTCTTGAATCCTATCCCGTCTTTGAAGGAGGCAAGACCAAGCGCATCATCGAAGCCCTGAATCGCACCATTACCACGCCCATCTGGGACAAGTCGCGCACGGCTCGCACCACTGAGACCAGCAAGACATACAAGCCAAAGCGCGATGCCAACGGCGTTATCCAGTGTAAGAGCGAAGCCGATATGATCTCCTGTGTCTATGCCGACGAAATCCGCAAACAGCGTCAGCGCGAATACGACAATGCCGACCTCTTCACCGATGTTGAGGCCGAGCAAAACGAGCTCAACCAGAAGATGAAATGCGACTTCATCGAATACTTTAAGAAAGTCAATGCCAAGGCACACGCCAAGAGTTCCGAATCTATCATCACCAACTGGAACCGTGTCGGGGTGCTGTTGGGGCTGTTCAAGGAAGGCAATCCCTGGCCATTCGCTGAAATGACCCCGAAGAACATCGAGAGCTTCCGCCAATACCTTATTACCGCTCCGCAGGGTGGCAATAAGACTGGCACCATCTCCACCAATACCGCATCCACCTATTTCAGCATCTTCAAGGCAGCATTGAAGATGGCCTTTGTTGATGGCTATCTGATGACCGACATCGCAGCCGCCACCAAGGGCATCTCAGGCGAAGAGCGTCGCCGTGAGCATCTCACACTCGAAGAGTTGAACACCTTGGCCAATACACCTTGCGACCAGCCCGAGATGAAACGCGCCGCCCTGTTCTCAGCCCTTACAGGCCTTCGCCATTGCGACATCCAGAAACTCACATGGGGCGAAATCAAGAAAGAAGGCAATAGCTTTCACCTCGATTTCACCCAGCAGAAGACCAAGGGCGTTGAGTACATGCCCATCTCCGAGCAAGCCCTTCAGCTCTGTGGCAAGCCAGGCAAGCCCAAGCAGCTTGTCTTTCCTGATCTGCCCGACCCATCATGGATTTCCAAGCCGCTGAAGCGATGGATTGAGGCAGCAGGCATCACCCGCCACATCACCTTCCATTGCTTCCGTCACACCTATGCCACCTTGCAACTCGCTGGCGGCACCGACATCTACACCGTCAGCAAGATGCTCGGCCACACCAATGTCCGCACCACGCAGGTCTATGCCAAGGTCGTCGACGAGAAGAAGGAGAAGGCCGCAAATGTAATCACCATCGACAAATTAAACATTGAGGAGGAGAACAAATGAAACTACCTATTATCCAAAGCATCGTGTTTGGTTCCTTAAAGCCGAAAATATGCCTATTAAGGCAGGAGATTAATGGCAATATGGTAGATGTTCCTTATCAAGCATCTGAACTTTGGAACATATCTGAAAAAATGAATGTATTCCCAGTTTTCTTTGATGGTGTGGATGAATATAGTTCTCCAGTGTTGCATCCATTAGAAAGACCTGAAGAAGAGCTGGATTTTCAAAATTTGGCGAACATGTTTTCTAAGTTGCCTTCGACGCTATCTGAATTGGAACGCCTTTGTATCAGAGGCCTTTCTGGATATGTTCCTTTTGAATATGAAAGATATAGGCCTGTAAATTTATCTAAGGTTGCTCCTTTCATATATACATCCATTTCTGAGAACTATTTCCATGTAGATTATCGTCTTTTCAATTACTCTCCCCAGCATCCTTTCGCCAAGTTTTATCTGAACATCATCCATGCCGAGATGGAAAGAATAAAACTCTACCTACTCAATTTTGCAGAAATAACACAATCCGATATTGCAACCAAAAGCGAAGTAGAAGACATTCTTTCCTTATTGCAGTACTATTCCGCAGAAGTAACAGGCAAGCAAGTTGAGTGTACGGTTTTTTCTGTTGGCAGATTTCGTGAAATCAGCTCTTCAGAACTTGAACAAAGGACTCGTGATTTCAATATCTTTCCATTACTGCAACAATACCTCGTCAAAACATATATCGAAATAGAGATTCTCTTCCAGCCTATATTGAAGAGGAATATCGAGCAAGACTTTGATGATGTGGTTTACAAATGCATCAAACAATACCCTCCTGCGTTATTGAAGCTTCGCCTTCAGGCTGCTATTTTGATACAAAAAACTCAACAGTATATAGCGTCAAACGAAATCAATGCTTTATCTTTCTATCATCCTGATTTCGTCCGTATCTATCCCGCCAACACTGATGATCAATCCTTTTTGGAAGTCTTCAAAGCTGTCGAGAACGCCATCTACCTTGGCGACAACAACGACATCCGGCAGTTGTCCGAGGACAACTGGTGCAAATCCAAATACCGTGAAAAAAGAAAAGCATTAGAGCGTGAGATGTTAGCTCTCGACAACCCTCGCAAAGTCCAGTCCCTTCTGGAAGACGAAATTGATCAGCTTGATTCGTTTTCTGAAGATTCCATTTCGCTAAATAGCATTCCACGTCGTCTGTACACCTGGATAGCAGACCAGCTGGAAACAACAAAACATAACCTTGGTAATACATACCAGCCTGTTTCAAATGAAACACCTACTCGGAACACTGAAGAACACCCTCTACCTTCTTCTGAGGAATTTGCTGTGAATGTACTCGAAGAAAAATACAAGACTTTTGTATTTGAAGTTGAAAAATACCGTTTCGCAAACCTGGAGAAAGTAAAATGCCTTGACAAAGCCCAACAATCAACACTCATTCATCTAATTGTTGAAAAACCAGCTGCTTATGCTGTTGTAATGCTCATACATATTGGGTACTTTGACTTAATGAAAAAAGAATACGGCATGAACAAAACCCAAATGTTTCGACATGTGGCTAAAGCAATTGGCAGTGACGAACGATCGGTTAAAGGTTACTTTAATGTTCTTGATCCCCAATTACACGAAGACAAATCAATATACAATTCTGATTTCTATGTTGAACCTGTCAAAAAAGATTACAATAGTCTAATTCATAAATAGCTGTAAATCAGTAATCCCCCGATTTTCGGGGGAAAGTTTTCTCTTTTTTGGGAGAATTCAGCCCTAAATACCCCCACTCTTTTTGCACCGCTATTCCCATTGGAGTAGCGGTTTTTTGGTTATTGGCACACCACTAAGCCGAACCGCCGAAATTTCTTATAAAATGAACAAAGAAATTTCTTTCAACGATATGCCGCAAGCGTTGGCATATCTCATCGACAAGGTGGAGAAGATAGAAACCTTGCTCGGTACCCAGACGGCAACAGCCGTCGAACCAGCCGACCGCTGGTTCAACCTTCAGGAATTGTGTGACTACCTACCCGACCGCCCTGCAAAGCAGACGGTCTACGGCTGGATAGGCCACCACACCATCCCCTTCCATAAGAAGGGGAAGAAACTTCAGTTCCTTAAATCCGAAATCGACGCATGGCTGCTCGAAGACCAACGCCAAACGCTGGTGCAAGTTCGTGCTCAAGCCCTTCGCGATTTCCAAAACAAGAAAGGAGGCCTCAAATGAGTGAACCGAAATCCATCGGCCAGATCATTGCCGAAATGGCCTCCGACCCTAACAACCCCGTTGGGCAAGCTCTCCGTCAATGCCCCTGCGTCCAAGCCCTTTTGGAGGCTGTCGGCCAGGATGAAGGCAGCGACATCAGCTTGAACGACTGGATTGACAATCAAGATGTGATGCTCGCACTTCACATCAGCCAGCGCACCCTTCAGACGCTGCGCTCCAACGGCACCCTGCCGTATTCGCGCATTAACAACAAAATCTACTACCGTCGTAGCGACATCGAGAGAATCCTCAACGACAACTACAAGATGGCTAAAATACGCTGGCACCATGGAAAATAAGGCTGAAATTCTTACCGTGACGAACTACGGGTTGGACATCTACGCTCACATCCTGCGTGAGTACTATCCCAACGAAACCGTCATGCAACTATCCGGCAGGGACTGCGGCTTATGCCGCAATCCCTTCGCCGGGGGCGAACACACCTTGCACATCTGGATTGAGAAATCCAATCCCGATGACTCGACCTCCGATGAGCTGGCGCGTCATCACGACACCACCGACACCATCCCCGACGGCGATGCTTTCACTTTCGCCGAGCAACACTACCATCTGACGGGTGAAGACCTTCTGGCCAAACTGGCAGAAGATCTGCACCTCGTTCGTAAGAGCGAAAGCACGGATAACGAAAACACGGGAACCCCTGTTTTCTCATTCTTCTGTGCTCCCGTCAGCAATACGCATCCATTGAAGGACTACACCTTGTTGGATGCTTACCTCTACATCATCGGCAGCAAAGCAAAAAAGCGCACAGATGACCTCCGTGCCATCTCTGATAAGGAGCAGGCGAAGCGCTTCAAGTCGAGCAGCTTCGACTTCTGCTGCTTCTCTGGTACCTTTGCCAAACGCAACACAGATGGTCTCATCAAGCATTCGGGGTTGATGTGTATCGATTTCGACCACATCCCCGACCCCGAGAGCTTGCGCCAAAACTTGCTCTTTGACGAGTACTTCGACACCCAGCTTATGTTTCGCAGTCCCTCTGGCGATGGCATCAAATGGATCGTCTCCGTTGACCTCTCCGAGTTTTCACACGGCGACTACTTCGATGCGGTAGCCGCCTACATCCTGCAAAACTACGGCATCCAAATCGACAAGTCTGGTCGCGATGTATGTCGTGCCTGCTTCTTGCCATACGACTCTCATGCTTATATTAACCCTCAATACCTGAGCAGCCATGGCCAAGAAAGCATTTAATCCAGCAGACTTCCTCCACAAGGAGGAAGCTGCTTCTTCAGCACCTCGGCAGGCTTCGTCATCCACATTCATCCCAACTAATGATGTGGCTGCCGACATCCAGGCTCTTGTTGAGCAAATTGAGGCTTCTGGTATCGACATCACCACAGGCTACGACAACTGGCGCGACATCGGCTTCGCCCTCGTCGATGCCTTGGGTGAGGACGGCCGCGACTTTTACCATCGTATTAGTCGCTTCCATCCGAAGTACACCTCAGCCGATACCGACAAGCAATACACCGCTTGCCTTCGCGCTGGTCGTGATGGTATCACTTCGCGTACACTCTTCTTTATTGCACAGCAACATGGCATCACTGTCCGCAGACTCCCCTTCCCAAAGGGGGTGTCTGCTCCAGCGATGACAGTTTTCCCCGTTTCCTCTAAATCCCCCGTTTCCTCCGCAGCGGATTCTGGGGAAACAGCGGAAACGGAGAATATGGACGACAGCCTCGAGCAGATAGCCATGCCCACCTTCTCCGACAAGGTCAGTGGACAGTTGCCTGATTTCCTTAAAGCCGTCGTGGCTAAAGCCAACTCCCCACAGGATGCCGATATGCTCATTCTGGGTGTGCTTACAGTCATTTCCGCTTGTATGCCCAATGTCTATGGCATCTACGATGAGCGCGAGGTTTTTCCTAACCTCTTCCTCTTTGTTACCGCACAGGCATCAGCTGGCAAGGGTAGACTCTCGCTATGTCGTCAAATTGTGCAGCCCATTCATGAGCAATTGGCCAAGCTCTATGAGGCAGAGATGGAGATCTATGAAAGCCAACTGGCTGAGCATGCCATCAATCACAGCCATGAACAACCTCCGCAGAAACCGCCGCGTCGCGTCTTGTTCATCCCCGCCAACACCAGCTCCACCAAGTTCTACAAGACCTTGAAGGACAACGGTGAGGTGGGCATTATGTTCGAAACTGAAGGCGACACCTTGGTCAACGCATTTAAGTCCGACTATGGCAACTACTCCGATGGCTTCCGTAAGGCCTTCCATCACGAAACCATCACCTACAGTCGTGTCAAGGACGATGAATATGCCGAAATCAAAAAGCCTCGGTTGTCTGCCCTCCTGTCCGGCACACCGCGCCAGATACAGAGCCTCATTCCAGACGCTGAAAACGGCCTCTTCAGCCGTTTCATCTTCTATTGTCTCAATGTCGATTTGAGTTGGCACGATGTCTTCGCCCATGTGGACGAAAAGCCCATAGATGACTATTTCCGTAAGCTGGGCGAAGATTATTTCATACTCTATCAAGCTTTGGCTGGTCTTGAACCGATGATGTTCGGCATCACCCCTGATCAGCGCAAGCAATTCCACGACTTGTTCCAAGAAATCCAAAACAGCTATGTCCAATTCTTGGGCTACGATTTCCTCGCCTCCGTGCGTCGACTCGGTCTCATCACCTATCGCATTGCGATGATTCTCTCCGTGCTGCGCATTATGGAGCTGGGAACCGTTTCCAATCCTTTCTTATGCGAAGATGAAGATTTCGACACTGCTGTCGCTATCACTCGTGTCCTTATTCAACACACTTCTCGTGTGTTCCAAGACTTCCCCAAGGACACAGCGCTCAATCCAACAAGTCAGTCCACACTGCTGCGTCAGCGTTTCTTCAACGCCTTGCCTGCACAGTTCGACAGAAGCATCTACATCTCCGTCGCGCAGCGTATAGGCATGCCTATAAAGACCGCTGAAAAGGCCATCGCTCGCTTCAAGAAAGATGGTCTCATCATTCACGAAGCACAGAATCGATATAGCAAACGCTAACCTTCTCTGCTTCTATTGTTCGAAAAGCCTCATGTCATCATGGGGCTTTTTTTTAGTTATCAACAGATATGCGAGAATAAACCGCTGTACAACAACAAGTTATTATATTTTGAACAAAAACGAATTCTGTTGAAAAGTTTTTGTCAACAAACAACAAATAAACCATAATCAAACCATACAAAATATGTACCTTTGCCCTCCGATGAAACCGCCATATTCTTATGGTTTTTATCGAATTAACCACATTTTCTAACCATCAATTAATCCAAGATGCTTATTAACATCTTTCCTATCTCCATCGTGAGAAAATCGGTAGAAGCTTCTTTCTACACCCAACCACAACAAAGCAAGCATTTCATTCAGGTAAAACCCGAAGAAAGCTCCCAAATCCAAAACACCAAAGAAAAGGTCAAGCCTGACCGTCCTCACTTTTTCTCCTTGTTCGATTTGGAGGAAATAGGGGAAGGCTACTCCTTCAAGGGAACGCTTAACCTCGAAGGCAATAACCCATTGACCAAACGAGTCATCTACCAATGGCTCTACAACCACTTCCGAACCTATGCCGATGCCGTTCGCTTCAACAAAGCAGGTCAACTCGAAGTGTGGGTAAAAGACCCCGAAAAACAGCCTTATCCCGACAAAGCGACACAATATAGACGTTTTTCCCTTGTGCCCTATTTCGACATCATGGAGCAACCATGGTCACTTATGGTGGCATATAATGGCATCTCCATCGTTTCCAACAAACCACTCTCACAACTCGACCTCCAAGCCGAAAGCTTCGGCGTTCTTGTTGATAAGGAGGTGGTAAGGAACCGATGTCTCACCAATAGACATAAGCACCTTCTTTCCTCGGCTTATCCAGTCATCAACAAAGAACTCTCGGTCGAACTCGGACTTAATGAAATCCGATTCCGAAACACCAACAAATATAAAAGCACCAAGGAACACATCGAGTATTTCTGCAACGAATACCTCTTCAGATACCCTATTGAACAACTCCAGTTGGCATCCAACCAGCCGTTTTCCCCCATACCTTCATCCAATCTGATGAGGGTCTCCAAAGGCTCAGAAGTGTTGGTTTTTGGCAACAACGCTGAGGACACCAACCCTTATAATGGACTGAAGAAAAAAGGTGTTTTCAAGGCTTCGCAACATCCCAAAATCAACCTCTTTTTCATCTATTCCAAAGAACATCAAAATGTTGCTAACCGCTTATACAACATCTTCATTCATGACGATTATTCTGACAACTTGAAAAAGCAATACGATGATGAGGATGCAAAGAACACTTTGTCCAGCTTGATTAACGAGCAATTCTCAACCAAAAAGGGATTTAGTATTGCTTTCACCAGTTTGCCCAAAGCCTATGATGAAATCAAGGCAGGTCTTGACAAGCAGGATCGAAAACCAGGCGAATGTCATGCCGCTTTTTTCATCAGTCCAATACCTAAAGACGGAATCAACAACCCATACCACGAGCTCTATTATAAAGTGAAAGAGTTGCTTCTTCAACGCGAAATGATTTGCCAGGCCATTTATTTCGAGAACCCACATAAATCAAACTTCAACTTCCATCTACCCAACATCGCCGTTGCTTTGTCCGCAAAAGTGGGCGGTATCCCGTGGAAGCTGAAGTCTCTCAACCCTAATAGTGATTTGGTCATTGGCGTGGGTGCTTTCCGTTCTTCTCTTCGTAACGAACGCTATATTGGCAGTGCGTTCTGTTTCAATGGCGAAGGTGTTTTTCAGGAGTTTGATTGCTATCGTCACAACGACAACGAGAAACTGGTGGCCGACATCTGCAAGGCCATCGGTTACTTCATGAAGAACAACGAAGAGCGTCACCCTGAACGACTCATCATTCACTACTACAAGACTATGGGCAAACGTGAGTCAAGGCAGATCATGCAAATGCTCTCCAATCTCAATTTCAACATTCCCGTCTACATCGTCACCATCAACAAGACGGAAACCAGCGATTTCTTTTCCTTTGATGAGACCTCACCTTGCTTAATGCCCCATAGCGGAACCATCGTCAAACTTAATTCTGGCGATTATCTGCTCTACAACAACGAATTCTACACCACTCCGCCAACCAATGGCATTTTGTTTCCGATAAGGGTGCGGTTGACCAAAATCACAAAAGACCAGGGAAGAGAAGTACCTTTAGAAGCCGAGGCATCTGAAATGCTTGACAAGGTATACCAGTTCAGCCGCATGTACTGGAAATCCGTCAAGCAGCAAAACCTTCCCGTGACCACTGCTTATCCCGAGATGGTGGCTGAAATAGTTCCGCACTTCACCAACGCTTTTTTGCCTCCCTTCGGCAAAACAAGCCTTTGGCCGTTATGATCAAATAGCTATACCATAAACATTTAACACTAATCCTATTTGCCTTCCAGCGAATAGGATTTTTACACTTTCCTTCTTATTACTTGGTAACTCAAAATTCCTCAAATAGGAAGTTCAGACATTGTTTTTATTTCAACTTAATGTTCTGGAATAAAACATCCCATTCCACATCATCATTGACTTTGATGTCAGGCAACAAGAAATCTTCAGGCTCCACCTCTGGGAACTTCTCAAACAAAGTTTCATCTTTGAATATGTCCAAAAGTTTCTCGTCAGATACTTTGAGCTTGCTCCTGATACGCTTGAAGAAGCTGATTTCCGAATACTCAATCTTTTTGTCTGCCTCAATCATTTTGATGGCAATTTTTGCAAGATCCAATTCTTGTTGTTCGGTAAGCTGCGCATTGACGATGTTATTAATGTATCCAGCCAAAAAACCAAGTCCTTGGTCATTTATTTCGGCAACATATTCATTGAGCTGTTTTTCGATTTCAAGTCCTTCAAATAAGGTTGAACTGGTAGCAAAGTGTTTTACTAGTTCGAGTTCCTCATTCGCAATCTCGCCGTCGCACGCCATGCAAGCGAAGGCCGTTTTTAGGTATAATTCTCCAGTATTCATAGTTTAATTATTTAAATCCTATCGGTTTTCTTTCTGGCTTTTTTTCAGCGATGCCTTCAAAATTATCCCTTAGTGTATTGTATTGATTAATTTGTTCAAGACTTAAAGAAGGCTTTTTATTCTTGATGGTTTCTTCGAGAATCTGCATCGTAATCTTTTCTTTTCTATACAAAGCTTGTCTTGCAGCATCATCAACAATCAATTGAATATCCGCAGAAACATAGTTTTCGGTCATTCTTGCTAACTTCTCGTAATCAATCCCGAAATCCAAGGCTTTGCGATTTTTTAGATACATTTCGAACAATAGTTTTCTTGCGGTGAAATCAGGTGGTCCAACATAAAAATGCTTTTCCAATCGACCTGCTCGAAGAATTGCAGTATCAATCTTTTGGGGGAGATTGCTTGCTCCAATAACAAATACGCCTTTTTCGCCCGTTCTATCCATTTGTGAAAGCATTTCGTTGACAGCACTTTCCGCCATTTCATGAATATCAGCATTGCGATCTGGAACAAGCTCATTTATTTCATCTATGAAAATTATGGTAGGCGCATTTTCATAAGCTTCTTCAAACATGGCCTTGATGTTTTCCTGCGTTGCGTTCACATAACGGCTTTTCAAGTCAGCTGGGGTTTTTACCAAAAAATTAGAACCAACTTCTTCAGCAAACTTTTTTGCAAAATAAGTTTTGCCACAGCCTGGAGGCCCATAAAGGAGCATGCCATTCGGTATAGTAATACCATACTCTTTATATTTTTCCACATTGTTTAAAGCATCGATGACTTCCAAACGCATCTGTTCCTTCAATTCATCCATACCAGCAACATCAGCGAAACCACTACCTGTTTTAGGCCGTTCTGTATCTTTCCGTTTTGGCATGGCCTTGCTTTTTTCAGGCAATGCCTCTACAGTCATTTCGTTATTCAATGCCTTGATAAAATCATCAGCACTTTTAAAACGATCATCCACGTTATTAGCAAGGGCTTTTCGGAGTGTATTCTCCAACTGTTCATCCAATCCAGGTTTGTCTTTTATTAGCATGGGCAAAGTTTTTTGCCTCTCATTCATAATGACATCAACAATTGAAATCCTATCCGTTTGATATTGTGGAATGCTTACATAATACGGCGGCAGGCCAAACAAAAGATGATACAGCATTGCGCCAACAGAATATAGGTCAGATTGAACAGTAAAAATGCCATTAAATGCCTCCGGCGCCATGTAATAAGGATTCAAGCCATCTTTCTTAAATGAACTTCTGCTTTGAGTTAGGAAACGAGCATAACCAAAATCAATGATTTTTGGAGTATTACTCTTCATGTCAAGCATTACATTTTCAGTTGTAAGTTCATTGTGAATTATCGGGGTAGAAAGACTATGAAGATACTTAACGCCATTTAGCACACCTACGACATATTGTTTGGCATCATATACAGAACAACCTCTTTCTCGCCCCGTCTTCTGTGCCAACGTTTCACCGCTAATAAAATCATATACAATGTAAACCATCTTTTGGCCGTTCACCATCAACTCCCCACTATCTTGATAATGCGTTAGATTAGAATGATTAAGCTGCTTGGAAATCACAAGTTCCAAAACTTCACCATTTTCATCAAATTGTGTATGATTAAGCTTCGAATAGTTCAATAGCTTTAGAAAATAGTTTTTTCCAGAAACATCCTTAACGCGATATGTTTCGGCATAATTGCCATCCTTAATTGGAAAAGCAACGGCATATGGCCCAATAGCCTGTTGTTTTGAGAGTGTTGGCATAGTAAAACAAGATAAATCAATTTATATCAAAGCAAAAGAAGCCCAATAAAAGCCGATGAAAAAACTACTAAGGCAATCAACGCACCTAAACAACCCTGTTTTGGCGGATTTGCCTCTTTTTTAAGAGCATCCATATTAAGCCGTTCAATTTTTCCACCAACTCTTTTCCCTTGATAGTATTCAAGAATGACCTTCTTAAACTCAACCCAATCAGCGATTCTTGGTGCAGTTGCATAATAGCTATTGGCACCAAACATCGTTGCATAATCACGGGCATCAGAATCTATCCCTGGATCATGTTGTGGCTCCCACCAAACGGCAAATCCAGCCTTGACATCCACATACATGAAAGGGTATGGAGCCTTGAACGAGAAACCACAATGAGGGCATTGGGGTACATTTATTTGGTCATTCAATACCATATTGCGATTTACTTCGTGCTCACCCCATATTGTCCTAAACAACTTCACAGGGTATTCTTTGCCACAATTTGGGCATCTTATCGTTGCATCAACTTGCTTACTCATAGCATTTTCAAATTAAAAACAAAAACACTGTTGAAATAACAAATAATGCAATCACCACCATGCAACCTTGATTCTGTTTGCTCTTTAAATTCGCCTCATTTAAAATCTCTTTCATTCTAGTGTTTAGACCTGCAGTAGCTGATGAAATCTTACATATTTCATCAACTTGTGACTGAAGCTTCAGAAAATCTTCTCTAAAACTATTTGGCAAAGGCAATGCTTTTATCTTATTATAACACTCATTGGCCTTAATAGACTCTTCTTTTCTCTTGTCTAAATCTTGTTGGTTTTGAGTAAGTCCATCGTTTTCAGGTCTAACTTTACTATTCAATAGAACTTGAAATAATTCCAAGAATTTATTTGCGCATTTAGCGGCTGTTACACTGTCTGCTTTTTGTTCATCAGACAGATTTGAAATGAAATTGTTCAATTGAACAAACGATTGTATTTCTTCCATAATGTAATTACTCATTTGTTAATCTTAAAAATGCAATATGTGCGTTTTTTTACATTCCCACTCCGGGCTCGTCATCACGTTCATCTTCGGGTAACAGATTCAATAAGTCTCGACAAATAGAATGAAGTCGATGTTCATCAATATTGCCACTGGCAATTAAGGCTTTCCCTTGATTTAAAAGCTGTCGGGCTTGACTCTGATTATACCATGAGAAATTCCCGAAGTTTTTATCATAATGTTCAATACAACCAATTAGCCAGAAAACCAATGTAACTTGAACATAAATCTGTTTAATCAATTTCAAAACACTACGACCTGTCTTTACATCATGGCTTCGAATAACAGCGTCAGTTTGTCTGTGCAGTTCGTTCACTTCTCGGTCGTACTTATTCCCCAGGTCGTTGTTGGCTCGATCCAGCCTGTCGAACTCATGGCGAAGCTCAGCTTCAAGGCTGTCCCATTCGTGACGTTTCTCCACTTCTTCCATTTTTAAAAAAGCACGTCGAAGATCTGCTAACAGATGCATCTTACCATCCTCAGAGCTTTTTTCTCCATCAAAACGCGCTTCAATATTATCCAGCAAAGCTTCTGCCTCTTGGGTTTCGGTTTGTGTCACAACGTCAGTTGAGCAAAGTACATCTAGTTTTTGTCTTGCTTCAAGAAAACGATTTCTTAATTCACGTTCATTTACCCCTTGACGAGCTTTAACATCAATCTCTTTCTCTATGGTTTCACCAATGATTGGGAATGTCGCTTCCAATATCATGAGTTGTGAACGGTCGACCTTTATAGTAATATCTATATCACTGTTTTTGGGTACAAGTTGCGGAACATCGTCGCCTGAAATTTCCACATCAAACACATGATCGTTATAAATTGCACTTGTGCCTTCGGCATTGTTTTCTCCTTGGTAAATTGGAATTATCAATCTATCTTCGGTTATGCCTGGGCGAAGCTGACGCATCGTTTTAAGTCCATTGCGAACACCAACAGCTGGAATTTGTTGATTTTTTTCCAGCCCTTTTAATGGAACAAAGACTTGTTTGTCTTGTTCCATATCAGTCACTTCAATACCAATATGATATGGTAATACCGCATTGCCAACATTAACTCCCTGTATTATGTTTATTTCGTTAGGAAAACATGGATATAATGCTCCTTTTTCATCATAGATATTGACAGAAAAAGCATTTGCTTTCCCTTCGTTAAGAGCGCATTTAACAACCACACCAGTTCCAATTTCAATTTTTCCACTCGACCATGCCTTGTCGCCTCGCACGAGTTCCACATATAATTTCGATGGAACATCTTTCTGATTTGACGCAAGCATCAACGAAACGGGCGCATCGTTCTTCACCGCTGTCGATTTGTACTTGATGTCCAATTGAATGGTACCGACTTTCACACCCTCTTTTGCATCGCTGTCGATAGTGGAAGCGAACAAGGCTGCGCCCTTTGCTACTGCTGTCATCGGGTCAATGCTGGTGTCCACGTTGGGCGTAATCTGCTCTTTCAGCAACTGACGCACTACGGGAGAGTGGGTGGGTCCACCGACCAAAATTAACGAATCTAATTGTGAACCTTTTAAATTATTACGTTGCAACAAGTCCTTGCAGATGTCAACTGCTTTTTGGAATACTGGTTGAATAACCGCCTTCAGTTGATCTTGAGTGATAATCATGTCAAGTTCAATGTCATTGTCATCATCATCAACGCCAAACTCATCGAGTTGCGAGGTGATGTCACATTTATCCTTGAACGACAACTGATTCTTTGCTTGCTCAGCATAGAACTTCATAGCATCACGAAGAATCTGCTTTTTCGTATTGTCGGCAAGAATATTGTCTATTGTGTAGTTTTCTTGCAGATATGGAATAATAATTTCATCCACAATGGCGTAATCAAGGTTCTTTCCTCCAAGATAGTTGTCGCCTTCTGTGTCAAACACCTGCATAACGCCACCCTCCACACGCAAAAGCGCTGCATCAAATGTTCCACCGCCGAAATCAAAAACGAGCCAATAACCATTCTTGTTTTCTACGCTTAAACCGTACGCCATAGCCGCAGCAATAGGCTCTTGCAACAATTCACAATGCTCAATACCAGCCAATGTTGCCGCACGTTTGGTTGCTGCAATCTGATCGGCCTTGAACTTGGCAGGAATAGTTATTACAGCGGCATTCACGTTATCCTCCGACACAAATGATTTCAAGGCTTTTAATACCTCAGCAGATAGTTCCTCTGAAGTGTAATCACGTCCCATATTGGAACTTGAATATTTTGTGTCAAGTCCCATCGTACGCTTGAATTCAAGGAAAACATTTTCGTTTCCAACACTCCACTTTTTCGTCGCTCTTGATTTGTCTTGACGTAAATCATTGTATGCACCTTGTCCAACTCTAATAACTTGCTTCTTGGTCCACGACACGCACGAAGCCATTGTGTCTTTCAAGTCGTCAGCCTTTTTTATGGTTGGCTCTCCATTCTCCATCCTACAGATAGCGGAATTGGTCGTACCAAGGTCGATTCCGTATTTCATTTTTACTTGTGCCATGTTTCCTTATTGTGTTTTAGTTTTGACTTACTGTTATTTGTGCTGATTGAATCATTATACCTTTATAATTGATTTGAGGTTTGACGATACCTGTTATTATCTGCTTACCAGACTCAATATTTTCATCTTCATTGAAATTGGCTGTCACTTTCATACCCTCATCATACTCTTTGCCGAGCATATCCACGATCTCGTAACCATTAGCCAAAAGGTTGTCTTTCATCTGCGCAATAGACTTCGATAGTTGCTTGTGTCCTTTCACTGAGCTGTCCATTCGGTAGAGCGTCATTTCCATAAAAGTAATACGGTCGGCAAGAGTTTTCACCAACGAATGGTCTGGTTCCGTCGAAGCGTTGCCACCTGCATTTCTCAATACATTACTGAGCTTCTGCAATTCACTCATTTCATCGCTGAACTGGCCGACAATCTTCTCGTTCAATTCGTCAGCTTGATTTTTCAATAAGGCAATCTTGTCATCAGAGGATTTCTGCTCTTTCTTGTGCAAAAGCCATACGACAAGAGAGGCTAATATTGCAAGAATAAAGGCGACTATGCCCCAAATAGTTTTCGCTTTGAGGCTTTCGGCATTCTGCGACACGGCATCGTCAGTAGATTGTATTTTCAAACCAAGTTCATCCGCTGTGGCTTGGATGTTTTCCGAATTAGTTGCTACTACCTTGGCAAGCGAATCGATTTCGGCTTGTTTTTTCTGCAATGCCGACTTGAGCATTCCATTATCCGATGCAAGCGAAACAATCATTGCTTTCAGCTCTTTCAATTGGCCATTGAACACAATATTTTGTTTTTCAACATTTTGCACCTTCTGCTCAAGCATTGTAATTTGATTTTGCTGTGCTTGGTACTGGTTGTCAGGTGTTTGAGCCATCACCCATAACGGTGTGATCAATAAATAGATTAGAAAATTCTTTCTTAACATACTCGAAAAATATTGAATACTACTGTATAAATTCACCTTAATTAATTCACTTTACCATAAATTGCTAATACTATAAACACACCAATAATTAAACCTACCCAAGATTCGACGATAGCCCACCCAACTGCACCGACCACCAGAGCCACGATAATCCAAATTATACATCCCCAGTTCGAATCATCACTATTGCTTGACGAGGATGATGTTGATGACACAGAAGAGTTTGTGAGAATGGGAATACTACTTATTGCAGAATCTACATGAGATTTAATATTGTTGAGAGAAGACTTGTTCGTATCATAATGACTGCGTTCAGCTGATGTCATATCCAAATCACCAATCAGATTCATCACATTAATTGCGGAATCAATTTTTGATTCTAGGTCAACAATGTTCGTTATATGTGACGAAATCGAATTCGGAGATGATGAGATGTTTTGTGCATTATTGACTACGGAAACAATCATTCCCAAAGCGTTATTTGCAACCGCACTGGATATTTGTAAATATGTGTCATTTTGGGAACCAAGTTGGTTTTTAATGCTGACCAAGTGAGGCTTGCAATCATCAACCAAATTCCTCGCATTGTCTATTGTATCTGATTTAGTCTGAAATGCCTGTAACTGATT
This sequence comes from uncultured Bacteroidota bacterium, assembly GCA_902786595.1. Classification (GTDB taxonomy): domain Bacteria; phylum Bacteroidota; class Bacteroidia; order Bacteroidales; family WCHB1-69; genus F23-D06. The sequence continues at coordinate 9,579 of CADADB010000026.1, read as the reverse complement.
GGCAATAAACGACACATCCGCTTCAATAGATTTTTCCACTTTCTTCTTTTCAAGAATGGCCAAGTTTTTATTACATCTGTCCTTGCACAATTTTCCAACGGCAATTTCGCAAGCGTATTTTTGTAGTACCATTACGTTGTCAATATCATCATCATCGTCGGTGTTGTTGTAGTAGTTGATTCCGCATTGAAGTATGGTGTTAGCCAAATCATCGGCAAGCATCTGGTATTTCATATCGGATTCACCCAACAAATCTTTTACTGCTGCCAAATCTGACTTTGTGTTGTTCATCAACACCTTGCCTACACGCAGATTGGCACTGGCATCGTCACGCTCCACCGCCTTGGCTTTAGCTATTTTAGCATTGATTTTGGAAATAAGTTCATCGACGGCTTTTTGTGTCAAGTAATCGTCATCATCCTGCGAAACGCCATGATCTTGAAACAAGTCCTTTAATTCTGAAGCATCCTTTTCTCCAAGCAACGTATCTATAAATAGGTGTGCGAGTTCTTCTTCTGTTATGGAAAACGCATCGCCACAAATGGCTTTTATGAAATTGTCACGTAGTCCCAAATCATCATAGTCATGTATCAATTCGGTCACATTGGCGATGGCTACGCCTAAATCGTTTTGAATCAAGGCTATCACGGCCTTGTTAATGCGCGTGGCAAATGAATCTTCTATCTCAAATACGCTATTAGCATTGTCAAAATCTCCGTTTTTCAAGTAGTTCATGGCGTGCTCCGATGATGAATCTTTTACAAACCAAAACAATGCGTGCTTTAGCTTGTCTTTGGGAAGATTGATTTGCTTTTTTGCATTTGAAACCGAGCTTGTCGTGCGTACGACGGATGGAATTAAGTTGTTCAAATCCAAGTCAAATGAAACGGATTGGCCTATGCTTAAATACGCCTCCATATCGTCGCAATTCGACACAATTTCGGCCGGTTTGGCGTTGGAATAAACGCCAAGTATTCGGAATGGGTTGTTTGTTATTATGTTAAGCATGTTAATTACACTATATCATTCGATATTTCATTTTCCCGTCACCTTAATCACCCTCTTCTCATTGTCAATCTCAATCTTACCCAATCTGCCCAAAACGCTTTGGCCAAGTAGGAGAGGAGCATTTTGGCTCTTCACCACAGATGCCCTGACATTAGTCAACTCCAAGTCACCAATCTTCACAGATTTCAGATTGATAACAGTGCCTTCGCTCACATTTCCGTCAGCAGTGAGATAGTTCTGTTTGCCCACAACGTCCAAGGGTGTGAGATACTTGTTCTTCAGCATGAAGGTAGCTTCCACCATCGACATGGTGACATCGCTTGCCCCAGTGTCAAACACGAAATGCAACGGCAATCCATTGATACTGCATTGCACTTCCGTAACGCCATTGGCTTTGGTAAATGGAATCTCTACACTTACATCATCACGGACTATTTCAGTGCCACCCTCTTCTTGAATGTATTTAACTTGAAATTCCGTGATAAGTTCTTGAAATTCTTTGCTTTTGCGTATAGCATCAAAATCGTCATCACGGTTCACATGAGCAAATCGGCGATAACCTTTTTCGAAACAAGTTCTCAAATAATCAAGGGCTTTCTTGTTTTCGCCCAATCGAGCATAAAGACATGCGGCATCGTAATACACCCCCATGTTATCTGGAAATGAGTCCAAAACCCTTTGGTTAAAAGCTATTGCTTTATCAACCTCTCCCAAAGCGAGAAAGGCAAACTGTGCACAAGAAGCTGATGAAGGCACGGTGTCCTTCTCAACCACTTTTTTATAGTCATCTATGGCTTTTGCTTTCATGTCTTTCTTCATATACATGTCGCCACGACCTAAGAAAGAATAGAAATAATCTGGTTCAAGAAGGATTGCTGTAGAATAATCTTCTATGGCATCGTCTGTCAAACCTGCGTTGTCTTCGTAAAAGCCTTTTCGATAATAGTAGCCATAAAATTCAGGATAAACAGCAATACACGAACTAATGTCCGTCAGGGCTTCGTCAATCATACCCGCTTCGTATTCTATATCAGCCTTGTTGAACTTATAAGCGACCCTTGAAGGATTCGTCTGTATAGCCTCATCGATATAGTGTAAGGCATTCTGATAATCCCCTTTCTCGAAGTAACATTGCGAAATACGACTGCTTGTTATATCCGAAGCACTGATGGCATTTGCTTTCTTATAATACTCAATGGCTTTGTCATAGTTCTCTGTTTCTTCATAAACAAGTCCTGTGTTATAAGGCCATAAAGGCTCGTTTGGCTCTTTTAGCTGTTGTATCTTTAGCTTAGAAACCATGATGGTTGAGGCTGAATCAGCCATGATGGTGCCTAATAGATAAAACGCCTTTTCATCCCCATCAATGCCGATAGCCGTGATTAAGTCATCAGCCGCCTTGTCATATTGGCCAAGGCCAGCGTATGCCTCGGCTCTAAAGGAATAGCATGGCGAATAGTCCTTGCCAAACAGTTTAACCACATGATCAAACTGTTTGATGGCTTCCTCGTACTTCTTCTGCATTTTGGCATTGCGACCTTTACCCATGTAACCTTGTTTGTCATTAGGATCCAATTCAATCATTTTGTCATAGTCCTTGTCCGACAAGTCATATTTTTCTATCAGGTAGTACAATTCTGCCCTATCATTATAACAGCGCGTGTCATCGGGACACAGTTTTATCGCCTTTGTGAAGTTTGAAACGGCTTCGTCATAGTCTTTCAAATCCTTATGAATATCGCCTCTGATGCGATAAACCATACAAAGATATTCCTTGTCTTTTGAAGGAATGTTTTTCTGCGCCTTTTCAAGCATGGACAAAGCATCACCATACATTTCGTTATTATACAAAATTAAACCCATCCATGCATAGGCGTAGCCGTTCTTTGGATTGTCCTGCGTCTCCTTATCAAAATAGTCGTAAGCATCTGCTTCCTTGCCATCTCTCAAACACTCAAAGCCTCTATTGTAATTATAGGTGTCTGGGTGTTTCACGTTTTGCGCGTACAGTTGCATACCGAGCAACACTGCAATGATGGTGGTGATAATTCTTTGTCTCATATTGAAGTTGTTTTTATTCTTGCTCTATGATTTCATTCTTGCACAAAAAGATAAGCGCGAACTCATTCGCTTTCATCGGCATCTTAGGATTTCTGGACTACCTACTTACCCAATTATTCGAACAAAGCCCACGCTTACACGTGAGCATCGTGCTTTGTTCTCGGGTAAGTATTCTTAAAGTGTCCAGTTTTAAGATGCCAAGATGAAGCTCAATGCTATATTTTTATACTATTTTCCTCGATTTTCTTCTTTGTGCTATTTCGAAATTACATGATTATTCCGTTTACGCTGCAAAAATAGGCAATGCTCCAATGATTCGCAACTGATATTTTTCAACATTTTGTTTTTTTTTATGCTCAGAAAATATGGTTTCACTTATCCCATACCCCGCCAAGGAGTTCCGCACCGCGCCGAAGCCTTTGTCTTGTGTCCGGCAGTGCTACAGCCGCTACCGTTCCGCGACGGCCACGGTTCGTACCTCGCTGTGTCCATCGCTCCACTAACGCGGCACGCGCTGCCTACCCCAATCCTTCAGGCATCGTCGAGGTGCTCCACATCGTGTTCATCCCGTCAGCCGCACAAGGCCTGCTGTTGCCATTCGCCGCTACGGTCACTCACAGGCGTTGCCAACGCAAACGAACTCCCTTAGCTCTTACTGAGGTTCGCGCCCTGACAACTACCTTTCGCTCCGACGGGCAGACAATAGCTCCGTAAACTCCGCTGTTGTCTGCTCGCTCCGCTACAGTCCGTCGTCAGGTCGCTGGCTACATCACCGCCTCAATGCTTTGTCGTAAGAATAAGCCACACCCGCCGCAGTCGGTCGCCCGTCACCCACCCAAAAACGCCTGTGGGTGCCTCTCCGCGGCCAATACCAGCAGCCGCACCCCGTATGAAAGCCTCAACCTTTCTCTATAAGACCCATCTGTCCTATAACTCCTCTTCCCCCTTCAAAGGGGGTGTCCGAAGGACGAGGGATTTAGCCTCTACCGACCAAGCCGCCGCTGTCATGGTTTTTGCAAAAGGAAGCTCTAACCCTGCCTCCCCAATGCTGTTCGGTAATGCCGCCGAGCAGGGTGGCTGTCCTCGTTCCTGCGGGAGACCACTCTGCTCGTCAGCAACACCGCCCAGCGGCCGCGCGACGGCCAGCCTCACCTTTCTCTTTGCCCTGGGCAAGAAGTGTTTGCATCACCTTCGCCCATCGAAATCACGATAGGACGAAAGTACGATAGCACGTAAAAACCACAACAAAAACACCTCTTGCCCAGTGCGGCCACATGGTAATTGTAAGCCCCTACTTCTCCGAAAGTCTTATGAAAGGCCGTCGCGCCTGTCGCACACTCTTGGGCTTGATGATGGGCAAAAACCCCGCCAGCGGCTGACTCAACTGCTATCTCAAAAACTTTTACTATCTTTGAGGCATCAATACAGCAATACTATGAAGAAATACTCACACGCATGGATAGCATTTATGGCTATCAAACGATTGGAAGTCATCGCCACCACCGAAGACCAATCCGTTATTAAGGGTGTCAGCGAAGATGTCCGCAAAGAAGCAAAAGCCTTGGTCAGATGGTTCAAGAACTATCGTGACTTCGTCATACAAGGTGCCTGGTACCCCGATGAGGTGTTCAAAGACATGAGCACCAGCCACATTGTCAAGTACCATCCTTCGGATGAAGGCCCCTATACCACTTTTGGCAAGTTGCCTTCTACCCATACCATCTACGAGAAGATGCGCAAGTCCTCACCGTTGTTCAACAAGCCCTATGCATTCGACAGCGGCAACTGCGCTGACCGCTGCGAATCCATTTCCCACAGCATCGTTGACAACTTCAAGATGCTGCACCGCGAGGATAGGGGCTGTCCCATTGCCACGACAGGGAACCACATCGCAATGCGATTCTTCATTCTCAGCCACTATGTCGCCGACTGTCACATGCCGCTGCATTGCGACAGTCGCCCATTCTCCGACGAGAAGGGCATCCACGGAGCCATCGAGAAGAAATGGGAAGACCAGGTCAACAAGTCCTATAAGATTGACAAGGACAACAACCGTTTCTTCTACGACCCTGACGGCTATCCGTTGCCGCTAAATCCAACTCCCTTTGTCTTGGATGTTGAGAACGATGTGGTCACACGAAAGTATGTCCACGGCTGGGGAGGCGACAACGGCAACACATGGGATTTCATGAGTGCTGTCTCGCAATACTCCTATCTGTTCTCCTACTACCTCATTCCTGAGACCTTCAAGAACACTCAGACCATGCAAGAGTTCATGGAGCAGACCGAGTGGGGTCAGGATTTCGACAAGTACAGCAAGATGATTTTCGGAGATGCCATTGATGCCATCGCCCGCATCTGGCTCCGTGTCTGGATCAAGTACAAGAAGTGGTTGAAATAACCACTACTGCCCAACGCCCAACCTACCTAATTCAGCAGGAGGGGGAAATCGGTGTTCCCTTCGTCGCCGCTTCTTGCGGTTGCCTTGGTGTGCGCAAGGGTATAACGAGCGGCAATCTAAAAAAATGCTGAGCTCCTACGTCGTGCGCTTTTTCAGGTTGCCGCCCTTGCGCAACACCGCCGCTGCTCTTCGCTGTCCCGCGACAAGCGTTCCGCTATGCTCCACTGGCGCGGCTCCAGCGAGCGTTTGCGGCTCCAAGGCCAACCGCTTTCGTGGCTCCTCGCTCGCTCGGGGCTTTCTTGTCGCCCCCCGAACCCCCAAGCGGTTCTCGTACCTCGCAACTATTTAGCGGGGGTCGCCGCGCCCCTTTTGTTTTGCGCCCCTGCTTGCGCGTCCGCCCGGCGGTTTCCTTTGTGGAGCGCTAAAGCGCATCTTGTTTCGCCCCCTCATCGTTGCCACCCCAGCCCGCAATGGCCATACTGGTGCCTGCCGCTGCTGGGGTCGCCGCCGCAAAAGGCACGCCCGCCGCCGCTTCGGATTGAAACCGTGCGCGGACTCCTGTCGGGCGGGTCGGCCGCGCTGGCGCGGACGGGGCGCGAGGGATAGGGTTTCCCGTTCTGTCTTCTCTCGTTGCGCTGTTTTCTCTTTCTCGGTTCTGTCATCCCGTGCCCCTATAGGCCGCAGGCGCTTTTCCCCCTTTCCTGCTGAGCCAACGCACTCCGTGCCACCGTCACCCCCGACCACCACCCTTAAATTAAATCACCCACGCCGCAACCTTCAACCCACCTATCCCTGTCCAACCACCTAATAAAACATTATCACATACCTTTTTTTACTTTTAAATGAAAATAGTATGAAATTGTTTCGTAATTTTGTCCCATCAAAAACACTAACCATGTCAAGAATTGAAGATTCGCAAAGCCAAAACCAACAATATGAAGATGCGTTGCGAAAAAATGTTGCATCAGGCATCATATGCTGGTATTGTGAGCACAGTGAGCACAATTTAGCAGATAAATCATGTGAATATCATTTGCATCTTTATAAAACTATTGCTCGAGACTATTTCCATGGAAGAAAAGTAGGGTACAAAGAAATTACCATACCTATTTCTCGATGCCAAAATTGTAAAAAAACACATCAAAAGAGAAATAGATTGCGTTCCAAATTGATATTTTTTTCAAGCATAATTGCAGTGGCTATATTTTCATTACTTGTTTACCTTTATGCAAAAGAAGACCCATTAATGGGATATTTTTGGGCAATTGGAGGTGGAATTTTTCTTGGTTACATAATTGGTCTAATACTGTATTATACAGCTTTTTCTAAACGGTTTGACAAATCTTCAGTGAAGATAAAAGACGAAACTGAAGTGTGGGATCATCCTATGGTATCCGAGTTAAAAAAAGAAGGATGGTCTACCACCCAACCATCTCCATAGTTTTTTTAAATAATGACAGATGAATGATGAGTAAAAAACTGTCTATGCCTGGCTAACGGTACGCATCCCGTTCCCATTTACCCTTTTTTTCCAACATCATTCTTAACCAACCTTCCCATATTTTAAGTAAGATAGAATAAAAGCCGTTGACGGCCTAATGTCTCATTCTGTGGGTACGGTGCTTAAAAAAGCCAAGCCCCTAAATAAACTACGCCCCTCTATCGCGGGTCTCCGTTTGCCGTTAGGGTACTTGCTTTTTTAACCACCTCGTTGACGACCCCTAGCGCAATTGTCTCTTTCCTTTTAGAGAGAAGAAGATTTCCTCCATTTCCTCCAAATCCTCTACAGGGGAAACGGAGGAAATAGGGGAAACCTCGACACCTTCATAACGCAAAACACTGCAAAGGAAAGCAAGCAAAACCATTATAACCTATTGTAAATAAAATAGTTATACATTTGTGGAAAATATTCAAGTAACCTATTTATTCACTCATTAAAGATTTAAAGTTATGGGAAAAATCAAGCAAGGAATCCTTGGCGGATTCAAAGGTAAAGTCGGGACGGTCATCGGCTCCTCGTGGAACGGCATCGCCTACATGAAAGGGCAAGCCCAAAACGTTAAGAACCCCAAGACCCCCGCACAGATGATCCAACGCGACTTCTTCAAGGAAGTGCAAGAACTGGCTGGCCAATTCTCCAACGAGCAACTGGCTTTCCTCTTCCCCAATTCCCCGAAGAACATGACCCGTCGCAACGCACTCGCTCAGCAGCTCGCTGCTGACCCAATCGTCACCGAAGATGCAAAGCACGTGGACTTGGCCAACCTCAATTCCATCGGCAATGCAGCTACCGCTGACATGCCTGATGTCACCGTTGCCGCTGCTGGCGAAAACCTGACCATTTCTTGGAATGGTGACAACGACTTCCGCAGCGAACACGCTGACGAGTATCCGACCATCTTCGTGGCCAATGTCACCCAAAAGAAGGTCTATCTGGTCAACTCCACCGCTGCCATCGGCGCGACTGGTGCCCAGTCCTTCAATGTCGGTCTGGCCGCCTACGGCGAAACCACCGACACCTTCAGCGGCTTCATGCTCGCCACAGGGTCAAAAATCGTCCTCGTTGGCTTCGGCACTTTGAGCGTGGCTGTGCGCCCCGCCCGCGTCAAGAAGAACGCCTAATGGCATCTTTGGACATCCTGAAAGCCGCCTTTCGTGACGGCTTTTTTAAGGGCTTTTCGGAGTTGGGTCAAGTAGGGGTCAACCCTATACCAACTCCGAGTCAAGTCCGCAAAACAAAAAGCATATTATACACCACTTAAAAAGATTCAAACAATGGGTAAAATCAAACAAGGAATCCTCGGAGGATTCAGAGGTAAAGTGGGAACCGTCATTGGTTCTTCATGGAACGGAATTTCCTACATGCGTGGTCAAGCGCAGTCTGTCCGTAACGCCAACACTGAGGCGCAACAGGCACAACGCGCCTTTTTCAAACAAGTTCAGGAACTCACATCGCAACTCTCTGATGAGCAGCTTGCCATGCTGTTTCCGACCGTCTCACGCGGCATGACACGCCGCAATATGCTCACCCGTCAGTTGTCAACTTGCTACGACTACAATTCAGATGACAAGACCTTTGACCTTTCCTTGCTGGAAGGTATCGGCAACGGTGAGCGCATCAGTTCCCCGATGTTGGTCATCGAAGTCACCACCTTTGGGCAAAACAACGAGAAAACAGGCTTGGTCTTCAACCAATCCGATGTCGCTGCCATCGCCAAGCCCGAAGATGCCTGTTTCTCAGTGGTAGCCTATAACCTGACGCAGAAGAAGATTTCTGTCTTCAATACGACTTGCACGGAATCCAGTGCAGACCTTTCCATCGAGACCGGAAACTTCGCTGTTGTTGGCGACATCGTCCGCTGCTATCTATCTTATCAAATTCAGACAAGATACGGCTATGGCACCATGTCCATTGCCACCCGTCCGGAGAGAGACAAGGAGAAGAAGAAAAAGAAGTAACATTTCAAAAGTGTGCTATTTGAAAACCTGACAAGGCATCCTGATGGGTGCCTTTCTTTTTTGTCGTATGGCGCGAAATACGCCATTCTTGTCGGTTGTAGTGTTATTGTTAATCCGATGTCTGCCAAACGTTGCGGAGGAAGATTTCACAGCTTTTAGGAAGCTTGTTGGCCGCAACCTTTGTCCGTCCTCGGCTAATAGTGTGGTTGCGTTTTCCCGCTCTCGTTTTCTCATTTCGGGCGGTCATCCGCAGCCCGTTCCGGCAGTGTTTGGGATTCGGATATGCTGCCTGCCAGCCAAAGGGTGCGGAGGTCGGTCAATCCCTTCTTTATCAAGCTTATAGGCCGCACCCTTTGTCCGTCAGTCAGGCTCTCAAGAGTGCCCTCTTGGCACCTTATTGTCGTTTTTCTATTTGTTTATCGGAAACTATTCGTATCTTTGCAAATCAATTCAAAATCAATGCTTTAAGCAGTCTATTTGCTTATCAAATATCTGCAACATATTTGCAACATACATTTATAAATATCTGATTTTCAATATCATTTACTTTTGAGGAGGTGAAGTAAAACGCTTCTTGAATCACTATCAAAAAAGGTGTAATCCGAAAGGGTTACGCCTTTTTTTGTTTCATCTGATTATGTTGCCAAATA
>CADADB010000025.1 GCA_902786595.1 uncultured Bacteroidota bacterium | reverse complement strand
GGCAAAATATTGAAGATTTGTCTGATAGTGGTTGGTATTATTATAGGTTCAAGTCTTGCCGTGGCCGTTTTAGGCATCTTCATTGCCATGTTCGTGGCTTTGCTGACGCATGCGCCCGGCACGTTCGGTAACGCCATCGACATGGGGTTACTGGGCAGCTGCGCCCTCTTCCTGCTCTGCCCCGTCATCGGCATCGCGGTGTTGTGCGTGCGTGCCGCTAACGGCGAACGCAAACACAAATGGGTCGGCTGGACCTTGTTGGCGGTATGGCTTCTGAGTCTGTTTGGTATCATCGGCTTCGGCATCGAGATGGACAAGCGCGATGATATCGGGAAACGTCTTGAGCGCACCGGCGAGCAATGGGAACGCTGGTTCGAAGACCACGACTACATCAGTACCGACAGCTACTACGGCACCAAAGAACTCGACAGCATCATTGATCCCGTCCTCGACGAACTCCGCGACGAAAACACCTCCTACGACATCACTATCCACACTAATCCCGACAAAGGCGTGAATCTACATATCAGTGGCAATAAAAAGAGTGATAGTACGTTAATAAAAACTGATAGTATTTAGCTTTTAGCTGTTGGCTTTTAGCTAACAGCCAACAACCAACAGTTTCATCATGTTAATCGACCTCCACAACATCCATAAAACCTACAACAACGGCCAACCCCTGCATGTGTTGAAGGGCATCGACCTCGGGATTGGCGAGGGCGAGTTCGTCTCCATCATGGGGGCGTCCGGGTCTGGGAAATCTACCCTGCTGAACATCCTCGGCATCCTCGACAACTACGACGAGGGGGAGTACTGGTTGGACGGCAAGCTCATCAAGAACCTGAGCGAGAAGGAGGCGGCGCATTATCGCAACCGCATGATCGGCTTCGTGTTCCAGTCCTTCAACCTCATCAACTTTAAGACGGCGGTCGAGAACGTGGAGTTGCCGTTGTACTACCAAGGGGTGAGTCGCAAGAAGCGCAACGAGTTAGCCATGCACTTCTTGGAGCATTTCGGTTTGGCGGATTGGGCCATGCATTACCCCAACGAGCTGTCGGGCGGGCAGAAGCAGCGTGTGGCTATCGCGCGGGCGCTCATCACGCAGCCGCGCATTCTGCTGGCTGACGAGCCCACCGGCGCCCTCGACTCCAAGACTTCCGTGGAAGTCATGGACCTGCTCACCGAGCTCAACCGCACCGAGAAAGTCACCATCATCGTGGTGACACACGAGAGCGGCGTGGCCAACTGCACCGACAAAATCATCCACATCAAAGACGGCATCATCGGCGAGACTACCCTCAACGAACAGCACAAGGCCTCGATTTTCGGCACCAGCACCATTATGAAATAGCACTATGAACGATCTGTTGACAGAGATATGGGAATCCATCCGGCGCAACAAGCTGCGCACCGTCCTCACGGGCTTCGCGGTGGCGTGGGGCATCTTCATGCTCATCGTGCTCCTTGGCGCAGGCAACGGGCTGATGAACGCCTTCATGAACCAAGGCGGTCGCTTTGCCACCAACACGATGGCGGTGTTTGGTGGAGTCACCAGCAAACCCGCCAACGGCTATCAGACCGGCCGACGCATTAGTCTCAACGACCAGGATGTGGCCATCACCCAAAGTGCGCTGTTTGCAGAGCATGTGGACAAAATCTCCCCTGAACTCTTCAAAGGTTCTTATACATTGGCTTTCAAAAGTCGCCATACCTCCGTTTACCTGAATGGTTGTTATCCCTCTTTGATGGAGATGAACAAGATTGAGATGCTGGAAGGGCGTTTCATCAACCAAAACGACATAAAGCAACATCGGAAATCCATTGTTTTGGCCGCTTCCCACGCCACCGAACTGATGAACGGCGGCGAAGATTACGCCTCCCTGATTGGCAAGACGGTGACCACCGACAACATCACCTGGGTGGTGGTGGGTGTCTATAAGACAGACCGCACAGCCCAGCGCGTGGAGGCATTTGCCCCGATCACGACCATGCAGATGATCACGAATGACATCAACTATGTTGACCAGATCAACTTCTCCTTCCACGGATTGACGACCAAGGAGGAGAATGAGCAGTTTGAGAAGACCTACCGTGCCGCCCTCAACCGGGCGCACAAAGCGGCGCCGGATGATGAAAGTTCAATCTGGATTTGGAACCGTTTCACCCAGAACATGCAGATGGACAAGGGGACGCATTTCATCCGCACGGCATTGTGGATTTTGGGCATCTTCACGTTGGTGGGTGGAATCGTGGGCGTTTCCAACATCATGTTGATCACCGTGAAGGAGCGCACCCGAGAATTCGGCATCCGCAAGGCCATCGGCGCCTCGCCGTGGGAGATCATGAAGCTGATATTAGCGGAGAGCGTCTCCATCACCGCGTTGTTCGGTTACATTGGCATGTTCCTCGGCATGGTGGCCTGCGAGGTGATGAAAATGACCGTGGGGCAGTCGTCTGTGGAGTTTTTCGGCGAGACCGTCCGGCTGTTCGTCAACCCGACCGTCGGGCTCGGCATCTCCGTCGGCGTCACCATCCTGTTGGTCATCGCCGGCACCCTCGCCGGCATCTCCCCCGCGATGAAAGCGGCAAGGATCCGCCCCATTGAAGCGTTGAACGACGTTAATTAATTATGAATGCTGAATGCTGAATGCTGAATGATGAATGACAAAAGATACGTTCGAAGGACCATTCCCCCCTTTAGGGGGGATGCCCGCAGGGCAGGGGGGATGAAAACATATTCCTTGAGCAGTCCCGAAGGGGCGAGAATAGCGACAAATAAGTTATGCGATTCGATACAGACACATACCGGGAAATCCTTGATGCGCTGATGCGGAACAAGCGGCGCAGCTTCCTCACGGGCTTCGGCATCTTCTGGGGACTGTTCATGCTGTTGTTCCTCATCGGCGGCGGTAATGGTCTTAAACAGCTGTTGGAGAAGAACTTCGAGGGATTCGCCACGAATTCGGTCATCATTGCGGCGGATGAGACCACAAAGCCGTACAAGGGCTTCAAGGAGGGGCGCTCATGGAACCTGCAGTACAAGGACATCGAACGGTTGAAGGCCATGGTGCCCGAACTGGAGGTCGTCACCCCGTTGCTGCCCGAGTGGGGACGTACTGCCACCCGCGACGAGCACAACGCCAGTTGCTCCGTCAAAGGAGTGGAGGCCGACTACGTAAAAGTGCAGGCACCCTCCTTGAAGTTCGGGCGTTATCTCAACCAAGTCGATGTGGCGCACAAGCGGAAAGTTTGCGTTATCGGTGAGCGCGTCTGGAAGACACTGTTCCCCGATGGCGACGATCCTTGCGGGCAGTACATCTGCGTGGGAGGAATTTACTATCAAGTCATTGGCGTGGATGTCTGTACCTCCAACATCAACCTCTGGGGCAACAGCGCGGACGAGGTCACCATACCTTTCACGGTGATGAGCGACATCATGAACAGCGGCGACGTGGTGGGTGTGATCTGTACCGTGGGAGGCCCTGGGGTCAACATGAACGAGTTGGAGGGAAGAATACGGCAAGTGATTGCCCGTCAGCACTATATCGCCCCCGATGACAAGGAGGCCATGAGGCTGCTCAACATGGAGGTGATGTTCAGCATCATCGACAACCTTTTCAGGGGCATCAACTTCCTGATTTGGTTGGTGGGTATTGGCACCTTGTTGGCAGGCGCCATCGGGGTGAGCAACATCATGTTGGTGGTGGTTCGCGAGCGGACCGTGGAGATCGGCATCCGCCGGGCCATCGGGGCGACCCCGCGCGACATCCTCACGCAGATCATCCTGGAGGGCATCGTCCTCACTACCGTCGCGGGCATGTCCGGCATCGTCTTCTCCGTGCTGCTGCTCAACCTCTTCGAGGTCATCACCAAGCACCAGGCCGTCTTCCAGATCCAGTTCGGCACGGCCGTCGCGGCCCTGCTCCTGCTGATGCTCCTCGGCCTTCTCGCCGGCATCGCCCCCGCCTACCGCGCCATGCACATCAAGCCCGTGGATGCGATGAGGGACGAGTGAATGTAGAATGTAGAATTAAGAATTATGAATGCTGAATTATGAATAAGATAGACGAAACTAACGGTCGAAGGACCATTCCCCCCTTTAGGGGGGATGCCCCTAGGGCAGGGGGGTATCAGAACTATTTCTTTGAGCAGCCCATTCCCCTTCTTTTAGAAGGGGTGCCCGCAGGGCAGGGGGTATCAGAACTACTTCCTTGAGCAGCCCATTCCCCTTCTTTTAGAAGGGGTGCCCGCAGGGCAAGGGGGGCATCAAAACTGCTTCCTTGAGCAGCCCCGAAGGGGCAAGAGCTCGGTAGCAGAATGATAGATAAAAGACGAATGAGATAATAAACATCAATATGAAAAAAGGTATTAAGTATTTGATTTTTGGGTTCATCGCCCTGATCTTCATCGGAACCTTCGTGTTCCTCTTCAAGAAGTCAAGACCGGAGAAGGAGATGTTCAACGAGTATGAAGTCGCGTATATGGACATCAGTCGGAAGACGCTGATAACCGGACAGATAGGTCCGCGCAACGAGGTGGCCGTGAAGCCGCAGATCAACGGCATCATTGCCGAACTCTACAAGGAAGCCGGTCAGGAGGTGAAGGAGAACGAGGTCATCGCCAAGCTCAAGGTCATCCCCGACATGAACTCGCTGAGTGCGGCGCAGAGCCGTGTGCGCTTGGCCGACATCAACTACAACCAGGCCAAGGCCAACTACGACCGCGAGAAGGCCCTGTACGACAAGAAGTTGGTCAGCAACGAGGAGTTCGAGCAGGTGACGCAGGCGTTGCAGCAGGCCCGCGAGGAGAAGTCGGCGGCGCAGGACGCGTTGGAGATCATCCGCGACGGAGTCTCCTCAACGAACGCCAAGTCCAGCTCCACGCTCATCCGCTCCACCATCTCGGGCTTGATCCTCGACATTCCCGTCAAGGTGGGTAACTCCGTTATCCAGGCCAACACTTTGAACGACGGCACCACCGTGGCTACTGTCGCCGACATGAACGACCTGATCTTCAAGGGGAACGTCGATGAGACGGAGGTCGGCACGCTGCGCGAGGGCACCCCGCTGAAGATCACCATCGGGGCGTTGCAGGACTACAGCTTCGATGCCGTGTTAGAGTACATCTCCCCGAAGGCCGTGCAGAACAATGGGGCCAACCAGTTCGAGATCCGCGCCGCCGTCAAACCACAGAGCGACAACAAGATCCGCTCCGGCTACAGCGCCAATGCCGAGCTCGTGTTAGAGAGCGCTGAACACGTCCTCGCCATCCCCGAGAGCGCCTTGGAGTTCTCCGGTGACTCCACCTTTGTCTATGTCAAGAAAGGCAACGACTACGAACGCCGTGCCATCACCACCGGCCTCAGCGATGGCCTCAACATCGTGGTGACGAGCGGGTTGAAAGAAGGGGAGAAAGTGCGAGGCACGAAGGTAATTCAGAATTGATAATTGATAATTGATAATTGATAATTAGCCTCGGTAGAGGCAAATGCTTGGTAATATGAAAAAGACATCTTCTATAGCAATATTCATATTGTGCGTTTTCCTGGCAAAGGCCCAATCCGCCCCTTGGACCCTCGACGCCTGTGTGCAGTACGCTCTCGACCACAACCTGACGGTCAAGCAGAGCGAGCTGGTGAAGTCGCAGCGGGAGGTCGAGCTCAATACGGCCAAGAACAGCGTCTGGCCGGCGTTGCAGGCGAGTGCGTCACAGAGCTTCTCCTTCGGGAGGGGACTGTCGCAGGACAACACCTACGTCAGTTCCAACACCGCCAACACCTCCTTCGGTATCGGGGGAAGCATGAACCTCTTCACCGGCTTGCGGGTCAAGAACAACATCACAATGGGGAAGCTGAACCTGGAGGCCGCCACCGCCGACTGCGACAAGGCCAAGGAGGACATCCGCATCGCGGTGACGCAGGCCTACATGCAGATTCTGTACCAGATGGAGGTTTGCGAGGTCGCGAAGCTGCAGATTGCCATCGACTCCGCGCAGGTGGAGCGGCTGACCGCTCTGTACGAACTTGGCAAGATTGGTCCTGCGGAGGTTGCCGCAAGGAAGTCCACCTTGGCACAGAGTCGTCTCACCTACACACAGGCGCACAACGGTCTGGTTTCCGCCACGTTGGAAATGACGCAGCTGTTAGAGTTGGCGTCGCCGGAGGGTTTCGTCATCGTGAAGCCGGATCTCGGTAGTGCGATGCCCGACGAGCTACCGTCGCCCGAGCAAATCTACCAGCAAGCATTGGGCAACCGTGCGGCCGTGAAAGCCGAGGAGATCCGCACCGACTACGCGAAGACCAACATCGCCCTGGCGAAGGGGGGATGGTGTCCCACCTTGTCGATGAATGGCGGTTTGGTCACCGACTACTACGCGCTGTTGGGCTATCCGGGCAAGGGCTTCGGGGCGCAGCTGCGCGACAACTTCAGTCCGTACGTGGGCATCTCGCTCAACGTACCGATTTTCGATCGGTTAGAGACCCGTAACAACGTGCGGATGGCCAAGCTGCAGCTCGAAAGCCAGCAGATACAGACAGAGAACGTCAAGAAGAGTCTGTACAAGGAGATTCAGCAGGCCTATTTCAATGCTGTGGCTTCCAAGGAAAAGTATGCCAGCAGCCAAGTTGCGGAGGCCAGCGCGAAAGAGGCCTTCGACTTGGAGACGGCGCTGTACGAGGCCGGCAAATCCACCAGCACAGCCTTCAATGAGGAGAAGAACAACTACCTCCAATCCGCCGCCAACCTCGCGCAGGCGCGGTGCGAGTTCATGTACCAAGTGCAGCTGTTGCAGCTGTTAGCGGGGAAAGAGTAGTGATTTGAGACTTGTGATTTGAGATTTGTGACTTGTGATTTGTGATTTGTGTTGAGAAAATGGGCGGATTTGCCCTCTAACCGCGTTAGCGGTTGCATATCTGTAGCCGGATGCGGGCGATGTTCCCATTTTTTTTGTGAGAAGGTCCGGACGCGATGTTCGCGGCGCGGAAAAAAGGTTAGGGCGAGGGGATTGGTTAGTTCGCCGCGAAATGGGATGGAGTTGCGGACGGGTGTGCGAGAGGGATTGAAGTGGAAATGTTTTTTGCCTATTTTCGATGATATAACACTGGCGGACAATGGATTGTGTGTACGGACAATCATCCGTACATACGGGACGGATGGCAAAAAACATTGTAACGGAAAGCCCGACGGCGCGGCGGGAGAAGCCAACGTTTCCCGACGTTGGTCCGTGAATGTGCGTTTGCGACGTTTGAAAGCGTCGCCCCCTAAGCCGCGCCGGCTCGCCCAAATAAAAAAAATATTTCTCTGCAACCCTTTGGCTTTTTTCCGTCTTAATACAAAAATGTTGTATTTTTGCATTACGAAAAACCGACGGAAGAATGAACAACCGGCACATTCTCAATATTTTGCTGCTCATGGCGGCACTATTCGCGGTGACGGGGTCGCACGCGCAGACCCGCCCCGACAGCCGCTCGTTCGAGCATTTGTGGACGCTCTACGACGGCATCCCGCAACGCCATCTGAGAAGCCAGCAGGCGATGCTCGATACTATTGCATGGAAGGCCGAGGCGGAGCACAACGCCTACCATCGCTTCATCGCGAACCACAAGCGTCTGCTCCTCAACCGCTTGTTTGGCGACAAGAGTGTGCAGCAGTCGGCGATGTGGCTCGACTCGCTGCGGCGCGACAATGCGGCAGCCCGCTGGGACGACCGCGACAGCATGGTGTATCAGTCGTTGTACCACTATCTTATCGGGTTGATGCTCTATCCTTCAAGACCGGCTGACCCCGACGCGACCACCCTGCAGGAGGCCGACTTCCGCAATTTGGCGGAGTGGTCGGCGGAGAACTACCGCGAGGTCGCGAAACGGCATTTCTTCGCCTGCTTTGACGCGATGCCCCGCGACGTGCCGATCCTCACGCACCGCTGGGATTTCCTGCTCGAAACGGTACCCGAAACCCGCCACCTGCGCCCGACCCTCAACGACGTGCTCTACCAAAGCTGCATCCGGATGGTTGGGGATAAGGAGCCCGAACTCGCCATCGCGCTGATTGACGAGGCCATGGCCGCCCATACGGAGCGGAATATCTTGATAGACTTTGAGGTGCAGCGGCTGCATTATCGTTTCCCAAAAGTCGATGAGGACGTGTACACCTCCGCCTGCTGGAAAACGCTCGACTCGTTGGAGAAGGCCTACGGTCCCGACCTTACCTTCGACTACGAGCGTGGCGTACTGCTTGCCGCTGCCGAACAAATCGTGGACCGGGAGACCGACTATAAGTCCCACGCCATCGACTATTTCAACCAAGTGCTCAAGCAGTGCGGCACAGAGCCTTACGCCGATGCCGTCCTCAAAATGTATGCGCAAAATGCCGCCTACTACTTAGAGACGCTCACCCTCCCGTCCACCTCGCTTCTCGATGCCCACACCGACCTCACCCTCGGCCACAAACTGCGCATCCCTATACAATACCGAAACTTAGAGACCCTTTACGTCAGCGTTTACACCACGTCACCCATCACCACAAGTGAATATGATGAATACGGAAGCAGTGAAGATTATTATTCGTCGCGCTATAAAAATTACAATGTAGATACCAGTTTGCTCTCCAAAGTGCCTGTCTTCCAGCAGCGGTTTGATTTGGACAGCCGTGACAGGAGCCGTTTCTCCACCACGGAACTTTGGGTGGATTCCCTGCCTGTGGGGAACTATCAGTTCTGCTTCCACACGCGGCCGGAGTTGGATGTCACCGGAGCGCTTATGACGGCAAGATTCCGGGTCACCCGCCTCAAACTCGCCAACTGGAATGCCGGCAAGAAAAGATTCGTGGCCGTCAATGACCAGCGCACGGGCGAACCGCTTCGCAAATTACGGGTCAGAAGTCATCGCCCCCACGCCCTTTACTCTAATCGTTTCGGGGAGATTCCCTATTCGGACAATTTGTTTGGCTTTATCTACATGGAGAGTAATATCTCTGTTTTCGATCAAAAAGCCGAGTATTCTGTCATGGATGAATTGGCAAGCTCGGCCGTCTATCGTCCTATTCGGCACGGTCACCGGTGCCAGTACAATCCGCAGCTTTTCACCGACAGAACGCTGTACCGGCCGGGGCAGACTGTTCATTTCAAGTATATATTGTCGAAAAAAGGCAAGGCCGTCAAGAACAAGCGGGTGCTGGCGATTCTGGAGCGGACGAATGCCGCGCCCGACACGCTGGAGCTCGTCACATCCGAATACGGCAGTGTGTCTGGCGTGTTCACCCTGCCGCAAACCATTGGGAAATACACCTTGCGGGTCTTCTGTCCAGACCACGCCAAATATGGCAGGAGGCGTTCTATGCGGACTTGTTCCGGAGAGCGTGCCACCATTGAGGTGGCCGAATACAAGCTGCCCACCTTCAAGGTGAAGTTGGAGCCCGACTCGCAACAGGTGGCCGCCGGCGACACGCTCGCCATCCGGGGCACGGTGACCGCCCTCAACGGCTTGCCCGTCACCAACGCCGCCGTCGCCCTGCATATTCAGGCGAAAGGCGAGGCTAAAACCCGGCTCATAGAGGTCTATACGGAGCGCGACGGGCGTTTCGAGTACCGTTATCCGGTCGGGCCGTTTTCCTATATGTTGGAAATCGAGGCCATCGTCACCGACCTGAACGGCGAAACGCACCGTGACGAGAGCTCGGTCTGGATTCCGGACAAGATGTTGACGGTCAGCATCTCCAAAGATGACGACATCGATTTGTCGCTGGCTGACACAGCACGCTGGTTAGTGAAGACGGTCAACCACAACGGCATTCTGCAACCCGTCCCGATGAACATCAGCGTGGTGCGCCTGCAAACGCCCGACGAGTACCGGATTCCGGCATTCAAACGCACGCCGCTCTACTGGCGGCCGATGCACAGCGAGGCAGAGTATGCCCACGAATTCCCACACCTCACCTTCGCCCCGTATGCCAACGACCCCGACAGTTGGCTTAGTTTGGACACCGTGTATAAAACGGTGGAAACCCTGGTACCGGATTCCATCTTAAAGATAAATGTAAAAAACTGGGATGCAGGAAATTACCTGTTGTTGGTCGAATGCGTTGACAAATCCGGGAAAACGGCATCGGCGAAACGGCACTTCACGGTGAACCGTTCCAACGATTCGGAATTCCGCGCCTTCCAGCCGATTCGGGCGACCTTCGTTTCAGTGCCGGAGAGACTTGGCGAGCCGTTGGTCCTCGCAATCGGAAGCTGCCTTCGCCACGCGGTGGCAATCTGCGACGTCTATCAGGGCGAACGGCGGCTCAAGACCCTGCGCATTCCGCTCGACAGGGAGCAGCGCACCGTGACGGTGAAGACGCGCCGTGGCGGCAAACGCAATCTCAGCTTCTGCGCCCGCATCGTGAAAGACGACCAGCTCCATAAAGTTATCCGCGACACGTTGTTGCCGCTGGATGCCCGCTATGTTGAACGAGTGAACAAACGCTACCGCAAGCTGATTATGAACGCCAAGCTGACACACTATCGCGACGTGTCGGAGCCCGGCAGCAACGAACATTGGGAGATCACCCTCACCGACGGCGATTCGAAATCCGTGCAGCAGGCGGAACTGTTAGCCTGGATGATCGACGGGAGTCTGTATGAGTTGGGCATGCGCAAGGCCGACTACGGGCAGCACTATTATCCGCAAAGATTCAGCATTCCGCGCAAAATCCGCCAAAGCCTAACGCCGTATATGCCTAACAGGTGTTATGATTTGTCGGATGCCTACAGTGAATACACCTGCTACAATAAAGGAACTGCTTCGAAAACCACGCTGCGTTACGAGAAGGTGCAGTCGCCCATGCCGGATTATCATTATTATTCAGAAAGGTCAACGTCAACCGATAACCTCCAAGAAGTGGTTGTCGCGTGGGAACCGCCGGTGTTCAGCGCGGACAACACCTCCTCGTCCAATAGATATTACATGATCAGTGCAGTGTCTGATTTGGACGGTGTCGCTTCCGAGGATGGGATGATGACCTCCGTGCGTGGCAATCGCAGCGACGGACCGGTGACCATCGTCGATGGCGTGCGCACGGACAGCGCTCCGGAGATAGAGATAGTCGAGACGGTCACGGAACCGACCCTTTCGCCCGACGTGACCCCGCGCAGCAACTTCGTGGAGACGGCCTTCTTCTACCCGAACCTCCATCCCGACGACAGCGGCCGCGTGCACATCGACTTCACCTTGCCCGACCAATACACCGGATGGGAGTTCTACGCCTTCGGGCATACCAAGGATATGCGGAATAAGAGTGTCACCGCGCTGTTGCAAAGCCGTCGCACGCTGATGCTGCAAAGCAACGCCCCGCGCTTCTTCCGCGAGGGCGACACCCTCACGCTCCGCGCCAAGGTCACCAACCGCAGCGAATCCGACCTGGCGGGCACGGTGACGGTGGAATTTTTCAATGCGGAGGATGGACAACCCGTGGAAATGGTAATTAACGATGACGGTAGAGACGTGCCATGGCGCGTCTCTACGGACGGGAAATCCAGATTCTCCGTGATGGCTGGCAACTCCCAATCCGTCCAGTTCCGCGTTGTCGTCCCAGAGGGCGTTCCTGCCATCGGCTACCGGATGGTGGCCCGCGCCGGCAACTACGGCGACGGCGAGGAGAACCTCCTGCCCGTGTTGCCCAACCGGATGCTGGTGACGGAATCGTGCCCGTTCGTGGTGCCTGCAGGCAGCGACACGGCCATCACGTTCCGCCGCTACCGCACGCACAGCACCCCCACGATGCAGCCGCTGAGCTACACCGTGGAGGCGACCACCAACCCCGCGTGGCTCGCCATCCGCGCACTGCCGTACCTGATGCGCTACCCTTACGACTGCAACGAGCAGACCTTCAGCAAGCTGTTCGCGGCGGCGACCGTGCAGCACGCCCTTGCGCAGAACCCCGGTCTCCGCGAGGTGTTCGCCCAATGGCTGAGCGACACAGTGAACAACGCATTGACCTCCCCGCTGCTCAAAAACGAGTCGCTGCAGAGTATACTGATGGAGGAGACTCCGTGGCTGCGGGACGCGCAAATTGAGTCTCAACAGCGGATAGAGACCGCCAAGCTCTTCGCCGACGAGAACCTGCAGAAGGTGCTGGACAAGGGCTTCAACAAGCTGCAGAACAACCAGTTGTTGGGCGGTGGATGGGACTGGTACGGACGCTGGAGCTACTCCCCGTACATCACCGACCACCTCGTGGCGGGCTTCTACAAGTTGCAGCGCATGGGCATCACGGTGCCAAACGCCGACAGGATGCTCGACAAGGCCATCCGCGCCGCCGACCGGTATCAAGAGGAGCGTTATCAAGCGTACCTGAAACGGTTGGAGAAAGATCCCAAGGCTATGTTCTATTTCTCTGAGGAAGACATTCACTACCTCTACGCCCGCACGTTCGCGCCATTCGATTCCGTTTGGCTTTCAAAGCCTTACGTGCAGAATCTCAACACGCGGATGATGGAGGATTTGGATAAAGCCAAGTTCACCCGTCAGGCGGAAGTGGCGTTGATACTCTATCGCATCGGCAGAGAGAAAGAGGCGGTGGACATTATGGAAACGATTCGTCAGCAGTCCGTCATTGACCGTGAGAAGGGGATGTACTGGCGCAAGGAGTACAGCGGGTGTTACTACCACTGGTATGAGGCGCCCATTGAGCGACAGGCGTTGCTCATCGAAGCGTTCACCGAGATTTCGCCGCGTGAGGACGAGCTGACGATGATGAAACAGTGGCTGCTGATGCAGAAGGAGGGCAACAGCTGGTCAAATACGAAAGCCACGGCGGAGGCCGTCTATGCGCTGCTGCTCGGTGCCCCGGCCGACCTGCTGCAACCCGCCGCGACGGTCGTCACCGTAGGCGGCGAGGAGATTACGACTACGGAGGCTGCCCGTGCCGAAGCCGGCACCGGCTACCTGCAGCGGGTGTGGAAGTCGGAGACGATGACCCCGGCGTTGGCCGACATCGCCGTGCGCACCGACGGCACGCACCCGACCTTCGGGGCCGCGTACTGGCAGTACTTGGAGGTCCCCGACAAGGTGGAGGCCACGGGCAGCGGACTGTCGGTGCGGCGCACGCTCTACCACCAGCCGGCTGTCGGCGACGGGAAGACCGCCGCGCCGGTGACTGACGAGAACCCTGTCCGTTTAGGCGAGCGCATCACCGTGAAGATCGTCATCACCAGCGACCGCGACTTGGAGTACGTGCAGGTCAAGGACCCGCGGGCGGCGGCCTTCGAGCCGGTGAACATCCACGAGCGCGAGGGCAATCAGGGCGGTGTATGGTGGGTGGAGAGTCCCCGCGATGCTGCCAACTGCTTCTTCTTCAGTCGCTTCCCGCAAGGCACCATCGTGCTGGAATACGATGTTTTTGCCACTCAGACCGGCGACTTCTCCGCCGGTGCCACCACCGTGGAGAGTATGTACGCACCGGAGTACCGCGCACAGGGCAGCGGATCACGCGTGACGGTACGGTAGGTGTGCCTGTGCCACCACACTGCGCTTCGTCACCACACTGCGCTTCGCTTGTATGGTGTTACCTGCACTGCGTGCGTGTCGCCTCTCCGAGGCGATATCTGCCCCCGCCGAACCTTACCCTTAAACCCTAAACCTTAAACCATTAAAAATCGTATCTTTGCACCCTCATCTAAAAACCAACCATTATGATATTAACCACCACCCAAACCATCGAAGGAAAACAGATTGTAAACTATCATGGCATTGTGTTCGGCGAGGTTATTGCCGGTGTCAATTTCGTGAGGGACTTCTTCGCGGGGGTCCGCAACATTGTGGGCGGTCGCTCGAGCTCCTACGAGGACGAGCTGACGCAGGCCCGTGACGCCGCCATGCGGGAAATGGAACAGCGCGCCATGGAGAAAGGTGCCAACGCTGTGGTCGGCATCGATCTTGATTACGAAGTGCTGGGCGAGAACAACGGCATGTTGATGGTCACCGCGTCTGGAACCGCCGTGACCGTGGCGTAGAGTCGGCGAATTTGACGAATTTAGCGAAAATGTTTTCGGCGAATTTGACGAATTTCGCGAAGGTGTTTTCGGCGATGACGAGACAAGGGTGTGTCACAATGCCCCGATGACGCATTATTATTCACGTAACAAATCCTCGTTAAAGAGATAACTATATGAAAAGATTTTCCATTATTCTTTTGATATTTTGCCTGACGTTGAATTTCTTGCAGGCACAGTCGCTGACCCTTACATTTACAGGGCATGATATCTACAACGATAATGTTCAGCTCACCCGTGTGGAGGTTTACGACGGCAATAAGGGTTGGTCGGAGACACTGACGTGGCCTGACACCGTGTTGTATTTGAGCGCCACGGGCATCGATGATTTTGGCACGCTCCAAGGGGCATCGATAAGGTTGTCACAAAATAGCCCTAACCCATTCGAAGGCACAACTTTTGTGAACCTGCAGGTGAGCGAGCCGGGTGATGTGTCCATCGCGATGACGGACATTACCGGCCGGGTTGTGGGGACGAATCATTATTTGGCTTCCGAGCCGGGGACCTATTCGTTGCGCGTCACCATTCCTTCTGCGGGTCTCTATTTCCTGACCGCCAGCCAGAAAGGACAGTCTGCCTCGGTGAAGATGGTGAACCTTGGAAACGGCAGCGACTATGCCATAACGTTTATGGGCGTTGCCGAAGAAACGCCCCTGCAGACCAAATCCCACTCTCGTGGTGTTTCTGACAATCCGTTTGACCTCGGCGACATGTTGGATATCGTAGGTTATACTATCTTTCGCGGAGAAGAGGTGAAGAGTAATCGTTTGTGGCAGGGACAGTATGAGTCTCAGACGATTGATCTCTCTTTCACGATGTCGTTGAAAGACGGTCAACCTTGCCCTGGGTCCCCGACACTGACAGACGTTGAGGGCAACGTCTATAACACGGTGCAGATTGGCTTTCAGTGCTGGATGAAGGAAAACCTGCGTGTCACAAAATATGCAGACGGCACCGATATCCCTTACGGCGGAAACGACTACAGCTATTTTGATCCCTACTATTACGATTACGACAGCTCCGGAATCCCGTTGGATGAACGGGGATATCTCTACAACTGGCCTGCAGCAATGCACGGAGCGTCCTCCAGCAACGCCAATCCGAGCGGCGTGCAGGGAGTCTGTCCTTCAGGTTGGCATCTGCCGAGCTGGGCGGAGTGGTCACAGTTGACGATGTATGTGAAGGACCAAACCGCCTATACCTGTGGCCCGGACATCAATTACTTCATTGGCAAGGCGATGGCATCCACGGCATGGTGGGACAGCTCTACCAAGAACTGCGCGATCGGCAATGACCTGACCGCCAACAATATCACGGGCTTCAGCGTCGTTCCTGCGGGCTACTACGGCGCGACCTTGGTAAATGCGGGTGCCGAAGCGTGTATATGGTCTTCTACGGAGCAATTCAACGAGGCCTCCACTTACTTTAACTTACTCGCGAACTCCCAGCTCGATTTTCATTACAATAGCAGTAATAGTTCTGGTTTTTCCGTCCGCTGTGTCCGCGATTGATTAAGTTCAAAATACATGATTTCTCATTATTTTCCTTCTTGTTCGTGTCTTTGAAAAAAAGTTCACGTTCATATTGATTTGTACCCACATTTTTTGTATTTTCGCGGCCGTTTTTAGAGAAATATTTTTTATTCAAAACTGTTTGAAAATGACGAATAACAATGTGAAGTATGTCTATACTTTTGGCGGAAAAAAGGCCGAAGGTAAAGCGGACATGAAGAATCTTTTGGGCGGTAAAGGCGCCAACTTGGCTGAAATGTGTTTGCTGGGCTTGCCCGTTCCGGCTGGCTTGACCATCACTACGGAATGTTGTACGGCTTATTATGCTAACAACTGCCAACTCCCTGCAGGCCTCATGGATGAGGTTTGGGCTGGCATGAAGAACGTGGAGAACATTATGGGTCTCAAATATGACGATGCTGAGAACCCGCTTCTCGTTTCCTGTCGTTCCGGCGCCCGCAGCTCCATGCCCGGCATGATGGACACCGTCCTCAACATCGGTCTGAGCTCCAAAACCATCCCCGGACTCATCAAGAAGACCAACAACCCCCGTTTCGTGTATGACTCCTACCGTCGTCTCATTATGATGTACGCTGACGTTGTGATGGAGAAATCCGAAGGCATTGAGCCCGCTGACGGCAAGGGTATCCGCAAACAACTCGATGACATGCTTGACGCATTCAAGGCCGCCAAGGGTTATAAGAGCGACACCGAGATCACTGCCGATGAGCTCAAGGTTTTGGCCGAGAATTTCAAGGCAAAAGTGAAAGAGGTGCTCGGTACCGAGTTCCCTGATGACGCGAGAGCTCAGATGGAAGGCGGCATCAAGGCCGTGTTCAAGAGCTGGAACGGCAAGAAAGCTATCGCTTACCGTCGTATCGAGGGTATTCCCGATGATTGGGGTACTGCCGTCAACGTGCAAGCCATGGTGTTCGGAAACATGGGCGACAATTCCGCTACTGGTGTGGCTTTCACCCGTAACCCTGCTACTGGCGACAACCAGTTCTACGGCGAATGGTTGATCAACGCCCAAGGTGAGGACGTGGTGGCCGGTATCCGCACCCCGAACCCGCTGAACGACGAAACCAAGAACGAGCAGAACAAGATGATGCACTCCATGCAGGAGCTGATGCCCGAGACCTACAAGGAACTCTGCGACATCCGCGACATCCTGGAAAAGAACTATCACGATATGCTCGACATCGAGTTCACCATCCAAGAAGGTAAACTTTATATGTTGCAGTGCCGTGTCGGTAAACGTACCGGTGTGGCTGCCATGACCATGGCCCTCGACATGCTGCACGAAGGTCTCATCGATGAGAAGGAAGTGGTGCTCCGCGTGGCTCCCGCCCAACTCGACGAGCTGCTGCACCCGATTCTGGATGCCGCTGACGAGAAGAAACACACCGTCATCGCGAAGGGTCTGCCTGCAGGTCCTGGCGGTGCTGTCGGTAAAATCGCTTTCGACAGTGAAACTTCTATGGCTTACACGGCCAAGAAGATCAAGAACATCCTCGTTCGTGAGGAAACCAACCCCGAAGATGTCGAAGGTATGCGTGCCGCTACTGGCATCCTGACCGCTCGCGGCGGTATGACCTCCCACGCTGCTCTCGTGGCTCGTGGCTGGGGCAAGTGCTGTATCGTCGGTTGCGACGCTATTAAGATTGACATGAACGCCCGCACCGTCTCCATCGACGGCAAGACTTTCAAGGAAGGCGACATCCTCAGCTTGAACGGCTCCAAGGGTTGGGTCTATGGCGAGGAAGTCAAGATGATTGATGCCACTGAGAATCCTCTGTTCCAAGAATTTATGGCTCTCGTTGACAAATACCGCACCATGGGTGTCCGCACCAACGCCGACACGCCGGAAGATGCTCAGAACGCTGTCAACTTCGGCGCCGAGGGTATCGGTCTGTTCCGTATCGAGCACATGTTCTACGGCAAGAACAGCGAGAAACCTCTCGAGAAACTGCGCAACATGATTCTCTCCGACACGAAGGAGGAGCGCGTGGCTGCTCTCGACGAGCTGGAACCCTACATCAAGGAAGCCGCTAAGGGCACGTTGAAGGTTCTGGACGGCAAACCGCTGACCTTCCGCTTGATGGATCCCCCGTTGCATGAGTTCGTCCCGCAAACCGAGGACAAACAACGTGAAGTCGCCAAAGAGCGCGGTCTCACTTACGAAGAAATCAAGAAACGCATCGACGCTCTGCACGAAGTGAACCCGATGATGGGTCTCCGTGGTGTGCGTCTCGGCATCGTATATCCGGAAATCACCGAAACGCAGTTCCGCGCCTTGTTCCAGGCCACTGCTGAACTGATGAACGAAGGTCATGACCCGCACCTCGAAATCATGGTTCCGCTGACCATCAACGTCAACGAGCTGAAACACCAGAAAGCCATCGCCGACCGCGTGAAGGCTGAGGTGGAAGCCAAGTTCAACGTGAAGATCGAATACCTCTTCGGCACGATGATCGAAATCCCGCGCGCAACGCTCGTGGCAGACAAGATCGCTGAAGTGGCCCAGTTCTTCAGCTTCGGTACCAACGACCTGACGCAAATGACGTTCGGCTTCTCCCGCGACGATGTGAACGCTATCGTCCACGAGTATGTTGATCAGAAGATCATCCCCGCTGACCCGTTCAACACCCTCGATCAGGAAGGTGTCGGCCAACTGGTGAAGCTCGGCGTGGAGCGCGGTCGCAGCACCCGCAACAACCTCAAGTGCGGTGTTTGCGGTGAGCACGGTGGCGATCCCGCATCTGTGGAGTTCTTCTTCAAGAGCGGTCTGAACTACGTTTCTTGCTCGCCGTTCCGCGTGCCCGTGGCCCGTTTGGCCGCCGCACAGGCAGCGATCAAGAACGCCTAATTGGAAATTTTCCCAATAATAATACTGAAAGCAGCGATATGGAAACATGTCGCTGCTTTTTTTTCGGATTGTCATGAGTCGATGTCCATAAATTCCTTCAGATATGATCGTTTTTTGAGTTTCAATGGTTTATTATACGACATTCTTACTTTATTCCAAAATCCGATACTGTTAATATTTCGTTTTGCCCTTTCATTGTATTTTTTTTATTTTTGCAAATTGTTTTTCCGCGTGAAGGAGGAACGCTTTGAGAGAATAATCACTTGAAATATAAGAATATGGAAGAAGAAAAAACTCCGATTGAACAACCAGAAAACGAAATCAAACTTCCCGATAATGCGTATAGGGAGCTCAAAGAGGGTGAAGAATATAAACCTATCTTGCTGAGCGACAAAAAGTATCCCGAATTGAACGGCTGGACCATCTTTTGGGGCATTCTGATGGCGATTATCTTTTCTGCGGCGACGGCCTATTCCGGACTGCGTTTCGGGCAGGTTTTCGAGGCGGCCATCCCCATCGCAATCATTGCCGTGGGTATATCCACCATCGCCAAACGGAAGAGCCCGTTGTCGGAGAATGTGCTGATCCAGTCCATCGGCGCGAGTTCCGGCGTGATCGTGGCGGGAGCCATCTTCACGTTACCTGCTATTTACATCATCAAGGAGACCAATCCTGTGGCTGGTGCGGAAATCCAGGTCAACTTTTTCCAGATTTTCATGTCGTCGCTGTTGGGTGGCTTCCTCGGCATCCTCTTCCTGATACCGTTCCGCAAGTATTTCGTTTCCGACATGCATGGCAAGTATCCGTTCCCGGAGGCCACGGCGACTACAGAAATCATTGTGTCGGGTGCTAAGGGTGGCAATCAAGCTAA
Source organism: uncultured Bacteroidota bacterium (assembly GCA_902786595.1). Classification (GTDB taxonomy): domain Bacteria; phylum Bacteroidota; class Bacteroidia; order Bacteroidales; family WCHB1-69; genus F23-D06. Next base: position 10,760 of record CADADB010000025.1, on the reverse strand, counting down.
ACTGTTGTTGATCAGTGGCTTGATTGGCGGCCTTTACGATTTTCTGATGACCACTTTCCACTTCTGGGCCGACACCATCTCCACTCGTATGACAGGGTGGGGTGAGCAGTTGGCGATGAACCATAAGTTCGTATTCAAGATGAGTGCCGAGTCCATCCTGCTGGGCACGGGCTACTTGATTGGTCTCAAATACGCGGCCGTCATCTGCGCCGGTTCCGCTCTCTCCTGGTGGGTGCTGACCCCTCTGTTGGGCCATTACGGTATGATCGAAGTCGATGGCGTGGCAACGGCTATGAGCACACTTGATCCTGACTTGATTTTCTCTGGCTACGTACGTTATATCGGTATCGGTGGTATTGCCATGGCCGGTATCCTCGGCGTAATCAAATCTGCGGGGGTCATCAAGAAATCCATCGGAGTGGCGGTGAAAGCCGGAAAATCCGCGGGTGAAAAGAGCGAGGTGGTTCGCACGCAACGCGACCTCTCTATGAAGATCATCCTCTTTGGCTTTTTGGCCGTCATTGTCATGATGGTGCTCTTCTTCTTCCTTGGCGGTATGCAGATGAATCTGAAACAGGTGCTGGTTGCTCTGTTGGTCGTGTTTCTTTTCGCCTTCCTTTTCACCACGGTCGCGGCCACGGCTATCGCCACGGTCGGTACCAATCCGGTGTCCGGCATGACGATGATGACGCTGATTCTCAGCTCCTTCATCCTCGCTTCTGTGGGATTGAGCGGTGCCACGGGCATCATTACCGCGTTGGTGGTGGGCGGCATCGTCTGTTCCGCACTCTCCATGGCGGGCGGCTTCATCACCGATTTGAAAGTCGGTTACTGGATTGGCACGTCTCCTTATAAACAGCAAGCGTTCAAGTTCGTGGGCACGTTTGTTTCCGCGCTGACCGTCGGTGCTGTAATCATGTTGCTTTCAAAGACTTACGGATATACGGGCGAGAATGCCTTGGTGGCTCCGCAGGCCAACGCCATGGCGGCCATCATCGAGCCGATGATGTATGGTGGTTCCACCCCGTGGATTCTCTACATTGTGGGTGCGGTCTTGGCCATCCTGCTGGATGTGATCGGCGTTCCCGCATTGGCTTTCTCTTTGGGTATGTTCATCCCCTTGCAACTCAACCTGCCATTGCTGGTCGGCGGTTTCCTCGCCTGGTTGGTGAAAACGCGCAGCACGGACGAAGCTATCAACAAGAAACGCGCCGAAAAGGGCACGCTCCTCGCCTCCGGTCTGCTTGCTGGCGGCGCTATCATGGGTGTCCTCAGCGCGATCCTCAAATACGCCGGGGTGGAACCCACCTTCATGGCCGACTATATCGGTTCCCCGATGTACAATATCCTCGCCATCGTGATGTTCCTCGGATTGTGCTGCTACTTGGTAATTCATGCCACGCACACAGAGAAAGACGTGTGACGTAAGACGTGTGACGTAAGACGTGAGACGTAAGACGTGAGACGTAAGACGTGTGACGTGTGACGTAAGACGTAAGATATTAATGATATAAGACATAAAAGAAAGAAAATAGACAATTATGACGTATGAGTAAAGTTTTTCGTAAAAGTCCAAAGTCTTAAGTCCAAAGTCTTAAGTCTTAAGTCATACGTCCTAAAACTTATAACCCTTAACCCTTAAACTATGCATATAGCTGTCGCCGGAAATATCGGATCCGGAAAAACAACGTTAACAGGAATGCTGGCCAAGCATTATGGATGGGAAGCCCTCTATGAGAGTGTGGAAGACAACCCCTATCTGGCCAGTTTTTATCAGGATATGCAACGCTGGTCGTTCAATATCCAGATCTATTTTTTGAACAGTCGCTTCCGTCAGGTGTTGGACATCCGTCAGCGTAAGAAAGATGTGATCCAAGACCGGACCATTTACGAGGATGCGTACATTTTCGCTCCCAACCTTCACAGAATGGAGTTGATGGCCTCGCGCGATTTCGAGAACTACGCCTCGCTCTTTGAGCTGATGAAAAAGTTCCTCCAACCACCGGATCTGCTCATCTATCTCAAAGCCGATGTGGAAACCTTGATTTCGCAGATTCTCAAACGTGGCCGCGCCTACGAAGGCGATATCAGCTTGTCCTATCTGGAGAATCTCAACAAACTGTATAACAATTGGATAGATAACTACAAGGAAGGAAAACTCCTCGTGGTGGATGTCAATAAGTTGAAGTTTGCCGAGCGTCCTGAGGATTTCGGGGTGATTATCGAGAAGATTGACGCCGAATTGTACGGCCTCTTCAAATAATCCGTCCTGTAGAGACGTTTCCTGAAACGTCTCATATTATCATGAAGAATATGCGAGATTTCAACATTTTCGGCATTATCCCCGCCCGTTATGCCTCCACCCGTTTCCCGGGTAAGCCGTTGGCTCTCCTTCAGGGCAAGCCGATGGTGCAGTGGGTGTTTGAGCGAGTGCAATCCTCCGAGGTGCGCGACCTTGTAGTGGCCACGGACGATGAGCGTATAGCGGATTGTGTGCGCGGTTTTGGCGGTAGGGTAGTGATGACTTCGCCTGACCACGCCTCCGGCACAGACCGTTGCGGTGAAGCGGCTATGTTGATGAATCCAAAGGATAACGATGTGGTTATCAATATACAAGGTGACGAACCACTCATCTCTCCGAGGGAGATCCATCTGCTTGCCAGTGCTTTTGAGGATAAAAGTGTGCAGATCGCCACACTGGTCAATCCGTTTTATGACGATACACTGCTGAATGACCCTAATGTGGTGAAAGTGGTGAAAGCTAAAAATGGCAAAGTGCTGTACTTCAGTCGATTGCCAATTCCCTACTTGAGAGAGAATGCCACACCGCCAACACACTATTACCGGCATATCGGCATTTACGCCTACCGTTATGGAGTGCTCAAAGAGATCGTGCAGCTTCCGACTTCCGAACTGGAAAATAGCGAGAAACTCGAACAGCTCCGCTGGCTTGAAAACGGGTACACCATCCACGCACTCGAATGCGATTACCAAGGAATCGGGGTTGATACCCCGGAGGATCTTGAGAAATTCATAATGCAGAATTAAGAATTAAGAATTAAGAATTAAGAATTAAGAATTAAGAATAAGGGAACAGTAAGTACTACCCCAATAATTATCAATTATCAATTATCAATTAACATGATTGATTACATATTAAAAACCCTTCAGCAAGAAGACCATGTGTTTGTTGAGCGTCTCGGGGCGTTCCGCACGCAGCTGAAACATGCCGTAATAGACAAGGATATTATTCATCCTCCTCATTACGAGGTCGTCTTTTCGCAAGATGACAGCGAACAGAATAATTATGCGCTCGCCAATCAGATCAGTCGCGAGAAGAAGTGCCTTTTCACGGAAGCGAATGAGCAGATTATGAGATGGGTAGAAGAACTGCTTGCCGCGCTCCAAAATAACAAGTCGGTTACGTATGAGGGGTTTGGTACGTTTATGTTGGACAAAAAAGGTAACATCTCCTTTGAAAGTGCGATTATCCCCCAACTGAACAGTCAGTTTGAAGGGATGGAACCGATTGACATCAAAACCGTTAGTGTAGCTGCTGTGGATGTTCCGCCGGTTGTGGAACTGAAGCCCGAAAATGAAGAGACGTTTCAGGAAACGTCTCTACAGCCCGAGCCGGAACCTGTTGCAGAACCAGAACCTGTTGCAGAACCAGAACCTGTTGCAGAACCAGAACCTGTTGTTGAGCTTGAACCTGAATCCGTCGTGGAGCCCGAAAAAGTAGAGACGTTTCCTGAAACGTCTCCCGAGCCCGAACCCGAGCCCGTCGTGGAACCCGAGCCCGAGCCCGTGGCCGAACCGGAAGCCGATGAGACGATGAAGGACGATGAAAAAGACGATGAAGACGATGAAGAAGAAGATGAAGACGATGAAGACGATGATGATGATGACGATGATGAAGACGATGAGAAGAAACGTCGCCATTGGGCGTGGTTGTGGATTCTTTTGCTGTTGCTAGCGGTGTTGACTGCTCTTGGCTTCGTCTTCAGAGATAAGCTCACTTCTTATTACCATCAATGGAAGGATAAGAAACAACCTGTGGAACAAGAAGTTACGCCGGAAGGAACGGATGCGGATAATCAGACAGCAGCTTTTGAAGAAGAACCTGTTGTTGAGGAGGTGGAAGCTGTTGAAGAGGAAACCCAGGAAGTTGTGGAAGAACCAGCTCCGAAACCTGTTGCACCAGCGCCTGTGAAATCGACTTCCGATGGCAAGTACGACTACATTCGTTTCGAGAAAGGTCATTACTATGTCATCGCCGGCAGTTTCCCGTCGGAAAACGATGTGTTGCGTCACATTCGCCAAAAAAAGCTGGACCAGTATACTCCGAAAATATTGAAGCAAGATGGTGTGGCCAATCTGCGGGTTTGCATCGGTGTCTTTGATTCCGAAACGGAAGCCGAACAATTCGCCAAAGGGGTGGATTCTAAATATTGGGTTCTAAAATAGTTTATAGTTTAGAGTTTATAGTTTAGGGTTTAGAGTTTAAAGTTTAAAGATTAGGGTTTAGCAAATAGTCAATAGCTGAAGTTCAAAGTTCAATGTCAAAGTTCAAAATACAAAATCATATTCCCAACACGTTGACCTGTCTGAATTTGGTTTGCGGGTGTTTCTCCATTTTGTCGTCACTGAACGGCAATCTCACCTTGGCAGCCGTATGGATTGTGGTGTCCGCCGTTTTCGATTTCTGTGACGGGCTCAGCGCCCGTCTGCTGAAGGTGACATCCGTCATTGGCAAGGAGTTGGATTCGCTTTCCGATGTGGTCTCTTTCGGGGTCGCCCCCACTATGATTGTTTATAAGTGGTTGACAGTCTGTTACCTTCAGATTCCCCCGGCCGCCCAGACCTCTTTTGTGTCTTCCTTGACGTATTTGGTGTTCCTAGTCCCTGCACTCTCTGCGGTGCGCCTCGCCAAGTTCAATGTGGACACTAACCAGACCGAAAACTTCATTGGGATGCCGACTCCTGCGAATGCTCTTTTTTTGGGCTTCATCCCGGCTGCCTCTGAACATGTCGCCATCCTCCATAATTATGGAGTGGTGCTCTTCTTCGCCATTTTCTTTGCCATTCTGCTGGTCAGCCCCATCAATATGGTTTCCCTGAAGTTCAAGAATTTTAAGCTGACAGGCATGAACATTGCCCGATTCCTGATACTCTTTGTTGGTATTATATTGTTCCTGATCTTTAAGTTAGGGGCATTCCCGTTGATTATCTTCGGGTATCTTCTTATCTCCATTTTTTATCACACCTTAACGAATTTGCAAGTGTTATGAAATATCAATCGTTAGCATTATATTGTGGTTCTTCTGCTGGGAACAATCCGTTGTACGCCCGCGAGGCAGCCCGTTTCGGGAAGATGTGCGCTCAAAAGTCGCTGACCCTCTACTTCGGGGGTGGTTCCATTGGACTGATGGGTGCGGCGGCGGAGGCCTGCTTGTCTAAAGGTGGCAAGGTCGTCGGTGTGGCGCCCGATTTTTTCACCCAAGGGGAGGTTTTAGCCACCAACCTCACCGAGATGATTTTAGTCAAGACCATGAGTGAACGCAAGCAACTTCTTGAGGAAAAATCAGATGCATTTGTGATTTTCCCCGGCAGTTACGGTACCATGGATGAACTTTTCGAAATGGTCACTGATGCGCAATTGGGAATGCACACCAAACCTATCGTCATCTACAACTATATGGGTTACTATGACTTCTTGCTTCGTCAGCTAGATAAGTTCATGGAAGAGGGCTTCCTGCGCCCGTTCCATCATTCGTTGCTGCTAAATGCTTCCGATTTGGATGAACTTTTCTACAAGTTAGATACTTATGAGAACACCAACGACCGTTCTTGGTTGGAGAAAATCCGTCACTAAAAAACGCTTGATATGCAATTTAAAGATGTTTTGGCGGACAAAGCCCTGAAGCAGAAACTTATTGATCTTGCACGTTCCGGTCGTGCCGCACATGCGCAGTTCTTTCTGGCACAGCCAGGCAGTCATGCACTTGCGCTTGCGGTTGCGTATGGTCAGTATCTTTGTTGTGAGCATCCGACGGAAACGGATTCCTGCGGAGAGTGCCCCTCTTGTAAGCAATATGCCAAGCTGTCGCACCCCGACCTCCATCTCTATTTTCCCAACTGTACGACGAAATCGGTGAAAAAAGATCCCGATTCCGCTCAACTGGCTACGGAATTTAAGGATTTCGTCCTCAAAAATGATTTCCACGTGGAGATTCATGATTGGCTGAGCGAATTGGAAGGGGAGAACAAGCAGGCATCCATCAACACGCGCGACTGTTCAGATATTCTGCGCCATAACAGCATGCGTTCCTATCAGGATGGCTATAAGGTGTATGTTCTGTGGTGTGTTGACCGGTTGTACCATTCAGCGGCCCCGAAATTGTTGAAAACGCTGGAGGAACCGGAGAGCAAATCCGTTTTTATCCTGATTTCTGAAGAACCGGATAAGATTTTGAATACGATTCTGTCGCGCACGCAATTGGTAAAAATCCCTCGTTTGACCGATGCGGATATAGCGGATAAACTCCAGCAAGCTTACCCAGAGATCTCTCAGGAAGATGCTTCCGATATTGCTTTGCTGGCTGATGGAGACTATAATAAGGCGATGCGTATTGCCACAGATAATGAGGAGCAGAACCTTTTGCTACAGCAGTTTGAGATCTTTTTTGACAGCGTTTTGGCTTTTGCGCAGAAAAAAAATCTTGCGGTTGTGCAGTATGACCAGGTGCAAGGCGTTATCGATGAAGTGATCAAACAGGGACGCGAATATCAGAAACAGTTCCTTCTGTTAGTCCTGCGCATGCTGAGAAACACGCTGATGCAGAATTCTAATAATCCGGGCTTGCTGAAGGTTACCCACCAGGAGAAATCCGTCATTGCCAAGTATCAGGACCTGTTGAATCTGAAGCAGATTACATCCATGACGGAGTTGTGCAACAAAGCGATCTATCACGTCATCAGAAACGGGAATTCGTCCCTCATCTTCACTGATTTGTATTTCCAGATGGCGAAGAGCTTATGATGTTTAAGGTCTAAGGTTTAAGGTTTAAGGTTTAAGGGTTATGGAGTGTGGATTAGTGGAGGTGATAGCTTAAAGTCGATGGTTGTACAATATTGGCACTGTTTTTGCGTTATGGCGACTGTCAAAAATTCTGGAATATGAGAAATACTATTTTGTTGTTTTTGTCGCTGTTTTTATTTGGCACGTCATATATTACCAAAGCTCAGGATGAATCCCTTTGCACTGCCAAGGCCCCTGCGGAAGTGGTGGTGAACCAGCAGTTCCAATACACCGTTACCACTAACGAAAAGGGCACCGTGCTGGATACGGACTTTGGGAAATTCGAGTTTGTAGGGGGACCCAGCATGGGCTCCAGTACTTCCATATCCATCGCGAATGGTCATACGGAACAGAACACACAGTACACCTACACGTATGTGCTGGTGGGGCGGCGTGAAGGTACATTTACCATTCCAGGCGTCTCCATTTCGGTGGATGGCAAGGTGTTACGCAGCAATCCCGTGGAAGTTCGGGTGGTAAAAGCTGGCAAACAGTCGCAACAAGAGGGAAACGGTGACTTTTCCGACTTCTTCCATTTTGAGTGGCCGGATTTCAATATCTTCGGCGGCGATTCGCATTCACAGCAGCCGAAATCAAAATCGGAAAGTGTAGAATATAAGGATGAAATCAAGAAGGAGGATCTGTTTGTGAAAGCCGAGATCTCCCAAACGGAAGCTTGGCAGGGCGAAGCCGTTGTGGTGACCCATAAACTCTATATCAAGCAGGATATCAAGGGGTATGACATCGCCCGTGCCAATTACGCCTCCACCGATGCGTTGTGGCTCGACCGGCTAGACCTGAACTACAGTGACGAATCCACGGAGACCATCAAAGGGGAACGCTACCATGTCTATACGATCATGCAAACCGCCGCATACCCGCTGAAGACAGGCAAGGTGACGATTCCAAAGCTGGACTTGATTGTCCGTATTGGTGTGCCTGCGGTGGTGAAGAATCCCTTCTGGGGCGATATGACAACCACCCGTGCCAAAGATTTCCGCCTCACGTCTAACGAACTCTCCATCAAGGTGAAACCGCTTCCTGGTGCGCGCAGTGATGGAAAAACGGAAACCGTCGGACATTTTGACATATCCGCATCTATAAACAAGTCAGAGGTGTCAGCGAACCAATCGGTTACGTTGACAGTTACCGTGTCTGGAAACGGGAATCTCCATCATATCGAGGCCGATGATTTGAACATTGATTTCCCGTCGGATTGCGACATCACCTATCCGAAAGTGTCTCAACGTATTGGTGCAAAAGGAAATCTGGTCAGTGGATCCAAAACCTTCAAGTTCACGCTGATACCGCGCTCGGAAGGCGAATATTTCATCCCGGGTGCCTCGTTTACCTACTATGACGACGAAACCGAGACTTATAAGACCATTACTTCGCAGGATTTCCGCCTCGAAGTGAAGCCAGGGCGAACTCCATCCCATCAGGATGAGGAAAAATCCGATAAACCCAAAGGGAAAGTCTATAAAATTTAGCTATTGGATATTAGCTTTTAAAGAATAAAACTTTTTTGTATTTTTGCCTTTTCAAATATAAGAAATTATGAAGAGATTACTTTCAGCCGTTGTTGTCTTGATAGGAATGACCTGCTTGTTTCTTGCCGGTTGCGACAAAATAGAAGGCGATTTTTACCAGATTGTTCAGAATGAGGATGTTACGGTGACGTTTCCCGATATAAACCCGAACGAGGTGTATCGCAAAGTGCTTGTCGAGGAATTTACAGGGCATCGTTGCACGAATTGTCCTCAGGGGCATCAGATACTCAATGAATTGCATAATCGTTACGGCGACACGTTGGTGGCCGTGGGCATTCATTACGGTTCGTTGGCCAAGCCGATTGGCAGTATGTACAGCTATGATTTCCGAACAGAGGAAGGTACCAAAATAGGCGATATGTATAATATTGATGGCATTCCTGCCGCTATTGTGAACAGGCAGAATGTTCAAGGCGGGTGGCCGCGCGAACAATGGGCTTCCGTGATTAACGGACTGGATCGATCGAATGTACGTGCTGCCGTGCAGCTCATCAACGAGTTTGACGAGGCCTCCAAAACCCTCAAAGCTAATGTCAAAGTGACCACGCTGAAAGCCATTGACCATCAGCTCAGAATCGTCCTTTTTGTGTTGGAAGACGGTATTGTGAAACCGCAAAAAGATGGCAATCAAGATATTGAAGATTATGTTCACAACCATGTGCTGCGTTGCGCATTGACGGATGCCTTTGGATATGTGTTGGCCAAGGACTCTTGGAACTCGGGTGATTCTGAGACGTATGCCGCCAGTGTCAGTTTTGACGGACATGATTGGAATCCCGCGAACTGCCAGGTCGTGGCTGCATTGTTTGACCCGAATATTTCTCAGGTCTTACAGGTGGAGAAAGCAAATGTCATTAACCGTTAATCAGGATAGTTTGTTATGAAAATAGTTGCAGTAGAACCTATTGGGATTTCCGCCGAACGTGCACAGGAAATCCGGCAGGATTTGGCCGGCAAAGGCCACGAGTTTGTCTGGTATGCAGACAGGAGAGAGGACCCTGCCACACTCGTGGAGCGCATGAAGGATGCGGAAGTGGTGATGATCTCCAATATTCCGCTTCGCGAGGAAGTGCTGGCCCAATGTCCGAAACTGCAGTTTCTGGATGTGGCTTTCACAGGGTTGGATCACATTGATATGGACTATTGCGCAACCCATAACATTCAGGTAAAGAATGCCTCGGGATACGCAACTGAGGCGGTGGCAGAATTAGCCATAGGACTTATGATCGATGTCCTCCGGAAAATCACCTGTCTGGACGGAAGTATTCGTCAAGGTGAGGCACGTGGTGCTTTTCTTGGAAGAGAGCTGCGCGGCAAGACCGTGGGAATCGTGGGTACTGGCGCCATTGGTATCCGAACAATTGAGCTTTTGAAAGCTTTCGGCTGCCGAGTGTTGGCGTGGAGCAGAACGCACAAACCCGAGGTGTTAAATTTAGGTGTCGCATACGTGACGTTGGATGGTCTGATGCGTGACTGCGACGATGCGTGACTGCGACATCATTTCACTGCATGTGCCTTTGACGAATGAAACGAAACATCTGATTAGCAAGGAAATGTTGGCGTTGTGCAAACCTTCGGCCATCCTCATCAATACAGCAAGAGGGAATGTCGTGGATATGGATGCTTTGGCAGAATCTCTCCGCGACGGGAAAATCGCGGGAGCTGGCATTGATGTTTACGAGAAAGAACCGCCTTTGCCACTCGACCATCCGCTGTTGAATGTCCCCAATTGTGTGCTCGTTCCCCACGTGGGTTACGCCACACGCGAAGCTTTCGATATCCGAATTGATATTATACTTGGGAATCTGAATTAGGTTTGAAGGCTTAGAATCCTAAAGGTTAATGAGTGTTTACTGCAATTCTTAATTTTTAATTCTTAATTCTTAATTATCAGTTCTTCCCACCGCACTTTCGGCACGAAATGCGTGCCGTTTTCGTTTCTGTAGTATGCATGGCTTTCGTCCGCTGAAATTTCTTTCAGTTCGATTTTCTCGTTCCCTTTCCCGATGGCGAGAATCAGCACGGGAGGGTAGGGAAGAGCAAATGCTTCTTCGATTTTCTTTGCGTTGAAAGCGCCGATGATAAGACCGTTATACCCTAATTCCACTGCTTTTAACAACATGCTTTGA
>CADADB010000024.1 GCA_902786595.1 uncultured Bacteroidota bacterium | reverse complement strand
TCTGACCACCTACGAGATCCAGGTGCAGGCCAACTGCGGCGACGGCAACCTCAGCGACTGGACGGCCGCCATCACCCCGCAGACCACCAATGTGGGCATCGTGAATTATCTGGAGAACAGTGTTGCGTTGTTCCCGAACCCGGCGAACGACGTTGTCAATGTACAATGTACAATGAACAATGTACAGTTGGAGGGTGTCGAAGTGATTGACGTTTATGGAAAGGTTGTCCGCACCGTTGTAGGGGCGAATAATGATTCGACCATACCCATCCGCATCAACGTTCATGGTCTCGCCAGCGGAATGTATTTCGTGCGCGTGACCACGGATGAGGGTACGGTGACGAAGACGTTCGTCAAGAAGTAGGATTTACGGTTTACGGTTTGCGATTTGCGAATATCGTAAACCGTAAATCGCAAATCGCAAACCGTAAAAAGGGCCGTTGCCAAAATTGGAGACGGCCCTTTTTATTATTCAAAATTTTTTGTATTTTTGCACAATTTTTGTTTTCGGTATATTGAAGAAATTTATATAAACCTTTTTTATTATTTTATTCATCAAATTTAACAAAAAATGAAGAAGTTATTATTGCTTTTGCTGACAGTTATGATGGGGATTAGTTCCCTGACGCTGTCGGCGCAAAACACGTTGACAGTGGCCGACGGCACGACGACCAACTCGTATGTGCCTGTCTATGGCTTATATGTTGACGACTATCTGCGTTGTCAGACAATCTATCCTGCCTACATGCTTGACGCTGCAGCGACCACGTATGGCATGATTGGTGGCGACATCACGGGAGTGACCTACTATTTGAGCTCTCCTGCTGCCGCCTCCTGGGGCGATGCTGTGTTTGTGGTTACTGTCAAAGAAGTGACAGCTGCCACTCTGTCGGCATTCGTGGACATGACCGATGCCACGACAGTTTACACGGGTTCGTTGGACGGCACTCAGTCCACGATGGACATCACCTTCACGACCCCCTACACCTATCAAGGCGGCAACCTTTTGGTTGAAATCTACAGCACTGCTACAGGCACTTATAAGAGCTGCTCATTCCATGGTGTCAACTCCAATGGTTCCAGCTGGCAGGGCTACAACAGCTCGGCTTGGACCAGTGTCACGGGTTCTGTTCAGAACTTTATCCCCAAGACCACCTTCACTTTCACGGGCGGTAGCGAGATCTCTTGTCGTCCTGTGCAGAATCTCACTGTTGATGAGGCCCAGACCACATCCAGCAGCATGACGCTCAACTGGGTGGATACCCTCAATTCGGGTGCCACTTATTCGGTCTATAACATGGCTGACAACACCCTTATCCAAGATGGCATTACTGAGACCACCTATACCGTCATCGGCCTTGATGCCAATACTGAATATCTCTTCGGCGTGGAAGCCAACTGCTCTGCTTCGGATGCTTCTGTGAAGATGACCGCCGGCGGCCACACCGGTTGTGCCGCCATCAGCGTGTTGCCCTACACCGATGGCTTCGAAAATGTTCCTTCCGGCAGCTATCAGATGCCTTACTGCTGGAATCGTTACGTTTCCGCTTATACTTCTTCGGCAACCTATCCTTATAGCTACAGCGGCAGTGCAAATACTGGCAGCCGCAGTCTCTATTTCTACGGAACCACCGGCTCTTCCTATTCAGATACGATGATTGCCGTCATGCCTCAACTTGACGTGAATGTCTATCCGATGAACAGCACCCGCGTGACATTCTGGGCTAAGATGGGTTCCACAACCTATAACAAGAACATCTATGTGGGTACCATGGCCAATCCGGACGATCCCACTACCTTTTTCTTGGTTGACAGCGTTCTTGTGAGCGGCTCCAACTATACCTTGTATTCTGTCCCTATGACCAATGCTACCGATTCATACGTTGCTTTTGTTGTATATAAAGGTAACGGCACCATCTATATCGACGATGTGACGCTTGAGGAGTTGCCCTCTTGCTTTGAAGTCACCGATTTGTCTGTTAGCGGTGTTACCTCGAACAGCGTCACCCTCCAATGGAATGACGCCATAAACACCGATGCATCTTATTCTATCTACATTGTGGACAGTCTTGTGGGTAGCGCTACTGGCACCACTTATACGGTCACCGATTTGGAACCGAACACGACCTATAATTTTGGCGTGGAAGCCAACTGCCCCAACGGCGATGGCACTATTATGACCATCAGCGCCACTACTTCTTGCGCTCCCGAGGAGTTGCCCTTCAGCGAAGATTTCAGCGCTTCTCTTGCTAACAATGCCTGCTGGCGCGGTGCCTCCAACATCACCGCTGATTCTGCTCTCAACGGAGGTGCATTGACCCTTATCGCCAACAATCAGTGGACGTATTGCTCTTCAGAGAGCAATGGCCTTCCGGCTGGCCACTATCGTGTGAACATCTACGGTTCAAGCTGCAAGAAATGGATGATCACCCCTGAAATTGACTTCAGCAACGTTTCCTCACCTTTGTTGACCTTTGACGCAGCATTCACGGTGTATTCTTCCTCTAGCTCTGCCCCCGCTTCCGGCTTCGAAGATAATGCCTCCCAGAAGTTCATGGTTCTTATCACGACCAACAACGGCCAGACCTGGACATTACTTAACGACATCAACTTGGCCTCTCTTGCCAGCAGCAGCTATCTGACACAATATGTCGATTTGAGCGAATTTGCCGGCGACACCGTCCGCATTGCTTTCTATGGTCAGTCCCTCGTTTCCGGCGGCGACAACAACCTGCATATCGACAATATTTTGATTGAAGAGAGCACTGGTACCATTTGCTTGCCTGTCTCTATGTTGGCTGCTAACAATGTTACCGCATCTGAGGCATCATTGTCTTGGACGGGCAATGCCGACAGTTACAATGTTTATACGATTGCCGATGGCGATACCACTTTCGTGCAGAATGTTACGGAAGCTAGTCTCGATATTACAGGCCTTAACGCTATGACATCTTATACCTACGGTGTGTGTGCCGTTTGCAGCAACGACGAGAGCCCTATGACAACGGTGACTTTCAGTACCGCTTGTACTGCTCTTACGTTGCCTTATACCGAGACCTTTGAGACCACCAGCGGTACCCTTAACTGCTGGAGTGTTGAGGGTGCTGGAAACTGGACCTTCGGTACGGGTGACTACAGCGCTGAGACAGGTGCTTTCGAAGGCAGCCAAAATGCCAAGATTACCCACGTTGTTACGGGTAACGTGACCAAGCTGATATCACCGGCCCTTGACGATGTCCAGAACGGTATGACTCTTGATTTCGCATACGTGTTGCGCTCCTGGAGCGGTGACATTGACGAACTTCGCATCTATGCACGTTCCGCTGCCGACAGCGATTGGCAGATGTACGGAGAATATACCGATGCTACCGGGGTTTGGACTACCCAATCGCTTATCATTCCTGGCACGGTTTATCAAGTCGCTTTCGAACATACTGACAACTACGGATACGGCCTTGGCCTCGACAGCGTGGTCTTCGCACCCGTCACCGGCGACTTCTGTTTCCCTGTTGCCAACTTGTCTGTTGACACAATCACTGGCAACAGCGCCACCATCAGCTGGACTGGCACCGCCGCCAGCTATGATGTGTACATTGGTTCTTCTTTCGTGGCCAATGTTACTGCCACAAGTTACACATTCACTGGCCTTACACCTTCTTCCAACTACACCTTCGGCGTGCAGGCAATCTGCTCTGCTACCGATAGCGCAGATATGGTTACGGTCGCTGCCGCTACTGAATGCGGTACCATTGACGCTTATCCTTACGTTCAGGATTTCACCACGGCTCCTACCTGTTGGATGATCCTTGATGCTGACGGCGACGGTCAGAACTGGATTCTCTACCAAGGCACTATCCAGTCTGCCTCCTACAATTCTGGTGCTTTGACTCCTGATAACTGGCTGATTTCCCCGCAGTTCGCTATCCCGGCTGCTGGTAACTATGAGGTCACTTGGACCGCCACCGCTCAAGACCAGAGCTGGCCTGCCGAGCACTACGGTGTTTTTGTTTCCACTACGGGATATTCAGACACGGCCAACTTCACTATGTTGCAAGAGTGGACGTTGGGACCTGGCATTTTCAATCCTGTCGTTGACCTGAGCAACTATGCCGGCCAGAATATCTACATCGCCCTGCGTCACTTCAACTGCACTGACCAATTCCGTCTCTCCATTGACGAGTTCATCGTCCGCGAGCAAGCCGGTGCCAACCAGGTGACCATCAATGCAGGCCCGAACAACCCGGCTTACGGTACTGTTTCAGGTACGGGCATCTACAATATCGGTGACAATGTCACGTTGACTGCCACTGCGAATACCGGACATGTCTTCTCCAAGTGGGTTGACGAGAGCAACACCACTCTCAGTACCGACAATCCTTACACCTTCGTTGCGGCCACCGATCTCAACCTGACCGCCATCTTCCTTGATAATACCGGCGCTACCTACACCATCACCGTCCAAGTGAACGACAGCACCATGGGTACCGCTGTTGGTGGTGGCACCTATACGGCTGGTGAACAAATCACTTTGACCGCCACCCCGAACCCCGGTTACAATTTCGTGAACTGGACTCAGGTGTCTGGCTTCGGCACCAACGTGGTCGGCACTGATCCTGATCTTATCATCACGGTCACTAGCGACAAGACCTTCGTTGCCAACTTCGAGGCAGGCAGCACTCCTGGAGGAGACACGCTGACGATCAATCTCTCCATCAACTATCCCGCCCTTGGTACCATCACTCCTGCTCCCGGCACTTACCATGTGGCCTTCAATGACACCCTGATGCTTACTGCCACGCCTAATCCTGGCGTCGATTTCAACGGTTGGGGAATGTTTTACAATGGTCAGGGCCTCGGTGTTGTCCCTGCAGGTATAAATCCTTTCCCGTTAGTTGTCAACGCTAATATGCTTTCTTTAGGCGAACTGGACATTGTCGCCATGTTCAGCGATAGCACCACTGCTCCCGACAGCATGACGGTTATCGTCAACACCGCTGATGCTACCATGGGTACTACCATCCCTGCTCCCGGCATCTATAAATATGCTGTGGGTGATACTGTTTCTGTTACCGCTGCTCCCAACGACGGTTATAGTTTCCTCTACTGGATTGAGACTGTGTCTGTATCAGGTATGACACTCTCAGACACTATTACTTCTCTAACCGGCACCCTGGTTGTACCTCAAATGTATGCCGGTATGACTTTGTCCGTTACGGCTTACTTCCAGGAGATCGTACCTTGTGAAACCCCGACGAACCTCCATGCTTCCGCCTTCGATGCCCACAGCATCACCCTTGGTTGGAACACCAACGGCAATGCCACGAGCTGGAACATCCGTTATCGTGTTGATAATGGTGAGTGGAGCAGCGCTAATGCTACGACCAATACCTACGTGATGAACGGTCTGCAAGCCTCAACCGTTTACGAAATTGAAGTGCAGGCCGACTGTGGTAATGGCAACTTGAGTGACTGGAGTGAGCCCATCCATATCAGCACCACCGTTGGCATTGAGAGCTGGTTGCAGAACAGCGTAAGTCTCTATCCGAATCCCGCTCGCGAATATGTTGACATCCGTGTCAATGGCGACGTGAACGTCAAGAATATGGAGGTTTACGATGTCTATGGCAAGCTGATCAACACGGTGAACGTGATTGACAACCCGACCCGCATCAACGTCTCGAATCTTGCCAACGGCATGTATTTCGTGCGCGTGACCACGGAAATGGGTATGGTGACGAAGACGTTCATCAAGAAGTAGGATTTACGATTTGCGATTTGCGAAAATCGAAAACCGTAAATCGAAAACCGAAAAAAGGCCGTTGCCAACTATGGCGACGGCCTTTTTGTTTGGACTGAAGACTGAAGATGAAGACTTAAGACTTAAGACTGAAGACTGAAGAATGGCCTAAGTCTAAGATGAATGATGATTCTTGCCAAGGCGGAAAATGCCAATAGCCAAAAGCTAAAAGCTAAAAGCTAAAAGCCAATAGCCAAAAGCCAATAGCCGAAACATCCAAACAAAAAAGAGACGGAATGTGTCCGTCTCTTTCTGTTAATAAACGCCAGTACCTCGAAGGTTACTCGCAGAAGTGTTCGTAGAAGTGCGTGATCACTTCGATGCCGCGGCGGAAATGCTCGAGTTTGTAGTTCTCGTTGGGGGAGTGGATGTTGTCCTCGGCGAGGCCGAAGCCGCAGAGGATGGATTTCACGCCGAGAACCTTCTCGAAGTGCGCGACAATCGGGATGCTGCCGCCGCTGTAGGTCGGGATCGGGCGCTTGCCATAGACGTCCATGTAGGCCTTCTCAGCCGCTTGGTAGGCGGGTACATCCACGCCGCAGCGGTATGCTTCGCCACCATGCGCGGAGATCACCTCCACCTTCACATAGTCAGGCGCAATGTTCTCGAAGTGCTTCTGGAAAAGCTCCGCAATCTTGTGGGAATCCTGGTTGGCGACCAAGCGCATGGAGATGTTGGCGGAAGCGGTGGCCGGGAGCACGGTCTTGAAGCCCTCGCCCGTGTAGCCGCCCTCGATGCCGCACACACCCAAGTTCGGACGAATGCCCGTGCGCTCGATGGTGCTGTAGCCCTCTTCGCCATACAACGCCTTGACATCCAAAGATTTCTTGTACTCTTCTTCGTTGAACGGGGCTTGTGCGATGAGTTCGCGCTCCTCTTTGGAGAGCACCACCACATCGTCGTAGAAGCCAGGGATGGTGACTTCGCCCTTGTCGTTGATGAGACCGCTGATGAGGTCGCAGAGCACATTGATGGGGTTAGCCACGGCGCCGCCGAAGATGCCGGAGTGGAGGTCGCGGTTCGGGCCGGTGACCTTCACGATCATGTTGCAGAGGCCGCGCAGACCGGCGGTGATGGAAGGCGTGTCGGTGGCAATCATACCCGTGTCGGAAACGAGAATGACGTCGCACTTGAGCAGGTCTTTGTGCTGCTCACAGAAGCTGTAGAGCTGCGTGCTGCCGATTTCCTCCTCGCCCTCAAGCATGAACTTGACGTTGCACTTGAGATTGCCGGATTTCACCATGTACTCAAATGCCTTGGCGTGCATGAAGGATTGTCCTTTGTCGTCGTCGGCGCCACGGCCCCAGATCTTGCCGTCCTTGATGACAGGTTCAAAAGGTTCAGTGTTCCAGAGATCAATGGGATCCACGGGCATCACGTCGTAGTGGCCATAGACCAACACGGTCTTGGCGGCAGGATTCACGATTTTCTGACCCACCACGATGGGGTTGCCCTCGGTGGGATAGACATCGCACTTGTCGGCGCCGGCAGCCATGATCAGCTCTTTCCAACGCTCGGCGCAACGCACCATGTCGCCCTTGTGCTCGCTCTCCGAGCTGATGGACGGGATGCGCAAAAGACTGAACAGTTCGTCTAAAAATCGGGTTTCGTTCTCTTCGATGTAATTTTTGATGTTCATATTTATGGGTTTAAGGTTTAAGGTTTAAGGTTACGTGGTTGTGTAGGGGCGAATAATTATTCGCCCCTACAGGGTATTAAAATCCGAATAATTCCTGCGCCTCGTCCATTTTCTCCCTCACGGGCACGCCGAAGGGGCAGCGGTCTTCGCACTGGCCGCAGCCGACGCAGTCGCTGGCGTGGTGTTCGAGTTTTTTGTATTTGGCGGCGATTTCGTCGCTTACCACACCGCCGTTTTGTTGCACTTCGTCGAGCAGTTCGTTGACAGCAGCGATGTCAATGCCGACGGGGCAGGGGGCGCAGTGCTTGCAGTAGGTGCAGCCGGTGCTTCCGCCTTCGGCCTTCGCGGTCTGTTTGCTGAGGACGGCGTTGTAGTCTTTTTCCTCGTCAGTGGCCTTGAGGTAGTGGAGGTCGGATTCGAGCTCCTCGATGTTGTCGGCGCCGCAGATGGCCACAGCTACGCACGGTTTCGCAAGCGAGTAGGCGATGCACTGCACAGGGGTGAGGGCGACTTTCAGGGGCGACTTGTCCGCTTCGAGCAGCTTGCCGCCGCCACCGAAGACCTTCATCACCGTGATGGCGATGTTATGCTGGGCGCAGTAGTCGTAAAGCTCCACGCGGACGGGATCGATGCCGGGTAACATGTGTTCGTAGCTGGCGGGATCCCACGGGTTGTTGCCGGAAAGCACACGGTCGAAGGCGGGGTTCAAGCTGAACATGATGACCTCGAACAGGCCGCTCTTGGCAGCTTGCAACGCCACTTCCGCATTGTGGCTGCTGATGCCCAAGTGCTCGACTTTGCCCTGCTTTTTAAGACTTTTCACGTATTCTAGATAGGGACTGCCTTCCAGGGCGTTCCAATCTTCCATGTTGTCGATGATATGCACCATGCCCACCTCGATGTGGTCGGTGCCGAGGCGCTCGAGCAGGTCGTTGAACCCAATCTTGCACTTTTCCACGTCACGGGTGCGCTCGTAGCTCTCTCCGTTCCACCAGCAGCCCACGTGGCCTTGGATTACCATCTCGTCGCGGCGTCCTTTAAGGGCGTATCCGATGTTGCTGCGCACTTTGGGGTCGGCATCGTAGATGTCGATGTAGTTCACGCCGTGGTCAAGGGCGTAAGCCATCAATTTGCGCGACTCGGCGGTGTCCAATTTGCCGAATGCGCCGCAGCCGATGCCGATTTCGCCCACACGGATGCCAGTGCTGCCCAGTGTGCGGTAGGCCATGTCAGGGTTCTCTTTGAAGGTCTGTTTCGGGTGGCAGGAAACGAAAAACGCGGCCACCAACACAATCAAAAACGGAAGGAAAAGTCTCTTCATACTAAACGGATTTATTGAAAAGGCAAAAATACGAAAATTATTGAAAAAAATGTATTTTTGCGCACTTGTTTGAGTGCGAATAAATGACAGAAAATCAATCCAGCCAGACATCAAAAAAAGGCCTTGTCCTGCTACTCGGTATCATCATCGGGCTTCTGATCGGTGTGCTTGTGGCTTTCGTGGTGGTGGAAAAGTTCAATCTCAAATCTCCTTCTGTAGTCAAATTGCTTCCTACACCATCGTCATCTTCTGAAAAAGATACTGTATATCAGTATATCGAGCGCCAACATAAAGAAACAAACGGCAATGAGGGCGAGTATCCTATGGAGGATTCTCTTGAGGCAGATTCTATCTATATTCAAGAGAATACCATGGATTATATGCTGGAAGATGATGATTATCAGGAGTTTGTCCAAAAAGAAGAAACTAACGTCACCTCCGAAAGGATGATTTCCAAATACGAAGCCCCGGTCCTCTATTTCGATGCCAACAGAAATGCGGTATCCGCACCGGAAAATGCGCCGAAATTGATGGAAGTGCAGTTCTGGAGTACACCGTTCCAAAACAAGGTTGTGTATCAGTTTGATAATAATATATTGAAAATCAAAGGTCTAAAACCTAACGAAGTCTATTTGATTCATTATAAGAATCATTATTACCTTCAAAATGATAAACATGTGTATCAGATCCAACCGTCATCAGAATATTCAAGGTTGGTGGAGATCCATGACATTTCTTTTTTTGAACATCATTAAGAAAATGAAAAGCCGCAACAGACCTTCTGTTGCGGCTTTTCTGTAGGATGTGTAAAGGTTATTTTACGAATTTTTTGGTGATGACCTGGTCGCCGGCGGTGATTCTCACGATATAGATGCCGGCAGGGAGATGGCCGACGCGGAGGGTAACCTCCTCGGAACATGGATTCTCAATGAGAAGCAGCCCGCCTTCGGCATTGTGGATTTCCACCTGTTGGATGGGTTCCGAGTAAGCAAGGTGCACCTGGTCTTTTGCTGGGTTGGGGAACAGCTTTATTTCCCGACGGGACAAGGTCTCTATGCCGACCTGGCCGCCTTCGTAGTCAATGGAGAAGCCGTTGGATATCCCGGACTCGTCGGTTTCCAGGAAGAGGGTTAAACGGCGGCTGTCCACGACAAAGTCAGTGTCGGAGAGGTGCCCTGTGAGTGAGAAAATATGATTCGTTTCCGTAATAGTATTGTTGTAGAAATGAAGAAAGTCGTGGCCTTCTTCGAGATCAAGCTCGTTGATGTGGAAGGCGATGGCGGAGTAGGCGGAATTGAGCATTACACGGAATTTACAGCTTGAGAGGTTGTTGTAGTTGAGGTCATCGCTTCCGTCCTCAATATGTCCGGTTGGAGTGGTGAATACTTTCGTTCCGCTGCATAATTCTTCTTGATGACTGCTGTAATGCGCTCTGAATCCGTCACTTAAGGAAGAATGGGTGACAAACCGCAAGGTCATGTCGGGGCAATTCCAATCAACATTCAGGGTGCCGGTATCAGCGGTCAGGATATGAAAGGTGTTCACGCATGAGGCAGTGACGAAGAGCGTGTCACCTTCGGCAAGATGGTAATCCACTTTCAAGGCAATACCTGTCAGGTTGCTTACGTCCGGCACAATGTTCCAAGTGAAGTCCATACCTTCAGGGCATTGGTCGTAACTTTGGTTGCCGTCGGTGAAAGTCCCTTCCATGCCAGTCAGTGTCATGCTGCCGGTCAGCGGCTGCGGGATGGGGTAGGTGTATTGCGTGGTGTCCGGATAGGCATTGATAATCAGCTCCTGGGCGAGGTTGAAATTGTAGGAACCCACGAACAGGGAGTTGGTGTAATAGTAATTGTCCATATAGCCGCTCCACCCGAAGTTGAAGTGAAAGTAGTAGCTGCTGTCCATCGTCTTGTAACCGTCGCAGATGAAGCCGTGACCGTTGATGTTGGGCACACTCCAGCCGGCGTAGTACAATGGCATCTTGCGGTTCAAGTGGCTGACAATCACGCTGTCCCAGTCAAGGTCGGTGGAGTCGCGGTAGAGGTACTCGGTTTCGGGAGAGTACTTGAAATAGGTGCGGAGCACTCTCGCCGCGCTGTGGTTGTACATGCCGGAACCGTCAGTACCGTAATGCATGTCCACGCCCACGCCGCAGTGGTAGATCAGCTTGGAGATTTCGGTGTTGATGCATGTTGGGACATCGCACATGGCATTGTAGTTGTAAGTGGTGTTGCTGTAGTCCGCCGACTGCACACCATAGTGCTCGTCGGT
The DNA here is from genome assembly GCA_902786595.1 of uncultured Bacteroidota bacterium. Classification (GTDB taxonomy): domain Bacteria; phylum Bacteroidota; class Bacteroidia; order Bacteroidales; family WCHB1-69; genus F23-D06. Next base: position 20,153 of record CADADB010000024.1, on the reverse strand, counting down.
GTAGGAATAGCTGCCGGTGCCGGTTTCGGGAAAGCGGTAGTAGTAGATGAGCTGCGCCAAGGCGGTGGCCACGCATCCCGTCACCACTCGGCCGTTGTCGCCCGCAAGATCCCGAGGACAATAATAGTTGTAATATTCGCCTTGGTCCCACTTGGAGTGCATCAGCGGCGCCACTTCGTCGCCAGAACGGAAAACGGGTGCACCCGACAAAATGGCCTCCCATTGGCTGACATGTTGCGGTTGAACGATTTGCAGCTTTTTGATTCGGCTTATCTGGTCGGCGTAGTGGTTGATCCACATCTCGAACGGTGGCACCACATCGCTGTCGTTGTAGGGCTGATGGTCGGAGAAGGTAAGCACAGGGGGAGCGCTTTTGTCGCCCGCAATTACCACGAAGCCATTCTCGGCATTGAAGATGTAGAGCAACGGCTCTTGCCCTTCATCGATGACTTTGGCGCAACGCTCCAAAGTTTTCCCTTGCGCCTCGAAAAAACGGCTTGCGGCAGCGGCTGCCTCCTCTTGGGAAACCGACTGTGCGAGTACTGTACTTGTGCTAAAGAACGAGAGTAATAAAATGAATAAGGATGTTCTTCTCATAAGATGATTTATTAAAACGGCAAAGATACATTTTTCTTGATAAAAAATTAAGTGGAGATTTCGGTAATTTTACGTATTTTTGCCGCCAATTTTGGATAACTATATTGTCAAGTATAACTGATTGTTTTTGAAATGGAAAGAAGCGAAATAGAAGAAAAAGTCAATGCTTTTTTAGTGGAAGAACTTGAAATTGACGAAGAAAAGTTGAAGCCAGAGGCGCGCTTGAAAGAGGATGTGGGTATCGACAGTCTCGATTTTGTGGATATTGTGGTGATCGTGGAGAAGCTTTTCGGCTTCAAGATCAAGCCCGACGAGATGAAGTCGGTGAAGACCCTCGCGCAATTTTACGATTATGTAGCCTCCAAGGTGGCGTAAAACCTCACGCATGGCGCAGGAACGGGCTTGGCAAGGCGGTACCGATGGAACCTCGTGGATGCACAAGACGCTCGTGCGTATTGTCCGCCACGTGCCGTTGCGACTGATGTATGGCTTTGTCGCCGTTTTTGTGGTACCGTTCTATTTTGTGTTCTCCAAGGGCTATAGGCCTATGTTCCATTATTTTAACCGCCGTCTGGGCTACGGCTCCCTGAAGGCCTTTGCCGGAGTTTACCGCAATTTCTCCCGCTTCTCCCAAGTCATCCTTGACCGCTTCTATATGTTCGGCGGCGGAAAATTCGATGTGGATGTTGAAAATTACCATCTCTATCAGGAGTTGGCGGAAGGAGAACCCGGTTTCATGATTCTGAGTGCCCATGTTGGCAATTACGAGCTGGCCGGTTTCTCGTTGGTGGCGACGAAGAAACGCTTCAATGCGCTCGCTTTCGGTGAAGAAGCCGAGGCCATCGTGGAAAACCGGCAGCGGTTGTTCAAGGACACCAACATCCGCATTATCCCCGTGAAGGACGACCTGTCGCACCTGTTTGCCATCAACAACGCCCTCGATAACGGTGAAAGCGTCAGCTTCCCGAGCGACCGGCTCTTGGGAAAACAACGGACTGTTGAATGCGAGTTTCTGGGCGCGCCCGCGAAATTCCCGATGGGCTCTTTCGCCCTCGCCGTGCAACGCGACCTGCCCGTCCTTACTGTGAATGTGATGAAAGTATCGCCCAAACGCTATAAGGTGTATGTCAACCGATTGGAGAAAGAGGGTACAACAAAGGAGGAACGCATCAACGCCTACGTCCGCCAGTATGTCGCGCGTCTGGAAGAGGTGCTTCGCCTTTATCCGGAACAATGGTTTAACTATTATGAATTTTGGGGGTGATTGGGACTTGAGACTTAAGACTTGAGACTTAGAACTTAGATTTGAAACTTGAAACTAAAGACATGGTAAATATACAGCAGATAGACATACAGGAACTTTTGCCGCAGCGGCCGCCGATATTGATGGTGGATCGTCTGCTGTCTGCTGATGACAAACGGGCGGAAACCGAACTGCTTGTCCGGACCGACAATATTTTCGTGGAAAACGGAGGGCTGAAGGCATACGCGATTATAGAGAATATGGCGCAGACCTGCGCGGCGCAGTTGGGGTATGCGGATATCTATATCAAAGGGCATGACGAGGTGAGAATTGGATATATAGGATCTGTCAAGCGAATGCAGATTGAATCTTTCCCTCGGGTAGGGGAGACATTGCGCACCCTCATGCAGGTTACGGAGGATTTTGGAGACATGAAATTGGTGACCGCTGAATCGTTTGTGAACGATCATCGTATAGCAGTGGCTGAATTGACGATTGCCCTGTCGGAAGAGAAGAAAAAAGCATGATTGTCAGAAAAATAGGAGAAAATATCATATCCCCGATCGGTTTTACGGTGGAGGAGAATTTCTCGGCAGTGATGGCCGGGAGGTCTGCTCTGCATCGGTATGATTCGCTGTGGAGGATGCCTTTCCCATGCTTTGTGTCGTTGATTCCCGATGAACGGTTGGATGCGGAATTGTGCCAAGAAGTCAATCCCTCCCAGATTCTATCGTTACGCACAAAATTCGAGAAAGTAGCGCTGCTGTCTGCCGTGAAGGCAGTGAAACAGAGTGGTATAGATGCCAAGTCAGAGCGCGTTGTCTTTGTCCTTTCTTCCACCAAAGGCAATGTGGAATTGCTGGCGGAGGAGAATCCGGATTTAGAGTGCGTTACCCCTGCCTATACCGCCCAAAAGGTGGCTGACTATTTCGGGAATCCTAACGTGCCTTTGACGGTTTCAAATGCTTGTATTTCAGGACTGTGTGCGCAGATTGAGGCGTATCGTTGCCTGATGTCCGGACAGTATGACACCGCCGTGGTTATCGGAGCGGACGTGCTGTCGCCGTTCATCGTGGCGGGATTCCAGTCACTGAAAGCATTGTCGGACGAGCAGTGCCGGCCGTTCAGCGCGAACCGCAAGGGGCTGAATCTGGGCGAGGCCGCCGCCACCGTGGTCTATCAGGTCGCGGACGATTCCGCCGACGGTTGGAAAATGCTGGCCGGGGCAGTCCGCAACGACGCCAACCACATCTCCGGTCCGTCACGCACGGGTGAAGGCAGCTACCGCGCCTTGATGACTGTGCTTGCCGATAGTGGTTTGACCGCCAACGATTTGGCCTGCCTCAACGTACATGGAACCTCTACGATGTACAACGACGAGATGGAAGCCATCGCCATCAACCGTGCGGGTTTGAACGCTGTGCCCGTGAACGCCATGAAGGGTTACTATGGGCATACCCTCGGTGCGGCTGGGGTTTTGGAGACCTTGCTCACCATGCGCGCCTTGGAAGACGGTAAAGTGCCTGCCACCCGCGGTTTCGACGAGCTGGGCGTGACCATGCCAGTGCAATTGTCATCAGAATCCATGGACACCCAGAAGAGGGCATTTGTGAAGTTGTTGTCGGGTTTTGGTGGTTGCAACGCCGCTGCTGCTTTTTGTAATGGTTATGGGTTATAGGTTATAGGTTATTGAGGGTTATTGGTTATTGGTTATTGATGTTTTTTCCTTGAGCACTCCCGGTAGGGACAAGAGCTCGGTAGCAAAAAAAGAATGTTTATAGAATATAATTGATCAATGGACGGAAAGAAAGATGGAACCGAAGGTAACACATAGGGTTAAATTGACGCCGAAGAGCTTGGAGGTGGATGGGAAGCGCGTGGCGGAAGCCGTTGCGGGGGAATCGTTTTTGACGCACCTGTACCGCAAGTACAAGATGGAGTACCCGAAGTTTTTCAAGATGGATGTGTTGTGCAAGGTCGGGTTCATCGCGTCGGAGATTCTGTTGGAGGCCGAAGGTGCCGAACGGTTCGTGCCTCGTGCCGACCGTGCCGTGATCCTCTTCAACCGCCATTCCTCGCTGAATGCCGACCGCACGTTCCAGCGGACGATCGCCGATCCCGAGGAGTTCTACCCGTCACCGTCCGTGTTCGTCTATACGCTGCCCAACATCGTCACCGGAGAGATTGCCATCCGCAACAAATACCACGGCGAAAGCAGCTTTCTCCTCCTGCCCGAGAAATCGGAAAAGACAATGAGTCAGGCAATTGAACGTGCGTTTTTGGATGCTGAAACGATGAGTGTGCTGACCGGCTGGGTGGAGGCCGTTTCGGAAACGGAGTACGAAGCGGATTTATTAATTCATAATGAAGAATGTAGAATTAAGAATTAAGAATGACAAAAGATACGGTCTAAGCACCATTCCCCCCTTAGGGGGGATGCCCGCAGGGCAGGGGGGATAAAAACATCTTCCTTGAGCAGCCCCGAAGGGACAAAAGCTCGGTAGCCAGGGGTAAGGCGCGAGGCACGAGCGCCGCCACCCCTGCGAGAGTAGCGATATTAGTCAAAGGAATAAAAACCAAACAATATGGAACTGATAGAAGAATTAAAGACCAAAATGATCGAGGCGTTGAACCTCGAAGAGATGACCCCGGCGGACATTGACGACAATGCACCGCTGTTCGGGGACGAAGGCCTCGGCCTCGACTCCATCGATGTGCTCGAACTGATTGTGCTGTTGGAACGCAACTACGGCATCAAGATTGCCGACCCGAAGCAGGGTAAGGAGATCTTCGCCTCTGTGCGCACGATGGCTGACTACGTGGCCGCGAACCGTACGAAATAATGCGTCCGAAAGTCGTCATAACCGGTATGGGAGTCGTTTCCGCGCTCGGTGTGGGTGCGGAGGCGAATGCTGCTGCCCTGATGAACGGAATCTCCGGTGTCAGGGAGGCCCGCTATCTGCCTACGGAACACCGCGAGTTCCCGGTTGGCGAGGTGCCTTTGTCTAACGAAGAGCTTATGCAATCGTTGGGACTGCCTTCCGACCGGTTGTACTCACGTACGCATCTGCTCGGTGTGGCGGCTTTACAAGAAGCGCTGGCACAGGCCAAGTTGCAAGGTCACAAAGGTCTGGCGTTGATTTCCGGCACCACTGTCGGCGGTATGGACGTCACCGAACACCTTTATCCGGAGCCGCTACCCATGGGAATGCCCGATGTTCACGATTGTGGCGCATCCACCAATGACATTGCCGACAGCTGTGGCGATTTCGACTTTACCAGTACCGTTTCAACGGCTTGCTCTTCTGCGATGAATGCGTTGATAATGGGCAAGTTGTTGATAGAGAACGGGGAGCGCGACATCGTGGTGGCGGGCGGCTCGGAAGCGCTTTCGCTGTTCCATCTCAATGGTTTCAAGTCGCTGATGATCTTGGACCGCGAAAGGTGCCGTCCGTTCGATAAGAGCCGTGCGGGGCTGAACCTCGGCGAGGGTGCGGCCTATCTGGTGCTGGAAAGCGAGACTTCGGCGTTGCAGCGCGGCGCAGAGATTCTCGGAGTGCTCAGCGGGGGCGGGAACGCCTGCGACGCGCACCACCAGACGGCGTCCTCAGAAGATGGGGAAGGGGCTTATTTGGCTATGAAACAAGCTATAGCAGATGCAAAATTATCCCCTTCTGACATCGGCTACGTGAATGCACATGGTACGGGCACTCCCAACAACGACGCTTCGGAGAGTGCCGCGCTGAGACGCGTTTATAGTGAAAAGCTGCCCTCGGTTTCCTCCACGAAATCCTATACGGGCCACACGACCAGCGCGTCGGGCTCCATCGAGGCCGTTTTCTGCCTGTTGGCGATGCGCAACGGTTTTCTTCCGTATCAATCTGAATACCAAAATCTTGACGAGCAATGCGTTGTTCCTGCCTTCGGAAAGGAGTGCCCGCGTGCGGATTTGCGTCACGTGATGTGCAACGCTTTCGGGTTCGGAGGCAACGACTCGTCCATAATTCTGTCGCGCTATGAATAAGGTGTTTGTTACCGCTATCGTGAAAGATGTTCCGGCGGAGGAATATAGCCGTTATATCCCGCCGATGAAGGCGCGCCGCATGGGCAAGTTGCAGAAGCGTGCCTTGGTGACTGCGCTCAAGGCGATGGAAATCAGCGGGATAGGGGAGCCCGAAGCCATCCTCAACGGTACGGCAATGGGTTGCATGGAGAACACCGTGCAGATGCTCAATGGTATGGCCGCAGAAGGCGAATCGGTGAGTATGCCCACTTGTTTTATGCAATCGACCCACAACACTGTGGCCTCGATGATTGCGATTTACACGAAAAACCACGGTTACAACAACACCTATTCGCACCGGACCGTTTCGTTTGAGTTGGCGTTGCAGGACGCTTTCCTGCAGCTGCGATCGGGCAGGTTGCGCACCGCGCTTGTGTGTGCGAACGACGAGCTCACGGAGTTGCAACAACGTCAGCCCAAGTTCTTCGGCCAATTGGAAGTACATGACCGCTCCGAGGCGTGGATGCTTTCCATGGAACCGGGCGATAATCCACTTTATGAGATTGAAGCCGTGCGAGTTATTCACCAAAAAGGTGCGGAAGACCGTGCCGAAATCATAAAAAAAACGCTATGAGACTAATCGTTTTGGCTGTTATCCAGTCGGTTCTTTTATGTTCCGGACAGGTGTTTCTGAAATTCGCGCTCCAGAAGATGGGCACGTTCGCGTGGAAGGGCTCGTTTTTCCTCGCGCAGCTCACCAATTGGTGGTGGCTGGGTTGCGGCGCGGCCTACGGTGCCGGCGCCGTCCTCTGGATGTACATCCTCAAGAACTACCCGTTTTCTCGCGCCTACCCGCTCATCTCGCTGAGCTATGTCTTCGGGATGCTCGCCGCCGTGCTCATCTTCCACGAAACCGTGCCCGCTACCCGCTGGATAGGAGTCCTGCTCATCATGGCGGGATGTTATTTTGTGGCGCAATGAGATCCCTGAAAGGGATCCCCCTCAGTAGCCGAAGGTCGCAAGCGACCTTCGGGATAATGATTTAATGAACGATGAATGAATGATGAATATGAAGAAGTTAACGATAATATTGATGATAATGGCGTTGTGGTTTGGAGTTTCCGCCCAAACCCTCAAAAAGGCCGCCCCCGATCAAGCCAAGAAGATGGTGGAGACGGTGGGGAAGGCCACCGCCGCCGTGAAGAGCATCCAGTGCGACTTCACCCAGGTGCGCCAATCGACTATGCTCAAGGAAAAGCAAACCGCCAAAGGGCAGATGTTTTTTTCTGGAAAGAACCTCAAATGGGCCTACACGTCGCCCAACAAATACGCCCTCATCGTGAAAGCCGATGGACAGGTCTATATGCAACAGGACGGCAAAACCCGGAAGGCCGACGGCCAAAGCGGGCAACTCTTCAAAGGCATTGCGCAGATCGTGATGGGCAGTGTCACAGGCACGGCCTTGTCCAACAACGACGAATTCACCGTCGAAATGTACACCTTGGGCGACCAATGGGTTGCCAAACTTACCCCGAAACAGGCGAAACTGAAGAAGATGTTCACGAATATCCACCTCTATTTTAATGACAAGCACAATGCCGTGACGAAAGTGGAGATGAAAGAGGCAAGTGGGGATACCACCACAATTACATTCGCCAACACGAAATTGAACGAGAAGATTGCGGATTCGGTGTTTAACTGATGCGATGAAAGAGGATGAAATTGCAAGACGAATTATATACGATTGTTGGGATAAACGATAAAGTCGCGAGAATCCGGTTGTTGCCTGAGTGTGCGATCTATCAAGGCCATTTCCCTGGAAATCCCGTCACGCCCGGCGTGTGCCAGGTGGGGATTGTGGAGGAATTGGCTGGGGGAATTTGCGGTTTCAGATTGCGTTTGAAAGAGGTTAAATTGTTGAAATACACAGATATATTGCGTCCTTCCCAGGAAGATGTCGAAGTGAATTTCGATAAATTGGAAGAAGAGGACGAGGTGGTGATGACAAAAGGAACGTTGATGTCTGGAGGACGGGTGTTCACGAAATTCTCACTTGTTTTTGGCAAAGAGGCATGATGGAGTGGCAGAAGGTGTTTGACGAGGAGCGTACGTGTGTGATTGTGCCGACGTACAACAACGAGAAAACGATCGTGGACGTGCTGCGGCGCATCCAATCCCTCACTCACAACATCATCGTGGTGAACGATGGCAGCACTCCGGCCACGATGGAGGCCCTCACTGCTTGTTTTGAGCATTCAGAACTCCCTGAAATCGTGGATTATACGCCCAACAGAGGCAAGGGCTATGCGCTGATGCAGGGCTTCCGGCGGGCGTTGGAACTCGGCTACCGCTACGCCGTCACCATCGACTCCGACGGACAGCATTTTCCCGAGGATATCCCGGTTTTGATGGATTGTTTTCTGCAACATAAGGGCTCGTTGATTGTCGGCTCCCGCAATCTGACAGCGGATAATATGCCTTCGAAAAACACCTTCGCCAACAAGTTCTCCAATTTTTGGTTTCGTCTGCAGACAGGCATTCCTTTGGAGGATACTCAGAGCGGATATCGTCTTTATCCGCTGGAAGCCATTAATTTACGTTGGCCCATCACCCCGCGTTACGAGGCGGAGCTGGAACTGCTGGTCTTTTCTGCGTGGCGGGGTGTGCCGGTGATTTCGGTGCCCGTGCGCGTCTATTACCCGCCCGAAGGCGAGCGTGTCAGCCACTTCCGGCCGTTCTGGGACTTTTTCCGCATTAGCGTGCTCAATAGCGTGCTCACCTTCGGAGCCGTGTTTTATTACTTGCCAGTACGGATACTACGGAAATTAAGAATTAAGAATTAAGGATGACTGGGTTCTTTTTGCGCATATATGATTTATTGGAGAAGCGACGCGGGTTGACCATTGCTTTGGCGTTGACTCTCACTGCTGTTTTCGCCTTTCTCGCTTCCCGCGTGCGCTATGAGGAGGACATCTCCAAGTTTCTGCCTCGTGATGGCGAGAGTCGCAAGTATCAGGAAGTGTATCAGCAATTTGCGGCGCAAAACCGTATCGCTGTGGTCTTTTCCGCCTCCAATGACTCCATTGAGGTGGAAACCCTCCAGACCGCCATGCAACAGTACGGGGATCTTCTTTCCGAAAGCGATATGGTGGAAAATCTGAGTGTTACGGTTGACGAAACTCAAATCTTCGACCTGATGGATGCAGTATATGCTCATCTTCCATATCTTCTTGATGATGAGGATTATGCACGTGTGGATTCATTGTTGCAAACTCCGGGGTTCATTCAGGAACGGTTGGCCCAGGACAAACAACTGCTGATGTTCCCCGTGGCGGGCACGGTCATGCACACCTTGCCCGTGGATCCGCTGCAACTGTTCACGCCGTGTCTGCAGCGACTAAACTCCCTCAAACTCAACGATGCCTTTCAAGTTGTGGACGGGTACCTGTTTACCGCTGATGGCAAGCATGGCATCGTCACCTTTGACAGTCCGTTCGGGGCGAATGAGAGCTTTAACAATGGTAAATTGTCTGATTATCTGGAAGACAGAGCGATGCTGGTGCAGCAGGAACTGCCTGAGGTGGAGATTGTGGCCGTGGGTGCGCCGTTGATTGCCGCCACCAACGCTGCCCGTATCAAGCGGGATTCCATCACGGCGGTGGCCATCGCTATCGTGCTGATTCTGCTCATATTGCTGCTGCACTATCGTCGGTTTTCGGATATCCTCTGGGTGGGCGGCTCTATCCTTTTCGGGGCGCTTTTCGCTTTGGCAGGGGTGTTCGTTTTCCGAGGAGGGATTTCGATCATCGTTCTGGGTATCGGCTCCGTCATCATCGGCATTGTGGCGAACTATCCGCTGCACTTCCTCGATGAATACAAGGAGGTGGGTGACCGGCGAGAGGCCCTCCGCGAGATGGTGCTCCCGCTGTTCATCGGTAATCTCACCACTGTGGCCGCCTTCTTCTGCCTTCTTTGGCTAGATGCTCGTGCTATGCAGGATCTCGGTCTTTTCGCCTCCCTCATGCTGCTCGGCACCATTCTCTTCGTGTTGGTTTTCCTGCCGCAGTTCATGCGCCGCCGCCCATCGCCATCGGAGCATCTGTTGTTTGAGAGATGGACGGGCAGTCATTTGTCGCGCAGCAAAGCACGCCCGTGGATTCTTTGCATCGGATTGATAATCACAATAATACTGGGCTATTTCTCGCAAAAGATCTCCTTTGACAGCGATTTGTCGCACATCAACTACATGACCAAAAGCCAACGCGACAACCTGGAGATTTTGTCGCAAGTGCAGTCCTCCGACCGGATGTATGCGGTGGTGGAGGGACGTACGTTGCAGGAGGCGGTCAATCGCAACGATTCGCTAGTGACGATACTGAAGTCCAATCCGGCGGTGACGGCCGTGAGCGGGGTGGGGGAGATGCTTCCTTCACAAGCGCGGCAGTGTCAAGCCGCTGACCGTTGGAACACCTTCTGGCAGCAAGAGTCTCGCCGGCAATTCCTGGCAGATTTCCTTCGTGAGGCAAATGCGTTGGGCTTTTCTGAAGATGCTTTTCAACCATTTGTCAATCTTTTGTCAGAAAAGTGGGAATCTTCTGACATAGAAGAGTTTAACGATATTGTCGAGCCATTTACTTCAAAATATATCTTTCCGTATGAGAACGGGTATCGGATAGTGAATTATGTACAAACGGATAATCAAGCTGCCGTTCATGAAGTGGTGGATGACGGGGATGATGCCGCTTTTGTCTTTTCCGGAAATGATGTGGGGAACCAATTGGTGAATATGCTTCGCGGCTCCTTCAACTATATCGGATGGGTGTGCGGTTTAGTGGTGTTCGTCTTTCTGTTGATTTCTTTCCGCCGCATTGAGTTGGCGCTGATGGCTTTCCTGCCGTTGGCAGTCAGCTGGATCTGGATTCTCGGATTCATGCATCTCACTGGCATCCAGTTTAATATCGTCAACATTATTTTGGCCACATTCATCTTCGGTCAGGGTGACGATTATACGATATTCATCACGGAAGGGTTGTTGTTCGAATATTCGACAGGCAAGCCGCGCCTGGCCTCGTATAAACACAGCGTGGTCATTTCCGCGCTCATCATGTTTGCCGGCATCGGCTGCCTTATCGTGGCGAAACATCCCGCCCTGCGTTCACTCGCTCTGGTCACCATCATCGGCATGGTCACCGTGGTGATGATGGCCTCTTTCCTGCCGCCCGTCATTTTTGACCTTCTGACAAAAAAGAACGGGAAGTTGAGAGAAACACCTGTTACACTCAGACGCTTGGCATACACTCTGTTCATAGGGGTCTGTTTTCTTCTGCTGTTCTTCTTCCTGATTCCCTATACCGCCGTCTATTTTGCATTGGGGAAGAATACGGAGGATAAAAAGTTGCGATACCATACGATGTTGCACAAAATGGCCGTGTTTTATATTCATCATCTGCCCTTTATACGTTTCCGTATGAACAATGCGGTGGGTGAGACTTTTGAAAAGCCGGCAGTGATTGTCGCCAACCACCAAAGCCATTTCGATTTGGTGTGCATGATGGCTGTTACCCCGAAAATTGTATTTCTGACAAACGACTGGGTATGGCGGAATCCGTTTTACGGCTTGGTAATTCGCAAGGCGGAATATTATCCCGTGAGTGACGGCATGGAACAGAACTTGCCACGCCTTCGTGATTTGTATGCGCGCGGTTATTCGATCTGTGTGTTTCCCGAGGGCACTCGTTCCCCGAATTGCGAGATTTTGCGTTTCCATAAAGGGGCGTTTACGCTGGCACGCGAATTGGATGCTGATATCCTGCCGATATTCCTGCATGGTACGGGGCATGTGTTGCCTAAAGAGGAACTGATGTTCCGTCGTGGTGAGATGTATTTGGAAGTGGGTGAGCGAGTGCGTCCGTTCGAAGAGGTGAGTGCTGATGCCGATAGCGAGCGTGACCGCCTGGTTACCAAACAGATGCGGCACTATTATCAGGAACATTACGCCGCATTGTGTGCCAAGATTGAAACCCCCGAATATTGGCGCTTTATCCGGAAATACCAAGAGTATTACAAATTGCCAACCTCTAAAAGCCAACCGCAAAAAGCCAACCGCCAATAGCAATTTTTTGTACCTTTGCGCCCCGAAAAATTGAGACATTATGATGAAGAAAGATGTGCCGGTGTTACTGCTGACGGGCTATTTGGGAAGCGGAAAGACAACCTTGGTGAACCATATTTTGACGAACCGCAAGGGCATTAAATTCGCGGTGATAGTCAACGATATAGGCGAGGTGAACATCGATGCCTCACTGATTCAGAAGGGCGGTGTCGTGGCCGAGAAGGACGACAGTCTGGTGGCCCTCCAGAACGGCTGCATCTGTTGCACACTGAAGATGGATTTGGTGGATCAACTGTCGGATTTGGTAAAAACCCAACAATTTGACTACATCGTCATCGAGGCCAGCGGTATCTGCGAGCCGGAACCCATCGCCCGCACGATTTCCACGATTCCGAGAATGAACCCGAAGTACACGGAGTTCGGTACCCCGCGCCTCGACTGTATTGTCACCGTCGTGGATGCCCTGCGCATGCAAAGCGAATTCTCCTGCGGTGGCGACCTTGAACGCAAAGACATCGGCGATGAGGATATTGAGAATCTTCTCATCCAACAAATTGAGTTTTGCAACATCGTGTTGCTCAACAAAGTGTCGGAGGTGAGCAAAGACGAGGTAATGCATCTGCGTCAGATCATCACCCATCTGAACCCCGGTGCCATCATCATTGAGACTAATTACACCCAAGTGGATCTGGATCGAATTGTGGATACGCATTCGTTTGACTATGAACGCGTTGCTGTCTCCACGGGGTGGGTGCGCGAATTGGAGCGCGAAACCACTGAGGAGGAAGAACGCGAGGCCCGTACCGACCACCATCATCACGATGAGGACGAGGATGACCATCATCATGAGCATCATCACGACCATAATGATGATGACGAGGAGGATGAACATGAGCATCACGGTCACCATCATCACCACCATCACGACCACGAGGGTGGGGAAGTGGAAGAGTACGGCATCTCCACGTTTGTGTATTATCGTCGGAAACCGTTCAAGATCGCTGAGTTCAATAAATTCTTGTCGAAAAAGCGTCCGAAGAACATCATCCGGGCCAAGGGCGTGTGTTATTTCAAGGAATATCGCGACATGTCGTATCTTTACGAGCAGGCAGGCGTCCAGCAGAAGCTCACGGAGGCCGGCCTATGGTACGCCACCGCCCCGCAGGAAGATCTGGTGCAGCTGATGCAGGAAGACCCCTCCTTCATGCGCGACTGGGACCCTGAATACGGCGACCGCATGGTCAAAATCGTCTTCATCGGCCAGCACATGGACATCCCCCAACTCACCCGCGAACTAGACAACTGCCTCGAAGACTAAACCTATTCTACCGAGCTCTTGCCCCTTCGGGGCTGTTCAAGGAAATCCATTAATCCCCTTAACCCCAACTCCTTAAACCTTAAACCCTAAACCTTAAACCTTAACCCTTAACCCTTAACCCCTCTAAATGAGCAGCATCCTCCTTATAGGCGACATTGTCGGTTACGGCAATTTGGGCATGTCGGTGATGACCCCGATTTTGTCCCACCTTGGTTATGAGATATATCGGCTTCCATCCTCCATGGTTTCCAATAACTTCAGCTACGGCAAGTTTGCGGTGCTGGACACTACGGAGTACATGCGCCAAAGCATCGACATCTGGGAGGAGCAGGGCTTCAACGTGGACGCGGTCTGCACGGGCTACCTCGTTTCCGCGGAGCAGACGCGGATTGTGACGGATTATTGCCAGAAGCTGAAATCGCGAGGCACGTTCATCTTCGTGGATCCCATCATGGCCGATGACGGCAAACTCTACAACGGTGCGACGGAAGAAACCGTGGAGTATATGCGGAGCGTTTGTCGCATTGCCGACTTGATTGTGCCGAATGTGACGGAAGCTAAATTTTTGGCAAACAAATATTTAGATAAAGAATCCCTGACCTTTGACGAGGCGGAGGATTTGATACAGACCTTACACAAGTTAGGGGATAATTCGGTGATTATCTCCAGCATGGTGATGGACGGGCAGACCTGCACGATGCTGTTCGACAAAGGATTAGGCAAGACGATTGTGCTTCCGTACCGTCAGGTGGCGGCGCAATTCTCCGGCACAGGCGATGTGTTCTCTTCCGTGACTATCGGTCAGTATCTGAAAGGTAATACATTGGAAGACAGTGTCTTGAAAGCAATGAAATTCGTGGCTCACGTTATTGAAGCCAACCAGCACTTTCTCAGGCAGGACAACGGCATCCCGATTGAACACCACTTCGACGAGTTGATGCGTTAAGGTTCAAGGTTCAAGGTTAAAAGTTAAAAGTTCAAGTTGTCCTAAGTCTTACGTCCTAAGTCTCACGTCCTAAGTCTCACGTCCTACGTCCTACGTCTTACGTCTCACGTCATAAATCATTCTCCCAGAAATCCGCATTTTCGATATCTGAACCGCTGGGGTCGAATTTCGGCTCCATGCCCTGCTTTTTCTCCTTTTCGTAGTCGCGGAGGGCGCGTAACGCTTTGGGAGAGAGTAGCAAGATGGCGATGATGTTAATCCAGGCCATGGCACCTACGCCGATGTCGCCTAAGGTCCATGTGACGCCGCTGGTGGTCAGGGAGCCGACGAACACCATCGCGACGGTGAAGATACGCAGGATCCAGACGACAATCTTTTCGCTGCGGTCATCGCCGAAAACGCGGTCAGCGCGCTCCAACTCCGTCTTCTCCTGCTCAATAGCCGCCTGATTCAGGCCTTTTTCCCGCATCCGGCGCAGTTGCCACCGGCGGAAGCGGCTGAAGAGGTATATGAGGTTGGTCTCGGCGTAGTAATAATAGGCCATGATGGTGGTGAAGGCGAAGAAGAAGAGGGCGATGGAGACGATGTCGCCGGCGGCACGCTTGCCGATGATCTTGCTGATGGCACTGATGGTATAGAAGACGCCAGGTTCGCCGTCGGGCGCATCGGGGTTCTGTTGAAGGTAGGTAACCGTGGTCTCGCCAGGGGCCGTTACCTGCACGGTGTCGATGATGTTGTAGGTCTGGCAGGCGAGGATCATCAGGGCCGTGGCGGTGCAGACCAGCAGGGTGTCGATATAGACGGAAAATGCCTGCACGAGTCCCTGCTTGACAGGATGTCTCACTTTGGCAGCGGCGGCCACGATAGGTCCGGTGCCCTGACCGGCCTCGTTGGAGTAGATGCCGCGTTTCACGCCCCAGGAGATGGTGCTGCCGAGGATGGCGGAACCCAACGGACCCGCGCCCACCGCGCCGCGCAACATGTCGAGGAAGACGCCGGGCACTAACTTGTAGTGGATGACGAGCACAACGATGGCGAGCAGGATGTAGAGGATGGCCATGAAGGGGGCGACGATCTGTGCCACATTGGCGATGCGCTTCACTCCGCCGATGATGACCAAGGCGAGCACCAACGCCACCGCGAGCCCCACGATCCATGGGGCGATGCCGAACGACTGCGACATGGACAGCGCGATGCCGTTGCACTGCACCGGCGGCAAAAAGATACCGCACGCGATAGCCGTGATGATGGCGAACACGCAGCCGAAGAAGGTGCTGTGCAGCCCTTTCTCGATGTAGTAGGCCGGACCGCCACGGAACTGTCCGTTATGGTTCTCCTTGAAAATTTGGGCGAGCGTGGCCTCCACGAAGGCGCTGCCGGCCCCGAAAAAGGCGATGACCCACATCCAAACGATAGCGCCCGGACCACCGAAGCCGATGGCCGTGGCCACCCCCACGATGTTGCCCGTGCCCACACGCCCCGACAGTGCCATCGCGAACGCCTGGAACGAGGTGATGCCCGTCTTCTGCTTCTTGTCGGTGCTGAAGAGCAACCGGAACATCTCGCCGAAGCGGCGCACCTGCACGAAACGGGTTCTGAGGGAGAAATAGAGCGCCGAAAGGAGGCAAAGCCCTACCAAAGCCGGGCTCCACACCCAGCTGTAGATGGTCTCGATGACGGCGGCTACGCGCGAAATGTCCAATAATACCATATATTTGTTAACTGTTTGAATCCGGGTTTGTCACAGATTCTTCCGAATAGTAACGGTTTATTTGAAAATGCAAAGATAAATTTTTTCTGAAAGCGGGATATGTTACGAAAATTCTTTGCGAAAAAAGAGTTTAAAAAGGCCATTCTTGTGTTAAAATCGGTTAAAAGTGCTGTTTGGGTCGGTTTTTGACAAGCCCTCAAGATCGCTGTGACATATGTTTTACTATTTTTGCCATGATTTACCAGTTGACGACAATTAGGTTTCAATCTGTGGATAGTATGTTAGGGTAGGTAAAAGAAGCAAATATAATAGATTTTTTTCTATTTTTGCAGTGTGAAAACAATAATATGAATTTTATGATAACCTTATGAAAATAAAAGAATTAGAAAGGAAGTTGAAAGAAAACGGCTGTTGGTTTCTAGAACATGGGAAACGCCATGATCATTGGTTTAGCCCGATAACTAATCGGTCGTTTCCGATT
This sequence comes from uncultured Bacteroidota bacterium, assembly GCA_902786595.1. GTDB lineage: Bacteria > Bacteroidota > Bacteroidia > Bacteroidales > WCHB1-69 > F23-D06. The sequence goes on along the minus strand of CADADB010000024.1, from coordinate 3,742 downwards.
CCGCGACATGGGGCAAGGGAGATGCCTTTGGGTACTTTGAAAGAAATACAAAAGCAATCAGGGGTGGTGTTTTAGTCGTAAATTATGGAAGTATGAACAAAATAAATGCATTTATTGAAGTTGGGAAGGACGGCCTGGTCGCCGTTTGCACAAGAAGCAACAAGTACCATTATATGATTCTCGGCTGTGGGGATTCTGTCGATGAGGCCATGGAGGATTTTTACGAGTGCAGAGACGAATTAAAGCAAATGGAAGAGGATGCTGGTAGAACTTTTCCAGACCTGGAGTTTGAATTTGCATACGATACCGAAAGCTTTCTGCGGTATTATGGGAATATATTGACACTAACGGGGTTGCAAAAAATCACGGGTGTCCATCACAAGCAATTGAGCCATTATGCCACTGGGCAGAGTCGCCCCACTGCGAAAACGGTCCGGCGCATCCAGGAGGGAATCAGCCGATTTGCGGACACATTGAAGCAGGTGCGTTTGGTGTGATTAAGAATGAGACATCATAACGAACAAATAGCATCCGTGTCGAACACGGCGCTTGCTTAGGGCTTTTACTTCCTTTCCAACCAATCTAAGCTGAAATTGTAGAACACCATTTCGTAGTGATCGCTGCCGTGCGGGTCTTCCTCCACGTACATTCCGATAGTTCCGTCGGGGAGAATGCAGAGCGAAGAGTAGGCCGAATTGTAGGGGACAATCACCTTCCCGACGGGCCACGTTTTTCCTTCGTCATAACTGATCATCACTTTCACATCTTTCCGTTCGTTGCCTGTGGGCAGCGAGTGGAGCAGCACGCTGGAGCCGTCCTCGCGGTCATAACGGATGATGTCACCATTGCAGGCGGGGGCGTTGATTCCTTTACCGGCAAAGACCGTGTCGCGCCAAGTGACGCCGCCGTCCTCGGAGATGTTGAACCACCGCTCGCCGTTGTGGCGGATGCTCATCAGGATGCGGCCGTCGCGGAGCTCCACCACCTTGGCCTCGTCGCCGCCTTTGCAGGCGCGTTGCGAACATTGCCAAGTCTCGCCGTTGTCGTCGGAGTAGAGGACATAGTCGTTGGCTGACCACGCCTCGCCTTCGCGCACGGCAGCCACGAATAGAATGCGGCCGGTGGAGGTGAGCAGCCCGTTGCCGGAAGCGCAGAAAGCCCCCCACCATTGACGACGCACGGAATCCACGCAGTCGGGACCGTAGAGGTAGTGGGTGATGTCCTCGGCCGGCGACCACGAAAGGCCGTTGTCGGTGCTGCGTCGGCAGTAGATGCGGAGCGGTTCGTCGGGCCGTGACTGCCAGAAGCCGACACCGCCCGGATATACGGCGATGAGCCCGCCCTCGTCGCGGGTGTGCGCCAAGGCACAGTCGCCGAATCCTTGCCCCCTGCCTCTTCCGATGGCGAGGAACTGCGGTCCCGACCACGACTGGCCACCGTCAGTGCTGCGGTTGAGGATGATGTCGATGTCCTCGGGCAGGTCCGCATTGCTGAATTTGCGGCGGTCGCAGGCGGCCACCAAACTGCCGTCCTTGGCGGTGATGAGAGCGGGGATGCGGAAAAACTGCGAGTCGAAGTCGCCTGGGCGATAGAGCACAGTCCGTCGAGGGGAAGCCGATGTTGTGGATTGCGCAGAACCGGTCCAGCAGGACAGGATGAGCATCAGCGCGAGCAGGAAAGGGTATTTCCGATTAGACATTGACATGATATTTGAAAATGCAAAGATAAGGTTTTTCCGATAGCGTATGTGACACGAAAAATCTTTGCAAAAAAAGAGTTTGTAAACGCCATTCTTGTGTTAAAATCGGTTAAAAGTGCGGTTTGGGACGGTTTTTGAAGGGATTGGATGAGGACTGTGCCGGTAAAATATATACTTTTGCCGATCGCGAGGCGTGCAGGATGCACGCAATCCCAATAACCCCACACTGCAGTGTGGGGTGAGCGTGCCGGCCACGAAGTCAGCGTACTGAAAGCACGCAACAAACCCTGTAAACCAAATGATACACTAAAATCAAATACCATGAGTTACACATCATCCTATTACCATATCGTCTTCCGCACTTACCGAAGTGAACAGACAATCCCTGTCGAACACGATCGGGAACTATACGCTTACATTTACGGCATAGCAAGGAATCTCCGGTGCCAGACCTACCGAATAGGCGGTATGCCTGACCATGTCCATGTATTCGTATCGCTTCCCCCGGACCTGCCTATAGCGTCATTTGTACAACGAATAAAGACGGACAGCAGCAAATGGCTGAAGTCGAACCCGAATTTTCCTTACTTTCAAGGTTGGGCACGGGAATACGCAGGCATCAGCAAAAGTGCTAATGAAAAGGAGACGGTGATCAAATACATCATGCAGCAAAAGGAACATCACAGGAAGGTTACATTCGCGGAAGAGTATCGTGCATTCCTTGAAGAGAACGGCATAGCCATAGACGAGCGTTACTTTTTGCGGGACGATTAGTGGCGTGCCTTCAGCACGCTGTGGTCATGTCGCATCGGCAACCCCACACTGCGCTCCACTTCGTTGCGCTTATATGGGGTTATTAATGTTCCGTGCTTTCAGCACGTGGTATCCCCAGTCTTCATGATTGCATGGTGAGATTTTTCCGCATGTTTTCCGCAATTCCGCATGGATTTCCGCAAAAAAGTGTATTTTCGCCCTCTCAAATATTCCGAAACGATGCCCAGAGGAAAATCCACATGCAAAGTGCTGAAGGAGGTGCGGCGGAAGATTGCCGACGCCAACGACATCCCGCTGCAGGAGCGCGAGTGCACGCACACGGGCGACTGCGCGGGCACGTGCCCCTACTGCGAGTCGGAGGTGCGCTACCTCGAACGCGAACTGTCGAAACGCCGCGCCCTCGGCAAGGCCGTCGCGGTGGCAGGCATCGCCCTCTCGGCGGTGTCGATGACCGGCTGCGCCACTTCCGAGCCCGTGACTTCCGATTCCACTAACGAATCCTGCAAAACTTCCGGCCGCCCCGTATCGGACGCGCTGACCACGATGGGGGGCGTTACTGTGGAAAACGGTGGCAAACCAAATGTGAAAAATCCGGAAAAGAACAAGTCGAAGAAAGAAAAGAAATCGAAAAGAATCGAGACATACCAGATTAGGGGCATTGTTCCGATGACCGACACTCTTCCGAAGATCGATACGGCAACGATGGTGCCCCCGTCCGATCCCCAAAATGACGAAGTTCTGCTTGGCTTAATAGATGATTCAAAATTTGACAGAAGAATCATCGAGGAAGAAATGGCTAACCAGGAGTCCATTCCGGAATTTGTCCCTGCGGTGTTCACGGAAGGCAAGTTCGAGGATTGGCTTCGCGACCGGCTTCAAAAATTCCAGTCCTACATGCAGGATCCGCGGCTCGACTCCGTGGAGATCCGCTTCTTTGTGGAAGAGGGCGGTTACGTGTCGCTAATCAACATCCTGAACATGCCGGCAGTTTACAAACAGGAAGACGAGGCCTTCCGCGCGAAAGTCACCGCGGTGATCAGCGGTTCCGAATGGACACCCGCCACCGTTTCTGGTACCCCCGTCCCCTCCATCGTCACCGTCCGCCTTCGTGATTTGCGCTGATCAGCGAAAGTTGTCGGCGAATTTTACGAATTAGGCAAATTATTATCTTGTCAATGCCTGAAATAGGTTGACCGTTTTAAACACCAAAATCACCAAATCAAAAACGGATCAACAATGGAAAAATTAACAATTGAAGAACGGAGAAGA
>CADADB010000023.1 GCA_902786595.1 uncultured Bacteroidota bacterium | reverse complement strand
CATATCTCCGGGCCTCTTCGATGGGATTCTCTTTTTCCATTTCTTATTGTTTTTTGGTTTTTAATTTCACGCCGCAAAAATACATTTTTTCTTTTACAATACGCCAACAAAAGTAAAAATATTTTCTCTGCGTTTTAATTAATAGTTAACTATTAAAATTTCAAATTCTGAAATTTGTTTGTTTTCATCTCCACACATTCTGCATTCTGCATTCATCATTCAGCATTCTGCATTCAGCATTACCCCCCTGGCCCCCAAAAGGGGGAGACATCCGCCTGCCGTGGCCGGGGCTTCCCTCACATCGCCTCATCGCCTCATCGTCTCATCGTTTCATCGTCTCATCGCCTCATCGCTTCATCGTTTCATCGTCTCATCGCCTCATCGTCTCATCGGTTTTCATCGCCGCATTCATCATTCAGCATTCATCATTCAGCATTCCACATTTATCGCCCCCTCCCGACTTATTAAAAAAAATTTATAAATTTGCAGCGTCATTGTTTATTAAAACAAACCCCACTCCTCATGAAAAAGAATCTCCTCATTTTGCTGATTTCGGGCTTGCTTTGCGGTCTAACCCCACTTCGGGCACAGACTACCACCACCGTGGCGGACGGTTCCGCGACGAACAGCCAGATCCCCATCTACGGACTGTATATGAGCTCCTGGCAGCACACCCAGATCATCTATCCGGAAAATATGCTGGCGGATATGGTCGGAAGCTCTATCACGGAATTGTCCTTCTACACATCCGCCCCGGCGTTCAATTACGCTTGGCAAGCGCCTATGCTTGTCAAGATGGGGGGCACGGACAGCGAGTCGTTCACAAGCGCCAGCTACCTGACCGAGACGACGGAAACCGTCTATTCGGGGACCTTGGAGGTGGCGACAGGGGTGATGAACATCGTTTTCGACACCCCGTTTGTCTATACCGGCGGCAACCTCCTCCTCGAATTCATGACGGACGTGAAGACGCCCAATTACAAAGGAGCCACGTTCAAAGGGATGAGTACCGACAGTTACATGAGCATCCGCGGGTATAACTCTGCCGGACTGGATGCCATCACCAACCTTACCCGCCATAGTTTTATTCCCAAGACCACCTTCACCTACACGGGCGGCATGTCGTGCCTGTCGCCCATGGCAGCGACCGTTTCGGACATCGCCGAGCACTCCGCCATGCTGAACATCACCCCCCGCGAAGGCCAGAACGAATGGGAATACCGGCTTACAACGGCCAACGAGGACACCACCGGAATGCCGTGGATTGTCACGGCAGACACCCTGAACGTTCTTGACAACCTTGACGACAACACCCCCTACGTCGTGTATGTGCGCACCCGTTGCGACGGCGAGTCCAGCGCCTTCACCAGCGCCCAATTCCGCACCCTTTGCTCCGCCATCAACGAACTGCCCGTTATGTGGGGCTTCGAGACAGACAATGTCGAAGGGAGCGCCTCCTACCCCCTACCCGCCTGTTGGAGCCGGAGACCGGCCAACAGCAACTACCCATACTCCTACAATTTCAACCCCGCACACGCGCATACGGGAAACTACTGCCTCTACTTCTCCTCCACAGGAACCACAAGCGTCTGCATCCTGCCCGGCATCGACACCACAATGCTGCCCATACAACAGCTGCAACTGGAGTTCTTCGCCAAGACTACAGCCAACAACGTGAGCGCGAACATCGAAGTGGGCGTGATAGGCGATCCCGAGGATATCAGCACCTTCCAACCCGTCAACACGTTCACCATCCAATCAGCGGCCTATCCTGCAGAGCCGTACACCGTGCTGTTCAACGAGTTTAACGGTTATGGCAGCCATCTGGCCATGCGCATGACCAATGCTTCCACCAGCATCATGAACATCTGTGTGGATGATGTGACTCTGGGGGAGATTCCACCCTGTCCAAAAGTGCAGCAACTAACCGTCAACGATATCGGGGAGAACAACATCTCGATTTCCTGGAGTGGGCTGAACTACAGCTACCTGGTTCGCTATCGTGCTGAAAACGAGAGCATTTGGGAATCCGTTATCGTCAGTGAGGATTCCATCACGCTTATGGGGCTGGCCCCGAACACCTTATATGTCATCGAAGTGGCGCCGGACTGCGAAGAGTTCACGGACAATCTTTACCAGCAAATTACCGCCACGACTTTATGTGCGGCGGTTTCCGTACCGTATTTCCTTGATTTTGAGAACGAAAACATGTTCCATTGCTGGACGGTCGCGCAACCCGGCGTGATCGAGGATTATTTTGGCGACCTCTATTTCCCGGCCATCGAGACCTCCCCCGCCAACGCCTATTCCGGTTCCCAATACATGGAGTTGGGGGCTCAGGAAGGTTCCACCGCCTTCCTGGTGGCGCCAAAGGTGAATCAGGAGATCGAGACCTTGCGTCTGATGTTCTATGCCCGCGAGCCGCAGGCCTACTTCTCCGCCAACATCCTGGGCACGCTGCAGGTGGGATTGATGACCTCCCCGATGGACACCTCCACCTTCGTCATGCTGGCCACCATCCCCGTCTCGGGCACGACCTATACCCTCAAAGCCGTCCATTTTGACCAATATTCCTATTCCGGCAACGACTATTACATTGCTTTCCGCTACATCGGGGCCGGTTCCGACACGGACAACGTGAGCGGCATCTTCCTCGACGACCTCACCATCACGGTGAACGCCTCCTGTCCCGAGCCGACGGCGTTGAACGCCACGGGAATAACCCAATCGTCTGCGGATTTAAGCTGGAGCGGCGGCGCGAGCGACTACAAAGTGTACTACCGCGCCTCTTTCGAAGAGAGCTACACATTCGTTGCCGCCACCTCCACCGGCGGCACATTCACCCTGAACGGACTGCAGCCCGCGACCCAATATTACTGGTATGTCGCCGCCCTTTGCGAGGACGGCACCGAGGCCCCGAGCATAGTCCAGCAGTTCATCACCTCGTGCGGCATCCATTCGTACTTCCCGTACCAGGAGAATTTCGACAGCTATGCATCCGCCATGACGCCCAACTGCTGGGACATGCTGCCCGGCATTGTGGAGTCCAACTACTCACTCCCCATGACCCTCACAAACGGCACCTACTCCCAGGACGCACACAGCGCACCCACAGCGTTGGTGTTCGGCTCCACAACGACACAGTCTGCCATCGCCATCCTTCCGCAATTCTCCGAAGAGATCCGCAACCTCCGCCTCTCCTTCTATGCCAAGCCAGAAGGGGCATCCTCCGGCACCTTGAAGGCGGGTTACATCTCCAATCCCGCCGACAGCAGCAGTTTCGTGGAGGTGTTTTCCGTGGCCACCGGCAATCTAACAGACTACTACTACCATGAATATTTGGTGGATTTTAACGTGACGGACGTTCCGGAAAACGTGCGCATCGCCTTCCGCTACGACTGTTCCAACGACTGGCTTTTCTACATAGACGACATCGCGGTGAACGTGATCCCCGAGTGCAACGCGCCGATCCAGCTCAACGCCTCGTTCATCACCGGCACAACCGCCAACTTGACGTGGATTTCCAATGCCGAGGAGGTCACCTTGTATTACAAACCGCTGGCTGACGACACCTACGCTTCCATTCAGGTGGCATTGGACTCCGACGGGGTGTATCATCTGACAGACCTGGTTCCTTCCACCACTTACCAATGGTATCTCACCATTGTGTGCGAAGACAGCACGTATGTGAGTGAGACCGGCAATTTCATGACCGACTGCACGGGCATTTCATCGGTTCCGCAGACTTGGACTTTCGAGACGGGCAACAGCGGCGGCACCGCGTCCAACCCGCTGCCACCCTGCTGGCACCGCATCCACACCTCCTTCCCTTACGCTTACCATTCCACCCTTTACAACTACGCGCACACGGGCCAGCGATGCCTGTTCTTCAACACCACGAGCGGGAACCTGTATGCCACGATTCCGCCTATCAACCCCGAAGAACTCTCCTTGGACACCCTGCAGCTGAAGTTCTTCGCCAGGGTCTATTCCTCCAGTCTTCCTTACGACCTTGAAGTAGGCGTGATGGACGACCCCATAGACGCAACCACTTTCGTCCCCCTGGACACCTTCCACATCACATCGGGCCTTTACGATGATGTTGCCTATCGCGTGAAATTCTCCAACTACACAGGAGAGGGCCATTACATCGCCTTCCGCTGTCTCCTGGCATCCAGCGCCAATGTCTATATTGACGACGTGACCTTGCAGACCAAGCCCGAATGCGAGCCCGTGGACGACCTTGTCGCCAGCGATTTGACGACCACTTCCGCCACCCTCACCTGGACGGAGGAGGATGACGTCAACAGCTTCACTGTGGAGTACAAGATGTCGAGCAGCACCACTTGGCTCACCCAGACGGTCAGTGTCCCGATGATCACGCTGAGCGGGTTGATGCCGGCCACAACTTACAACGTGCGGGTAAAACCGGACTGCAGCCAGTCGGTGGAGTTCGTCAACATCACCTTCAAGACCCCGTGCGAGACCATCACCGACTTCCCCTACAACGAAAGTTTCGAGGGCGGTGATTTCGGATGTTGGACGCCTTTCGCATCGGGCACCGGCAACAGTTGGCAAAACCACCAATACAACAACATCTTCCAGAATCCTCAAGACGGCGACCACTATGTGTACTATCATTCCAGTTCGCTGATCTCCTACTCTAATGGCCTTCTGGTATCCCCTGCGCTGGACCTCAGCAACATGTATGTCCCTGCGGTGTCGTTCTTCTATGACGCGCTTGGCGATTCTTACGCCGTGGACAGCATCGCGATCATGTTCCGCACTTCCGCCACCGACGCCTGGCATTTCCTGAAAGGTTACGGAGGCCACAACTCAATGGAGGTCACATGGAACAACGATACCGTAAACTTGATCATGCCCTCTTCCACCTATCAAATTGCGTTTTTTGGAATGTCTCATGCCGGTGGCGGAATATTCCTCGACAACATCATGGTGTTGGAGCACGCCACCGCCCAGGACAGCATCCAGGAACCCACAGTGACCACCTATCCGGCCACTGCCATCACGCAAACGGGCGCGACGTTAAACGGCGCCATCACCGACCCCGGCAACCAGCCCATCACCGCGCAAGGATTTGAGTGGAAGGCAGTTTCGGACATCGACTACCAGACGGTGCTCACCACTGAGGATATATTCTCCCACGAGCTCACCGGTCTTACGGACGGGACAACCTACACTTATCGTGCCTTTGCCACCACCGCCAACACGACCACTCGCGGTGCCGACATGACCTTCTCGACCCTGATCGATCACATCGAGGAGCATCTGACGAACAGCATCGCGCTGTACCCGAACCCCGCCAACGAATATGTGGATGTCCGCGTTGACGGCAACATCAAGATTACAGATGTGGAGGTTTATGATGTCTATGGTAAAATCGTCGCCGTCGTGAAGACGGTGTGCTCCCCCTATTCACAGAGAATCGACATCTCCACCCTGTCCAGCGGCACCTATTTCGTGCGCGTGACCACGGATGCGGGCACGGGGACGAAGATGCTTGTGAAGAAGTAATGGATAATGGATAATGGATAATGGATAATTGATAATGGATAATTGATAATGAGGTGGGGAGCGATATGGTTTCCCTTTTTAGGGGATTATTACATGGTTGAGATTTAACCGTAAATCGTAAACCGCAAACCGTAAATCGTAAATCGCAAACCGAAAAAAAAAGGAGCACCGACTTTCTCTCGATGCTCCTTAATTATGCATTAAGCATTATGCATTAGTACCCCCCTGGCCCCCTAAAGGTGGAGACATCTGTTTGCCGTGCCGGGCTTTCCTCTCATCAGCTCATCCCCTTTTCATCGTCTATTCATCGGTCCCCCTCCGATTTCCTGCGAAAATTGTTCTAAAACATTTAACTATTACAAAATCAACTGTTAATACAAAACCGCAACACACTGACATCCAGGAACAAAAAAAATTTCGCAAAACCCTTGACAAGAGGGAGTTTTCGTTGTATCTTTGCGGGACAAAATAAAAAAAACAAAGTATTATGAAGTCAACGAAAGAAAACCATCCGAGAGAAGACGCGGCAACTGCCGCGAAAGCCATGGGAACGGAAATCGATCCCGTTTACATCAACCCGCTCACCGACTTCGGCTTCAAGAAGCTGTTCTGCAGCGACCGGAGGGGTGCGGAGCGGCTGCTGGCCTTGCTCAGGGCATTCCTGCCCGACAAGATGGAGGGCGTGACCGACATCACCTTCCTGCCCAGCGAGCTGCTCGGCGAGAGCGAGGAAGAAGTGTTCCGTGGGCTGTTCGAGGACGGCAGGCATTCAAAACTTACCGTTATGGAAAAGAAAGCGTACAGAAAAAGCGTGCTCGAATACGCCGACGTGCAGGACGCCATCCGCTGCGCCCGCGAAATATCCCTGAAAGAGGGTATCGAACAAGGTCTCGAGCAAGGCTTCGAGCAGGGTATTGAGCAGGGTATTGAGAAAGGACGCGAAGAAGGCAGAGCGGAGGGACAGCGGGAGCTCATCAAAAACCTACTGGCAAGCGGTTTAGACATTTCCACCATCGCGAAAGCGACAGGGCTCAGCGAAGAGGAAATCGAAAACATGACGCAGGAATCGGTTTGATTCATAATGCATAATTACCCCCCTTGCCCACTAAAGGGGAGACATCTGTTTGCCGTGGCCGGTTATTGCAACCATCAACCGCTACATCGTCATTCATCGTCCGTTCATCGGACATTCATCATTTTATTCGTCGGCCATTCGTCGGCATCCGACCTAGGGCTTGCTCCGCTCACCCTATCCTAACAAAGGTCGGGATTTCAGCCCTTTTTGAATGATGTTTTATATTGGGGTTGACCTTACCCATTCTACATAATGGATAATTGATAATTGATAATGGATAATGAGGTGGGGAGCGATATAGTTTCTTTTTGGGGGGATTATTACATGGTTGAGATTTAAGCGCAAATCGTAAACTGCAAAAACCGCAAATCGTAAACCGCAAACCGAAAAAAAAAGGAGCACCGACTTTCTCTCGATGCTCCTTAATTATGCATTAAGCATTATGCTTTAGTACATCCCTCCCATGCCAGGGTTCATGCCGCCGGCGGGCATGGCGGGAGTTTCCTCCTTGATTTCAGCGAGCACGCACTCGGTGGTGAGTAACATGCCAGCGATGGAAGCGGCGTTCTCCAAAGCCACGCGGGCGACCTTCGTCGGGTCGATGACACCGGCTTCGATCATGTGCTGGTACTCGTCGAGGCGGGCGTTGTAGCCGTAGTCGCCTTTGCCCTTGGCCACGGCGTTCACGATGACGGAACCTTCCTTACCAGCGTTGGCAGCGATCTGACGCAACGGCTCTTCCAGAGCGCGACGCACGATGTCGATACCGATCTGCTGGTCCTCGTTCTCGCCCTTGAGGCCTTTCATGCCGGCGATGCTGCGGATGTAAGCGACACCGCCGCCAGGGATGATACCCTCTTCGATTGCAGCGCGCGTGGCGTGCAAAGCGTCATCGAAGCGGTCTTTCTTTTCTTTCATTTCCACTTCGGAAGCAGCACCCACGTAGATGACTGCCACGCCGCCTGCCATTTTGGCAAGACGCTCCTGCAGTTTCTCACGATCGTAGTCGGAAGTGGTCTTCTCGATTTGCGATTTGATCATGGCGATACGGGCGTCGATGGACTTCTTGTCGCCCTTGCCGCTGACGATGGTGGTGTTCTCCTTGTCAACGGTGATCTTCTCAGCCGTGCCGAGCATTTCGAGAGTGGCGTCTTCCAGTTTGTAGCCCTTCTCCTCGGAAATCACAGTACCACCGGTCAGGATGGCGATGTCTTCCAGCATCTCTTTTCTTCTGTCGCCGAAGCCGGGGGCCTTGACGGCCACGATCTTCAGACCGCCGCGCAGACGGTTGACGACCAGCGTGGCAAGAGCTTCGCTGTCAACATCTTCGGATATAATCAGCATAGGACGGCCAGTTTGGACGACCTTCTCCAGAATCGGAAGGAATTCCTTCATGTTACTGATTTTCTTGTCGTAAATCAGGATGTAAGGGGTGTCATAGACGGCCTCCATCTTCTCGGTGTCGGTCACGAAATAAGGAGAAATGTAACCGCGGTCGAACTGCATACCTTCGACCACTTTCACGTAGGTGTCAGTGCCCTTGGCCTCTTCGATGGTGATCACACCCTCTTTCTTCACTTTCTGCATAGCCTCGGCAATCACCTTGCCCACAGCGGAGTCGTTGTTGGCGGAGATGGTAGCGACTTGCTCGATTTTCTCGTGGCTGTCGTTGATCTCCACAGATTGAGCCTTGAGGTTCTCGACGACCGTGGCCACGGCTTTGTCGATACCGCGTTTGAGGTCCATGGGGTTGGCGCCGGCGGTCACGTTCTTGAGGCCGGTGTTGAAGATGGCCTGTGCGAGCACGGTAGCGGTGGTGGTACCGTCACCGGCCTGGTCGTTGGTCTTGGAGGCAACCTCCTTCACCATCTGCGCACCCATGTTCTCGATGGGCTCCTGCAGTTCTATTTCCTTGGCGACCGTCACACCGTCCTTGGTGATTTGCGGCGCACCGAATTTCTTGTCGATGATCACATTGCGGCCTTTCGGTCCCAGTGTCACTTTCACGGCGTTGGCCAATGCGTCAACACCTTTTTTCAGACCCTCGCGGGCTTCCCAGTTATATTTAATGTCTTTTGCCATTACTTTGTTGTTTATTGTTTACTTTTTTGTTTTATTCGTTAATTCAGTCTTGTTTTGAGACTTGAGACGTGAGACTTGAGACTTTGGGGTTGTCCGTTCCTGATATCTTAAAGGTCTTACATCCTACGTCTAAAGTCCTAAGTCTAAAGTCCTAAGTCTAACGTCTTAAGTCTTATTTGCAGATCGCGTAAATGTCGCTCTCCTTCATGATAAGATAGGTCTCGCCGTCGAGTTGGATTTCGGTGCCGGAGTATTTGCCGTAGAGCACGGTGTCCTTCACCTTGACGGTCATGGGTTCGTCCTTTTTGCCGGGTCCGACGGCCACGACGGTTCCTTGTTGGGGTTTTTCCTTGGCGGTGTCGGGGATGATGATGCCGCCGGCGGTTTTCTGTTCAGCTTCTGCAGGTTTCACTAAAACTCTGTCTGCTAAGGGTTTGATGTTTTTCATATTGTTTTTTATTTTTAAGTTTGAATTTTCGTCTTTTTTGTTGACGGCGGGAAGGGATGCAAATTCCGTGCCAAGTTTTCGCGAGAATGATTCTGCCAAAATGTCACAAAAGGACTCATCGTGAAAAATCGTACCTTTGCCGCCCGAAAAAAACTGCCAACCCGAATGATTCCGACTATCGTCATATTGTACCTCATCGTCATCCCGCTGCTGGTGATGATTGCGGCAAGGAAGTGGCCCATCATCGAGAAAATCTCGCCGATGGTCATCCTCTATGTCATCGGGCTGGTGGTGGGGAACGTCGGCATTGTCGGGGAGACTGCCAATAGCGTGTGCACCAGTGTTTCCAACGTGGCGGTGCTGCTCTCCATCCCGTTGATGCTGTTGGGCTGTGATTTCCGCAACTGGTCCACCGGGACGGTGCTCAAGGTTTTCCTGACAGGACTGTTCAGCGTCCTGGCTGTCACTGTGGCAGGTTTTTTCCTGTTCCGCGAGCAAGCGGTGGAGGCGGGCTTGGGAGTCACTGATTTCGCGCGGGTGAGTGCTGCCATGACGGGCATATACACCGGCGGCATCCCCAATTTCGCTCCCGTGGCCAAAGCCGTGGATTTGCCACAGCACCTCTTCCTGCTGGTTTCCGGCTACGACCTTGTGGTCACCAGCATCTACCTCATATTCATCGTCGCGTTCGGAAGGCCGATCGTGCGCCGGCTCTTCAAGAGGAAGTCGGAAGCCCCCACTCTTCCCGAAGAGACCGTTGGCAACGCAGAATCCACAACGGACACGAAAAGGTTCTGGCAGAAGGCGGGAAACCGCGCTACCGGCATCGGGGTGGCAGCTGTGCTCGTGGCTGCCGCCTACGGTTTTTCCCTGCTGCTGCCCATCGAGAACAACACGGCGGTCATCATCATCACCCTCACCACCCTCGCCTTGCTGCTCTCCTTCTGGAAGCCCGTCAAGCGGCTGGAGGGCACGTTCAATGTGGGGCTCTACTTCGTCTATGTCTTCTGTTTGGCCATCGCCACGATGGTGAACGTCCACGACCTTGAATTTTCCAAGCACCTATACATATTATATTATATAGCGTTTGCAGTGTTCGGGTCCTTGGTGCTGCAATTCCTTTTCGCCAGGATTTTCCGCATCGATGGCGACCTGACGCTTGCGGCCTCCATTTCCCTCATCAACTCGCCGCCGTTCGTGCCGATGGTGGCCGCCGTGCTGCACGACAAGTCGGTGATTCTCCCCGGCATTGCCATCGGGCTGCTGGGATATGCCGTCGGCAACTATCTGGGGATCGGTATCTTCATGCTGCTGACGGCGGTTGGCGGCTAGTGAAAAAATATTTTTCAACACCTCTTGACAATATCCAAAAAAAGTCTATTTTTGCGCGCTTAAAAATTCTCGATTATTATCCTTAAGTTAGCAAAGGAAAAAAATTAGAAATCAGAGAGATATGGGTGAAGATGTCTCTCACAAAAAAATGACAAAACTGAAAAAATGGATGCAGTAAGTTACAAAACAATTTCGGCGAATGAGAAAATCGTCAAGAAAGAATGGGTAGTCGTTGACGCCCAGGAGATGGTTGTGGGCCGCCTTGCTACACAGGTGGCGCGCATACTGAAAGGCAAGAACAAGCCCTATTACACGCCTCATTTCGATTGCGGCGACAATGTGATCATCATCAACGCGGAGAAGGTGCGTTTCACGGGCCACAAGTGGACGGACAAGCAGTATGTCCACCACACCACGTATCCCGGCGGACAGCGCTTTGCCACTCCGAAGGAAGTGATGCGCAAGGATCCGAGACGCATTCTGGAACACGCCATCAAGGGCATGCTCCCGAAGAACAGACTCGGTGCCCAGCTGTTCCGCAACCTCCACGTCTATGTGGGCCCGAACCATCCGCATGAAGCGCAACAACCCAAAGTAATTAACATTAAGGATATTAAGTAACATGGAAGTTATCAATACATTAGGCAGAAGAAAAACCGCAGTCGCCCGTTTGTATATGAAACCCGGCAGCGGCCAAATCATGGTCAACAACCGTGATTACAAGGAATATTTTTGCGTTCCCACCCTGCAGTACAAGGTCGAGCAACCCCTCCAAGTGGCTAACCTGATGGGTCAGTATGACATCAAGGCCAACTTAGACGGCGGCGGCGTCACCGGTCAGGCTGAAGCTCTCCGCATGGCTATCGCGAAGGCTCTCATCCAGATAGACTCCGAGCTCCGTCCGGCACTCAAAGCCCAAGGCTTCCTGCGCCGCGACCCGCGTATGGTGGAACGTAAGAAACCCGGTCAGCCCAAAGCCCGTAAGAGATTCCAATTCTCCAAACGTTAGTCGGAATCTTGTTTGGACAGTGTTTAGTATCGAAACGGTGAAGATTCCCGCATGAGGACTACTCCACTGTTGCTTTTAAGAACGTAAACAAATAAAAAAAAAACATGTCAAACGTACAATTTGAAGAATTATTAGAAGCTGGTTGTCATTTCGGACACCTGAAACGCAAATGGAACCCCGCCATGGCTCCCTACATTTTCATGGAGAAGAATGGCATCCATATCATCGACCTTTACAAGACGATGGACAAGATCGAGGACGCTTGCAACGCCGCCAAGAGCATTGCCCGCTCAGGCCGTAAGATCCTCTTCGTGGCCACTAAGAAACAGGCCAAGGAAACCGTCGCCACTATGGTCAAAGAAGTGAACATGCCTTACGTGACCGAACGTTGGCCCGGCGGTATGCTCACCAACTTCTTCACCATCCGCAAGGCTGTCAAAAAGATGACCGACATCGACCGTCTGATCGAAAGCCCCCAATTCCAGAACATCTCCAAACGCGAGCGTCTGCAAATCAGCCGTGAGCGCGCCAAACTGGAGAAGAACTTGGGTTCTATCAGCGACTTGTCCCGTCTCCCTGCAGCCGTCTTCATCGTGGATATCATGAAAGAGCACATCGCCCTCGCCGAGGCCCGCAAGCTCGCCATCCCCACCTTCGCCATCGTCGATACCAACTCCGACCCGCGTCAGGTGGACTTCCCCATCCCGGCAAATGACGACGCATCCAAGTCTATCGCCGTGATCCTCAAAGCCATCTGCGACGCCATCCGCGAAGGACAAGCAGAACGCGAGATGAACAAGGACCGCATGGAAGAGGAAATGGCTGAAATGAACGCCGAAAACGAGAACGAGGAGCGCGAGAACGACGACCGCGAAGGTGGCCGCCGCAGAAGAGTCTCCCGTAAAAACAACGAATAATTTTAATCACCGAAAAAACATTCAACAATATGGCTAATATCACAGCTGCAGATGTTAACAAACTGAGACAAGAGACCGGCATCGGTATGATGGACTGCAAGAAAGCGCTCGTCGAGGCCGACGGCGATTTCGAAAAAGCTCGCGACATCCTCCGCAAGAAAGGTCAAAAAGTGGCTGCCAAACGCGCTGACCGCTCCTCCAACGAAGGTCGCATCATTGCCAAGACCAACGCCGACAAAACCAAGGGTTACATGCTCGTCATGGCTTGCGAAACCGACTTTGTGGGCAAAGGCGAGGAATTCGTCAACTTCACCGACAGCGTCCTCGACAAAGCAATGGCCGCTGACATCAAGACCAAAGAGGATCTCCTCAACATGGATGTTAATGGTATGAAGGTTTCCGAAAAGCTCATCGAGCTGACTGGAAAAACCGGTGAGAAGATCGAATGTCCTGACTATCAAGTTTTGGAAGCTGGTTATGTGGACGCTTACAACCACATGGGCAACCACAAAGCCACGCTCGTGGGATTCAACAAGGGTGGTGAAAAGGTCGCAGAAGTGGCGCACAACGTTGCCATGCACATCACCGCTATGGCTCCCGTCGCCCTCGACGAGAACGCTATCCCGCAAGACGTCAAAGACAACGAACTTGCCGTGGGTATTGAGAAGACCCGCCTCGAAATGATCCAAAGAGCCGTTGACTCCGCCTTGCACAAAGCTGGCATCAACCCCGCACACGTTGACAGCGATGACCACATCAACTCCAACATGGCCAAGGGTTGGATCACCGAGGAGCAAGCTGAACTGGCCCGCAAGATCAAGGTCGAGGAAGCCGAGAAGGCAGCCGCCAACCTCAACGAAAAACAGATCCAGCAGATCGCACAAGGTCGTCTGGTGAAGTTCTTCAAGGAAAGCACCCTCACCTACCAACCTATCGTGATGGGCAGCGACGGCAAAGAAAGCGTCGGCGACTACATCAAGAGAATGGAAAAAGGTCTGGAATGCACCGGTTTCATCCGCAGACAGATCGGCGAGTAATCGTCTCCTTTTGTTGCAATTAAAATGACAGAGATGTCCGGAAGGGCGTCTCTGTTTTTTTTGGTTTAAGGGTTAAAGGTTAAGGGTTAAGGGTATTGAAACTAATCAAAAAAACGTATCTTTGCGCTTTAATATTTGAGACATGAAAAAACGAGCCATCATCCTTTTAACGGTGGCAGTGCTGGCGATTTCGGCAGCGTTAGGACAGGACAGCATTACGCTGACGTTTTCTTACCAGACCACCGATGGCAGCTATTTGCAGCCCGACAGCATCACCATCGAGAACCTCACCCGCAACTGGAGCGAGACCCTCTACTACCCCGACACGGTTTACACTCTCATTTTGCCATCAGGCATTCCAAACCGCGCAGAAGACAACGGGATACAAGTGATGCCCAATCCTTTTGACGGTACCACACAGGTGAAGATACAATCCCCGAAGAGTGAATACGCACAGATGAGTCTCACCGACATCAACGGGCGTATTTGTGCCGAACAGAGTGGCATGCTGCAGGAAGGCGGGAACCTTTTCACCATCACGCTCGCCCTTCCGCAGATGTACGTTCTCACGGTGCAAACCCGGTCAGGAATCCGCAGTGTGAAGCTGCAAAACACCGGACATGCAAGCGCGAACCTTATCCAATACGAAGGCGCGGATAGGGATATCACCCCTGCCGTGCAATTGAAAAGCACTAGTCCTTACGAGTTCAAGCTCGGCGACGAAATGAGGTACCGTGGGTATTCTCCTTCCAGAGTGAGTTCTGCCATCCGGAAAAAGCAGCTCGAAAGCGAACAAATATACCTTGTTTTCGACATGCACGGGACACCGTGTGCCGACCAGCCCACCATGAGCGATCTTGAAGGCAACATTTACAACACGGTGCAGATCGGAGACCAATGCTGGATGAAAGAGAACCTGCGTACATCGAAATTTTCTGACGGCACCGACATTCCCGTCGGCGGAAGCGTGTCAGTGAGCGACACAGAACCCTACTACTGCGACTTCCTCCAATATTACAGTCCAGAGATTCCCTGGGAGGAGCGGGGGAACTACTACAACTGGTACGCGGCCTTGGGTGCTTGCCCCCCAGGATGGCATCTGCCCAGTGATTCGGAATGGACTGTTCTTAACGACTTTGTGAGTTCCCAAGAAGAATACCTCTGTTACAACTGGTACAATTACATCTATATCGCCAAGTCCTTGGCATCCACCTCTTGGTGGGCACCCGGTCCTCCCGGCGGATGCGATGCAGGCAGCGAGGTCCACACTAACAACGCTACGGGTTTTAGTGCCATACCCGCTGGTTTCTGCTTAGGCAGCTCATCGTTCGGCCACGAGGGGGAAGCGGCCTTCTTCTGGTCTTCCACCGAATCCACAAGCGACAAGGCAAACAATTGTTATCTGTTTTACTGGTCAGCGTACATGTATTTCCCCGCCGCCTTTGAGAAAATACTTGGACACTCCGTCCGCTGTCTCCGCGATTAAACGAACACCTTGCGATGCAAATCTTTTAGCCCCCTCCCAAACTTAAACTTAAAACTTAAACTTAGACTTAACCCTTAAACCTTAAACCTTAAACCTTAACCCTTAACCCTTAAACCACATGAAAAACCTCCTTCTCACCCTCATCACATTGGCCGTCGCATTCACGGCTAACGCGCAGCAGCGCCTGCTCTACGAATCTTTCACCGATGGCAGCAGCGACACGTCACGCACCCTGGTGACGGTCAACAACGACCAGCTGTGCATCGCTTCCGCCAATCCGGAAGAGCCCAACCCCATTCCCGGCATCGCGAAGCACTACACTTACATCGACTTCGCGCATGACACCGCCTTCTACCAGCTCTATTACACGGAGAAGGAGCAGTATTTCACTGGTATTTCCCTGCACACGGGCAACGACTACCAGTTTGAGAAAGTCGAAATCGTTGATGGATACAGGTGCAAGAAGTACACCACATCCCTCTTTTCCAACCGGATGGAGATTTGGATGACGGAGGATCTGAAATACCGAGCCACTCCGACCACTACTTTCGCCGACCTGCCGGGTGTACTCGTGAAATACACGCGCAACGGCAATGCCACCACACGGCTCGTTTCCGAAACCTTCGGGACCACCATGCGGAAGATGATGGACGCGAAACCTGTGATTCCCGCCAACCTCGGCACCTACATGAGCAGCCGCGCCCTCAACAACCTTGAAAAGGAGAAATTGGTCATCACCATTCCTGTTTTCCGCGATGCACAGATCTGTTTCAACCCTAAACTGCCGAAAGCAACCACGATTCCATACGACACGACCCTGCCCTACTCCAACGGCACCATCATCCTGAAACGACTCAAACTCCAACAATTACCCGCTCATTACCAGATATTTGCAGAGCTCACCGAGCAATCGAACGGCGATGCCTACGACCGCACGGGTTCCATCTTCGTCATCCCCGCTTCCAAGATCAGCTTCCTGAACGCCCTGATTGACAGTGTAGGCGTGCTGCCGATTTACACCGACAAGAATGGCGAACAGTATCAAGGCATCAAGTTGGAGAAAAACTATACGCCGCTGGTGGAACTGGTCCGCTTCTTCACACCGTTCGGGGTGCACCACTTCAACCAATACCGTTCGTTGAACGACAAGGAATGGGAAGACGCCGCCTATTACAAACAGGATGTCAGCGACTTGCGCCAATATCTGCAGGGCGATGTCTATATTGGGGCGTTCATCGGCAACTACGATGCCGGCGGCCACAAGATTTCCCTCGACCTCAAGGCCTATCCCGAAAGCTATGAATGGAAAACCGACGACAACAACCTGTGGACTCTGCCGCTCTTCAACACCTGCAATGTAATGGAGATGTCGGGGCAGAATTACGGCAAACTCTTTGAAACAGATTCGCTTACAGTAACATTCACCGTTCCCGAGGGGCTCACTTCGCTGCGATTGCGCTACCTCAGCACGGGTCATGGCGGCTGGGACACGGGCGATGAATTCGTACCTAAGGAGAACGTCATCCTCATCGATGGGCAGCCGCGTTTCCATCACACTCCGTGGCGCAGCGACTGCGGCACTTTCCGCACCTACAACCCCGCGTCCGGTAACTTCTGGAACGGATTGTCATCATCCGACTATTCCCGTTCGGGCTGGTGCCCCGGCACCGCCACGCAGCCGGTCTATTTCGACCTCTCTGGCCTCACCCCCGGCGTGCACACCATCACCATCGCCATCCCGCAAGGGCAGCGCGAGGGTTCGTATTTCAGTGCGTGGAACGTGTCGGGAGTGCTTATTGGGACGATGAGACGATGAAGCGATGAGACGATGAAAACGATGAAACGATAATCCGAAAAAATTGTACTTTTGCCATCTAATTTATTGTTGCTTTGAATAATCAGACCCTCAAAATAATCACCATCCTCGGAGCGAGACCGCAGTTCATCAAAGCCGCTGTGGTATCCCGTGCATTGTCTCAATATCCTGATATTCAGGAAATCATCGTGCACACCGGCCAGCATTTCGACCCAAACATGTCGCAGCTCTTTTTTGAAGAGATGCAGCTCCCTAAACCATCGTATCACTTTGACATACACGGGCTTCCGCACGGAGCGCTTACGGGTCGCATGATGGAGAAAATCGAAGAGGTTCTGTTGCAAGAAAAGCCAGATTGGGTGCTGGTCTATGGCGACACGGACTCAACCCTCGCGGGCGCACTGGCCGCCAAGAAGCTGCACCTCCGCGTGGCGCACGTGGAGGCGGGACTGCGTTCCTACAACGAAGACATGCCGGAGGAGATCAACCGCATCCTCACCGACCGCATCAGTGACCTGCTGTTCTGTCCCTCGGAAACGGCGGTGAATCAGCTTCGAAACGAAGGGCGGTTAGCCAACGGCGCACAGGTCGTGATGAGCGGCGATGTGATGAAAGATGCGGCTCGGGAATTTGCCCCGCTCATGCGCAAACCCGCTGCCACCCTACCCGACCGAAACATTCTATGCACGTTCCATCGCGCCGAAAACGTGGACAACCCTCAAGTGCTTAAACAACTGCTCTATGCACTTGAGCAGACCTGCAATGTCATTCCCGTCGTATGCCCGCTGCACCCACACACACGCAAGAGCTTGGAAACCATCGGCTACCCCACTGACCGTTCCCCAATCCAATTCATCGACCCTGTCGGCTATTTGGAGATGCTTTACCTTCTGAATCACTGCACTTTAGTGATGACCGATAGCGGTGGACTGCAGAAAGAGGCGTACTACATGCGTAGATACTGCATCACCCTCCGCAACGAAACCGAATGGACGGAACTGGTGGGCTGCGGCTACAACCACGTGGTCGGGACGGAACCCGCCAATATCCTGCAAACCGTTCAGAATCTGTTGGATGTGCCACCAGTGTTTCCCATCACGCTCTATGGTGACGGTCATGCTGCAGAGGTCATCGCGGAGACGATGAGACGATGAGGCGATGAGACGATGAGGCGATGAGGCGATGAATAGACGGGAGATTGGTGAAGTTAATGTATCTTTGAAGTAAACGTACAAATCCATAATGAAGATTAAGATTTTAATAATCAACATTATACTTATTTTTTGTTTTTCTGTTCCGGTGTGGGCACAGAGCGATGAGGTGAGGTTTTCTTCAAATGGAGGAGTCTATTCAAAAGCGTTTTCGTTGACCTTGAAATGTCAGAATTCCAGTCACCACATCCGTTACACGCTGAACGGGGCCACCCCGGATCAAAACTCGTTACTCTATACCAATCCTCTCCTGCTGAATAACGACTTATGTTCCCGGTCCGACATCTACAAGATCCCGATTTCCCCGGAAAACGAATTCTATCTTCCGGATTCGGTGGTGAAGGGCATCGTAATCCGCGCCGCCGCCTTCGACGACTTTGGGAACCGTGTCTCGCCAGTGGTCACGCAATCCTACTTCTTCAAATCCCTCGGCTGTAACCTCCACAAGCTCCCTGTCATTTCCATCTGTGCCGACTCATTGTCACTTTTCGCCCACGACACGGGCATCCTGGTGCCGGGTGACCTTTTCGACCCGGAGGATATCGACAACTCTGGCAATTACGCGCAGTCGGGCCGGGATTGGGAGCGACTTGTGAACGTGGAGTACTATGCGGAAGGGAACAACGGTTTCAACCAACTCGCGGGGTTGCGCACTCACGGTGGCATCCGCGCCAGGCGCGCCCAGCAAAAAGGGCTCAAGATATACGCCCGTGAGGAATATGGGAAAAAGAACTTCAAATACAAGATTTTCGAGGAATCCGACTTGAAGAAGTTCAAGCACTTAATCATCAGGCCGTTCAGAAACGCATGCTCCCCCGCCGGCATAAACGACTGGATGGCAAATCATATCGCCGCTCCGCTCAACATGGGCACAACGGCTTCACGACCAGTCGTCCTATTTCTCAACGGCGAGTACTGGGGCATCTATTTCTTCGAGGAAAAGGTTGACGAACGCTACTTGGAAAGCCATTTCGAGGTCAACCCCGACAGCGTCAATATCATCAGTTCCTGGGGCACCGTTGAGGCCGGCACCTCCGACTCCTGGTTTTCCCTCTACTACTGGCTGATGACAGCAGACCTCTCGGATCCCGCACAATACTCTTACTTTGCGAACAAAATCGACATCCCCAACATCATCGACTATTACATCTTTGAACTTTTCTCCGCCAACTGGGACTGGCCCAACAACAACGTGCGGTGCTGGCAAACCATGGACGACGGACCTTGGCAGTGGGTTTTCTACGACGGAGACTGCTGCCTTGACAATCCTAAATACGATGTTTACATGATGGCCACTTTCACAGGTGAATATTGGAGCACCAGCGAATGGGCAACCCTTGTCTTCAGGAAACTGCTGGAAAATGAGACTTTCAAAAGCCAGTACCTCACCCGGCTGGAGGAAGTGAACAAAAAGTATTTCACCTACAAACGCACAAAACCCTACTTAAACAAGATATGCAGTGCTCTGAAGGACGAAATACCTCAACAGGCTTATCGTTTCAACAATCCCCAAAACGAAAGAGAGTGGGAGAGGTATTGTCGTGAGATTGACCTATTCTTGTTAGAAAGGGAAAATCGGTTCTGGATTGAAACCAAGGAGTTTTTCCATCTGAAAGAAGATGAGATTTCCTCCGTCACCTGCTATCCCAACCCGATACGGCAAGGAGGGAACTTAAACTTGCAAATATCGACGGATGAAGACTGTTCTGTCTGGGCTTCCGTTTATGATATGAATGGACAATACACATACGGACAATATTTCTTCCTGCAAAAGGGAGACAACACGGTACAAGTCAACATGGATTTTCTTTCGGGAATATATTTCATCAAAATGGGTTCTTTCACAAAAAAAGTGATTGTCATCAACCCATGATAAATCCGTTGATACATCTTCAACGAAAAATGCGTATATTTGCCGAATCGTAATAAACGGTCAATAATTTACAAACAATTTGAAAGACAATACATTATGGAAGAAAAGAAAACCTCTATGATTCGTTTGAGAATGAGTTCTCAAGATGCCCATTACGGCGGAAACTTAGTTGACGGTGCCCACATGCTCGCCTTGTTCGGTGATGTGGCCACGGAGTTGTTGATTATGCAAGATGGCGACGAAGGCCTCTTCTGCGCTTACGACAATGTGGAATTCCTCGCCCCCGTGTATGCCGGCGACTATATCGAGGCTGTCGGTGAGATCACCAAGGTGGGCAACACATCCCGCAAGATGGTCTTCGAGGCCCGCAAGGTCGTGCGTCCTCGTCCCGATATTAGCGCTTCCGCTGCCGACGTGCTGGAAGAACCCATCGTGGTCTGCCGCGCCTCCGGCACCTGCGTGGTTCCGAAACAATGCCAGAGAAAGAACAACTAGCTATTAGCTATTAGCTATTGGCTGTTGGCTGTTGGCTGTTGGCTGTTGGCCAAAAGCTAATAGCTAAAAGCCAAAAGCCAATAGCCAAAACTAAAGAGTCAAATAATAACAAATTCAACGAATAAAAATGGATAAACTCATTATTACCGCCGCAATTTGCGGTGCAGAAGTAACGAAAGAACAGAATCCGGCCGTGCCTTACACTGTTGAGGAGATAGTGCGTGAGGCCAAGAGCGCTGTGGATGCCGGCGCCGCCATCGTGCACTTGCACGTGCGCGAGGACGACGGCACGCCCACGCAGAGCCGTGCCCGCTTCCAGGAGTGCGAGGACGCCATCTACAAAGCTTGCCCGAACGTCATCCTGATCCCTTCCACGGGCGGTGCTGTGGGCATGACCCCCGACGAGCGTCTGCAATCGACTGACACCACCCCGATTCCGGAGATGGCCACCCTCGACTGCGGCACCTGCAATTTCGGTGACGAGATTTTCGACAACACGATGCCGACCATGCGCGCTTTCGGCAAACGCATGATCGAGCGCGGTATCAAACCCGAATACGAGTGCTTCGAGATGGGTCACCTCGACACCATCCTCACCATGGCCCGCAAAGGCGAGGTTCCCGGCGCCCCGATGCAGTTCAACTTCGTGCTCGGCGTCCCCGGCTGTACTCCCGCCACGGTTGACAACCTCTGCTGGCTCGTGAAGAACATCCCCGCCGGCAGCACCTGGACCAGCACCGGCATCGGCCGCCACGCCTTCACCCTCGCCGCCCCCACCATCGTCATGGGCGGTAACGTGCGCGTCGGCTTCGAAGACAACCTCTACCTCGAACGCGGCGTGCTCGCCAAGAGCAACGGCGAACTCGTCGATAAGGTCGTACGCATGGCCAAACTGCTCGGCCGTCCCATCGCCACCTCCGACGAGGCCCGCGAGATTCTCGGACTGAAGAAGAGATAAGACGTAGGACGTGAGACGTTTGACGTAAGATATTTGACTTATGACGAAAAACACCTCGGAACTGATTCTGAGGTGTTTTTTTTCGTCCTATTCAGGACAATCGATTGACAGACCTACCCGACCACGTACAATTGGTTCGGCATCAGTTTGGCACAATAGTTTATGATTGCCCGAGCCCTCTCGAACCCCGCATCACAGACCTTTTTTTCTTTGCAGCCGTCATATCCCATTGTAAGATGCATAAGATCATATCCCGTGTTCAGATACTGCAACAATTTCCCATCACGCTTGGCGGCGGCTTCCTGATATTTCTTGACCGATGGACGGCCTTTGCCCTTGCGCACGTGCAACAAAGCATCTAATGCAATCAGACAACCCTTCCATAGCGTGTCACCCGCCATGCGAACATATTTCTTGTCCTTATACAATTTTGTCTCAGGGTCATACTTTCCTTTGTTAATGACTTCTTCAGCGTTGTCCACATATCTTCTTGCCTCGTCAATTGGATTTTGATACTCCATTATTTTTGATTTTTAGGTTAGTGGTTTTTTAGAATATATATTCCTTTCGCAAAGATACAACAAAAAGAAGCGTTTGTCAATAGTTTTTGGAAAATATTTTTTATTACTGAAAACAAGATAGTTACATAGACAACAAGGAAATTATTTTGTAATTATTTGTTAATTTTATATGTTGATTCTGCAAAAAACAGCGTCGTTTTCATTCAACAAAGAGCAAATCAGTTCGCATACCTAGTTATTCCGAAAAAAATTTTCGGAAACTGTTGGTGGTGTCCGAAAAAATTGTATTTTTGCCGCCGATTTCAGACAGACGATCTGTTAGCTCAGTTGGTTTAGAGCGCTTGCTTGACAGGCAAGAGGTCACTGGTTCAAATCCAGTACAGATCACCAAGTTACAAAAAGCCATGCGTTAAAGCGTGGCTTTTTTTTTGCGATGACACGATGAGGCGATGACACGATGAGGCGACGACACGATGAGGCGACGACACGATGAGGTGATGAAGCGTTGAATGGTCACCGTTTGATGTTACGAGCGTTGAGGGCGGCGCGATAACGGGCGGCATTGCGGGCGTGCTCGGCAGCACTGGCAGTAAAGTTGTGGTAGCCCGAGAAATCCTCCTTGGCGCACATGTAGAGGTAGTTATGATGACGATAATGCAATACGGAATCCATCGTGGAGGCTTCGGGAATGCGGATCGGTCCGGGAGGAAGCCCTTTGTATTTGTAGGTATTATACGGTGAATCGATCTGCAAATCCGCGTTCAGGATGCGCTTGCGGGCGAAATCCCCGATGGCGAACTTCACGGTCGGGTCCGACTGAAGCAACATCCCTTTGTTCAGCCGGTTGATGTAGAGTCCGGCGATAATCGCTTTCTCCGACGGGCGCATGTTCTCTTCCTCCACAATCGAGGCAAGCGTGGCCACCTGCACCGGGGTCAACCCGATGGTTTCAGCATCCTGCTTGCGCTTTTCGTTCCAAAACTGTCCGTAATAATCGTTCATCCGATTGAGGAAATCCTCCGCCGTGATGTCATAGTAAATCTCGTAAGTGTTTGGGATAAAAAGGCATACGGCTGTAATGTCTGACAGCCCGTACTTCTTCATATAGCTTCTGTCATGAAGCAGCGCGGAAAGTTCCTCCGGC
The DNA here is from genome assembly GCA_902786595.1 of uncultured Bacteroidota bacterium. Lineage (GTDB taxonomy): Bacteria > Bacteroidota > Bacteroidia > Bacteroidales > WCHB1-69 > F23-D06. The sequence goes on along the minus strand of CADADB010000023.1, from coordinate 12,074 downwards.
TCGAAGAAGAACTTATGTCCCACCCTCTCAACAAGTTGATCAACCGTACGCACGTTGTTGAAGGTGAACTTCACGGGATAGTGCTGTCCCCGGCGCAGCAATCGCACCAAATCCAGATTCGTGCGACAGCTGGAAATGTCATATTTACCAATGCGTATCGTTTTGTATTTCAGCGCTTCAGCCGTCTTCTTGAAACTCTCTTCGGACTTCAGCACCTCATACTTCCTCAAGGTGTCCATCACCTGCTCGAAGGTAGCACCGGGCGGCACCACCACGACAGTTTCCCGATTCTGGACATTTTCAGCGAAGAACGTCTTGAAAAAAACGCCCCCCGCGATTCCCGCCAACAAAATGGCAGACAATATAATGATTATGATAATCTTTTTCTTTTTCATGAAAATATTCATTGATTTACGGGGCGTATGCGATACGCCCCTACAATCATTCATTCATCGCATCATCGCATCATCGCCTCACACCCGCACGATCACCCGCAACTGGTGCGTATAGCGCTGCACTTCCTCGTTAAAGATTCCGGTCTCGTCAATACGGTCAACACGGACCCGGCCGCTGGAATGGATGATTTCCCCGTCACCGAGCATCATGCCGACATGGACAATGTTCCCTTCCTCGTTGTGGAAAAAGGCCAGATCACCAAGACGGGCTTCATGAACGAAGTCGAGCGGCTCACCACAGAGCACCTGCTGGGAGGCGTCGCGGGGCAGCTGCACGCCGACCAAAGAATACAATAACTGGACAAAACCGGAGCAGTCGATGCCGAACGGCGTGCGGCCACCCCAAAGATACGGGGCACCAAGAAGTGAGAATGCCGATTTCCGGAGCAGTTCCATACGCTGTACACGGGAAATGTCAGGCACGCCGTCCGCAGGCCACCAATTCTCCGCATTCGGAGCCGAGAAACGCTCCCGAAAAGGAGCATCCTCCGGATTCGTGGGCATCAGAGCGCCCATGGTCAGCGCATTCGGCGATTTCACGCCCGTTGGCAAAAAGGGGAAAGCAAGCCGCAACTTGTCGGCTTTCAAGTAGTTGTCGAAAATCTCATCCGAGACCCCGAAATACTGTTTCCGTTGAATCCAGCCCGAATAGCTGTCATGGTGAGTCTCTACCCTAACCCATTCATCGGTCATTTCCAACACACGGTAAGTCTCGCCATAGAGCAACTGGCTCACCATCTCGGAACAGTACGACGGCTCCGCCCGCATCGGTATCACCGTCAAATGACATATACCCGAATTCATCGCCTCATCGTTTCATCGCCTCATCGTCAGAACGGCAGATCATCTGCACCACCCTCGTCGGTAAACGTCTCCTGAGGGATATTGGGCAGTGTGTTCATATCGGGCTGCGGCTGGGCGAAAGAAGAAGGTTGCTGAGGTGCCTGGTAACCCTGTTGGGGAGCCGGCGCATACCCTTGGGGTTGAGGCGGATAGGCGGCCTGTTGAGGTTGCACATAGCCCTGGGGTTGTTGAGGATAACCTTGAGGCGGATACATCTGCTGCTGCGGCTGGGCATAGCCCTGCGGCGCATATTGCGGTTGCTGCGGCATATATCCTTGCGCGGGCGCACCAGTGACGGCGGCGGGAGTGGCGGCTTCCACCTTCCAGGCCTTCACGTCGGTGTACCAACGGCCGTTGAACTCACGGGACTCCAAATCAAAGGAGACCGTGATAAGACTTCCTTCCTGGAATTGGTCCAACGCACGGGCGCGGTCACCCCACAAATTGGCGCATATCTTCTTGGGATATTGTTCCACGGTCTCAATGACGAATTCCGCCTTTGACCAATTGTTGCCTGAACTGCTGACACCCGACTGCACGGGCAATTTCTGAATTAATTTTCCTGTAACTTCCATGTTTACTCTTTGTTTTTCTTTTCTCTCTTACCGAAAACGGTGACGTTAATGTATTTTGAAGGATTTGCCTTGAGGTCTTTCACAAGTAAATCCAAACTTTCAATTGTCTTGTTAATGTTAGCGTAAAGCGAATCATTGTTCACCAGCTGGCCGACAGTACCTTGGCCGTTCTTCACGGTGGCAAGAATCTGGTTGGCATTGTCGAGCGTATTTTGCGCGTTGTTCACGAGCGTGCGGATATTGGACTTCGCCAACGAATCGCTGATATTGTCCACGTTGGCTACAATCGCGTCGATTTTGGGGCTGGCCTCACTGAGCGTTTTGGTGAGCACCTGGAGCTGTGCAACCACATTGTTCACTTTGCCGCCGTTGTCCGCCAACAGTTTGGAAAGGTCGGCGGTGGTGTGCTCCAGGTTCTCCAGCGTGTTCTTAATCATCGTACCACCATTGAGGGAGTCTTCTGTGCGGAAGGCCAGTTTGAGGTTTTGCCCGATGGTATCGACAGAGGCGACCACACTTTGGAGCTGCGCCACGAGGTCGCCCACCCCATCCAGCATACCGCCGGCGAGATAGCAGCCGAGCGTGTCGCCGCGATGAGCCATCTTGGAGGATTGTCCGAGATGGAGGTTCACAATCATCCCGCCTAAAACATCCTTTTGCGCCACTTCCAGCTTTGAATCTTCCGGAATGTCCAAATCCTCCGTGACCAGAATCTCCGCGCAGATACGCACGGGATTGGAGCTCAACAGCTTGATACCGGTAACCTTGCCGATCTCGTATCCATTCAACGCCACATTCGTGCTTTCATGCAAGGCACCGACATCTTCAAAAACGGCATAATAGTAATTCTTCTTGCCGAAAACGTTAATGCCCTTCAAAAATACAGAACCAAGGTAAAAAATCAACACTGCCGCAATGAAAAACAGGGCGACTTTGATGCTTTTAACCTCTTTGTCGGAATAGGATTTCTGTTTGTTTTTGTCCATCGGATAATGATCTCTACAATCGGCAAAGATACCATTTTTTCATCTACGATGGAAATTTTTTATTCACATTCCATCAACATTGACAGAATGCGCGAGCGGAATGCGGACACCGTCTGACCCTTACTGCTTCACCAGCTTAACCGCCTCGGAAACAGGGATTTTGTTCTCCCCTTTAAAGGCAATGACAAATGCGTCGGGATACTTCTTTTTCACCTCATTAAGGATCTCTTTGGCAGATTGCACGCCTGTTTCGCGCCCTGCGGTGTACTTCCACAGGCCGTTTTCGAAATAACAGTTCACATCCGGAAGGCCCTTGAACCGGTTATCGTTCAAAGAAATCTTATCGGGGAGGGCCATGAATTGCACCATGAAACGAACTTCGTCAGGATTTGCAGGCGATTTATCTACTGTGGTTTTCTGGTCATCCACTTTCTTATCCGACTGATTATCAGAAGAATTATTATTGTTGTGATCATTTGCTTCGGATTTTGGGGATGATTCTGTTTGACTATTATCAGAAGCAATAACGTCAGGAGTGGTGACTTTATTGCCCGTCACTTGAGAATAATAGGAGACAAAAGCGCGATAGATGGCATCGGCAATGCTCGCCTTGTTTTTCTCCTCGGAGAGGAATTTCTCCTCCGTGGGGTTGGTGAGGAAGCCCATTTCAATGAGGATACTGGGCATGGAAACGGCCCAAAGCACCCAGTAGCCGGCCTGGTTGACCCCGCGGTCGCGGAGATGGGTGGTGTTGATCAGGTTTTTCTGGACTTTGTCGGCCAAAAGGATGGAGTTGTTGAGGTATGCGGTGGAATAGAGGGAGAACATGACGGCAGACTCGGGAGAGTTCGGATTGAATCCGCCGTAGTTCTGCTCGTAGTTCTTCTCTTTCAGCATGGCGGAGTTCTCGGCGCGCGCCACGGCGAGGTTGGCCTCGCTCTTGTGAAGTCCCATCACCCAGGTGTCGATGCCGTGGGCGGACTTGTTCTCGCTGGCATTGCAGTGGAAAGAGATGAACAGGTCGGCATGATTGTCGTTGGCGATTTTGGCGCGGCGGTAGAGTTCCACAAACACATCCGTGTTGCGCGTATATATCACCTTGACATTCGGGCAGTTGTCGCTGATAAGCTTACCCGTCTTCAGCGCGATGTTCAAGGCGACATCCTTCTCCTTGGTATAAGCGCCAAGGCAGCCGGGATCCTTGCCGCCGTGGCCTGCGTCAATCACCACTTTGAAGGTTTTCCCGTCTTTTTGGGCGGACACGGGGAAGGTCAAAAAAGTTATGAACAGAAATAATAAGAAAAAAAATTTCGAGTTCATCGGATTGCGATTTTTTAATTATCTTTGCTGATTTTTTCTTGCAAAAATATAATTATTGACTAAAGGTTTTTCCCTTTGATTAAAAAAATATACACACTGGATTTTTCATATTTCCATAAGCTTCTTATGGTATTCATATTCAGTGTATTATATTTTCAAGTTTTCCCCCAGGAGACAAAACAACGGCGGCCTGCCCGTGCCAGAACGGACACCACCATCGTCGGCATTCCCAACGCCGCATACGCGGATTCTGCATCTATTCCCATCCGATCCTCTAAAATCATCTCCCAAAACGCCATCACCTCGGTCGTCAAATACAGTGCCCGCGACTCGGTGGTGAACGATCTGCAAAACCGCTACACATACCTGTTCGGCGATGCCATGGTGCAATACGAAGACATGGAACTCCGCGCCGACTACATCGAAATCGACTTCATTCACAACGAGCTGTATGCCTGCGGGGTGGCCGACTCCAACGGGAACATGCACGGTTTCCCCGTCTTTTCCCAGGCGGAAGCGCACTACAACGCCAGGGAGATCATGTACAACTTCAACACCCAGAAGGGAAAGATCACCAATGTGATCACCACCCAGGACGACGGGTTCATCCATGGAGAGCAGGTCAAGAAGATCGGGAACAATGTCGCATACATCAAACGGGGAAAATACACCACCTGCGAGCTCGGCGACCCCCATTACGAGATCACTTTCTCGAAAGCGAAAGTCATCCAGCACGACAAGATCTTGATCGGGCCTGCCTATCTGAGCTTCACGAACGTGCCCACCCCGTTGGCCCTGCCTTTCGCCTTCTTCCCGCTGGACACCCGCCACAAATCCGGCTTGGTGATGCCCTCTTTCGGACAGTCCGGATCCATGGGCTTTTATCTGAAAGACCTCGGTTTCTATTTCGCCATCAACGACAACATCGACCTGTTGTTATCCGCCGACATATACACGCGCGGCAGCTGGGCCATCAAGGCCAAATCGAACTACGTCTTCCGCTACATGTGCAGCGGCACCGTCGAGCTAGCCTTTGCCCGCACCCTTACGGGCATCCGCATCGACACCGCAAACTTCAAGAAAACAAACAACTACAAAATTTATTGGGACCACAAGCAGGATGTCAAATCGCATCCCAGGACACGTTTCAACGCCCATATCGATGTGCAGAGCGCCAACTACGCCCGCTACAACATGACCCCTGCGAACGACTATCTCTCCAACCAGTTCACCTCCACCGTCAACTTATCTACTTCGGCCGCCGACATTTTCTTCTTCGATGCCGCCGTCTCCTACTCACAAAACACCGGAAACCACACCGTCAACTTGAAACTCCCCAACATCAACATGTCCGTCGTCCAGTTTTACCCTTTCCGGAAGAAAGACAAAGCCGGGAAACTGAAATGGTACGACAACATCTCCATGAAATGGTCATCGCAACTTATCGGGCAGGTCAACACGCTCGACTCTTTATTCCTCAAGCCCGTCACTTGGAACCATTTCGAGACCGGCATCATGCACACCGTGCCCATCACCATCCCCATTAAGATTGCCAAGACCATCAACTGGAACACCTCCATCACATTGACGGAGAAATGGTATCTGCAGCACTACACCCGCCACATGACGTGGGACAGCGCGGCGGCTGAAACCGTCCCGATGCTGCAGATGGACTTCAACCGCAAGTTCGGCGCCGTGCACGACCTGATGATCTCCTCGAACCTGACCACGAAAATCTACGTGATGTACCTCTTCAAGAAGGGCGGGCTGAATGCCATCCGCCATATTATCACCCCGACACTGAGCTTTAATTTCCAGCCGATGCTGAACGGACGTCACACGGCCACCTACGTCAATCCGATGACCGGCGACCTGATTGAATACAACTACTACGACAATGCCATCTTCGGAGGCGGTGCTAACCGTATGCAGGCCCGCGCCCAGCTCTCTTTCGGCAACAACCTGGAAATCAAGGTCCGTTCCCGGAAAGACACCATCACGGGAGTGAAAAAAGTGCCGCTCATTGACAACTTCAACATCTCCATGTACTACGATTTCGCTGCTGACTCCTTGAAATGGTCGGTGTTCTCCATGTCCGGCCGCAGCACCCTATTCAAGCAACTGTATCTGACCTACAGTTTCATTTTCGACCCCTACAGCATCAACGAGCAAGGCCGCCGCGTGAACATCACCGAATGGAAAGCCAACCACCGGCTCCTGCGTTTTTCCTCCGGCTCGTACAGTGTCTCCCTCAACTACCGCATCGACCACAACACATTCAAGTCGAAGGATCAGGAGCGCCAGCGCAACCGGCTGCCGTGGTCACTGACTTTCAACTACTCGTTCACTTACGGCATCAACGACAACCTCGACTATTACCGTCCCATCTTTGTGGGCAAGGATCTGAAACCCTACAAGTTCAACATGGTGCATACGTTAGGTGTCGCTGGCGACGTTCAAGTCACCAAAAAGTGGAGAATCGGCTTCACCACGGGCTACGACTTCGTCCAGAAGTCACTGTCATACACATCGTTGGACTTCTACCGCGACATGCACTGCTGGGAGATGAGCTTCAACTGGATTCCGTTCGGTTACCGCAAGGGCTGGCAGTTCACCATCAACGTGAAATCCTCCACCTTGAAAGACGTGCTGAAGCTGAACCTGCATCAAGACTTCACGAACAATCTGTAGATTTGAGACGTGATACTTAAGTCTTACGTCTTAAATCATATCCAAAAATATAATCATACACATATATCCATAAAATGTGTATCTTTGCCGTCCAAACATCAGAATTATAACTATCAATATATCAGTATGAAAAACACACCGATTCCCGCAGAAATTGTGGACAAGAAAGTTGCAGAAAGCGGAATTTCTTCCGTGGGCAAGGCCTCTATCCGTGAGGTGAAACGTCTGATCAACGAGATCGAGCAGGCATCCGGCAAGGAGTTCGTGCGCATGGAGATGGGCATTCCCGGACTACCGCCGTGCTCCGTGGGCGTGGAGGCGCAGATCGAAGCCCTGAAGAAGGGCGTCGCCGCCATCTACCCTGACATCGAGGGCATTCCAGCCCTGAAACAGGAAGCTGCGCGCTTCGTCAAGAACTTCATCGACCTTGAAGTCGAACCCGAGAACTGCATCCCGACAGTGGGTTCCATGATGGGCGGCATGGCCGGTTTCATGACCTTCGTGCGCTGCCGCAAAGAGCGCGACACCACCCTGTTCATCGACCCCGGTTTCCCCGTGCAGAAGCAACAGCACCGCGTCATGGGTCTCAAATACGAGACTTTCGACGTCTATGAGCACCGCGGCGCCAAGCTGAGAGCCAAACTGGAAAGCTACCTCGAGAAGGGTAACATCCACACCATCATGTACTCCAACCCCAACAACCCGTCGTGGATCTGCTTCACCGAAGAGGAACTGCAAATCATCGGCGACATGGCCAACAAGTACGATGTGTTCGTGTTCGAAGACCTCGCCTATTTCGGCATGGACTTCCGCCAGAACATCTCCGCTCCGGGCATCCCGCCCTACCAGCCGAGCGTCGGCAAATACACCGACAACTACGCATTGCTGATTTCCGGTTCCAAGGCCTTCAGCTACGCCGGTGAGCGTATCGCCCTGATGATCATGTCCAAGAAGCTCTACAACAGAGAGTTCGACGATCTGGAGCCCTATTTCAAGATGAAGAAGCTGGGCCGCGCCATCATCTACGGTACGGTCTATGCCATCAGCTCCGGTGTCTCCCACTCTGCCCAGTACGCCATGGCCGCCATCCTCAAGGGCTGCAACGACGGCACCTACAACTACATCGAAGACGTGAAGGAGTACGGCGAAAAGGCCGCCATCATGAAGAAGATGTTCCTGGACAACGGCTTCGAGATTGTCTATGACAAGGACGGCGACAAGCCCCTTGCCGACGGTTTCTACTTCACCGTGGCCTATCCCGGCATGAGCAGCGAAGAACTCCTGCACGAGTTCCTGTACTACGGTGTGAGCGCCATCTCGCTGAGCACCTGCGGCAGCGACCGCAGCGAAGGCCTCCGCGCCTGCGTTTCCCTGACCCCGCGCAGCCAGTTCCCGGTTTTGGAAGAGCGGCTGAAGCTGTTCAAGGAGAACCACTGATTTAATGCTGAATTATGAATGCTGAATGCTGAATAAATAACAGGGGAGCTCGAGAGGGTTCCCCTTTTTAATGCTGAATGACGAATGCTGAATGTAGAATATATCCGTGAGATACGCGAGATACGCGGAGAAAAGCTACGCGGAGATATACCACATTTTTTGTAATTTTGCGCTTTCAAAAACATCATTATGGCCAGTATTAAAGATTTGATCCATTCCGCCGGATATAAGGCGTTTATGAAAAAGCTGCTGATTTATGCATTGATTGTCTTCGGGTTAGGCATAGTATTTATGTTATGCAAATGGCCCGGCGGCAGCGTCATGACCATAACAGGCGGAAGCGTCCTCATCTTTTGGATGGTGTTCTTCATCATCGGAAAAATCGCGGACAATAATTCGTAATTGATAATTTGTTCGACCCCCAGGGTTGCGGCGCTCGTTCCTCGCACCTCAACCCTGGCTACCGAGCTCTTGCCCCTGCGGGGCTGCTCAAGGAAAAATATTAACTATTATCTATTAACTATGAACATATACACCTCTCTCCCCTCCCCCTGCTACATCCTCTCGGAAGAAGCATTGTTAGCGAATTTGCAGCTTCTGGACCTCGTGCAGAAAGAGGCCGGCGTGAAGATCATCTGCGCCTTGAAGGGCTACGCCTTTTGGCCGTCGTTCCCGCTCATCAACGAGTGGCTCAGCGGCGCCACCGCCAGCTCCGTGAACGAGGCGCGGCTCATCGCCGAGGAGATGGGCTGCGAGGCACACACCTACGCGCCCGTCTATACCGACAACGATTTCGAACAGCTGCTCATGTACAGCAGTCACTTGACATTCAACTCGTTGGGACAGTATGAGCGGTTCCGCGAACAGGCCGCCGCCTTCCCCAAGAAGGTCTCGCTCGGACTGCGCATCAACCCCGAATATTCGGAAATCGAGACCGACCTCTACAATCCCGCTGTGCCGGGCTCGCGTCTGGGCATCCTGCGCGACGGCATGCCCGACACCCTGCCCGAAGGCATCGAGGGCCTGCACTTCCACGTGCTCTGCGAGAACGACAGCTACGCCCTCGAGCGCTGCCTGAAAGCCACCGAGGAGAAGTTCTCCGACCTCATCAAGCAGTGCAAATGGTTCAATATGGGCGGCGGGCACCACATTACCCGCGCCGACTATGACATCCCGCACCTCATCGGGCTGCTGCAGGACTTCCGCAGCCGCTATCCGAATCTGGAGGAGGTGATTCTCGAGCCGGGCGAGGCCGTGGGCTGGCAGACCGGCGTGCTGACCTCCACCGTAGAGGACATCGTCGAGAACAAGGGCATCAAGATCGCGATGCTCAACGTCTCCTTCGCCTGCCACATGCCCGACTGCTTGGAGATGCCCTACAAACCGACGGTCCTCGGCGCCACCGAACCCGACGAGAACAGCAAGCACGTCTATCGCTTGGGCGGCTGTTCCTGCCTGGCTGGCGACTTCATCGGCATGGGCGACTTCGCCTTCCCCGAGCCGTTGGAGATCGGCGACCGCATCGTCTTCGACGACATGATCCATTACACGATGGTGAAGACCACCTTCTTCAACGGGGTGGCGCATCCCGCCATCGGGGTCATCCACCAGGACGGCAACTTCGAAATGCTCGCGCAACCGGGGGATTACGCTTCGTACAAGGCGAAATTGGGATAATTAGGCAAAAGGCAATAGGCAACAGGCAATAGGCAATAGGCAATAGGCAACAGGCAATAGGCAATAGGCAACAGGCAATAGGCAATAGGCAACAGGTCCCGACAGGGACAAAAGCTCGGTAGCAGGAAGCAGTTCCTTTTTCCCTAAAGCCCCGACAGGGGCGATACAATACATCAACGATCAACAAAAAAACATGGCAAATACCCTTAAAATACGGGAAAATGGCACGCAACAAGAGGTTTTCGATCCTGTGCGGCAGAAATGGGTGGTGATGACCCCCGAGGAGCACGTGCGACAGGTTTTCATCCTTTACCTATTGAATGTCAAGGGGTTCCCGTTGTCACACCTCTCGGTCGAGCACGCGGTGACGGTCAACGGGATGACGCAGCGTTACGACCTCGTGGTCTTCGATGACGAACTACAGCCGTATATGGTGGTCGAGTGCAAGGCCCCGCACGTGAAGCTCACGCAGCAGGTCGCCGACCAGGCCGCCCGCTACAACGCCGTGCTCCGCGCCCCAATAGTCTGCGTGACGAACGGGGTGGAAAGGAAGTTGTTTCGAATTGATTTTGAGAATGAGAGGATTTGCGAGTTAGAAGGTTAATGGGTTAAGGGTTAAGGATTAAGGATTAAGGGTTAAGGGTTAAGGGTTAAAGGTTTAGGGTTAAAGGTTAAGGATGTCAATGCCTAAATAAGGTTGACCGTTTGTCTCTTATTGGTGATTGCTTTTTTGTTAATTTTCTTTTGCATTTCGATGCGACTCTTTTGGCTGCAGAGTCTGATTTCACGGCCCCCGGGAGCCGTGAAATCAGACTCTGCAAAGGTAAATTTTTTTTCGTACCGCGCGGGGCTCATCCGATGTAACTTAATGTGGGGCTTCTCGTTGTTGTAAAGGGCCACGGAGCGGTCAACCTCCATGACGAGTTCCTCGTAGGAGTTGATATTCCTGTGCTCCAAATAGTTGTTCTTTATCACGCCATTGATCCTTTCAGCCTTTCCATTCTCCCAAGAGTACAAACACATACTGTTCCTGAAATGGAGTGTTTCGGTCAATTCCAGAAATTTCTTGGAATAGTACTGGCCTCCGCCATCAGAGTGGAAGATCAGTCCTGCCAAATTGACTCCTTTTCGGAATCTGACCGCCATTTCCAGGGCGGGGATGACCGTGTCCTCCGTGAAAAGTCTTTTGGACACGCTGTGCCCGACAATCATGCGGGAGAAAGCGTCGATGATGAAGGTGATGTAGTAGAATTTGCCGTTCACCTCGAAGTAGGTTATGTCGCTCTGCCATACCGTGTTGACTTTTGTTATGGCGAGGCCTTCCAGCAAGTTCGGGAAGCGTATCACTCCGCTGCTGTCGGTGGTGCGGCACGGGTTCACCGTACGCACAGAGGAAAGCCCCAGTTCTTGACAGTAGCGCTCGAAGCGGTCCCGCCCGATGCCTTCCGGGCGCATCATGTAGTAGATGTCGCGCACGCCCATGGTGGGGTGGTCGGCACGCACCTGCTCCACAATCATGGCCACATAGCACAGCTCCTCCATCTTGCGGTCGATGACGGATTGGTGCTGGTGCACCGCCTGCTTGCTGATATTCAACGCTTTATACAACATGTTCAGTGAGTATGGGTATTCGTCTCTGTGGTCTCTGAACCATTGGATGGTCGGGTGCAGAATTTTTTTTTGATATCGACATGGTACACCTCTTCGGCCAGATCTATCATCTTGTCCTTGAAGTCTATTTCTATCTGCTTCTGACCGATAATGCGCTCCAGCTCGGCCACCTGCTTTTGTAACTCTATGACTTTCAGCGTGTCGCTTTCCGTCTCTACGATAAGCCGTTCCTTTTTCTGTTGCATACTTCCATATTTGTGAAGCCATCGGTACACGTTCTGGCCTTTTACTTGATAAACGCGGCAAATTTCGGAAATTTTTGTTTGGCCGCTTTCGATTTCCTGAACTTTCTTCCGCTTGAAGCTTTCGCTGAACCTTCTTCTTCTCCGTTCTTCAATTGTTAATTTTTCCATTGTTGATCCGTTTTTGATTTGGTGATTTTGGTGTTTAAAACGGTCAACCTATTTCAGGCATTGACA
>CADADB010000022.1 GCA_902786595.1 uncultured Bacteroidota bacterium | reverse complement strand
GCCGTGCGATGCGCTTGTGCAGTCGGCTTGCCGCCGGACAGGCCTCCTCGGCGGCGAAAAGGTCGATATCCATTTCCAAGGGCATGCAGTCGGGACGGCGGCGGTTGCGTTTGTCGAAGGTCACGCAGGTGTTCAGGGCCACGCGATAGACCCACGTTTTGGCTGAGCTGCGCCCTTCGAAACTGTCGATGCCCTGCCAGAGGCGTATCAGCACCTCTTGGGCGAGGTCGTCCGCTTCCTGGCGGTCGTTGGCGAAGAGGTAGCACACCGAGTAGATGGTCTGCCGCTGCTCCTGCACTAACCGCTCGAAGTCGCGTTCTTTCTGTTCTTTGTCTTTTTTCTGCTTCATCTGTCAGACATTGTTTTCCTTTTGACTACGAAGGGGGGAGAAAAACTACACCCTAACCTCAAAAAAATTGAATTTCCGTATATTATCGCATCCCGTTGATTTTCAGCGTGCGGTAGCGGTTCCCGTCGATGTCACGCACGGTGACGCACGCGGGGAGCAGGAGCGCCAGTGCGCAGAATAGGGCGAAAAGTTTTGTGACGGGGTTCATTACGGTGTCACGTAAAATTTGTCCGTGTTGACCAACACGAGGCCCGCTTTGTTGACGGCCCCGTTTTCGCGCAAATTGGTCTTGACTGTTTCAATGGCCGATTTTGAGATTTTCGGAAGCATATTGGTCCAAAACACTACAATCAGGTACTCGGAGTCATCGTTGATCCCGTAAATGTCTCTGATTTTCGATAGATTCTGCATTTGCGGAGTGATGGGGACAGCCGTCGCCGGCGGGAATGTTTCAAACCGTTGATCCGTATTCCAGTTCAGGTTGGAGAGTCCGCCCTTTGCCGTGCAATTAATGTGATAGGAGAGAAGCGAATCTTTTTTGAAATAGAGGATTTGAACCGGCTGGACAGCAGTCTGATGTTGCCATAAACTGTCCTGGATGCACGTCCGATAAGCGTCAAACTGCTCGTACTCACTGACTATAGGGTTGATTTTGAAATCCCGGTCTATGACGAAAGTAATCATCTTGTCATATTCTTTCTGATCAAACTGCTTTATGGGTTTGAAATCGTACAGTACCCCACAGCCTGCCAGCAGTATTGCGACGGCAAAACACAAGGTGATAATATGGTTTTTGTTATTCATAACTTTACAATGTTATTTTGACGCAGCAAAGATACGAATTCCCGCAACAACACAAACTTCACATTAATAACACCCGTCTTTATATCCACGTGTGCGATATAGGTGTCGAAGCGAGGTTGTGGATGTAGTTGTAGCGGGATTTTCGCCTGTTTGAAAGTTAAACAATTTCAAGAAAACAAAAAAATCCCGCAAAATATTCATTAAAAACTTAACTATTCAGATTGGAATTGTTAATAAATTTTTCTAAAACATTGAAAATCAAACTTGGAAGAATTTTGCAAAAACCATTAAAAAGAATGGATTTTGTTATATATTTGCCACGATGTATTAAATGAAAAAACTGTGATTATGAAAAAACAAAAAGCTACGGCGCAGAAGCGAAAACAAATCATCAGGTTTGATGCCCAATCAAACGAGCTCATGAATAATAATTATGGGTTAGCCCGAATGGAAAATGGAGAATTCGTCTTGTATCAACCCGATGGAAGCACTCGATTAGAGGTTCTAGTGGAAGCGGAAACTGTATGGTTGACGCAATCGCAAATGACAATGCTTTTTCAAACCACAAAACAGAATGTTAGTTTGCACATTAACAACATCTTCAAAGAAGGTGAATTAGAAAAAATATCAGTTGTCAAGGATTTCTTGACAACTGCATCAGACGGTAAAAAATATCACACCAAATACTACAATCTCGACGTGATTATCTCCGTTGGATACCGCGTAAAGAGCAAGAGGGGTACCCTGTTTAGGATTTGGGCAAACTCTGTTTTAAAGGAATACCTTTTGCGGGGCTTTGTTGTGAGCCAAAGAATTGAAAGACTGGAAAAAAAAGTTGCGGAACATGATAAAAAAATCGATTTATTTGTTCGTACAGCGCTACCGCCTGTTGAGGGTGTTTTCTACGATGGTCAAATTTTTGATGCATACAACTTCGCAGCCGATCTTATTCGTTCAGCAAATTATCATATTGTCCTAATCGACAACTATGTGGATGATTCGGTGTTAAAAATGCTCACAAAACGTGGTGATGGAGTTAAAGCCGACATTATAACTCGCAACATATCGGAAACATTGGCTGTGGACTTGCAACGATACAACAACCAATATGCACCTGTGGAAATTCGCATATCAGAACGTTTCCATGACCGTTTTCTTATTCTCGACGACACTGTTTATCATATAGGGGCTTCCTTGAAAGATTTGGGTAAAAAGTTGTTTGCGTTCTGTAAAATGAGTATTCCTGCAGAGAAGATTATGCGTATTGCTGACGACATAGAAACTAAATAGGTTCTATATCAATACCTCGGATGGAACAACGCGATGTTCGTCCGCAGGTAGTCCTGATCGAGGTGCGTGTAAATTTCTGTAGTTGTGATGCTTTCATGGCCGAGCATCTCCTGCACGGCGCGGAGGTCGGCACCGCCCTCGATGAGGTGCGTGGCAAAGGAGTGCCGGAACGTGTGCGGACTCACTGTCTTGTCGATGCCCGCCGCTGCTACCCACTTCTTCACGAGCATGAAGACCATCTCGCGGGTGAGGTGCGCCCCTCTGCGGTTTAGGAAGACATAATCTTCCTCGCCCTTCTTGATTTTCAGTAGTTTACGTTTGCCTTCAACGTAGTCGTTCACAGCTTTGATGGCCGTTTTTCCGATGGGAATCAGCCGTTCTTTGTTGCCCTTGCCGACCACCTTGATGAAACCGTCGTCGAAGAAGAGGTTGGAGAGCCGCAAGGTCACTAACTCGCTGACCCGCAGCCCACAACCGTACATTACCTCTACCATGGCGCGGTTTCGGTGACCTTCCGGCGTGCTCAAGTCTATCACGTCCATGATGCTTTGGATTTCCTCAACAGTCAACACGTCAGGGAGATGCATCCCGATTTTGGGCGCATCCAACAGCTCCGTGGGGTCGTCCTCACGCACGTTGGCGTAGATGAGGTAGCGGTAGAAGGCCCGCATTCCGGAGACTATCCGCGCCTGCGATCGCGCGTTGAAGTCCGATTCGTAAAGGTGTTTCAGGAACTTCTGCAATTCCTCGAAAGTGGCGTCGGCTATCTTGTCCTCGCCCAAAAAGTCCGCCAACAGCTGCACATCGTGCAAGTAGGCCTCCACACTCTTGGGCGAGAGGCCTTTTTCATAGACTAAGTATTGCCGGAATCGGGCGATTTGCGCGTTCATCGGCGGAGGTCTTTCTCGATTTCGATACGCAGCATGTTGAGGGCAGCATGGGCGGCCCGCTCGATAATCTGCTTCCGACCAGTGTGCTTGCCGAAATGGAACTCTTTGGTCGTCAGTCGGGTAGGGGTGGCCACAGCCATCCAGACGGTACCCACGGGCTTCTCGGCCGTGCCGCCGTCGGGACCCGCGATGCCGGAGGTGGCCACGGCGTAATCGACATCCAGGAGATCCATCGCGTTGAGGGCCATGTCGCTGACCACCGGCTCGCTCACAGCGCCGCGTTTCTTGAGGTTGTCCTCCCGCACGTTGAGGATGTCGCGCTTCACCTGATTGCTGTAGGAGACCACGCTCCCTTGGAAATATTCGGAACTGCCTGGCACAGAGGTAATCAGGTGCGCGATGAATCCGCCGGTGCAGCTTTCGGCGGTGGCCACGCGCCGACCGCTCCCGCGCAGTAGTTTGCCGATGACGGCTTCCATCGGGATGTCCTCGTCGGCGAAGGCCAACGAGCCCACCTCGGCTTTGAGCTTCTCAAACTGCTGGTTCAGAGAAGTTTGCAGCTCTTCGTTGTTGGCACCCGAAGCGGTCAGCCGCAAACGGATGATGCCCGGTTTCGGAAGGTAGGCCAATTTGATGTTCTCCGGTAGCTGCGCCTCGAAGTCGGTGAGCTGGTCGGAGAGGTTGCTCTCGCTGATGCCTGTACATTGCAGTACCTTGTAGAGCACCGCGTGCTCGTGGTGGAAAATCTCCTGTAATCTCGGCAGAACCTCTTCACAGATAAGCTTTTCCATCTCGAACGGCACGCCGGGAAGGGCGACGAGAATCTTGCCGTCCTGTTCTATCCAGAGTCCGGGGGCGGTACCCAAGGTGTTTTTCAGGACGGTGCAGCCTGTGGGTACGTCGGCCTGGTGGCTGTTGGTCTCCGTGAGTTCCATCCCGCGGGCGGCGAAAATCTCGCGCACCCATTCCAAGGTCGGCTCGTCCACCACCAGTTCGCGGTGGAAGTAGTCGCAGATGACCTTTTTGGTGATGTCGTCGCGGGTGGGTCCGAGTCCGCCGGTGACCACAATCAGGTTGGTTTTCGCAAATCCGTTCTCGATGGCGCTGCGGATGGCGCTCTCGTCGTCGCCGATGGTGACGCATTCGGTCATTTCGATGCCCGCCAGGGCCATCTGCTGCCCGATGAAGGCGGCGTTGGTGTTGATGACTTGTCCTAAGAGGAGTTCGTCTCCGATGTTGATGAGTATCATTGGTTATTTTTTCTGATTATTATTTTCTGCAAAGATACAACTTTTTCCGTCACTGTGACGTTTTTTCAATCCATCCCATAGCGGAGCGATACTTCTGCATTTTCACCGCTTCACCACAAACTTCCTTTCGGTGTTGCCCGCTCTGGTACTGATTTTCGCGTGGTTGAGGTGTAAACGGAAATTGCACCCTAACGAACAAAATCTTCCAAAATTCCAGACGGTCAATATGAGATATCGCCAAGTGATGCTTTGTGCATTTCTTGCACTGTGCAATTTCTTTTCCGAAAACAGCAACTTTTCAATTGAAAAATGCAACTTTTATCATTTTGATTCTTAATGAATTAAATATCATTTGCGCTTGATTTGTTTGCTCTTATTTTGTAACTTTGCAGGCAACAACTTAAAAATTTAGAGATGAAAAAGAACGAGACTGAACTTGTGAAAATTGAATCTATTGACACGCTTTATCAAGATGCCTGTCGGATAATCGAAAATGCTCGCAGTAATGCCGTGCGAAGCGTTGATTTCTGCCGTGTGCAGATGTATTGGAATTTGGGGAGGCGTATCTTTGAAGAAGAACAACAAGGGAAAGAGCGCGCGGACTATGGCACGTACCTTATTAAGAACCTTTCCAAACGTTTGAAACCTGACTATGGAAGTGGGTTCAGTGTGCGCCAATTAGAACAAAGCCGTCAGTTTTACAGAACTTACCCAATTGCGAACACAGTGCGTTCGCAATTGAATTGGAGTCAATATCGTAGGCTGATTCAGATTGAGGATCCCGACAAGCGGGAGTACTATGAGTTAGAATCGGTCAACAATGCATGGACGGCACGTGAAACGGAGCGGCAAATCAATTCCATGCTTTATGAGCGTCTGCTTATGAGCAATGATAAGGAGAGTGTACTGGCTGTTGCCCGCAAACAGAGAATCCCGGAAGAACCCGCAGAGGTGATAAAAGAACCCATGATGCTGGAATTCTTAGGTCTGCATCCAAAATCGAGCTACTACGAGAAAGATTTGGAGGACGCCATACGGTTTCATCTCACAGAATTTATGCTCGAACTTGGCAAAGGGTTCACTTTTGTAGATCGCCAGAAACGGATAATGCTTGAAGATGATGAATTCTTCGTCGACCTCGTATTTTACAATCGTCTATTGAGATGTTTTGTCATAATTGAGACGAAAACAGGTAAACTGACCCATCAGGACCTGGGACAATTGCAGATGTATGTCAATTACTATGACCGCATTGAGAAACTGCCCGATGAGAATCCCACCATAGGCATTTTGCTCTGCACCCAAAAGAATGACACGCTGGTGAGAATGACGTTGCCTGAAGATAACAAAACCATTCTCGCCAGTGAATACAGATTATATCTTCCTACTACGGAACAGCTTGTCAAAGAGGTTGACACAGTAAAAAAGTTGGCTAAACAAAAGAGGAAAGAGCAGGATTAGCAACAAACGGGAGCATCTGACCCGCCAGCACCCAACTGATAACTACTAACTGATAACTACTAACTGCTACCTCCTCACCGCCTTCCTCACCACGCTCACCCCTCGCTCGAAGTTGATCTTCACGAGGTACGTGCCGGAGGGATAGGGCGAGAGGTCGATTTCGGGCAGGGACGTGCCATGGGGCGAATCCAGGAGGGTGGCCAGTTTGCGGCCCTGGAGGTCGAGCAGCTCGATGCTGCGGTAGCCGTACATATAGCCGCACACCACGGCCTCGCCCGACGTGGGGTTGGGGTAGAGGTAGATGTCACTCTCACGCCTGCCGAGGTAGTCCTCGATGCCCACCGAATCGTCGGGGACGAAGGGCTCCAAGATGGACGGGTCGTACTTGTACGCGAATACAGCATGGCTGTTATTGTGGTTGGTAAAGTTAACTGAAAGATTATGACCGAAAGAAAGATTTTGAGAAGCAATTCTGTCGCATAAAATCCCCCCATGATTATTGGCTATTGTTTTCTGTGGCAGTGAATACGGATCGTGTATAGTTGATACGGTATCCGCCGACACAAAAGAACCATCTATATTGAAATAGGCAAGAAAAGAATCCGAGTTGAAATCGTAAGCAAATTGTCCCAATAGGTGGTTGTTAATGACAGTGGGAGTCGCTCCAAGTAGCGCAGAAGTATGTGAGCCTGTCGGTTGTCCAAGCTTCATGAAAGTACCATTATATTTATCGAATTTGACATAAAAGCTGCTATGATTACCTGATAGTATTTGTAGAGAATTATTTTCATTGTCAAAATAGAATATAGGATTACTACCGCTAATATTTTCAGCTCTTCCCAACAAATAAACCCCTTGATTGTCAACATAATTATCAGACCAATCAATCGTTTCGTAAAAATTTGCGCTTGGCCCATTCTTTACAAATGCCTGATTTGACCAAACTATTGACCCGTCCGC
Organism: uncultured Bacteroidota bacterium; assembly: GCA_902786595.1. Lineage (GTDB taxonomy): Bacteria > Bacteroidota > Bacteroidia > Bacteroidales > WCHB1-69 > F23-D06. Next base: position 27,420 of record CADADB010000022.1, on the reverse strand, counting down.
AGAGTATTTTATAAGGAATGGTAATAGTTTTGCTAAGCTTTGATCTGCGACTTCTGCAAAATGCGTGTTGTCCCAGTATATTCGCATTGGATATTGATTGTACGCATCCATCATATCCATTTGCGATAAATAACCCGAAACATATAAATTGTCTTCTTCATCAATGCTCATTCCACCCATATAAGGAACGAAATAAGGATGTAACGAGTCATATGGTAAATTGGGAGAAAGCCCTTCCGTATGATCCACTATCAATTTCATCCAAGCCAGTTCCCAATTGGGCGTAAATTTGCAAATCATCATATTATATATTTGTTGACTATCATCAGTGCAATTCCCTGGTAAAAAAATCTGATAGGTTTTTGTTGAATCCCCATCAATTACGATAGTGTAAGGAAGGGTATCGGGTCCCGCGTAATAAGTGCTTAATGCAATAAATGTATTGCCTTGGCTATCCACGCATACAGGATGTGCTCCTAATATTCGTCTGCTTAGTGGCATATCCAACAAATATTCTCCCCCTATACGTTCACGAGCTATAGTGTGTACAAAATGATTATCCAGTTTGTTACCATCCAAATCAAAGGTGACAAAATAGCTGTAGTTGCCAAACGTATATGGGGGATGAATCGTTCCCGACGGGTAGGAGAGTGCACATTGTGAGTCTATCAAAGTGTCAATAAACCACAACTGCGTTACACTGTTTAATTGGAAAGCATATTCTCCAGCAATTGTGATTCTGTTGTCACGCACAAACATATCGTATGGCATACAACTGCTGTTTAAACTTTTGATAAATCTATGCCAAAGCAGATTTCCAAGGGAATCAAATTTAGCCAATACGGTTCCCGGACTGCCATTTGCCACAATCGCCGTATTATCGGAAAAGTGCGAGGTGCCATTTTGGGCATAAAGAGTCGCACTTCCGCCGAAACTACCAAAAACGTATATGTTTCCGTTATCATCAAATGCAGTCCGCACAACACGATTCGTTTCGTGGCTGCCAAGTTCCTCGCCCCCTGTCCAATAGTTCGCCCACTTCCACTCGCCCTGAGCGGAGGCGGAGAGGGTGGCCAGAAGGATGAAAACAACGGGGACCAGGTGTTTAAATATATTCTTTCGAATGGACAAAAAGCTGTTTTTCATATTGTTATAATTTGATTTGATATTAACAATCAGATGATATTATTCCCTTATATTCGCTTAGTCGCACGAAAGGGCGATTTCGTTACATCGAAAATGAAATTTTTTTTGATTTTTTTTCGTAAGTGGTTGATTTTCGGAACGTTCTACGTCGTGCACTGGCGGGATGGTGCGTGCATGAAGACGAGAGGGATTCTCCTCCTCGCCAGTGTACCATTGTCATTATGAATTGTGAATTAACAATCACCGCCACACTGCCGTACAACGGAAACCGTAGCGCGTTTCGTGTTGGTCTGTCGGCAGGCTGAAACGAAGGAACTGGAGCCCTTCGACCGCCTTGTAGTTGTCCAACGTGAAATAATCGTTCCTTGTCTGGTTCGGGCTGTATTGGATGAATTTCATATCCACAAGCATCTGTTCTGCCACACGGTCGGTTCGCCACTTGCAGTACGCAATGGCCTGCTCTCTGGATATACCCAAAACGGGGTCATTCTTGTAGTAAGGACTGTTGGCATACACTTCGGCGATTTGTTTTGGCAATTGCTGTCGAAGAACCTTCATGTCTGGCACGGAGGCCTTGTATTCTTTGGAATCCACCCCAAAAACATGCTCTAACCAGTACTGGTATTCCATCCAATCTAAATTGCTAATCTGCGTTTGGTCAATATATTGGCTTTCAATCCAGGGCAGCAAGTGCTTTGTATATTTTTTCTGGTAATTATTCGGAACGTTCTTCTGCGCCGAAACTGTTGCCACGCAACATAGTGTGGCTATCAACAGGGTAAACAATGTTTTTTTCATGTCTTTCTCATTTTTTAAACGACTTATGATACTTGCGCATAGGAATTCTCACAACTCCTTGCGTGTTGCAAAAATACATATTCTTTTTATAAATCAGTTGATTTCGCAATTTTTTTCTTTTTCGGGGGGGGGGGGGTAACGAATTGATAATCAGTATATTGTAAACACAAGAAGCTGCAACAAAACATTGTTCGTTTGTGCTGAATCATTATAATGACCCAGTTTGAATGGGCAATTTTGGCAAGAATTCGCGCAAAAGTTGATTTTTTTGTTCGTCAACTCTCCCAGTCCTTTTGGTTTTTGTATTTTTGCCGCGCTATGGTCAAGAGAGTGTTTCTGGTTATTGTTTTGAGTCTGAATGTGTTGCTCGGTTTTTCTCAAAAATCGAATTTCGGCGGCGGACTTTTCTTCGGGAACACCTTTTCCGGCATGTCTGCCGACAACATTCCGGGGTATTGGAAAGCGGGCATCACCACGGGGTTGTTCGGCCACATCAAACCTGTAACAATCTTTATCAGCCCGTTGTCTTTCGAATTGATAAGTTGCTGTATATAAGTAGGTCTTTCTATTTTCATATCAATCAATTAGTTAAATATAAATTTTCTATTTTTATTCCGAATTTATGGTAATATTGCCACAAATCCGTTGCAAAAATACAAAAAATTTCGTGAGATTACATTATTCATCACCACAAAAAAGACCCCGACGAATTTCTCCGAAGGGGTCTCTGTGGCAAAGTATCAACTTTCCTCGTTTTTACTCCCACTCAATCGTTGCGGGCGGTTTCGAGCTGATGTCATAGACCACACGGTTGACACCGCGGACTTTGTTGATGATGTCGTTGGAGACCTTCGCGAGGAATTCGTAAGGCAAGTGCGCCCAGTCGGCGGTCATGCCGTCGGTCGAGAGCACGGCACGCAGGGCCACGGCGTTCTCGTAGGTGCGCTCGTCACCCATCACGCCCACCGATTGGATCGGTAGCAGGATGGTGCCCGCCTGCCAAACTTTGTCGTACAAGTCGTTGTCCCACAATCCGTTGATAAAGATGGCATCGGCTTCTTGCAGGATCCGGACCTTCTCCGGGGTGATGTCGCCCAAGATGCGCACACCCAAACCGGGCCCCGGGAACGGATGACGCTTGATGAGCCGCTCGGGAATGCCCAGGGCTGTGCCAATACGGCGAACTTCATCCTTGAAGAGCAGCTTCAACGGCTCGATAATCTTCATGTTCATCTTCTCCGGCAGACCGCCCACGTTGTGGTGCGACTTGATGACCATGCCGGTGATGGAGAGTGATTCGATGCGGTCGGGATAGATAGTACCCTGCGCCAACCATTTGATATTATCCAACTTACGGGCCTCTTCCTCGAACACTTCGATGAAACCCGCCCCGATGATCTTGCGCTTCTTTTCGGGATCGGTCACGCCGCGAAGAGCGTCGTAGAAACGCTGGGAAGCGTTTACGCCTTTGATGTTGAGTCCTAAGGTTTTGTACTGTTCCAGCACGGAGGAGAACTCGTCTTTGCGCAACAAGCCGTTATCCACGAAGATGCAGTTGAGCTGCTTGCCGATGGCCTTGTTGAGCAATACGGCCGCCACGGTGGAATCGACACCGCCGGAAAGTCCGAGCACCACGTTGTCGCTGCCGACCTCCTCGCGAAGTTCGCGCACGGTGCTTTCGATGAACGATTCGGGGGTCCAGTCCTGTTTGCAACCGCAGATAGTCTGCACAAAGTTGCGCAGGATGGTCGTGCCGTCGGTGGAGTGATAGACTTCAGGGTGGAACTGCACCGCCCACGTGGGTTCCTCCAGAATGTGGTAAGCGGCCACCTTTACCTCCTTGCTACTGGCGATAATGTGGTAGTTGTCAGGAAGTTGAAGGATGGTATCGCCGTGCGACATCCAAACTTGGCTCTCTTGCGGAACGCCTTTCAGCAGCACATCGTCGGCCTCCACGAAGGCGAGGTGGGCGCGGCCGTACTCGCGGGTGGAGCTTGCCCCTACCGTGCCGCCGCCAACTTGCGCCAAATACTGGGCACCGTAGCAGATGCCGAGCAGCGGATAGTGGCCTCTGATTTCCGAGAGGTCCGGTTTGAAGGCGTTGGCGTCGTTCACCGAGAACGGACTTCCTGAAAGGATAACGCCCTTGATGTCAGGATCTCCGAACGGGAACTTGTTGTAAGGCAGGATTTCGCAATAGGTGTTCAGCTCGCGGATGCGACGCGCGATGAGCTGCGTGTACTGGGAACCGAAGTCTAAAATAATGATTTTCTCCATCGTTATATTTTCCAAAAATGAGGTGCAAAAATACAAAAAAAGGCGGTGCAATTTGTAAGCACCGCCTAATTTTCTGTTCAATTTGAATCCTAATGTTGCATCGTGGTCGGATGCATGTCAGCGCGGGTGTAGATTTCGGGTTTGAAGTATTTCTTCATGAACTCGACCATTTCTTTCTTAGTGACCGAATTGACAATATTATCGTATTCGGAAGGATTGACAATAGGATCGTCTTGGGTGACCTTTCCGCTGATGAAGCTGAGCCAGAAGCGGTTGGTTTGGATGTTCTTGGCGCGGGTGCTGAGCATCTGCTTCTTCACCAGTTCCATCGTTTTCTTATCCGGGCCTTTGGCTTTGAAGTCGTTGAGAATCTTCAAGCTGGCATCGGCGAGCTTGTCGGTTTTCACAGGATCGCAACCCAGGAGAATCATCAAGGTCATCTCAGGATGAGGGAGTTTGCTGGCGCCCATCTGCACCATCGGGGAATAGACATCGCCCATCTTTTCACGCACGATGCGCACAAATTGGATGTCCAAAGCCTCACCGATCATGTCGGCGATGATGGAGTTGCGGTAATTCCAGTCAATCGGGTTGGTGATATACATGCCCATCCAACCTTGTTCCTCAGTACCGGCATAAACGGTTTGCGTGGTGGCCTTGTCAGGACGCGGTTTCAAGACGCTGAGGTTGTAGTTCTCTTTCTTCTTCACATCGGTCTTCATAGAACCGAGATAGAGTTCAACGAATTCTTTCATTTCCTTTTCGTCGTAGTTGCCCACGAAGAAGAAGTTGAAATCGGCGGGATTGGAGAAACGCTCTTTGTAAATTTCAACGGCGCGGTCGAAATTCGCTTGGCTCAGATATTCGTCATCGTAGGAGAACATCTGTTTCATGTAAGGATCGTAATTATAGGCTGCTTCCAGGAATTTGCCTAAATACTTGTACATCGGCTGTGCGGTGATCATCTTGAGTTGCTCTTTCGTCTCCTGCATCACCAATTCGAAAGCGTTCGGGTCGATACGCGGGTTGGTGAAGAAAGCATTGAGATACTGGAAGAAGAACTCCAAGTCTTTCGGAGAAGATGAGCCAGAAAAACCTTCGCTTAAGAGATTGATGTTAGGAGAAACACCCACGTTTTTACCTTTCATCTTTTTCATCAAAGAATTGTAGTCAATATCAGCGATACCGCCACGGTCGATGATTTCGGCGGCGAAGTCGGCGGAAGCAAGATCCTTTACACCATAAAGCGATTTACCGCCCTTACTGCTGGCACTGAAGAGGATTTCATCGTTCTTATAGTCGGTTTTCTTCAGATAGACAGTGATACCGTTGGAGAGTGTCCACTTTTCGGCATCCACGGCCTCGATTTTTTCCACCGAGGTGATTTTGCCGGGCTTCAGGGATCCCTTTTCCAAAATTTCCTGATCCTTGTAAGTGTCAACGTATGGTTTAACGTTTGCTAACGATTTGTCTTTCAGGATGGAAAGAATTTCCTCCTTGGACGGAACTTTCACACCGTCTTTTTCGGGAGCGGTGACGATGGCCACCATATTGTCTTCCGTAACCCAATTCTTTGCAAGGGCGTTGACTTCATCCAAAGTGATGCCTTCGATCAGCTTCTTGGCGTAGGTGTTCTCACGTTTTGCACCCGGGATGGGGTCTTGACGCAGGAAATTGTTGATGTATTGGCTGGCGAAACGAGCGGATTCAGTCTTATCGACCTCCTTGGCTGCCTTGTCGTATCTTTCCAACAATTCCTCTTTGGCGCGGTCGAGTTCAGTCTGCAGGAAACCGTATTTCAACACGCGGTAGTCTTCTTGCATGAGCACTTGCAGTGCTTCAGGAATGCGATTCTCCTTGGCCATGGCCATGGAAGCGTACGCATCCGTGTTGCCAATGAAGTCACCATATCCGGCACCGGCACCGATGAAAGGACATTTCGGATCTTGGGTCATCTCCTCGAGACGGGCGTCAAACATAGCGTTGTAGAGATCAATGCAGAGCTGTTGGCGGAAATCACCGATGGTCTTCATCGGAGCGTGTTTATGCTTGCGGATGAGCTCCACTTGGCTACCCGTTGCTTCCTTATCGGTACAAACAGCCACAAGCGGCTCCTTATTGGCACCAATGCCGTAAATCTCTTTCTTGCGAGGGTTCTGTTTGGCGGGGATGTTGCCGAACATCGTCTTGATTTTCTGCTCCACCGTATTCACATCAATGTCACCAACCACGATAACGGCCTGCAAATCAGGACGGTACCAATCGTGATAGAAATCCTTGATCACTTGGTAATCAAAAGTTTGCAGAATGTCAAGTTTACCGATGGGCATACGATCGGCATAACGGGAGTCCTTCATGAGGATAGGCCAGTACTCCTTGCGCATACGGTCGTCGGCACCGAGACCGAGGCGGTATTCCTCGATGATGACACCGCGCTCTTCATCAATCTCCTTGTTGTCATAAAGCAGACCGGCGGCCCAGCCACGGAGGATCTTGAGGCCGAGGTCGATGTTGTTGGGATCGTCGAGCGGCATGGGGATCATATAGACTGTCTCGTCGAAGCTAGTGTAGGCGTTGAGGTCGGCGCCGAACACCACACCCTTGCTGCGCAGGTGGTCAACCACGCTGTTGCTCGGGAAACCTTCAATACCGTTGAAGGCCATGTGCTCGGTGAAGTGCGCCAAACCTTGTTGGTTGTCGTTCTCCTGGTTGGAGCCGGCGTTCACGGCGAGACGGAACTCCACGCGGTCCTTCGGATAAGAGTTTTTACGAATGTAGTAGGTCAAGCCGTTGTCCAACTTGCCAATGGTCACATTAGGATCCGCTTTGATGGGATCGTTCAGATTCAGGTCGCCTTTCTGCTGCTGCGCGAAAACGGTCAACGCACACGCCAAGGCCATCAAAAACAAAAATACTTTTTTCATAAATGTTTGTTTTATAAATAATTATAGTTTATCCTTTGACGATTTTCCTTTTAGACGCAAAAATTGCAGAATAACTACAAAATTTTTAAATCGGCGGCAAAGATACTATTTTTTTGTTTAAGGGTTAAGGGTTAAAGGATTGGTTGTCAATGTCGTTATCCTTAAACCATAAACCTTAAACTCTAAACTTATTTTTATTACTTTTGCCACCGAATTTAAAACAAAAAACATGCAACCATTAGTCAGTATCATCATGGGCAGCACCTCCGACCTTCCGGTGATGGAGGCCGCCTGCAAATTTTTTGACAGTCAGGAAATTCCGTTTGAAATGTTGGCTTTGTCGGCGCACCGCACGCCCGATGAGGTCGCCGAATACGCCAAAAACGCCCATCAGCGCGGCATCAAGGTGATTATCGCCGGCGCGGGCATGGCCGCCCATCTGCCGGGTGTGATTGCCGCCATGACCCCGCTGCCCGTCATCGGCGTACCCATCAAGTCGTCGCTCGAGGGTATGGACGCCGCCCTTGCCATGCTGCAGATGCCTCCGGGAATCCCTGTGGCCACCGTGGCCATCAACGGCGCACAAAACGCCGCCATCCTCGCCCTGCAGATGCTCAGCGTCAACAATCCCGAAATGCTGGATAAAGTGCTGGCATTCAAACAGAACCTTAAGCAGAAAATCGTAAAGGCGAACGCCGACCTGTCCGAAATCTCCTACAAATTCAAAACAAATTAGCTATTAGCTTTTGGCTTTTGGCTTTTGGCTATAACTCCTTAACCTTTTAACCTTCCAACCTTTAACCTAACCATGCTCACGGTCTATTCCGCCTCCGCCGGCTCCGGGAAAACCTACAACCTGGTGTTCGACTATATCGCCACCTGTCTCAAAAATCACGTGCCCGCATTCCTGCGCGACAAGCAGAACTATTCTTGTCGGTCCTGCACGGGTTACAAGCAGATTTTGGCGATAACGTTCACCAACAATGCCGGCTCCGAAATGAAAGAGCGCGTGGTGAGGCAGCTGAACCGGCTCGCTTTCGCCCAAAGCGTGTCAGACCTGAACGCCAATGACTTCAACAACCTTTGCCAAAAGATTTTCGGTGAAGACAACATGCTTTCCCCGGAAGAGTGTTTCACGTTTGTCCAAAAGACTTCTAAAGCTCTGCTCTACAATATTTTATACGATTACGCCTGCTTCAGCATCACCACTATCGACAGCTTCATCCAGCGCGTGATCCGTTCCTCCGCCCTCTACCTCAACCTCAGTATGAACTATGCCGTGCAAATCCACCTGACGGATTTCTTCCGCATGGCTATCGAACAGTATATCTGCGATTTAACCAACAATAACCAACAACTCAGTGTGGTGGTGAAGGAGCTGGAGCAAGAGCTGGAGGACAAGGGAAGCGCCAATATCAACCGTTTCCTGATGCAGGGACTCGGCGTCCTTTACTACGATACGGAGAAAAGCCATCCCCACATCAAAAACATTCCTGAAATGGAGGAGTTGGAAAAGGTTGTGGATCAATGGAAGAAGAATTGCCGGCTCATTCAGGAACAATGCAAAAAAGAGTTGGAAGATCTTGTAAAACAAGCTCTTGCCATTTTTAAAGAAGCCGAAAAAGAGGATTTGATGCCCAACGGGACGTATAATTGGGACAAGCATATTGCGCGCATCGCGGATGATCCGTTCAACTTGGAAAAAGGATTTTCAGAGAGCAAGTGTTTGCAGGAAATGGACGAAAAAAAGGTCTTTTCCGCACCGAAAAAGGGTGGAAAGGACGAGAAAGAGAGAAAAGAGAGTTTGAGGGCAGATTATTCCGAACGAGTGAAAGATATTTTCTCGCAAATCCAAAAAATTGTGATAGGATATGCGAAGAATTTCTTCACCAACTATGTTCTGGCCAAAAACGCCAACCGCCTTTTGGTGTTGACCGCCTTGCAGCAGCATATCGAAACCATCAAGGAACAAACCGATTCCTTCTTTCTGTCGGAAAGCAACCCGCTGCTGAACGATGCCATTTCCGATTCCGGCGGGGATCTGCTTTTTGAAAAGCTGAGCTTCTTCCGGCATTTCTTTATTGATGAGTTTCAGGACACCTCCCTGATGCAGTGGCAGGATTTAAAACCACTGATTGTGGAAGCGTTAAGTGAAAATGGGAATGTCATCCTTTTTGGCGATGTGAAACAGTCCATCTACCGTTTCCGCAACGGCGATGTTGATCTTTTTTACCGACTGTCGGATTATGAACGTTTGAAGAACACTCCTGCGGAAAAGGATATTTTCACCCTGTTGAAAGGCGAGTCGGATTACCGCTCTATCCCTTTGAAAACCAACTACCGCTCACAATCGTCGGTGATAGAGTTCAACAACCGATTCTTCCAATTTTACGCGGAAACGTTGGACAAAACCGACTATTACAGAGATGTGGAGCAGTTCGTCAATCCCTTGAAAACTGGCGGATTGGTGCAAGTTTTTGGTTATAACAAGCAGGATTACAAAGACATACATCAAGTTTGGCCGGAATGCTCTGAGGATTTTATTGAGAATATATATAAGAAGTTGAAACCGGAAGAGGCGGAACTGCTGTATGCCGTCAAGGATGCGAAACAGCGCGGGTATGCCTACGGTGATATGGCGGTGCTGCTCAGCGGAAGGGCGAAATGCAAAGCGTTTGCGCAATGTTTGTTGCAGGCGGATGTCCCTGTTATCACCACCGAATCATTACAACTCTGTGATAATCTAAGTATTAACTTGTTAATCAGCACATTGCGATTGATGATTAATCCGAAAGACAAATTGGTGCAGACCACCATTTTACATTATCTTTGCACCAAACAACATCAGGATTTCCATACCGCATTGCATAAAAATACAGAAGGTGAATTTCTTTCTGTTATGGATGAACTGTTTCCAAATCAGGACTTTTCACATCATCTGGCGGATTGGGCAAAGAACCCGTTCGTTCTCGCCGTGAAGGAGATGATTCGATACTACCAGTTTGACAACAGCGAAGATCCTTTCATTGCCGATTTTTTGGATCTGGTACACGAATACGAACAATCTCAGACGGCCTCCGTTTCAGCTTTTTTAACATGGTGGGACGACCGAAACCGTTACAGCGAAACCATACCGCGGCTCTCTCTGTCCGGAAAGTCTGACGCCGTGCAACTGATGACCATCCACGCTTCCAAAGGGATGGAATTTCCCGTGGTGATCACCCATTGCAGCGCATCCAATTCCCGTGAATCCTATTACTGGGTGAATGATGCGCGAAGCCAGGAAAGCTGCTATGTGAAACATGAAAAAAATATGAAATATTCTGATTTTCAGGATGATTATGAGACCGAGGAGGATAAGAGAAATCTTGACAACCTCAACCTTTGGTATGTTGATTTCACCCGCGCCCGCGATATGCTCTACCTTTTGGCCGAGTTTCCCGACAATAAAGACAACAAAAAGAAAGGAGAAGAAAAAACGAACATCAAAAACGCGTTACAGAAATTTGTAAAAAGTTCTGAAAACTCTATTTGCGACAATCAAAACAACATCTACTATTACGGTGATTTTCAATGGCAAAAACCAACCAAAACGTCTGATAATCAACCGAATAATTCAAATCTCCAAGTGTGTTGCTCAAAGCTGACCTTCTGCGACAATGATTCCATCAACATCAATCTATCAGCAACAAACACCGAATCACAAGACATTGGAACGCAAATACACGATTTTTTGCAAAAATTAACACTCTTTCCTGCTACAGAAGAGGAACGCAATGAAATGACAAACGGTCTGCCGGAAGAAATTCGCTCGCGGCTGCACCGATTATTCGAACGTACGGAACAGGATTCCCGTTTACGTCCGTATTTCTACCTCAACGATGGCGACCAGGTGTTAAACGAGGTCACCATCCTCACGAAAAACGGCCAGGAGAGGCGGCCTGACCGTGTGGTCATCAAACCCGACCACGTGATGATCATCGACTATAAAACCGGTCAGGAACATCGTATTCAATACGAAGCGCAACTAAAAGAATATCAGGAGTGTATGCAGGAAATGGGGTATCAGGACGTGCGAACGGAAATCCTGTATATCGGCTATTAGCTTTTGGCTTTTGGCTATTGGCTATTAGCTATTGGCTATTGGCTATTGGCTATTAGCTTTTAGCTTTTGAATACAAAACAGACCAGCTAATAGCTAATAGCTAACAGCCAGTCATAGTCATAGTTATTGTTATAGTCATACATACTCTTTCTTCGGAAAAAAAATTTAACATCGGGCGATATTGAAAATTTCGTATTTTTGCGCGAAAATAAAATATAGTCTTTATGTCCTTTATTACAGAAAGAATTGCTTTAGAAGGGTTGACTTTTGACGATGTGCTGTTGATTCCGGCATATTCGGAGGTGCTGCCCAAAGAGATTGATTTGCGGACGCGTTTCACGCGCAACATCCACCTTAACTTACCGTTCGTTTCGGCGGCCATGGACACCGTGACCGAATCGAAGATGGCGATTTCCATTGCTCGTGAAGGTGGTATCGGCGTGATACACAAGAATATGACCATCGAAGAGCAAGCCAAGCAGGTGGCCTCTGTCAAGCGCGCCGAGAATGGCATGATCAACGCGCCGGTGACCATCACGCCCGACAAGACCGTGGGCGACGCGCTGCGCATCATGGCCGAATACCACATCGGCGGTATCCCCGTGGTGGACGAGAAGAACATCCTCGTGGGCATCGTCACCAACCGCGACCTCCGTTTCGAGAAAAACTTCAACCGCAACATCTGCGACGTAATGACCAAAGACGGTCTTGTCACCACTTCCCGCGACACGGACCTCTACCGCGCCGCCGATATCCTGCAGGAGCATAAGATTGAGAAGCTGCCGGTGGTGGCCGATGACGGAACGCTCATTGGATTAATCACTTACAAGGATATCACGAAAGCCAAGGACAAACCGTTCGCATGCAAAGACGCGCAAGGGCGCTTGCGTGTGGCGGCGGGCATCGGCATCACCAACGATGCCGTGCAACGCGCCGAAGCACTCGTGGAAGCTGGCGTGGACGCACTCGTGCTCGACAGTGCCCACGGCCATTCCAAAAATGTGATCAACACCTTGAAAGAAATCAAGAAACATTTTGACAACGTGGATGTGGTAGTCGGCAACATCGCCACGGGCGAGGCGGCCAAGCTGCTCGCCGACAACGGTGCCGACGCCGTGAAAGTGGGCATCGGACCCGGCTCCATCTGCACCACCCGCGTGGTGGCCGGTGTAGGCGTGCCCCAACTCAGCGCCATCTACGCTGTTCATAAAGCCCTGAAAGACTACGACATCCCGCTTATCGCCGACGGCGGCATCCGCTACTCCGGCGACATTGTGAAAGCTCTCGCCGCTGGCGGCAACTCCGTGATGCTTGGCGGTCTGCTCGCCGGCGTGGAGGAATCTCCCGGCACCACCATCCTCTTCAACGGACGTAAATTCAAGACTTACAGAGGAATGGGCTCTTTGGAAGCCATGCAGCACGGTTCCAAAGACCGCTACATGCAGAGCGATGTCGATGATGCCAAGAAACTCGTCCCCGAAGGCATTGTTGGTCGGGTTCCCTACAAAGGCGACCTCTACGAAGTGGTCTATCAGATGGCCGGCGGTCTGCGTTCCGGCATGGGCTATTGCGGTGCGAAGACCATCGACAAGCTGCACGAAGCCCGCTTCTGCCGCATCACCAACGCCGGTGTCTTGGAAAGCCATCCGCATGACATCACCATCACCAGCGAAGCTCCCAACTATTCAAGCGAATCAAAATAAATTAGTAATCACCAAATAATACAAGTTATGAACAACAAGAATATCGTCGTTGGCGTTGACTTTTCCAACAGCTCCCTCAACGCATTGCGCCACGCAATCTCATTGGCCCTGAAAACGGGCGCCGACATGCACCTGGTGTGGGTGAAAACCCCTGGTGTCACCAAAAACTCTGAAAATGAGGATGACAATTACATACAGAAACTTCAACATTCCTTAGAGGATTGGAGAGAGATGTGTAGAATGGAGTCGCCCAATACAGAGGTAAACACGGTCATTCTGGAAGGTAAAGTGCATGTGGAACTTGCCAAATATGCCGCGAATCTGTCCAATCCCATGATTGTGATGGGTACGCATGGTACTTCCGGTTTTGAGGAAGGTTATATCGGCAATAACGCCAACCGTCTGATCAAGGCCACAAAAGTTCCGATTCTGATCATGCGCGAGAACATCGAAATCAAACGCGACCTGCACAACATCTATGCTCCTATCGATTTGAGCTTCGAGACGTTGCAGAAAATGCGTTATGCCACCTATCTGGCCAAACGTTTCGCCGCCAAGGTCACTATCGCCGGAGTCTATTATCCGAACAACGCTGACACGCGCCACATTATCAATGTGCAGATGCGCCATGCTTCCGACATGTGCGAGGATGCCAACGTGCGTCACGAGATGATTCCGCTGACGGTGCAGAAAGACTATGTGCAGACGTTGCTGAATCACGCTCACGAACTGGATTCCAACTTGATCGTCATCATGCGTGAGGAGAGCGAAACGGACTTCACCTCCAGCTCGAACATGACGGAAATCCTCAGCACCTCCAAGATGCCGCTGCTGATTATCCCGAACATTCAGTCCGCAGGTCTCGGCAGATAATGGGGAAAATCCGCAAAAGGACGTTGCGCGGGGGCAACATGCTCAACCCCACTCCGGTGGTCATGGTCTCCTGCGGCAGCACCCTTGACGAATACAATATCATCACCATCGCATGGGCGGGAACGGTGTGCTCCGACCCGCCCATGTGTTCTATTTCCGTGCGCCCCGAACGCCACTCCTACGACATCATCAAAAAGGAAGGCGCTTTTGTCATCAACTTGGTTAACAAGCAATTGACCCCTTATGCGGATTGGTGCGGCGTGCGTTCAGGCAAAAAATACAACAAATTCGTGGAAACCGGACTCACTCCCGTGCGCGCCACAAAAGTGGATGCTCCCATGATTGAGGAATCACCGGTAAATCTGGAATGCAAGGTGACACAGATCATCCCGCTCGGCAGCCACGACCTGTTCCTCGCCGAAGTGGTGGCCGTCCACGTCAACGAGAAGCTGTTCTCACCGAAAACGGATGCCATAGACCTTCGCCGCGCCGACTTGGTGACCTACTCCCACGGGCATTACTACACATTGGGTGAAATTCTCGGCAAGTTTGGGTTCTCGGTGGAAAAAAAGAAATAATAACAACCTGTCCTAAAAATTCTTAAAACTGCAAAGCCGCCGTAAACAATCCGAAGAATTGTTATTTTTGCAGTTTGTAATCGTATGAAAAAGCGACTGCTAATTTGGGTATGTCTGCTGTTGGCCACGGTGTCGCAGCTCAAGGCGCAAACAGGAGGGAGGTTTGTATATAACTTCTTGAAATTCAACTATTCCTCCCGTATTATGGCCTTGGGTAGCAATTTGGTTTCCGTTCACGATGATGATCCTGCACTGATCTTAGTCAACCCTTCCTATATCAGCGAACGCCACCATAATAATCTCGCTCTTAACTTTACGGACTATTTCACGAAGAGTACCGCCATCGCCGCCACATATTCCTACACATTCCCTAAAGCGGGCAGCTTCGCCTTCGGCATCTACGGGCTCAACTACGGCTCTTTCCGCGGGGCCGACGAAAACGGAAACGAAACCGGAAACTTCTCCGCCGGAGACTATGCACTGGTTGTCGGCTGGGGCCGGGAACTCTCCCCCAACTTCTCTATCGGCGCCAACTTCAAAACGATTTTCAGCTTCTATGAATCCTATTTCTCCGCCGGCATCGCAGTGGATGTGGCCGGCAGCTATTTCAACGAGAAAAAGAAACTTTCTCTTACCTTATTGGCCAAAAACATCGGCGTGCAACTGAAACCCTATTCGCCCGGTGACCGGGAAATGCTTCCTTTCGATCTGCAGCTCGCCTTCTCCCAACGGCTCCAGCACGTCCCCATACGCTACCACATCACCCTTCACTCCCTGTACCGCTGGAATATGAGCTATTACGGGCTGGACAACCCCTTCATCCAAACTGACGCGTTCACCGGCGAACCCCAATATCCCTCTAAAGCGGCCCAGTTTGCCGATAATTTTTTCCGGCATTTTGTGTTCGGACTGGAGATTGAACCCTCCAAATATTTTTCGCTGCAATTGGCATACAATCACAATGTACATCAGGAAATGAAAGTGCTGTCCCGAAAATCCATGGCGGGATTTTCATACGGCATTCAATTGAATATCAAAGGAATACGTGTAGGATTCTCCAGACAGCATTACGCGGTGAGGGCAACGCCGAACTGCTTTGACCTCGCTTTTGATTTCGGAGAATTAGCCCAAACCCATAAAGAAAGAAAAGCCAGAAAGTTAGAACGAATTACCCCTTAAAATGAAAATACCATTTTCTCCCCCTCATATTGACGACGCGATTATCGATGAGGTTGTCGCAACGCTGCGCTCCGGATGGATCACCACAGGTCCAAGGACAAAGCTCTTTGAGCAGAAACTTGCGGAATATTGTGGTATTCAACGCGTGGTGTGCGTCAATTCCGCTTCCGCCGGTCTGGAACTGGTTCTGCATTGGTTCGGTATAGGCCAAGGCGACGAGGTGATTATACCCGCCTACACCTACACCGCCACGGCCGCAGTGGTTCTGCACTGCGGCGCAAAACCCGTCATGGTCGATGTGAATGACGAACTGCTCATGGATGTGAAACATCTTCGCGATGCCATCACCCCCCGCACTAAAGCCATCATTCCTGTGGATATCGTCGGTCTCCCCTGCAATTATGATCATCTCCTGGATTTTATCCAACAACCTTCCATAAAACAGAAATTCCAACCGAGCAATCCCATCCAAGAGAAACTGGGCCGTATCTTGATTCTCTCTGACGCCGCCCACTCTCTCGGTGCGCAATATAAAGGGAAAAAGACCGGCGCGTTGACCGATATTACCGTTTTCTCCTTCCATGCTGTCAAAAACCTGACCACGGCAGAAGGCGGCGCCATCTGCTTCAATCTCCCCGCCCCCTTCAATCCCGACGAACTCTATCATGACTTTTGCATTTACTCTTTGCACGGCCAAACCAAAGACGCCTTCACCAAAACACAAGCAGGAAGCTGGCGCTATGATGTCTGCTCCATCGGCCACAAATGCAACATGACCGACATCGCCGCTGCTATGGGTCTGGTGGAGCTCGCCCGCTACGACCAGCTTATCCTACCCCGCAGAAAAAAGATTTTTGACGCTTACTACCAAGCATTTAAAGACGACAAAAGATTCCGCATGCCTGTGTTTGAAACGGCAGAAAAAAGATCGTCCTATCACGTTTTCACCCTGTTTTTGAATAATGTCACGGAACAACAACGCAATGACATCATCATGAAAATAGCATCCAAAGAAGTGGCCACCAATGTGCATTTTATCCCATTGCCTCTTCTAACAGCTTATAAGACATTAGGTTATCGCATTGAAGATTATCCTAACACCTATAAGAATTACGCTTGTGAAATCAGTTTGCCTGTCTATTTTGACCTGACGGACGAACAAGTAAATGAGGTCATCCGTGTTGTGAAGGAATCTGTTCCTGAAAATTCAGGGTTATAATTTGTACCATTCCGGATGGGCGTGCGGCTTGTCTTCCAAGTTGAATCTTCCCTTGCGGTAGCCCTCAAGGCCGTAGTATTGCGCTAAAATTTCCTGCATGTCCTTTTCATAATCACCCGTGGGATAGAAAATGGACATGATGCCGCATGTTCTGGTTTTATAGTCGATGTACCCCAAACTGATGGGCACGCCCGCCTCCATCGCGATTTGATAGAATCCCCGTTTCCATCTCTCCACTCTTTTGCGTGTGCCTTCCGGACAGATAATCAGTGTGATACGTTCCCTTTCCTTAATGACATTGGCGGCATACTCCACAAAATTCCGTGCATGTTTCCGATCTACCGGAATACCCCCTAACTTCTTCAGTAACAGATTCAAAGGGAAGAAGAAAAACTCCTTTTTGATGATGGTGTTGGCGTGCAAATCATAATACTGCATGGCCGCCAAACCGATGACGAAGTCCATGATGGAGGTGTGCGGCGCCATCATCAGCACGCTCTTGGGAATGGTGCCTTCGGGATTCGGATACGGAATCGGTTTTACTCGATAAATATATTTGAACAGAAAAGTGCTAAGCATGATTCAAACTATTGATTATAAATTTATTGTCTTTAATAAAACCCTCTATTTGACAACCCATGCGGAAAGCGCGGTTGTCGGGAAGATGCCCGGCAGGCACATTGAAAACCAATGGAAAATCGTATTTCTGACAATGGTCAGCTACAATCTCTTCGGCCGTTTTACCAAACGGCACCGTATTGTCGTGCATATCGCTCAAATGCCCGACTAACAATGCTTTAACGTGCGAAAGCTTGCCGCTTCGCTCCAAATTGAGCATCATTCGGTCAATGTGATATAGGTATTCGTCCAAATCCTCGATAAACAGCACCTTATCGGTGGTATCTATGTCGGACGGAGAACCAATAAGAGAATACAGCATCGACAAGTTCCCTCCTGTTAAAATTCCTGAAAACGGTTTCGTTCTCGACAACGAATGGGGGGCGATTTCATACGTCAGCGTTTTGCCTGTCAAGGCATCCAGAAAAGACAGACAAACAGCTGTTTGCGTATTATTCTCCGTAACATTAATGGGCATAGTGGTATGCAATGTAGCGGTCTGGAGCTTATGCTGCAAGTGGTTATGGAAAACGGTAATGTCGCTGTATCCGCAGATCCATTTCGGGTGTTTGCGGAATCGGGTGAAATCCAAGCGGTCGATGATGCGGGCAGATCCGTAACCGCCTCTTACACACCAAATTGCGTTTACTCTTTCACTGTCCAAAAGATCTTGGAAATAACCAGCCCGCAAGGCATCGTTACCCGCAAACTGGTGATCTTCGGCAAAAAGTCTGTCATCATAAAAAACGTTAAAACCGACACTTTTCAACCATTGCTCGGCCGGAAAAATTTCCTCTTTGGAGATTTTCCGGGCGGGCGCGGCCAGCGCGATGGTGTCACCAATGGTCAAAAAAGGCGGAATTATCATAAGCGAATATGGTTTTCTTCGAGTAGCTGCGCCGTCAATGTCCTTAATAACTGACGCTGCTCCACGTTGTTATAGAATCTCTTTTTATGCTTCGCCACTTTGCGGTTCTTGAAAATCATACCCGTCACCCCTTGGTATTTGGGATCAATTGCCGCTGCCATCATGGTGGCGGAACCTTGCTCGGGTGTGTTGATAAACGGGCGGAAAAACCAATCGCAAAGCTTGTCCACCACTATGTTATCCATCCGGATAATGTTGGTACTCACAATAAAAGGATCGGAAACATTAAAGCATATACCTTCATTTTTCCAGGCCTCAGACGCGTCGAGCATAAAATAGTAAAGCGCCAGCTTGGAGCTACCGTAGGCGTTGAACCGGTTGTATTCGCGTTCTGTCTTGGGCTTGAACAGCTCCGGTGTTATCTTTCCAAGAAAATACGACAGGGAGATCATGCTCACAATACGCGTGCCTTCGCCCATAATAGGGTGCAACAGATTGGTTAACGTATAGTGTCCCAAATAGTTGACAGCCATCGTTAATTCTATGTTGTTGACACTCTTCTTGGGTTTGCTGGGCAGCACGCCGGCATTGTTCAGCAGAACCTGCAAAGATGGAAAACGGGCCTTCACCTCATCGGCAAAGCGCACGATATCGGCTAAATCGCCAAGATTCACCGGCATCAAATGCAATGTGCCGTTGGTTTCCCGTTGAATTTCCTCCATCACCGGGCGCGCCGCATTCTCGTCAATTACGGCCATAATCACCTCATAACCGGCTTTGGCCAGCTCCCTCACATGGATGCGCCCCATGCCGCCGTCCGCACCGGTTACTAACGCCACTCCTCTACTCGCCATCTCCACCCGCTTTAATTTTCCTCGCAAACAATCGTATGATGTAACTTCATAAGGGAATCCAATTCCAACATTTCGTCTTTGTTAAACTCTCCACAATCCGAACGAGTATAATTATACACAGTATCCACTCTGCTGTAATGTACTAATATACTGTCGTTTTGTAATGTCACATTCGTATCAACACATTTGCATTCCTTCATACCGCAACTGTTCAAGAACAATGCGGCCAGGGCAAATCCTAAAACACAAACTAATTTTTTCATCTGTATAGGTTTTTATTGTTTTGCTGAATAAGCCAACGCATATAATTTGATTTGCTTGATCATAGATGCCAGACCATTGGAACGGGTCGGGGAAAGATGGTTCTTGAGCCCGATAGCGTCAATATAGGACAAATCATTGTCGAGAATTTCTTGCGGAGTATGTCCGGACAAAACTTTAATTAACAGATAGACAATCCCTTTGGTGATAATGGCATCGCTGTCGGCGGTAAAATAAAGCAAGCCGTCCTGCATTTCAGGATGCAGCCAAACCTGTGACTGGCAACCGCTGATGAGAAATTCCTCTGTCTTATATTGTGGATCTATGATCGGCAATTCTTTCCCCAATTCAATGATATAGTTGTATTTGTCCATCCAATCATCGAACATCTCAAACTCCTGAATGAGTTCCTCTTCCTTTTCTTTCATCGTACTCATAATAATCTTTCTATCAGTATTTTACATTTATCAAAAAACGTTGCAAAAGTACACAAAAATCCAATACATGTTTCACCATCTCGTCACATCTTCGGATTATGGCCGTATGGCGTCATCTTTTTTCACATTTTCCTGCAACGTCTTGTTGATAAGCGTTTTCAGTTCCATCACATTGGATTCCACCACTTTCTGCTTTTCGGGTTTGAACAAGGTGGCGTATTTTGGCTTTCCGACTTTGAATTTCAACCTGTCACCCATTCCGTCTATTTCGAGCCCGATACGCAAGGGTTTCAGGAGCGAGATGTTATAGTCGTAGGTCATGTCCAGATTATGCCGGCCGTAAATAATGGCACTGTATTTGTCAAGGGAAAGCAGAAACGGATAAACGTCAATCTCATTTTTGAAAATGGTGATCTCGGTAGATAAACTGTCAATCTTGTTCTCCGTTTTCTTACTGAACATCAGCTTCTTAGCGATATTCTTATAGGTTTCATTGTCAAGCACCACCAAATCGTGCCCATTGATGGCTGCGGCACCGCGCAAGGTGGAATACTTGATATCGTAATTGGATTTGAGATAGGTTTCGGCGGCGAAATGAAATTCCGCATTACCGCTGAAAGACTTCAGCATCGGGAGAATCGTATCGACTTCCGGAATCATCGCGATAAGCTTATCTATCTTTATATCAAGAAGATGGAAGTCAAATCCCAAAAACAGATGGTTGAGGCGCGGCGTGCGGTACATGGCCGTGAGCTGCATCCGTGCGGCATCGTTGGTGAGACCCATCTCTTCCAAAACCAGCACGCCGTCTTTCACATAGACCTGCCCGGCGATGTTGCGGAACTCTGCATCTTCGTATAACGCTTTCTTGATGGTGGTATTCATATTGATATCCACACCAAATGGGACAATGAACGGGGCATCCTCTTTCTTTTGTGCCATATCCGCTGCCTGCTCTGTCAAGGAATCCGGAGCGCCCAATCCGTCCACAATATCCATTAATTCATTCAAATTCAAATAGTTGGCAACAAAATCAAGATTTCCTTTCAGTAATCCCTGATGATGGAGAAAAGACTCAATTCCCGTGATGTTGCCTGTAAGCGAAACATCCGACTGTCCGAAGCGTAAATTAGCTTTTTTTAACACGCATCTCTTCGGGTTGAAATCGACATTCAAAGTGGGGAACGTAATCGTGTGGGCAACATCCTGAATATCCGCTTTGGCATTCGTGGTCTGCAGCTTCACCACCGGCGACCACTGCAGCAACGGATGCTCTTCGTTCTCCTTATAGTCAATCTCTGCTTGCAAATTGATTTTATCCGTAGAGATGTCATAAAGGTCTCCCTTCTTGGATCCTGCAGCATGTCCAGAATTGGCAATATTCACCTTGATAGCATTTCCGCCATAATCCAAACGCATTTGATTCATGTTTTTCAACACAAAAACGCCCTGTGGATGAGAGAATTGCGCAGAAACTGTGTCTGCCCACATATTCAGCTGCTCAAGCTGGTAAGTGGTGGCGAATTTAAGTTCCACCGTGCTGTCTAACAAGTTGTTTGTATAGGCATCCAGCTGAATGGAAGAGCCACTGATTTCCTTCCGCGCATGAGAGTGTATGTTTCGGATCAATAGATCGCTCGTTTTCACCTTAGCATTAAGCCATTCGTCTATTTTATACGGTTTCTCTGTGATAGGGAATGTCAAATCCACCTGCATGTCAGGCGAATAGACGGACATGGTATCATCGTACAGCACTTTCAAGTCCTTAAACTGTCCGTTGATGACAGCTTTGGAGATATTGTCAACTGAAAATTCGGTTTCGGGGTCGTATGCGAGTTGCGTTGTTACTTTGACATCCGCCTTTCCTTCGTATTGAGTAAAAATTTCCGGCAGGAAATCTTTGAAGTCTTTAATGTGCAGATTTCCGTTGGCGACAATGTCGCACAACATCTTGCCAAACAGGTTTTTAACGGTTCCTGAAACCGTAAGCAAATTGCGTTTCCGTGTAGTGGCAGACAGTGATTTGATGGTTAAATCGCTCTGTTTGTTGAGATCCAAATCAAGTCCGAAACGACCATTCACCTTTTCAAAGTCCAATGGTAAATCTTTCATTGAAAAAGTTCCGTTTTTCCAAGAAACATCGGAAGTGATGAATGGCAAATGGTTAGGGTAATAAGTTCCTTTCACCGTTCCCTGAATTTGCATATCACCCTCTATCTTAATGTTATCCAATGCGTTACCGATAACCGCTTCCGGAATGATAGGGATAATGTCCTGAAGGTTCCATTCATCGGTTTCATAGTGCAGGTCGGTGTATAGCCCATGACGGGTGGTGTCTTGTTGCACCAGTCCGTTCACCAAAAGGGAATGTCCATCGACTTTTAAGACCGTTTCGTTCAAGTCATACCGCTGAGCGTCAAAGTCGGTGCGCAGCTTTGAATAGAAGGAAAGATCTAATTCGTTGACATACAGAGCTGTATCAATAAAAAGCTGAGCTTTTTGCAACTGCACGTCCACTTCACCATTTATCAGGTTAAAATCTGTGAAAGATCCATCGTAGGAGGCCTCCAAATTCTGTCCGGAAAGGTTAATCTTGGTGCTGTCGTCCATGACGAAGAGCAGCGATTTGGCATTTGCCTCCAGCTTCCCGTCAATGTTTTGTTTTTCAAAGGCGCCTTTCACCGTCAAATCCACCTGTTGCAAATCCGCCTTTAACTTGGATTGCTCATTTTGGTAGCAAACATCTACATTTTTGGTTTTAACCTTTTGTAAATCAATCGTGTAATCAAAGGAAGTGGTGTCTTCAGGATCTGATTTGAAGACATTGTAGTTGCCATTGCCGTTTTCATCAACGTAAAGGTTTATGAGCCCGCCATTCAGTGAAAAATCGTTAATTTCAATATGTTTGTTTTTTATCAATTCCCTGATGTTGAGCGCTGCCACACAATCCTTGACATATAGCAAGGTGTCTGAAACCTTCTCGCCTTGAGGATTTTTCAGCACCACATTCTCCAAATCAAGCCCTACTTTAGGGAAAGTTTTGAAAAAAGTGAGCCCCACCTTGTCAATTTGGAAATCGCAGGTAATAAATCGGTCGGCTTGCTTGTTGACAATTTTCGCCAATTTAGAAGGTGAAAAAATGCTAAAAGCCACTACGGAAACAGCAATGGCAATCAGCAACAGCAAGGATGCCAGTGAGATAAGGCCAATTTTAATCGGTTTCTTCATTGCTCTTTGGTGAAAGTGTAATATTTCCCGTAATCGTCATGGTATTCCAGCGTTGTGGTGTTCAATTTCGTGACGGTATAGGTTTTCGGCACATTGCCTCCCATTTCCATCTGGTGGATCTGCGTCAGGGTACTCTTTTCCAATGTCCACGTAAACGGTTGCGCCTCCTCTTCCGTAACGTCATCTGCCGTGTCCCATGTGTAGCCCGTGCCCTCGGCCCTGTAGAATTCGTGTATCGTGCCGCTTACCCAATATCCGCTCAGCAGCGTTTTGTCGAACTTCTCCTTGCGCGGAAAAAGATCGCAACCCGCAAGCAGCAGTGCGACACAGCAGAAAAACAGCCCGAAATGCAGACTATTTCTGATTTTTTGGAGAATATGGTTTGTTTGTTTCATTTTATCCAATTATTCCATGTCTGTAGAGACGTTTCGGGAAACGTCTCTACATTATATCCTGTTAATTTCCATTTCTAACGTTATATCAAACATCTTATTGACATCTTGTATAATATTTTTGGCCACTTCCAGCACCTCCTTTGGTGTCGCCCCGCCGTAGTTGACCAGCACCAATGCCTGATTTTTCCACGTACCGGCGTTGCCCAACCGCTTGCCTTTCCAACCCGCCTTCTCAATCAGCTGACCGGCGGAAAGCTTTTTGCCGCCGTCTATGGCATCATAAGCCACCAAATCAGGATATTGGACTAACAATTCTTGATATTGTTCAATCGGAACGACAGGGTTTTTAAAGAAGCTGCCGCCATTGCCGACTATTTTCGGGTCAGGCAGTTTGCTGTCTCGTATTTTCCGCACACAGTCGGAAACATTCCGCAGCGACAACGGCAACTCCCGCTCTTGCAACGCTTTTGTCAACCCTTGATAGGAGAGCGTAAACTGCTTTCTTTTAGATAGTTGAAACCAAACGTATGTGATAATACAGTCGTTTTTCAACTGTTGTTTGAAAACAGAATTGCGGTAACCGAATTGGCATTCCGCATTGGACAAAACAAACGGCTTTCCGCTGGCGATGGCGAAACCTTCCACTTTCAACACTGTGTCTTTCACTTCCACACCGTAGGCGCCAATGTTCTGCACCGGCGCACTTCCCACTAACCCTGGAATGGCTGTAAGATTCTCTATGCCATAGAGTTCGTGTTTAATGCAATACTGAATCAGATTCTCCCACGGTTCGCCGGCAGCCACACGGAGCACTATCCTGTCGGCTGTTTCTTCCTCTTTTTCAATTCCTTCGAAAACCGGATGGGCAATTACGCCATCAAAATCCCTGGTAAACAAGGTATTACTGCCTCCACCGAGAATATAGTACGGCTGCTGACGCAAATATTCCTCTATGGCAACAGAAACCTCATCGGGCTTTTCGAGTTGCAGAAACTGCCCTGCATATACCTCCATTCCGAAGGTATTATATGGTTTAAGGTTATGATTCTCAAACAGTTTCATGTTTTAGAACATATATCCCATTTTGACATAAATATTGGCCATTCCGTCATTATCGCGTTTGTCGAACGGCACCGCCCAATCCACGGAAAGCACAAAGTTGTCATTCATCATCAACTTCAGACCCAATCCGCCGGAGAAGTGCGGACGGAAAACATTCTTGCTTTCATCGAAAACGATGTAGTCCGGCAAATTGTTGAGGTCAAAATCCGGATCGTTATTCGCGATATTGTCCAAAATGGTATTCTTGTCGAGGCGGTAGGGTTGCAAAATCAATCCCATATCAACAAACGGGTTCAGTCCGATGAAGAAATGTTCCTTCCCGATGTCGAATTTGCAGATTTGGAAGCGGAATTCCACATTGGCGAAAGCATAGCTTCTGGCGGAGATGCGGTGACGCAGGATGCCACGGCAGGTGTTTCCGCCGCCAAGACCTTCGTACAACACCCTTTGAATGAACAAATTGTTGTAATAATTGTTGAGATAGAACGGGGCGTCGCCAGCCACATCCAATTGCGCGGCCAAACGGTAGGCAAACGTGATCTTGTCCTTATAGACAGGAACGAAATGCCGGAAATTAGCATTGAAAATCAAGCTGTTGGCCTCTTTGTCTTCGCCAAAACCAGCATAATAGGTCAGGAAGAAATCCGCATTCATCCCTTTTTTGGTGTTCTGCTGACGGTCACGGTTGTCGAAAGAGATACCGCCACGCAGATAGGGGTGCCAGCCGCCATTGGCTTCCGCCGCTGACAAAATGTTCCATTTCACGTATTTGTCGTACAAACCATCCACTTCCGGCAGCATATTCTCCTCTTTTTTACCCTTGTTGATCATGGCAATGTTCACCGGCGCAATGTTGTACCACAGCAAACCCAAACCCGCATTCCAGAACCAACCGCCTCCGATACTGCCTTCAATGTCGGCGGCGACGCGCAACAGGTCACGCTGCGACTTGTAGAAGGCACGGGAGACGTAATCCTCGCTTTTCTTCTTCGCCCAACCGCCATTATAAACGGTCTGATAGCCGTTATAGCCATAGAAATCGCACAGTGCATCAGGAAGATAGGAAACATCAATCTTCAGATGGTGATTGGGAATCAAGTATTTGGAGTCGTAAGCGAAACGAAACAAACCCGAACGTTTGGTGGTGTAGGCCGCCTCAAAATAGAGTGAGTGGAAATAGTCAGGATACGCGGAACCGTCGCCGAAATCGTAAACGTTGGCCAACACACCGTATTGGAAACCTTTGTCCGCATCGTATGCCACACTCGGCAAAATGCCGAAGGTCCAGCCGGTGCGCACTTCGCTTTTCTCTTTTTTGGGTTTCCGGTCACGGGTGACACCCTCGTCGCCACCGTTAGCATAGGTTGACAATCCACTGATCATCAATATTATAGCAAAAAAACAGGGTATTAACTTCTTCATCTTTTGTATATTTAGTTATTCGTAAATCGTAAATCGCAAATCCTAAATCGTATAATCCCGTGGTCCGAAAATAGCACTGCCGATGCGAATCAACGTGCTGCCCTCTTCAATGGCAATGGGGTAATCCTCGGTCATGCCCATTGAAATTTCCTTGAAATCAGGGTTTTGCGGAAAATAATGAGTTTTCAAATCTTCGAAAATCTGATGAAGGTGATGAAATTCGCGGCGCACCTGAACCTTGTCGTCCGTGAAGGTAGCCATTCCCATGACCCCGTGGATTTTGATGTTTTGCAACTCGCCAAAAGAGGGGTTATCCAGCATCGCCATGCACTCTTCCTGGGTGAAGCCGAACTTTGTCTCCTCATCCGCAATGTGGAACTGCAGCAGACAGGGAATCACGCGGTTGTTTTTTACCGCATGTTTGTTGACCTCCTTAAGCAAATCGAAGCTATCAATACTGTGAATCAACGACACATACGGAGCGATATATTTGATTTTATTGGTCTGCAGGTGTCCGATGAAGTGCCATTCGATGTCTTGGGGAAGGATTTCGTGCTTGGCCTTCATCTCCTGGGCATGGTTTTCGCCGAAAACACGCTGTCCGTGTTGGTACAGCGTGGCAATGTCCTCCGCCGGTTTAAATTTGGAGACGGCGACCAGGCGCACACCGGCGGGCAGGGAAGCCCGGATTTCGTCGTATTTTTCGATGTTCATACGGACTGATTTAGTGACCCCGGCGGGATTCAAACCCACGACTTTCAGAACCGGAATCTGACGTTCTATTCAGCTGAACTACGGGGCCGGATTGAAAGCGCAAAAGTACACTTTTTTTCGATTAGCGACGGACGAATTGTAATTTTAGGAAATGTTCGTTTTCATTGTGAATTTTTGGGTTATGAATTTCCTGTTGGCAAAAATACGTTTTTTCGGTTTGCGATTTACGGTTTACGATTTGCGGTTGGGGGAAGCCGTTATTTCCTGACAATTTTTTGGTGGTATTCTTTCCCGTTCGTATCCGTCACGCGCAGCACATACACGCCTGCGGGGATGTCCCGCATGTTCACCGTTGCGGACGTGCCTGTTGCGGACGCGATGAATCGCGTCCCTACGGCACGCCCCTGCAAATCGTATAATCCAATGTTCGCGATGCCCGCACCGCCGCGCAATTCGATGAACAAGACATCATCGGCGGGGTTGGGATAAACGGTCAGATTCGTTTCCCCTTCCTGTTGCGGCACCTTGGCACTGCGGGTCTCCATATTGTTGTCCTGGTTGTCCGCGTTGTCGTCCCCCAACAAATCGTCCTCGTAACATATCCCGTAGAAGAAACACAATACCCCTTTCGCCATCACCGAGGCGCGACCCGTTTTCCGCTCCGCAATCGTCTGCAACTGCGCGATCTGCGATTCTGTCAGCGAATACCAATTTATCATCGGCGAATTTTGCGAATTTTGCGAATTATTGTTGTCCTGG
>CADADB010000021.1 GCA_902786595.1 uncultured Bacteroidota bacterium | reverse complement strand
TATCCCGTCGATGGATAAGTCCATCTCGCTACAATCCAAGGCGAAGGTGCGTCAGGTCACCGGCCTCGACTGGAACAACGTGAAGCTCACGCTCTCCAACGCCACGCCGAACCGTTCCACAGTAGCGCCGGTATTCAACACTTGGTTCTTAAGATTCCAACGTCCACAAACCATTGTCGATGGGATGAAAATGCGTTCTCCCAGCACCAGCAATTCCGTAAGTTATGCTATTGCGGAAGAAAGCGACGCATCAATGGGTTATATTGCCTCACAAAAAACAGCTGCTCCCATCCTGATGAACGATTTCGTGGAAGTGGAAGACCAAGACATTCAAGTCTCTTTCGCCATTTCAGTTCCGTACGACATTCCTGGCAACGGCAAGGAGAAACTCATCGACCTGAAGAGCTACGATGTCAAGGCTGACTTCAAGTACTACAGCATCCCGAAACTGTCGGATGAGACCTACCTTGTCGCCACGCTGTCCGATTACGAAAAGTACAACCTGCTGCCCGGCGAGGCCACGGTGACGTTCAACAACACCTTCGTGGGACGTACGCGCCTGCGCCCGAACGACACGGAGAGCCAAATCACACTGACTCTCACCACCGAGCCGCGCATGACCGTGAAACGGGAGAAGCAGAAAGACTTCTGCAGCACCAAACACGTGGGCAACAGCACCACCGTCACGCAGTCGTACCTGCTCACCGTCAAGAACAACCTGAACCGCGCCGCCAAGCTGACGCTGAAGGAGCAGTACCCGATTTCCAACGACAAAGACATCGAAGTGAAAGATGTTACAGTCACCCCGAAGGCCACCTACGACAAGACGGACATCGGCGTGGTGACTTGGGACGTGGAACTGAATCCCGGCGAAACACGCACGAGCAGTTAAGGGGAATCGTACAGGTTCCCCTTAATTGTTATTGCCTGTTTCCTCTTATCAACAAACGACGTTTTATTTTGTTGAAAAAAAATTTCGTAAGCTATTGATTGTATGCAAAAAAAGACTATTTTTGCCGCCAATTTGATAATGTACGCTCAAGAGGCACTTATCAACAGGTTAAACGATTGAATATCAGATAAATATAAAGTAATAAAAAGTTAAAAATAACAATGAGTGTAAAACAGAAAAACGCAGCAAACGCGCGTAAAGAAGCAATGAAAACGGTGTACCTGGCCCGATTAGTGGATAATCCGACCTCACCGCGCAAGACCAGAATCATGGCCAACGTCATTCGTGGCAAGAACGTAGATTACGCTATGAATGTGTTGAAGTACTCTCACAGAGAGGCATCTGAAAAATTACTGAAACTGTTGAAGTCGGCTGTTGCCAACTGGCAGGTGAAAAACGAGGACAAACGCCTCGAGGACGCCGATTTATACGTCAAGACCATCATGGTTGACGGAGGCAGAATGCTCAAGCGTATCCGCACCGCCCCGCAAGGCCGTGCCGCCCGCATCCGCAAACGTTCCAACCATGTTACGTTGATTCTCGGCGACCGCAACGAAGAGAATGTACAAGTGGCAAATATTGAAGAATCACAAAAATAATAAATTAAAGTATGGGTCAAAAAGTTAATCCTATCGGCTTGCGCCTCGGAATTGTGAGAGGCTGGGACTCTAATTGGTACGGCGGCAAAAATTTCGCCGGTAAAATCGTCGAAGATGACAAAATTAGAAAGTATTTAAATGCTAAGTTCTCAAAAGCCGGCATTTCGAAAATCTACATTGAGAGAACCTTAAAACTCGTCACGGTGACCATCAGCGCTGGTCGTCCCGGTGTCATCATCGGAAAAGGCGGCGCGGAAGTCGACAGCGTGAAAGAGGAACTGAAAGTGATCACCGGCAAGGAGATCCAAATCAACATCATGGAAGTCAAACGCCCTGATCTGGACGCACAACTCGTGGCGCAGAACATCGCCCGCCAGATTGAAGGCCGTGTGACCTATAAGAAAGCAGTCAAGACCGCCATCTCCGCCACCATGCGCGCCCAAGCTGAGGGTATCAAGGTGACCGTGGCCGGCCGTCTCGGCGGAGCTGAAATCGCCCGTTCCGAGCACTTCAAGGATGGCCGTATCCCGTTGCACACCCTTCGTGCCGACATCGACTACGCTCCCGTGGAGGCCCACACCACCTACGGCTGCATCGGCATCAAAGTTTGGATCTGCCGCGGCATCGTCTATGGCAAACGCGACCTCTTCGCCAACGAGGCAGCCAAGGAACAACGCCCTGCAGGCGGCGGAAAGAAAATGTTCCGCGGACCGCGCAGAGACCGCGACAACCGCAACCGCAACAACAATAGAAATCACAATAATTAAACCGACGCCAAGATGCCGGTAAATCAATAATCCTTAAACATTAAAAGCAATGTTACAACCGAAAAAACTCAAATACAGAAGGCCGCAGAAGGGCAGAATGAAAAGCATCACCAAGCGTGGCTCGGAGATCGCATTCGGCTCTTTCGCACTGAAAACGCTGGACATGTACTGGATCAGCGCCCGCCAAATCGAAGCTGCCCGTCAGGCTATCACCCGTGAGATGAAGCGTCAGGGTCAGCTCTGGATCCGCATATTCCCCGACCGCCCCGTGACCGCCAAGGGTTTGGGTGTCCGTATGGGTAAAGGTAAGGGTACTCCCGAATACTACGCAGCACGCGTCAGCCCGGGCCGCATTCTCTTCGAAGCCGACGGCATTCCGTTGGAAGTCGCCCGCGAAGCTATGAGACTCGGCGCACAGAAACTGCCCGTGCACACGAAATTTATTGTCAGAAGAGATTATTCAGCAGAAATTTAATAGGAGGAGAATAGTATGAAACAACAAGAAATCAATGAATTGACAACTCCTGAATTGAAGGAAAGACTGGCCACCGAGAAAGACAGACTCGTCACGATGCGCCTCAATCATGCCATCTCCCCGCTGGAGAATCCGCAGTCAATTAAAGCTCAACGCAGAGACATTGCCCGCCTGATGACGGAGGTCCGCAAGAGAGAAATGAACGAAAATAAATAACCTATCACTGATAAAGCATTATGGAAAGAAATAACAGAAAAGTCAGAGAAGGCATTGTCGTGAGCGACAAGATGGACAAGTCTATCGTCATCAAAGTCGAGCGCAAGATGAAACACCCCATTTACGGCAAGTTCCTGAAACGCTCCACCAAATTCATGGCACACGACGAGAAGAACGAGTGCCGCATCGGTGACAGAGTTAGAATTATGGAGACCAGACCTTTGTCCAAGAACAAATGCTGGCGTTTAATTGAAATCGTAGAAAAAGCTAAGTAACATTATGATACAGCAAGAATCCAGATTAGCAGTTGCGGATAATAGCGGCGCAAAGGAAGTGCTCTGCATCCGCGTATTGGGCGGCACCAAGAAACGCTATGCACGCGTGGGCGACAAGATTGTGGTCGCCATCAAGAGTGCCATCCCCTCCGGTCAGGTCAAGGCCGGCACCGTGTCCAAGGCAGTCGTGGTGCGCACCAAACGCCACGTCCGCAGAAACGACGGCTCCTACATCAAGTTCGATGACAACGCCGTGGTCCTGCTGACAGCAGCCGATGAGTTGCGCGGCACCCGTATCTTCGGACCCGTGGCCCGTGAGCTTCGTGAAAAACAATTCATGAAAATCGTCTCTTTGGCCCCCGAAGTGTTATAATCAAGTCAATAAACATTAATTATACAATTGACAAAGACCAATTGACAAACATTAAAGCAAAAAAAGAAATGAAACTGAAAATCAAGAAAGGCGACACTGTCAAAGTGATTACCGGTGAGTACAAAGGAACTCAAGGTAAGGTGCTGGAAGTTCTCCCCAAAGAGAACAAAGCTTTGGTGGAAGGTTGCAACATGGTGTCCAAGAGCACCAAACCCAGTGCAGCAGCACCCAACGGTGGCATCATCAAGAAAGAGGCCCCGATCCACATCTCCAACCTCATGGTGGTTGACGCTAAAGGAAACGCTACCCGCGTAGGTAGAAAGTTGAACGACAAAGGTAAATTAGTCAGATATTCTAAAAAATCAGGAGAGGAGATCAAGTAATGTACACACCGAGATATAAAGAAAAATATCAGAAAGAGGTTCTTCCCGCTCTGAAAGAACAATTCGGATTCAAATCCGTCATGCGCGTGCCCAGAATCACCAAGATTTGCCTTAACCAGGGTCTTGGCAAATTCGGCATCGCCGATAAGAAACTCATTGACGCAGGTGTTCAGGAAATGACCCTCATCGCCGGTCAGAAGGCCGTGCCCACCAAATCCAAGAAGGACATCTCCAACTTCAAGTTGAGAAAAGGAATGCCCATCGGCGTGCGCGTGACCCTTCACGGCGACCGCATGTACGAGTTCCTCGACCGCCTCGTCACCGTCTCCATCCCTCGTATCCGCGACTTCCGCGGCATCAGCGACAAGGGCTTCGACGGACGTGGCAACTATACGCTCGGTATTCCCGAACAGATCATCTTCCCCGAAATCGACATCGACAAAGTTTTGAAAATCAACGGTATGGACATCACTTTCGTGACAACCGCTCACAATGACAAGGAATGTCTCGCCCTGTTGAAAGAATTTGGCTTACCCTTCAAAAATCAAAAGTAAGTAATCATGGCAAAAGAATCTTTAAAAGCAAGAGAAATCAAAAGAGCGAAAATGGTCGCTAAATATGCCGCCAAACGCGCGGAACTGAAGAAAATCATGAAAGGCGATGATTACGAAGCCAAAAGAGCTGCCGATATCGCGCTTCAGAAATTACCCCCGAATTCTAACCCGATCCGCATGCACAACCGCTGCAAGCTGAGCGGCCGTCCGAAAGGTTATATGCGCCAGTTCGGTCTTTCCCGTATCGACTTCAGAGAGTTGGCACTCGCCGGCAAGATTCCCGGAGTTAAAAAAGCTAGTTGGTAAACCAAAAGAAGAAGATTAAATTATGAATACCGATCCCATTTCAGATTATTTGACTCGTTTGAGAAACGCCATCCGCGCGCATCACGAAGTGGTGGAAATCCCCGCTTCCAACGAGAAGAAAGCTATAACCAAGATCCTGTTCGACAAAGGTTATATCTTGAACTATAAATTTGAGGATGAAACTATGCCCAAAACGATCAAGATCGCTTTGAAGTACCATCCCGCAACCAAACAATCCGCCATCAGCGAGATCAAGCGCGTTAGCCGTCCCGGTCTTCGTAAATACGTGGGCGTGAAAGAATTACCCTCCGTATTGAACGGTCTCGGCATCGCCATCATCTCCACTTCCCACGGTATGATGACCGACAAGGAAGCCAAAGCCCAGAACGTTGGCGGCGAAGTAGTATGTTACATCAGTTAATAGGAGGAGGAAGTTATGTCAAGAATAGGAAAATTACAAATCGCCATCCCCGCAGGGGTTGAAGTGAAAAGAGACGAAAAATCCAACATCGTGACAGTGAAGGGCCCGAAAGGCGAACTGCAACAGTATGTGGATGAACGCATCACTTTCGAAATTGAAGACGGACACCTCCATGTGAAACGCCCTACCGACTCCAAACGTGACCGTTCTATGCACGGCTTGTACAGAGCTTTGCTGAACAACATGATCACGGGCGTGTCCCAAGGATTCACCAAGAAAATGGAAGTCATCGGTGTCGGTTACAAAGCCGAAGCCAAAGGCGACCATCAACTCGACATGGGTCTGGGTTACTCCCACAACATCCTGTTTGATTTCCCGAAGGAGATCACCGTGCAGACCATCAATGAGAAAGGTAAAAACCCGATCATCATTCTGAACTGCATCGACAAACAGCTGTTGGGCCAAGTGGCCACCAAGATCCGCTCCTATCGTAAACCCGAACCTTACAAAGGTAAAGGTATCCGCTTCGAAGGTGAGTATGTTAGAAAGAAAGCCGGTAAGTCGGCAGAAAAATAATCGTCAAAATTGGATATTATGGCTTACAATAAAAAAGAATATAGAAGAAAAAGGATTAAAAACCGCATTCGCAAGATTGTCAGCGGCACTCCGGTTCGCCCGAGACTGTCCGTTTTCAGAAGCAACCGTGACATCTATGTGCAAGTTATTGACGATGAGGCCGGCGTAACCCTCGTGTCCGCATCCTCAAAACTTCCCGACATCGCCTCCCAGAAGATGACCAAATGCGAGAAATCTAAACTCGTGGGCA
The DNA here is from genome assembly GCA_902786595.1 of uncultured Bacteroidota bacterium. Lineage (GTDB taxonomy): Bacteria > Bacteroidota > Bacteroidia > Bacteroidales > WCHB1-69 > F23-D06. Next base: position 31,518 of record CADADB010000021.1, on the reverse strand, counting down.
AGGAAATCGCTTCACGCGCACTCGCAGCCGGCATTACCGAAGTGGTGTTCGACCGTAACGGTTACTTATATCATGGTAGAGTAAAATCTTTGGCTGACGCAGCCAGAGAAGGTGGTCTTAAATTTTAAACATCAAAACTATGGCTAACGAAAATATCAAGAAAGTAAAAGCAGCTGACCTCGAACTCAAAGAGCGCGTGGTCGCCACCAACAGAGTGACTAAAGTGACCAAGGGTGGTCGAATCTTCAGTTTCGCCGTCATCGTGGTCGTTGGTAATGAGAACGGTATCGTAGGCTATGGTCTTGGTAAAGCCCGCGAGGTTTCAACCGCCATTTCCAAAGGTGTGGAAGACGCGAAGAAAAACCTCATTCAGGTGCCTATCCTGAAGGGAACCATCCCTCATTCTGCCGAAGGCAAGTACAGCGGTGCCAATGTCTTCATGAAACCTGCAGCTCCCGGTACCGGTGTGATCGCCGGCGGTGCTATGCGTGCCGTCTTCGAGAGCGTGGGCGTGAAGAACGTGCTCGCCAAGTCTAAAGGATCCTCCAACCCGCACAGCGTGGTGAAAGCCACCATCGGTGCCCTCGCCAAGATGCGCGACGCCTACACCGTGGCTCAAGTGCGCGGAGTGAACCTCGACAAGGTGTTCAACGGCTAATCCGAACGAATTACTCCAAATTTTATAGTAAGGGATGTCCGAAAGGATGTCCCTTTTTTCGATTTACGATTTACGATTTACGGTTTGCGAAAATCGTAAATCGTAAAACAAAAAAACATATATTTGCGCATTAATAACTTTAAAACAAAAAATTTAATAATATGACCAGTGAAAAGACATTAAAAGAAAATCAACCATTTGTAAATCAGAAACTTCAGTTTGTTGAAGAACTTGTGCTTCACACGAACGCGCACATCTTCTTAACCGGCAGAGCGGGCACGGGAAAGACCACATTCCTGAAAAGTCTGCCCTCGAAAACGCACAAGCGGATGGTGGTGGTGGCACCGACAGGCGTGGCAGCGATCAACGCTGGAGGGCAAACGATCCATTCGTTCTTCCAGCTGCCTTTCGGGCCGCAGTTGCCCGAAGGGGCAAGCGCCCCGCTACAACAAAGCAAAAAAGAGCAGGCCGCCCATTTCCAAAAAATCCGGGGCACAAAATTGAAAATCATGCGCACGCTGAATCTACTTATCATCGATGAAATCAGCATGGTGCGCGCAGATGTATTGGATGCTGTAGATGCCGTGCTGCGCCGCACACGCCACTCGTCTGAGCCCTTTGGCGGCGTACAAGTTCTCATGATCGGTGACGTTCACCAGCTCGCTCCCGTAGCCAAACCTGAAGAGTGGGAAGTTCTCGCACCCTATTATAAAACCACCTACTTTTTCGGTAGCCATGTATTGCAACGCACCGATTATCAATGTGTTGAACTAGACCATATTTATCGACAGCATGACACCAATTTTATCACTCTTCTCAACAAAGTACGCGACAACCAAATGGATGATGAGTGCATTCGCCTACTGAATAGTCGTTATATTCCGAATTTCAAACCTATAGAAGGGTATATCACACTCACCACTCACAATGCACAAGCTGATGAGATCAATGAAACGCGACTGCGTTCAATCAAAAGTGACAGTCTCCATTTCAAGGCAACCATTAAAGGCACATTCCCGCAACAACTTTACCCCACCAAAGAGGAACTTGAACTGAGAATCGGGGCACAGGTGATGTTTGTAAAGAACGACCCTAATCCCGAAAAAGCATACTACAACGGGAAAATCGGCCGGTTGACCGACTATGACAAAGATAATGATGAATTGGAAGTAACCTGCGGCGAGGAACGCATTCATGTATCGCCAGTCGTATGGCAGAACTTCGATTACTCCCTTAACGAAGAGAACCAACAAATCGAAGAGGTCGAAATCGGTAGTTTCGCACAAATTCCATTACGGCTTGCATGGGCTGTGACTATCCACAAAAGTCAAGGTCTCACCTTTGACAAACTGATTGTAGATGCACAGCAAGCTTTCGCCCATGGACAAGTCTATGTGGCACTCAGCCGCTGCACTTCCCTTGAAGGTCTCGTTCTGAAAACCCGAATCAGCCCCCAGGCGCTCATCAACGATGGCATCGTGGACTACTTTGTGGAGCAGATGCCCGAAAAAGAGCCATCAATAGAGAAAGTCGATGGACTTCGTTCTGATTATGAGCTGAAGACACTCTTGGAATTAATAGATTTCCAGAATTTTTATGGCAATACGGGAAAACTTGCCAAAGTGGTCACATCCAACATATCTTTATTTGAGAAGGAGGTTGTATCGGAACTTGTCCGCCTACGCGACTGTGTTAAATCCGAATTGGTAGATGTAGGAAACACTTTCGGGAAACAGATCCGCAAGTTGCACAGCACGGCGTTATATGAGGCCAACCCGCAGCTACAGGAGCGGCTGCAAAAGGGTGCAACCTACTTCACAGAGCATTTGAAGAATCTGACTGACCAGCTACTCAAACTGCCCTACAAAACCGACAATAAGACTGTAAATGAGCAGATTACAGAGTTCACAGGGTTATTAAAAGAAGAAGCCCTTGTAAAAACCGGATGCTTAAGCATCTGTAATGAGGGGTTTAGTGTGGATGAATATTATAACACAAAGGCAATCAAGATGTTGGAAGCTGAAAAAGGCCCGAAATCCATTCATTCAATCAAAGCAGGAGTGATGAGCAAGAGCAGCTTGTACTCTGCCTTGAACGAATGGCGAGCTGACATGGCAGCCGACGAGGACACCGAGCTCTATAGCATCATTCCAAGCAAAACCCTAAAAGCCATCTCGAAGGAAAAACCGACTACCATCGCCGAACTCAAGCAAATTGAAGGTATGGGACCTAAACGAATCAAAGCATTCGGCCGGGACATTGTCAATATTGTAAGAGTCTATTCAGACATGGAAATGCTTGAAAACGAAGCTACTGAAATGGACATCCTGAACGACAAGCCCGTAAAGTCAAAGAAGCCGAAAGGGGAAACATACTTGATTACCAAGCGGATGTTGGACAAAGGTATGACCGCAGAGGAAATTGCCTCCGAGCGGAACCTCGCATTATCCACCATTTACGGGCACATCGCCCGATTCGTGGAACATGGTGAGTATGACGCAGTTGACTTTATTGACAAGGAGAAATGCGACATCATTGAAGAGTATTTCCGCGACACCGAAGATCCGTCGTTAGGCAAAGCCAAAGAGGTTTTAGGTGACGACTTCGAGTTTTGGGAACTACGCATGGTACAAGCAGGGATGAATCGGGACTGAGTTCCGAGCCCGAATGAAAGGATCGGCAGTTTCGATCCATCTAACAGTCCTACAATAAGCGATTTCAGCTGCTTCTATTTTCTTACAATAACGCTACCGCTGCCTTGATGAGTGGCGAGGATCAGTACCTCGGCGATTTGCACGTGGGCGGGCGCGTTAGCAGCATATACAGCTACGTCCGCAATGTCGTCGCCGGTAAGCGGTTTGATGCCCTTATATACGTTGGCCGCACGTTCCGTGTCGCCATGGAAACGGGTGTTACTGAAATTAGTCTCCACAAGTCCTGGTTTGAGGTTCGTCACCCTGACGGCACTGCTTGCCACATCTATGCGCAATCCGTCCGTGATGGTTTTCACGGCCGACTTGGTGGCGCAATAGACATTGCCGTTGGCGTACGCGGCATCACCGGCCACCGAACCGATGTTGATGATGTGCCCCCGGTCGCGCTGTACCATCCCCGGCACGATAAGTCGGGTCATCGTCAGTAAACCCTTGATGTTGGTATCGATCATCGTCTCCCAATCCTCGAAACTGCCTTCATATTCAGGTTCCAGTCCAAGCGCCAAGCCGGCATTGTTCACCAACACATCGATGTCTTTCCATTCCTCGGGAAGTGCGTTGATGCACTGCGTGGCTTTCTCGCGATCCCGGACATCGAACACCAATGTCAACACCTGTGTGCCCTTGTCTGTCAGTTCCTTGCGGATTTCTTCCAGTTTCTGCTCATTGCGTCCGGTCAGAATCAGTTTGTCGCCATTCTCGGCGAATTTCCGTGCACATCCGAGCCCAATACCGCTCGTAGCACCAGTTACCATTACAATCTTATTCATAATCAATATATTAAACTGTGATAAATTCAATAGGATTTCAATTACAAAAATACATTTTTTGCATTATGAAATGTTCCTGAGTCTCCCGACGTGCATTTTTGATTTTTTTGTACCTTTGCCGCCTAAAACAACCTGATATGAATGGCAAAGTAATCATTGTATCCGCGCCGTCGGGAGCCGGAAAGACCTCCATCGTCAAGCATGTGCTACAGTTTCTTCCCGAACTTCGGTTTTCCACCTCTGCCACCACCCGCGCAAAGCGCGAAGGGGAAATCAACGGCAAAGACTACCATTTCCTTTCGGTCGATGACTTTAAGAAAGGCATTCGCCACGATGCGTTTTTGGAATGGGAAGAGGTCTATGCCAACCAATTCTACGGCACTCTCAAGAGCGAAATCCAGCGTATATGGGATGAAGGCAAGGTCGTGATTTTCGACGTGGATGTGAAGGGCGGACTGAACATTAAGAAGTACTTCGGCGACAAGGCGTTAGCCATCTTTGTGGAACCCCCTACGGTACAGGAATTAGAGAACCGGCTTCGCAAACGCGGCACCGAAACCGAAGAGTCCTTGCGCAAACGCGTGGAGAAAGCCGAGTACGAGCTCTCCTTCGCCCCGCAATTCGACAAAATCATCCTCAACGACAATCTTGACGACGCTCGGGAGGAGATGCTCCAAACCATCCGTGAATTCCTTGACAAAGAATGAGTTGTAAGCGAAAACATATCGCCATTATCGGGGCGGGCGCCTCGGGACTCTTCTTAGCGAAGAAGCTTTCCGAATCGCCAGAAATGTATGTCACCGTCTTCGAGAAAAACCGTCAGGTGGGGGCGAAACTGCGTGCCTCCGGCGGTGGCAAGGCCAACATCTTCAACCGCTATATCCGTCCCGAACACTACAACCAACCGGAATTTATCGCAGAACTGCTACATCATTATTCTCCGGAACAGCTTGAAAGCCAGTTCGCTGAATGGGGTTTAGTGACGATTACCGATGAGGAAGGGCGCGTCTATCCCGCTTCGCAATTCTCCCAAACCGTGGTCGATGTGCTGACCCTATATCTCCATGAAAATGTCCGATTAGAGACAAATTACGACATCCAACATCTTGAGTATAAAAACTATAAGTGGGTAATCAACGACTACCCCACCCCATTCGACGTTTTGGTTCTGGCATCAGGATCTCCTGCAGGCATGATTCCAAAAAACCAACGGAACTACAATTACTATTTGCAGGATTTAGCACTGAAAATCAACCCATTAGAATCTTCTTTGTCAGGTTTTATCCTAAAAGATTATCCAAAGTCACTATCGGGCTGCAGAACGAAAGCTGTCGTTTCATTGTACCAAAATAAGAAACTGATTCACAAAGAGTCTGGGGAAATCACGTTCAAGGATGACGGGGTCTCCGGCATTGTCATCATGAACTTGTCGGCCTACTACCGCCGGTTGCCTTCCACGAAGAATTGCCGTTTGGAGATCAACCTCACCTACTGGGACGAAAATTTCGACACAGACACTTATTTACGCGACAATCGCAACACCACCGGACTTTTACATCCGAAATTGGCCGCCTTTTACCATCAAAAGCCCTTTGACATCCATCGCCTCGCCTTCCAAATCGATGACACCTATCCGTTAGAAGGGGCGCAAGTGTGCCACGGCGGCATCGACCTGTCAGAGATTGACGGAAACTTCTCCGCAAAAAGATTCAAGAACCTCTGCATTCTGGGCGAAATGTTGGATGTGGATGGCGTTTGCGGAGGATACAACCTATTCTTCGCGTTCGCGTCAGCGGCAATAACGGCCACCTCTATAACAAAGTAGAGACGCGCCTCAGCACGCCTCTACCATTCTTTTGTCCGCTTCTCAACCAAATGTCCTACATCTCACGTCATTCTTCATTATGCATTATGAATTATGAATTAGTACTTCGGCTCCACTCCCATGTTAAAGAACATGAACGAGTAGATATCCACAATTTCATCGACGGCCTTGTCAAGGGGTTTGCCGGCACCGTGACCCGCGTTGCTCTCAATGCGGATAAGGTGCGGCTTGTCCCCGATGTCGCTGTTTTGCAGAGTCGCGGCGTACTTGAACGAATGCGCGGGCACCACACGGTCGTCGTGATCGGCGGTGGTCACCAAGATGGCAGGGTACTCCTTGCCGTTCTGGATGGAATGCAGTGGCGAGTATTTGTAGAGGTACTCGAACATCTCCTTGCTGTCCTCGCTGGTGCCGTAATCCACGGCCCAGTAGCGGCCAATGGTGAACTTGTGGTAGCGCAGCATGTCCATGACACCCACTTCCGGGATGGCCACGGCGAAGAGGTCGGGACGCTGGTTCACGACCGCACCCACGAGCAGACCGCCGTTGGAACCGCCCATCACCGCAAGCTTTTCCTTGCTGGTGTAGCCCTGTGCAATCAGGAACTCAGCCGCAGCAATACAGTCGTCGAAAACGTTCTGCTTCTTCAGCTTCGTACCGGCCTCGTGCCACTCCTTGCCATACTCGCCACCGCCGCGAAGGTTGGCCACAGCATACACACCGCCCTGCTCCAGCCAGGCCAAACGGGTCGCGCTGAAACTTGGCGTGAGCGAGATGTTGAAACCGCCGTAACCGTAGAGTAGCGTCGGGTTGCTTCCGTCCAACTTGATGCCTTTCTTGTGAGTGATGAACATCGGAATCTTTGTGCCGTCCTTGGAGGTATAGAATTTCTGCTCCGTCACATATTCGTCGGAGTTGAACTTGATTTCGGATTTCTTGTACAGCGTCGATTTGTTGTTCGAGACATCGTAGCGGTAGATGGTCGCGGGCGTCACGTATGAGGTGACCGTGTAGAAGGTCTCGGTGTCGTCGGCCTCGCCGCTGAAACCGCCAATGGAACCGATCTGGTCATTGTCGAGATTGGCGAGGAACTTGCCGCCCTCATCGAAAATCTTCACCACGGAATGGGCGTCCTTGGTATAGTTGGCAATCAACCTTTTACCGATATGGCTCACACCTGCGAGGACTTCGCCCTTGGTGGCGGGAATGACATCGGTCCATCCCATCGTCGTCAGACTGCCAATCGGGATGCTAATGACCTGGTATTCGGGCGCGTTGTGGTTGGTCATCACGAGGAAATGGCCGTCAATCTCGTCTATCACGCTGTAGTCATCCGTAAAGTCGGTCACCGCCTTGATAAACTGTGCTTTCGGATCATTCAAATCTTTGTAATACAGCGAATTGCCCGATGTGGATTCGCTACCGTAAATCACCAGATAGCGTTTGTTGACAACCTCTGCGCTAAAGCTAAGGTTCGGGTTGGTGCGATCTTCGTAAGCTAATTTATCCTCTTTTTGGTCGGTGCCGACTTTGTGGTAGTAGAGTTTGCCATTCTCGTTTACCCCGGAGAGTTCGTTCTTGGGCTCCGGGAAGCGGCTGTAGAAGAAGCCGTCATCCTTCCAAGCGATGCCGGAGAACTTCACCCACACGAGATGGTCGTCCAAATCCTTGCCCGTCGCAATGTCCTTGACGTAAATTTCCTGCCAATCACTGCCGTTACGGGAGATGGCGTAACCGAGATACTTGCCGTCATCGGAGATGTCGAGCGTGGAGAGCGCCACGGTGCCGTCATTGGAGAGTTTGTTGGGATCGAGCAGCTCAATGGCTTTACCGTCAAGGGAATTCTTGTAGTAGAGCACGCTCTGGTTCTGCAGACCATCGTTGCGGTAGAAGAAGTAGCGGTCGCCCTTTTTCCACGGCGCACCCTCCTTCGGGTAATTCATGATATCCAACAGATGTTTCTTCATCTTCTCACGATAGGGAATCTGCGCCAAGAACTTGTTAGTCACCTCGTTCTGCGCCTTCACCCACGCGGCGGTCTCCTCGGAATAGTCATCCTCCAGCCAGCGGTAGGGGTCAGGAACGGCCACACCAAAATAATGATCCACGGTGTCGCATTTCTTGGTTTCGGGATATTCCACCTTAGGAATCTGGTTGTTTTTCTTATGACAAGCTGCAAGCATAATGATGGTGCTTAATGCTAAAATACTGATAGTTAGTTTTTTCATTGATATGATTTTAATGATTTCGAAAGTGCAAAGATAGTTTTTTTAGTGAGCGGTGAGTAGCTTCAATAACCCATAACCTATAACCAATAACCATTAAAAATTGTATCTTTGCACCGTCTTAAATAATATCCGAAATATGCGTGACGCCCGTATCTTTGTAGAAAAGAAACCTGGTTTTCAAGTCGAAGCAGACAGTTTGAAAGCCACTTTGAATCAGAATTTTAACCTTAACATCACAAACCTTCGCCATTTGAAGGTCTATGATATATTCAATATAGAGGAGGATTTGCTCGCGAAAGCCGAAAGCGTGGTTTTCTCCGAGCCCGTGACTGATGAGGTCTTCCACGAATTTTCATTGGACGGACTGAAATACTTTGCCGTAGAGTTCCTGCCTGGACAGTTCGATCAGCGCGCCGACAGCGCCATGCAGTGCCTTAAGCTCCTGAATCCCAAGACGGAAGCGGTCATCAAAAGCGCGAACCTATTTGTCATTGAAGGGGATTTGACGGCCGAGCAATGGCAGAAGGTGAAGAAATACTGCATCAACGAGGTGGAAGCTCGCGAAAAGGACATGTCCCGTTTGGAGCTAACAGAAAATCCTGAGGTTCAAGACGTTCCGATTTACGATGGATTCCGGACATGGACCGAGGAGCAACTGCGCGAATTCCACGGTAAGATGGGGTTGGCCATGTCGTTGGAAGACCTGAAGTTCATCCAGCAGTATTTCGCCAATGACGAAAAACGCGACCCGTCCGACACGGAGGTCAAGCTGTTAGACACCTACTGGAGCGACCACTGCCGCCACACAACTTTCGAGACAGCTATCACGGATATTGATGTTCAAGGAGAGAATGTTTATAAAGAACAGATAGAGAATGCGTTGCGGGAGTATCTCGCCGTGCGCGATGAGATGTACGGCAAAGAGACGCAACGTCCGGTCACGCTGATGGATCTGGCTTCCATCAACGGCAAATACGAGTACAAACGCGGCAACCTCCCCGACAAGGAGATCTCCGAGGAGAACAACGCCTGCAGCATCCGCGTGAAGGTGGATGTCGATGGTAAAGAGGAGGATTGGCTGCTGATGTACAAGAACGAAACGCATAACCACCCGACGGAAATTGAGCCGTTCGGCGGTGCAGCCACCTGCGTGGGCGGCGCCATCCGCGATCCGCTGAGTGGGCGCAGCTATGTGTATCAGGCACTGCGCGTTACGGGCGCAGGTGACATCAACGCCCCGATTTCTGCCACGCTGCCTGGCAAACTCCCGCAGTCGGTGATTTCCAAGACTGCTGCCGCTGGATATTCCTCTTACGGCAACCAAATCGGTTTGGCCACCACCTGCGTTCGCGAAATCTATCACCCTGATTACCAAGCGAAACGTCTGGAAATCGGAGCCGTGGTGGGTGCCGTTCCCGAGAACCAAGTTCGCCGCGAGCGTCCGCTGCCCGGCGACATCATCATCATGTTCGGTGGACGCACCGGTCGCGACGGTATCGGCGGTGCCACCGGTTCCTCGAAAGAGCACACGGAAAAGTCGCTCGACACGTGCGCTGCCGAGGTGCAGAAGGGTAACGCACCCGAAGAGCGCAAAATCCAGCACCTGTTCCGTCGTCCTGAAGTGACGAAGCTCATCAAGAAGTCCAATGACTTCGGCGCGGGCGGTGTCAGCGTCGCCATCGGCGAGTTGGCTGACGGTCTCGTCATCAACCTGGACACAGTGCGCACGAAATACAAGGGTCTGAACGGCACGGAGGTCGCCATCAGCGAATCGCAGGAGCGCATGAGCGTGGTGGTCGCGCCCGAAGACGTGGAGACCTTCTTCCAATACTGCCGCGAAGAAAACCTCGAAGCCAACATTATCGCCAAGGTGACCGACGACAACCGCCTCACGATGACCTGGCGCGGCAAGACCATCGTGGACCTCAGCCGCGACTTCATCAACACCAACGGCGTGCGCCAAAAGGTAACCGCCAAAATCGCGCCTGTAGATAACGCGGTGCTGAAACCCGCTGACATTCAAGGGAAAACAATGCAAGAGAAATGGCATAGCTGCCTCACCAACCCGAACGTAGCTTCCCAAAAGGGTCTCATCGAGATGTTCGACGCCACTATCGGTGCCTCCACCGTGTTGATGCCGTTCGGCGGCAAGGACCAGCTGACGGAAGCGCAGGTGAGCGCACAGAAACTGCCGGTGCTGCATGGACATACGAACCTTGCCTCCATCATGGCGTTCGGCTACAACCCGTTCATCGCCATCCGGTCCCCGTATCATGCGGGGGTAATGGCCGTGTTGGAAGCCATGTCGAAAATCGTGGCGGCCGGCGGCGACTACCATAAGATCCGTTTCACATTCCAGGAATACTTCGAAAAGCTCGGCAAAGATGCCACCCGTTGGGGCAAACCGCTTTCCGCGTTGTTGGGCGCTTTCTGGATGCAGAAAGAATTCGGACTCGCTTCCTTGGGCGGCAAAGACTCCATGAGCGGCACATTCAAGGACATGCACGTGCCGCCTACCATTGTCTCTTTCGCCATCACCACGGAGAATTCCGACCACATCATTTCGCCGGAGTTCAAACAAAAAGGCAACTACATCTACCTAATAGAAAACAAGTTAGAAAACGACATCCCGAATATCCAGCACACTTCCGAGATATTCGACTTTATACGCAAAAACATTCTGGACCAAAAGATAGTCTCCGCCTTCACATTGCAATTCGGCGGCATCGCGGAAGCACTGGCCAAGATGAGCTTCGGCAACGATTTAGGATTTGATATTCAGACCGATAAGGATTTGTTCGACTATGCTTACGGCAGTTTCATCGTGGAAACCACCGAGAAACTGGATGCTTCATTTGCCATCGAATTGGGTAAAGTCGCAGACGACTTCATCGTTAACGGCGAGAAGCTCGACAAGGCGGCGCTGTTGGCGGCTTGGCGTGGCTTCTATGGCAAGCTCTACCCGCAGACCGCCCCGAACGAGACAGCTTCCGTGGGAACAGAGTTCACACGCAACGCGCAGAACAACAATTTCGCGCCTGCCACGAAAGTCAACAAGCCGAAGGTGATTTTGCCCGTGTTCCCCGGCACCAACTGCGACTACGACACAGCGAAAGCGTTCGAAGACGCCGGTGCGGAAACCCGCATCTTGGTCTTCAAGAACTTGGACGAGGCAGCCATCGAGCACTCCATCGACGAATTGGCGGCAGCCATCCGTGAGTCACAAATCCTCGCGCTCTCCGGCGGTTTCAGCTTGGGTGACGAGCCCGACGGCAGCGGCAAGTTCATCGCCAACGTGCTCAATAGTCCGAAAGTCAAAGCGGCCGTAGAGGACCTGCTGGTCCGTAAATGTTTGGTGCTCGGCATCTGCAACGGCTTCCAAGCACTCGTCAAGTCGGGACTGCTGCCCTTCGGCAAGCTCGGCGACGTCACGCCCGACTCCCCCACCCTCTACCGTAACAACATCAACCGCCACATCTCGCGTATCGTGCGCACCCGCGTGGGCAGCACCAACTCCCCATGGCTCGCCTCCTTCAAGGAAGGCGATGTCCACCAGATTGCCGTCAGCCACGGTGAGGGCAAGTTCGTAGTATCGCAAGAGCTTGCCAAGCAGCTCTTTGAGAACGGTCAGGTCGCGTTCCAGTACTGCGACGAAAACGGTCAGGTAAGCATGGATCCCGAGGACAACCCCAACGGCTCCTTCTACGCTATCGAGGGCATCGTTTCCGACAACGGACTGATTCTCGGCAAGATGGGTCACAGCGAACGCAAGGGACGCAACCTCTACAAGAACATCAGCGGGAACAAAGAACAGGATATCTTTGCGAATGCGGTGGCGTATTTCGGACGATAAAAGGCGATGAGACGATGAGGCGATGAGACGATGAAACGATGAAACGACGAAGCTATGAAAAGCGATGAAAGGATGAGATAAAATACGATACCATCTGTTCACTCACTGTTCACCAATCACTATTCACTAATCACTATTCACCAATACACCAGCTTCAATAACCCATAACCCATAACCTATAACCATTCAAAAAATGCGAATCAACGATATAGAATATATTGAAGTGACGGTTTTTGACGTCAGGTCGTCCACACAGGCCATGGAAGCGTTCTCCATGATTCTGGTGGACAAGTCGAATCTCACCCACTATGTCCCCATCATCATCGGGTTGAACGAGGCACGGGCAATTCTGGGCGAGCTGCACGGAAGACTTCCACAAAGGCCACTTACCCATGCTTTATTCGTTGATTTGATTGCGAACAACATTCCCGACTACAATATTGAGTTTGTCTCCATCAACGAGTTCAGTCAAGGCATTTACTATGCTTCCATCGTTATCCAAACGCCGACCGAATCGTACTTTGAGGTTGACGCTCGCCCGTCGGATGCCGTAGCCATCGCCTTATGCGCCGGAGTTCCGATCTACTTCAATAAAGTTTTGTTTGAAGAGCAGATGCAGGTTGCCGTGAAATCTTCCAATATTCAAGAAGGGAACTTGCAATCGGAAGGTTCCGACTTTATGCGGAGCACTCCTGAGGCCACGACTGCACAATCAGAATGGGCCGCTCTTTCCCTGACAGAGTTAAAGGATTTGTTGCAGAACGCCATTGAGGAGGAAAATTATGAGCTGGCGGCGAAGATTCAGGAGGAGATCGATAGACGTAAGACTTGAGACGTAAGACCTACAACTTGAAACCTGAAACTGGAAGATGAATGATTTTAGACAGAATGCCCGTGCCGTTCTCAAGCAACATTGGGGATACGACAGTTTCCGGCCTCTGCAGGAGGACATCATCCTATCTGTTTTGGAGGGGCGTGACACTCTCGCATTATTGCCCACCGGCGGCGGAAAATCCATCTGTTTCCAGGTGCCTGCACTCGTGAAAGGCGGTCTCTGCATCGTCATCTCCCCTCTTATTGCCCTTATGAAGGATCAGGTGGAGCACCTCCGCGCACGACATATCAAGGCCGGAGCCATCTACTCTGGGATGCGGCAGAGCGAAATCCAGGCCACCATCGACAATTGCCTCTTTGACCTTGAATACCGTTTTCTTTACGTGTCTCCTGAACGTCTTCAGACAGAGAGTTTTAAGGTCAACTTCGAACGAATGCCCGTTTCCATGATTGCCGTGGACGAAGCACACTGCATCTCGCAGTGGGGCTACGATTTCCGACCGCCGTACCTTGAAATCGCCCAGATACGCAAGATTTTCCCGCAGGTGCCAGTGCTGGCGCTCACTGCCACCGCCACACCCGATGTGGTAAAAGATATCCAATTGCGTCTGGACTTCAAGACCGAGAATGTCTTCCAGAAGAGCTTCAAACGGAGCAATCTGACCTATTTTGTAGTCAACGAGGAAGACAAAAACAGCCGAATGCTGCGGATTATGAACCGCTATCCCGGCTCGGGCATCGTGTATGTACGCAACCGAAAGAAAACGGCGGAAACAGCTGATTTCCTACGCAATAACGGCATCTCCGCCGACTATTACCATGCCGGATTGGAACCTCGCGAGCGAGACCGCAAGCAGCAGAGCTGGATGAAGGGCGAAACCCGCGTGATGGTTTCCACCAATGCTTTCGGCATGGGCATCGACAAACCGGACGTGCGGTTCGTGGTACACATCGACTTGCCCGACACCTTAGAGGCCTACTTCCAAGAAGCGGGGCGTGCCGGCCGCGACGAAAAGCCCGCCGTGGCTATCCTGCTGTACGATAACTACGACGTGGCCCAGCTCAAGCGCAATTTCACCTTCACCTTCCCCGAACTTGACCGCGTGCGAGAGGTTTATCGCGAACTTTGCCAGTCACACCATATCGAAATCGGCACAGGCCAGAACAAGGTCTTCCCATTCTCCATGGAAGAGCATGCCCGCGCTGTAAAGATGAACGCCACACAGTACTTTAGCGCGTTGAAACTGCTCAACAACATCGGCGCCATCCTCGTATCCGAACACCTGCGCGAAAAGTCCGAATTACAGTTCCGGCTTACCGGCGACCAATTGCTGAAATTTCAAAAAGAAAAACCCGAGTACGAACCACTGATCACCACAATTCTGCGTTCCTATACCGGCGTATTCTCCCAATTCGTCAACATTGACGAGCAGCTGTTGGCCTCCCGTTTGGAAACATCCGAAAAATCTGTAATAGAGCAGCTTAAAGCGTTGCGAAGCGAGAAAATTCTCTCCTACCAGCCACAGAGCAATATCCCGTTAATCGTCTTTTTGAAAGATAGAATTGACGAGAAATATCTCTATTTCGACAAAAAAATCTATGACTTTCGGAAGGAGAAAGCGGAAGAGCGGTTGGCAGCAGTGGAAAATTACGTAAAAACCGACAACGTATGCCGCAGTCAGTTGTTATTGCAGTATTTCGGGGAATGGGACAGTACCCCATGCGGTGAATGCGACGTTTGCAGAAGAAATCAAATCCATCGCGTACGCAATACCGATTTTAAGCTGATTTCCAGAGAGATAAAAAATTTGCAACAGCAAGGCAAAACACAGAAAGAAATATTGTCTGAACTGTCAAAAAAATACGAGGAACCGCAAATCATAGAGGTGATGCGGTTCCTCGCAGATCAAATGTAGAGACGTTTCATGAAACGTCTCTACAGCCATGTCAAGGGTGAGGTCCTTACTTCTTCTTGAACAAGGAAATCACAAAGAGCAGCACACATGCGCCGATGACGGCAACGATGAGCTCCCAAAGGAGTCCGGCCTTCTGGATTCCGACAAGACTCATGAGCCATCCGCCGATGAATCCGCCGATAATACCGACGATGATGTTGACTATCAGCCCGAAGCCGCCGCCTTTCATCAGTTTGCCAGCTAACCAGCCAGCCACTGCACCGAAGAGCAAGTAAAGGATAATGCTAACAATGTCCATAGTTTTAGATTTTGGTTAAACATTTATGATGGTGCAAAAGTACAAAAATAAATTTGACATTGCACGTTGATTTTGTTTTTTGCTTTTAGCTTTTGGCTATTAGCTATTGGCTAAATGCAACATTCGACATTCTTAATTCTGCATTCTTAATTCTGCATTCTTAATTATCAGCACTGCGTTCGACACGCCGCGTTCGCCTTCATGATCGAAGCGGCCGTTGTCGGAAGGACAGTTGACAACACCTTGGAAGTCATTGAAATCCAGCCATATCGTGGTGGAGCCACCACCATCAAGGTTGAGGGCATCACGGCAACCAAGCCAACGCAACAATTGTTGCAACTCCGTAAGTGACAATCCTTCAGCTTCTTTCGCCCTACCGTCCGCCACGAACAGCAATACCGTGCCATCCTCGCGGATGCCCACGGCCGTGCGGTTATGACGATTTGTGACGAAAGTACGGTCATCGCGCATGTACTGCAACGTGTCGTGCCAAATCAACAGCGGACCGGCAGTCATAATATCCGGATAAGGTAAACCCTCCTCCCAATGTCTCGAAGAACCGGTTTTGAGAATGAGAACGCTGTCGTGGTTAAGACAAAGCGTGCCGTATTGGTAGTATTTGCGGTTCACGGTGTCCTTGCCGGGGGTGTTCTCCCCAAGTTCCACGCTGTCGATACGCAGGTAGCAGACCGGAAAATGTTTGTCCATATCGAAGAAGGAGCCATTCACTGCCGCCACTGCACCATGCTTACGTGCCATTTCGGAGGTCTTCGTGCGGCGCGGCTCGTGCGCGAACGCCAACTTATAGCGCACTGTATCAGGAATCTCCAGCACAAAGATCTGCTGATTCGAGGCGAACAGCTGCTGTCCATCGAACCGGCACTGTTTCAGCATCATTCCGTCCAAGGTGTCGATTCTCCAGTTGCCGTTCACGAACGCTAAGGAGTCGCGCTGCGCGTGGAGGCAGAGCGCGAAGGCGAGAGATAATAAGGTTGTGGCTACTCGTTTTATCATTCCGCATTCCTATATGGACGCGGCAAAAATACAATTTTAAGCAATATGCAGCAGGAAATGCTGTGCTAATCTTTGAGACAGCGGACACTGAAACCAGCCCATTTGTCAAACGCGCTTAATGATATATTGGGAACGTAATACGAAATACCTATGCGCCTGGCCATGGACTCGTCCTCGTGTTCCGTTGAACTCCAAAAGCTTGTTTGGTTCCATAGATAAACTATCTGATAGACAAAAGCTCCTGCGGGACGGGCTGAAAACCCGGTCGCATTGTTTGACTCCGGGTTGTTGCCTACCGCGCAAGAGTTTGTGGTTGTGTTCCAATAGTTGGTACTGGCCAATGCCTTGGCAATATTGTTGCTGTCACTGTCGCAATAATAGGCGGGTTGGGTTTTTACATAGGAAATAAGCGCATTCCATTCGCCATAACTCGGGACATGCCATCCAGTCGGGCACACTCCTTGAACGTAGCCGGACAAGGTGTCAGCTCCACCGCGCACCGTAGCAGGCCAGTTGTATAAATGCCCTAATGACTGATTATCATAATACAGGGCCGAGGTGCTGCTTACGGAGGTTGATCCTTGCGAGATAGCCGTCCCATCGCTGAAGTGCGTGGTCTTCAGATTCTCTTTCAGCCAGCACTGCTGCCCGATTTGAACGGTGTTATAGACATTCCCGTCATAATCACTCACCGAGGCCTCGGAAGAGCACGGCAAACCATCGCCTGCCGGGATTCCGGAGACGAAGGTGAAAAGGAAATCTTGGGAGGCATCCTGATTTTGGACGATTGGACCGCTTTGCAGCCCCATTCCGTAGATGGTGGCATAGGCGAGAAATTTCATCTCATCGCCGATGTTGAACGGCTTGTTGGAGACACCTTTCAATCCTGTTTTTTCTTGGAGGGTGGCATAAGGGAAGCCGCCTTTGTCTGAAAAGGCAATCGTGTTCTCGCCGCCATCGCTGCGGTTTATCATTTTCACAGCTGCTGTCTGGCCTTTGATGCGTGCCCTCAAGAGGTAAACCCCAGATTTTGCGAGAGTGATACGTAGAAGATGGGAACCGGGCTGTACGGACTTGTACTGTTCCGATAACAGGACACGTCCGGCAATATCCGTGATCTCCACCCCTAAATTGTCCGATTCGGACAAGTTGACATTCACGAATGTGGTGCCGTCAAACGGGTTCGGATTGTTTGGCGACAATGTCAGGGGAGCATCCAATATGGCTATGCCATCGCCGCTGGAAACAGTCATCGTTAAAGTCGTGTCAGGATAGACCAACACCTCTTGCCAGCCTTTTGTGAGGTTTTCCACAATAACGCTGTCTATACGCACATAGCGATTCGACTCATCCTTGCCGGAGAAAGTCAATGACACTGTTTGCGCAAAAGTCGAAATACAGGTTGTCAACAAGATTGTTAAAAACAGAACTTTTTTCATTTTTTAGTTTTTTTTTGTCGGAACTTCTATCTCAGATAATTTACACTTTCCCGGTGGTGATGCGAAGTCCGATTGACATCACTGGGAAAAGGATTTGTCTGAAGATATGACGCAAAAAAGACGAATGGTTGCAGTCAAGCTGATTTTTTTTCGTTTTTCATCTGTGATGCTGTAAATGCAAAGGGATACGACCAACACAATTGCCATTAAGATAACGCCTTAACCACGCTCTCGATGTCCTCGTCGGTAGTGTCCCACGAAGTCACAAGACGGATTTCGTCCTCGGGCTCGTTCCAGTAGTAGAAGAAGGTGGTCTTCGCAAGTCGGTCGGCGACGGGGCGCGGGAGCTTGAGCAGCAGGATGTTGCAGTCGGTGCGTTGGGTGAAAACATCGCCGAGAATGTCAATAATGCGCTGACGGAGCTTTTGTGCCTGCGCGTTGGCGTGCGTGGCGTTCTTCTTCCACAGCTCGTTTTCGAAGTAGGCGATGAATTGGGCGCTGAGGTACCGCATCTTGGAGCTGAGCTGGGCGCACTGCTTGCGGTGGTACTTGAGCTCGGGCACCAGTTCGGGGTTCAGAACAACCACCGACTCGCCCATCAGCATCCCGTTCTTGGTGCCTCCGAAGCTGACGACATCAACGCCGCAGTCGGTGGTCATCTCCTTGAACGTCTTGCCGAGCTTTACCGTTGCGTTGGCAATACGCGCGCCATCCACATGCAGGTACATGCCGTGCGGGTGGATGAGGTCAGCGATGGCGCGAATCTCCTCGCAAGAATAGACCGTGCCGAGTTCCGAGCACTGCGAAATATAGACGGACTTGGGCTGCGAGTGGTGTTCGAAGCCCCAGTTGGTGAGGTGCGGGCGGATGAGCTCCGGTGTCAGCTTGCCGTCGGGCGTGGAGATCGTCACCAATGAGGCGCCAGTCATGAAGGCAGGCGCGCCGCATTCATCGACGGCGATGTGGGCGGTTTCGGCGCAGAGGATGCTGTTGAAGGGTCGCACGCAAGCGCGCTGGGCTACCACGTTGGCGCCCGTACCGTTAAACACGGGGAAAACCTCAGCTCTTGGACCGAACTGCTCCTTGAAAATCTCCCGAACACGGGCGGTGTAAGTGTCGTCGCCGTATGCGATCTCGTGATTGCCGTTGCAAGCCGCAATGGCCTCTAATATAGCGGGATGCACTCCCGAATGGTTGTCGCTTCCAAAGGATCTCATTGTGATAGGAATTTATGTCGGCAAAAGTAAAATTTTTTTTCACCCTGCTGTAGTATTTGGCTTCATTTTTACGTTATTATGATTGTGAGACCACAGGATCCTTTCGAAGCCATGCTCCACCGCCATAGGGGGTTGCTCTTCTCGCTCTGCCGACATTACAGCCGTCGGGGGGTTGAAGTGGATGACCTGTTGCAGGAGACCACTTTGGCATTGTGGCGCGACCGCGAACGGTTGCTCTCACTTTCCGCAGTGTCACAGACAGCGTTGATTTGGAAAATCGGACGAAACAAAATCATCGACTGTTTGCGACGGGAGAAAGAGACTGAGTCGTTACCGGAGGGATATGAGATTGCCGACGAAGACCGCACCCTGCTCCGCGAGCTGCACGAAAGGATTGCCTTGTTGGACGAACCTGACCGATCCATCGTGCGCTTGCAGTTAGAAGGTTACGATTACAAAGAGATCGGCGAACGAGTAGGAATGACAGAGAAGAATGTAGGCGTGAGACTAGTGAGAATCAAGGAAAAATTAAGAAAATCAATGGATATATGACAGAAAATCAATTTGACGAATTATGGCAACGGGCTGAGGCCGAAAACTATAGCCAATTGCTAGCAAAGGAATACCCCGCTTGGCGAAGGAAGCAGAACCGCATCGCCACCGTGGTGACCTCTTTGGTGGTCGTGCTGGCTGTGGCCGTGTCGCTGTTTACCATACAGCAACGCCAAATCCGAACTTACGAGAAAGTATATTGTAACCGCGTCGGCACCGCTGATGCGCAATGGGCCACCTTGGCCGCAGAAATGTTGATGGAATAATGAAAAGACTATTAATCATACTCATGATGCTGCTTCCGATAGCAGCAATGTCGCAAAGCGAGCTGTACAAGCGCTATGCCTCGCGACAGGAACTCACCGTGGCGCAAGTGAGCGGATTCAAGCTCAACGAAAGCGAACGGGTGGATGTAGTACTCATCGTCGCTGATGACGAGGCAGCATGGCAACAATTAGCCATGGAGTTGAACATCAAAGGTGAAAATGGTTCGGTGAGTTGGCTGGGGGACAGCAAAAACCCTGCGCGACGCGTGAAGTGGACCGGAGCCCCCGTATTGCGGGTGGTGGCCTCCCACGCACGCCGCACAGTGGCCCTTTACCGCATCACCACCGAGGCACAATATGATGCTCTTCTCGATTATCAACTGAATAATATGAAACAAGAAAAATAGCAATTCGAATATGAAAAAAACACTGAGATTCACCGCATTAGCAGCGGTATTGGCACTCATCTTCACAGCATGTGAAAGACAGCCCACTCCTGGGGGCAATGAAGGCAACAATGACCCCAAGGAGCGTGTCATCGTTTACACGGTGGGACAAACCGAAAATCGCCAAAACCTGGATACCGAAGGCGAATGGGATGCCTTGCTGGATGTGCTCTGCACCCAGGCGCAGAACGGCCAGACGGTGACCTTTTACAACATGAACCAGATCACATACCACCAAAACAAGGAGGCGGGCGGCACCAAGGCGGCAAAAACATTCACCACCTCCAATCGCGATGAAATGAAGGCCTGGATGAAAGAGAGGGAGAAAGAAGGACTTACCGTGGTGGTCACATATAACAACGGCACGTGGCAAGGTATGGCATACGCTTCCGCACCACCCGCGAGCACATCGGTGGACATCATTGGCACATGGCATTTCATTTGCTCGGTGGTTAACCACATTGACCAGAACGGCAGTTTCACGGGCAGTGATCTCTTCGTGCCTGAAGATGGCGGTGGCTCTATGCACTACACCTTCTATAACGACGGCACCTTGACACTGACTTTCACCGGAATGGACGGCACCACGGCCACAGACAATTCCACCTGGACACTCGACAACGAGGGCGAACTATGTTGTGAGCTCCTGCCGAACGGCGGTTGCTGGAATGTGAACTGGATTACGGATAACACCATGATTATCTCCCGCGCTGAACTCGGCACCGAAGAAGGAGACCTCCTCTACCAGCTGCAATTCGACAGAGAATAAAAAAAAATTCCACGGCTGTAGTTTTTCAATCAAAGTTTACGTTTTTATAGTTGAAACAAGCAAGAAAGCTTAAAAATCAAATTTAATAATCAAAATTATTTAACAATCAAAATTAAAATTCAAACAGTATGAAGAAAAACATTTTTGCAATCGCATTCATCGCCATCACCCTCTGCATGGCATCTTGTCAGAAAGACCCCATCGTCCCTGGTGGAAATGGTGAAAACCCTGCGAACACCCCCAAAGTGACGGTCACTTCCGACCTCATCGGCACCGACTGGACAGCTACCCTGCCTCTCGAAGACCTGCTCCAAGCCATGACTGGCATGAGTCTCAGCGACTATGGTTGCCAATTCCCCGATGGTTTTGATGCCAACATGATTTTCCACCTCAACTTCGACAACGAATATGCCCACATCACCTTTGGCGACAACATCAGTGTCATCAACGTGGCTGAATTAGCCGGCGAATACACGTCAGAAGAAATCGAGCAAATGGATCTCGCCTATGTCTATAATGGCGCCACCCACACCGGCACCCTGACGGCCGTCGGTAATGACGAGAACGGCAATCCCATTGACTATCAAATTGTCTTCACCTACAACGACAACGACGACACCATCACCATCAACCTGCAGTTCGCCAACGCCGAGGACGAAGACACCACTATCACCTTCCCGTTGGTGTTCCAACGCGACAGTGTAGAGGCATAGTTCTTGTCTAAACAAGAAAACATCTTACAATCAACTTGATTTGGTGAATAATAAAGGGCTGGTACTTGTTGTGCCAGCCCTTGGTATTTTAAACACCTATGAAGAAGCCCGTAGGTATGTGATTAACGCGAAAAAGATTATACGAAGGTTGTAATATGACCCTTACAGGTCTAATTCCTGAAAATGATGTCTTGGACTAATGTGCCGAAATCGGATTGCATCTTCTTCAATATCTGGGATTTGTGTCCAAAAAGTTCGAAGCGAAGTGCGGCATTCTGCACCCGCACATAAAGAACCCCATTGCGGAGGTCCTCGCATTTTGAAAGCTGGGCACAGATGTCTCCGACATACTCCGGCCAACGATCAAACAGCAACTGCTTATCCATCAGATGTTGCTTTCCAGACTGGCTCACGAACCGGCCAATCAGCTCCTTTAAGTTCATTTCGTGTTCGTCACGCATTTGGTAATGGTTATGGGTTATAGGTTATGGGTTATTGAAGCTGGGTTATAGTTTATAGGTTAGAGGGTTAGAAGGTTAAAGTATTTGCATATACTTATGGGTTTGCAGGGAGACGCGCCATTTGGGGTGTTCGAGGACGTAGTTCACGAGGCGGCCGATGATGGCGTTGCAGCGGTTCCAGTCGGGTTGGAGGAAAAGAAGGCAGTTTTTGGAGACTTTTTTGGCGTTTTCCTCTGCCCACGCGAAATCCTCCTCGCTGCCGATGACCACTTTGAGTTCATCAGCGCGGGAGAGAAACTCCGCTTTTGGACTCGCTCCGTATTTCGGGGAGAGACAAATCCAGTCCCAGTCGCCACTGAGCGGTTCGGAGCCAGAAGTTTCCAAGAAGCACTTGATTCCGTGTTCGTGCATCCTTTTGCAGAGATAATCCATATTATAGAGCATGGGTTCGCCGCCGGTGACGACCACTGCCCTTGAGGGCTTCTGTGCCGCTCGTTCTACAATGTCATCTACCGCCACCTTCGGGTACTTTTCAGCATTCCACGCCCGCATCTCGTCACAGAAAGAGCAACCCACCTCGCAACCGCCCACGCGCACGAAATAAGCCGCCTTACCCGTATGGTAACCTTCTCCTTGCAACGAGTAAAATTCCTCCACTACAGGAATCAACAATCCTTTTTTATCCATAACATCTTAATTGATGAACAATTACGTTCTTTATATATGCAACGGCAAAAATAGTCAAAATACATACACCTTGGATGACATTGTTTAAAAAAAGAAAAACGGGTGCCGATTCATCATCAGCACCCGTTTGGGGGTTTGTGTAGGGGCGAATAATGATTCGCCCCTACCGACAAACAATATCGTTACTTAACCTCTTCAAAGTCAACATCTTGCACCTCTTGGTCGTTGCCGCCGTTGCCGCCCTGCGGGCCTTGCGGACCGGCCTGTTGGTTGAAGCCGCCGTTGAAGTCAGCGCCGGGTTGCTGTTGCGCGCCGCCGCCTTGAGCGTACATCTTCTGTGAGGCCTCGTTCCAAGCGGATTGCAGCTCAGCCATGGCAGTATCAATGCCGCTGAAATCCTTGTTGTCGTGCGCGGTCTTCAGTTTCGCAGCCGCAGCTTCGATCTTGGCCTTGTCGTCGGCGGGAATCTTGTCGCCGAACTCCTTGAGCTGCTTCTCGGTGTTGAACACCAACGAGTCAGCGTTGTTCAGCTTGTCGATTTCCTCCTTGGCCTTCTTGTCGGCGTCAGCGTTGGCCTCGGCCTCGGCTTTCATGCGCTTGATTTCATCGTCGCTCAAACCGGAGGATGCTTCGATACGGATCTTCTGCTCCTTGCCGGAGGCCTTGTCATGAGCCGTCACGTTCAGGATACCGTTGGAGTCGATGTCGAAGGTGACCTCGATTTGCGGGATGCCACGCATAGCCGCCGGAATGCCGTCCAAGTGGAAACGACCAATGCTCTTGTTCTGAGCCGCCATGGGACGCTCGCCTTGCAGCACGTGGATCTCCACGGAGGTCTGGTTATCGGCCGCGGTGGTGAACACCTGCGACTTCTTGGTCGGGATGGTCGTGTTGGCATCGATGAGTTTGGTCATCACGCCGCCGAGGGTCTCCAAACCGAGTGACAGCGGGGTAACATCAAGCAACAGAATGTCTTTTACATCGCCGCTCAACACACCGCCTTGGATGCAGGCACCGATAGCCACCACTTCGTCGGGGTTCACGCCTTTGGAAGGCACCTTGCCGAAGAAGTCTTCCACCACCTTCTGGATGGCGGGGATACGGGTAGAGCCACCCACGAGGATGACCTCGTCAATATCAGAGGTCTTGTAGCCGGCATCGGCCAAAGCTTTTTTACACGGTTCGATGGTCTTGCGAATCAGGTCGTCGCAGAGTTGCTCGAACTGGGCACGGGTTAATGTGCGCACCAAGTGTTGCGGAACACCGTCGATCGGCATGATGTACGGCAGGTTGATTTCCGTGGAGTTGGAGCTGGAGAGCTCGATCTTGGCCTTCTCTGCCGCCTCTTTCAGACGCTGCAAAGCCATGGCATCCTTACGCAGATCCACGTTGTAGTCTTTCATGAACTCGCTGGCCAGCCAGTCGATGATCTTGTGGTCGAAGTCGTCGCCACCGAGGTGCGTGTCGCCGTTGGTGGATTTCACTTCGAAGACGCCGTCACCCAACTCGAGGATGGAGATATCGAAGGTACCGCCACCGAGGTCGAACACGGCCACTTTGGAGTCGGCTTTCTTCTTGTCCAAACCGTAAGCCAAAGCGGCTGCGGTGGGCTCGTTGATGATACGTTTCACGTTCAGACCCGCAATCTCACCGGCCTCCTTGGTGGCCTGACGTTGGGAGTCGCTGAAGTAGGCGGGCACCGTGATGACGGCTTCCGTCACTTCCTGGCCGAGGTAATCCTCAGCCGTTTTCTTCATCTTTTGCAGAATCATGGCGGAGATCTCCTGTGCCGTGTAAGAACGGTCGTCGATCTTCACTTTCGGCATGTTGTTGGAGGAGCGTTCCACGATGTAGGGCACGCGGCTCACCTCGCTGGTCACGCGGTCGTACGTCTCGCCCATGAATCTCTTGATGGAGAAGATGGTTTTGGTGGGGTTCGTGATGGCCTGACGTTTGGCGGGGTCACCGACCTTACGCTCGTTGTCGCCCACGAATGCCACGATAGAAGGCGTTGTTCTTCTGCCTTCGCTGTTGGGGATGACGACAGGCTCGCTGCCTTCCATCACCGCAACACATGAATTGGTTGTTCCTAAGTCTATTCCGATTATTTTACCCATTGTTTTATAATTTTTATTGTTACTAATTCGTTGATTTTACACTGTCCTTTTTTCGGGACGCGACATTCCTTAGCAACAATTGTGCCAAAAAATAATGCCAGTGATTCTCAAGGAGAAAACCACTGACATTTTGGCATTCGGGTGGCAGTAGAGACGCGCCATGGCACGTCTCTGCAGAGGGGCGAATAATTATTCGCCCCTACGGGCATGTATGGATTCCGTTTCGTTGTAGAGAGGCGCGCGATGCGTCTCTACATTTTCAATGTTGTTGCCGCATATCCGTATTTTTTGTATTTTTGCCGATTTGAGACTTAAATATAAAACATAAAGAATTACATTAATATAAAAGGTAAAAATATGGCAGAAAAATCAAAACTTGGACTGGATTTCACCCAGGTGGCTGCTGCGAAGCAGTTGGCGAAGCAGATTGCGGACCAGGTTCAGGAGTTTGTCGATGGTTACACGACTGTTACGGTGGAGCGCACGCTCTGCCGACTGATCGGCATTGACGGAGTCGATGAGAACGGCGTGCCGCTTCCCAACCGAGTCGTGGATGCGCTCTTGGAGGCCGGCGTGCTCAGTCAGGGCGTGCTTTACTTCATGGGCAACGCCATCTTGGAGACAGGCGCGAACCCGCAGGAGATTGCCGAGCGCATCACCAACAACCAACTGAACGTCACCGCGTTGCCGTTGCATCCGCTGGCTGACATCCAGAAGGCGGTTCAGCCGTACATCGAACAGTGCCTCACCCGTATCAAGGGCAACGTGGCCAAACGTAACGAATATCTGAACACCATCGGCGAGGGTCCGAAACCGTACCTCTACATTATCGTCGCCACGGGCAACATCTACGAGGATGTCGTCCAAGCGCAGGCGGGTGCACGCCAGGGCGCGGACGTCATCGCCGTGATCCGCACCACGGGTCAGAGTTTGCTCGACTATGTGCCTTACGGCGCGACCACCGAGGGCTTCGGCGGCACGTTCGCCACGCAGGAGAACTTCCGCATCATGCGTAAGGCCCTTGACGAAGTGGGCGAAGAGCAAGGCCGTTACATCCGCTTATGTAACTACTGTTCAGGACTTTGTATGCCGGAAATCGCGGCCATGGGTGCTTTGGAACGTCTCGACGTGATGCTCAACGACGCCCTCTACGGCATTCTTTTCCGCGACATCAACCCGCAGAGAACCCTTATTGACCAGTATTTCTCCCGTATCATCAACGGTTATGCCGGCGTCATCATCAACACTGGCGAGGACAACTACCTCACCACCGCCGATGCCGTGGAGGCCGCCCACACCGTGCTCGCCTCAGACCTTATCAACGAGCAATTGGCATTGTTAGCCGGTTTGCCCGAGGAGCAGATGGGCTTGGGTCACGCCTTCGAGATGGATCCGGGCTTGGAAAACGGCTTCCTGTTGGAGCTCGCGCAGGCGCAGATGACCCGCGAGATCTTCCCGAAGGCCACGCTGAAGTACATGCCCCCGACCAAGTTCATGACGGGCAACATCTTCCGCGGACACATCCAGGACGCGCTCTTCAACATCATCGGTATCTGGACGCACCAGGGTATCCAGCTGTTGGGTATGCCCACCGAGGCCATCCACACGCCCTTCATGAGCGACCGTTACCTCTCCATCGAGAATGCCCGCTACATCTTCAACGATATGCGCAGCATCGGTGAGGAGATGGAATTCCGTGAAGGCGGTATCTGCCGCGAGCGCGCCAAGACCGTCCTCAACAACGCCATCGAGCTGTTGCAGCAGATCGTCCAGGAAGGTCTCTTCTCCGCTTTGGAGAAAGGTATCTTCGGCGACGTGAAACGTCCGAAAGACGGCGGCAAGGGTCTCGCCGGCGTGGTCACCAAAGGCGACAACTACTTCAACCCGTTCGTGAAGATGATGAAGGAACGGTGGTAGGACGTGAGATGATAAAATAATATACGATATAAAATGAATTATAAAACGAAGAACGAAACAACAAATTATCAGGAACAATCGTAAAACCCCCAAAGTCTCAAGTCTCAAGTCTCAAGTCTTAAGTCTCAAGTCTTCTAACGAAAAACCTATATTTTTGCATATTAGTGAAATGGATACAAACTACGACATAGACAACCTCCCGGTAGGAACCCGCGTCAGTCACGAGAAGTACGGTGAGGGCATCATCAGCCAGAACAATGCGTTGACGTACAAGATCATCTTCGTGCGCGGCGGCGAGTTGGAGTTCTCCAAGGCGGCCATAGAGTTGGAGGTGGTCGAGGCCAACGATGTGGAGGATGACACCCCGAAGCTCAACATCCGCGAGTTCAAGCAGGTGCTGACCCAGATTCTGACCCAATACAACGGCATCGAATACAAGGCCGAGTTAGGCAAGAAATGGCAGGGTGGCACGATGATTCTGCAGCCCGCCAACAAGGATCTGGCTCCCAAGGAGATTCCTGTGGAGACCTTCTTCCACAAAATCGTCATGATGCGCGACCGTCTGCGTGTGCTCGAACAGAACATCAACAGCAGCAGTTCGCTCACCGACGAGGAGAAAGTCAACCTCCAGCAGTACATCTCCCGGATCTACGGCAGCATGACCTCGTTTAACGTGCTCTTCGACGACAAGGAGGACTACTTCGTAGGAGTGAAGAGCTAAGACGTAGGACGTGAGACGTTGGACGTAAGACGTAAGACGTGGGACGTGAGATGATAAGATGTAAGATAACAAGATAAATTATACGATAAGCAATGTGTTAAAAAACAAAGGACGAAACAACAAATTATCAGGGACAATCGTAAAACCCCAAAGTCTCAAGTCTTAAGTCTCAAGTCTTCTAACAACAGCCCCATAAACATACAAATTATCAAATAGTTAAAAACAAACAATTAAAATAACGAAACTATGAGCGGTGGATTATATTCAATGGATCAAAAGGACTTTGATCAGACCTTAGATTTAACCAAGGTGAAGCCTTACGGCGACACGATGAACGACGGCAAGACGCAATTGAGTTTCACCTTGCCGGTGCCTTGCGGTGACGAAGCCGTGGAGGCCGCAAAACAATTGATGAAAAAGATGGGTTTTGACAACCCTCAAGTCGTTTATTTCAAAGAGCTCACAGACGGCTTCACGTTTGTAAACTGCTACGGTGCCTGCACGCACACGGTGGATTACACGACCATCCACGTGCCGAAGGTGGAATCCACGGTGTGGTCGATGCCGGAGACGGACGACTTCATCCGCGAACACATCGGACGGAAGATCGTGGTGGTGGGTGCCAGCACGGGTACGGACGCGCACACGGTGGGCATCGACGCCATCATGAACATGAAGGGCTATGCAGGTCACTACGGCATTGAGCGTTACGACATGTTCGATGCGTTGAACATGGGCAGTCAGGTGCCGAACGAGGAATTCATTGCCAAGGCCGTGGAGCTGCACGCCGACGCTTTGTTGGTGTCGCAGACGGTGACGCAGAAAGACGTGCACATCCAGAACCTCACCGAGTTGATCGAGATGTTGGAGGCCGAGGGCTTGCGCGACAAGCTGATTGTGGTGTGCGGCGGACCTCGTATCACGCACGAGTTAGCCAAGGAGTTGGGTTACGATGCCGGTTTCGGTGCAAACACCTACGCCGACGATGTGGCCTCATACATCGCGCAGGAGCTTGACCGGAGGATGAATTCTTAATTCATAATGCATAATGCATAATTAAGGATGATGAATGTATGACAGTTTGAGCTGTTGTACATTCATTTTTTATGGATATTGAGTAGAGATGCTAAACATTGCATCTCTTTTTTTGTTCATATTATTAATATACAGCTATTACGTATTAAATTTTTTGTTATTTTTGCACCTTGCTTTTTTACAAAACATATAGATGGACGAAAACAAAAAAAACAATGTATAACAAGAGTCAAGACAATACTAAATATTTAATACTATTATGTGCTGCAAAAAATGTATTTTTGCATTTTTATGCCGCTTGGAAACCAAGCACTCTTTGTATTGACGTAAGAAATTTGCTTTCAATGAGATACAACAAACATACTCTTCATCAAATTGTCCAGACCCCAGTCCTGGTGGTTCTGTGTTTGTTCATGGCCGTATGGGGCTATGGGCAGAGTTATCAGGACTGCACCGACAACTCGCACCCAATTTTCTCTGCATGGAAATTTCCAGATACCGTATGTGCAGGGCAGACTTTGCCTTTCTCCATCGGATACGACTCAAGCAACACCATTGTGATTGCTCCTCAAGACACGACTGTGACAAAGGCGGATACACTATTCATACCCGACGGCTATCCATGCGATGGAAATAGTTGTGTTTACTCCTCTCCTATAACCTTTTCTGGATATCGAGACACCATCCATAACAACAATGATATAAAATATGTGAGATTAAATATTGAATATGAGTTTGTCGGCAAACTTAATATCAAGTTGCGTTGTCCCTCAGGTAATGCTATGAACATTTTGTACCAACACGGAGAGTGGATGTCAACTTGTAATGATCTTCCAGATGGAGGGGAATGGACTGGAACGTGTGCGCCTCAACATAAAAATTTAGGTGTGCCTATACCAGACTACAACAATCAGAATCCTTGTGATATATCTATGCATTTACCAGGTACTGGATGGAACTACTGTTGGTCTTACAACAATATCAGCGATTATCAATACGCTCTTGGCGATGGAAAAATCTACAGGAAAGAAGATGGAGCCATGAACACAAACAACAATGGAACTTCATTTGATTCAACAAATCTTCACTCACTCACACCATCACAATTCTATCGCCCTGATGAAGATTTTTCGCTATTGGATGGATGTCCGGTGAATGGAACCTGGAAAATAGAGATTATCGATTTTGGTTATAACGACAATTATAATGGCTACCTTTTTGACTGGGAAATCAAATTTGCCGACAACGTACGGACCCCTGCCGGCAACACGGTGGACAGCGCAGCCGTAATAATACCAAATTCAAACGGTGAGATGGACGAACAGTATTTCTCATACAGCAATAGCGACACGACCTTTTTGTTCCAGGCGCCGGTAGTTTCACACGACTCGACCATCACGGACACGTTGCGGTTGTTCGATCCGGTGACGGGGCGTCGGTATGACACGTTGTTCAAAATTACGGTGTTGGCACCGGAAGGGGTCGCCCATTATGACACCATCTGCGAGGGGGAGAGCATCACGTTGACAGCGGAATGCAACGGGAACTCACCTTTTATGGAGGATTTTGATTCGCTGACTGATGGAGGAGACCAACACGCTTCTGGTTATTCCAACGACCAGATTCCAAGTTCACAATCAATTAATCAAGGTGATATTGAAAATTTTCCGACTGTTAATCATGGTTATTCAGCAGGCGGAAAGATAAAATTAGGAAACGAAGAAGTGTTTGGCAGCATAGCTTCCAAACCATTAAATCTGACAGATGAATTCTCCGTGAAAATAGGTGCCAAAGGTTGGGGTCATCCATCATCTCCCAAGCCCACAAAAATCTTTGTTTATATTGACAAAGGTTCAGACCAGGAACAGGTTGATAGCTTCACCGTCGATTCTTACATTTCATGGCCTGGCGCCTATCAAGATTATTCTGTATCATTTCTTAACGCAACCGCAAATTCCGTAATCACCATTGAAACTTCCCCTAAAACAACTGTTTATGAGAGCCGAGCTTTTTTAGATTACGTACATGTAGAAAGTGCTGATTGTTCCTACAGTTGGTCTTCAGATGCCACTTCTATTTCGATTGACGTGACTCCCACTGCTTCCAGCACCTACTATGTCACTGTCACGCCGCCTTCAGGAAGTTGTTTTCGAGTGGACACTTTCCATGTAAATGTGAAGCCAAAACCAAAGGTCTTCTTTGACCCAATCCTTTGTCGAGGATACTGTGAACAGACATTCCTTGAAGGTTGCCACGAGGTTTCAGACTTGCCAGAAGCTCATCCCTACTCAGATGATTATACCTTTGCGGGATGGTCCACCTCCCCTATTATAGATTTCACCATCGATCCCCCAACATTATATCCGAAAGGTGGGACATTCCCTTTGTCGTCAAATGAGACTCTTTACGCAGTTTACAAAAAATGCACTCCTTCTGACACCATTTTCAAAAAAGTGACAGAAAACAGAGAAAACTGGAGCGGAGAATATTTGATTGTTTGCACACAAGAGAACGTAGCTTTAGATGGTTCGCTTAATTCCTCAAATCTGACTGGCAATACCAATAACAAGGTCGATGTAATCATTGACAACAATATTATCAGTCCTACAAACAATCCAGACATACAATCGTCAACTTTTACCTTTGCTCGTTTAGATAATTCAGAGGACAATTATTCCGTCAAATCTAAAAGTGGTTTTTTTATTGGAAAAAGTCCGACCGTAAGTTTAGAGGCCAGCAATCTTACTGCATATCCAAACACAATTGGATTCATCAACAGTTCTAAGAATGTCACCATTAGCTGTTTAGACGAATCATTAAAATATAAGACTCTTTCTTCGACTTTTAAATATTTCACATCAGGTGATTCGATTCAACTATATCGACTTGAAAATGAGCAGTGCGTTTACACGTCATATCCTCCATATCCAATGAGCGACACCACGGTGGACGCCTGCGAGAGCTTCGAGTGGCACGACGAGACCTACACGGAGAGCGGCGACTACGAGTGGCACACCACCAACGCCGCCGGATGCGACTCCACCGTCACCCTCCACCTCACCATCAAG
>CADADB010000020.1 GCA_902786595.1 uncultured Bacteroidota bacterium | reverse complement strand
GCCGGAAAGCATCCCGCTGACGGGCTTCAGCGTGGTGTTGGCGCACCAGAAGGGCGAATTCGGTGCTTACCTGGAAGGGACCCCGAAATTGCGCGACCTTCGCGACGGCGACCGCATCCTGATGTTGGAATCCTGCACGCACCTCACCTCCTGCGAGGACATAGGGCGGGTGAAACTCCCGCGTCTTATCCGCAAGTTCACGGGCAAAGAGCTGCATTTCGATTTCGTGTCGGGTCTCAACCAAATCCCTGACATCCAGCAGTATGCGATGGTCATCCAGTGCGGTGGCTGCATGGTCACCCGCAAGCAGTTGAAGGAACGGTTACGCCCCGCCATCGAAGCGGGCATCCCGGTCAGCAACTACGGCATGGTTCTCGCCTATGTCAACGGCATCTTCGACCGGGCGGTGTCACCGTTTGCCGCATTGTAAAATAATTACCGATTTTTATCGAACCAAAAAAGGTCGCAGGAAAATAATCCCGCGACCTTTTTCATTGCATTCGTGCTTGGATTACGACAGATCGGCGCGCTCCATAGCGTCTTTGTAGTACTTCTGGTTGATGAAGACATCTTCCTTGTACGGGTTGATGTGACGCTTCTTGGCCTGGGCGATGATGTAGCACAGGGCGACAACATTGGTAATGAGGGCAAGGGCGCTGATCACCGTCATCATGGTCGGATTGCCGGCCACAGTCTCAACGGTGGTGCCCACAGCGGCAGCTTCACCGCCGGCAGCAGCGTAAATCTCCGTGATGGTCTCGATGCCGTTGGGATACTGCACGGGAAGCACAGCCCACTTGAAGGCCTGGAAACCGTCTTTGAAGGTCTCTTGGAAGAGCGGGAACACCTGCGCGAACATGCACCAGATAGCCAACGTGTTGGCGCGGTTCATGATCCAACCGCCGCGGTTCCAACAAATAGCAGCAATCGTCGGGGCAAGCAACAACGCGATACCGCAGAACCAGCTGTGCGTGGGCAGACAGTTATAGGTGTAGGCGAAGTTCCAGATATCATAGACCACGATGAAGACCCAGGTCATGTCGGCCCAGATCATGTCTTTCTTGTCCTTGGACGGGAACACATTCCACCAAGCGGTCATACAGAGGATGTTGAGCAAACCGGCGACGCCGTTCATGACATTGTGCCAGCCACCATAGAGCCACACGCCCTCGCTGGAGAGCCACCACTTGTTCCAGCCCATAATGGCGGATTCGAAGTCGGAGGCCACAGCAATGAGGATGTTGATGGCCACGATGATGAACGGGAACGGTTTGAACCAGTGTTTGGCACCGATGCCCCATTTGTATTTGATCATCATGAAGCCGATACAGCCGGTGAGCGCGGCGTAGAGCTTGGCGTAGTGGAACCAGCCGTTCATATAGACGTGCGTCTGGTTGTTGACCGCCCATTCAGCTCCGGAGCGGGCTCCGATGGCGATGGCTACGAAATAGACCGTCAGGATGACGGGGATGACGAAAAAGGTGATGATGCCGCCGGCTTTGGTGCGACGGGCGAACTCGTTGAACAGGATGAGACCCACGAGGACGACGAGCAGCATCCCCCATTGGGCCAGGGCGTTAGCCCCATAAACTTGGAAAAACATAATACTATTATTTGATTATAATATTGGTAATTATCAATGAACATGTCCCGCACTGCGCGACTTCGTCGCTTGTACGGGGCTACCGAGCTCTTGCCCCTTCGGGGCTGCTCAAGGAAGTGGTTTCTCAATAGTTGCTGCCCGACGTGCCTTAGCGAGAGTCCACACGGCCCAGACGGCAGTGAGGACCAGCGACATGGGGACGCCGACGGTGAGGAGTTCGCGGAGCATGACGGGGAAGCCGCCGGACTCGAGGGCGGTGAAGAAGGGGTACTGCCAGGTGAGCTCGCCGTTGATGACGTGATCGACGATGAGCATCACGGTGCCGCCCCAGAGCATCTTCTCCAATGCCGGGATGTTGCGCGTGAGTGCGTGTTCTGAACTTTCAATCGCTTTCGCGTTGGCTTTTCTGTAGGCGCTTGTGGCAATGGCCTGCGCCATGGGGATGATAAAACAGGACATATTCGTTTAGGGTTTAAGGTTTAGGGTTTAAGGTTTAAGGGTTAAGGTTTAAGGGTTGGGGTTTAAGGTTATAGAGGAGGAACTTGGATTTCGCGGATTTCGACTTCGTTGCCGCGGAGGAGCCAGGTGTTTCCGCTGTGGCAATGGGGGCAGGTTTTGCCGAACTTCACTGTTTCGTACTCGGTGTGGCAGTCGTCGCACCAGGTGACGGCCGGGATGATGTTGCACTGCAGCTCGCAACCCTTCAGCAGTTCCTCTTTGTCGGCGGCCCAGCGCCAGCAGTCGGTGAGCAGGTGCGGCACCACCGTGGAAACCTCCCCGATGTCCATGACCACAGAATCCACATGCTCCACATGGTTTTCTTCAGCGACCTTTTTCACATCGCGGATGATATAGAAGACGATACCCAGTTCGTGCATATTTACTTCTTAAAGACGATCTTTGCGGCTCGTTTCAACATATAGGGCAGAATGCCGCTGAACTTGTCCTCGGAGGTGCGCATGATGCTGGCGTCGGGGTTGTCGCGGAAGAGGTGGATGGCGTCGAAAGCGCATTTGGTGGTGCAGATGCCGCAGCCGATACAACGGTTCTCATCGACCACTGACGCGCCACAGCTCAAACAGCGGGACGTCTCGGTGCGCACTTGTTCCTCGGTGAGCGTGAGCGTGTATTCCTTGAACTTGTCGGCCTGCTCGGACACCCCTTCCACCTGGCGGGAGGAGTTGTCGTAGCTCTCCACCACGATGTCGTCCTTGTCGAGCTCGATGAAGTCGCGGCGGTTGCGCCCGATGGTGAGGTGACCGTGCTGCACATAGCGGTGCAACGATTCGGCACCTTCCTTGCCGGCAGCGATGGCGTCGATGGCGAACTTCGGACCGGTGAAGCAGTCACCGCCCACGAAGATGTCCTCTTCGGCGGTCTGGTAGGTCAGTTT
This sequence comes from uncultured Bacteroidota bacterium, assembly GCA_902786595.1. GTDB lineage: Bacteria > Bacteroidota > Bacteroidia > Bacteroidales > WCHB1-69 > F23-D06. The sequence goes on along the minus strand of CADADB010000020.1, from coordinate 41,811 downwards.
GTCGGCCACGGGATAGACACCGCGCACGAATTCCACTTTCGTATCCTTGAGCAGATCCTTGGGGATGACCGTCTGACCGATGGCGAAGATGACCAAGTCGGCATCCAGCGTAATAGTTTCTTCCTCATTGTATTGCGGAGAAAAACGGTGATCTTTGTCATACACGGAGGTGCATTTCTTGAAGACGATGCCGGTGGCCTTGTCGGTGCCGAGCACTTCTTTCGGGCCCCAACCGGGGTTGATGACCACGCCGTCCTCGCGGGCCTCGCGGCGCTCCTCCAAGGAGGCGGGCATAATGTCTTCGGTCTCCAAAGAGAGCATGGTGACGGACTCGGCACCGCCGCGCTTAGCAACGCGCGCCGCATCAATGGCCACATTGCCGCCGCCGACCACGACGACCTTTCCAGTGACCTGCGTGCCGCAATTGCAGTTGTGCAGAAAATCAATGGCCGTGGTGGTGCCGGGCAGATTCTCACCGGAGATGCCGGGCAGTTTGCCGCCCTGGCAGCCGATAGCCACATAGAAGCCCTTGTATCCTTGATCTCTAAGTTGCTGTATGGTAATGTCTTTTCCGACTTCCACGCCGGTGCGGATCTCCACACCGATTTCGCGCATGATGTCGATTTCGGCTTTGATGACTTCTTTGTCGAGTTTATAGGACGGGATGCCGTATTGCAGCATACCGCCGGGGATCTCGTCTTTCTCGAACACCGTGGGCTTGTAGCCCATCGTGGCGAGGTAGTAGGCGCAGCTCAAACCGGCAGGGCCACCACCAATGATGGCAATCTTCTCATCCCAGAATTCCTTCACATTGGAACAGATGTTCACTTCCGGCACGAAGCGGGTCTCCGTTTTGAGATCCTGCTCCGCGATGAACTTCTTGACCGCATCGATGGCGATGGGCTGGTCTATGGTGCCGCGCGTGCAGGCATCCTCACAGCGACGGTTGCAGACACGCCCGCACACTGCCGGGAACGGGTTCTCGCGCTTGATGAGTTCCAACGCTTCCGTATATTTGCCTTCGGCAGCCTTCTTCAGATAGCCCTGCACCGCGATATGCGCCGGACAAGCTGTCTTGCAGGGTGCCGTGCCAGTCGGGTAGCAGTTGATACGGTTCTTGTCGCGGTAGTCCTCGTCCCACTTTTCCGGTCCCCACTTCTTGGCATCGGGCAGCTCCTGTTTCGGATAGGTCTGCTCGCCGTGCTTGGTGCAGAGTTTCTGTCCCAGACGAACAGCGCCTGCAGGACAGTATTCCACGCAGCGACCGCAAGCCACGCAGTTCGTCGGATCCACCTTCGCCACGTATGCACTACGACTCATGTTGGGGGTATTAAACAGTTGCGAAGTACGCAACGCATTGCAAATCTTCACATTGCAGTTGCAGATGGCAAAGATTTTGCCTTCACCGTCAATATTGGTGATTTGGTGTACAAAACCATGATCCTCTGCTTTTTTCAAGATGGCCATGCACTCATCGTAGGTGATGAAGTGACCTCGGCCCGTCTCCGCCAGATACTCCGCCATATCGCCCACGCCGATACACCAATCGTGGTAATCGTCGGCGCAGCCTTCATCCAGTCCTTTGCGACCAATACGGCAGGAGCAGATGCCCACCGCCAGGTGGCCTTCGTAGCGTTTAAGCCAATATGAAATGTACTCTATATCAATGGATTGATTCTCCATGGAAATGGCTTTCTCCACCGGAATCACGTGCATGCCGATACCGGAACCGCCCATAGGCACCATCGGAGTGACCTTCTCAAGCGGCAGGAACGTCATACGTTCGAAAAACATGCCCAGTTCCGGGTGTTTCTTCATGAGTTCCTCGTTCATATTGGTGTATTCGGCACTGCCAGGGACGAACATGGGTACCCAATACACACGGTCTTTCCTTTCGTAGGTGGTACCGGGAACGGGCCCGTCTTTGGTGTATTTGTCGCCATAGTCATACTCCATGACTCCCATGCGGGCCATCAGGTCCAACAGTTCGTCGAAGGACTTGTCGTCAGGAGTGTAATGTTTCTGGCTGTTCAGCTCGTGGAGTTGCGCATTGGTCCAATGTTTGCGCACCCGGAAAGGATTGCCGGGCAGCATATCCAGCATCAGATCCAGAGCGGCCTCACGGGTGACGGCATCCATCTCGTCTTCGAAGATGCAGGCAAGGCCCCAATACTCAGGGGCGTCAGTATCCATCTTGATTTTACCGGGGATACGATCGGTGATGTGACGAACCAGCTTGAGAAGCTTGGGGTTCGGGTTCTTGTCCCCTTTGTGTTTCGGGACAAATTTGGTTGACATTTCAGGCATATTACGATATGTTTGGTGACTTTTGTAATGACGGCTACCGAGCTCTTGCCCCTTCGGGGCTGCTTAAGGAAGTTGTTTTAGAAGCCATTCGGCAAGGTTGTCGATTCCGTAGCCGGTTTTGGCGGAAACGGGGATGATTTGGGTTTTGGGGTTGCGCAGGTGGATGTACTTTTTGCAGCGTTCGATGTCGAAATCGAAGTAGGGCACCACGTCCATCTTATTGATGATGACGAGGTCGCAGACGGTGAACATGAGGGGGTACTTGAGGGGTTTGTCGTCGCCCTCGGGCACGGAAAGGATCATCGCGTTGCAGGTGGCGCCGGTGTCGAATTCGGCGGGGCAAACCAGGTTGCCGACATTCTCGAGGATGACGAGGTCGGTGTTTTCGAGGTCAAGGTTGTCGAGTCCTTGGCGGGTCATCTCCGCGTCAAGGTGGCACATGCCGCCGGTGTGCAGCTGAATGGAAGGCACGCCAGTGGCCTCCTTGATTTTCACCGCATCCACATCGCTGTCGATGTCGGCTTCCATCACGGATACGCGAATCTTGTCTTTGATTCTGTTAATTAGCTGGATAAGAGTGGTGGTCTTGCCGCTTCCGGGCGCAGACATCAAATTGAGGAGACACACCCCTTTGTTTTTCAATTCAACTCTAAGAGCATCAGCATCTTTCTCATTTTCAGCAAAGACGCTTTTCTTGATTTCGATAACCTTTACCTCGTTCATTTACCCTATTTCATATTTCGGGTGCAAAGGTACAATTTTTTTCGCCTCAAATGTCACCTTTTGCCCCATTCGTTCGTTTAATGGTTGAATCGATTCGGTAATTAACGGAAAAATATAACCTTAAAAAATTAAAGTCATGAGTGAAGATATTTTTGGAATCATAATGATAGTCATCGTAGTAATCGGCTGTTGCGTGGTGCTGCCCTTGATGGTTATATGGTTGATTAATAAACGCAAAAACCACGAAATCGACAAAAAGACGGAGGTTTTGATGGCCTTGTTGGAGAAAAATCCGGATCTTGACCCAGTTGAGGTGATGAACAAGCTGAACATGTCGCAGGAAACCAATAACAAAACATTGAAACAAAAGTTGTTGGAAAATCTATACGGCGGCCTGATGATGACGCTTATGGGACTGGTCATCTTAGTCCTCCACCTAATGGGGATGGTTTCGTTTGGCTCGAAAGCGATAGGACTCTTTTGCGGCGGCGTGATAATGGCCATAGGCTTGGCGTTCCTTATCTACTACTTTGTAAGCAAGAGGGTCCTCCGCAACGAGTTGGAGGCCGAAGAAAAACGGATTGCCGAGCAAAAGATCTCCGAATGACACGAGAACAATTCATAGCCTTAATTTCGGAGGAGCAGGAGTCTTTGCGGAGATTCCTGCTTGCCCTGTGTGAGGGCGACCGGATGGAGGCGGAGGACATCGCGCAGGAGGCGATGGTGAAGGCGTACATCGCGATGGAGCGGTTCGTGGAGCGGGCCAAGTTCTCCACGTGGCTGTTCAAGATCGCCTACAACACCTTCCTCGACCACCAGCGGTCCGGGTGGAACCGCCGGACGGACTTGGACGCGGCGGAGCAGATGCCGGGCGGCCCGCGTGCCGACGATGCCTTCCAATACCAGGAGCTGTACGAGGCTATCGGCACGCTGCCGCTGAAGGAGAAGAGCGCCATCCTGCTGTTCTACGTCAGCGGCTACTCCGTGAAGGAGATTGCGAAAATCACGGGAGGCTCCCAATTGGCTGTGAAGCAGCAGCTTTCAAGAGGGAGAGTTAAACTTAAACAAATTTTGGAACGATGAAAGAGAAAACCACCATAGAAGACCTTTTCGCCCAGTACCAGCCGGACATGGGCGACCGCAACGAATATTTGGAGAAGCTTTCCAAGAAGTTGGAGGCGGCGGAATACGCAAAACGGTATCGTGAAGCGCAGACGAGACGTTACCGTCGGATGATGGTGGCCGTGTTCATTTCGGGCATCGTCACGGGCGCCATCGGCATCGTGCTCGTGCTGTTGCACCCGCAATGGCTGTTACCGACGCAGACAGCCTCTGTTGGGGTGTCCTTCCCCGCGTTCTCGCTGCTCCTGAAAGTGCTGCTGCTACTGGCTATATGCTTTGCGAGCTGGTGTATCACGGGATTGGTGCGGAAGATCTGTGAAGTTTCGCACATTTGAGCATCGTGGAGAGGTTTGGTGAGGGTCGGTGCGGTGAAAACAAGTTTTATTCGCCGCATTTTTGCGGAGAATAAGTCGTCACCTTGCCATTGTCTTCTGGCGGGCGGAACTCGCACTACGAACTAAAGGGGTATAAGGAAGCGCCTTTTTATTTGTGTTCATTGTTGTAAATGGGCAACGGCACACTGATTTTGAAAAAGTTGCGGTAATGGGGTATCTTCTTACCTTGTTGTTCAAATAAAATATCTGATTCCGGTTTCAATTCATCGGTGTTGCCTGGATAGATGATAATGCAACGTGGAGAATAGTCCTCCGGCAAATTTGGTAGCAATCGCTCATCGCGTGCATTTCCACTCAGCTCACGGATGTCTTCAACGTCAACCCAATTTTCATTCGTATAATTGGGTTTGTACTTGGCATCAAGAATCAGCTTCTCTTCTTTAATGACAAAATCGGCGACTTGCCTTCTATATGAACCAACTTCTTGAAACAATACTGGATATATGCTGCTATTTTGTAACTGTTTCCACACCCACATCTCATACAGCCGCGCCATGTCAATCCAAAACGGCGGGGTGAAATGTTGTTCGGAACTCGCCTCGCGAATGGAGTAGTCGAAACGGCGCAGAATCATCTTTGCCACCTTTATCGCCTCTTTATATCCTTTGAACAACTTATTGGATGACAACTTCTGCACCTGATACGGCTCAATATCATCAGATATATGGCTAAATGAGGCCTTCAAACGATTCAATCGCAACTGGACATCAGGGTATTGGGACTGTCTTTTCAGACTATCACATCTGTCGAGGATGCGTTCGGAAAAGAGCAGGGCCTTTTTCAGCAGGCGGTTTTCAGGAATGTCGTCCGTATATTCCTGATATTGGCAGTATATTCGATCACTACGTTGCTGGAACACATTGGTCTTGAGGTGCTTGCCGAACAGAATCCGGCCTTTGACCTTGGCTTTCAGATTCTCTTCGTGAAGGAGATAGTCCTTTTTCAAGCCATGCTTCACCAACCGTTCCAACAGGGAGATAAAATGCAACACCAACAGGGGTGTCAGTTGATTAAGTTCTTCGTGAGTTTCGATTTGAGGTTCATCGAACTGAATGCCATAGCATTGGGCAAAATAGTTCGATTCTTTTTGCGTATCGACTTCCAAAGCCGCCAAGAACATCTGAACGAAATCGACGTCTGGCAGTTTCGGTGTGACCACCACGGCAAGTTCGTCAGGAATGAGCCATGCGGCCCCGATGAAATAGGAAGCGGTCCAATCGTTGATTCCTAAAAATTTCGGTTCTTTGAGAAAGCCCGTCTCCTGAAATTTCAGATTCAGCCCATAAAGATATTCCATCTTACTGGTATAATCAAGCCCATTGCCATATCCGCTTGGATTGGCAAAAGGTTGGTGCTCCTGCAATAGGATAATATCTTTCGGCTTGTTATCCATTGTTCTCTGTCATATTCCTCTGCTATTGAGCCGACGCAGGATACCATTCTCCGACAAAATCAGCGATAGTCATATCAGTGCTAATTAGTTTCGCATTGATGATACCGTCCTTGATGTATTCGTTCAACAAAGGCAAAATCTCATACTGCCACTTTAGTTCCAGTTCATATTCGTCTTTGGCGAAGAAATAGCTGTGCCCAACCATCAGATCCTCGAAATCCATGTCAATCTGGTGCTTCTTGATGAAAGACCCCACAGCATCAAACAATGTAACAGCTTCTAGTATAGAGTTTTGCTCGACCAATTCCCTGTCTGCTTTCAATGTAGCGAACGCGAACCTGCGGCGCACTGCATAATCGATATTGCCCACGCTGCGGTCGGTGGTGTTCATGGTGCCTATGATGTACAAGTTCGACGGCACCCCGAACGACTCTTTCGAGTAAGGCAGCGTGACTCTTATCGGATGGTCGCCCCCGATACGCTTGTCCGCCTCCAGCAGCGTGATCAGCTCCCCGAAGATTTTCGACACGTTGCCGCGGTTGATTTCGTCGATGATGAGTACGTAAGGCGTAGTTGAATCGCTATCCTCCAATTCATTTCTGTATTCATTTTTCACCGCATTGATAATAGCTTGGGCGTATGTTGGCCAGTTGTTTTCCATTCCTTCGCCCACTGCTTGCATCTTTAACTTTTCAATATTAATTGGCGATGGAGAATATTCTGGATCTTTGGATGAAGATGATATGGAGCTTCTTGTACTTAAAGTGGAATTCCCCTTGTTCCACCAAACATATAAAGAGGAACGTCCCGTTATTGTTGGGATGAGTTTCTTGTTAGCATATCCTTCAATCGAATGAATGTATTTATCAATACAGTCCAAAATATCCGACCCTTGTTTTGTTTGTGCCTTATTAGAAATAAGCTTGAAAATCCCGTCCTCAACTTCATGCGACACCATCCCGTTTTCCGTCTTCGGTTTTATCCCCTCTACAAAGTCTTCATAATCCATCGATTGGTGGAAAGTAACAAAGCCGATTCTACCTTCTTTTTGGAGTTTTTCGTATCGACGCATCACTTCGCTATGATCATCAGGAATTTGCTCGCCACAAATTGCCAACGCCAAAGCTGCAGTGTTATATGTTTTCCCTGTGCCGGGTGCGCCTTGGAGGATGATGTTTTTCTTGAAAGAAAGGATATTCTTGAATTGAATAATATCGGTATTCATAAAGAGCAATTTTAATTTTTCAACATAATCTGTATATTGCGTAATATTTGTCAAGGTTTTTTGTACAGCTTGTCCCGGATGAGCCCAAACACCTTTTTGCTTCCAATTTACAGTTCGAACATTGCAAAATTCTTCTCGATCATCATCAAAATAATAGTCTGATGTTACTATTCCGTATCCCAAGATTTTAGACAAACCCTGTTTAACAAAAACCACATCTCCGATGCTCATACCGTATACGAAGTCCCATGTACATTGAACATAATTCATATATGCTTTTGAACCATTTTTTGCTCCATAGACTTCTATCATTTTGTTTTTAATATCGGCTTTCTTCCCATATTTCGATAAATCGCCAATTTCATCCCAGCCAATTGCCATAATCCCCAAATCATAAAAGTCGTCCCAAAACGTTGCATTATCACCAGGAGCATATAGCCAATAGTGTTTGACATCATTAGTTATCATATCTTTCATTTGCCAGAGTATGTTTTGAGCAATCAACAAATCGCTCTGCAGCATTCCATCTGTTTCAGTGGCAAATTTGTCAAGTAATTCCGCGTCTTGCTGGATTGCTTGCACCAACGTTTCGAGCATTTGCAGGTAATGCGGGTATTTATTCCCGGCCTTTTGTGTCGGTTCATTAATATAGCTGCAGTAATTCTGATAGATTTCGTCTTTATAGAACGTATATTTGTTCGGATTCCAACAAGCCAAAAATGCAGACGCCGTGCGTTCGTCATTGGCTTTCATGTTAAACTTGTTACCACACAACTCAGCCATGGCACTCTTGAAGTCCGACAATCTGTCCGACAAGGGAACATCCTCATTCATCAACAATGCGAAATTATCGGCAAGTTGTTGAGGCTGGTCTTTGGACAATGCCGTCAACACTTGATTAACCCGCGGAACATCCACAATGTTCTTTGTCTTGAACTTTTGTATGACATCCAATTCCGATTTCCCTTCACATTCGGTAATCAGCTGCCACTTATAGAGTTCGTTGGCTCCATTGTGATCTAACGGGACAGACAGATAAGCCTCCTTATAGCGTTTGAGCAAATCCTGTATTAGCCGCATTTCCATGTCCTTATCACAGCTACTAGTTCCGTTTTCCTGTTTGATTAAATTTATATTATCCGCCATCATCCTTTGTCTATTTGTCAGTAATTTACGCGGCAAAGATACGATTATTTAAGAAATCTCTTTTGCTGCTTTGTACGCTTTGGAAACTGCGAGGATATCGTGGATTTTCAGCAACAGAATGGCTATGGTGATAAACAGCGTTTTCCCTTCTCCGTACTCTTTGACGCACCATTCCCAAAGCACCTCCACGAAGATGTAAGGTGCAGCTGCGCACAGCAACATGGTGACCATATATGAGGAAGGTTTTTCCAATGATAGTGTACAACCACTTTTATTTGTTCATTTGTAGAAGGAATGCTGCCATTCGAGGCCTCCCCCGCCATGTCGTTATTTCAGCCACCACACCACATTCACATTGTCGCTGACCGCCAGGTCGTCGGGGGTGATGTCGAGACTGTTAACAGTGCTGGCTTTAGCTTCTTCGGCATTGTGTATGGCACGAGCCTCCGAATAGATGTGAACTTCCATCTCGCCATATTCTATCTCCTTCACTTCGCCCAGTTCACATCCGGCGGCTTTTGCCATAATCTCCGCTTTGTCGTGTGCATCCTTGACGGCGCGTTCTAACATCTTCAGCTGTGTGGGACGAGGGTCTCTTTGTGTGTATCCAATGCTGATCTGCGCTCCTTGAATAAACTTGCCGACACCTTTCACAATGTTGTTCACCAATACGTTATCCATCCCAAGGTCAACTTTGATTCTCTGGTTGAGGTCGTACCCTTCCTTCTTCGAACCCACATAATGGCCACCTTTGTAGATGCCCTCACTGTGTTCCGAAATGTCCATCCGAATGGTTTTAGCCAATGTACCAGGCAATTTGTTGTATTCCAAAATCTTAACCATCCAAGAGCTGTTTTCCTTTGCGCAGGCGTAGGCCTCGTCATAGTTTTGTAACACACGGTCAATACTAATTTCCAACCGTGTCACATCGGGCACCACATGAATACGGCCGGTGCCTACTACTTTTATAGTTGATTCACTCATTTTCTTCGATTTTTTTGTGTTGAACGATTGTTGGTATTTTCAATTTCAGCATCTGTTTCTTCCCTTTTCCGTATCCTCACCGTCAGTTGGATCTGCTCCTCGGGGTGTTCCTCGGGGGCGATGCGGCTGATGCGGCAGTCGAAGAGGTCGTCGTGGCCCATGTCGAAGAAGGGGGCGAGACTGCGGTTGTCGCCACGGGGGATGTAGCCGAGGAGGAAGTCCTCGCCGTCGTTGTTGAAGATGACCTGCACGGCCTCGGGGTCATAGCGGTTGTCGGCCTCGCGCTCCAAACGCACCGGCATCCCGACACGCAGCTGGTCCCAAACGAGGTCTGCTTCGTGATACTTGCGGCCCGCCAAGTGGCAGCCCATGTAGAATTTGCTTTTCTCTTTCATAATCTTGTCGCTTTTAATTTCATGCGGCAAAATTACCACCCGACTGCGCCAAAAAGCGGACCAATGAAAGATGTTTTTTCAAAAAAAATTATTCCTCCGCTGCTTCCAAGTGCATCCGTCTGATTTTCAATGCAATGTCTTCCGGCTCCAGCACTTTCAGCCAGCGGCCCCTAGAGAGAATCTGCGCCAGAAAGTCGCTGGTGGGGTGCAGTATCACCTCGAAATCGATATAGTCATCGCCGACAGCCAACTCCTTCTGCGAGTGGTGCAGCGGCAGGTCGCGCAAAGCGTAACGCTCGTTCCCGAAGGCGCGCAACACAATCCGCTGTTTCGGCTCGTTCCCGCCCTGCATAATGCCGTAATAGTTCGAAAAATAGCTCTGCGCGTCAAAATCCTTGTCCAGAACGAACGTTCTGTCGGTCATCGCCATTTCCTGGACGCGGTCGAACGAGAGGGTGAGGAAGCCGCCGTCCTCCAAACGTCCGAGCAGGTACCAGCGGCGGCGGAAAAGCTTGATGCAGTAGGGTTCCACCGTCCACTGACTCGATTCGGCTTTGCCGTACCGCTTGTAACAGACAGAAAGACAGCGGTTCTCGCGCATCGCATCGACCACGGTTCGCAGGTGGTCGCTTTCGCTCGGGATGCTTTCGAGGAGGATGCGGTCGTGCAGTCCGCGGGCCTCGCTGACGATGTTGCTGACGGTGAGCGAGCCCAGCATCCAGCGCTGCACGCTGTCCTCGCGGAGCATCTCGGTGTCGTCGATGTAGTAGCGGTTCTCGTTGTCGCATTCGATGATGATGTCGAACATCTCCTCCACCTCGGCTCGGTGCCGGCGGAAGGTGGAACGGCTGAACTCTTCGCCCTCGCTCATCTCGGTGCGGAGCCATCGTTCGTTGATTTCGCGCAGGGTGATGCGCCCGGCGCGGCTGATGGTGCCCACTAGCCAGGCGTATTGTTTGAAAAGTGCGGATGCTTTCATAAACTTAGACTTAGACCATTGACTATTAACTTGATTTTCTACCTGTTCTCTGATCACATACTATGAATTCACATTATAGTACAAGGCAATCACCAATGCCACCTGCGCGACAAATATCGCCGGCACGCCGTACTTGAACTTCTTGTGCTGGGTCTTGTGGCGCCACACCTGCATTCCCAACCACGCCCCGACACTGCCGCCAATGGCCGCCAATCCCAAAAGCACGCTTTCGGGAATGCGCCACCGGTTGTGCTGCGCCTTCCATTTGTCGATGCCGTACACCAGAAACGTCACGATCGTGATGATCGCCAAATATATCAGGATTAAATGCTTCATTTCCGTCATAAGTTTGCCTTTTGGTATTATTCCAGATGGCGCAAAGGTACATTTTTTACCATCACAACATTTTCGTTTTTTTTGTTTCGCCCCTGAAGGGGCTCATCAGGGAGACGAACCGCTTTCCCTACCGAGCTTTTGTCCCTGCCGGGACATTTTCATCGTCAATTTGTCATCCATTCGTCGTTCATTCATTGTCCATTCATTGTCCATTCATCATATATTCATCTCCCTTTCATCGTCTCATCGCTTCATCGTCTCATCGCTTCATCATCTCATCGTCTCATCGCTTCATCATCTCATCGTCTCATCGTTTCATCGTCTCATCGTTTCATCGTTTCATCGTCTAATTTTGTACCTTTGCCGCCCGAAATAAATCATCCAAGAAAAACCGTAAGTTGCTGTCATGCAGAAATATCGCAGCTATGTGCTTCCCGTCGCCATCCTGTTAGCGCTGATATTCCATAGTACCAGTGCCCAGATTTCCTTTCTGGTGCCCTGGTTCATCTTCACCATTCTGACGCTCAATTTCGTTACGGTGGATTTACGGCATCTCCGTTTCTCCATGCTGCATTTCTGGCTGATACTCTTTCAGTTGACGGTCAGCGCCGGGCTATACCTGCTGGTGCGGGCCGTGTCGGGCAACGAGACCATGGCGCAAGGGTTCATGATGTGTACGCTATGCCCTGTGGCCGCCTCGGTGGTGGTCATCTCCTCCATGCTCGGCGCCGACCGCATGACGACCACCACCTACACCATGTTCTGCAACCTGGTGATGTCCGTCGCCGCGCCGCTCTATTTCACCATCATCGGCGTTCATCCGGAGCTGAGCTTCTGGTCCTCCTTCCTGATGATTCTGAGGCGCATCACCCCCACGCTCGGCTTCCCCTTTTTCTTCGTGCTGGCGTTGCAGGTCTGGGCGCCGAAAGCCAACGAATGGCTCTGCAAATACCGCAATCTGTCGTTTTACCTCTGGGCCGTCGCCCTGTTCATCACCTTGGGAAACACCATCCACTACATCTTTCTACAAGGTCGTGGAAATGAGAATGTTATCATCTACGGAGCCATCTTCTCGGTGGTGATGTGCGCCGTACAGTTCGGCTTCGGCAAGTGGCTCGGGCACCGTTATGGCGACACCGTGGCGGGCGGCCAGCTCCTCGGGCAGAAAAACACCGCCATGGGCATCTGGATGTCCAATACCTACCTCCAGCCGCTGTCTTCCGTGTTCTTGGCCTTTTACATCATCTGGCAGAATCTGTTCAATAGTTTGCAGTTGTGGTGGCACGACAGACGAATGAAGAATTAAGAATGCAGAATTAAGAATTTTGAATTATGAATTATAAAATCCTGTTTGTGTGCCACGGCAATATCTGTCGCAGTCCTATGGCCGAGTTCGTGATGAAGCAGAAGGTGGCGGAGCGGGGACTCTCCGCGCAGTTCGAGATCGCCTCCGCCGCGACGAGCCGCGAGGAGATCGGCAACCCTGTCTATCCGCCGGCCCGCAGGATGCTGGCGGCGCACGGCATCTCCTGCGATGGCAAGACCGCCCGCCAGATGACCCGCGCCGACTACGACTATTACGACCACATCATCATTATGGACCAAAACAATCAGCGGAATATTCAACGCATTGTCGGACAAGATGTTGACAACAAAATCTCGCTGCTGATGGACTACACCGACCACCCCCGTGATGTGGCCGACCCCTGGTACACTGGCAATTTCCAAGCTACCTGGGACGACGTGCAGGAGGGCTGCGAGGGATTTCTTTCGGCGATTGGTTGTTAGCTTTTGCTTGTTGGCAGTTGATTTTTGGTCCGATTCCCGTTTTCCCACGTCTTACGTCCTACGTCTCACGTCCAAAAAAATCGTATCTTTGCAGCTCCTAAAAAGAAAGATAGAATATGAGCGAATGTAATCACAATTGTCAGGAATGCAGCCAGAAAGACTGCGGAAGCAGAGATTTGCACGAGAAACCGAATGCATTGAGCGATATTAAGAAAGTCATCGGCGTGGTGAGCGGCAAAGGCGGCGTGGGCAAGAGCTCCGTCACCTCGTTGTTGGCCGTGGCATTGCGCCGCAAGGGTTACCGTGTGGGCATCCTCGACGCGGACGTCACCGGTCCTTCCATCCCGAAAATGTTCAACCTCCACGAAATGGTGCGCGGTAGCGAGCAAGGCGTCTATCCCGCCGTCACCGAAACCGGCATTGAGGTGATTTCCAGCAACTTGCTGATTGCCGACGAGAAGTCGCCCGTGCTGTGGCGTGGTCCGCTGGTCGCTGGCATGGTGAAACAGTTCTGGACCGAAGTAATCTGGGAACATATTGACTTCCTGTTGATTGACATGCCTCCCGGAACCGGCGACGTGCCGTTGACCGTCTTCCAGACCATCACCCTTGACGGTATTCTGATGATCACCTCTCCGCAAGAGCTGGTCTCCCTCATCGTGAGCAAGGCCGTCAACATGGCCGGCATGATGAACATCCCTATCCTCGGTCTCATCGAGAACTATAGCTACATCACCTGTCCGAAGTGCGGCGAGAAGATTTCCGTGTTCGGCAAGAGCAATGCCGAGGAAGTCGCCAAAGAGTTCAACATCAAACTGTTGGATAGACTGCCCATCGACCCCGAGATGGCCACCCTCTGCGACCAAGGCCAAATCGAGAAAGTCAAGGAAACTCGTTTGGAAAACGTGTTGGATGTACTCGAAAGTCTAGAAGTCCCCGCTTAAACCTTAACCCTTAACCCTTAACCCTTGAACTTTGACCTTTGACCTTTGAGCCCTTTTCCAATCACTAAAAACCGACAATGAAGCAATATTTAGACTTGATGCGCACGATCCTCGACGAGGGTCACTACAAAGCCGACCGCACGGGTACGGGGACATACAGCATTTTCGGCTACCAGATGCGCTTTGACCTGCAGAATGGATTTCCCCTGTTGACTACCAAGAAGTTGCATCTGCGCTCCATCATCTACGAGCTGTTGTGGTTCTTGCGTGGCGACACGAACATCCAATATCTGCACGACCACAACGTGACGATTTGGGACGAGTGGGCGGACGAAAACGGCGACCTCGGTCCGGTCTATGGAAAGCAGTGGCGTTCGTGGGAAGCCCCCGACGGCCGTGTCATTGACCAAATCACCAATCTGATTGAGCAGCTCAAGCGCAATCCCGACTCGCGGCGTCTCATCGTGAGCGCGTGGAATCCCGCGGATGTCGATCAGATGGCGTTGCCGCCGTGCCACACGATGTTCCAGTTTTACGCCAATGACGGACAGCTCTCGTGCCAACTCTATCAGCGCAGCGCGGACGTTTTCCTCGGCGTGCCCTTCAACATCGCCTCCTACGCCCTGCTGACGATGATGGTGGCGCAGGTCTGCGGGCTGAAGGCCAAGGACTTCGTGCATACCTTCGGCGACGCGCACATCTACTCCAATCACGTGGAACAGGCCAAGTTACAGCTCTCCCGTGATCCGCGCCCGCTGCCGCAGATGCGCATCAATCCCGAGGTCAAGAGCATCTTCGACTTCCAATACGAAGATTTTACGTTAGAGAACTACGACCCGCACCCGCATATCAAAGCGGACGTGGCGGTTTGACGATGAAGCGATGAGGCGATAAAAAACGATGAATTATTTTCTCACTTAAAATACCAAACAATATGAAATCAATCCAAGATCATAATTTCAGCGGCGAAAGAGCCCTGATCCGTGTTGACTACAACGTGCCGTTGGACGAGCAGTTCAACGTGACCGATGTCACCCGCATCGTGCGCACGAAAGAGACCATCGGTAAGATTCTGGCCGACGGCGGTTCCGCCATCCTGCTCTCCCACCTCGGTCGTCCGAAAGGCGAGGCGAAGGACGAGTTCTCCTTGCGCCACATCGTGAAGACGGTGTCTGAAATCCTCGGCAAAGAGGTTGTTTTCGGCGGCGACGTGTTGACTGCCGAAGCCGAAACACTCTGCAAGAACCTCAAACCTGGCAGCATCGTGTTGATGGAGAACCTGCGCTTCCACAAGGAAGAGGAGAAGGGCGACGTCGATTTCGCCAATGCGCTGGCACGCCTGGGCGATGTCTATGTGAACGACGCGTTCGGCACCGCGCACCGCGAGCACGCCTCCACGGCCACCGTGGCCCGCTGCTTCCCGGGCAAGGCCTTCGCCGGTTACCTGCTCTACAACGAGGTGATGAACCTCGAGAAGACCCTCAACGGTCAGGAGCGCCCCTTCACGGCCATCATCGGCGGATCGAAGGTCTCCACGAAAATCAACATCCTCAAGAACCTCATTCCCAAGGTCGATAACCTCGTGGTTGGCGGCGGTCTGAGTTACACCTTCCTGAAAGCTATGGGCTTCACCATCGGCAACTCGCTCTATGAACCCGACATGCTTCCTGTCGCGCAAGAAATTCTCGACCAAGTGAAGGCCTCTGGCGTGAACTTCGTCTGCCGTGTCGATAGCGTCTGCGCCGACAAATTCAGCAACGACGCCAACATCTTGGTGACTGAGGATAACAACATCCCCGACAACTGGGAAGCTCTGGATATCGGTCCGAAGAGCCGCGTGAACATCGCGAAGGTCATCAAGGATTCCAAGACGATTTTGTGGAACGGTCCTGTGGGCGTGTTCGAGTTGGAGAAGTTCAGCGAGGGCACCCGTGCCGTGGCATTGAGCGTGGCGGCCACCACCTTGGCTGGCGCGTACTCCATCGTGGGCGGCGGCGACTCCATCGCGGCGGTCAACAAGTACGATCTCGGCAACTACATCTCCTATATCAGCACCGGCGGCGGTGCCATGTTGGAATACCTTGAGGGCAAGGAGCTTCCGGGCGTCAAGGCGTTGAACGAGAATTAATCCATCACCGTTGTAGAGACGTGCCATGGCGCGTCTCTACAGACAAAAATATTACCGAATCCGTTGTAGAGACGCAATGCATTGCGTCTCTACAAAACGTATATCGTAAAAATAAAATTTAACAACAAAAACAACATGCTGAACAGCAACTATTACTGTGTCATTATGGCCGGTGGCGTGGGTGCGCGTATATGGCCCATGAGCAACTCCTCTACACCAAAACAGTTTATGGACCTTTTGGGCGAAGGCAGAACGCTGATCCAGAAAACTTTTGACCGTTTTGCAAAAATTTGCCCCAAGGAGAATATCTATATTGTCACCAACAAAACTTATCACGATCTTACTCGGGAGCAATTTCCGGACATCTCCGAGGAGCAAATCATCCTTGAGCCCTTCCGCAGAAACACGGCCCCTTGCATCGCGTACGCCAATTACAAAATCAAAGCCAAGAATCCGAATGCTGTGATTGTGGTGGCTCCTTCCGACCATTATATTGAGAAAGAAGATATTTTTGTTGACGTTATTAAAAGCGGCATGAACATTGCCGCACAATCGCCGTGCCTGCTCACCATCGGCATTCAGCCAACTACTCCTAATACAGGATATGGCTATATCCAATATAATGAGGATGAGCCACTTGCCGGTAATCCTTCCGTGTACGCAGTTAAGACATTCACCGAGAAACCTGAACTCGAAATGGCCAAGAACTTCCTTGACAGTGGTGAATTTCTATGGAATGCGGGTATCTTTATGTGGTCTCTTGATACCATCAACAAAGCTTTTGAGACATTTCTTCCAGATATTGACAGTCTCTTCAAACAGGGCGAAGGATTATACAACACCCCCGAAGAACCGAATTTTATAAATCGTATCTATCAGGTTTGCAGAAAGATATCCATTGACTATGGCATTATGGAGAAGGCAGACAACGTAAAGGTTTATGCTGCCAATTTCGGGTGGTCGGATTTAGGAACCTGGAGCTCCCTTTATGATCTGCGAAAGAAAGACGAAAAACAGAATGTCGTGTTCGGCAACCATGTGAAATTGTACGACACAGGCAAATGCATTGTCAATATTCCCAAACGCAACAAAGTAGTAGTCATTCAAGGACTTGATGACTATATCGTGGCCGAAAACGACAATGTTCTGCTTATCTGCAAAAAATCCGAGGAACAACAAATCCGCCAATATGTCACGGACATACAGGTGGATTTTGGCAAGGAGTTCGTATAAACGCTATCTGGAGAATTTCTTCTCTAAGGAAACTTCGTGATAGATTTGCGTGATGATTTCCTTCGTATAGAGAGGGAAATCCGCTTTCATCATCCAGTCGTAGTAGGCGGGTTCCACTTTGAACACTTCGCTCACGGGTTTAGACTTATGTTTTCCGAAATTGAAGACGGGACGTTGCTGTGCGTCCATCACAATATGTCCGGCAAGATCGACCGTCGGACGCTCTGAAGTGAAAGCACTCAGGGCTTTCACATCGTTTTTCACCGGAACATAAGTGCGCTTGGTCTGGCGGTCCGTGTATTCCACACCGTCATATTTGTCAAGTTGCGCTTTCAGCACCTCGTAAGTTGCCCGTGTATCGGCCGAAGCTTGATGCGCATTCGTCAAATCGCCGTTGCAGTAAAACTTGTAAGCGGCCACGAGGTTGCGGGGCTCCATTTTGTGGAAAATGTTTTGCACATCAATGAGGTAGCGGTTTCTGAGATCGAAACGCCGTCCGCAGCGGAGGAATTCCTCCACCAAAAGCGGTACATCGAATTTGTTGGAGTTGAAACCGGCCAGGTCTGCATCCCCGATGAAGGCCATCAAGTCATCGGCAATTTGAGGAAAAGTGGGTTTGTCCCGCACATCCTCGTCTGTGATCCCATGGATGGAGGAACATTCTTCAGGAATCGGAATTCCAGGGTTGATGAGTTCTGTGCGGCTGATTTCTTCACCGTCAGGCATCACTTTCAACATTGAGATTTCCACGATTTTATCTTTTCCGACATTCAAGCCGGTGGTCTCCAAATCAAAAAAGACCAAAGGTCTGCTTAAATTGAATTTCATATTAGTGTTTAATTATTTTTTCGGTTTTAACTGGTTGATTATTAGAAAAGAGTCGAATGAAATAGATGCCTTCGGCGTAGTCGGCGAGGGAAATCGCCCCGGATTGCAATTGCTCTGTCTCCAGACATTGACCATATATGTTTAGAATCTGATAGCTAAGATTCTCTACCTCAGCGTCATATTGAACATATAGTTTATCGTGTGTGGGATTGGGGTAGATTTTGATATCTGTCAGATTGTAAGGGTGAACGGAGGAATGGTCGAAAGATTTCCCAAGTACAGGGCGTATCATCGGGGCTCCTTTGTAGAAGGATTCGTACCAGTCGGCGGCGGTTCTGTAGAAGAACTTTCCGCGTGCATCGTTGTTTTGATCAAAACCGAGGTTCAACTGAATGTCATGGTTTTGGAAGAATCCAACGTAAAAAGTCCCGGAAACCGCCAGTGGCTCATCCAAATAATAAGCGACGAAATCCAAATAATCATCTTCGTAGTCGGGAAGTTGCGACGGAAGTTCATAGAGAACGTTTCCGGGGAAACCATTGTTATCATCCCAAACCATCAAAGTGAAAGGAGCTACATTCTCATCGTTGAGCGTATGGTTGAACCAGAAACGCACGGCCTGCAGCGTGTCGGGCTCGGCCAGTGTGAACTTCACAGCCAACGATGCCTGAGGATTGACCATGGTGGAAAGCAGACAGTAGCCGGCTTCGGCAGTGCCATCGTCATACGCATAGTAGTTGTAGAACTTCTGTTCGAAAACCGAAGTGTCGTTGCTTTTGCAAATATCGTTGCCACCCACCATGCTGAACACATGGGTGATGGTAAATACAGCACTGTCGGCACCGTCATACTCGTATTCCATTTGCAAAGAAGGATTGGCGTGATTCTCATACGTATGCAAACCGTTGGGATAATACGGGCTGGCGTTCTCGTTGTTCAAAGGCGAAACATAGATGGTCTGCTGGTGGTTCTTGACGATATCGAAGGTGTAATAGGTGTTTTTGGTAGAATTCGACAGATTGCTCA
This sequence comes from uncultured Bacteroidota bacterium, assembly GCA_902786595.1. GTDB lineage: Bacteria > Bacteroidota > Bacteroidia > Bacteroidales > WCHB1-69 > F23-D06. The sequence continues at coordinate 22,859 of CADADB010000020.1, read as the reverse complement.
AATCGTTATGGAACTTGGTGACCATGTCTGAGGCACGGAATTGATTCCATGGCATGGATTGATACTCTGTCAAGGTGGAAATGGAGGGGCTGACAAAGGCCACATCGTTCGGATAAAGGTCGTTTTTCGTCCGGTTGATGTCCAGTCGGATATAATCAATGTTCCATTGGTCACAGTTGCTGCTCCAACCCACAATGTTGCCGCCGGTCCAATTGTCCTGATCCAAGCTGGCGAAATTGCGGAAGCGGAACTGGAAGTTGTCACGGAAATACTGCTCATCGGTAATGGGAATCATTACTTGTTTGAAATATTGCAGGGGATTCTCCGCTAACCAGTCATTTACTTTGCATCCATTGGAAGACCATACTTCATTCCAGACGAATTCCTCTTCGAAAAGGGAATCCGAAGGTATCAGGATAGTTTGTCCAGAGTAGGCGTCGTTTTCAAATACATAATAAGTGCCTGGGAGAAAAGGGTTTTCTACCGAGTCGCCCGCAGAATAGTACTGCCCTTCCTCAATGGTGTATTCCCCAAAAAGGAATCCAGCGAAAACGATGTTTCCTGTGGAGTAGCCGAACTCCAGCACCAACTTGTCGGAATGTTCAGGGTTGTCGCCGACAATTTCCCAACCCCCCGCCGATGGATTCTGGCTGCTTCCAGCGGGCTGGTAGTAGAAACTCAAGTAGAGCGAGTCGCCAACCTGCATAGGCCGGTGTTGGTTGAAATTGCTGTCCAACCGTATGAGATTGGAGGTCAAAGTGTCTGCTGGGAAAGGATTGCGGATGGCATGTGCATAAATTTGGCCATATTCGTCAAGTGCATCCAAGGTGACTACACCGATGGAGGGAGGATAAATAGCGAACCCGCGGTTGACATACCCTTGACGGTCCAGCCACTTGTCAGAACCGGGATAACCGGTGTAGTTGGAGAAATCCTCCAAAAAAGGGAGCTTCACAGCAGAGACGGCTCGTACTGGAATGCCTTTTTTTGCAGCTTTCACAATAGCGGCATTCTGGGCGACACCAGTGAGGACTTCTTGCGAAATGCCGATAAACGGAATAAAACAGATAAAAAGGATGACTAATTTGTTCCTGAAATTCATATTCGGATTTGTTAATATGGTTATAAAAGATTTTCTGAGGTTTCAGTTTGGGTGGAGTCTGGCAAGTCTCCGATGTCTTTGCCCACTACCAGGGTGATTTTCTCGCCTTGTTTGATTGGGGTGCCTTGTGCTATGGAATGACCTTTGTATAGCACTTCCAATACAACATTTTCATACGGGCTGGGCTTTTCAATCACACGTTCCAGCACAAGTCCTTGCGACTCGATCATGATTTGAGCTTGTCGGAGGGACAAATCTCTGAGTTCCAGCATTTTGATGGTCGGGGGCTCCGCTGCTGCCACGGTCAGGTACACTTTGCGTCCATGTTTTACTTTCTCGCCGGGTTGAGGGTTCTGTTTCAACACAGTTCCTGGTCGGGCATTTTGTTCGTACAACTCGTCGCTTACCTCAAACACAAACCCTTCTGACCGGCCATGCTGGGTGAGTTCCTCCGCCGATTGTCCAAAATAGGAGGGCATTTCGATTTCATGACCATGCCTTGTGAATAGCCGTAAGAATAAAATGGCTAATACAAAGATGATTACGGTCACAATTATCGCTAATAGTATGTGAAATCCTGGTTTGTCAGGACTCAATTTTCTCGCCGAGGTTGTTCTTTGTTTGGTCATCAGAAATCGCTTATACAGAACACTATTTTAAAAATGCAAAGATACAATTTATTCCGAAAAAGAAGAATAACGTAAAAAGTGAAAAATTAGTATTGGACAATCATAAATCTGTGCGAACAAAATGTTTCTTTTTGTATTTTTGCCCCGTGTAATAAATTAGGGCTAACAGCTGCTTTAATTAGACTTATGGAACAGGGTGATTTGAAAGAAAAAACCGTTTCTGGCATGATGTGGGGAGGCATCGGGAAAGTGGGGACGTTGACCATAAACTTCCTGACGAACCTTGTGCTCGCCCGGCTTCTCATGCCAGAGGATTTCGGAGCCATCGCCATGTTGGCCATCTTTCTTGCCGTTTCAAACATCTTCATTCAAGGCGGACTGGGCGCTGCCCTTATCCAGAAGAAAAACCCCGATCATCTTGATTACTCTACCGTTTTTTACTGGAATCTGGTCGTGGCTGCGATCTTCTATCTTTTATTATTCGTTTCTGCACCTTTTATCGCCGAATATTACGCACTGCCTTTGGTGAAGCCGCTTTTGCGGGTGCAAAGCTTGGTGCTTCTTATCCAATCGTTCTCCATTGTGCAATATACCCAGCTCCAGAAACAGATGAATTTCAGGGCATTGGCTATCCGGAATATGGCAGCCGCACTGGCGGGAACCCTCATTGCCATTCCGTTGGCATTGCGCGGTTTTGGTGCTTGGAGTCTGGTGGCCTCCGCCATTCTCGCCTCCATCGTGAATGTGTTGTTGCTTTGGAAGATGAGCTCCTGGCGGCCCGCATGGGAATTCAGTCTCGCCTCTCTCAAAACCCTTTTCAGTTTTGGCGGCTTGATGCTTCTCTCCTCTTTGGCGGAAACACTCTACATGAACCTGCAAGGACTGATCATCGGCAAACGCTTTTCCGCCGGCGACTTAGGATATTTTTCACAGGCCAAGAAGTTGGAAGAAATTCCCGTAACCGGATTGTCATCCATCGTTAACGATGTCACTTTCCCCGCCTTTTCGTCACTCCAAGACGACCCCGACCGATTGCTCGCGGGCGTGCGCAAGAGCACCAAAGCCCTCACTTTCCTCAATTTCCCGATGATGGTCCTGCTTATGATTGTCGCCCAGCCGCTCATCTGTTTGCTTTACGGCAGCAAATGGGAACCCTCCGCCCCGTATTTCCAAATTCTCTGTATCTCTGGACTGATTTATACGGTAAATACCCTTAACACCAATGTGATCAAATCATTAGGGAAAGGAAAAATATACTTTCTTATTCAAATCACCAAACGTCTGATAGGCATCGCTCTGATTTTGTTCGGCATGCGTTTCGGTATTTACGGGCTGCTCTGGGCAGTGGCCAGTGTTGCATATATCAGTTTTATAATCAACACATTGGTTAATAAAAAACTCATTAATTACGGTCTGTTCAGACAAATTGGCGATGTTGGACTATGCTTACTGCTTGCGCTGGTCATTGGCGCACTGACTTACGGGCTTGGTCTGTTACTGCATTGTCACCCGTATCTTATCATGCTGCTTCAAATCATCCTTTACCTTGGTCTTTATGTTGCTGTTGCCAAGATCTTGAAAATGGAAGAATTAGATACATACGTTGGGATAATTTCTAACATTGTTCACCGAAAAAAATAGCTATGGAATTACGTGCCACTCCGAATTTATGGTTCCGATATCTGTTGACCACCATTTCGCCGAAATGGACGATCAATTTGCTGTTTCGATTGTGTCACCACCGGAAACCGGATTTGGATAACCCTCAGACATTGGATGAGAAGATTCAGTGGATGAAGTTGCATTACTACAAGGATAACGCTCTTGTGAAACAGTGCGCCGACAAGTGGCGGGTGCGTGATTACGTGAGGGATTGTGGTCTGGAATCCATTCTCACAGAAGTGATTGCTTGTTATAATGACCCAGAGAAGATCGATTGGGGAAATTTACCCGAAAAGTTTGTGCTGAAGTGGAACTTCGGGAACGGTGGCAACGTGGTCTGCACAAACAAGCATGATTTGGACATAAAAGAGGCGACGCGTGAGTTGAAACATTTCCAAAAAATCAAGTTCCATCTTTTGGCTGCGGAACCTCAATATGATGTGGCGAAGAAAGTGCTTATATGCGAAAAATTCATAGAGCCGGAACAAGGAATCTCTCCAGTGGATTACAAATTCTATTGTTTTAACGGCGAGGCGAAATATGTGCTGTGCTGCCTCGGGAGAAGTAAGGGCCAGAAACCGTCATTCTATTTCTTCGATAGAGATTGGAAACTGCAACGACTTAATCGTCAGGGAATTGAAGCTCCGGCAGATTTTTCCATCCCAAAACCAGATGGCATGGATGCGCTGTTTGAATATGCTGAAAAGCTTTCGAAACCATTCCCCTTTGTCCGGGCTGATTTTTACCTCGAACGAGGAAAAGCTTATTTCGGAGAGCTCACTTTCACCCCCAGCGGCGGCTTCGATTATGGGCGGCTTCCCGAAAGCGACTTGCTCTTCGGCAGCATGGTGCGGCTGGACACTAACCATAAATCGTAAACCGTAAATCGTATTACAGATGAAGAAACAGAAGATTGCTAATATATTGATGATGATGGTGTTGTATATATCACCATTGATGTTTCTGCCGTGGGTGTATCTGACAGTCACCTACTACATCGCCCGATATGCGATGATGTTGCTGACACTTGGGGCCTTTGCGCTTACCTTCTCGTTGACTCGCACTTTGTCTGCACGATTTGTGCGACTGCTCATTCTTACCATATTCTGCATGTCTTGCTGTTTGTTGTTCCTTCCCATGGAACTCTCGGATATTACCCAGTTGGTCGTTTCGTTGATTGTACTCACCATCGGTATGGGGTTGCAATGGGATGGACGTCGTTGGATGAATGCTTGCTATTACTATACGATTTGTGTGGTGGCGGTCATCCTTTGCAACGCGATTTTCTATGCAGGTGGATTGTATGTCCCTGAACATTATATGTTTGACGAAGGGAAGAATCAGATTGGCGCCATGGCGGCCATCGGGGCAACGGCCTGCTTCTACTTTGGTATGAAAATGCGGGATGATCGCACATCTTTGTGGGTGGTCAGCTTCCTCGCTTTGCTGAGTTTGGTGCTGATACGGTCCCGTTCGGATGTCTTCGCCCTTCTCGCCTGTGGTTTACTGATCGTGGCGAAGGAGGCCGACTTCCACTGGAGATGGAATATAAAAACAGTGCTGACCATCGTCGGGATTGTGTTGATTGGGGTGATTATTTACACCGGTTTTATCAGTGATGAACTTCATACATTCATGTTCGGTGGGAAAAACGGGGATGATATTAATGAAATCACCACGAATCGTTGGGAACGCAACCAGCAGGGGTTAGATATTTTCATCCATCACCATTCTATGAATGATTTGAAAAATCCGATGAAAATCCCGTTCATACACAATTATCCGCTTTTGCGTCTGGCGAGATACGGGCTTTTCTCTTTGCCATTACTGGCCTTTTATCTTTATTTCTGTGTCAGTGCGTTGATTGAAATCTTCAAGACCAGGAAATCACAGATACGTCAAGTGGGCTGGGTGGTTTGTTGCATTCCGTTGATTATTAGTCTTGCGGAACCTAATTTCCCATACGGTCCCGGATTGGTGCAATTGCTTGCCTTCCTGTTGTTGGGATTTTCGCTCCGTCCGGAAGAGGCGTCTCCACTCTGCCAGAAAGACGAGGGGGCCAGTAAAGTCCTGCATGTCTGCAACGACTTCTTTTACAGTAAAGTACACTCGAATTTGTATCGGGAATTGGACAACACCGGTCTTGATCAGGTGGTTTTCGCACCAGTTCGGAAATCGACTCCCGAGAACAATCGGTTTGAGGCAACGCACACGGAATTTATCTATGCGCACATTCTGAAGCCACTCCACCGTCTCTTTTTCTTCCATAAGGTGGACAGGACAGTGCGTGAGATAGAGAAAACCGTTAACCTGAATGAGATTACGTGTATCCATGCCACCACGTTGTTCAGTGACGGTATGGTGGCTATGGAGTTGCATCAGAAATACGGAATCCCATACATCGTGGCCGTGCGTAACTGCGATGTGAATGCCTTTTTACGCTATATGCCGTATTTGTGGTGGGCGCATCGCGCTGTGCTCGAATCCGCCGCAAAGGTGGTGTTCATCACCCCGAATCTTCGCCAGCGACTGCTGAAACACCCGACATTAGCGTTTATGCGGGAAGATGTGGCCCAAAAATCCGAAGTCATCCCGAATGGTATTAACGATTTTTGGATCAATCATTTGCATACCGAAAAAAACAGAGAAAACCCTCATCGTTTACTTTATGTCGGCATATTCAACCGAAACAAAAACATTCCCAGGGTGATACACGCATTGCAAGGCCTGCGCTCTGAAATCCCCGACTTGCATTTGGATGTGGCGGGTGATGGTGGCGACAACGAACAGCAGGTTCTTGCTTTGATGAGGCAGCACGCCGACTGGATTACCTATCACGGGAGAATCACCGACTTGGAGGAAATGCGAACATTGTATAGAGCTAATAGTATATTTGTAATGCCTTCAAAATCAGAAACTTTCGGATTGGTTTATGTCGAAGCGCTCTCACAAGGACTCTCTGTTATCTGGAGTCGTGGTGAAGCCATTGAAGGAATGTTCTCCGAGCATATTGGTGAGAGTGTCAATCCGTTGAATGAAAGCGACATGTCTGCTGCGATGAAAAAACTGCTTCAACATCCGGAAACTTATGAAACCCTTCCCGACAGTGCTTTTGATTCTTTCCGTTGGAACACCATCGCCCAGCATTATGTCTCCTTGTACGATAATTTACACGAAATAACCAATCAAATAGTCTTCAATCATAAATCATAAGTCATAAGTCATACGTCTCACGTCTAAAATATCCGTCATGTTATCCGTCATCTGTCCCATATATAATGAAGAAAGCCGTATCGAAGAGTGTATTCTGTCGATACTGGCTCAGGATTATCCCAAAGAGGATTTGGAAGTGTTGTTTGTGGATGGACAAAGCAGCGACCGCACGCGCGAAATTATCGCGAATTATATGCTGAATTACTCGTTTATCAAGCTGTTGGACAATCCGGAGCGGATTGCCCCGGCAGCCCTGAACATCGGCATTCGTGCCTCTTCGGGAGATATCATCATGCGCTTGGATGCCCATGCCAAGTATCCTGAAAACTATTTTTCGCTGTTGGTCAATAGGTTGAAAGAATCAGGAGCGGACAACGTCGGCGGGGTGTGCCGTACGTTGCCAGCAAGGGACACCTCCGTTTGCCGCGCCATTGCACACGCCATGAGCTCCCCCTTCGGGATGGGGAACTCCTACTTCAGAATCGGCTCCGATCGCGAAATGTGGGTCGATACGGTGCCGTTCGGCTGTTTCAAACGGGAGATTTTCGATAAAATCGGTCTCTTCGACGAAGAATTGGTGCGCAACCAAGACGATGAATTCAACGGGAGGATTATCAAGAACGGCGGCAGAATATTACTCCTTCCACAGGTGGTAGTTGACTATTTTGCCCGCGATTCCCTGACCAAAACTGCCAAGATGTTTTTCCAATACGGTCTCTTCAAACCGCTGGTGAACCATAAGCTGCAAAAACCGACAACCCTCCGTCAATTCATCCCGCCGTTGTTTTTTGCGGGCCTCATTGCAGGAGGGCTGTTGAGCGTTTTTTCAAAAACGATACTGTGGATATTCGTATCCGTAATAGTCCTTTATGTTTTGTGCTGCTTCATCTTTGGCCGAAACCGTGAACGTGTCTGGCCGGATGTTTTGTGGATGCCCTTCACCTTTTCCGCCATACACCTCAGCTACGGGTGCGGCTACTGGGTGGGTATCCTCAAGATGATTTCACACCGGAAAATCTCCGTGCAGTCGAATCATTAACTTGTTTGCTGTTCCAAAGTCTCAAATCCTGAGTCCTAGAATGTATATCCGACTTTGGCTTCGATGCCACCGCTGAATCCTTTCACGTTCGGGAAGGTTCTGAAGAAGAAACCGCCTGTGAAAGAGAGTGCTTTCACGCGGAAGCCACCGGCAATGGTGGAATACAGACCGATACCGTTCTTGTTTTCCTCACCGTATTCGTAATAAATAAAGTTGCCGTCTGGACCATAAACAGGTTGAGAAAAGTCTTCCGTCCAGAAATGGAATCCGACACCGGCTGCAATGTTGATGAGCGGTTTCAGCTTGCGGCCTCTTTCAAAATAGTGGCGGTAGTTGAGGAAGACAGGGACCTCCTGGAAGGAGGCGGTGTTCAGTCCGTAACCGACACCGATGCCAACAGCGTCGTTCTCCTTGATGGAGATGCCGTTGACGAAAACTCCCGTCCAGCCGACATTTTTCCCCACAAAAAACCCATATTCATTAATAAAATTGTAGGCGATTTTTTTCTCCTGTTGTTCCTGTGCGTTCAGCGAGCCCAAGCCGCAGCACAACACAACACACAACAAGGTTAATGTTTTTAATGCATGTCTTTTCATAATTCTGAATTTTAGTTACGAAATAAAAACGGCGGCAAAAGTACATTTTTTTTCCAATCTGAAAAAATCATACCTTTGCGCCTGATTTCCAAAATGAGAAAGCTACTGAAAATAGTTGTGCTGCTGATAGTTATGTTGGTTCCAGGTGTTATTGGATGGGGCCAAAGCAACCGCGACAGCATCCGTGCGCAACGGTTGCGGGAGGTCAACATCAACTCCGACGCGCCGCAGAAGGTGTTTTCCGGACCGGCAGCGGTACAGCAGATTTCAGCGCAGCAAATCAAACAACTTCCCACTCTACAACTATCTGATGCCCTGAAGTATATGTCGGGGGTGGTAGTACGTGACTATGGCGGCACCGGCGGCATGAAAACGGTTTCCGTGCGTGGCCTCGGTACCCATCATACCGGCGTGGCCTACGATGACATCGCTCTCACCGACTGCCAAACCGGCCAAATAGACCTTGGGAAGCTCTCCCTCGAAAATGTCTCCTCCATCTCCCTTGTAGTCGGGCTGGACGACAAAATTTTCGTCCCCGCAAGATTGTTCTCATATAGCAGTATTCTGAAAATCAACACAATAAACATGATTCCAGAAAAACCGTTCAGCTTTCGGGTGGGCGGCACAGTCGGAATGTACGGACTCTATGCCTTGCAAGCTGGTGTCATCCATAAAGTGGTCTCTAAAAAACGCAACGACCGTCTGTTTTTCTGGAATCTCTCGGCAGATGCTATGCGCTCCAAGGGAAACTATCCTTACACGCTCCATTATGGTGGTGTTCATGATAGCGTTTCGCGTGAAATCCGTAAAAATGCGGAGACGAGAACGCTGAATGCTGAATTTAACGCGGTCTGGCAAATTGACAAAACGCAGCGATTTAACATTAAGCTTTATTATTACAATTCCGCTCGGGAACTCCCTTCCGCCACTATCTTTTACAATTCTGATTCCCATCAGAAACTATGGAACCAGAACGCTTTTGGTCAGGTGCATTACCACAAGTACTTCAACGATCGTTGGGCGTATCAGGCCAATTTGAAATTCAATTACGATTATACGAGATACTACGATCCTGATTATCTGAATTTGGAAGGATTTTTAGACAACCGCTACCACCAGCATGAGAGCTATTTCTCCAACACAGTGTTATATTCTCCCATTGTTGAGAAAGATTCGCTGAGGCGTGTCCGCAAGCTACAGTTTGCCTTGGCACAAGACCTTTTTTACCAGCAAATGCGGGCAAATTCCCTCGAATATGCTCATCCTGGTCGGTTCACTTCGCTTACTTCGCTGTCTGCCATTTTAGCCGGAAACCGTTGGAAACTGAATGCCAACCTGTTGTTCACTTACGTCAATAACATTATTCGGGAGAACCCCGAAATGCAGGATTTCACCCATTTTTCGCCTTCTGTCGGTGGTTCGGTGAAATTGGCCAAAACGGTGCACCTCCGTTTTTTCTATAAGAACATCTTCAGGATGCCCACTTTCAACGACTTGTACTATCGGGAGGTGGGAAATGTCAACCTTAATCCTGAAAAGACACACCAGTGGAATTTGGGATTGGTGTTGAAAGAGGCGCATTTGGCAGCCGGAAGAATCACCGTGTCCACCACATTGGACGGCTATTTCAACATCGTGAAGGACAAAATCGTGGCGTTTCCGTCCCACAATCTGTTTTCCTGGACAATGTTGAACTACGGCAAGGTGTTTGTGGCAGGGGCGGAGTTGAACACGTTTTGGCAGTATCGCATCACGGGCAAGTACATTCTCCGGCTGAACGGTAACGTCACCTACCAAAAGGCAGTTGACCGTACCGATGAGACTGGAAAAACGTTCAATCACCAGATTCCTTATACGCCGTTATGGTCAGGATCAACAAGTTTGAGCATGCAAACCCCATGGATTACGGTTACTTACGCATTTATTGCTTGTGGTAGGCGGTATTCCTTGTCGCAGAATATCCCTGCGAACGAGGTTGCCGGTTATTTCGACCATAGCATCACCTTAAGCCACGATTTTGATTTCCGGAATTCCTCGCTTGGACTTAAATTGGAGTTCCTGAACATCGCCAACAACCATTATGAAATCATCCGCAACTATCCGATGCAGGGTTTCGGCTTGCGTTTCAAAGTGGTCTATGATTTCGGGCGATAGTTTTTTTTTCAGAAAAAGGTTTACAAAAAAGGTGGGGCATGACTGCTCCACCTTCGATTTTATTTGTATTTGGAAATTAATCTGCTAAACCATGGAAGACATCAAAAACGTCGTCCTTCAGTTCATAATAAACCGCGCTGGGCTCTTCCACAGCCGTTTGGGTCTTGTTTTGTGTGGAAGCCAACAGCTCGTTGCGGTTGATGGCCGGTTCGCCTACCATTCTCGCGAAGATTTCGTCGTCGTCATAGTCGCCGCCGTTGAAATTGGAGTTGTTTTGGCTTGACGAATCCGGAAAATGAAAATCTGTCACCGACGGGATGTCGGCTTCGACTTCTTGTTCGTAGTGGTTGTCAGCCATTACCGTATCAACGGAGGGCTCTTCAATCTGTTCGGTTGCGGCTTCGAGATTGAGGTCGGTGGCGACAGCTTGACCGTTTTCTTCCGTGGAGCTTACGATGGTTTCCTCGCTGTTGTTGATGATGATTTCGTTCTTTTGTTCGTTGGCGGTGTCAAAGTTGGTGACCACGAGGGACAGCTTGATGTTGTCGCCCAGAGTCTCGTCGAGGCCGTGTCCCCAGATGACGTGAACGCTTTCGGACTGCATCTCTTCGAAGCGGTCAGAAAGGACTTCCAGCTCGCCCATCGTGATTTTCTTAGTCGGGCCGTAGGTGACGAAGAAGAGGAAGTTCTTGGCGTTGCTGATGTCTGCATTTTCAAGCAGCGGGCAGTTGAGCACTTCGTCCAGCACTTGCTGCACGCGGTCTTCGCCCTGAGCGGTGGCGATGCCGAGGAGGGCTTTGCCGCTGTGTTCCATGATGGACTTCACATCGTTGAAATCGACGTTCTGGCCGTAGGTGACCGTGATGATTTCGGCGATACACTTCACGGCATTTTTCAGGACATCATCCACTTGCGAGTAGGCGTTGTCGATTTCCATGGAAGTGTAGTATTTCATCAGGTTCTGGTTGTTGACGATAATGAGGGAGTCCACATATTTGCTCATTTCCTCGATACCGGCTTCCGCAGCTTTGCGGATTTTCGGTCCTTCGAATTTGAAGGGTTCTGTTACGACGCCGACGGTGAGGATGCCCATGTCTTTGGCCACTTTGGCGACCACTGGGGAAGCTCCTGTGCCCGTGCCTTTGCCCATGCCGGCGGCAATAAAGAGCATCTTGGTGTTCTCACCGATGAATTCCTTGATTTTTTCCTCGCATCCGGTGGCGAAATTGCGGGCCACTTCAGGATTGGCGCCGGCTCCGAGGCCGTTGCCCAGCAACAGTTTGTCTTGGATTTTGCAGGCCTCCAGATGGCATTTGTCTGTATTGCAGACCAGATAATCAACGCCTTGGATGCCTTCGGAATACATGTGCTGAACGGCATTGCTGCCGCCTCCGCCCACACCAATCACTTTGATGGAGGATGAGTTTTCTTTAGCTCCGAAATCGGGTGTAAAATTGATTGCTTCTGTCATATTGATTTTTATTGTTACTTACAGGGTTAATGGATTGTGGTTTTGGTTTTATGAAATCTGCTCAAACAGTTTGGTCAGGGTGCTTTTGAATCCTTCCAAAAGTTTGCGGCCTTTTTTCTCCTTGTCGTCAAAGAATCCTCCGGAATCTGGTTGTTGTACATCGTCCTCTCGGTTGCCAAATTCCTCTTTCTGATCATCCACGTGGAATTCTTTGGTCTCCTCCTCGATGCCGTATTTAAGAAGGCCGAGGGAGGTGGAGTATTGGGGTTGTTTCAGTTCGTTGGAGAGGGAGTCGGAGAAGCCGATGCACGGAATTCCTATCCGGGTGCTCAAGCCGAGGTCGTATTGGCAGAGTTCGACGATGTGGCGCAGTTTGGCGCCGCCGCCTGTGAGTACGAGTCCGGCGCCGTTTTGGAGCATCTTCATGCAGCCGGAGCTCTCCAGCTCTTTCTTCACATAGCCGAGAATGTCGTTATGCACGCGGCTGTAGATAATCTTGGCCAGCTGCTCGTCGGTGATGCGCAGAGGTGTTTGCTGGTGCGGGCGCAGGATGGTGCTCACGCGGTTGGGGTTGCTCTTCGAGGGGATGCAGCTGCCGTGGTTGATTTTGAGCTCTTCGGCGGTGTCTTCCGGAATCTTGCAGACGTTGGCGATGTCTTTCGTGATCACGGAGCCGGCGAAGGGGATGACCTTGCAGAACTTGGGGTGGCCGTTCTGGAAGATGACCATGTCGGTGGTGCCGCCGCCGATGTCAATCAAGGCGACGCCGCGTTGTTTCTCCTCTTCGGTGAGGCATGAGAGTCCGGAGGCCACGGGCTCCAGAATCAGCTCTTCCGTTTCGATATTGACATTGGAGATACAGGTGTGTATCTTCTTGATTTCTTGATAATTGCCAGTGATAATCTGATAATATCCGGTGATTTTCGATCCCAGCTCGCCAACTGGATCCATGGATTCGTGGCTGGCTCCGTCGGCGGAGTCCTCGATCACGTATTTCTGGGGGATGATGGCGATGATTTTCTGGTCGGGTGGGAGAGCGATGTTCTCCACCTCTCTTTTCATCGAGTCAAGTTCTTCCTGGCTGATCAGCGCGTTGTGGTTGGAGCGGAGGATATAGTGTTTGCAGTTGGTGGTGCGGATGTGGCGTGCGGCGATGCCGGCATAGACACTGGTGATATTGTCCATCCGGGCATGGCTTGAGGCAAGTTGAACGGAAGTCTTGATGCTCTCCTGGGCTTTGAGCAGGTTCATGATGAGACCAAACTCCACGCCTTTGGAGGCGGACTTCCCGTGTCCGAGAATCTCGATTTTCCCTCTGTTGTTCAAGTAGCCGATGATGGTGGCCACCTTGGTGGTGCCGATGTCAAGGCCGACGATAATGTCGCTCGCCATATTGTTGATACTGTTCGAAGAGTAATTTTTCTCCATACGCGCTTATTTTCTTGTTGCTATAATTCTGTTTTTGTAGCGGGCGTCCAGTTGGGCGTACGTGTTGTAACCCTTGTGGGAAAGTCCGTTTTCGTAAACTGTCTTGAGGTTCTCGAGTTTCTCGTCGGCGTTGTCCATGCTGCCGAAGAGGATGGTCTGTCCGCCCACGGTTGTTGCAAGTTCCATTTCATGGCGGTTGTTGAGGTATATTTGGCGGAATTGGGCCTGGTAGAATTCGTTTCCGTTGATTTTCCGTGTCAGGGCCAGGGCGTCTTGGATCTTCCCCGGGGCTTTCTTCCCTGGCTTGAAGTTGTCGGAAACGTTGCCGTTGACAATCATCAGGTAGTCTTTCATCTTCATGGTGAAGGGCACCATTTCGCCGTTGCTGTCCACAAAATAGTGGTTCCCGTTCGGGGTGAAGACGTGCAGGACAATCTCCCGGAGAGTGTAGTCAATCACCAGCTTTTTGCCGGCAAAATGCACGAAGTTCACCGTTTCAATGAAGGGATTGTTCATCAGAAGGGTGGTGACCTCCCCCAAGTCGATTTCCTTCATGGCCTTCCCGATGATTTCTATTTTCGCGTCCGACAACAGCGTCTCAATGTCTGTCTGGGAAAGAATGACGCTTTCGTTTTGTGTATGTGCCACCGCCTGAATGTGCTCGCACCGTTGCTTCGGCATATTGACAAATGCCAATATAAGCATCACTATCAATGTGATACTCAGCATGATACGGACTATCGGCTTGACATATTTCATCAGAAAAGCACAATTACTTTTAATCTGACAAAATTAAAAATAATATCGCCTTAATATATAATTATCCGATAAAAAAATAAACACAGAATTGTTGAAAATAATACCCCGTTTTGACCGTTTTCAGTCATTGCGTTTGTCCAGTCCCCACAACAGTTTTTCGCGGATGGTGGAGTAGAAATTGGTGTTGTCGAAAAGGACAGTTTGGATGGAGAATTTTTCTTTGGAAATGCGTAATGTTACAGTGTCGTTAAGTATAAGACGTTGAGTGTCAACGCAAAGTGAAAACCTTCCGCCACGACCGCTCACGGCGATGTCCAAAGTTTGCGTGGCGGGGATAACCAGCGGGCGCACACTCAGCGAGTGGGAGGCGATGGGGGTGAGCACCACCACATCGGTCTGCGGGTGCAGGATCGGTCCTCCGCAACTCATGGAGTAGGCCGTCGAGCCCGTCGGGGTGGCCACAATGAGTCCGTCTGCCCAATAGGTGTTGATGTGCTTGCCATCCGTGGACACGGTAATGGCGTTAATGGAATCGCTGTCGGTAGCGCGGATGGTCACGTCGTTGACCACAAAATGCGTGCCCAAGGACAACGGCTCGCTGCCCTCGATGTGGAGCAGCGAGCGCGATTCCAAGGTGTACTGTTTTTCGAGAAGCATGCGCAGGCACGTCTCGTAGTTGTCTTTTTTGATGGCTGACAAAAAGCCGATGCGCCCTGTATTAATACCTACCAACGGGATGTTCAGGTCTCCGATCAGGTTGGCGGCGTCAATGAATGAACCGTCACCCCCGATGGAAATCATAAAATCCACAGTGCCAATCTGTTGTAGATCCAAATATGACTCAAATCGCTGAATGTCAATATTTTGACAAGAGATATTGTTGTGCGCCATCACCTTGCAATGTTTTTTTTGCAGAAGGGCGATGACCGAGTCGATGAGGGTCTGCGGTCCGGCACCGGGACGGCTGTAGAGCGCGAAAGTGGGCATTACACGTATTCCTGGATTTCGATTTCTTTGTTCAGGATCATGTTGGCGTTCAAAGCCATGGCTGCCATTTCGTCTTCACCGGGATAGACGGCCACGGGGGCGATCCATTCCACGTATTTCTTGATGCGGTTGACGACGGGCTTGCCGTAGGCGATGCCGCCGGTGAGGATGATGGCATCGACTTTACCCTTGAGCACGCAGGCGTTCTCGCCGATCTGCTTGGCCACTTGGTAGGCGAAAGCTTCCTCAAGCAGTTCCGCTTTCGGGTCGCCGGCGATGGCTGCTTTCTCCACGGCGTAGGCGTCGTTGCTGCCGAAATAGCCGACATAACCGCCTTTGCCGACGAGCATCTTCTGCATGTCTTGTTGGGTGTATTTGCCGCTGAAACAAGCTTTTAAGAACTGGTTCATCGGCAGGGAGCCGGAACGCTCGGGCGAGAACGGACCCTCGCCGTCCAGTGCCTGGTTCACGTCGATGACCTTGCCTTTTTCGTGTGCACCTACGCTCACGCCGCCGCCCATGTGCGTGATGATGAGGTTGAGATCCTCATATTTCTTGCCGTTGTCCTTGGCATACATGCGGCCGATGGCCTTGTGGTTGAGGGCGTGGAAGATGGACTGGCGCTCGAAATCCGGATGACCGGAAATCCGGGCGATCTCTTGCATTTCATCGACCATCACGGGGTCGGCGATGTAGGCGCATTCCAGACCGATGTACTTGGCGATGCTGTCGGCGATGAGGCCGCCGAGGTTGCAGGCGTGCTGGCCGCTGTAGCCCATTTTCAGGTGCTCAAGCATCAAATCGTTGACTCTATAAACGCCTGATTTAAGAGGTTTTACGAGGCCACCGCGACCCATCACGATGGAAATGTCGTGCAGGTTGATGCCTTCCGCCTCCAAGGTGGAGGTGATGATGTTCTTGCGGAACTCATACTGGTCGGCAATCGTGTGGAATTGCGATAATTCTTCCGTGGTGTGTTTGATGTTTTTCAAAAATATTTGTTCGTTACCGTCGAAAATGGCAACTTTGGTGGAGGTGGCTCCAGGGTTGATGGCGAGGATTTTCTTCATAAATTATGGTATTAAGTTAAAATTATTTTTCTGGATAATCCGAAGGATTGGTGGAGACTTTCACTACATCGCTGTATGAGAGTCCCGCGCTGTTTTTCACGTAAGCGCGCACGTAATAGGCGGTGTCGGCCAAGGGTAAAGTGAAAGTGGTTGAAAAAGTGTCCACTTCAGAGTAACCGTTGACTTTCACTTGGGTGGTGAATATGTCGTTCATGTCAGGAGGGGTGAACAAACTGTAGCAAAACCCCTGTTCCATATAGTAGTGACAGCCACCGTTGTCGGTGATTTGTGCGTTGACGGTCAGCTGTTTGGTCCCTTTGTCGAAGGAATAAGTGATAGTGGAAACAGCTGTTCCAAATTTGGTGCATCCTGCCAGCAGGAGTGCCGCGCAAAAACATAGTGTCGCAATCTTGTTCAGATGTCTCATTTTCTTATAAATTTCAAGGTGGCAAATATACAAAAATTTTGGACGTGAGACTTTAGACTTTAGACTTAAGATTTTTTCCAGCGTCTTACGTCTTACTTCTCACGTCTAAAAAAAATGTATCTTTGCGGCTTAATAATTTTAAAATCCAAATACTATGGCATTAGCAATTAACAATGAGAATTTTGAGACCCTGATTAAGGGCGACAAATTGGTTGTCATCGATTTCTGGGCAACTTGGTGTGGCCCGTGCCGGAGCATCGCCCCCATCGTGGAAGAAGTCGCCGCCGAGTTTGAAGGCAAAGCCGTGGTCGGCAAGTGCGACACCGACGAGAACGGCGACATCGCCATGCAGTTCGGCATCATGAACATCCCCACCCTCGTCTTCATCAAGAATGGTGAACTTGTTGACCGTCACGTCGGCGTGATCAAGAAAGAGGAGCTGGTGGCGAAAATCAACCAACATCTGTAATCTGTCAATTCTTTTAAATTCAACAGTATGAATACAGCTTTATTAATTTGTATCATCGGAACGATTGTCATCATTCCGTTTTTGATTTACTATGTGCGTGAAGCCAAGTTGCATCACCCAAAGGGCTTGATAGCCGCTGCTTTGAGCAACATGGGCGAGCGTTTTGGTTACTACATCATGAACGCCGTGCTCCTACTCTTCCTCGTCTCTAAGTTCGGTCTGCCCGATGGCACCGCCGGCGTCATCTACTCTGTCTTCTACTTCGGTATCTACGTGCTGAGTTTGGTGGGCGGTATCATCGCCGACAAGACCCAGAACTACAACAAGACCATCCAATGGGGTTTGATCATCATGGCCATCGGTTACGTGGTGATGGCTATCCCGTTGTTCAGCAAGACTGCCGAGGGCGCTATCCTCGACAGTGGTGCTGGTTGGTGGACTATCCTCATCATCACCTGTATGGCGTTGTTGTTCATCGCTTTCGGTAACGGTTTGTTCAAAGGTAACTTGCAGGCCATCGTCGGTAAGTTGTACGACGAATTCGAGGCCGAGGCCGCCAAGAAAGGTCCCGAGGCGCTTGCAGAGGCAAAAGATCGTCGCGATTCCGGTTTCCAGATTTTCTACGTTTTCATCAATATCGGTGGCTTCTTCGCTCCGTTCATCGCCCCGTTCCTTCGCGAGTGGTGGCTGAAGGCGCATCACCTGATCTATAATGCTGACATGTCCGGTCTCTGCCACCAGTTCCTCGCTGATGGCCAAATGACCCAGAAGTTTACGGAAACCATGGCTGCTGTGCTGCAACCCGGCTATACCTTCACGGATACCGCCGCTTTCTGTTCCGACTACATCACCGTGTTCAACCAAGGCGTACACTTCTCTTTCATCGCTTCCGTGTTGGCAATGGTGATTTCTTTGGTTATTTTCTTGACTAACAAGTACAAACTGCCGCAGCCAGCCAAGAAACAACAGGCCGAGGTGGTGGAATACACCGCTGAAGAGAAACTCGCCATGGCGAAAGAAATCAAGCAACGTCTGTATGCTTTGTTTGCCGTGCTGGGTATCGCTGTCTTCTTCTGGTTCTCTTTCCACCAGAACGGTCAGTCTTTGTCCGTGTTCGCCCGTGACTTCGTGCAGACGGAGAAGATTGCTCCCGAGATTTGGCAAGCTTTGAACCCGTTCTTCGTGATTGTTCTCACGCCTATCATTATGGTCATTTTCGCGGCGCTGGCTCGTAGGGGTAAACCCATCTCCACGCCTCGCAAGATTGCCATCGGTATGGCTATCGCAGGATGTGCTTACCTCTTCCTGATGATTATCTCCATCGTGAACAACTACCCGTCAGGCACTGAATTCCGTGCTATGGATTTGGCCCAGATGGCTGCCGCCGGTCTTGCCAAGGCCGCTCCGTGGGTGCTGCTTGTCACCTACTTCTTCCTGACCGTGGCCGAACTGTTCATCTCCCCGCTGGGTCTGTCATTCGTTTCCAAAGTGGCTCCGCGCCACATGGTGGGCTTGTGCCAGGGCTTGTGGCTCGGCGCCACCGCCATCGGTAACTTGCTGATTTGGCTCGGCCCCGTGATGTACAACGCTTGGCCGATCAAGTACTGCTGGCTCGTGTTCGCAGTGGTTTGCTTCATCTCCATGGCCATCATGCTCGGCATGGTGAAGTGGCTGGAGCGTGTGACGAAATAGTCTGTTCTTGCCATAATATAAAAAGAGACCTGTCGGAAGATGGGTCTCTTTTTTTAATTAAGAATGAAGAATGAAGAATGAAGAGTGTAGGATATGGAGTGTTTGGAGAAGGTTGATATTTTTCGTTGTTTGAAGGGCATGGCGTCTCAAAAAAATATATTTTTGCTGTCGGTTTTGTGAGATAATCTAATTAATCGAATATGAACAAAAAAGTTTTTCAGGGTTTGGGGCTGCTTGCCCTTTTGTGTATGACGGCCCTGACAGCCTCCGCCCAATGGTCTTTGGGTATCAAAGGTGGATGGGACTACACCTCCATCACACGGTCCAACGCGGGTCGTATTGACGAAACCTATTCTCCGCTAAGCGGTTACGACGCTGGCATCCAAGCCCGTTACGGTTTCACCGACTGGTTCGCCCTCCGCGCCGACCTCAGCGTGATGCGCCGCTCCCACCGTATGGACCGCCACCTCGACTACCTCGATTCGCTCTACACCGAACATCATAACCTCTACCTGATGCTTCCGGTGTTGGCCGACTTCTCCTTCGGAGGCGAGCATTTCCGCGGGCACGCCATGCTCGGCGGTTATGTCGGCTATTGGCTGCAAGACCATATCAAGGGCAAAACTTATTGGATGACAGACTATTGCATGTATTACAATTCTTTTGACGAAAAGCGTCCGTTCACGCAGGAGGACCGCCGCTTCAACGCCGGATTAGTTGGAGGTCTGGGGTTGAGTTATCTTATCAACGAGCACTGGGGCCTCAACCTCGACGCACTCTACTACTACGATCTCGTCAGCCACCGCCTCAGCTCCCCGCACCTCCGCGACCCCCGCTACCTTAGCACGTTGTCCGTTACCTTTGGGGTCTCTTATCAGTTTTAGACGTGAGACGCTGGACGTATGAAACAGGAACAAAGAACGATAATAAACATAATTCCTTAAGCAGCCCCAAAGGGGCAAGAGCTTGGTAGCCAGGGGTAAGTGAAGCGCAACCCCTGGAATCAAATCGAAATAATAGCCATTATGAAAAAAATCACCATAATAACAGCGGCAATAATCGTATTATTCACCTCCTGCCGCAAGGAGGCCGACTACATGCCTTACATCGGCGAGAACGGCAAATTAGCCTACAGCACCTACACTGAACAGTTCGACTACCTCTGGAGAGTCCTCAGCACGGGTTATGTCTTCTGGGATGTCGATACCACCGACTGGGATGCGATGTACACCCGATATCTTCCTGCTTTCCAAGAACTTGACAAAAAGTATGAACAGCAGGGTTACGTGCCGACGGATGAATTGCAGACCCTCTATACGGGCTTGGTGGGCGGCTTGGTCGATCATCATCTGACCTTCAGGGTCAGGAATCTTCATCCGGCTCCCTACGATCAAAGTGCCACGGTGAGTGTCACCCCGTACGCGTTGGAGATCCCCACCCGCGACTACTATTACGAGTCGGCAGGCGAAGAAAACCAGGGAATCCAAATTTTCCTCCAAAACATTGAGAATCAATATACTGTCGAAACGCACGAGTCGTGCGTGGCGTATGTTCCCGACTTGGGGATGACCGTTTACTACCATTATATCTTGTTTGTCCTTCCTGACGGTCGGAAGATTCCCTACCTGTGGCAGTCTTCGGCGGGTATCACGCCGGTGATGCTGCAGAATGGCGAAGGTGCGCAGCTGCTTGACCACTATTTCCGGGCCATTATGGAGACTCCCCGCGAGCAGTTGGCCGGCATCATCCTCGACAACCGCTGCAACCGCGGCGGTTACCAGGACGATCTCGACTACTTGGTCGGCAGTTATCTCAACCAGAAGACGGAGATTTTCAAGACTCGCTACAAAGAGGGTCCCGGGCGTTACGAATATTCCCCGTGGACTTCATATTATCAGAGCCCAATCACCCGCTATCATCGCGACATCACGGCAGAAAACATTCCGTACGTCGTGCTTTGCGACATCAATTCGGTGAGCATGGGCGAAATTGAGCCGATGATTATCAGGGCGGTGCTACCCACGGCGCATACGATTGGCGAGCGCACGCACGGCGGCACGGGACCGCTGCAGCCCGTCAACTGCATTGACCTCAACTACGGCGGCCCGTTCGGAGCTTCGAATCTGTCAGTGGGACACTATGTCTATACCTCCACCTTCGAGGCGCAGATCAGCGGCAAAGTCTGGGAAGGCATCGGTCACACCCCCGACGAAATTGTCCTCCGCAAAGACCACAACGGCAATTTCAAGCCGCAATTGGACGCCGCCTTCCGGTACATTCAGGAACATTGACCGTAGGGGCGAATAATTATTCGCCCCTACCAAAAAAAATGTACCTTTGCCGTCGTATTTTCGAAATATAGTAACAAAAACGTAAAGTAATATGAACCCCTTATTCGAACCCCAAGTTTATCAGAACAGAAGAGAAAAATTGACGGCGGCTGTCAAGAGTGGCATCGCCGTGTTTTTGGGCAACCATGAAGCCCCGATGAACTATCCTGACAATACCTATAACTTCCGTCAGGACAGTGACTTCCTCTATTTCTTCGGACTTTCCATCGCCGACATCGCGGCCGTCATCGACTTCGACGCGCACCAGTCGATTATCTTTGGCAACGACTTCACCATCGACGATATCATCTGGATGGGCGACCAACCGACGATTGCCTCTTTGGCCGAGAAGGTGGGCGTGACGGAAACCCGTCCGTTCGCGCAGCTCGCCGAGTTCATCCAGCAGGCGCAGGCGCAAGGCCGCAAGGTGCACTTCACCCCGCAATATCGTGGCGATAACCAGATCCTGATGGCCAACCTCACTGGCGTGGATGTCAACCACATTCGCGAGGCCGCCTCTTTGGACTTGATCATGGGCATCGTGAACCTTCGTTCCGCGAAAGAGCAGTGTGAAATCGACGAGATGGACAAGGCATGCGAGATCGGCGTGAAGATGCACACCGCCGTGATGCGTCGTTGCGTGGAAGGCGAGTCCGAGCGCGAATTGGCCGGCTTGGCAGAAGGCATTGCCCTGTCGTACGGCAACGGCATCTCCTTCCCTGTGATTCTGTCGCAACATGGCGAAACGCTGCACAATCATCTGCACAACGGCATTCTGAAGGCCGGCAACATGCTGCTGATGGACGCTGGTGCGGAAGGACTGATGAACTACTGCTCCGACTACACGCGCACGCTGCCCGTGAATGGCAAATTCACCCAGAAACAGCAGGAAATCTACGAAATCGTGCTGAAGGCCAACCTGGATGCCATCGACGCGGCGCACCCGGGCATGTATAACAAAGAGTTGCACCGACTTTCCTGTGAGGTTATCGCCCAGGGACTCAAAGACTTGGGTCTGATGAAAGGCGATGTGAAGGAGGCCGTGGAGTTGGGCGCACACGCTCTGTTCATGGTGCACGGTTTGGGTCACCAGATCGGTCTGGATGTGCACGATATGGAAGGTTTGGGACAGATTTACGTCGGCTATGACGACACCGTGCGTCCGAGCAATATCTTCGGATGGGCGTCGTTGCGCATGGCCCGCGAGCTGAAACCGGGCTTCGTGGTCTCCATTGAGCCGGGCATCTACTTCATCCCGCACCTCATCGACATTTGGAAGAAGGAGAACAAGTTCGCCGACTTCATCAACTACGATGTGGTGGAGAAGTATCGTGACTTCGGCGGCATCCGCATCGAGGATGACCTGCTGATCACCGAAACCGGTCACCGCGTGTTAGGTCCGCACTTGCCGAAGGGCGTGGATGAGCTGGCCGCGATTATCGGAAAATAGGCCTAAACATATTGTTATATTGTCCATCTTTGCTCATGTTTCATATCACGGAAGTGTGTGTAAAGGTGGGCTTTTTTTAGGCGATGAGACGATGAGGCGATGAGGCGATGAAGCGACGAAAAGATGATGTAACATTTACTATGTTTTGTGCGTCATATACTAGGGCTAATTAGACGATAATATCAATGTGTGAAAATAATAACTGGTAGGATGTGGATTCGAATACATGTTTTGCTCTTGTTGTTGGTTGGGATATTGTTGGTGCAGCCGGTTCGGTCGCAGAATCTTCCCGATAACATAGAGGTGTCGGACTGCATAACCGATGCAGTGGAGCAGCCGTGGGATGCCCATGTGGCGATGTCCGCCGATGACATCCATTGT
>CADADB010000019.1 GCA_902786595.1 uncultured Bacteroidota bacterium | reverse complement strand
TTGCAGGATGCCGGCGGGGAAGCAGATCTCGTTGGTGGTGGGATCGTAGTAGGCGTTCACCGTCTGTGGGGTCATCTGCCACTCTGTCGGGTCAACGGGCTTGCCAATCTTGCCGAGACTGTAGGCCATGTCGAAACGGCGGGAGTTCATCACGTTGGCGTAGTAGCTTTCCGTGCCGATGGTCAGGCCGCTGTAGTCACGCCATTTGTCGGGGTAGCCGATCTTCACGGTGAAGGCAGCCAATTTGTCGAGTGCGTTTTTCTTGGTCTGGTCGGTCATCCAAGTTGAGCTTTTAATGCGTTCGCCCAAAGCCCACTGCAGGTTCTTGACCAGCTGCTCCATGCGCGCTTTCGCTTCTGCAGGGAAATATTTCTTGACGTACATCTGACCAACAGCTTCGCCCAAACAGTCGTCAATGTTGTCAATGACACGTTTCCAGCGCGGGCGGTTCTCCTTGCGGCCAGAGAGGGTCTTGCCGTAGAAATCGAAGCTGGCATCCACAAATTCGTCGCTCAAGTAGGAGGCGGCGCCGCGGATGACGTTCCAGGCGAGGTATGCTTTGATCACGTCAAAGTCCGTGACTTCGAGGATGTTGTTGACACCTTGGATATAGGTGGGCTGGCTCACGTTGAGTGTGTCAACCTTCAGATTCAGGGTTTTGAGGTATTGTTGCACGTTGATGGCGGGAATCATCTGCTGGAATTCCGCAGGCGTGCATTTGTGGATGGTCTGGTAGGGGTCACGCAACACGGTCTTGTCGATAGCGTATTGTGCCAGCAGAGTTTCCAAAGCCATCACGCGATTGGCCATCTCGTTCTCCTTTCCTTTGAAGCCGGCAATGGAACTGTAATTTGACATGCCGAACATCTTGGTCATCAGCTTCACGTATTCGTCGCGGATGTTCTGCTGGTCTTTGTCGAGGTAGTAGTCGCGGTCACCGATGCCAAGTCCCGTCTGCCAGATGTGCGCGATGGTCATGCTGCTGTTGTCGGGGTCGGCGGAGCCGAACAGGGCGAAGAACGGGGTGGAACCTTCCATCAACATACGGGCCATCTTGACAGACAGCTCGTTGCGCTGCATCTTGGCAATATTCTGGAGTTCCGGTTGCAGAGGTTGCGCACCTTGCTTGTTGATGGTCTCGGTATTCATGGCCGTGTTGTAGAAGTCACCGATTTTCTGCTCAACGGTGCCGGGGGTGTTCTTCTGCGCGGCGATCTTGGTCACCAGATCTTTGAGCTGCGCCTGGTTGTTTTCGCCCAGCACATCGAAGCTGCCAAAACGGGCGTATTCGTCGCCCAGCGGGTTGTTTGCCATCCAGCCGCCGCAGGCGTACTGGTAGAAATCGGCGGTGGGCTTCACCGTTTTGTCAAGGTTGCTGGCTGTCACGCCGGAAGTCTGCTTTTTCGGTTTTTTGGGTTTCGCAGGTGTTGCCATACTCGTTGTAGAAGCTAAAAAAACAAAGCCAAGTGCCATAACACTCGCCATCATGATGTTACTTTTCATTTGTAAAATATTAAAAATCAATGTTCTAAAACAAAAATATCCCTTGCTCAAAGGGATGGCAAAGATATAAAAATTCTGATACGGTCGGTTTTGCGCGGTTTATGATTTGCGATTTACGATTTACAATAAAGAAATCGGCATAGCTTAAGTTTAAGTTTAAGTTTAAGTTTAAGTCTAAGTCTAAGTCTATGTCTATGTCTATATCTAAGTCTATATCTAAGGTGTCGTGTAATGGCTTCTCGCCAGTGCAATAGCTAAAAGCCAACAGCCAATAGCCAATAGCCAACAGCCAATAGCCAATAGCCGTCCTATCGCCAGTACTTCTCATTCCCCTTCACCACATAGCCCTTCAGCTCGATGTTGTCGTTGTGACCTTGGTAGAAAAGGCGGCCTTTGCGGGTTGTCTTGCAGTTTTTGATAACCACATCGTTGCTGACGCCGTAGAAACTGATGTACATTTTCTCATTACAAGGGATGAATGTGCATTTATAATAGGTGGCATGATTGTCGATGTAGTACCTTGCATCGTCGCCGTTGTTCAGATACAGGTTGCATCGGTCGTAGTTGCGTATAGTTCCGTTGTTCGTGGTGTTATAGCGGATCATGCCGACGCTGCAGTTGGTGTACTTGATGTTGTACTGGCTGTTTTCGTTGACGTTAAAGTTGATGCGCGACTGCCGCATGTTCACGACATCGTTTTTGTCGCGGCGCAGCTTGAATGCAATGCTTCCTGGATAGGAAGATTTTGTGGTGGATTGCACCTTCATCCTCTCCTCAGAAGGTATCAAATAGACCTTTTGAATGTCGTAGTTGATGGATTTGACACTGTTTACAGGAGTGTTTGATATGACAAGGTCGGCCAGACGGGTTGTGTCCATGTAATGGAAATTCAGACCGTCAATTTTGATGTCGGAAATGTAGTTTACGGGGAGCCCCGAAGTTGCTTTTTTGGTGTTGAACAAAATAAACTTCGATACGTTTTCGGGGATATTCACGATGAGATTCTGGATGGAGATGTTGGGCCAGCACTTTTCTTTGAGTTCGGGCCGGGAGTTGATTTTGTTGTCCAGTTGTCCAGTGGAAATCAGATAATTGCGAGAAGGGGAGGCATCGTAAATGCAGTCTTTGAGGGTGAGATTGAATGGGGTGTAGGCATTGTAAGATGGCTCGAACAGGACCGGGATGAATTCGGTGAAACGGCATTTCTCGAACAGGACTGTTCCGAAAACGGAGGAGAACTGGTTGTACAGATTGTTGAATTGGCAGTTGTACACAAAAACGTCGCGACCATAGCAGTGAATGTCAAAACGGTTAATGTTGCAATCCTTTAAAGTCGTGTTGCTGAGATTGTTTGTGCCGAAGATTCCCCAGTTGGCGTCTGCGGTGAGTCGGAGAAAACGGCTGTTCCACACGTTGTTCATTTGGATTCCGTATCCATATTTGTTCGTGCGGGAGTAAGTTCCGTTGATGGTGACGTCTTCGAATACGATGTTTGTGCTGTTCTCAAGGTTGATGGCGGCATCGGCATACAAGTTCTTGGTGTCTGGCGTGTTTATCCTCAATTTGCTGATCTCCAGATTGTTGATGCCGTGGATGGAGAAGCAGTATGTCTTGGCTGTGGAGGAGGTGTCGCGGGTGATGGTCAAGTCAGTGATGGTTTTCAGGACATCGTCAGTGAAATGTGCGCTGGCTTTCAGAATGGTTGAGTCTGAATTGTATGTGGAAATGGGTCTGTTCTGCGCCTTGCCGTGATGAAGAAGAAGGATGTCCTTTCTCATGGCTCCGTAGCTATGGCCTTCGCGGTTGTCCACCCATGGTTTCAGGTCTTCCAACAGTAACATACAGATGCCTTCCGCCAAATACGGGTTGGAGGAGAAATTCCCGGAATCGACAGCCGCAGGAGACAATTCGATGCTCTGCCACACTGTGTCTGCCATAGAAAAAAGATACTGTGGTTTGTAGTTGTTTTTCACAATCAGATGTAGTCCTGCGAAATCATTGTGGCGTGTAAGTGGAATGGGGCGTGAACTTTCTGTCACCTCTATGACCAAGGTTCCGACGCCTTGATAGGAGACATCAGCGCCCATTTCAACGGCTTTGGTGTGCGTGGCGTAAAGAACTTCGTATCTGGCACTGTCGGTTTCCGCCTCCGCCAGCCCGAAATCGAACGGGGAGAGCAGTAGGGTGGTGTCCCCCTTGTCGTGCCGCTGGGCAAACGCCATATTCCACGTGATGGTGAAAATACCTAAAACAAGAATTGTAACTTTCAGTATATTAATTGTTTCTGTTCTTTTGTTGTATGCCATAAGGGTGAAGTCCGCTTCAAAATGTTAAAGAATGCAAAAATACTTTTTTTTTCGATAACCGATAGTCATAGTTATAGTCATAAATCATAAGTCCCAAGTCCTCAGTCTTAAGTCATAGTTTTTTATCTCAATCAAAAAAATTTTGTATATTTGCACCTGCAATTTTAACAGGATTTATGAGGAAAATAACATTAGAAACGGAAATGCGGGTTTACGACAATCGTGAAGAGTTGCCTGAGGATTTGCGAGAGTTGTTGCGGCAAGCCGAGGAAGCTGCCGCCCGCGCGTATGCGAAGTATTCCCATTTTCAGGTTGGAGCGGCCATCTTGATGAACAACGGCAAGATTGTTACAGGAGCGAACCAGGAGAATGCAGTCTATCCCTGCGGCTTGTGCGCGGAACGTGTCGCGGCCTTTTCTGCTTCGGCGATGTATCCCGAAGTGCCGTTCAACAAGATTGTCATCACCGCCATCAACCCGGATGAACCGCTCAAAGAACCCGTTTCCCCGTGCGGCAGCTGCCGTCAGGTCCTCTTCGAATACGAACAGAAGTTCGGTCATCCCATGGAGGTCATCCTGGCCGGCCAAGAGGGCCCGATCTACCACTTCCAAAGCGTCGCCACCCTGCTGCCCTACACCTTTCACGCCGGCTTCCTCCCTAAATAATGCTGAATGATGAATGCTGAATGATGAATGATGAATGATGAATGATGAATGCTGAATGTAGAATGTAGAATGTAGAATGTAGATAAGTGGGTGTTAGATACAAAAAACTTGATACACAATTCACTAATCACAATTCACTAATCACTAATCACAAGCTTCAATAACCCATAACCCATAACCAATAACCTTTATTAATCACTAAATAAAAATGTTATGAAAAAATTGACCGTTATTTTATGTGCGCTGGTTGCCGTTTTTTGCTTGGCATCCTGCAATTCCGCTTCCACACCGACAAGTGTCGTGAAGGCCTATTACGACGCTTTGTCTTCAGGAAATTATGAAAAAGCAGTCTCTTATACGGAACTGACCGACCAGGAGGATATTGACGGCTATGCCAAAAAGCTGAAAGACGTTGAATACAAGGTTTTGAGCTATGAGGTCGTTTCCGAAACGACTTCCGAGGATGGCGAGAGTGCTGTGGTTGAGGTGAAAAAAACTGCCACGAGCACTCTGAGCAAGGATCCTAAGGAAACAACCGACAAGGTCAAATTGTCGAAAGTTGACGGCAAGTGGAGAATCAAGATCTAAACTCTCATTTAAAGATGAAAAAGGTAGAGATGGCTTACGGGCTGTTTCTACCTTTGTTTTTTCTACTGCTCCTGTTGACAACAGGTTGTCATCGTGGCGGTCGGGTAGAGGAATTTGTCCTGCCCGACACGGTTCAGCTGCAGACCGGCGATCTCGTTTTCCGTCGGGGGGAGAGTAGGGAGAGCCGCGCCGTCACCACTGTTGACCACCGCAGTGATTACACCCATGTAGGGATGGTGATGAATGTGAAAGGACGTTGGATGGTGCTTCATGCCGTACCCAACGAACGTGCCACAAAACAGGAGCAGGATAGCGTGAAACTGGAATCTGTTGGTACATTCTTCCGCAGTGACCGCGCCGTGAAGGGCGGGGTTTACCGATATCCTGTTACGCCGGAGGATACACTTCGGCTTCTTCAAAAAGGACGGGATATCTATGGTCGTCATCTTCTTTTCGATGGCCAGTTCGACCTTGAAGACACGACTGCCTTTTATTGCACGGAATTAGTTTGGTTCCTTTACCAACAGGCACTGCACATAGATTTGTCGGAGGGTCGCCGGCATCATCTCCCGCTTTTCCCCGAACTGATCTTTTGCTCGGATATCTTTGAAAACAAGCAATTGACAGAGATTTTCACATTCAAGCGATAGGCTTATTGGGACCTTTCACCTTTGGCCGTTTTTCCCAAAAACTTTCCTGTCACGCTTTCGTTGTTGTTGGCAATATCCTGCGGGGTGCCGGTGGCCACGATGCGTCCGCCGTCCTCGCCTCCGCCGGGACCCATGTCGATGATGTAGTCGGCGGCGCGGATCACGTCGAGGTCGTGCTCGATGACGATGACCGTCGCGCCGTTTTTGATGAGTGTGTCGAAAACTTGCAAAAGCGTGCGTACATCCAACGGGTGCAGCCCGATGGTGGGCTCATCGAACACGAACACCGAGTCGTGCTGCAGCCGTCCCATCTCGGTGGCCAGCTTCAGTCGCTGCGCTTCGCCACCCGACAGACTCGGGGTCTCTTCGCCGAGCGTAAGATAGCCCAAGCCAAGACTTTGCAGAACTTCTAATTTGGGGAACACCGTCTTCATGTCCTGGCAGAACTCCAACGTGGAGTTTACGTCCATGTCCATCAGCTCGGGCAGCGAGAGGGTCTCGTTGCGTTTG
The DNA here is from genome assembly GCA_902786595.1 of uncultured Bacteroidota bacterium. GTDB lineage: Bacteria > Bacteroidota > Bacteroidia > Bacteroidales > WCHB1-69 > F23-D06. The sequence goes on along the minus strand of CADADB010000019.1, from coordinate 41,087 downwards.
TTGGTATGGCGCACGGCGTAGGCTGCCTTCGCGTAGCGCGAGCCGCGGCATTCGGGGCAGGGAATATCCACATCGGGAAGAAACTGCACGTCGAGGCTGATGGCGCCGGTGCCGTCGCAGACGGGGCATCGCAGGTCGCCGGTGTTGTAGGAGAAGTCGCCGGCCTTGTAGCCGTGGTGTTTCGCGTCGGGCGTGCGGGCGTAGAGTTTGCGCAGCTCGTCGTGGACGTTAGCGTAGGTGGCCACCGTGGAGCGGATGTTGATGCCGATGGGCGTGGCGTCGATGAGTTTCACGTGCTCGATGCCTTCCGCGAGAATGTCGGTGACGTGGTCAGGCATCCGTTTCCCTCGGGTCAGCGCCTCCAACGCGGGCACGAGGCTTTCCAGAATCAGCGTTGTCTTGCCGGATCCGGAGACGCCCGTCACTACGGTGAGCTGCCCTTTGGGAATATCGACCTCCAACGGCTTTACGGTGTGTATCTCTTTGGTTGACAGATGGATATTGCCGAACTCGAACAGCCGGTCTTTGTCGGGTTCGCTCCAGCCGTGCGTCCTTTCCGGGGCGAGGAATGGCCCGATGCGGGACGCACTGTTGCGGACGATGTCCTGAATAGTGCCCTCGGCGATGATTTCTCCGCCTTTCGCGCCGGCATCGGGACCGAGTTCGATGAGCCAGTCGGCCTCCTGCAGGATTTGCGTGTCGTGATCGACGAGCAGCACGGTGTTGCCGTCGGCCACGAGGTCGTGCATCACGCCGTTGAGTCCCACGATGTTGGAGGGGTGCAGTCCGATGGAGGGCTCGTCGAGGACGTAGAGCACGCCGGTGGTTCGGTTGCGGACGGCGCGGGCGAGCTGCATACGCTGTCGTTCGCCGGTGGATAGGGTAGAGGCGGCACGGTCGAGGGTGAGGTAGCCCAACCCCAAGTCCATCAGTCGTTTGGCGGCCGTGCGGAACGATTCGCAGATGCTCTCGGCCATGGGGCGCATCTCCTCGGGCAGCGAGGCGGGCACGCCATCGACCCACTCGGTGAGCCGAGCCAAGGTCATTTGGCAGGCTTCGTCAAGCCCGATGCCGCGCAGTTTCGGGGCGCGGGCTGCTTCTGACAGACGAGTGCCGTGGCAATCGGGACACACTTCCTCCTTCAGGAATTTTTCCACTCGCTTCATCCCCTTTTCGTCCGTCACTTTGGCCAGCGCGTTTTCCACGGTGTAGGTGGCGTTGAAATAGGTGAAATCCATTTCACCCGCCACGTTTGTGCTTTTGGCTTTGTAGAAGATGCGTTTTTTCACGGCGGGCCCGTTATAGACGATATCTTTCTCTTCGTCAGTGAGTTCGCGGAACGGCACATCGGTGCGCACACCCATGGCGCGGCACACGTCGGTCATGAGCGACCACATGAGGCTGTTCCACGGCGCGACGGCCCCTTGGTCGATGGTCAGCGACTCGTCGGGCACGAGGGTGCTCTTATCGACGGTGCGCACCATGCCGGTGCCTCCGCAGCAGCGGCACGCTCCCTGGCTGTTGAAGGCCAACTCTTCGGCACCGGGGGCGTAGAAATTTTCGCCGCATTCGGGACAGATGCATTCCTGTCCGGCGGCCACGGCGAGGGAGGGTGGGATATAGTGCCCGTTGGGACAGCGGTGGTTCGCCAGACGGGAGTACATAAGACGCAGGCTATTAAGAAGTTCGGTGCCGGTGCCGAAGGTGGAGCGGATGCCGGGCACGCCGGGGCGTTGGTGCAGGGCGAGGGAGGCGGGCACGTAGAGGATCTCATTCACATCGGCCTTCGCGGCCTGGGTCATGCGGCGGCGCGTATAAGTCGAAAGTGATTCGAGATAGCGTCGCGACCCTTCGGCATAGAGCACGCCCAGCGCGAGCGAGGACTTGCCGGAGCCGGAGACGCCTGCCACGGCCACAATCTTGTGCAACGGCACGTCCACATCGATGTTTTTAAGATTGTGAACCCGTGCCCCACGGATTTTGATATGAGATGGCTTTTCCCCGAATGAATTCTGAAAATCCTTGTTGTTCAATTCCATATAAAACAAATGCCTATAAAATACAATGATCGAACAATTCTACTATTTATCTATTTATCTATGCCGTTTTCGGAGGAACATTTACGGCCGTCAGCACATTCAAAGCGTTTGGAATCAGTTTGATGTGGTAGTCGCCAACTTTGAGGAGTTCACCTTCGGTCTCGGCGCGGAATATTTGGTCGGAAGAAATCTGGACATCCGTGGTTTGTATCTTCTGTATCGCCTTGATTTTGTCAATGTGGTTGCCAGTATGCATGTTTTTCAGTTGGAACAGCACTTGCGGGATGCTCATTTTCGGGACGACGATCAAGTCAAGAAGACCGTCGTCGGGTACCGCGTATTTGGCTTCGCGGATGCCGCCGCCGTTGTACTGGCAGATGGCCGCGATCACCATGAAGACTTTGCCGCTGAATGTAAATCCATTATTGTCAGATACTTGTATGTCTTTGGGCTTGTGGGAAAGCAGCGTCTTTAAGAGCGAAAGAGTATAGACGTTGAAACCGAAGAAATGGGGAGGGTGATAGGTCACATCGTAAATCACGTCCGCATCGAAGCCGAAGCCGGCGATGTTGATGAAATAGCGGCTGTCGGTTCCCTGATCGGGTGTCGTGCTGGTCACCAGCCCAATGTCGTGCTGCATGAACTGGCCTTTTAGCCAAATATCTATCGTTTCGTCAGGGGTTTTGGGGTAATGGTGGGTGCGGATCCAGTCGTTGCCGCGGCCCATGGGCAGGACGGCGAGAAAGACTTCGCGGGTGTTGACCCCGGAGGTGAAGATGCCGTTCACCACTTCGTTGAGGGTACCATCGCCGCCGGCGGCCACCAGATGACGTATCCCGTTTTCACACAGCGACTTGGCAGTGACGATTCCGTCGTTTGGTTTGGTCAGACGGTGGAGTTCGTAACGGATTCCCAACCGTTGAAGTTTCTCGGCAATCGGTTGCCATTTCGCCTCGCATTTCTTTTCGTTGGCATTGATGTTGAGCAGGATGTGCCAACAGTGGTCGTTCACTTGAAGATGTTCCATGTTTAGGTTTTAGGCGGCAAAAATACGTATTTTTGGCCTACATTTTTTTTGGGTGCTATGAATATTGTATTTTTTTAATCAGTTGACGCCTATAGCTTTTTTTTCTATTTTTGCAACCTCTTTTTTGGGATAACTAATTTCTAACAGAAAGATAAATAATCAAACCGTCATGAAAAAAACAATCCTCTTGTTCTGCGTTGCCATGTTGTTCGCATCCACTTGCTTCGCACAGTCTGTCACGCTCACCTTCACGGGTCGGGATGCCGGTAACCACCATGTAGAATTGGAATACGTGACGGTTACCAATGTCACCAAAGGCTGGCAGGAATATCTCTTCAGGCCCGATACGGTGCTGACCATACAGAACGGAACCGGCATCCAGGACATGAAGACAGTGCCTGAACTTTCGCTACAGTTGTCGCCCCACAGCCCTAATCCGTTTAACGGCACTGCCGACGTGACCTTGACGGCTCCGGAAGAGGGAACGGTGAATATGGAAATCGCCGATATGAACGGACGTCTTGTCTGGGCGGATGATTATAAACCCCTGCCGGGTGTCCACCAATTTCGTGTTGCCCTTGCCCACGCTGGTCTCTACGTGATGACCGCCCATCAGAACGGGAAAATTGCATCCATCAAAATGGTGTGTAACAAAGGTGAGAATGTCAACACGGTTGAATATGTGGGCGCCGTAGCGGCGGACATTCGTGAAACAATGACTTCCAAGTCCCACACCCGTGGCCTGGTTACCAGACCGTTCGATATCGGTGACCAGATGCAATATGTGGGGTATGCCATCATCAACTATGAGGAGGAAGAAAGCCAGTGTGTTGAGCAGCCACTCACGGATTCGCAGATTTTCGTGTTGCCGTTTTCATCCACGCAGCTGGGGTTTCCAACTGTTATTACGGCAAATATCACCAACATCACCGACAATTCAGCCGTTTGCGGCGGCCAGGTGACCGACGACGGTGGCGACACGATGGCAGTCCGTGGCGTTTGTGTCGGATTGATGCCTTCCCCAACGGTTTTCGGACGACATACAGTTGACGGCCATGGAATGGGTGCCTTCACAAGCCAACTGACAGGACTCTCATCCAATCTCACTTATTATGTGCGGGCATACGTAAAAAACGATCTGGGTATTGCATACGGCGAGGATAGGATTTTCACCATCCCCATCAATTCCAACGGCGACGTATGGTCATGTCCAGACGCACCAATGCTTACTGACATAGACGGGAACGTGTATAATACCGTGCAAATTGGCCAGCAATGCTGGATGCGTGAGAACTTGCGTACAACCAGGTATGCCGATGGAACTCTCATTCCACAAGGGGAGGACTTTTCCACCACGGTGGGTTACCGATATTGCCCGATGAACGATTCCTCCCTCGTGTCCAACTATGGGCTGTTGTACAACTGGGCGGCGGTGATGCGGGGAATGTCCGGTAGTACGGCGACTCCGATAGGTGTGCAGGGTATCTGTCCCGATGGCTGGCATGTGCCAAACAGTGCTGAATGCATGCAGCTTTTCCAGGTTGTTGAGTCACAGGGACAGAATCTGTGTGACGGACTCATAGATCAGATTGCTAAGTCGTTGGCCGCCACGGTGGGCTGGGACTGGAGTGGCTTCTCGGACACTTGTGTGGTGGGCAATGCCAATATGTCCGGTAACAACAACACCGGTTTCAGTGCGATTCCTGCAGGATTTTATACAGGGGACAATACAGGGCCCAATTATGGTGGATTGGGTTACGTTACCTTCTACTGGACTTCCACTGGTTCATATACTTCAAATTTTGGTGGTAGTAATTATATCCATTATTGGAGAATTCATGCAAACGATGCCGCCATCAATTACAGTGCATTTTACGATGAATATGGCGACGCTCAGTCTGTGCGGTGTGTGAAGGACTGACGGTTTACGGTGTACTAATCACAAATCACTAATCACAAATCACTAAAAATAGTATCTTTGCCGCATAAATTTCCGATTATGCGTTATCAACCTTTGTCAGCTGATTTTTACACCCGCAACCGCCGCAATGTGGTCGGCGAGATGGCGGAAAACTCTGTGGCACTGCTCGTTTCCCACGACGAATATCCGCGCTGCGGCGACACCACGCATCCTTTCCGGCAGAATTCCGAACTGCTTTATTTGTGCGGTATCGACCAGGAGGAGACGACCTTGATGCTCGCTCCGTGGCATCCGAACCCAGACTTTCGCGAGGTACTCTTCATCAAGAATCCCTCACCTGAGAAGATTGTCTGGTTCGGGCATCGGCTATCCAAAGAGGATGCCAAGAAACTCTCCGGTGTGCGGAACGTGATGTTCAACGAGGAGTTCGAGAGCGTCCTCAACGCCGTGATGGTGCAGTCGGAACATGTGTATCTCCACATCCCCGAAGACCCGCGTTTCCGGCAGGAACTCCCGACCCGCGAGATCCGCTTTGCCAAGCAGTTGAAGGATAACTACCCGCTGCACGACTACCGCCGCCTCGCCCCGATACTTTACCCGCTGCGCAACGTCAAGCAGCCCGAGGAATTGGCCGCGATGAAGAAGGCGTGCGAGATTACGGGCAAGATGTTCAGAAGAGCGTTATCTGCCATTGCACCAGGGAAATACGAATACGAGATTGAGGCGGAAATGACCTACGAGGTGATTCGCAACGGCGCCACCACGCATTCGTTCGCGCCCATCATCGCCGCCGGCCCTGACACCTGCATCCTTCATTACATCAAAAACGACAAGCAGATGCGCGACGGCGACCTGCTGCTGATGGACTTTGGTGCGGAGTACGCCAACTACGCCGGCGACTGCTCCCGCACCGTGCCCGTGAACGGCAAGTTCACCCCGCGACAAAAAGCGGTGTATGAGGCGGTGCTTTCTATTTACAAGGAGACCATCCCGCTCTTCAAGCCCGGCATGACCATCCATAAGATCAACGATTACGTTTTCAAACGGATGGACGAGGAGTTGATCAAGTTGGGTTTATATACGCGGGAAGATGTTGATAATCAGAATCCTGCAATGCCTTGCTTCAAGAAGTACTACATGCACAACACCAGCCACTTCATCGGGTTGGATGTTCACGATGTGGGCCAGCGCGACTGGGTGTTCCAACCAGGCAACGTGCTGAGTTGCGAACCCGGCATCTATATCGCCGAGGAAGGCATCGGTGTCCGCATCGAAACCGACGTGGTCGTCGCCGACAACCCTATTGACCTCATGGCGGATGTACCCGTGGAAGTGGATGAAATTGAGATGCTGATGCAAGAAACAAGACGTTAGACGTTAGACGTAGGACGTTGGGGTAATACGAAACGAATCCCCCCAAAGTCTTAAGTCTCAAGTCTTATGTCCCATATTCAAAATATAACCGAATGGATCTAATAGATAACATCCTCCGCTGTCGCACCCTCTCCATTACCGGTATGGCAAAAAATACCGGCAAGACTGTGACGCTCAATTATTTGCTTGAGCAGCTTAAAGCGTTGCATAAAGTGATTGCGGTGACGTCCATCGGCATTGACGGGGAGAAGACGGATCAGGTGACGCAGACGGAGAAGCCGGAAATCGAGCTCTATGAAGGGACCATTTTCGTGACTTCTGAATACCATTACAGGCAACGGTTGTTGCTTTCGGAAATATTGGATCTTTCAGAGGAGAGTACTTCGTTGGGACGCTTGGTGACGGCGCGAGTGCTGCAGGCGGGCAAGGTGATCTTGTCGGGGCCGGCGACCACAGGCGGAGTCCGCAGGGTGCTGGATAGAATGGGGGAGTACGGCGTTGACCTTACCATTGTAGATGGGGCGTTGTCGCGCAAGAGCCACGCCTCGCCGACCATCGCTGACGGGTTGATTCTCTCCACAGGCGCGGCGATTGCCCCCGACCTCAACACCATCGTGAAGAAGACCTCCGAGTTGCATGATCTAATGCAACTCCCTGAATATGAGATTTCCAAAGCCGACGAGCTTTTGCAGATCGAAAACGGCATCTTCGCGTTGGAAGACGAGAATCCCGTTTCCCTGAATATCCCATCTTCCTTGTTGTCAGATAAATACAAGGCCGAACTTTTCTCGCACGGCAATCACCTTTTCCTCAGCGGCATCCTCACCGACATGATGCTGAATTTCTTGCGTATGCAACCCGAAGTGAAGAATTGTGTGGTTATCGTCAAGGATTTCACCAAAGTGTTCGTCACTCCGATGAATCTGAAGCTTTTCCTGAGCAAAGGCGGCCAACTCCGCGTGCTGAAACGTCCGAATTTATTAGCTGTTACGGTTAATCCCGTAGCCCCGAGCGGGTTTACACTCCCGTCCGAAATCCTCGTCAAAGCGATGGAGGGGGTGTTTGACGTGCCAGTGTATGATGTGGTAGGCGGGTAAGAAGAATTCAGGAGGGAAGGATCCATTTGTTGCTCGTTGAGAAGAGTAACGGTAGGGTGGTGTCTTGTCAATCAGTGAGTGACAAGGGCGATGACTTTCGCTTCTGTCATCCCCGTGATTTCCGCCACGAGGTTTGGGGCGAAACCTTTGGCGAGCATGTTTAGGGCAAGCAGGCGCTTCTCATCCTCTCGACCTTCCTCACGTCCCTCTTTGCGACCCTGCTGTAAACCCTGTTGCAAACCCTGCTGCAATCCTTTCTCCAGTCCTTCCTTTTCCCCTTCGCGGCGACCGATGCCCTTCCAGGTGGCCTCAATGCTGACGGCGTCCCAGTATTTGTCATAGAGGTACTCCTCCGCCTCGTTGTAGTTGATGATTTCCAACAGTTCAATAGCTTTGGCGATGTCGGGGTCGGCGAGCAGCTCGGGCGCAGGCTTCCTCGTCTCCTCGGTCATCTCCGTGAAATAGCGCATCCACAAGTCTTTCTTAGTGTTACCCTTTTCTGGCAGTTTCTTATATTTGTCCATCTCGGCGAAAACGATTTTGAGCCCGTCGAAGACACGGTCGCTGTGGTAGATATGGACAAATTGATAAGGGTGGTACCATTCGCTGAGTCCCTTGTGTAGGTCGCCGCTGACGAAGTTGAGGGAATAGACGGGTTGCAGCAGCTTGAACTGTTCCCCGGCCTTGAGTTGCCTGACGTATGCCTTGGAAGCGTTGAAGAAGACGCGCTGGAAGAAGTCCGAGTCGTAGTTGAGCTGCATCTCGACGAGGAACGTCGTGCCGGCAGAGTCGGTGCAGTGCACATCGACGATGCTGTGTTTGCGCGCGGGTGTCTCGGGCATGAGCTCTGGCGGGAGGTAGCGCAGTTCGGAGATGGTGCGGCCCTCCTCCAACGGCAGGAAGGCATTGAGCAGACTGGCGGTCAGGTCGGGGTGTTCCCCGAAGACTTTCCGGAAGGTGACATCGGTCACCGGGCTGTAATATTTACAATATGTCATCATGTTTGAATAATTTTCTGTTGCAAAGATACAACAAGAAAGTTCCTTTGTCAAGAGGTTTTGAAAATTTTTATATTCGGCTGTTAATCAATCTGTTATCAAATATTAATGAAAATTATTTGATAATTAATAGTTAAAATAAAATGGTTGTTTCGCGGAAAATCGAAGAAAGTTCATGAATTTTGTTTTTTATTCGTGAACGGGAAAGTGTTGGATGAAGGAGATGTCGTTTTGTTCCTTGATTACCGTGCACTAGTCACAAAAAAAATCGTATTTTCGCGCCCTCAAATTATGAAAGAGAAAAAAATTTCCATACGTGGCGCGAAGGTCAACAACCTGAAGAATATCGATTTGGATATTCCGCGCAATAAGTTCGTGGTAATCACAGGGTTGTCCGGCTCCGGAAAATCTTCGCTGGCCTTCGACACGCTCTACGCGGAGGGGCAGCGGCGCTATGTGGAGAGTCTCAGCTCGTACGCCCGGCAGTTCATGGGACGCATGAAGAAGCCCGATGTGAAATCCATTACCGGCATCCCGCCGGCCATCGCCATTGAGCAGCAGATCCTGTCGAGGAACCCGCGCTCGACCGTGGGCACCGTGACGGAGATTTACGAGTACCTGAAGCTGCTCTTCGCCCGCATCGGCCACACCTTTTCGCCGGTGAGCGGACAGGAGGTGAAACGCCACGATGTGAAAGACGTGTTGCGTTTCATCATGCAAACTCCTGAAGGTGAGCGCGTTTATGTGCTTGCCCCCATGGTGATCCCTGAAGGGCGTTCCGTCGGCGACCAGCTGCTGATTCTCCGGCAACAGGGTTTCAACAGAATGGTGTACAATTCGCAACTTTTTGAGATTGACGATGTTATCAAGTTCGAAAAGGAACCCGATCCGAAGAAACTGTATGTGATGGTGGACCGTTTCAAGTCCGACAATTTGGCGACGCAGCAGACTCGCGTGACCGATGCCGTGAATGTTGCTTTTTCGGAAGGAAAGGGCGTGTGTGCGGTGCTCCGCGAAGGGGAAAAGAGCGTGTTGAAGTCCTTCAGCAACTTTTTCGAGGCCGACGGCATGACGTTTGAGGAGCTGACGGTGAACATGTTCAGCTTCAACAACCCTTACGGGGCGTGCAAGACCTGTTCCGGCACGGGAATGGTGGAGGGCGTGAATCCCGACTTGGTCTTCCCCGACCGCTCGTTGTCGGTGGCGGAGGATGCGGTGGCCTGCTGGCACGGCGAGGTCATGAGCGAGTGGAAACGCCATTTCATCCGTTATGCCTCCAAACTCGATTTCCCCGTGTATCGCGCCATCGATGACCTCACCGAAGAGGAGTACAACCTGCTTTGGTACGGCGATGTGAAGCACGATGTGCATGGTATCACACAGTTTTTCGATTTCGTGGCCGCCAACACTTACAAGATCCAGTTCCGGGTGATGCAGGCGCGCTATCGCGGGCGCGAACTCTGTCCCGAATGCCACGGCACGCGCTTGCGCAAGGATGCGCAGTACGTGAAGGTCAACGGCAAGTCCATCGCCGAATTGCAGAACATGCCGGTTTCGGAACTGAAGAAATTCTTCGAAAACTTTGAATATCAAAACGATAATGAAAAAGAAATCGCCAAGATTCTGATGCGCGAGCTGACCACCCGCATCGGACTGTTGGACGAGGTGGGACTCGGCTACCTGACTTTGGATCGTAACTGTTCCACATTGTCGGGCGGTGAGTCTCAGCGTATTAACCTGGCGACCTCGCTGGGCAGTAGTCTCGTGGGGTCCCTCTATATCCTTGATGAGCCGAGTATAGGATTGCATCCACGTGACACCCAGAACCTTATCAACGTGCTGAAACGGTTGCGCGACATAGGAAACACGGTGGTTGTGGTCGAGCACGACGAAGCCATCATCAAAGCCGCTGACTACATTGTCGATATCGGTCCCATGGCCGGGCAGTTTGGTGGCGAGGTGGTCTTCTCCGGCACGTTCGACAAGTTATTGTCGCAGAAAAAGAATCTGACAGCCAGCTATTTGCGGGGCATGGTGCCGGGCGCCGAAGGTAAAGACGTGATGCGCATTCCGTTGCCGAAATACCGCCGGAAGTGGCGCAACTATATCGAGGTGCAGAATGCCCGCGAGCATAACCTCAAGAACATCAGCGTGAAGATTCCGTTGGAGTGTTTCACGGTGGTGACGGGCGTGAGTGGATCGGGCAAGAGTTCGCTGGTGACGGACGTTGTCTATCCGTCTGTGGCACGGCTCTTGGGCGATGCCAATGTGCCGAGGCCTGGCCGTTGCGGCGGCGTGTCGGGCGACATGACCAAGGTCAACGGCGTGGTGATGGTCGATCAGGATGCCATCGGGCGTTCCTCTCGCTCCAACCCCGCCACATATCTTAAGATTTTCGACTATATTCGTGAGCTTTACGCGGCTCAGCCCTTGTCCAAGCAGCGCAACTACAAGGCGGGCTTCTTCTCCTTCAACGTGGCGGGCGGTCGCTGCGAGGAATGTGAGGGCGAGGGCATCATCCATATCAACATGCAGTTCATGGCCGATGTGGAAATGGTCTGTCCGTCGTGTCAGGGCAAGCGCTTCCGCGACGACGCCTTGGATATCAAAGTTTCTGGCAAAGACATCAATGACATCCTAAATATGACGGTGAACGAGGCGTTGGACTTCTTCAACAGTCTGACACCCAATGACATCACGGCGAACATTTTACGCCGCTTGCAGCCGCTAAAAGACGTGGGGTTAGAGTACTTGGTGCTGGGACAGCCGTCCTCGACCTTGTCGGGCGGTGAGGCGCAGCGCGTGAAATTGGCCAACTTCCTGGCGCAGGACGACGATAAGCAGCGCAAGCTCTTCATCTTCGATGAACCGACCACAGGTCTTCATTTCCACGACATCCACAAACTCTACGACGCCTTCAACCGGCTGATCGAGCATGGCAACACGGTTTTGGTCATCGAGCACAACACCGAACTCATCAAGTGCGCCGACTGGATCATCGACCTTGGTCCCGAGGGCGGCGACGCCGGCGGCAACATCGTGTTTGAGGGCACACCGGAAGAGTTAGTGAAGTGCGAGGGAAGTTACACGGCGGAGTGGCTACGGGAGAAAGTGGTGTGATTCACCGCCTTTTCATTAAAATAAGTTGCATTATGAAGAAGAAATTGTTTTTAGCGTTTTTCGTTGGATGTAGTTTTGTCTCGTTGTATGCGCAAGACAATCCCACCGTGAATAATTCCGAAGGAAACCTCCCTGTAATCCAAGTGGAACCGAGTCTGATCAGTGATACGCAAGTGCTGTTCGATGCAAATGGCGGCACCGATTCCCATATACAGGTGACTTGCAAGGACGGGTGGTTTTCGACCAACAATGACGACTGGTTGGAAGTATCAGAAAATGGCGATCATTTGGTCGTGTACTGCCGCCCAAATCCCAACCCGATGGCGAGAACCAGTTCTATTACCATTGTTGGAGGAAAAGGGACACGTACCGGTTTTGTAACGGTCCGACAGGAAGCAGCCGGAAAAAAAACATCCAAATCTGCCGCACATCCAAACCCTGTGCCTGCAGTTGAAGATCAATCCATCTCTTTGAAAATTTCCTTTGAAGCAGGCAAGGAAACCCCTTCCTTTGAAAATGTATGGAAAATACTCAGGATTCTGGAAGAAAACAAGAATCTCGGTCTTCAAATTGAAACCCATTGGTGCAAAAACAATTACAGTATTGATTTGATTGAAAAACGAAGTCAGGCCGTCACGGATTTCTTTATTGCTTCAGGAGTCGGTATAGGGAGAATTTCTCAGCATATTGTCATTGATGCGGAGGAAAACACCTCGGAGTGTGACCGTGCTTGCCTGAAAATCACGAAATAGACGAATCAAACGAAGGATTCGATTCCAAGGGATTCGCTCGATAAATACAGCCGTATATTTCTAAATTATCCGTTGTGTCCAGTCGTTGTTCGTCTCCACACGTATTGTTCGGATACCTAATGCGGCAGCAGCGTCAGTGTTGCGCTCACTGTCGTCGATGAAGAGCAGCTGCTCGGGACGTATGCCTTCGCTGCGCAGCACGTGTTCGTATATTTCCTGTGACGGTTTCAGCAGTTTGCACTGGAAGCTGACGTAGAGTGCGTCGAAGTAGTCGCCGATGGGGTGGCCGTTACCGTCAAATGCCCCGCTTTCGGCCCATTCGAAGAAGAAGGGGTTGGTGTTGGAGAGCAGGCAGACGCGATAGCCCATTCCGCGGAGTCGTTGGATGGTATCGAGATTGCGTTGCGGAATCTCCTTGAGGTAGCCGAGCCAGGCGTAGAGGCACTGCTCGTGGGTGAGCGGCTTCCCGATGAGGCGGCTCAGCTCGGTGACGAACTCCTCGGCTGTGACTTGTCCGCCCTCCAATTGTCCGAAAAGACCCTGCTGGTGGTAAGGATTGAGGTAGTCGCGGGCGTTGGCGACCCCGATTTCCTCGAATCGCGAAACGGCCTGTTCATGGTCGATGTGGAGCACCACGCCCCCCATGTCCAATGCGATGTGTGTGATGTCTTTGTTCATTATCTTTCAAATTTCGGGTGGCAAAAGTACACTTTTTTTTCAGAGACTTGAGACTTAAGACTTGAGACTTTCGGGATGATTACAAAGTCTTACGATTTATCTCTCTTTTTCTATAATTTCTTAACCATTAAACCTTAAACCTTAAACCAAAAAAAATGTATCTTTGCCGCCGGAAAATTTTCATCATTATTAAATACAAAAAGTTTATGGCATTCAATTTAAGAAACAGAAGCTTCCTGAAACTGTTGGACTTCACTCCGACGGAAATCCAATTCATGCTTGACCTGGCCCGCGACCTCAAACGCGCGAAATACGCCGGCACTGAACAACCTCGTTTGAAAGGCAAGAACATCGCCCTGATTTTCGAGAAGACCTCCACTCGTACCCGTTGCGCTTTTGAAGTGGCCGCTTACGACCAAGGCGCACACGTCACCTACCTCGGACCCACCGGTTCCCAGATTGGCGTGAAGGAGTCTATGGAAGACACTGCCCGCGTGCTTGGACGCATGTTCGACGGCATCGAATACCGTGGTTTCGCTCAGGCAACCGTCGAGAAACTGGCTGAATACGCCGGTGTTCCCGTCTGGAACGGCCTGACCAACGAATTCCACCCCACACAGGTTCTCGCCGACTTCCTCACCATGAGCGAGCATGTTGACAAGCCCCTGAACCAGGTGACCTACGCTTACCTCGGTGATGCCCGCTTCAACATGGGTAACTCCCTGATGGTCGGCGGCGCGAAGATGGGCATGGATGTACGCATCGTGGCTCCCAAGGCCCTGCAACCCGACAAAGCCCTTGTAAAACAATGCCAGGAAATCGCTAAAAAGACCGGCGCTAAGGTAACCGTCACCGACGACGTCAAAAAGGGCGTCAAGGGCTGCGACTTCCTCTACACTGACGTTTGGGTCTCCATGGGCGAACCCGTCGAAGTGTGGGCTGAGCGTATCAAACTGCTCAAACCTTACCAGGTCAACAAAGAGACGATGGCCCTCACCGGCAACCCGAAATGCAAGTTCATGCACTGTCTGCCCGCTTACCACAACCTCGAAACCCAGGTGGGCCGCGACGTGCACAAACAATTCGGTTTGGACGGCATCGAAGTCACCGAGGACGTTTTCGAATCCGAGAACTCCATCGTGTTCGACGAAGCCGAAAACCGTATGCACACGATCAAGGCCGTGATGGTAGCCACCCTCGGCGACTAATCCATCGGATCATGATTAAAAAAGAAAACGCGGCCATTCGGCCGCGTTTTCTTTTTTAATCATGATCCCTTCGGTTCTCGCATTCGCAGATGTTTGTGAATTGGATGTCGGTTTCCGGGAGCAGCTGCTCCATGGCTTCGTACTCCCATTTTGTAAGCGGGATTTGCCGTAAATCCAAAACTTTCAACGTGTTGCTAATGTTGCTGATGGAGTGGGGGAGTACATACAGCGGATTCCCCCATGCGTCGATGGTGACGAGCTGGTGCAGGCTGCCGATGCTCTCGGGCAGTTCTTCGAGGATGTTGCGGGAGATGACGAGCGTGCGCAGGTCTCTGAGCGCGCCTATTGTTTCGGGCAGCCGCAACAACTTGTTGTGGTCAACATTGAGGTACTGCAACTTCGTCAGTTTGCCGATATTCTGATTCAACCGGCAGAGTTTGCACCCCTTCACGGTAAGCTCGCGCAACTCCGTGAGCCGGAACACCTCCTCCGGCAACGAATCCTTATTGGCCAACTTGGTGATTTTCAACCGATAGACAGGACTCTCCGCCTTCAATGCCTCCTCAATCGATGTGAAGACCTTCCCGTCATCATCAGGCGCGTAAAGCAGAGTCGTCTTCTGCGCAAAAACGGCAGATGTAAAAACGGATATTATTAAAATGAAGAATAAACCTCTCTTGCACACCGCATCCTTATTTTTTAATTCTTAATTCTTAATTGTTTCCACCCTCTTCTCATACGCCATCCTCTTCCCGTCTCGCACCTGCACGACCCCGCAGAAAGTGAACCCGAAGTCTCGGATGAGGTTGCGCATCGGGAGGTTGTCGTGGTGGGTGTCGATGCGGAACCATTGCACGCCCTTGGCTCGTGCCTTCCGTTCCGCGAACTTGAGAATGTGCTTGGCGAGGTCGAGACCGAGAAACTCGTCGGCAACGGCGAGACGGTGCACGACAACGTAGGGCTCGCCGTCGCTGAGCCATTTCCCGTCAATTTTTTCGTAATAGGGGTCTTTGTCAAACACGATGGCGGCGTAGGCGGCGGGTTCCATACGTTTGCGGAAATAATGCCCTTGGTGTTTCCGCTTGTCGTTGCGTATGGCCTCTTCGTTTGGATAGCCGTCCTGCCACTGGTCGAGGCCGCGTTCCTTCATCCTGCGCTTCGCCTGCCCGATGATTTTCATGATGTCATCGATGTGATCAAGTTTCGGGTTGAGATGCTGGGTCCAACTGGGGGTGAGGAGGACTTTGGCGGATTGCTTATATTTGACAAGGGCATTGACGAGCTCTCGCTGGTTCCTGAATTTTTTCTCCTCCGCTATCTTGTAAACCGGCTTGAACGCGATTTTTTTGCTGTAAAGTCTGGGGTTGGCGTCGATGACGTGGATTTCGTAGGTAAGTTCGTGAAGGTCCAGCGTCGGGCGCGTGCCCACATAGAGCATCCCCTTGTGGCGTTTCCCGTCGTATTTCACCCATGTGGCGTAAGCTCCCTTCTCCAGCGTGACGGGCGTGTCGGGCTGCACGTTGGCAGTAGGGAATCCGAACTTGTGCCCGTTTCCGAGTCCTTGGATGACAGTTCCGGTGATGTAGTCGGTTATGTACATGGTGGTTTTTAGTTTCAAGTTTCAGGTTTCAGGATTCAATGTAGAGGCGTATCGCATACGCCGTAGAAACATATCGCATACGCCTTGTCGGGTTCAAGGTTGATTTAAGGTGATAATGTATCGTTCTATTTTGCCGGATGTCTCTGTTTTTGAGGTGACTAATCTCCCTCTGGAGTTGTCAATGCGCAAAGGAATGCCTGGATAGGCGATGTATTCGTAAACGCCTTCGTCCACTATGGACATTCGGAAATCTTTCAACTCCTTTGTGCTTGTTCCTACGGATGACATCAACTGAGCTACGAGTTTCTTGAGCTGTTTTTTGTTAAATTCGGTATGGATCCTCAATCGGCAAAATTGGCTCTCAGGGTCATATTCCTCAATTGTCTGGTAAGTCATCGCATCAATATATCCCCCCGATAAGTTATTGTCCACTTTGGTTTTTCCTTTTACAGGCTTATTCAACGGCCAAGCATAGCCTAATGCAGTATGAAGCATTGGGATTTCCTTGTAAACCCCAGACAAGATGTAATCTTTTGTGTATAAGTTTTTTAGAAAACTCATAACTTTGCCATCCTCGTCTCCCACGGATGACATCAACGCATCCGAGAATTTGAGAATGTACGAAATCAATGTGTCTGCATTGTCGATGCCAATCACTTCACCCACATCGGTCGTTGAATAGTAAACGGTCTGCAACATTTCATAGTCCTTTTGGTTGAGTTTGCCGCCCAACAGGGTGTCGAGAATGGGGTTGTTGTACAGACCGTCATAGACCATCTTGATGTGGTATTTTTCCTCGGTGGAATCCACCACGGTCATCACCATCGTGTAATTCAGGGTGTCGATGGCGTTGTCTTTCTGCACGATTTTGGAGACATTGTATTTGAAGACATCCCCCGGATGCCAATCCGCGATAAACTCGACATTCTGCGCCTGCAACGCGCAGCCCATTAAGAGAATACCTACAAATAGTACGATCTGCCTGAATATATTCATCATTCTGCATTCTACATTCTACATTATCCCACGCTTCCCGACAGCGTCAAGCTCAGCAGTTTCTGCGCCTCGACGGCGAACTCCATCGGCAGTTTGCTGAGCACCTCCTTGGCGTAGCCGTTGACAATCAAGCTCACGGCGTTCTCCTGGTCGATGCCGCGCTGCTGGCAGTAGAAGAGCTGGTCGTCGGAAATCTTCGAGGTGGTGGCCTCGTGTTCCAGCACCGAAGACGAGTTGGCGCACTGCAGGTCGGGCCAGGTGTGCGCGCCGCACTTGTCGCCCATCAGCAGCGAGTCGCATTGCGAGAAGTTGCGGGCGTTCTCGGCGTTCTTATCGACCCGCACGAGTCCGCGGTAGCTGTTCTGGCTGTGGCCCGCGGAGATGCCCTTGGAGACAATCAGACTGCGGGTGTTGCGGCCCAAGTGGATCATCTTCGTGCCCGTGTCGGCTTGCTGGTAGTTGTTGGTGACGGCCACGGAGTAGAACTCGCCCACGCTGTTGTCGCCCTTGAGGATGCAGCCCGGGTACTTCCATGTGATGGCCGAGCCGGTCTCCACCTGCGTCCACGAGATCTTGGAGTTCGCGCCCTTGCAGAGACCGCGCTTGGTGACGAGGTTGTAGATGCCGCCCTTGCCGTTCTTGTCGCCCGGATACCAGTTTTGGACGGTCGAGTATTTGATCTCCGCGTCCTTGATGGCGATGAGCTCCACCACGGCGGCGTGCAGCTGGTTCTCGTCACGCTGCGGGGCGGTGCAGCCCTCCATGTAGCTCACGTACGCGCCTTCGTCGGCGATGAGCAGCGTGCGCTCGAACTGGCCGGTGTTGGCCGCGTTGATGCGGAAATAGGTGGAAAGCTCGATGGGACAGCGCACTCCCTTGGGGATGTAGCAGAACGAGCCCTCGCTGAAGACCGCCGAGTTGAGGGCGGCGAAGAAGTTGTCGGTGTAGGGGACCACCGTGCCGAGGTACTGCCGCACCAGGTCGGGATGCTCGCGCACCGCCTCGCCGAAGGAACAGAAGATGATGCCGTACTTCTTCAGCGTGTCGGAGAAGGTGGTCTTCACGGAGACGGAGTCCATGACCGCATCGACGGCCACGCCCGCCAGCACTTTCTGCTCTTCGAGGTTGATGCCCAACTTGTTGAACGTATCGACCAACTCGGGATCGACCTCGTCCATCGAGGCGAGCTGTTTCTTCTTCTTGGGGATGGCCAAATACCTGATGTCCTGGTAGTTGGGTTTTTCAAACTCGAGATGTCCCCAGTCGGGCTCCTCCAAGGTGGTCCAGTAACGATATGCCTTCAGCCGGAACTCCAACAGCCACTCGGGTTCACCCTTGCGCTGCGAAATCCGCCGCACGATCTCCTCGTTCAGCCCTTTCGGGAAATCTTCAATATCAATGTCCGACACGAAACCGTATTCGTATTCCTTGTCGGTGATGTCCTTCAATATGTCTTTTTGTTCGGTCTCTTCTTTGTTCATTTTTTTGTGATCAGTGATCAGTGAATAGTGATCAGGTTTTGTGGTCGCGTCAGAAATCCCACATCTTTTGTCTAACGTCTAACGTCTAACGTCTAACGTCTAACGTCTAACGTCTTACGTCTTACGTCCCCTGATTTCGGGCGGCAAAGATACGATTTTTCGGGATTGCCGATATGAATGATGAATGATGAATGTTGTTCCGTATAAGTCCCAAATATTCAGCATTCATAATTCAGCATTTCAACTGCGAGACGCCGTTGGTTCCCTAATTCTCCATCAGGAACCGCGACGCCTCGATGCCCGCCATGCTGCCGGTGCCGGCGGCGATGACGGCCTGGCGGAAGACGGGGTCCTGCACGTCGCCGGCGGCAAACACGCCCTCGACGTTGGTCCTCGTGCTGTCGGGCTTCGTGACGATGTAGCCCTGTTCGTTCATATCCAGTTGTCCCACAAAGAGTTCGGTGGTCGGCACCACGCCGATGGCCTCGAACACGCCATCGACTTCCAAGGTGCGCTCCTCGCCGGTCTGCGCGTGCTTCACCTTCAGACCCGTCACCTTCTTGATGAACCCTTTCTGCTCGCCGGTGATCTCCACGGGCACGTGGCTCCACACGACCTCGATGTTCGGAGTCGCCAGCACGTTCTTCTGCAGCGCGGCGGTGCCCCGGAACTGGTCGCGGCGGTGCACGATATAGACTTTCGTGCAGAGCTGCGACAGGTAGAGGGCGTCCTCCAACGCGGTGTCGCCGCCGCCGATGACCACGGTGGTCTTGTTGCGGAAGAAGTTGCCGTCGCAGGTGGCGCAGGTGGAGACCCCGAAGCCGCGGAACTCGTCCTCGCCGGGCAGATGCAGCCAACGTGCGCTCGCACCCGTGGCCACGATGACCGTCTCGGCGATAATCTCCTCGCCATCATCCAGTTGGCAGTGGAACGGACGGCTGCTGAAATCGACCTTCGCGACGCTCTTGGGCTGCATCTCCACACCCAGTTTCAGCGCCTGCTCGCGCAGCTTGTCCATGATGACCGGACCGCCCGCGCCACCCGGGAATCCCGGGAAATTCTCCACTTCGTTGGTGATGGTCAGCTGACCGCCCTGCTGCATGCCCTCGATGAGAAGGGGTTTCAGGTCGGCACGTGCCGTATATACGCCGGCCATGTAACCTGCGGGACCGGAACCGATGATGAGACATTTTACTTCTCTTGCCATATCTTTCTGAATTATAAATGTTTATACTTGTTTGGACGGAAATAATATCCGATGCGAAAATAGGAAATTTTTCCGATTATCAAAGTCATTGTTATAGTCATAGTCATAGTTAAAAAAATTGTATCTTTGCCGTTTGATTTTAACAGCGATGAAAAGACAGTTTTTAACCATAGTATTGTTGGGAGTCTGCGCCTTGCAGATGTTGAGTGCGCAATCGCCCGAAACCCCTTATACAACCCCGAAAGACACGACCTCAGATGAACGTCCGGTGGTGTTCCGTGACCGCTTGATTATGGACATCTATCATACATTCTGGATGAACATGCCGACACAGGTCTCCCACATGAAGTTCGACCCTGGTTTCAATGTGTCCGCCATTTGGGATTTCAAGATCAAGAACAAACCCATTGCGGTCGGATTGGGTGTCGGCGTGAGCTATTACACCCAATATAGCAATGCTTTATTGCGCTATGATAAAGAGTCGGATTTGATGAAATACTATCTTCTTCCAGAAGGGGTTAGTTACAAAGTCCTGAAGATGAATTACTTCAATGTTAATGTTCCGTTGGAGTTCAGATATCGTCATCCCAATGGCTTCAAGTTTTCCGTGGGCGCCCGCGTGGGTTGGGTGGCTGAGGTGTCCCAGAAATACAAGGGCGACGACCCCGCTGTTCCGGCAGACACGGCAAGGTACAAGAATCTCCTGATGATGAACAGGATGAAATATCACGTGGATGTTTATGCACGCATAGGTTGGAAATTCGTTAACGTTTATTACTGCTTCCAGCCGACCCCGCTCTTCATCGAGTCCAAGGGGCCGAAAATCTACCCTATGTCCGTGGGTATTTCCCTGAGTCTTTTTTAGTCATTAATAAAATCGTTTCGTTATGTTTTACTTGATGATTGTCATTTTTGTCATCGGCTACTTGTGCATAGCCCTTGAACATCCGTTGAAAATCAACAAAACGGCATTTGCGCTTTTGATCGGCGTATTGATTTGGACCTGTTTCATCCTGTCGGGGCCGGAAATCTTTGAGTTTGCTGACTTCGGGGCTGGATACGAGGCATTCAAGGATGCGCATCCTGATTCCGTGCATCCGTTTGTCGATTTCATCACCACTCACGAGCTTATCCATCATCTGGGCGACATCGCCGAGATCCTCTTCTACCTGATGGGCGCCATGACGGTGGTGGAACTCATCGACACCTACGGCGGTTTCAACATCATCACCGACAACATCAAGACAACCAACAAGGTGAAGCTACTTTGGATTCTGAGCTTCATCACGTTCTTTTTCTCTGCCATTCTCGACAACCTGACCACCGCTATCGTGATGGTGGCGTTGTTGCGGAAACTGTTGCCTGAACAGCACGACCGTTGGTTCTTCGGCGGCATGGTGATTCTGGCGGCCAATGCGGGCGGTGCATGGAGCCCTATCGGCGACGTGACCACCATCATGCTCTGGATCGCGGGCAAGGTCTCCACCGGCAGTGTCATCCTCGAATGCTTCATTCCGAGCTTGATTTCCATGATCATCCCGCTTATCGTGGTCTCCTTTGTGGAGAAAGGCGAAATCGATGCCTCGAAACGCCCGAAAGATACCAAGAGCGCAGGCGTTCCCACGTGGCAGCGCAACCTCATCTTCTTCATGGGTATTGCCGCGCTGGTGTTCGTCCCGATTTTCAAGATTCTGACCCATCTGAAACCCTATATGGGCATCATGCTCGGCCTTTCCATCCTCTGGATTACCACCGAAATCCTGCATAAGACGAATCAAGAAGAGTACCGCAAGTTCACGATATCAGGGGTGCTCACTCGCATCGACTTGCCCAGCATACTCTTCTTCCTCGGCATTTTGTTAGCCGTTTCCGGTCTGCAGAGCGCGGGGCATCTCTCATTGCTCGCCGGCAGTCTCGACACGCTCTTCAACGGCAACTACTATTTGATTGATACTGTGATTGGTGTGTTGTCGTCCATCATCGACAATGTGCCGTTGGTGGCCGGTGCCATGGGCATGTACAGCTTCCCGATGGACCACATGTTCTGGATTTTCCTGGCTTACTGTGCCGGAACGGGTGGCAGCATCCTCATCATCGGTTCCGCCGCAGGTGTGGCTGTCATGGGCATGGAGAAGATCGATTTCATCTGGTATCTGAAACATATCACCCCGTATGCATTGTTAGGTTATCTCGCCGGCGCGGGCTCATACGTGTTGATGAACAACCTTGTGTTCCACAATTTGGCTACGGCGGTCGCAGGGTGATTTTCAATTAAGAATTAAGAATTAAGAATTAAGCAGGTCGATCCGGATGGGACGATCTGCTTTTTTGCGTCTCTACACGTTCTACAACACCGTGATTTGACCTTTTAAGTCGAGAATACGGTAGTCTTTGGTTTTCAAATGGATGAAATAGATATAAACGCCGGGGATGCAAACGGCTTCGCCGTACCAGCGGAAATCCGGACGGTCAGACTTGAAAACGAGCGTTCCCCCGCGGTTGTATATTTCTATGCTGAAGATCATTATATTTCGTTGAATGGATTCGGGAATACTGAAGTAATCATTCAGCCCGTCTGCGTTGTAAGGCGTGATGGCATTGGGTAGAAGCAACTGGAAGTCGCAGGCAGGCATGTCCACGTATGCGGATGCTTCGCAATCCCCATCGGTAACCGTTACGCTATAACGACCGGTTTGGTTGGCGATGATGACAGGGGTGGTCTCTCCCGTATTCCATAAATAGTCGTCGGCAGGGGAAACGGCGGTCAGCGCCAACTCGCCCTTATCACAGAAGTCACCGTCGGAAGAGACAATCTCCACAGAGGTCTGCTGCACGTTCAGGTGCAGGATGAGGATGCTGTCGCACCCTTCGGAGGATGTAATGGTCAAGCTGTCAATCAGGACGCCGGATTCTGTTAACAGATCAGCAGAGTAGTGGAATCCGAATCCATTGTAGGATTGCCCGACACATACGGAATCTTCAATGTGGACAGTGACGGACGGTGTGATGTTGATGAAGATGGAGTCGGTGAATGGCTCCGCACGACAGCCGCTGGCATCATAGCCCATGGCATAATAATAACCCGACTGGCTAATGGTTACATTGTTCAATAAAAAGCCAGTTATTGGGGTGTGGTCGGGGGCGAAAAGTTGCAGACCCGTGATTTTGGCGGTGTCGAATGCAAACAGGATATCCTCGCCCTCGCAATATTCGCTTTGCATGGCGATGGTGTCGAAATGAAGCTTGCAAGCGATGTCGAAGTCCGCATAGTGCACGGCGGATGTTCCTTTTACAGTGTATAAGGTGGGCATGTCGTATTCCATGACAGTGGCTTGGAACGGTCCGTCGTCATTGGTGACATGGATGCATTTCCAGATGTCATTGTAAACGCTGTTACTCGTGATATCCTTGACACAATACCATAGATTTGTCCCTGGAATCATGGACCAGCTGGAAGGATCCAGCGTGAAAGTGATGCACCGAGGTCTCTCCCAGTTGTCGATGTGGTAGAGGTGGGTCGTAAAACCGTTACGGGCATTATCCTCACAGATAAAGGTGAATATCAAATGTTTTCTGAGCGGGGTGTTGTCCCCGTATGCTTTGTGCATGACTTTGTATTCCAAATCGTCAATGCCACGGCATTGCCAAGGTGAAAGCAGCGAGCCGCACAGGTTGCCGCCAAACCCGCTGACTTGGAAGACAAAAAAGGGCTTGTCGGAGCGAATGTGGGCGGGCGTACGGTTGGGGAACACAAACGTGTGGCAGTCGCCACGGTTCAAAGATACGGTTTGCGTCTGGTTCCCGTGCAGAATCTCGATTTCGGTGTTGTTCTCAATGGCGTAAATGAAAGCATATTCTTCCAAAGGGGCGGTGGTGGCAAACAAGGCAGCTGCCGGCGCGGGAATCACGATGTATTCGCGGTCGGCGTATTCTTCCGGCAGAAGCTGCTCTAACAACATGTCGGTTTGTGTGCCGTCGGGAGTGACGGCATTGTCGGCGACCTCCACGACCACGGGTTTGTCGCTGTGGATTTCGCTTCCGCCGAGATGCCCTTCCGCTGACTGGGAGGCGGCAGCGAAACAATAGACCTGTCCACGGTTAAGCTGCACGTTGAACGGCACGCCCGCAGGATGTCCGCCATATAAATCAACCGAGGGGATGATGGTTGCCGTGGTCCCGTCTTCCGTGGCAATCACCTGCGCACTGTTGCGGGCCTCGGGGAAATCCGGCGAGTTGGGAAACAGACATTGCCACGGTATAAGGAAGCGTTTGCCCAGAGCTTTCTGTCCTTTCAGGGATGTGGTCTCGCTGTTGCGTGCGGTCACCGCTAAATGGGCCTGTATGACATGGTCCGTGTGCGTGAAGAAACCGTTGTTGGAGATGGAATCGAACGGGGTGATGGTGTTTGGATAATAGGAGATGTCCTCGGGAAACATGCCGACACTGTCATCGCAGGAGATACCGTAGCCGATATGGGTATGTCCGTCGGTATATTGGAACATCCACGGGTCGGTGGTGAAGAACAACTGGTTGTTCATCGCCGGGAACCGGATTTCGGGGATGTCAGTCGTGCCCATGCGGGCCGTGTTGAGCCAGACGTTAATTTGGCACGAGTCGGCAACGACGTGCGGCACAGAACACCAGAACTCGGTGTCAATTTGTGACGATGCAGGGATGATCGCCACCAGGGAATAAATTAGCACAAAAAGTAGTCTTATCGCACTTGACCGTTTTGTAGTCATTCCATTCATCCTTTTGGTTTACAGTTGATTATTTCGGGTATTACCTCCCCGTAATGCTTTGTCGTACCAAACGGTAATTTTGTTACATTCAAAATTAATTTTTTTGTAACAATATGGATATCAGTTGTTTTGTCGTAAATGATTGCCTTATCGCGTAATCTTCACGCCTCTCACGGCCCAGCGGGTGCCGTCAACGGTGCCGCTCTTGCGGTAGCGGAGTGCGATGCGGAACTTTTGGTTGCCGATGACGCTCAGGTCAAGGCCGTTGCTCAATGCGAAGCTGCTCGGATAGTTGTTCAGGTTCGGGTTGAAGGCCGTCCACTCGCTCTCGTTGAAGGCACCGCCGCTGTACGTGGTGGAGTAATAGACCTGATAGTAGGTCGCGGGACTGCCGCCCACGTTGTTCTGGTGATCAAGGAAGAGCTGTGCACCGTTCAAGTCGCCGAGAGTCAGCTCCGGCGAGATGAGCCAGTCGTCGCAGCTTTCTGTGGCGGTGTTGTGATAGACGAAGTTGTTGCCGCCGTATGCCTGGAATTTCCACGACTGGTTGTCAGGATACTGCGACCAGCCGCCAGAAGTGAAACAGTTCGCGTCGAAGGTGAGGTCCGCAATGGTCTCGACCTGTGAGGCACTGGAGAACTGGATGTCATTCTTGGTGCGCAGAGTGAGCTGGTAGGTAGAGTTGTAAACACTCAGGATGCCGTATAGGCAGTATTCTTTGCTGGCATCAATGAGGGTGTTGCGGAAGTAGGCATAGTTACTGGTACGTACGGTAATGCTGCCTCCGTTGAAAGTCACATTTCGGTCGGTGGTGAAATCGTTGTTCGACAAAGGCAATCCGTTGTCTGCAGCATCGAACTTGCATCCGTCAATCTTCACCAGGCAGTTCACGTTCTCGGCCGTAAGGTCGCTGGAACCGTTGATTTCAATGGGATGGGCCACCAATGGGTTGTTCAGATCGGGCAGCCCGTCTTTGGTCAGGTAACGGTCGAGCGCGGCTGGCGCGATGCGGCCCACGGAGCCCTGATACACCCAGCCGACCTGGTATTTGTTGTGGTAATCGCCCACAATAAGCCCGGCGCAGTTGAGATAGACTGTCTGCCCCACGGGATAATCGTTGTAGAGACTGGAACGGTCGATGGCGATCTCGATGCCGCCGGTCTCATCTTGGACGGTGAGGTACTTGTAGCAGTTTCCGCCCTCGTCGGAGCTGACCACCACAGCTTTGACGATGAACTGTTCGTCATAGCGGCAGATGGAATCTTGGGTGCCATTGCCCAAGGACGGGTGCATTGCCTTGATGTCAGCGATGGTCTTGTTGGCGGCAGGCCCGTCATACACGGGAGCGGTCAACTCGGGAGCTTCCCAGCGGTTGCAACCCGCCAGCACCATACAGACTAAAATCACGAATAATGTTCTATTTTTCATTTTTTTACTTTTATCTCTGTTTATAATCAGCTATTATCTTTTAGCTATTGGCTTTATTATATGTCACCTTGATAATTTTCAATATCAAAGTCCTCAGTCCTCAGTCTTCAGTCCTCAGTCCTATCTCACCAATCCCGTGATCTTGATATCCGAAAGGTACCACGACGAAGCGGCGTTCGTGATATGGAACATCAGGCGGAAGTTGGAGGTCTGGGCGCCTTCGGGCAGGGCGAACAGTTCGTTCACGGAAGTCGTGACCCCGTTGGAAGCGGTGAGCGGCAGCGGGATCCAGAGGGTGGTGTTCACGTCACCCGTGTAGTTGGGGGTGTAGAAGCACATCATGGTGTTGGGGTCGAAGCCCTGCGGGGCGCGGTGCGTGAAGCTCAGCTCCGGACTTTCGGTGCTGCTCAGGTTGATGGCCGGGGAGATCAAGTAGTGGTCCTCGTCAGCCGACGGGTTGACGAAGAAGCCGCTGAAGCTGCTGTTCACCAGGGTTTGCCAAGGGTTGCCGCTGCCAGTCTGGATCCATCCTTCGTTGAAGGCGTTGGCGTAATTGACGCTGAAAACGGTCTGCCGCTCCAAGGGAACGGTGAAGCCCACCAGATCAGCGGGACTATTGATAACGAGCTGTACGTAGTTGTTGTATCGAGTGAGAATGCCGGTGATCTCGCCAGTGCCTACGGGCAGCATCTCGCTGGCGAAAGTGGCGTAGTTGCTGGTTCTCAGCGTGACAGTGGTGCCGTCCGCCATCTTGATGTCGTGGCTGGTGGCAGCGCCAGGATCCGAGAAAGTGGCCAAACCGCCTTCCACGAACGTGGCTCCCTGCAGGATAACGCGCCGGTTGTACATGGTGCTTGGGATTTCGTTAGCAGACGGGATGGAGGTCATCACAATGGGATTGGGCGCCCCCATAGGGGAACCGTCGGGGAAGAGGTAAAGGTATGTCTTGAACGACGGGATGGCCTGCATGGAACCGTTTGCCCAAAGACCGAGTTGCGGCAGCTTGCGGTAGTCGCCCAACACTAAACCGTCGCATTTCACATAGAGTTTCTGCCCGACTCTGTATTTGTGATACAGGGCTTTGTTGTCGATTTTGATCTGGATGCCGCCAGTTTCATCTTCGATGTTGAGGTACTTGTAGTTGTTGCCCCACTCATCGGAGGTGGTGACGTAACCGCAGATGATGATGTTGGATCCAACGGGGATGGAGTCGTAGGAGTCCTCCGAACCGATAGTGTGCATGGCGAGCAACTCGGCGATGGTGGTGTTGGCCTCCCCGACAAATGTCGGCATAGGGGCCACATCGGGATCCAGATTACAGCCGGTAAGGATGGCTGCGATTGCAATTACTATTATCGATATTTTTTTCATATTATACAAATTCATCTTTTATTCATCGTATATTCATCTTTCATTCATCGTCCCTTCATCGCCTACATCTGGAAATTAATTCCCAAATAGAACGTTGTACCGAATGCGTAATAGTATTTGTTAGCGTATTTGTTGACATTGTAATTGGTGTAGTCGAAGCGGTACTGCTCCCACGCAGTGGTCACCAGCTTCTTGTTGTTCAGCAGGTTGGTGACGCTGGCGTTGAAGCCGATATTGTATTTGTGCTTGACACGCCACGACTTGCTCACAGAGACGTCCATCGTGAACTGACCTTTCATGCGGGTCTGGTCAGCCACTAGATGGTAGAGCTCTGAATCTTGGTCTAAAGATCCACGTGCCGTGGAGGTTCTGCGCTCTGGATTCAGGTCGCAGTAAATCTTGTCGAACCAGTTGCAGTTGATGTTCACCCACCAGTAGTTGTAGTTGAACTTGAGACCTCCGGTGGCGGCCACCTGCGGGGTGCCGGCCACATGGAAGTTCTTCCAATAGACGGTGCGCTCCATCTGTCCGTCAAAGTCAACACCGTTCTCTGCGTTCATCGTCACGTGGGCGCGGTCGGTGTATCGGTAGTCGGCCCAGGTGCCCGCCAAAATCAAAGAGAACATGCTGCCTAATTTGATCTCTGTGCCGGCCTCCACACCAACATGCAACTCATCGATGCCCGAGATGGCGTAGTTGACCATACTTGACATGTCATCATTGTAGAAGCTGATCAGCCGGGTGGCGTTGTTGATTTTCGTGCCGAAGACCGTCGCCCGCAACCTGATGACAGGATAGTTGAGCACGTAGGAAAGGTCACCGGAAAATACGGTCTCGTAAGTCAGGTTATCGACGTATTTGTTGTTGATACGCGGAGAGAGGAACGAGTTGAGGATGTTCGGCGACTTTGTCTCTCCCAAACCGTTGAGCACAATGTAGTTGCGGCCGTTGATTTTGTAAGTGACTCCGGCTCTTGCACCGTTGTCCATGTAGATGCGTGTCGCAGAGCGGCCAAGGGAATTGTCGGGGAAACGGCCGTTCTGCATGTGACCGTAACGCCACAGTTCCGAAGCGCCGAACTGAAGTCCGAAATAGAAATCCCAGTGGTTATAAGTGGCCTTCACCATGCCCCAAACTTTCTGTTTGAAGACGTGGTAGTCGTAGTCGTAGCCGAAAATGTCGCCCTCGTGGAGCGAGTCGCCGATGTGGAGCATGTCGTTGTACTGCACGTTCTGGTCGGCCGGGAAGTCTCCTTCGGAGAACTTATCGACGTCAAGCCAGTAGGCACCACCCAAAAGATCTTCGATGGTTTTGTAGTTGTGCTGTTTGAAATGGTTCACGGAGGCGCCGGCATAGAGTTTCCAATGCTCGTTGATGGACCAGTTCATGTTGGTGCTCACGCCGCCCGTCAGCTGGTCGTAGCGACGGTTTTCCACCATGTACTGGGCACGTTTGCCTTGCAGCGCGGCTGTCTGGTTGACGGTATAGAGATGGTCCCAGTTGATCTGGGTGTAGCTTTGGTCGTTGTTCTGCCACAGCGCAAGCACATCGTAGTATGCTTGGGTGGTGTCCGTGCCGTCAATCTGGTAGCTCGGGAGGTAGCGGTAGTAGTCAGGTCTTGGGTCCTGGGCATCGTACCAGTTGAGAGAAGTGGTGTTGTTGAAACCGAAAGAGAGTCCTGCGGTGGTCTGAATGTTGACCTTGTTGTTCGCGGAGTTGAAGTTGTGGGTCAACAGGAAGGTGGGCTCGCATTGCGTGCGCACGCGGGCATTGCGCTGTTTGCCCTGATACCAACCCCAGTTGGCGTTGTAGTAGTTGTTGCCAAGCAGGTCGTAGGCCTCCTGCACGGAGTTGGACTGCATGCCACGCTGGATGTAGGAGGCAAATGCCGCGAGGTTGAGCCAATGCTGGGCGTTGATTTTCTTCTCAGCGGCCACGAAACCCGCGAAACCAGTGTATGAGGTTCCGTCCACGTATGCCAGTTCATTGCCGAAACGCGCCGACAGGGAACCGGTGATGGCCCAGCCCTTGGCGGTGAGGCCAGTGCTTCCGGTAAGCATCAAACGGTTGGTGTAGGTGCGGTTCGACAGCGAGTAGGTGGCGCGCACCTGCTTGCGGAAGTTGCTGGCCCGCAAATTGTAGTTGCTGCACCCGCCGATATCACCGAAATCGAAGGTCGCCATGTTCAACCCGCTGACGTTTTCCGGATAGCGGAAGATGTGGTTCAGACCTCCCCACTGGGAGAAATTGGCACGTCCCGTTACCATGTTGTTCATTTCGAAACCGTTGGCGAACACGCCCTGGTAACGGTTGTCGTAGCCGCGCATCCGGAAGTAGGCAATGCTGAACGTGTAGGAGGTGTTGTTGGTATAGACATCCTGGCTGCTATGGAGCAAACTCGGAACATACTGCCCGCCGCCACTGTCGAGGTCGTCGTCATCCGAGTCCTCGTTTACCACGGGGGTGCTCTCCGCCGGACTCTCGCCGTCGTTCACCACCTCTGTTTTCTGCTTTTTCTTGCCTTTTTTGTCCGTCTTGTTCTCTTGGGCGAAAACACTGCCGCAACAGAAAAGGGCCAAAACCGTCAGTAGTAGGAATTTCTTCATATTTGATAAAATTATAATCCTTATGTAATAAAACGGCAAAGGTATAAAATATACCTTTGCCGTTGTGGATTGTTGAAAAAATGTGAAAAAAAGATGGGGAGAGTAGAGCGATTAGGCGTTTTGCCGAAGGCCGATATCTGAAGATTAGTCGCGGATGCAGCGCACCGAACGACCGTATTTTTTGTTGCTGTTGGAACTGGTAACGGTTGCAAGAATGGCGGCTATGCTGTAGGAATTCGCGAAGGCACCGGTAGAGGATGTAGAGGTCCAGAAAATGGTTTCGAAACCAGAACTGCTGAACGACGTGGTTTGACCGCATCCCGCGGGAACAGCGGAAAAACCCGTGGCGTTGTTGTCGTTCTGGTTGTTGCCTGGTGCGCAGTTACCCGAGAAAGTGCCCCAATGCTCTTTGGAAGCCAAGGACTTGGCAATGTACGCGATGTTGTCATTGCACTTGTAGGCACTAATGTTGCTCACATAGTTGAATAGATTGGCCCATTCGTCTTCATCTGGCACGTGCCAGCCGGCTGGGCAGATGCCCCTGCGGTTGATGAACGAGTCGGAAATGTATGTGGTAGCGGTGGTGTCCATCGCGCCAGACCAGTTGTACAACAAACCTCGGTCAACCAACGGAATAAGAGAAGAGGAGTAATCGTAGTAGTATGCCACGTAGCAGCTGGTCAGATTTCCGCCCGCCGTGAGGTGTCCATTTGGCGAAGTGGTACAGCGCATGTTCTCCTTCATCCAACACTTGCCGCCGATTTGCACGGTATTATAGACATTGCCTTCGTGGTCGGTCACGGTGGCAGCATTTGGACAGGGCATGCCGTCGCCGGAAACCACTCCCGTAAATCGCAGCACGACCGTCTCAGACGCGTTCTGTGCCTGCATGACAGATTGACTCACCACTTCTGCACCGTTGACTACGGCATAACCCTCATATTCCATCACGTCGCCGAGGTCAAACGGTTTGGTAGTAAGGGATTTCGGCGTGAAAGCAGATTCCATCGACAGTCCCACATACTCAATAGCGTTGGAAGAACCACCGTTGCACACCATTTTGATGGAAGAGCTCCTGCCTCTCTGCCGCGCGGTCAACATATAGGTGCCGGCGGTGGCAAGACCCACCCGAAAGCGATGGATGCCACGCTGTAGAGACGTTTCTTGGAAAGTCTCCATGATGCGTCCGTTTATATCAGATATCTCCAACGTCACTTTCCCCTTGTCGGCCACCGATAAATCCACTTCGGTCATGCCGCTGAAAGGGTTCGGATTGTTTTGCGACAATTTCAGGGACGGTGCGCCCCCTGTGCCTGCATCATCAATTCCCGTGCCGATCTGCAAGGTGAGGGTGGTGTCGGGCCAAAAGACAGTCTCCTGCCAATTTCGAGTGAAATTAGTGATGATCACGCTGTCCAACTGCACGTAATGATCGGTGGCATCACGGCCGGTGAATTGGAGGGTGACGGTTTGGGCGGACATGTTTGCCGCTGCCAGCAAGGGCGCCAATACAATAAGCAGATGTTTTTTCATAAAGTTTAAGGTTTAAAGGTGAAAAGATGGAACATCTCCATATTTGCTTTGTCGCACGATGCAGTGATTTTGTTACATAGAAAATATTATTTTTGTTTTATCAATAAAAAAGAATGGTAACGAACCGGATATTACAGCGCGATTTCCCGGCACCACGTCACGATGATGACTAATACCTCAGGTGCGATTGTGGTCTCGATAAGGGGGTATTCATCGGGGTTTCCTGTAGTGCAAGACTGGAGCAGGTGGTTTAACCCCGGCATCTTGTAGAAGTAGTATAACGTCTTGCCGGTCAAGTATTTGTCCATAATCTTCTCCGTGGTGTTCGCATCAATCTGCAAGTCTTTCTGCCCCGAAATGGCTAACACCGGGGTCTTGATTTTCTTGAGGTATTTTTTCGGGTCGATGCGGAAAAGCTCGTAGTACCACGGCGAGCTAAAGGTCTGTATGGCCGTGAATTTGTTTTCCGGTGTCATATTGTATTTGACTTTCTCCTCGTCGGTGAGTTTTGCGGCGAGTTCGTTCCACACTTTGCTGATCTTTTCCGCACATTCATCTTTGTTTTTACACTTTTTCACGATGCTGTAGATGCGTTTGTTGATGGCATTACCGTTCGCGATTTCCTTTTCCGTCAGCTCTCCCGAGGCGCGGGCGATGGCTTCGCTCTGGTAGAGCAGGATTTCGTCAATCGGCTGCGCGACCCCGCCGAGGTGGATGGTGAAATCCACCCGATGGTCGTCGGCCGCCACCATGCTGGCCACCAAACTGCCCTCGCTGTGACCCAACAATCCGATTTTAACTCCTTGTAAGTCTTTGCGTTGCAATAGAGAGTCCAGAATCAGCCGTACGCCGTTGGCAAAGTCGTAAGTGGTGGATTTGCGGAAGATGGCCACGGGAAAGTCGTCGTAGCGGTAGGTGGCGAAGCCGGTCCTGGTGAGCGTGTCGGCAATGACGGCGAAGGGCTTGTGCGCGAACAGCGACTCGTCGCGGTCCTGCCACCCCGACCCGCTGATGAAGATGATGAGCCCTTTCGGGGTGCTGTCGGGCAGGGTCAGTGTGCCGTTGATGAGCGGGTGTTTGCCGCTGCGGTCGTGGAAGTTGACCTCCTCGGTACGGTAAGGGTAGGGTGGCTTAGGCGTCTGCGGCCGCGGGAACAGCTTCCGTTCCGCACCTTGCGACAGGATGCACTCGAACTTTTTCCCGTATTGCGTGCACACGCCCGTGAACCGCTGCCCGTCAGAGGAAATCCGCCCTTCGTAACTCAGGTTGAAGTCAGGGACGCGGAACGACAGCACAGAGTCCGCGAAACGCAGGTTCGAGACCGGCTGCCCCGAGAAATACTGATCGGGACTGTCCAATTCGGCATAGAGCGTGTCGGCCTGGTATTCCAGTTGCAAGCCGATGGTCAGGGAATCTTTCTTCGAGATAGCGATCTTGCCCTCCCAGTAGCCGGAAATGTCCTGCGCAGCAAGATTCCCTGCCATGAACAAGAAAAAGATACTAAACAGAAAAAAAGGCCGTCTCATGAATAACTACTAATTGTTAACTACTAACTCCCACAGTCCCTTCAGCGACAAATACGAGTCGCGCAACCTTTCCGCTACCTCATCATGCGCCACCCACACCGCCTGGCTGATGTCCTCTTCGGTCTGCGGGACAAGCGACTGCAGTGGGGCCTGCATCGCGTACCAGTGGGTGATTTTCAAAATCGGGGTGTCGTGCAGAGTGTAAGTGTGATACGTGTTCGGAAGCGGGTTATGGAGGAGGATGTCGTGCAAGCCCGTCTCTTCCTGTACCTCCCGCACAGCAGCCGTCTCCCAGTCTTCGCCTTCTTCAACTTTTCCTTTCGGGAAATCCCAGCAGCCGTAGCGGAAAATCATCAAGATATCGTCATTTTCATTGCTGACGATGCCGCCGGCTGCGTGAATGATCTTGAACTTTTCTACAAATAGAGTCCACTCCTGTTCGCTGTTGATGACCACAGGATGATTGTTGTGGTAAATGGTCAATGGATATTTTTCGCTCATTATTCTCCGTAAATGAATTGAATGGCGAAAATAGTATTTTTTCGGATTACAGGTAGGCATAATAAAAAAATCAGCGGTACTTCCGCTGATTTTTATTGTTTTGTGAGACTTTCGGGCGGCAGGTCGGATTCGAACCGACGACCCACGGAACCACAATCCGGTACTCTAACCAACTGAGCTACAACCGCCATGTTTGGTGTCTCAAAAAGACGCGGCAAAAATACACTTTTTTTGAATATACACAACAGAGTTGGAAAAAATGTTTATGATTTTACAAACATGCTGCGCGCCACCGTCTTGCCCTTTCGATATAATACTATTATGTAATTTCCTGAGGATAAATTGGTTAAGTCAATTGCATGAGTGTTTGTGTGAAGTTTGAAAGATTTGATTTTATTTCCGAGAGAATCGAAAACAACCGCTTTGTCCACCTTGGTTATATCCGAGCACAGCGTAATCTGGTCCTTCGCCGGATTAGGGAATAGCTTTAACGGGGTTCCCTCGAAGGTGTTGACTGACACATCTTCTTCCGCCATCGCATAGCAGTACTGTCCTGGCAGCAAATCTGTTGTGATGGTGGAGTTGTAAGGACTTCCGGTGCGGGTGTAGGCGACAGGTGTCCAAGCAGATTGACCGTCTGGACGGTACATCAGTTTCAGATTCTCCAAGGTGTAGCCGTTCGCGAATAAATCAGCGTCCGGTTGGCCGTTTGCTCTGACCAGCCGGAACTTCCAGCTCCCTTGAGGAACAGCACCGGCATAATTCACTGTCCAATAGTGGGTTCCGGAAAATTGGTAATAGCCCTCGGGCAGTGGATTGGGAGCGGTGGGTGCCACGTAGTGATGCTCCACGTGGATTAAAGACGTGTCTGACAGTTGGTCGATTTGCGCATTGCAATAGGCATCTTGGAACGACACGCTGCCAGGGGCAGACACTTTCTTCGTCACACCGATGGTCGCGTCTGACAATTTCTCACTCCTGTCCAATATGACAAATGCAGGCCGGAACGGGACAACGAGCAGCAATTCTGTGGAGTCACCAGAGACCATCTGTTGAGTATAGGTGTAGAATTCCATCTCTTCTGAAACGAATGTGACATCTATGGGAACTTGAGTGCCAAGGTGTTCGGTGCCGTAACCTTTTTGACGAATTTGAACCAGATAGATGCCGCAACTCAGACTCTGAAGCTTCTCCACATCAAAATCCAAAAATCCTGGTTGATGAATCCAGTCTTCGTAGAAATTCATCAGATTCATGCCGGAGACTTGCGACAGATAAGTGAAAAACTGCTCAGAATTGACGTTTTGGTAGGCGAAATGATTCAGAAGTTGGCTCAGACCGCTGAAAAACAACGAATCGCCCATGTAATACCGTAAAGTGTGGATGACCTGGCCGCCTTTCTGGTAGGAGTGCATCCCGTATGTTTGATTTTGCGGAACATTATCCAAGGCATATAGTCCATCGTCCTGTTTGGCAAGGTTTTGCAGGGTCGTGATGTGTTCGTCACGGATGTGCTCCGCATAGGCGTCGGTGGTCTCGGTGTTGTAGAGCCATTCTTGTACCAACGCTTCCGAGTAGTCGGCAAAACCTTCGTTGATCCACATCTCTTCAGGACGTTCGCAAGTGATCAGGTCGCCGAACCAGTGATGGAAAAGCTCGTGCATGATGGTGCCTTCGTACGAGAGTGATCCGTTGACCGCCGCATTGGGCAGGGCGATGTTGGTGGCGTGCTCCATGGCGCCGCCGGTCATGCCTACACACACGTATCCCACACGAGGCCACCGGTAGGGACCGAAGTGACTCTCGTAGTTGCGCAAAATGTTCTTCAGATGGGCGAAGGAAGCTTCAATGTTTGGATAAACTTGGGGAGAAGCATAGATGTTGATGGGAATGGTCGCCTCCATCCCGTGGAACGTGTCGGCGTAGCAGAGGTAATTGCCCACCGCCATGGAAACCAAGTAAGCGGGAATAATTTCGTCCAACTGCCATGTCCACAGCCGAGTGTTGTCGGCCAAGGTGAGCGAGTCAGTGAGCAGACCGTTACAGATGGCCTTGTGGTTACCCAGCGTGCGGATGTGGAAGGAGTAGGAGGACTTGTCAGTGAACTCGTCCAAACAGGGATACCAACAGCGTCCGTAAGAGTGCGGGATGTCGCTCAGAGCGACTCCCACGTTATAGGCATAACCACCGTTAAAGTAGAATCCGCCGAAATAACCGTCGTGTGCCGGAGAACCGTGATAGTAAACCCGCACTAATGCCGTGTCACCACTCTGCATGGCAGGGACATTCACGAACAGGGCCTCCCCGACGTGCGAGAATGTTGCCGGATTTTGGTTCACGGTCACGGAGTCCACGGTCAAAACCATCAAGTCGAGGCGCAGCTGTGTGAGGTTGCTGACCTTCGACACCACGGTGATATCTGTGTGACCGTCAATCGTGTTGTTCGTGAAATCAAGAACCGACAGATTGATGTCATAATGCGCCACATGCACGGAATCGGTACGCTGCTGCGCGAATCCCGTCATCCAAAAAAACACTATGCTGAAAATGATTGTAATTTTTCTCACCATTGTAAAATAATCAATAGTCTAAGTCTAAGTTTTAAGTTTAAGTCTATGTCTATGTCATCCTTCCGCTTCTGTTCGCCAACAGCCAACAGCCAACAGCCGCTAGAATGACGTCGTCACCGACAAACCAGCTCCGAAGGATGCGGGCACGGCGCGGCAGACACCGCCGACGCAAAGGATACCCTCCTTGGTCTTGCCGAAGTTCACGGCTATGCGCGTGGTATTCCAGACATAGGCGCACGAGATGTTGTAGAAGTGCGTCTTATGGTCGGCCAGTGGATTGCCGTAGTTCCAGTCGTCGCCAACGGAAACAAACCAGTTCGGACTGAATGAATATTCCAACATGCCATATACGCTGCTGCCGTCATCGTCTTTCGTGTAAAGATGCTGCAACTCAAGACGGAGAGCGTGTTTCGGGGTGATCTTGTAAGACAAATCCGAGGCCACCAGATGACCGCGCATCATGCCGGCGTGACCTTGCAGAACCTCCAGATTGTAGGTGATGTAGTTGTAAGCCAAAATCCATTTCCATTTCTTGTTGTTGAAACGGTGGCTGATTTCCAGACCGATATCTTGGTAGAGCAGTGTCGGGCCGAATTTGAAGAATTTGGAGGTGTAGCCCATCGTGCCCATGGGCGTCCCGTTTTCGATGGCCTCCTGCACCGGCTGCTGGTCGGTGTTGTGGAAGCGCGAGTAGTTGAAAGTGAGGTCGGTGCCGTATTTGCCGCCAAGCTTGGACTTCTTGGGGATCTGGTAGTTGATTTGCAGTTGCGCCCCGATTTGGCTGTTGGGCTGTGAGGCGTAGCTGTAGTCGCCGATGAGCTGGTAGGAGTACTGCCGATTGATAGCGGGAATGCAGTTGATGAGCAACTCGGAATTGTAGTTCACCCAGCGTTGCGAGCGGAACTCCATGTTGTCAGCGCGGATGAACGACGCGGCGATGCCAAAGCCCTTCATGGCGTATGTGGCGGACAGGAAAAGTGCGTCACCGGGCTTGTAAATGAAATTGTTGCCGATGTTGGGGTCGTTCATCTTGCGGGCGTACTCCCCGTCAAGCCGGAATCCTTCATAGCCGAAGGTGGCGCGGGCGGCCCAAGCAGCCACGTTTTGAGGGATTTTGGAATCTGGAATAACGGCAGTGGCGTCATCGCCTATACCGAAGTAGATGTCCCCATCCCTTTTCTCGAACTTGCTCACCATGTTGGCGCCCACACGGGCGATAAATCCTTTTTCCTGGATTTTCGGGAATATCTCGTTAAAAGAGAGTTCCAGATCCGCGCCGCGAACATAGTCCCCACGGTCAATGTAAGACTCGAAATTATTGCGCTCGATACCCCAAACGCCCTTGAGCGTGATGCCCTTGTAGGGGGTGAGTTTGATGCGCGCGCCAAGCAGACTGTTGTCAATGCCTAACTGGCGGTCCTCGTAGGCTCTGAGTGTCAAGCCGTTGCCGAACTGCTCATAGAAGTTGCCCGCCGTGACCGATATGAATTTGTTGGTGTAGTCAGCGAAGAAATACTTGATGCCCTGTCCTTTATAATCGATTTTCTCGAAATCGATGAGTGGAAACAGATAGAATTCGTATCTCATTCCGGCAGAAAAACCACCGTTGCTATATAATAAGTTGAGGAACGCGTTACCGCGCACTTTGGAATCTACCGGATCCGCCCCGATGATGGAGTCGGGGATATAGTACATCCCGTTAAAGCCGAAATCGCCGCTGATGCGACTATTCCCGAACTGGTGCTGCGCGCTCGCCGCAAAACCACACAAAAAGAGTGCGGAAACGAGAAGAAGTCGTTTGATAGAATTGAAAACCATATAGTCGGATTGATGTGAATACTACTGTTTGACCAAAGATTTGATGACTTCATACACTTCCTCTTCACTGCCGGGTGCGTAGGAGGTGTGCTGCCACACGATTTCGCCGTCACCGTTCAGGATGCACATATAAGGCACATCGTTGACGTTCATGGCGCGTTTGAAGTCGGAGTTGACATCCAACAGTACCGTGTATTCCCATCCTTTGCCTTTCACGAAAGGAGCCACGCGTGCGGAAGTTTTCGCGTCGTCGATGGAGATGGCATACAACTTCACGCCGGTCTCTTCCACCCAGTCCTCATATTCGTCGGCAATGGCCAACAGCTCTGCGATACAGGGTTTACACCATGTTGCCCACAAGCTGATGATGATGGGTTTTCCATCGTTCTGGATATCTTTGGTGTTGAAAGCGTTTCCGTTCAAATCTTGGATCTCAACGGCCGGGAGCTTGGCAAGATGTTTGTCTTTCGCCTCTTGTGCAAAAAGATTGATACTGAGTATCATGCAGATAATGATAAGGAGATTCTTTTTCATAATTTTATGATTTTATTGTTTATTGCGATTGTAAAAAAGCGGATTTTGCTCTTCCTCTATGTCTTCAGGGAAATTCAATTGCAAGAAAGTGGGAAGTTCCAGCTCGGGCGCGGGGGCGTAACGCATACGCATGGTGCCGTCTGCGTTGAAGAACATCTGGTCCGGCAAAGTCTCCACCCCTTGACTTATCAGCCAGTCATACTGTTCGTTGAAATAGAGCAAAGGCCAGTCAAACATTTTTCCGTATTGTTTTACAAAGGACTGATAGTTGGCCTTGTCAGGGTCAATGCACAAGCTGATAAATTGCACTTTTGGGTTGTATTTGTTATATAACTCCTTGATAATTGTCATTTCTCGGATGCAATCAATACAGTCGGTCTGGAATATGTGTAAATAGACCGGTTGCCCTTGGTATTGTTTAAGATTGACTTTGTGCCCTTTTTCGTCCAAAAAGGTGATTTCCTCAGATAGGGTTCTTAATGCGTTTAGTTGATTTAATTTACTGTCAATTAAATCTTTATGCTTTACAAAGGAGGTGGTGGACCGGATGTATTCCAGAACTTTGATGACATTCGTGTAATCAAACTCCTTGTTGTCTAAAAACGATATCAGGTTTTTGATGATGACCAGTTCACGAAGACGGGCATTTGTCAGTTTCGGGTCACGACCCGCTTCGTTGAAGAGAGTAGGGTAGTCGGGTGTCTCGTTGATAGTGCGGGAAAGCAGATCTTTGCTGATGTAGGGAGAATAATAGAGATAACCTTCGTAAAATTGGTTGAACAATGACATGTACGCTGGATTGTTGTACAAGATGTAGTCGTTGTTGAAGTATTTGTCGTAGATGAATACGGGCTTCTTACGATATTGTAGCAGATCAATTTCCCCTAATGTGTAAAAACCGTATGATTGATAGAAATTCGTCGGATTGTATTGGAAATTAAAGTATTGCGCGATTTCAGAGCGAACGGTGTCGAAAATATTCACTTCAGAACCGTAGATCATCGGGTAGGAATAGTCATCGGTAACGCGGTTGAAGTATTCGGAGAATCGGTTGATTTTGAAGTTGAGGTCTGCCGTGTCCGGTTTTTGGCTCTCGATCTGCAGAAAACCGCCGTACTTCTCTGGGTTAAGTCGCTGATATAGAACACTGTCCATGGCGATGTTGAAGAAGTAGTCGTTGGAGGGAACGATGAAGAATTCAGCTTTGGAGGTGCAGATGGCCAACTGGGCCAGCAGGATGTCGCGGGTGGAGTATTTCAGGGAAAACCGGCCGTGTTTGTCGATGATATCGGTGGTGGCAACGGTAGGAATCCCGTTGAGGAGGTCTTCATACACAAGCAGCCGGATTTCCTTGCCAGCGGCAAAGGGCGCATTCCCTGTAATGGTAACAGGGGGTTGTGCTAGCGTCCTTCCGCCAACGAAGAGACACAGTATCAAGATGATATGCTCAAAAAAATTCCTCATTTAGTTGGTCGCTCTGGGAGTTTGTAGGAAACGAATGGAGTATAATCGGCACCGTGCGACCACAGCTCGCGCACGAGTGACGAGGAGATGATTTCACAACCTGGGGAGGCAAGCAGAAAAACCGTCTCCACATCAGGACTCAGCTGTCGGTTCACTTGTGCCAGCTCTTGCTCTTTCATGAAGTCGAGCGGGTTGCGGATGCCGCGAATCAGGTAGTTGGCCCCATTCTCATGGCAGAAATCCACAGTCAGGCCCGTGTATGCGACTACTTTGACAGACGGGGTGTTTTGGTAGATACCTTTGATCCATTGCAGGCGGTCTTCCACAGAGAAGATATCCTTTTTGTCAATATTGTGCCCGATGGCAACGATGACTTGGTCGAAAAGAGGCAGGGCCTTGGACACGATGTCTTCGTGCCCTTTGGTGAAAGGACAGAATGAGCCGGCGAAAACAGCGATCTTTTCCATTTGTCAGTCTCTGATAATCGTGAAATTGTAATCGTCCATGAATTTGATAAGCCGAGAAGGTTTAAAGTCCGTGGAGGTGGCATGGTCCTGAGAGACCACATAGTCCACTTGTGAAATCACCTCTTGGGAGATTTTGTCAAAGGTTTGGGGAGTGGGCTCGCCGGCGATGTTGGCGGATGTGGAAATCAGCGGGTGCCCCAGGCCGCGGATCACCCGGCGACAGAATTCGTGCTGCACAATGCGGATGGCTATGGTGCCGTCTTCGTGGATGAGCTTGTCGGGCAGGTTGTAGGCGGTCTGATAGATGAAGGTGGTCGGACGGGTCACATGTGCCAACAAGTCCCAGGCGATGAGCGGAATCTTCTTGACATACATCGGCAGTCTTTGCATGGCGTCCAACAGGATGATCATGCTTTTTTTCTCATTGCGCTGCTTGATGCGGTAAATGCGCGACAATGCTTCCTCATTGGTCGCGTCACAACCTATACCCCACACTGTATCAGTAGGATACAATATCACTTTTCCTTCTTTTAAGAGGGAAATACATTTTTCAATTTCCTCTTCCATAGCCAAAATATTAACCTGCAAAGATACATTTTTTTT
Organism: uncultured Bacteroidota bacterium; assembly: GCA_902786595.1. GTDB lineage: Bacteria > Bacteroidota > Bacteroidia > Bacteroidales > WCHB1-69 > F23-D06. Next base: position 426 of record CADADB010000019.1, on the reverse strand, counting down.
GATTTTCTATTGTCAACAAAAATTAAAACGGGTACCGGCAAAATTACCGATACCCGTTTTGCGGTTTTCGATTTTCGATTTATGGTTTACGATATTCGCAAATCGCAAACCGTAAACCGCAAATCTTACTTCTTGATGAACGTCTTCGTCACCGTACCCTCCTCCATGGTCACGCGCACGAAATACATGCCGCTGGCGAGACCATGAACGTTGATGCGGGTCGGATTGTCAACCACGTTCACGGTGTTGATTACCTTACCATACACATCAATCACATCAACCGATTGAACATTGAACATTGAACATTGAACATTGATGTACTCGTTCGCCGGGTTCGGGAACAACACAACGCTGTTCTCCAGATAGTTGGCAATGCCCACATTGGTGGTCTGCGGGGTGATGGCGGCCGTCCAGTCGCTGAGGTTG
>CADADB010000018.1 GCA_902786595.1 uncultured Bacteroidota bacterium | reverse complement strand
CCGAGGTGACGGATGCGTGCGGCACCGTTCTTGAGCCCGCCGGCCCCGAGGTGAGCGCGACGCCGAACTGCGAGGGCGAAGTGACGTACACGTACACGTTCACGGACTGCGCTGGCAACAGCCACGACTGGACGTACACCTACACAATCAGTGCGCCCGCCGCTCCTACATTGGAATTGAATGCTGCGGAGGCGACGGCGGCGAATGACGCTGCGCACGCCTGCGAGTATGTGATCCCTGAAATTATCTATAATGTCACAGTCGCCTGCGACGGTTCAATAGTTTCTGCGACCCAGACTCCCGAAGCGGGAAGCTATGTGGCCCAGACGGATGAGGAGCAGACCATCGAGATCACGGTGAGCGTTGAGGACGGATGCGGTGCTTCCGCAACGGAGACTACCACAGTGACGATTCCGGCCAAACCGACGGTGGACATCACGGCGAGCAGCACGACGGCTTGCTACGGCGGTTATGTTCAGCTGACAGTTCCTGACAACTTCGTGTCCTACCTATGGAACAACGAACTGACTGCAAACTCCATCACGGCAGAGAACCTGACCGAAACCACTACCTTCACGGTGACGGTCACTGACGCCAACGGCTGTACCGCTACTGCTTCTCAGGAAGTGACAGTGGGCGAGATCGGCACCGTGACCATCACGGGCGATGACGAGGTTTGTGAAAACGGAGACGTCACGTTGTCCGCACCTGAAAGTACTGCTTATCAATGGAGCTACAATGATGCTACTACCCAATCCATCACGGTTTCGAAGATGCCCCAAACCACCACGTTCTACGTGACGGTTACGGACGCCGACGGTTGTATCAGCACAGGTGAGAAAGAGGTTGTGGTGAACGCGCTTCCTGATGTTACTATCGATGCGGAAGAGTTCGTAGCCATCTGTGACGGTGAGACTGTCACGTTGACGGCAAGCGGCGCGGAAACCTATGTGTGGAATGACGAAGAAACTACCGAGGGCGCGACTCTGACGGTTGACGCGGAAGGCACCTACACGGTGACGGGCACCGACGCCAACGGCTGCGAGAACACGGCAAGCGTGACGATCACGGTGAACGAGCTTCCTAATGTCACCCTTGATGCGGAGAACGTTTCCATCTGCGACGGCGCAACGGCCACGTTGACGGCAAGCGGCGCTAGCACCTATGTGTGGAATGACGAGGATGCGACCGAGGGTGCAACTCTCACGGTGAGCGAAGCAGGCATCTACACAGTTACGGGAACAGATGACAACGGCTGTGAGAACACGGCTACCGCCACGGTCACAGTCAACCCGCTCCCGACACTAACATTGAGTCCGCTTACACAGACTGTCACTTACGGTAACACCATCGAACCGGTTGTGATGACCAACACCAACTCCACCATTTCCTACACCACGTTACCTGATGGTATCGAATACAATGCAACCACGAACACCTTCTCTGGTGTCCCGACGGCAGTTGGACCATACACGGTAACGGTTACCGCCACCAGCACCTATGGCTGTGCTCCAGTCGAGAAGACGTTTGATGTGACGGTTGCGAAGAAGAAACTTAGAATTACTGGCATCAAGACCAAACATTATGATGGTGCTGTCCTTTCTGCTTATTACAATGAATTGACGGCTGTGGGATTGGTCGGTACTGATCATCTCACCAGTGGTACCGTTACCACGGAAAGTTCCGAAATTGGCACCTACACTTGCACTGATGGACAGTTCTTCTATATGATGGATATGGCAGCTATTCAAGAACCCGGTAGCTTTGCTGTTGAGAATGCCGATGGCGTGGATGTTAAAGCTAACTATGAACCTGAGTTTGATGTTACTCTTATCATTGAACCCCCTGCAGTCACCATCGCATGCGAGGCCCAGAGTGTCACGCTGAAAGACTGTGAAGATTACATCAACATCGTTTGGCTCGAAGCTCCTGAATTGGAATACGCTGAGGGAGTTGAACCAGATCAGTTCACGGTCACCCCAAGTCTTGCTAATGGTGGCACGACAATCGGACTCGGTGAAAATACAGTTATCTGGACAGTAACCGATAATGTAAGTGGCACTGTACTGGCTACCTGCGACCAGACTGTCACGGTGAACTACCCGCCTTGTGAACCTGTCGAATACCAGGGTCATACCTATCAGGTGACCCGTATCGGTTCACAGTGCTGGTTGGCCGAGAACCTTCGTAATACGAGTTATGATGACAATCTCAACGAAGGCGGCGATATAGAGAACTACCGTCCGGTCAACGATGACGAGTCCACCGTGGATGCATACGGTTACCTCTACTCTTGGTACTCCGCCGTGGGTGTTGAGGAAGACAACAACAATGCTATGCCGACCACCTTCACGGATGAGTGCAACGGCGAGTATATCCAAGGTGCTTGTCCTGAGGGTTGGGCTGTCCCGAGCCAGGCCGATGTGAATCAGCTCAGAACCGCCATCGGGGATAACGCTTCCCTGTTGAAGGACTTCGACCCGCAGTACTGGCTGCCCGGCGCGAACGGCGTGAACCCGAACACTGGATTCAACGCCCATGCAGGCGGTCACTACAACAGTGCTGCCGGCCGGTTCGAGGGCAGACTCCTGTACGCATACTTCTGGGAATCTGATTCCCAGCCGGGTGCTTCCCAGGTGATTAGCGCGGTGATCTCCTACTACTGCGACAATGTCCAAGAGATTATCAGCTCCAAGGCGGACCTGCGTCCTGTGAGATGCGTCCGCAAGCAGATCACTGCTCCTGAAGAGCAGGAACCCTTTGAATAATCCAGAGTAGTATTTGAAGCGTTTAATCAAGCAGATGCGTGAACCCCACGCATCTGCTTTTTTTGCAACCCATTTGCAGCAAAATATTTGTATTTTTGCAGCCAAAAGCCAATAGCTAAAAGCCAACAGCCATTAGCTAATAATTTACCAACAAATCAATAGTATTATGGCACACAAAACTTTGATGAGAAGCAAAACCGATTCCAAAATCGCCGGAATTTGCGGTGGTTTGGGCAAATATTTCGATGTGGATTCCAACGTGTGGCGCATCCTTTTCGTGTTGCTGCTGCTTTTTGGCACGATGGGATTCTGGTTCTATCTGATCTGCTGGATTATCCTGCCGGTGGAAAACGAGATGCTCAACGAGTAATTGATAATTGATAATTGATAATGATGCGGAAGTATGTACTGATTGGGGTGCTGTTGGCTCTGGTGGGATGGGGGAGTGCTCAATCCACGTTGACGGGCAAGGTGTTCCAAATCGGGGAGAACGGTGACACGGTTGCGGTGGCGAATGCTGCCGTGCAGTGGTCGCGAACGTCCATAGGGACCCATACGGATGCGGCCGGCAAGTTCTCCATCCCGCGCACCAAGACGGACACGCTGGTCATCTCGTTCCCGACATTCCTGCCGGACACCATGGTGATCCCTCGCGGACAAGATGGGCTGACTTTCTTCCTGAATACCGCCCATAACCTCAACGAGGTGAGCATTGTGGCTCGCGACGGCTCCTATATCTCCGTGCAACCTATTTATACCCAGGTTATTGGGACGGAAGGACTGCGTCGTGCCGCCTGCTGCAACCTCGCCGAAAGTTTCGAGAGCAGTGTGGCCATCGACTCCGAGTTCCCCGACGCGGTGAGCGGAGCGAGACAAATTTCCATGCTCGGACTCGCAGGCACCTATAGCCAGATTCTGCTGGAAAACGTGCCCTACATTCGTCTTTTGTCGCACCAGTTCGGCCTTGGTTTCATCCCCGGTTCGTGGATGGAGTCCATCAGCTTGTCGAAGGGGACATCCTCCGTGGTGAATGGTTTCGAGGCCATCACGGGTCAGATTAATGTGGATTACAAAAAGCCGGAGTCCAATTTGGAACGTTTCTTCATGAACTTCTACGCCAATTCGATGGGCAAGGGCGAACTGGCCATGAACACCCGCATTCCCGTGGGAAAGAAGGACAAGGTTAGCACCAACTTTCTCGTATTCCTCGCCGACCAATTTGTGAAGATGGACATGAACCACGACGGTTTCATGGACGCCCCGCGCAGCCGTCAGGTCAATGTGATGAACCGGTGGGACTACAAGTCGCCCGTGGTGGAGGGTCGCACAATGATCGATTTCGTGTGGGACAACCGTTTCGGTGGGCAGATGGGCTTCACGCCGAGCAGCTTTGAGTATCGCTATAGTGATCCGTACGGTTTTATTTCCGATAACAAACGTATGGATGTCATCACAAAAAATGGTTTCCTGTTGAAGGGTGAGCACGAGAGCATCGGCACCATCCTCTCCTTTACAGGACATTGGCTGGATTCACGTTACGGCAATGGCGCTCTTTATAGTGGAGACCAATATGGTGTGTATGCTAATGTGTTGTATTCCAATAAATTCGGTGTGAGCGAGCGACATAAACTGACGGCAGGTGCCAGTTTACAGTATGATTGTTTGAATGAACTCTACGAGGACGGTGGGGATTTGTATTATTATTTCAGACCGCATCACCACGATCTGATTCCCGGTGTTTTTGCCGAATATGCCTATATCATAGACCCGAAATTGGTGGTGATGGCCGGTATGCGCTTGGATTACAATATGGTACGCGACAAACAGTATTCCTCGTTGTGGTCAAGTGTCAACCAGCTCTTCTGGACGCCGCGAGTGCACCTTAAATGGCAGGCCACCAAGGATCTGTCGTTACGCGCATCTGCCGGCAAGGGCTACCGCAACGCCCATTTCTTCGCTGAGAACCAGTCTTTGATGCTCTCCTCGCGCACCCTCCATTTCGATGGACATTCCAGTCCTGAGGAGGCTTGGAACGCCGGAGCAAGTGCGGTTTGGCAGTTCAATATGCCAGGTGGAAAAGCTTCGTTGGCAGTCGATTATTTCTACACTTACTTTGTGCAGCAGATGATTGTGGATTTGGATCAGGATGTCCATGCGGTGCATTACTATGCCTTGAACGGCGAATACAACGGCTATCACAACCGCTCGCGCTCGCATTCCGCGCAGGTCGAGTTGACCCTTAAGCCGTTGCAGCGTTTTGAGATCCTGTTGGCCTACCGCTATAACGATGTCCGTTACATGCGCCAGGGTGTGATGCGGAAGAAGGACATGATGAGTCCGCACAAGGCGCTAGTCAATCTCAACTACAGCACCCCGTACGACAAGTGGAAATTCAACCTCAACTGCCAGATTTACGGTCCGATGCCGCTGCCCAACACGCAGAGCAACCCCGAGCCGTACCGCCGTCCCGAAGTCTCGAAACCCTACTGTCTGCTCGCTGCGCAGATTACCAAGAAGTTCCGCAAGTGGGAGATCTATGCCGGCGCGGAAAACCTCCTCAACGTCAAGCAGAAGGACCCGATCGTGCAGGCCGAGAACCCCTTCGGCGAATATTTCGACGCCACGATGGTGTATAAGCCGGTTACGGGAATCATGGGGTACGTTGGAGTGAGGGTGATACTGAAGTAATTCATAATTCACAAAGCACAATGCATAATTAAGGGTAATGAAATGGATTATATCGCATATCGTCTTTCTGAAACGGTTTGCTTGTTTGACCGCTGTCATATTCTCTTGTGTTTTGTTGACGGCTCAGCAGCAAGCTTTCCCATACACGGTTGTCGTTGATACCGTGGTGGGTGACTGTTTCAACAACAGCCAGGCCGTTGTCATCTTGTATGACGGGCAGGGAAATGTCATCCAGACCGACGACTCGTTGCACCATCCTGTGGATTCAGTTGCGTATCCCATTACCAATCTACACTACCATTACAAGAACCAACTTTACAATAGTGTCTTCTATAGTGATAGCCATATCCTGACCGTTGACGTGGGAACCTATGACATCGGTGTTTCAGGATATGTGATGGTACAAATGGGAACTGTTCAGGTTCCGGTTCTGGTGGACACCACCCTGCATGGAATAATCCTTACGAGTACATACAACCCATTTTCCGCTTCAATGCTGGCTGGAATTGCCGGGAACAACTTAATGGTAAACGGAGTATGGCGTGAGCAGTGCGGGAACCGGTATGCGCTGCCCTGCGTCAATCAGGGGCGTGTGCAGATGAAACTCACTGCAGGTAAATTCCCCTATACCGTGATTTTTACCGATGCACAAGGGGATACTATTCGTCATGTGGTTTTTGATCAACGACAACATAGTGGGAATGACTCTTTGTATGCCGATTATAAGGATTATTTTACATTTGATGACCTTCCCGCCGGAGTTTACCGCATTGAAGTCTACGATGCGTGTTCCTATACATTGGTGTTCCACCATACGGTCGAATTGAATAATGTAACTGTCGGAAACCTCAATTTCAACACGAATAATCCTTACGATTCCAACACGGTGTGTTTCAGTGCTCAGTATTACAGTACCAAGGGCGTCTATAACTATTACGACTATACCCTTTTTGATAGCATTTTCCAATATCGATTCATTCATACTGACGCAGCCGGCCAATCTGACACTTCTTCGTGGCTTCCGATTGACGGATATGCCGTTTTAAATACCTATGATTACTACTGCGATACATTAGGTTTTGCCCACCGGTACTGCGATTTGTATGGACATACGGTCCGTTTCGAGATGCGCGATTTATGTCACCACGACTCCTTGTACAAGACCTTGACATTCTCCCCGCCCAGTCCCTCATGTTTATATACATATACCACGGAAAGTGTTTTTTGTCTTGGGGAGTTCGAGGCCGACACCTGCGCCTCGGTCTGCGATACAATGATCTCCTTAACGCAACAGCACTGTATATGGTACACCTGCTCTTCCAGTAACTTGTACTATACCCGCCCGTTGCATTGGATCTATACCGATTCTGCCACCCAGCAGGTAATCAAAACAGATCAGATTGGTAGCATTTCTTCTACATCCGCGCTGACGAATACGGAGGTGGAAAGCATTTACGGCTCGTATTCTAGTCTCTCGTTGCCGATTGTCCGGACGCTCGTCGATGCGCAAGGTTGCGTGCTTTTGAGCCGTTTCGATACACTGTTGTTTGTCAGGGACACATCATCCGTCGAAAGACCTTTCTCATGGAACATAACGTCCTACGTATATTCATCTTGTTATGGGGAAAGTTCGGTCTCCGTATATGAAAATCCAACTCCTTTCCCTTTGTTCCGAGATTCCGTGGTTGTGCGGTTGATCGAAAGCCCACTGTACGACAAGTACAATTTTACCGCCACTTACGCTCAAGGAGAATGGACAATCGTAAAGGACGATACGGTGAACAACGATGCTACTATTGTGGCACAAGGTATGAATGTGACCATTAGAAACAACGGTCTGCCGGGAGGATTGTATATCTTCGTGTGCGAGACAGTATGCGGTATTGACACATTGCAGATAAACATTAGTAATTCCTATTACACAACATGGGAATGGATTGAGGACCCTGTATATCATACGGAACAGGAATGCAATGATCTGCTTGTATTTCCTATAGCCGGAAGATACAGGCAATACTCATATTATATCAACTCAAATGTAAGCAATGACGTACCTGAGATTACATGGCATGATTATTCTCCGAGTATCGTTTTGCTCTCGGGGGAAATTGGAGGTTATTCTACTACATCAACGAGCATGAATGTGCCGTTCAGATTCACTATACCCGGCGATTATGTCATAAAAATGTATTTTTGGGGCTGTGACGAATATGCCAAGATAGACACCATCCATTTCGTGCGAGTCAGGGTGGATTTCGAGAAAGCTTATGCGGTGGTGTGCGACTCCACGGCAAACATCGGTTCGGTCATTGTACGCGCCATAAATGGTTCCTCTCCGTACACCTATAAAGTGTACAGTCAGCCGGATATGCATGGAAGTTTGTTGGGCACTAATCAAAGTGGTCTCTTTTATGATATCCCCATGCAATTAGGGCAGGAAATGTCCGTTTATGTGATAGATTCCTGTGAAAACAGTTATTATATCAACATTGTGGCCATGTCGATTGATCAGAGTCAGTTGTTGTGGTTCGAAGGCGGACAGCCCAATCCAGGGATATGCATAGGGGATACGGTCATGTTGTCGTCACTTCCGTTCAACAATTATATTACCAGTTTGTGGAGTGGGCCGGAGAATTTTACCGCAACAGGCGAGCATATCAGCTTCTATGCGGCCGATACCTCCTCGAGTGGGTGGTTGGTGGTTGAACTGTTGAATACGGGTTGCGCGACATCGATCAAGGACAGTCTTTACCTGAATGTGCTTTGCCAACCACAAGTGTTTATAAGTACGTTAGATACGGTATGCGCTGGAGACACTGTGCAGTTAGATATTTCCGCATTGGGAAACGAGAACGTGTATTTCAATTTGGGACGTTTTTATGCCGGGACTCAATCGCTGCAGCCCTTGTCCGTATCGACTCATGACACCCTTTCGCTCTTTTTCCCGATTGAAACCGAAAATCTCTTTTGGGTGAGCGACCTAGTTGACCTCTATTGTCCTGGATATCAATCGTCAGACACCATTCAAGTGTCGCCTTATCCTGTGTCGGTTATGGCGGATTCCGTCTCGGTTTCCGCTGAGAACTTGATGGTGTGCTTCGGTAGCGATGCCATGTTCACAGCCACGTCCGACCTCGCCAGTCCCTGTATCTTGAATTGGTACGACAATGATTTGTTGTGTGTTGATTTACAACAAGATACGTTGCATGCTTTGGGTGATGCTTCTGTCTATACGATACCAGAACTCTTGGTGGATACCACCCTGTATATGGCGCTCTGGTATCAAGATAATTGTCCTGCCCATATTGGGAGAATGGATTTGTGGATGGATATGCAGAATGGGACAACGGTGATTCAGTCAGGTCAAGGTGTGCGCCTCTATGATTCGGGTGGCGACGAAAATCCATACTCGAATAACGAAACGCTCACGCATACATTTCAATCTCCTGACGTTGGCTTTTTCCTTGTGCGTTTCCACGATCTCCTGATATCAGAAGGGGATACATTGTTTTTGTATGCAGCAGATGGCTCGCTTGTTGGATCCTATACGGGTTCTACGTTGCCGGCAGACCTCACGATATTGAGTAACACGCTCACTTTCAAGTTCGTGTCCAACCCATGGGGGAACTCATCTGGCTGGAGTCTAGATATTCTGATTCCTTCGGCTTTGGGTGAGGTCAGTGCCAGCGTGGTTCATTTTTTTGACACGCTTACCACCTCTATCTGCCAAACTGACGAGTTGTTCTCTTTTCCGCCCTTCTCCCAAATTGACATTTCTGACACCGGTCTTCTGCAACTAGATACGTTATTGACCTCTATAATGGGGTGTGATAGTTCTATTTCGTTGACGATCAATGTGCTGCCTGTAAAAAGCAGTGTGGTGGATACCGTGATTTGCGAGGGACGAGAGATGGTAATGGGCAGTCACCATTATGCAGATGAAGGTACTTATATTTGCAACTTTACAGCAGAAAATGGTTGTGACAGTGTGGTTACGCTTGAGTTGGGTGTTATCGGAAGTTCCACGGAAATTGTCTCTTCGGAAGATGATTTTTGCGAGCATTATTCTACGATTTTGTCGCTGTCGGATATGGTGGATGATTACAACTGGAGCACTGGAGAGCATTCACCTTTCATAGAGGTCCAATCTCCAGGTACATACACCGTGACGGCGCATTACCAAGGATGTGAGATTAAAGCTTACTATTTCATCAATACCTGCCTATGGGAATTGTATCTTCCGAATGCCATTACACCAGGAAAGTCAGATGGATTGAATGATGTATTCTGTCTTTTAGAGGACCAGAAATTCTGGATTGAAGATTTCGAGTTGTATATATATAATAGATGGGGTGAATTGGTTTATTCTGCTCAGGATAAGAATTTCAAGTGGGACGGAACGGTGAACGGGCAGATTTTCCCGAACAACATATACAACTATATTATCCGCCTGACCGACAAGAACGGTCGGCTGCTATTTTATAAGGGGTTTATTACAACATTGGGGTAGGAGTGTATTGAAAAATATGTACCTTTGCAAATTAATAAACAAGAAGCTTTATGTCACATAAAATATTGGTAGCGACGGGCGGTGGCGACTGTCCCGGTTTGAACGCGGTGATCCGCGGCATTGTGAAACGCGCGGCCTTGGAGGCAGACGAATGGCAGGTGTACGGCTGTATTGAGTCGTTCAACGGCATCCTGAAGGACAATGTGGAGATTGTGGAGCTCACCGAGAGCATGGTCTCCGGACTGCATGTGAAGGGCGGCACCATCATCAAGACCACCAACAAGGGCGGTCCGTTCCATTTCCCTGTGCGGCAGCCCGATGGCAGCTGGAAGATGGAGGACCGTTCACAGCTCATGAAGAAGCGTTTCGAGAACATGGGCTTCGACGCCATCATCAACATCGGCGGCGACGGCTCGCAACGCATCTCCCTGGATCTTCTCAATATCGGCATTCCCGTGGTGGGCGTGCCCAAGACCATCGACAACGACCTGTCGAGCACGGACTTCACTTTCGGTTTCCAGACGGCGGTGCAGATTGCCACGGAGGCCATTGACAAGCTGGTGACGACGGCCGAGAGCCACAACCGCGTCTTCATCATGGAGGTGATGGGTCGCGACGCGGGCTGGATTGCCCTGCACACGGCCATTGCCGGAGGTGCGGACGTCTGCATCATCCCCGAAATCCCGTACCGTCCCGAGGCCATCGCCAAGAAAATCGAAGCTCGCTACAAGAACGGCATGGGCTTCTGCAACATCGTGATTGCCGAGGGCGCGAAACGGGTCGGCGGCGATGTTGTCGGCAAAGCCCCGACCGCTGTGGGCGACCAGCACATCAAGCTCGGTGGGGTAGGGGACGTCCTGAAACAGGAACTCCTCGACCTCGGCATCGAGCACGACATCCGCGTGACGGTGCTCGGACACCTGCAGCGCGGCGGCACTCCCGTGGCCTATGACCGCATCCTCGCCACCGAGTTCGGCGTGAAGGCCTTCGAGCTCGTCAAGGAGAAGAAATACGGCAACCTCGTGGTCTATCGCCACCCGGATATCTCATACGTCCCTCTCGAAGAGGCCGTCAAGGAACCGCACCTCGTGAAACCAGACGACTTCCTCGTACGCACGGCCCGCGGCGTCGGCATGGCCTTCGGCGACGAATAACCAATAACCAATAACCCTCAATAACCAATAACCCATAACCCATAACCATTAATAAATGAAAAAGATCGTAGTCCTTTCCGGTGCCGGTATCTCTGCGGAGAGCGGCATCAGCACGTTTCGCGACAGCGACGGCCTTTGGGAAAACCATAATGTGGAGGATGTGGCCACCATTGACGGGTGGTACCGCAACCCGCAGCTAATCATCGACTTCTACAACGAGCGGCGTGCTCAGTTGGAGCATTGCGAGCCCAACGACGCGCACAAGCTGGTGGCGAAGCTGGAGGAACAGTACGACGTGACGGTGGTCACGCAGAACGTCGATAACCTGCACGAGCGCGGCGGTTCCTCGAAGATTATCCATCTGCACGGCGAGCTGACCAAGGCCTGCAACGAACGCAAGACGGAGGTTTTCGACATCGGCTACAAACCGATGAAATACGGTGAGCGTGCCAAGGACGGTTCGTTGCTGCGCCCGTTCATCGTCTGGTTCGGCGAGGCCGTGCCGTTGCTCGACGCCGCCGCCCGCGAGGTGGAGCAGTGCGATATTCTCATCATTATCGGTACTTCGTTGGCCGTCTATCCTGCAGCGGGTCTGCTCTATTATGCACCTGCCAATGCAGAGATATACGTCATCGACCCGAAGCAGCCGGGGGCCATCTCCCGCCGGGTGACTTACATCACGGAAAAAGCGACCGTCGGAATGCGGCAACTGTATGGACAACTTTGCAGTAAATAATCAAAGAGAAGAATCCTTTATGAATAAATTGGCGAAAATTTGTGTTGCCCTTTTGTGCGGGATTACCGCCGTTCTGTGCACCTCTTGTGAGAATCTCTTCTCCATCGATTACCGCATCGTGAAATCCTGGCAGGTGTCTCATACCTATCTCAACGGCGAGGAGATTGACTCCACGGAGTATATAGGTTATGCGCCGAAGACATTCTATTATATATACGCGGATCATGTCATGTCGGTGATGGCCAGATACGGCAACGACTATCGAGAGTCCTCTTTCGCTTTTTGGGTGGCCGACCAGAAGAAAAAGACCATTAACTTCCAGTACACTTTCTTCGGGAAGGAGTATGATTTCACGGCTAAAATTCTCAAACTGACCAAGAGTGAGCTGCTGATAGAGTTTGACGACGAGAAAGGGAATCATTGGAAGTTGCAGATGTTTTCAAGGTCCAACTATTAGGATGGGAGCCATTGTCCCTCGTTCGGATAAGAAAGCATTCTCTACGGCACGAAGTCCGTGGCTGTGGGTGTTTGTGGGCGCAGCGTTTCTGCTGTGCCTTATCCTTTTTTTACAACATCAGATGGAGTCGAATGCGCGTGAAAAAGCACGGAGAGAACAGGAAAGTCCGGTAGGAGATCAGGAAAAAGGATCCCCGATGATCCATTTCACCGCGGAAGACGTCCTTGTGGAGAACCGTTGGAGCCCGCTTGCCGGTGCTCATCCTACGGTGACCTTCCGCTGCCGTTTAGACGAGTCTGCACCTCCCTGCCGCCGTGCGGTGCTATGCTATCGCTCACTCGGAGAAGAGGTGTGGAATACGGTGGATGCCACTTTGCGACGAAATGCCGCCCGCGTCAAACTCCGTGACCTCTATCGCAACATGCCCTACGAATGCTTTTTTATAATCGTTGCCCGCGACACACTGTTCCATAGCACGACAATAAGATTTGAAACCTAACCCATTACCCTTACCCCTTACCCCTCTCTCCCTTGACCCACCAAAAAATGAACATCAAAATAACCTACAGGCGGACACGGCGCATGTCGATGCGCGTGGTTAGCAATGGCGACCTGCATGTGACCGCCCCGTATCTTACATCCAAGAAAACGGTGATGCGGTTTGTGCAGGACAACGAGGCCTGGATCGCGCAGGCGATGCGGAAGGTGGCAGACGTCAATGCGAAACGTTACAATTTCTATGCACAGTTGCCGTTGGAGACCAAAGAGCAGGTCCAGGAGGCAGTTGAACGACTGGATGAAATGTTGAGACCCCTGTTGTTGAAATACACCGCTTTGATGGGGGTTCAACCCACCAAAATCACCTACAAGCCCACGATTTCCCGATGGGGCTCCTGCAACAAGAAAACGGGGACCATCCAGTTCAGCACCTATCTGTTGCTGTTGCCTGATTGGTGTGTGGAACACGTTGTGGTTCATGAACTTGCGCATCTTATCGAAGCCAATCACGGTCCGAAGTTCCACGCGCTGATGGACCGCTATTTTCCGCGTTGGAAGGAGGCGCGGAAGGCGACGCGCATGGCGGTTCGTAAATCGTAAATCGAAAAACGTAAATCTCAAATCTCAAATCGTAAAAAAATGTATTTTTGCAAATTGAACATTTGCGAAAAAGAGAGCTATTATGGAGAACTTCATCGTATCAGCTAGAAAATACAGACCTTCTACGTTCAGATCCGTGGTGGGGCAGGAGAACATCACATCGACGCTGAAAAACGCTATCCGGAACAACCAGGTGGCGCAGGCGTTCCTGTTTTGCGGACCGCGTGGGGTGGGAAAGACCACCTGCGCCCGCATCTTCGCCAAAGCGCTGAACTGCGAGCACTTGACGGATGATTTCGAGCCCTGCAACACCTGTGACTCATGCAATGCCTTCAACAATTCCGCCTCTTTCAACGTTTTTGAGCTGGATGCTGCCTCGAACAACTCTGTGGATGGTATCCGTGATTTGGTGGATCAAGTACGCATTCCTCCGCAAGGTGCCAAGTATAAGGTCTATATCATTGATGAGGTCCACATGCTTTCGGGTTCGGCCTTCAACGCTTTCTTGAAAACCTTGGAGGAACCCCCCGCATACGCCAAGTTTATTTTGGCCACGACAGAGAAACACAAGATTCTCCCGACGATACTTTCCCGCTGTCAAGTGTATGATTTCAAGCGGATTAATGATAACGACATAGTACGTCACCTGCAATACGTGGCGCAACAGGAAGGCGTAACCGCCGAGGAGGATGCCCTGCGTGTGGTAGCCACCAAAGCCGACGGTGCCCTTCGTGACGCGCTCTCCATCTTTGACCAGCTGGTTAGCTTTTCGGGCAAGAACATTACCTACAAGGATACTATCCAGAACCTCAATGTGTTAGATGTGGACAACTATTTCCAGGTGATGGATATGGTGCTGAGCGAAGATGTGTCGGGAGCTCTGTTGCTCTTGGATGATATTTTGGCGAAAGGGTTTGACGCACAGAATTTTATATCAGGGTTGGCTACGCATATTCGCAATCTGCTGCTCGCCCAGACCCCTGGTACAGTGCAGTTGCTGCAGATGTCTGATGCTGTCAAGCAGAAATTGCAGATGCAGGCACAGAAAGCGGACAGGATGCTGCTTACCCGCGCTTTGGAACTGGCCAACCAGTGCGATTTCAACTACAAGATGTCGAACAACAAGCGGCTTTCGGTGGAGTTGTGCATGATGCAGATCAATGCCAACTACGTCTATATGCGTCACCGTGCGAGGCAATCGCAGGAGCGATAACATCCCGGAAGGCGCAGGCGGTTCCGCCGAAGGCAATACCCCCGAAAGGCGTATGGCCTCAGAACCCCAAATCTCCAGTCAGGGCTTGCAGTTCGCAGGGTTCACCCCCATCAAGCCGCTGCCCTCCATCAAAGAGGTAGTGGCCCAGACACAAACCCTGACCCAGCAACCCACGGCCCCCGCCACGGCAGAAATGCCGGAAACGGATGAAGTGAAGAAAGAAGAACCGGAAGCTGTCGTGACGAAACCGGAAACCCCTCCGACGGCCCCTCAAGAAGCAGACATTACGTCATCACAGACTGAGGAACAGCCAACACAGCCAAAAAAGACTTTGGAGACGGTTGACCAAGCACAGCCAGAGGAAAGAAAAGAGGATTTCGCCGAGTGTTGGAAGCAGATGGTGGATTCCATCTTCCAGAAAAAGCCGGCCTTCTACCATCAACTGTATGATTATCTGCCTGGTTATGAGAATGATGTGATCTCAGTTGATGTAGAGAACGATTTCCAGAAAAACCAGCTGGAGATGAGCAAACGGGCCATGTTGGAATACTGGCGCAACCATTTTCAGCTGAATGTGGACGAAATAGAGTTTGTGATTCGTGAACATGAGAGGAAAAAGGTGATTTACACGAGCGAAGACAAAGTGAACAACATGCTGGAACAGAATCCTGAGTTGAAGGATTTCTTGCAGGTGCTGAATTTTAGGATTAAGGACTGAGGGCTGAGGACTGAGGACTGGGGACTGAGGACTGAGGACTGAGGACTGAGGAATTAAACCATAAGCATTGAACTTCTGAAACTTGAAACTAAAACGTAATCGAATAAAAACTTAGAATATGAAAAAAGGACTATTATTTTTAGGATTGTTGGCATTGACGCTCGTTGGACGGTCGCAGGCGTTGCTGCATCGTGCCGCTGAAGATGCCCGTTTGGACAGCGTGCGGTGGGCCATCAATTTGCCGCAGGAGTTCACCGGTCAGGGCGTGATTATCGGAATCACCGACTGGGGCTTTGACTATACGCATCCGGTGTTTTATGACACTAATATGATCCACTATCGCGTGTTGCGTGCTTGGGACCAGTTCAAGACTTCCGGTCCTGCCCCTGAGGGGTATGATTACGGCACAGAGTATGTCGGCGCCGAAGCTCTCTTGACTGCGCAGTGCGATACCAGCAATGTCTATGACTATGCCTACCATGGCACGCATTGCGCCGGAATCGCAGGCGGTGCAGGTGCGGGCACGGAATATCGTGGCGTGGCGGTTGATGCAGAGTATCTGTTTGTCAGTGTCAATTTGACAGACCAGCAGGTGATCGATGCCTGGCGCTGGATGTACGACGTCTCCCAGCAAGAAGGTAAACGTCTGGTTATCAGTATGAGCTGGGGACTCTATTATCTGGACAATATGGACGGCACCGGAGCTTTGGCTGACGAGATGCAGCGTCTCAACGACCTCGGTGTGGTCTTTGTGACGAGCGCCGGTAACAATGGAGAGGATAACTTCCATTTGCAGAATACTTTCACCCAGCAAGATACCATGCGCACCATGTTCACATTCCCTTCCTCCTCCATCGGATCCACCATCACGATGATGAACAGTGAGAACCAACCTTTCGCCTTCTCTCTCTTTGTGATGGACAACTCCTATAATATTCTCGGGGAAACGCCTTTCTATCATACGGAAGACGGTGGGATTACGGATGCTTACCTTGTGGTGAACGGTGATTCTATCCATTATCGTTGCGACGTGCAATCCTCAAGTGAGTACAACCAAAAACCTGTGGTGCAGTTGGAAGTTTACAAGAAAACCAACTTCAAGTTCGGTCTGGCTGTCGCGGCGGCGGGCGGAGAGTTCCATGCATGGAATTTGGCGCTTATTGAAACCAATTATGGTAACTGGGGCGGCACTTTCACTCGTCCCACCATTTATCCTGACTGGAAAACGGGAGACGCCTTGTATGGGATCAGTACCCCGGGCAACATTGATTGCACCATAACTGTGGCGGCGCATTCCGCCCGGTTCAAAGCTCCTTCAGGCAATTACGCTGGCGGTGGCATTGCCAGTTTCTCCAGCTCCGGTCCGGGTTTCCATGATGTGTTAAAACCCGATATCTCTGCGCCTGGCAAAAATGTCGTTTCATCATTGTCCA
This sequence comes from uncultured Bacteroidota bacterium, assembly GCA_902786595.1. Classification (GTDB taxonomy): domain Bacteria; phylum Bacteroidota; class Bacteroidia; order Bacteroidales; family WCHB1-69; genus F23-D06. The sequence goes on along the minus strand of CADADB010000018.1, from coordinate 30,733 downwards.
GTTTTACGAACACATACACGGGCTCTTATCAGAAGAGTGTCGAATTCAATGGCAGAACCTACCGCTTTGTATCCTTGTCCGGCACTTCCATGGCTGCACCGTTTGTGGCGGGCGTGGCCGCGCTGGTGCTGCAAGTTAATCCTTATCTGTCTGCAGCTCAAGTGAAAGACATCCTTCTGCAAACCGCTTACAACGACATGTTTACGGAACAGAGTGGTGTCCTGAGATTTGGTCATGGCAAGGTGAACGCCTATCAGGCGGTTTTGAGCTCGTTAACCACCGTTGGGGTTGACGATTACGTGACCACTAAAGAACCGCTCTTCACTGTATTCCCTAACCCCGCCTCGAACCAGTGTTTTGTGACGGCCAACACGGAATCAGAAAACACGCTGTGCCAACTCATGGATATGACGGGCCGTGTGGTGTTCCAGACCATTCTCACACCCGGCGTCAACACCCTCAATGTGCAGTCCCTTACTCCCGGCTGCTATGTAATAAAGATTACCGACAACATGACCGTTGTCACGAAGAAACTGATTGTCAGAAATTAGCTGTTAGCTTGCGGTCAAGCAGCCAATAGCCAACAGCTAATAGCCAACAGCAAAATCGGCACAATATTTGCAAAACAATTAATCTGTTGAGAAGAGAAGAAAAAGAAGCATGGAAGAATATATTCCGAATGAGCAATTAGAGAACCAGATGGTGGTGCGGAAGTACCGCGAGTTGTTGCAGGTGGTGTATCCGCGGACGACGGTGGAGGAGCGCAAGCAAATCCGCAAGGCGTTTGTGTTGGCCACCAATGCCCACTTCGGGGTGCGTCGCAAGAGCGGTGAGCCCTACATTTACCATCCTATAGCGGTGGCCATGATCTGCTGTGCCGAAATGAATCTTGGTGCAACCTCTGTTATTTGCGCTCTGCTGCACGATGTGGTGGAAGATACGGATTATACGCTTGAAGACATGCGCGAGCTCTTCGGCGAGGTGGTCGCCAACATCATTGACGGTCTGACCAAGATCGAAGATTTGGTGGTCGATAACCAGAATATGTCCATCCAGGCGGAGAATTTCAAGAAGATTTTCCTCTCCATGTCGAAAGATGTGCGCGTCATCCTTATCAAATTGGCTGATCGCTTGCACAACATGCGCACCCTGGATGCGATGCCGCACGAAAAACAGCTGAAGATTGCCTCCGAAACGTCGTATTTCTATGTCCCGTTTGCTCATCGTCTTGGTCTTTACTCCATCAAGAGTGAGTTGGAGGACTACGCCATGCGCTATACCAACCCTACCGAGTATTTCGCTATTGCTGAAAAGCTGAAAGATTCCGAACAGGAACGTTCCACGATGATCCCGGAGTTCATCGCTCCGATCAAGGCGGCGTTGGAAAAAGCCGGCATCCAAGCTGAAATCTCCAGCCGCACCAAGTCGGTGTCTTCCATCTACAACAAGATGCTGCGCAAGCAGATCAATTTTGAGGATGTTTACGACATCTTCGCGGTGCGTTTCGTGTTCGACAGCCCGATGTACGAGGAATTCGACATTTGCTGGAAGATATACCGCATTATCTGCGATCTTTACAAGACCAACCCGATGCGCGACCGTAACTTCCTGACGCACCCGAAACCGAATGGATACCAGTCATTGCACGTGACCGCCATGAGCAAGCAGGGACGTTGGGTGGAGGTGCAGATCCGCTCCAAACGTATGGATGAGATTGCCGAGAAGGGTTTGGCTGCCCATTACCGTTATAAGGAAGACGGGGAGATGGACGATGCCGAACTTGACCACCGTTTGGAAGATTGGCTGTTGAAAGCCCGTGAGATTCTCGACAGCAAGGATTCCGATGCGCTCGACTTCCTCAGCGAGGTGCGGCTGAACCTCGGACTCAAGGAAATTTATGTCTTCACGCCGAAGGGCGACATGAAGACGATGCCGCAAGGGTCCACCGTTCTGGATTTCGCATACGCCCTGCACACCAACCTCGGCGACCACTGCATTGGCGCAAAGGTCAACTACAACATCACGCCGGTCAACAAGCCGCTCAGCAATGGCGACCAAGTGGAGATCATCACCTCCAAGAAGCAGTTCCCGAAGGCAGAATGGCTGGAGTTTGTGCAGACCCCCAAGGCACGCAGAAGTATCAAGGATTTCTTTAGGAACGAGCAGCACGAGCTGGTTTCATCCGGAAAACTGCTCTTGAAACAGTATTTTGATGAGCTGGGGGTGGAATTTACCGAAGAGAATGTCCGTAAATTGATGGACGCCTCTTTGGAGAAGAATCCGCAGGATTTTTGGAACAGCGTGGTTTCCAAGAAACTGACAAAGCAAAAGATCTCGAAACTCTTGTCGGTGAAGAATGCCAAGGAACTTGCCGACTTCCAGCAGAAGGTGACGCAGGAGATTGACAGCAAGCCCTTGAACCAGCTTATCGACGAGCAGATGAACGTGACGCCGAATGCGTTTCTGCTCGACGATGACTATGAGCAGATCAAGTATGTGCTGGCCGACTGTTGCAACCCGATTCCCGGCGACACCGTGGTGGGCTTCCAGGTGTCGGACAACCGCATTGTGGTGCACCAGACCAGCTGCCCGAACGCCATCTCGCAGATGTCGCGCTTCGGCAACCGCATCATCAAGACCAAGTGGCGCAAAGGCCAGAACATCGCTTTCCTGTCTGGCATCAAGCTCAAAGGTTTCGACCGCAAGGGCATCATCAAAGAGATGATGGACGTGATCACCTCCCAGATGGATTTGAACATCCGCTCGTTAAACATTGAGACCAAAAACAATGTCTTTACCGGCACGCTGATGCTTTACATCCAGAGTGTCAGAACACTGAATAACCTCATCGAACAACTCCGCCAGATTGACCAGATGGAGTCCGTGGAACGGATTGGGTACGATGTCAATTAAGAATTAAGAATTAAGAATGAAGAATAATACGGTCGAAGGACCATACCCCCCTTTAGGGGGGATGCCCGAAGGGCAGGGGGGTAAGGGGCAAGACGCACGAAGTGCAAATAACCCCACATATGCGAAGCGCAGTGTGGGAACAACAGAAAAAATAAATCACCAAAAAAAGTACAAAAAAATGAAAGCTTCAGAAATTTTAGCATTCGTGGCAGGAGCTGCCGCAGCTACAGGAATCACCTTGTTGTGCACAACAGAAAAAGGTAAGGAAATCCGCCAGAAGGTGGGCGAGAAAATGACCCGCGAGGAAATCGACCGCATTATCGCCAAACTGAAAGAGAAACGTGCATGCGCTCCCTCTGAGGATGATTTCAACATCGACATCGAAGATGACGATTTTGAAAAGGAAATCCAGGATGAGGTGCTTTAATCGGCGTTGTCTCGTTCTGTAGAACCCATATTCTCATGGACATTTTAGGTAAATTCACAAAAAAATCGGAACGCAGCGAGAAGACGTGGAAGGATGCCAAAACGTACTTCTCGCAGCGTTACGATTTGCTGAAGTTGGAGTTCCTTGAAAAATCCACACAGCTGCTGTCGGTGATTTTCTCCATGTTGATTATCATCGTGTGCGCTTTGGTGGTGCTGATTTACCTCTCATCTGCCGTTATACATTGGTTAACACTGGCCATAGGTGCGGCATGGGCATACACAATATTGTGCGCCTTATTCGTCGCCGTCATTGTCTTCGTGTTTTCCAAGAAAGATGTCCTTTTCGTGAAACCGCTTCTCCGCAAGTTCAGCCGTATCATGTATCCCGATGAGGTGGAAGAGGTAGAGTCCGAGAATCTCATTAAGGATGTGGAGGATGAATACGCATCCCAGAAAGGAGGTCAGCATGAGCAGCAGTAAAGCACCTATCAACAACTTGGAGGACATCGCCCGCCGCAAGCAGCAGCTCCGCGCCAAAATTGAGGTGCAAGAACGCCGTCTCAGCAAAGATCTGGATGCCTACCAGGATGATGTGGACACCTTCAAAAAGGTGTGGGACGGTCTGAAAGGCGTCCGTCATTTCGGTCAGAACTTCAGCCTCTCGGGCATCTCGAACGCTGTGCAAGCGGTGCGCGCCCTTCCCATCGGCAAAAACAAATCCGGCGTCCTGAGCAAAGGCAAAGGAAAGGTGGGTGGCGTGATCACGGCCTTCAGCATTGGCTATGAACTCGTGAACTGGATTGTACAACGGCGCAAAAGAAAGAAGATTAAGAATTCATAATTCATAATTGTGACGGGAAAAATTGTACTTTTGCGCGTCCGATGGGATGACGTGTGACGTAAGACGTGAGACTTGTGATGCATGATGAGGGAGCTTCAAATCACAAATCACAAGTCACAAATCACAAATAAAAAAAACAAATCAACAAATAAACAACAAAAAATGTCAGAAAAAATTTTATCGAAAGTGAAACCCGGTGTGGTTTATGGTAAAGATTTGCAGGAAATCTTCCGCATTGCTAAAGAAAACAAGTTCGCGCTTCCGGCCGTCAACGTGGTCGGTACGGACTCCATCAACGCTGTGATGGAAGCCGCCAAGGCGGTGAATTCCCCGGTGATGATCCAGTTCTCCAACGGCGGCGGTGTCTTCTGCGCCGGCAAGTCTCTGAGCAACGACAATCAGCAGGCAGCCATCCAGGGTTGTATTTCCGGTGCTATGCACATCCACCGCATGGCCGAGATGTACGGCGTGCCCGTGGTGGTACACACCGACCACGCAGCCAAGAAACTCCTCCCGTGGATTGACGGTCTGCTGGACGAGGGTGAGAAATACTATGCCGCACATGGCAAGCCGCTCTTCAGCTCCCACATGCTCGACCTCTCCGAAGAGCCTCTGAAAGAGAATATTGAGATTTGCAAGAAGTATCTGGCCCGCATGTCCAAGTTGGAGATGACCCTCGAAATCGAGCTCGGTATCACCGGCGGCGAGGAAGACGGCGTCGATAACACCGGCATCGACAGCGCGCGCCTCTACACGCAACCCGAGGATGTGGCTTACGCTTACGAAGAGCTGAGCAAGATCAGCCCGAACTTCACCATCGCCGCCTCTTTCGGCAACGTGCACGGTGTTTATAAACCCGGTAACGTGAAGTTGGAGCCCATCATCCTGCACAACTCTCAGGAATACATCCAGAAGAAGTTCAACACGCAGCCGAATCCCGTGAACTTCGTGTTCCACGGCGGTTCCGGTTCCGAACCAGCCAAGATCAAGGAAGCCATCAGCTACGGTGTCATCAAGATGAACATCGACACCGACACGCAATGGGCTTTCTGGGAAGGCGTGATGAAGTACTACAAGAAGAACGAGGCTTATCTGCAAGGCCAGATCGGCAACCCCGAAGGCGAAGACAAGCCCAACAAGAAGTACTACGACCCGCGTGCGGTCCTCCGCGAAGGCGAGAAATCCATGGTGGAACGTCTGAAAGTGGCGTTCAGCGATTTGAACTGCATCGACAGACTGTAAAAACGGTTTCACCGAATGATAACGGGGAGCGTGACGAATCACGTTCCCCGTTTTTTTTGTTTGCCATTGGCAATGGAGACGTTTCAGGAAACGTCTCTACAGGTGCCACGGTTGCGTCACTCCACCGATCGCCACGTTGAACGTGTTCTCGCCTGTGACGGTGATGACGGCGGTGTTGCCTTCGCCGTTTCTGTCCGTAGCGGTGAGTGTCACCTCGCCTGCCTTTATGGTACAAGGTGCGGTTGAGCTTTCATGCCACCAGCTGGCTGGCCGTCCTCTGAATGTGTATATCATTGGCGAATTGATGGTGGAGAGCATATAGACAGGCACTTTCTGGCCGTCCTTGTTGTCGAAGAACGTGAACATGCCTTCCGCTTTGAAAGCCAGATCTTGGCTGGACATCAGAGATGCGGGGGCGGAATCTCCCACGCGGAGTGTGCCAGACACTACATTTTCGCCACCGTTGGTCTGTATTTTCCATACGCCTGCGGACACATTTTGAATGATAATTACGCAATTAACGAACGGATTGTTGCTCTTTTGTGAGAGAAGACGAACCGTCAGTACGGCATCTGGGTCGTTGAGGGAGTTGCCTCCCGATAATTCGAACAGCAACTGTTTCTCGTCTCCGTTATATTGGAAACGCCATATATTGGGGGCAAGCTCATGGAAAGTGCATAAGGCCTCATCCGTGTCAAAATAGCGGTTCAGCACCTCCTGCTTCTCCGATTCCGGTGCGGTGAGCCAGGCGTTGAAGTTGAAGGCCCGTTCAAGAATGCCCGAGAACAGCATTTCCACCCTTTGGTTCCAGAAAAAGAACATTTCCTGGCCAGTTTTGGTTTTCATCTTCTCGCCGTCATTAAGCGTGCAGCCGCCTATCAACAGCGCGATTATGACTAAACATGTTAATAATTTGATATGTTTTTTCATGTTTTTCTTATTTTTAGACTAAAACTTAAACTTAGACTGTCTTTGTAGACTGAATTTGAGGGAATTAGAACTGATAGCCGAAACCGGCACTGGCAATGCCCTTATGTCCGACACCCAACTCCACGTTGCCGAACCAGTGCTTGCCGCCGGCCTTTACTCCGAAAGCGGTCAGCTGATAGCCCAAGAACGCTTGTGTGCCCTGATATTCACGCGATTTCACATGGTCTAACATCACACCGAGGGCGATTCCGGAGTAGAGTGTCACGTGCGGACGGTTGAAGTAGGAGAAGCGCACATCGGGCATGATTGTCCAAAGAACTTCACTGGCACGGCCGGTCTTCGCGTCCGTCAGGCGATCGCGATACGTGCCGTGTACGCCTGTGATGGTGGTCAACGCACCGACCCAGAACCATTTCTGTACCCTGAAATTATAGTTGAACGAGAACGAGGGAACGCAACGCGTGTGAATGTAGTCGGATAACGGTTCCGTCCATGAGACAGGATCATAGGAATAGACATGCTCCAAATTGCGGTTTAACCAGTTCAAATTGCTGTAATTCACCGCCACAAATGGATCACCGACATTGAATTGGAATTCATGGCGCGGCAGTTCTTCCATCCAGCTCTTGTCTAACTGCTTCGCTTTTACTTTCTTGAACGTATGGATATAAGCCGCGCTGAAATTCAGGTGGTTGTTGATGCAGGTGAACGTGCCGCCAGACTCGTACTGATAGGCAGGGCAGGTGAGCTGGTAGAGGCCGCTCAAGGTAGTGCCGGTCATGGGGGCGTTTACCCCGGCGGTGAATCGGAGCAGGTCTCCGTAGGGAAGTTGATAGTAAAAGCCCATGTCGAAGACGAGATCCGCATTGACCGCACGGGTTGAAGTCAGTCCCGAAGTGACGCAAGTGAGATCCACGTATGTGGTAGGGTCGTTGAAATCCTCGTAAACAGCCATTGTTGACTGCATCATAGTTCCCCCTATTTGGAAACTGCCAGAAAATTTTACGCCGAGGTCAGACACTAACCAGAACCTGTCGCTGACGGGGTAGTGGAACTCGAACTTTAGCGGAAAGAAGAAATCGTGGAATCGGTCCGAGAGGCGATTCCAGGGAATGCGTTTGCCGCCGGCTTTGAAGTCCATCACAGCGGAGGAACCGAAGTTCAACCCGAGGGAGACCCCGAACCATTTGGCGAAATGGTAGGAGAGCTCAAGCCCGCCCTCATAGCCGAATCCCGGCAATCCCTTGGGGGCGAACGCATCTACTGTAGGACCATAAACGGACTTGAAGTTGACGGGTGCCACCAACTGCGCTTGCGTGGTGACCCCGATGTTGAATCCCTTGAAAGGGTTGTACTCCTGCTGTGCCCGCGTTTCCATCGAAGCGGCACAGAGCAACAGCACAATTAAACAAATCGGTAATCGAATCGTTTTCATAAATATCATAAATAAATAAAAAATAAAAATGAACAATGATTTGTTGGAATACAACGATAGGAAATAGCGTTTTATTGTATTCAAACAACAGAGACGTTTCAGGAAACGTCTCTACAGCAAAAAAACAAAGTCCATAGTCCCCAGTCCTCAGTCTCAAGTCCTCAGTCCTCAGTCCTACTTCCTCCCGAAATCCGCAGGAATCTCCCCCCACAGCGGCGTGTTCCACTTGTAGATGGGGGTGGTGTATTCGTTGTTCTTCAGCCACTGCTCGGCGCGTTGCAGCATGTCGATGACCTCCTCGTTCTCCTCGGTGGGCAGAATCACGGAGTTGTGCTTCTTCTTGCGCACCCATGAGAGGGCGGTCATGCTGTCGGTGTAGATCGGGATGTCGTAGCCTTTCTGCTTGATGAGGGCGAGACCGTGTACGATGGCCAGGAACTCGCCCACGTTGTTGGTTGCGCGGGGGAACGGCCCCTTGTGGAACCACTCCTGACCGGTCTCGGTATAGACACCGCGGTACTCCATCACTTTCGTCACGGAATTCCATGCCGCATCCACCGACAAACTTCGCAGAATCGGCTTCGGCTGGTCTTGCAAGAGCAACAGCTGTTTGGCGGAGTTATTGGGCGAGGGATGGCTCTTGTAGAACTTCTCATAACCCTGCTTGAAGGCGGCTTCGGCCTCCGCCTTGTTCTCAAAAGACTTGTACTTGGCGTTCTCGAACTGATAGACCTGCTGCTTGCAGTCGTTCCAGTTGTCATAAACGCCGGGAGTCTTGCCTACCCAAACTACGTAATATTTTTGTTGCTTTGCCATTCTTCAAATTTGTTATTTTTGCCGCCGGTTTTCTGAAAATTTTTGGACGGCAAAGGTACACAAATTTCGGGTATCATAAACCGATGATTCACGATGAGGCGATGAGACGATGAGACGATGAAAAGATGATGAGATGAATGTAGAGACGTGCCATGGCGCGTCTCTACGACGACGTTGCATGAATGTCTCTACAATAAACGAAAAAATTGATCATTATGAGAAAGATAAATTTTCAACACGGATTTTGGACGGTGGTCGCAGCCGTTTTGCTGACCTCAATGCTGTTTTCTTGCGAGCCATATTCGAAGAAGCATGTCTGCAAGAATTTTTCTATTGAGGTGACACGCGAGTTTCCGAACACAAACTGGGCTTTCGAGCAGGAAGTGCTGGATTTCAACTTCGACATTGAGGACACTACCAAAGCATACGACATTGCAGTCACGTTGCTCTATGACACCGTTGTGAACGTCTTGAAGGACATTCCTTTGTCGCTCACTCTCAGCGCCCCTGATGGAATGAAGTCTTACTCCACCAGCCATTTTTTGCTTGATAGAAAAGAAAATCCTGAAATCAAGAAAACAGGTACTGGCAGCACTGCGGAAGTCAGTGTGCTGGTCTATCCGCATCGTAAATTAAAAGTTCCGGGTACTTACACACTCACCGTCTATCGCCGTGCCGAAAAGGCTGACAATTACGGGTTTATCAGTCTGGCTACCAAGGTGACGGTTGCGAAATAATGAAAAGTAGAGACACCGTAATTGATGTCTCTACTTTTGTTATTGGCTGTGACTGTGACTATAACTATAACTATGATTTAGACGAATCATAGTCTCATCGTTTCATCGCTTCATCGTTTCATCGTTTCATCGCTTCATCGCTTCATCGTTTTATCGCCTCATCGTCTCATTTTACATTCCTCCTTGTCCGCCGTTGCCGCTGCTCTCGCTGGCGGCTCCTTGGCGTGCTTGGTTCTCTAATTCCATCTTGCCGAATCGCAGCGTGAAGCCCAACGCCACTGTACGGGAATTGTACTTGTAAGTGCCGTGAGACACGTAGTAAGGGCTGTCGTTGTCGTAACCCCAACTGTTCCAGTTGAAGATGTCGTTGGCGTTCAGATAGATGGAGAGCTTCTTGTCGAAGAAGTCGCAACGCAGACCGGCGTTGATGCTGTAGTGGGCGTGAGAGGTGCCGAACAAGGAAATCGAAGGCGAACCGTAATAGCCGGATACGTTGATTTCCAGACGTTTCCAAAGCTTAGCCCATAAACTCATGTTGAAGCTGTAGGACCACATCTGCTGCTTGTAGAGCTCGTTCTCGTACATCGTTTCCAGATAACGGTGATAGACGTTGGCGTAGAGGCGTAAGTTGAACATGGCGTTCGGACGGTACATGGTGTTGACTTCCAAGCCCGTGTTCATCGCCTTGCCCACGTTCACGGGATAGCTGAAGGAAACCGGACGGCCGTAAAGGTCGTGGTAGGCGGGCACCGTGATTTCATCGATGTCACGGGTTTTGGCACGATAGTAGAGCGTGACTCCTAAAGAGCCGTACTTCTCCCAATATTTCTGCCAACCTGCTTCTACGGAGTGTGTTAGGATGGATTTCAGGTCAGGGTTGCCGCTGTAGAAACTCTCTTCTTCGTAGGAGACAAAGCGGGTGAGCTGTTCGGCGCTGGGATTGCTGCTACGGAAAGTGTAGCTTAGACGGAAGTTGTGCATCGATTTGGTACGGTATGACAGGTGCAGCGACGGGCGCACGTGGAAGAAGTGCCTCCGTACGGCAAAGGTGTCGGGTACGATTTCGGGGTAAAGGATACTGGTGTAAGTGTGCTCAAACCGCACGCCGGGCTTGATAGTGAAATTGCCGAATTTATGCTGCAACGTGAAGAACACCTGGTTCTCGATTTCCGGTGACCGGCTTTTGTAGCTGCGCATCTCATCTCTCACCCAAACTCCATTGTTCAGCGTGTCTAGATAATCGAGCTCGTGGGAGAGCGTGAATCCTCCGTAGTAACCGAGTGAAATCTCGCCCTTTTCGGAGTAAGGACGGTTGTAGGTCAGTTCGGCGCTTGCATCAAAAGAGCCGTTTCGGTTTGTTTCGTCCATCGACCGAAGATATTCCACGGGCGAGAGGAAGTTTTTCTCGGTTTTGCCAACATTACCCCAACCCCAACTGCTTCCGTTGATATCCAAGGAGAGGTTATGACCCATTTGATCGAAATTGTGCTGGTAATAGAACCCGAAACCAGCCCAATGGCTTTTGCTTCTGCTGGGAGATGAAGTTTTGTAATGGGTCAGAGAATTGTCTAAGTACATTTCGCGGACAGTTTCGGAATAGCCGTTGAAGTTGCGCAAATTCGGCCAAAAACCGCCCCACAACGAGATATTGTTCATACTGTCGATTTCATAGCTGAGGTTGAAATGGAGTCCGCCCCCGAAGTTGTGGCCTTTGGAATAGGTGGAGTCTTTCTCGAAACTCACGGTGTCGCGGCCTTCCAGTCCGGGTTGGAAAATGGTGATGTCAGACATGTTCCGGTAGCGGTCCATCGAATAGGAGAAGTTGCTATAGATGTTGAGGGAGAGTTTTTCGTTGCTCCAGACGTATGAAATCCAAGGGCTTGCATAGGGTTTGATGGAGGCGTTGGCACCGAAGCTGATGAACTGGTTCCTCATCACCTTGGTGGTGGTCACGATGTTAATGATACCGTCGGCCTTGGAACCGTAACGCGCTGAGGGGTTGGTGATCACCTCCACATGGTCGATGCTGTTGGCGGGCATCTGCTGGAGGTAGGTCTTGAGGTTTTCGGCGTTCATGTGCGAGGGCTTGTCGTTGATCCAGATCTCCACGCTGGAGGTGCCGCGCAGGGTGACGTTGCCCTCCACATCCACGGAAACACCCGGCGCGTTCTGCAACACGTCGGAAGCCGTACCTGTTTGTACACTTGGGTCTTCGGCGGTGTTGTAGAGCGTCTTCTCGCCCTCGACAGCGAACAATGGCCGCTCGCCCTTCACCACCACCTCGCCAATAGTGGCCGTGCCCGGCTTTATCTTGATAGTGCCCAAGTCCATGTTTTTGCTGACAACAAGCTCCTGTTGGTGGTTCTCGTATCCCACAAAGAAGACCACCATGCGGTAACTGCCGTTCGGGATCTGCTGCAACTGGAACTCGCCCTTTTCGTTCGCGGAGGCGTAACCCACCAGCACACTGTCGCTTTGCCGCAGAAGACTCACGTTGGCGTACTGCACAGGTTGCCCGGAATTCTCATCCTGCAAGGTTCCTGTAATCGTGTTTTGTGAAAAAGCTGAAAAACAGCAGATTAATGCTAAAAATAGACTTGATAAAATCCTAATGGATGTCTCTCGTGTAGAGGTTGTTGTCATTTGTTTTTTCATTTTATTCAGGGTGCAAAAATACATATTCTATAAATAACACAAAACAATTATTTCAGTATTTGACGCATAAAGTCAGATATTGCTACACAATAATGTGACGATTATTGCCGAAATCGTGCCATTGATTTCAATGAGTTGAAATATAGTGTGTTATGAAAATAAAAGACAGACTTGTCTGTCTGTTTTATTGACAAGTCTGTCTAAAAATCTTACAGCTAATAGCCAAAAGCTAATAGCTAATAGCCAATGGTTAATAACCAATAACCATTAAAAATCAAGGGAAAACTTGGTCAAGAAAAATTCTTTCTGACCGATGCCGGAGGTGTAGTAGTGTTCTCCGTCAAAGAACTCCACGACGCGAAGCAGTTGTTTGGGGTCGGTCACGACTTTCTGGGTGAGTTTCTGGTCGGGGGTGAGGCGCATCATCACGTCCGCCCACTTGTCGCCCTTGAACTTCAGGCCGCCGATGCCGCAGACCACGCCTTGGCCAGGGTAGGGGACATTCCGGTGGTCATCGGTAAACAGGAAGTACATGTCGTTGTGGTGAGCAAAGGCGGAGTAAGAGATGAAATGGTTGATCCACGATTTTTCACCGGGGTTAACGTTGGAGCTGGACGACTGCTGTTTCTCCACCATGGTGAAATTCGCGTTGCCGTCGGGTTGCAGGGTGGAGACCAGGATGTTCTTGGTGAGCATCTGGTAGGACCAGGATTTCATGTTCGGATCGTAGATGGCTTTCACGAAACGGTGTTCGCCGCACAGCACCACGCTGCCGTTCTCCAGCTCGAAGATGTTACCCGCCTTGATGGAATACTGCTGGTTGCCGAGGATGTTGGAGAAACGGGCCCACGCCGCCTTCTCCACGTAACCGTCATTGAACTTGAAGTTTCTCACGTCGGAGAAGTTGTCGGAACCGGTGTCGAAGGTGTAGAAGTAGTAGCCGTTCGAATTGGTGGCGGTGTTGGTTGTGGCTTCGGTGTAGTACCCCGCCACGACGACATTCCCGTTGGAGAGCATCTTGGCGGTGAAGTCCTGCGGGGTGCCGAAGGTGACCCCTTCGGTGAAGGTCTCGGTGTTCCCGTCGGTGGCCTTGATCATCATGAACTGGACGTCGGAGATGTTTTTGCCGTTCACCTGACAGGTGTAGGCCGGCAGGTAGAGCACTCCGTTGTTATCGACCACGAGATCTCCTATGGAGAAGCTCTTGCCGCCGAATTGCGGGGATACCGTGCCGCTCCAGACGAATTCGCCCTCGTTGTTGACCACCACCGCGAACATGTTCTCCAATTGGCTGTTCTTTCCGGTGACTACTGCGACAGCGGCCAGCAGTTTGCCGTTAGGGGATTTCGCGATTTTGTATTCCGGCCAGAATTTCGGGTTGGCCGTGGTGGACACGGAGTTCTCACTGCCTAATGTCACCGTGTTGACGCTCTTGTCCAGATTGGCGATGGTGAAGGTCAGCTGGTCGCCTTTCTTGGAGAGACTTTCATACAGGGCGATAATGCCGTTGTCGCTGACAATGCCGTCAAGCGGGGCATGCAGATTGGAGGTGGTGACCGCAATGTCCGTCTTATGCATCGACTCCTTGTCAACGATGTAGAAATGGTCTGTGTAACTCTTTGGTTTGATCATTGTTACGGGATGCGAGTAGAAGAGATAGTACAGGTTCTCGTCATCCTGCCCGATGGGGGTGCCGCTCAAAAGGTGCTTGTTCAGCCAGTTGGGCTCCGGGTTGGTTAATGTCGCGCTCTGCGCGAAAACGCAAGTCACAAATGCCATGAAAATGGCGGATAACAGTACTTTTTTCATATTTATGCTTTTTTTTGTTTATTGCCAAATTGATTTGCAAAAATAGTATTTTTCTTAAATCTTGAACTTTGAAGTTTGACCTTTGAACCAAAGATGCAAAAAATCCCCAAGGTTGCACCCTGTTGATAACTTTTTTTTGTACCTTTGCAACCGCCTGAAAAAAGGCGGAAGATTAATTATATTGTTGATTTATAAGATATTGAGAAAGGAATAATTATGGCAAAGAGAATCAAATTCTGTTTGGTGTATCGTGATATGTGGCAGTCGTCGGGCAAATACCAGCCCCGCGTTGACCAGCTGACGGAAATCGCGCCGGTGATCGTGCGGATGGGCTGCTTCGACCGTGTGGAGACCAACGGCGGCGCTTTCGAGCAGGTGAACTTGCTCTACGGTGAGAACCCCAACCACGCGGTGCGCGAATGGACAAAGCCGCTGCGGGCTGCCGGCATCCAATGCCAGATGCTGGAACGCGCCCTCAACGGCTTGCGCATGTACCCCGTGCCCGCCGACGTGCGCCGGTTGATGTTCAAGGTCAAGAAGGCCCAAGGCGTCGATGTGGTGCGCTCCTTCTGCGGCCTCAACGACTACCGCAATCTGGAACTTTCCATCAAATACGCCAACGAGTTCGGACTCATCTCGCAGGCCGCGCTCAGCATCTCGCACTCGCCCGTGCACACGTTGGAGCACTACCTCGCGGTGGTCGATAAATATGTGGAGTATGGTGCCAAGGAGATCGGACTGAAGGATATGGCCGGTATCGGTCGCCCCGCGGAACTTGGCAAGTTGGTGAAGGCCATCAAGGAGAAATACCCGCACTTGGTGATTCAGTATCACGGACATACAGGCCCCGGCCTCTCGATGGCTTCCGTGCTGGAAGTCTGCCGTAACGGCGCTGATATCATCGATGTGGCCATGGAACCCCTCTCATGGGGTATGGTCCACCCGGACGTGATTGCGGTGCAGGCCATGCTTCGTGATGCCGGTTTCGAAGTCGCCGACATCGACATGAACGCCTACATGGAGGCCCGCACGCTCACTCAGAAGTTCATGGACGACTTCTTGGGCTATTTCATCGAGCCGAAAAACAAGATTTCCACGTCGCTGTTGCTCGGTTGCGGTCTGCCCGGCGGCATGATGGGTTCCATGATGGCCGACCTGAAAGGTATCCACAGTTACCTTAACAAGACATTGGAGAAGTCCGGCAAGGAACCGCTCAGCGAAGACCAGCTGCTCATCAAACTCTTCAACGAGGTGGCAGCCGTGTGGCCGATGGTGGGCACGCCTGGTCTGGTGACCCCGTTCAGCCAGTATGTGAAGAACATTGCGTTGATGAACGTCCGCGCTGAAATCGAGGGCAAACCCCGCTTCACCTACATGGAGCAGAACCAGTGGGACATGATCCTCGGCAAGTGCGGCCGTCTGCCCGGACCGCTCGCCCCTGAAATCGTCGCATTGGCTAAGGAGAAGGGCTTCGAGTTCTTCGACGGGGTGCCGCAAGACAACTATCCTGACGAGCTGCCCAAGTACCGCAAGATGATGGAAGAGAAGGGCTGGGATGTCGGTCAGGACGAGGAGGAACTCTTCGAGCTCGCCATGCACGAACGTCAGTATATCGACTACAAAGAGGGTAGGGCGAAGCAGAACTTCAACCGCGAGTTGGAGGCCGCCATGCAGAAGAAGCAGGCGGGATCCGGTGCCGCCCCGCAAGACCGTCAGCAGATTGTCTTCGAGCGCGTCAGGAAGATGTACCCCGAGGCCCAGCCGATCGTCGCGCCCGTGAGCGGACAGCTCTTGTGGGAAATCGCCGTCGGTGACGAGAAGTCGATGCCCAAGCCGGTAGGCACTCCTTTGAAGAAGGGCGACACGGTCTGTTTCGTGAGCACCTACTATGGCATGGAACCGGTGCCTTCACTCTTCGACGGCCAGCTCTTGGAGACGGTCGCGGAGCAGGGACAGAAAGTGAGCAAGGGCGATGTGATCGCGTTTGTGAAGTAAGTTTCAGGCGTGCTTCGGCACGCCTTTTTTGTTTGCATTTTAATCAAAGAAAAAGATGAGTAAAATCGAATCCGCTTATAACCCCACATTGGAAACCCTCTTCAACCACGTCAGCGTGCGCGAGTACAGCGACCGCCCCGTGGAAGAGGAAACCCTGAACCTGATCCTCAAGGCGGCGTGCAGCGGCTCCACGATGGGCAACATGCAGCTGTTCAGCGTCATTGTGACCCGCGACGAGCAAATGAAGGCCAAGCTCGCTCCCTACCACTTCAACCAGCCGATGGCGACCTCTGCGCCGGTGATCCTCACCTTCTGCGCCGACTTCCGCCGCTTCAACCAGTACTGCCGGTTCCGCAATGCCAACACGGAAGCTTACAGCAACTTGCAGAGCTACCACTGGGCTGTCACCGACGCGCTCATCGCCGCGCAGAACGCCTGTGTGGCCGCCGAAGCCCTCGGACTCGGCTTCGTCTGGCTCGGCACCATCACCTACAACGTCGATAAGTTCGTGGAGGCGCTGCAGTTGCCCCGGCACGTCATCCCCGTGGCCTGCATCCCGATGGGCTACCCCGTGAAGAGGCCCGCGCTGACGCAGAAGCTGCCGGTAGAGACCTTTGTGCATCGGGAGGTTTACCGCGACTACGACGAGCAGCGCATCGACGAGTGCTACCGCGAGAAGGAGAACTCCGAGGAGACCGCCAACATCCTCAAAGAGAACCCCGACTGCGACAATCTCGCGCAGGTCTTCACCAAGCACCGCTACACCCAGCCCGACAACGAGCATTTCGCGCAGGTGCTGAAGGAGACGCTGGAGCGGCAGGGGTTTGCGATGTGAATTAAGAATTAAGAATTAAAAATTAAGAATAAAAAAAACAGAAGTCACCTCAAGTACGAATAACAGAAGTCCATAATTTTTTTACAGATATGTTAATAAAGATGAGGAATAATGCTTTTGAACGTGCAATTGTTTTCACAACCGTAATGTTGTTTTTCGGTTTATTGGAGGCGCAGACCACCTATTTCGTCTCAAACCAAGGGGATGACAACAACAACGGCCTTTCGTGGGCGACCGCCAAGGCCACCATCAACGGGGCGATGGCGCTCATCACCTCGCCCAACGACGACTCTGTGTTTGTGGCGGCAGGCACTTATCCGGCCTGCATCATCAAGAACGGCACGCACGTGTATGGCGGTTTCGCAGGCACAGAGGCATACCTGTACGAGCGACAACCGCTCTCCTACGGCATCGCCTCCGACAGTTCCTGCTCCATCATCGACGCCCAGCACAACAGCAATTACGCTGTCCAAATCAACAGTTACTTTTCCTATAACGGCACCTATCATTGCCGGCCCGTCGATTTTGACGGTTTTTATGTGACAGGGGGTAATCAGTACGGTATCCGTGACGTAGCCAACAATACACACATGATTTCGAACTGCACCATGACAGATAATGCTTGTGGTATGTATTTGGGAATGGAGTATTCCAACTCGTACTATAGTTCCACCTTTCAAGTTTCAGACTGCAAGATAAATGGAAACACGACCAACGGAGGTGTGCAAATGTACAACGGCAGCCAGACCTATGGTGCCACGTTTGAATTCGACAACTGTGTGATTGCGGAAAACACCGGCAGCCAGTTTGGCGGGATGATGTTCAACACGTATGCTTATACTACAACCAATTATATCATTGTAAACAATTGTGACGTTGTGAAGAATGTTGCTTCCGGGCTGACGGCCAAGGCTGGCGGCATCCTCACGCAGAGCAATGATTTTGACTATGCCAAGACAAAATGCGAGTGGAGGATCCTCAACTCGCGCATCATCGACAACACCGTTTATACCACCGCCACCGTTCCCAGCGATGACAACAGTTGGCCGTTCATTGCCGGCGGTGTCAGCGTATATACACACACCACGCATATTTTGGGCTGTGTGATTGCCAACAACAGCGCCATTTCCACCGAGGGCATCGATGTGACCGGCGGTGTGGCATCGTATGCCAATGGAACTTCTACATCCTCCAGCAACACCGGTGATCCTGTGGGACGGTTATTTATGACCAACTGCGTGGTGGCCAACAACCTCGCGCAGACCGCCTATACCAACGGCACTGGAGGCATCCGAACCGTCAAGGCGGCGACGATCAAGAACACGGTGGCCTGGAACAACAAGCGCGGCAGTACGGTCTCCAACAGCAGATGGTCCACCAGTTACGCTATGCCATACACCTATTGTGCCAGCGAAACAAATCCGACCAGCGATTTCGCTGCAGATAGCACCAACATCGTGCTGGATTCACTGACGCAACCCTTGTTTGTCGCACCGTCGTCTATGGTGGGTGCCACGACCATTGCCACGGACCTTTCGAACCTCGTCGCCGACTGGCACGTGCTGCCCAACTCGCCGCTGATTGACGCCGGTGACCCCAACACCGCGTTCATCACCTACCTGCCCGCCACGGACATGGACGGCAACCCGCGCATCGGCAACAACATCGCCGACATCGGGGCTTTCGAGTCGGCCAACACCACCTTTAACCAATCCATCACGTGGAACCAAGAGCTGGCCGCCGACCTC
Organism: uncultured Bacteroidota bacterium; assembly: GCA_902786595.1. GTDB lineage: Bacteria > Bacteroidota > Bacteroidia > Bacteroidales > WCHB1-69 > F23-D06. The sequence goes on along the minus strand of CADADB010000018.1, from coordinate 12,348 downwards.
GCTGATGGCACACTGACGCTCAATGCAACCGCCACTTCCGGACTCCCCGTCACTTACACCAGTAACGACGAAAACATCGCCACGGTGAACGGCAACGTGCTCACGTTGCACGCTCCCGGCTACGCTATCATCACTGCCGCGCAAGCCGGCAACGCCAGCTGGAACGCCGCCGCGCCCGTCTCTAAAATCCTCACCGTGACGAGCACCGCCCCCGAACTCCAAGAGCAGAGCATCTTGTGGGAGCAAGAGCTTTCCTTCCCGCTGAGTGACAATCCCGTCGTGCTCGCCGCTGCCGCCACCTCCGGTCTGCCCGTGCAGTTCACCTGCAGCGACGAGAGCGTAGCCACCATCAATGGCAGCATCCTGACGATGCATAACATCGGTTTGGCCATCATTACCGCCACGCAGCCCGGCAACGACCAATACATGGCCGCCCCGAATGTGATGAAAATCCTCCAAGTGACAGAACCCGTGGGAATTTCCGATTATGCGGTGTCCCCCGTCAACGTCTGGCCTAACCCAACCACCGGCGTTGTCAATGTACAAATGAACAATGTACAGGCGAGGGCGTTGGAAATTCATGTGTATGACGCGTTCGGGCGGTTATTACGGACAACGGACGGTGTAGAGGCGAATAATCCTTCGCCCTTACAAACGGACGCAGATGGTTTATCCGGACAAACCCAAATCGACCTCTCGCCCTTAGCGCCCGGCATATATTTCGTCAAGACCATGGCGGAAGGGAATGTTGTTGCGGTGAGAAAGGTGGTGAAACGGTGAGGAGTTAGCAGTTAGTAGTTGCGCTGGCGGGCGGAGGCTCAGGCGAAAAGTTCACCTTCGCCACGTCGGTGGTGTCCACATATTCGCCCGAGTCAAAGAACCTTGCCAATGATAGTGCTATTTGAGGGAACTGGGGTTCGGCAAGACTATTTAATTTTTCTTTCGTATATTATTTTTGCTTCGTCATTTTCCTGAGAAGCTCTAGTGACTAAAGGTCTGCTTATCAGTTCAGGAGAATGACTTTTTTGTTCCTTCATATTTTGTTTTTTGGGTTTATCAGGCGGGTGTCCATCTACATGGAATATGGGCTTTGCGTGGCATTACTGCGAGCATTTTCGCGGCTATCACAAAACACAAAAAACAAAAGCGATTTATCACAAAAAGAAAAAAAATCGTACTTTTGCCCCACTGTTTAATTCATAATTCATAATTCTTAATTCTTAATTCTTAATTCTAATGAACCGTCTCATCCTCCCCCTCCTTATCAGCACACTCCTGCTGGTGGCCTGCCGCACCGACCAGACCACCCTTTGGAAATCCGACCGGGTCTATCTCAACTCCGAGTTCGGGTGCGTGCATAACGCCTGGCAGCTCCGCTGCGGCAGCCAATGGTACGCCGCCACCGTGCCGGGCAACATCCACGACGACCTGCTCGCCAACAAGCTGATTCCCGACCCGTTCTACGGCGACAACGAACAGAAAGTGCAGTGGATCGCCGACAGTATCTGGGAGTACCGGCTGCTGTTCGACGGAATCTGCGCCAAAGGCAAGGAATTTCCCCACAACGAGCTGGTATTCGAGGGTTTGGACACCTACGCAGAGGTCTTCCTCAACGGCGAGCGGCTGACCTCCTCCACAGGGGACACGATGACAAACAACATGTTCCGGACGTGGCGTTTTCCGCTGCCCGACAAGCTGAAAGAGAGTGGCAACGAACTGGTGGTCAGGTTTCTGCCCACGGAACCGTTCGACAGCGTCGCGGCTTCCAAATTGCCGTACAAGCTCCCAGACAATCGCGTCTTCACCCGAAAGGCGCAGTATGAGAGCGGCTGGGACTGGGGGCCGAAACTCAACACCTGCGGCATCTGGAAGAACGTCTATATCGAATCGTGGAATGTCTTGAAAGTGAACGATTTTTACGTTAAGGACATCGAACCATCGCGGGATTCGACACGTCCTTGGATATCTGAAGTGGAAGTTGAAATAACTGCAGATAAAAAACTAACAACCAACCTGTTATTGTGTATAACAGACGGGAATGGATACAATCAAGAAATACAACACAAAGCACAATTGCACAAAGGATTGAACACGGTGGTCATCCCCGTGACCATTGAGAATCCGAAGCTGTGGTGGCCGAACGGGGCAGGAGATGCCCACCTCTATTACTTCACCCTGAAGAACAACGAGAAAGACAACGGCCTCGTGCATACCCACGGGCTGCGCACGGTAGAGCTAGTCCAGAAGCGCGACAACATCGGCGAGTCGTTCCAGTTCATCGTCAACGGCAAGCCGCTCTTCATGCGCGGCGCCGACTGGATTCCCGCCTCCTCGTACCCGGGCACGCTCGCCCGCAGCGAGGGCGACGACCGCTACGCCGAGCTCATCAAACAGGCCAAAGAGGCGAATATGAACATGATACGGGTCTGGGGTGGCGGCATCTACGAGCACGAGGCCTTCTACAACTACTGCGACCAGATGGGCATCTTGGTGTGGCAGGACTTCATGTTCGCCTGCAATATCTATCCCGGCGACGAAGCGTTTATGAACAACGTGAAGGCCGAGGCCGAAGAGCAGGTGAAGCGCTTGCGCCACCACGCCTGCATCGCCACGTGGTGTGGCAACAACGAGGTGCACAACGGTTTGGAAGACTGGGGCTGGAAGGATGCCTTGGGCTACACAGACCAACAATATTCGGAAATGTATGAGGATTACGAGCAGCTTTTCGAGAAGATGCTGCCGAAAATCTGCATGGAAAATATGCACAAGCCCAACTATGTACACTCCTCGCCGACTTACGGCTGGGGTCACCCCGAGTGCACCACCCATGGCTGCAGCCACTACTGGGGCGTCTGGTGGGGTGAGCTGCCGTTCGAGATCTGGTGGGAGAAAACCGGTCGCTTCATGACGGAGTACGGCTTCCAGGCCTACCCGGAAATGTCGCTCTGGAACGAATACATCCCTGAAGGCGAGCGTGTTCTGAAAACCCCGTCCATGCGCAACCACCAGAAGCACGGTCGCGGGGTGCCGATCATCCTGAAGGCGATGGAAGATCTGTACGGATTCAAGGACACCAACAACCTCGACAAGTTCGTCTATATCAGCCAGTTGGTGCAGCAGGATGGCATCGCGCAGGCCATCGAGGCGCACCGCATTCAACACGAGAAGTGTAGCGGCACGCTCTTCTGGCAGCTCAACGACTGCTGGCCCGTGGCTTCCTGGAGCTGCATCGACGTGGCCGGGAATCCCAAGGCGCTGTACTACCGTCTGCCGCAGCTGTACGCCAACGTGGCCATCGCCTCGCGCAATATCTCGCAGGACACCATCGAGCTGTATCTGATCAACGACAGTTTTGAGCCAGTTGGCGGTCTCTTTGAGTGGGCTATCCGAACCATGGATGGCGAAATGGTCAACTCGGCGGGCGTAAGCGTCTCAACCTCTGCCAACAGCAGTGCCAAGGCGGCAGTGGTGGCTTTGCCGAAATCTGTGAAAAACGCGGGAAATGTCTTTGTGGAGGCCTGTTTAAAACCCGAAAACTCCGAAAAAGTCACATATTTGACCTATTTCGTGAAACCGAAAGCGTTGAATCTCTCCTCTCAGCCGATTCAGGTCAATACGGAATACGGCGACCATTCCGCTGAAATCCACCTTTCTTCCAAAATGTTGAAAAAGGGCGTTTTCATTGAAGAAACGCATGGTTACAAGGTCGATTATTCCGACAATTACTTTGATTTGAAGCCAAATGAGGAAGTGGTAGTTAAGGTGGATTATCCTTTGTTGGATGAGAAACCTGTGTTCAAGATTCGCACGTTGAAGTGACCATATTAATCAACTTTTCTGCCCTGATTCGACTCCAATCATGCTTTTCAATTCGATAGAGTTCGCCCTGTTTCTGCCAGTTGTGTTTTTGCTCTATTGGCTTGTGTTTCGGCGGAGTGTACGGGCACAGAACCTCTTTGTGGTTGCGGTCTCTTACCTCTTTTATGGTTGGTGGAACTGGCGTTTTCTCTTCCTGATTGCCTTTACTTCGCTCTGCAGCTGGGGCAGCGGCCTCCTCATCGAACGCCATCGCAACCGCCCGGTCGCGAAAATCGTGCATGTTTCTAATATAGTGTTGAACCTGGCGATTCTCGGAGTCTTCAAATATTACGACTTTTTCGTTACCTCTTTCGCAAACCTCTTTCTGAACAGCCGCACCGACGGTCTGCTGCTCAACATCATACTGCCTGTGGGCATCAGCTTCTACACTTTCCAAGCGTTGAGCTACAGCATCGACGTATATCGCGGGAAGCTGGAACCCACCCGTGATATTGTGCAGTTCTTCGCGTTCGTGAGCTTCTTCCCACAGTTGGTGGCCGGTCCTATCGAGCGGGCGACCAATCTGCTGCCGCAGTTCGCAAAGCCGCGCACTTTCGACTACGCGCAGGCCGTCGATGGCATGAGGCAGATCCTTTGGGGACTTTTCAAGAAGATCGCTGTGGCTGACAACTGCGCCGCCTACGTCGATTACGTCTATGGATCGTATGCGTCGCAGAGCGGCAGTACCTTAGCCATCGCCGCCGTGCTGTTCGCTTTCCAAATCTACGGTGATTTCTCCGGCTACTCCGATATCGCCATCGGTACATCCAAACTGTTCGGTATCAAGCTGATGCGGAACTTCAACAATCCCTATTTCAGTCGTGACATTGCGGAGTTCTGGCGGCGGTGGCACATTTCGCTTACCACGTGGTTCCGCGACTACGTCTATATCCCGTTGGGCGGCAGTCGCGTCCCGAAGGCGAAGGTCGTGCGCAACACGTTCGTCATCTTCCTGTTGAGCGGTTTCTGGCACGGCGCCAACTGGACTTTCCTTGCCTGGGGCGCTTTCCACGCGCTGCTCTTCCTGCCGCTCATCCTGTCGGGTCGCAACCGCAAATACACCAGCGGCATTGCTGTAGGACGCGCCTTACCCACTTGGTCCGAGGCAGGCCGCATGTTGCTGACCTTCGCGTTAGTAACCGTCGGATGGATACTCTTCCGTGCCGACTCCATCGGACAGGCGTGGCAATACATTACATTGTTGTCGGGTGGGGGAGCGCCCTACACCGAAGGACTCTCCGCATGCTCCATCTATGTATTCCTCATGCTCGTCATGGAGTGGGTGCATCGTGCGGGAAACCATGGTCTTGACTTGCGCATCCATTCCGCCGCGATCCGTTATCTCCTCTATTACAGTCTGATTGTCATTATGTTCTTTGCCTATTCCAATTCAGAAACCTTCATCTATTTCCAGTTCTGATATGAAAAAGTTCCTGCTGAAGACACTTCTTTTCGCTTTCATTCTGCTGGTTATGGCGGTGGCGTTCGATATGCTGCTGACTACAAAAGCACTGCGGTTGCGTACCTCACCGTTTGCCACATGGAACGACCTTTATCAGCGGGATATTGATGCAGAAGTCCTCATCATGGGCAGCTCCAGGGCGTTTGTGCAGTTCAATCCGGCCATCATCGATAGCGTTCTCCATACCAACAGCTACAATCTAGGCATGAATGGTCGCGCCGCCGATTCCCAGATTTTGAAATACAAGGTATTCCGTCATCGGAGAAATCCCAAGCCAAAACTAATTGTCTATGAGGTGAGTCACGGCACGATGCAGAAAAGCAACGGTTATGAGCGAGTACAGTTTGTGCCCTACCTCCACGACCCGTATCTTTGGCGGCTTTGTCATAAGCAGGAGAATTTCTCCTTCGCGGATTTTGTACTGCCGTGTTGGCGTTTTCTGGGTCGGAAGATTCTCATGCGGAAAATTCTTTTTCCCACAGTGAAAAGCGAATACGATATTCCTTTGTATAAGGGTTTCCGCAGCTACGACCGGAAGTGGAGTGGACGAGGGCTTCAGCAGCAGACCAGCGTTTCTTATACTCATGACACAACGATTATCCGGCAGTTCAGAAATTTCTTGTCCGAGTGCCGCCGCGACAGCATCCAAGTGGTGCTGGTCACCTCGCCGTTTTACATCGGTGGTACGCGAAAGATGGCGGACTCCACGGGCATGCACGCCATGTTCGCGCAAATCGCTGAAGATTTCGACATCCCGTATTTGGACTACACCTACGACGAGCTCAGCTACGACACGGCCTACTTCTACAACACGATGCACCTGAACAAGACTGGCGCGGACCTTTTCTCGCAGAAAGTGGCGCGTGACATCGATTCGGTGATGCGGGGCGAGTAGTTAACCGTTAGCTGTTGGCGGTACGGCGGGTGTGGCCGCAAAAAAAGGAGGACAACTTCCGTCATCCTCCAATTACTAATTACGAATTTCTAATTGCAAATTATTTCAGCACGCCGAGTTCCTTGCCGATCTTGGTGAAGGCGGCGATGCACTTGTCGAGGTGCTCGGGCTCGTGGGCGGCGGAAATCTGCACGCGGATACGGGCCTGGTCTTTCGGTACCACAGGATAGTAGAAACCGGTGACGTAGATGCCTTCCTCCTGCAGTTTGGCGGCCATCACCTGTGACAGTTTGGCGTCATACAGCATCACGGCGCAGATGGCGGACTCGGTCGGCTTGATGTCGAAACCGGCGGATTTCATCTTGGCCACGAAATATTCGGTGTTGCTGTGCAGCTTGTCCTGCAGCTCGTTAGTCTCCGACATGATGTCAACCATCTTGCAGCCGGCAGCGGCCACCATCGGAGGAATGGAGTTGGAGAACAGGTACGGACGGGAGCGTTGACGCAACATATCAATGATTTCCTTTTTACCGGTGGTGAAACCGCCGATAGCGCCGCCGAAGGCCTTGCCCAGCGTACCGGTGAGGATCTCGATCTTGCCGCGCAGGTTGTAGCGCTCGGTCACGCCGCGACCGGTGTTGCCCACCACGCCGGCGGAGTGAGACTCGTCAACCATGACCATGGCGTCGTATTTCTGAGCCAGTTCGTAAATCTTGTCGAGCGGGCAGACGTTGCCGTCCATGCTGAACACGCCGTCGGTGACGATGATGCGGAAACGCTGTGCCTGAGCGGCTTTCAGTTGTTCCTCGAGGTCAGCCATGTCAGCGTTTTTGTAACGGTAGCGGATCGCCTTGCAGAGACGCACGCCGTCGATGATGGAGGCGTGGTTGAGGGCATCGGAGATGATGGCGTCCTGGTCGGTGAGCAGGGGCTCGAAGACACCGCCGTTGGCGTCGAAGCAGGCGGCGTAGAGGATGGTGTCCTCCGTGCCAAAGAATTCAGCGATTTTCTTCTCCAGGGCTTTGTGCAGGTCAGAGCAGCCGCAGATGAAACGCACGGAGGCCATGCCGTAACCGTGGGTGTCGAGGGCTTCCTTGGCGGCGGCAATCAGACGCGCGTCGTTGGCGAGGCCCAGGTAGTTGTTGGCGCAGAAGTTCAGCACCTTGCTGCCGTCCTGCAGCGTGATCTCACCGCTTTGCGGGGAAGCGATGATGCGTTCGTTCTTGTACAAGCCGGCTTCCTTGATGTCGGCCAATTCTTTCTGAAGATGTTGTTGGAAATTGGTGTACATACTTTATGGTTTATAGTTTATAGTTTATTGTTTATTGTTTAATAGTGATCAGTGATCAGTGAACAGTGATTAGATTCCTTGAGCAGCCCCGACAGGGGCAAGAGCTTGGTAGTTCAAGGTTCAATCAAAAAAACATTTTCCTAGAGCAGCCCCGACAGGGGCAAGAGCTTGGTAGAGCAGAAGAGAACGAATGAGATAGCAGGTTCTTTAAATCGTGGCAAAAGTACATTTTTTTTCTGAATATGTTCAATTTTTGTTTTGAAGTAGTCATTCTGTTATCCGTCGCTGCAGGAACATTTTCCTTGTACATGTGAAATACATGGCAACCCCGATGACGTGGACGGCCACCACAGTCCAGAAGGCGGCAGAATATCCGAAATACTCGGCGATGACGCCTCCGAGGACGATGCCTAATCCCATACCCAAGTCCCAGCTGGTCAGCAGGGTGGAGTTGGCGGTGCCGCGCTCGTTGTGGTGCGCGACGGAGATGATCATGTTCTGGAAAGCAGGCCACATGTGCCCGTTCCCAAGTCCCACGAGTATGGCGGTGGCGTAAAAGCAGACGGGATGCGTGGAGATGACGAACACCGTGTATCCGACCGTGGAAATCAGGATTCCGATGCCTGCATGACGGGTCAACTTGCCCTCTCTCAACGATTTGCCACCTTGCAGCCGCGACAAGATCAGTCCGAGGGAGAGCAGCAGGAAGAAGGTGCCGGACCCGCTGGTGATGCCCATAACCTCTTTGCCGTAGATGGCCAGATAGTTGCTCAACACGCCGTAGCAGAGAGCGAAACAGACCATGTTAACGCCAATGAACCATCCTCTCAGGAGGAAGAAACGGTCGAGGGAAATCTTCTTCTTGTCGGCCACGGGTGCGCGTTCCGGCAGCTTCACCGAGGCGGAGACTGCCACGCTTATCAGGGCGAAAAGCAGCGCGACGACGAACAGGATGTTAAAGTCTCCGAAGTATTTGTAGAGGGCGATGCCGACCGTGGGCGCAATGGCGGTGGCGATGTTGTTGCTCAGCCCATAATAGCCGATGCCCTCGTTACGGCGCGAGGAGGGCAGCACGTCGATGGCAACGGTGGAATTGGCCACGGTGCTCGCCCCGAACGGTCCGCCGTGGAGGGTGCGCACCACGGCGAAGAGCGCCAAAGTGCCCGCCAACAGATAGAAACCGTAGAATATGAAACTCAGCAACATAAAGAAAACCAACACCTTCTTCCGGTTGAACGAATCGACGATATATCCGCTGAACGGTCGGAACAGCAGCGCGGCCACGGCATAGCCCGACAATACCAGGCCAATGACGTCTTTTGTCGCGCCGAAATGCTCGCTCAGGTAGATGGGGAGCAGCGGTGTGAGGATGTAGAAGGCGAAGAACAGCGAAAAGTTCGCTACCATCACCTTGATATACTCTTTGTTCCAAAGTCGCTCTTTTTCAGATGGTGCCATGGGGTTTTCTTTCGGCGGCAAAAGTACAATTTTTTTGAGGTTGGTGTCGTTAATTTCCACTTATACTAAACAACAGAAATTGAGCGTTATAGCTATAAAAATGCAGTGGTGGTGCCGAATCAATTCCAAAAAATTGTATCTTTGCCATTTTGAATCACAGAAATAATTGAACATGAAAAATAGACTTTTGAGATATATCATATTTTTCTTTTGCTCCGTTGGGATGATGTTCTCCGGATCTTGCCAGGTGTCTCGCAATCAAACACATAAGTCGTCCAGATACCAGACTGTCCGCACGCGGCACACCCCTAATTGGAACGCTTCCACCTCTCAGCACACTACCTATTACATAAAGAAAAATTCAACCCGAAAAAACCATGGGAGAAAAACAATCAAGAGTAGAGCCATCGTTGAGAGAAGTCATGATGCGAACAGAAGCCATGGGATAACAAAGAGCAAATCTCGCAAAAACAAACGGGGTTGCGGTAATTTCTAATGCCAAATTATGAAAAAGATACTGATATCCAAACATATAAGCTTGACCATATTGCTCGTGTTCGGTTTCTTCCGCCTTGTGGCGCAGGAAAACCATATCCAGTTCAATGTGGTGAACGACACCGCCCATATAGAAGCCGTGATAGAGGAGGATTCTTTGGGAAATCTCATCAATTCGATGTATGATTCCAACCTGGACAATGTTGACCACGGCAACGGGTTGCTGTTCACCTATTTCAACTGGATGCCGGGTTTCAATTTGTATCAGAACTTCGACATTGTGACCATCCATTACCGGCATCAGGGGTCTGCGGCGCGCGACACCATTGTTTTGGCGGGTTACCATCATCCTGCTAACTACCGCATCACCTCCAACTACGGGTATCGTCATCGCAGGATGCACCGCGGTGTCGATCTGGGCTATCCCGAAGGGACGCCGGTGGCGGCTGCGTGGGACGGCATCGTGCGTATCTCCAAAGGTACGGCCAACACCGGTGGCTACGGTAATCTCGTGGTCATCCGTCACGACAACGGCTTGGAGACCTATTACGCGCACCTTTCCCGCCGGCTGGTGAATCCCGGACAGATGGTGAAGGCCGGCGATATCATCGGTCTTGGCGGCAACACAGGGCGTTCTTATGGTTCGCACCTCCACTTTGAGGTCCGTTATCTCGGCAACGATATCAACCCTAACCGTCTCATCGATTTCGAGAATTTCAAAACCAAATACGACACGCTGTTCATTTCCGGTTATACGGTCTCCGTGCCGAACCCGACACAACCGACGGTGCAACCGACTACCCCGAAACCCCAGTCTTCCGCACAATATTATAAGGTGCGCAAGGGTGACAACCTGGGCAAAATCGCAGCCAAATACCATACTACAGTTTCTAAGATAAAGAAACTAAACCGCTTGCGTAGCGACTTTATTCGCGAGGGACAACGTCTGCGCGTACGGTAGCCATGAGCCGCCACTCCTTTACTTTGTCCTTGTTGTTCGGTTTGCTGATTTCACTCGCGGCAGCCCAAAATACCTTTTACGACTTCGGCTTTGAGAGGCGATCCGATGTCTCTGTGATGGAGAATGGTCAGTCGTTGGCCATGCCGTGGGCCGGTGGCCTCAATTCGGTCCGATTCTCCGAGATTGATCTTGATCTTGACGGTACTCTGGACCTATTGGGGTTTGAGAAGCACGGAAACCGCTTGTTGCCGTTCTTGCGTGTCGGCAACGGTTTTGTTTATGCACCGCATTATGCCCGCTGTTTTCCTGAATTACACGACTGGGTGATCCTGCACGATTATAATCACGATGGCAAGGCGGACATTTTCACCTATGGACTGGCTTCTGTGCGTGTTTTCAAGAATGTCTCCGAAGACACGTTGCAGTTCCAGCTCGCGGCGGATCCCTTGACGGCTTTTTATTACAATGGATATACGAATATCTATGCTTCCCCGGATGATTATATTGTCGTGGATGACATTGACCAAGACGGGCATCTTGACTTGCTGAATTTTTGGGTGATGGGTCGATATGTGCACCATCTGCGCAACTATGCGGCCGACGGCGATTCTTTTGATTTCCGTTTGGAGAATGAGTGTTGGGGGCATTTTGAGGAGGCCGCCGACAATAATGCTGTCTCGCTCTTTACCGACTGTAGTGAGAAATCTGATGATGACCATACGCGCCATACTGGATCTTCAATGCTGTTGCACGACTTTGACGGCAACGGTTTGCCGGATTTGCTGTTGGGAGACGTGGATTCTCCGTACAATATTCTATTATATAATCACGGCACGTTGTCCGATGCGCTGATGACGATGCAGGATACGGCCTTTCCGACCTCCATGCCGATTTTTCTCTATTCGATGCCGGCAGCTTCTTTCGTGACTCTTCCAGAACGGGAAGAACCTTCGTTAGTGGTGTCGCCTTCCGACCCCTCGTTGACCAAGTCTCAGGATTTGAACAGTGTTTGGGTGTATGATTATAATACTGATATACAACAATATACGCTTACAAAAACCGATTTCTTGCAAGGAGAAATGATGGATGTCGGGAGCGGGTGTCATCCGGTGTTGTATGATTTTGACGGCGATGGACTTTTAGATCTGTTTGTCGGCAATTACGGGCAGTTCGACAGTGCGAAAGTGATCAACGGTTGGTTGACTTCTTTTTTCTCATCGTCAGTGTCATATTATCGGAATACGGGAACAACCGATTCGCCAGTGTTTACCTTACAGACCCGCGATTTCGGAAATCTCAAATCTTTAAGCTACCATGCGTTGCATCCCGCCTTTGGCGACTTTGACGGAGATGGCGATACCGACATGCTATGCGGGCAAGAGGATGGTACACTGGTGCTGGTGCCCCATGTCCGCTTGATGACGGGAAATGGTATGGTTACCACCGATTTTGCTGGCATTGATGTCGGGGAATGTAGTACCCCGCAGTGTTTCGACCTTGACGGTGACGGGAGAAAGGACTTGATAATAGGGAATCGTCGCGGATTGCTTTCGTATTACCAAAACACAGGTGGTGATATGCCTGTTTTTCAGAAGATTACAGATACTTTAGGTGGCGTTGATATAAGGGACTTCACCCTGTCTTATTTTGGATATAGTGTTCCCTGTTTTTATCGGGATGCACAATACGGCACGGTTTTGTTCTGTGCGGGCGAGTTGGGCGAAGTAGCTTATTACAAGCAGATTGATGGAAATTTAGACGGTGCTTTCGAAAAGGCAGAGGCGAATTTGGCGGAGACCGTCAATGGCTTGGCGCAAGATTTCCAAGAGGGTAGGCGAGTGGCTGTAGCGGTGGCAGACCTTAACGGAGATGGCCGTCCTGAGATGGTGTTGGGCAACTATGCCGGCGGTGCGGCCTACTTCGAAGGT
>CADADB010000017.1:21095-73725 GCA_902786595.1 uncultured Bacteroidota bacterium | reverse complement strand
ATAAAATATCCTTTTCTGAACGAAATGAATATTTTTCATGAATCGTCAAGTGCATTCACATTTTTATTATTTTTGCCGCCTAATTTTGAAGATATGGAATACGCCACGTTAGAACAGAAGGTCATCTCGATCATCGACCAGATCCGCCCCTACTTAGTGCAGGACGGCGGCAACATCGAATTTGTGGAACTCACCCCCGAAAATGTCGTGAAAGTGCGTCTGCAAGGCGCGTGCGGCACCTGCCCCCACGCCAAGATGACCCTCAAGAACGGCGTGGAACAGACGATCAAACACTATTTGCCCGAAATTGACCACGTAGAGGACATTGTTCTCGGCTTTTAGCTTTTAGCTATTGGCTGTTAGCTTTCGGGAAAAGAGACTATAACCCTTTACTCTAAACTCTAAACAATAAACAATAAACTCTAAACCTCAATAACCAATAACCTATAACCAATAACCATTACAAATGGGATTAAAATGCGGCATAGTAGGACTGACGAACTCGGGTAAGACCACGATGTTCAACTGCATCTCCAACACGAAGGCGGAGGTGACAGATTTCGCGTATAGCACCAACAAGTCCAACATCGGCGTGTGTCAGGTGCCCGACGAGCGTCTGATGCACATCGACACGTTCATCCATGCCGACAAATTGGTGTTCGCCAACTTGGACTTGGTGGATATCCCCGGTTTGGCCAAGGGTGCGAGCCAGGGCGCCGGCATCGGCAACAGCTTCCTCGCGGACGTGCGTCTCTGCGACGCACTCATCCACGTGCTGCGCTGCTTCGACAACCCTGCCCTCCCCCACGAGGAAGGTTCCGTGGATCCGGTGAGAGACATCGAGATTGTCGATTTTGAGCTGCAATGCAAGGATTTGGAACAGATTGAACGCAAGATCACCAAGGTGGAGAAAGCCGCGAAAGTCGGCGAGAAGACCGCCAAGCACGACCTTGCTGTTCTGTTGAAATATAAGGAACATCTGGAAGGTTTCCAGAATGTGCGCACCCTGGAGGTCACGCCCGACGAGAAGGCGGTGGTGGCCGACATGATGCTGCTCACCGAGAAACCCGTGATGTTCGTGTGCAATGTGAATGACGATGACGCGGCCACCGGGAACGCCTATTCCGAGGCCGTGAAGAAATATGTGGAAGAGCACGGCGGAGAGATGTTGGTCATCGCGGCCAAAATCGAATCCGAAATCGCCGAGTTGGAGAGCGAAGAGGACCGCAAGGCCTTCTTGGCCGACGTGGGCTTGACCGAGCCGGGCGTCAACAAGGTGATCCGTGCGGCCTACAAGATGCTGGACCTCATCTCCTTCTTCACCGTCGGTGGCAAGGAGAACCGCGCCTGGACAATCACGCGGGGCATGTTGGCACCGCAGGCGGCGGGCGTCATCCACAGCGACCTGGAGCGCGGCTTCATCCGTGCGGAGGTCATAAAATACGACGACCTGGTGAAATACGGGTCGGAGCTGAAATGCAAAGAGGCCGGCAAGTTGGCGGTCGAAGGCAAGAACTACGAAGTGCAAGACGGCGACATCCTGCACATTCGATTCAATGTATAATCGGCTATTAGCCATTAGCCATTAGCCATTGGCCATTAGCTGCTAACAGCTAACAGCCAAAAGCTAATAGCCAGAAACGCGGTAGTAGCTCAGTTGGCAGAGCGGCGGCTTCCCAAGCCGCAGGTCGCGGGTTCGAACCCCGTTTACCGCTCAAAACACTGAAAAGCAGCGATTTACAGATGTAAAAACGCTGCTTTTTTCGTAAATCGGGACAGAAACGGGACAAAATGTTTGTTGAGATTTTCAAAAATAATGTATCTTTGCCCTTGATTTCGTGTAGAAAACTATATCTGCACACCCTTGATTTCGTGCAATTTGATGATTAACCAAACTTTGATTCCGTGATGAAAAGAAAAATTTACGACCATTTGCTCCTCTGGAAAAACAAGCGCAAAGGCAAGTCTGCCTTGATGATAGAAGGTGCCCGTCGTGTGGGTAAAAGCTACATTGTGAGGGAGTTTGCCCAAAGGGAGTACAAAAGCTATATCCTGATTGACTTCTTCAAAGTGGGCGACGACATCAAAGACCTGTTCAAGAACTACAAAGACAACCTTGACATGCTCTTTACCTATCTGAGCACCTATTTCTCCACCAGGCTGTATCCGCGTGAGTCAATCATCGTATTCGACGAAATCGAGTTCTGCCCAGCCGCCCGTGCCTCCATCAAGTATCTAGTGGAAGATGGTCGGTACGACTATCTGGAGACAGGCTCCCTGCTGGGTATGAAAACGAGCACGCAGAAGAAAAAGAAAGACGAAGACAAGAAAGAAGAAGACTATTTGGTGCCGTCCGAGGAGGAGAAGATAGATATGCACCCTATGGACTTCGAAGAGTTCCTCTGGGCAATGGGAGAGGAAACGCTGATGGACTTTATCCGCATGAAGTTCGCCACACAAGAGCCCGTGGGCCAGTCAATGCATCGAAAAATCATGGACTACTTCCGCCTCTACCTGATTGTCGGCGGTATGCCCCAAGCCATACTGGAATACCAGGACACCCGCTCGTTCGAAGATGTGGACCGCATAAAGCGACAGATACTCAACCTTTACCATAACTGCATCGACCGCTATGCCGGCAAATACGCCACCAAAGTGAATTCCATCTATGAAGCCATCCCCGCACAACTTCAACTGCACGACCATAAGTTCCAGTTGGCCGACTTGGACAAGAATGCCCGCTTCCGCAATTACGCCAGCGCGTTCTTTTGGCTGCGCGATGCCAAGATGGTGAACTTGGCCTTCAACACCACAGAACCCAGCATCGGATTGGGCCTCAAACAAAAAGACAATTCACTGAAATGCTATATGAACGACACCGGCTTGATGATTAGCCATGCCTTCAATGAGCGGGGGATTGTCTCGGAACAACTTTACCAGAAGATTCTCAAAGACAAGCTGGAAATCAACGCTGGGATGCTGATGGAGAATATCGTGGCGCAGATGCTCGTGGCCAATGACTGCAAGTTGTTCTTCTACTCCAACTCATCCAGGGAAAACAAGGACGATCGGATGGAGATAGACTTCCTCATCGCGAAAAGCACGATTACCAGCCGACATAACATTTCGCCCATCGAGGTGAAATCCTCCACCGGATTCTCCACCGTCTCAATGGAGAAATGCCTCAAGAAATACTCAACTCATCTGTCGCAAGCCTATATCGTTCACACAGGTGATGTTGAATGGGATGGGGATTATCTCTACATACCGCTGTATATGGTGCCTTGTCTATAACTCCCCTGCTTTCGATTGCTCCTGTTTGTGGCCAAAGATGCCTTAAACATCTGTCTCGCTATGGAACGGCATAAGAAAAACGCAGTCGTGCTGTTTGACTGCGTTTTTCTTTTTCCTTAATACCGCGACAACGATAGAAACGGTTACAAGCCCTTTAGGGCGCAGTTTGAGCGGATAGCGTGCCCGGTCGCCCAAAAGAAAAACTATTTAATAGGAATAATACCTCTATTATTCGGTTTGGCTGACCATTGAACTTGCCATGTTCTACCATCTATTTGGTCTAAAAGAATGAAATTATAGATGTTGCTGGTCGGGTACAATGTGAATCTACCATTTTTCTCTTTGCCTGTTTCAACAAGATAGGTTGTAGATAGTGGGACCTCAAAACTATCATCTATATCTTGAACGGAAAATTGCACCTGCCAAATTCTGCCGTTTCTTGTATCTAATTTCAAAAAAGTCCAGATGTTTTGAGTGGGGAATAATTTATAGATAGCTCCGTCTTGAGGCTCTGAAACACTTTGTGGCGCATACGGAATATCACTTTGTGAAAAAGCAGGAACAGCGAGCAAAAGTAACACGGAAATGAAAATTATTCTATTCATATCAATAATATTTTTATATTGACATAACTAAAGAAAAATATCTATCAGATTGTTATTTATCCTTGTTTTTAGTGTTTTTAGCGTACCATGTAATAAAGACCATAAAAAAAAGTACAGAAAGAATGCTCGCAAAAAAGATAAAGGCCAACCAATTATCCTCACCTTCACTAATATTCATGTAACGCCATTCGGCAACTGTGCCAATGGCACCAATCACTATACTTGCTAACGCAATCGCTCCAATGGTTTTTATCTTTCGCATAATGATTTCGAAAACATTCATGCGGCAAAACTACAAAAAAAGCCGTCACAAACTGCAACGGCTTTCAAAAACTGATCAAACAACCGAAAATGCGATTTTGGGTTATGGGGTCACTTGGTCGTCGAGGTTGGTGGACTGTCCGATGAGGGAGTCCATCACGCCGGTATAGACCTGAGCGGTGGGGGTGTCATAGACAAAGGAGACGGTCGCGCCGTTGTTGTCGGTGACGGCCTTGCCGGAGCTGGCCTCCACGTTCTCGCCGATTTCCGCGCCGCGGTCTTCATCGCCGAGCATGTGGATGTCGCCGTTATTGAGGCGGGCGAGGATGATGGCCTCGGAGTTCATCACGGAGGCGATGAAGCCGAGCAGCTTGGGCTTGAAGCCTGGATGGTAGATCTCAAGGTTGGCCTTCATGGACTTGCCGCCGAAGGTGCCTTGGGTGGTGTACTTGAGTTCTCCCATGTCTCGGGAGCAGTAGATGTGGTAGAAGCGCTGGACGTTAATCATCACGATGTCCCCTTCCAGGACGGCGAAGTCCTCGTAGGAGTTTCTGTTGGACGGCAGCTTGGGGAAGTGCGACACGTTGTCCTTGACACATGACGGCAGCGGCAGCGACATTGACATTGCCGTCGTGGTGCCGTTGCTGGACGGCGACTGGCTGACCGCCACCACAAAACTTTGGACTGCCTCCCGGAAACTGAATACGCTTATCGAGCCTGTCCTTCTGGAGGAACGCTATCCTTCACCCTTGTATGATGATGTCCTGCGCACGGGAGTTGCCGTGTAGTTCAAAGTTGCGACAACATAGGTTGAATCTGATCCCAATTAGCAAGAACCGTTTGCGCTCTAATTTTCAATCTAACAACACGACTTCGTTTTTCACCCCTGCAACAGCTTCATCTACAAGGGAAGTCAAATATTTCCATTTTTCTGATTGCCCCCTTAAACAGTCCATTGTCAATTCTCCGCAGTCTTCTATTTCGAAAAACAATGCTCGAATCTCTCTACTTAAATCATATTGTTTTTTGTCTATAAGATGATTGTTAATGAGCGTGTTTAGAGAATCATCATGCAAAAAACTGGTTGCACCGATAACAAAATCCTCAAAAACCATCGTCTCAACAATATCATCAGCATAATTGAATATTTTGCTTTGGCATTTATACAATGTGTCCTTATACAAGGAATATAACTCTTCAGGGGATATTTCTTTCATAATATATTAACGTGAACTGCGTAAATATTGTACAATGTTCATAACCAAGATTGGAACACTAATTTCGGTCTTGTAACAACTTTATGATTCTTAACACGAACAATCATAATGATGCTAAGAATCAAACTCCAAAGAAACCTCAAAAGTTTCAACATAATAACAACTCTTAATTTATTTTCTCAAGGAAATGTATTAATTCTTGCATATCCAACGGAGTATTATCTAAATCAAGGTGCTTTTCATAAGTGTCTTGAACTACTGCTAATCCATCAGAAAAATTTTCAATCTTGTCATATTTCGGTTCAATCACAAAATTGCCCATACTATCCATAAAGCCCCATTTTCCATTAACTTTAATTCTTATCAAACCCTTATGGAAACCGAAGCTATCTATATCATCAAATTTTTGCAATACTACAAAATTTCCTTCTCGGTCTATTAACTGCTGTTCATCATTATCGAGAACTACCGCCAAACCATCAGAAAATCGGCTACAAAGAGCGGATTCGAACTTTGGTTCAATAATGAAATTACCATTCCTGTCTATAAACCCCCATTGATTGTTTATTTCAACACTTGCCAATCCTTCGGAAAAAACATTAGCACGTGTAAATTTAGGTTCTACAACATAATTACCTTTTCGATCTATATAACCGAATTTTTGATTGTTTCCCACAACAGCTAAACCAGCGAAAAAATCTTCAGCATAATCAAATTTTGGCTCAACAACAAAATCGCCGAACTTGTTAATATAGCCGTACTTGCCGTTGATTTTTACAAGCGCCAAACCATCAAGAAAGTTGGAAGCATCATCAAATTTCGGCTCAATAACGAACGCACCTGTTCTATCCATGTAGCCATATACTCCTAATCCTCCCTTAACATGGTAATTAATTACACATAGCAAACCTTCACAGAAGCCAGTGACATATTTTGGTCCATAATAAGGATCTAATTGAAAAACTAAATTACCAAACCTATCTATCAAATAAGTAGGCCCGCCGTCTTCAACAACTGCCAGACCCTCATTGAAATAGCCTGCCATAAAAAACTGTGGTTCAATGACGAGACTACCGAATCTGTCTATGTAGCCGTATTCTCCATTGATTTTCACACTAGCTAAACCTTCACTGAAATTATCTGCTTCCTCAAACTGTGGTTTTATAACGAATTCTCCAGTATTATCTACGTAACCATATCGTTCACAGCGATATATTAACGACCTTTTCATTCTTATTATTTTTTTTCGCAAAAATATAAAATATTTCATTTCATCACGCCTGCCGGAACAAAACTCCCGCCCTTGTCTTTCAGCTTCTCCCCATACTTCGTCCATACAATCTTATCCGCCGCGTCCGAAAAGTGCGTTGCTTCCTCGGGAAGCACGCCGGAACTCTTGCGTTCTGAAGACTTGTCTTTCTACAGCTTGCCGTCCACGTCTTTTATCATGGCATTGTTCATGGATATGAGCGTGAAACGGCATTTGTCGCCGTTGAAATCGGGTGCAAAAATAGAAAAAGTTGGTTCATTGAAACGGGTGACGGTCTTCCAGTTCACTCCTGTCCTACGGGCCGTCTGCCTGCAAACACCTCGGTAATAAATCTTTAAAATTCAGCGTGTTAAAAAGTTGTTGATTAAGATTCGTCTCGGTTTTATCAAAATTTATTATTCAAGTTTCGCATGTTTGTTTTTTGCAATAAGTACTTTTTCAAGTAGAATCGGGGATTATCCCTGCCGTGTGCGGATATGAGAGGTCAATCCGTTCGCGAAGCAGCCCGATAGGGCTGAAGGGCTCGGTAGCAAATGGGATTTCCATGCGCGAGTTTCGCAGGCCGTCAGGCCTGCGGGCAAAAAAACATTAAACCATTAGAGCCTGCGTGTTGTAAAGAATATGGATTCCATTGGGATTGTCAAACGTGAAACCATCCCCCGCACACCTGACGGCGTGCGTATCCCTTCGCGACCGTCCATTTATGCCGAAAAGGCACAACAGGATATAGACCAAATGTAGAAAAACGACACCCCTTATTTCACATTCCTGAAACTGGTCATGGTGTCAAAGCCGGCTGACAGGATCTTCTCCGTGTTTGTGCGGCGGTCCTGAACGGGTTCATCCTTGGTCGCCACCAAATAGTTATAGACATTGGTCCAAACGCTTTCGGGCGAAAGAGCCTTTGTGAGCCAAGTCTCTTTTAGAATCGGGTTTTCGACCAGAGCATGATTGACCTGCCAATATTCGCGGGTAAAACGCAATTCCCGTCCGGCAAAGCGGTCGTCATACATCCCGTATGGGGAGACCAGGACGATGGCCGCGTCAGATGGCCGTTTCAAAGATTCCCGTTCATTTTTCTCACGCTCCGTCTCCGTGACTGGTAAATATTCCAGAATGAGTTGTCCTTTTTCGAAATATCTGCCGACTAAAAATTTGTAGTATTCATATCCGACATAGAGTCCAAACTCCCACGTTTGACATTCCCACTGATGATGAAACCTGTTGAACCATTTTTCCACATCAATATGGAAGGGGTTCGGGTTGAAAAAGAGTTCCTGCCCCAAAACAACCTGACTGTTCCGATGATAGACAATGGTTTTGTCGATCAAATGCGGACAGGCATAATCATAATAGTCGCGATGTGAATCCTCAATTTGCATCCGTAATAACAATTATACTCTCTTGTCATACTATCTCACTAATAGCAATGACCTTGCAAAAATACATTTTTTTATAGTGGTACTGCCTCAGCTCCTTGATTTTCTTGGCGTAGTGTATATAATCATTAAAAAGTTTACCATTCATCAAAATAATTTGACATTATTGTTTTAAAAACATGCACTATTCATGACAAAAATCTCCACTTCTCCCGCCAAAATAAAACAAGACGAAAGTCATTCATCTGATCCGAAACCTCGGTTTTAATAATCAAAAATCCATAAAACACTAAAACACTGTGTTTTACAAACAATTGAAAAATATTTCGGACATAGTTGTGGATATCAAAAAAAAGTGTATTTTTGCAACCTCAAATTTTAGGAGAAATAATTAGAAGATAAAACGATAGAGCAATGAAAAACGAGTTGATTCAATACGTAGAGGATAATTTCATAACGACCCGCGAGTTCCCGAAATTCAAAGCCGGTGATACCGTGAACGTTTCCTATAGAATCGTGGAAGGCTCCAAAGAGCGTATCCAGAACTTCCAAGGCGTTGTCCTGCAAATCAAAGGCAGCAGCGTGAACAAGACCTTCACCGTGAGAAAGATCTCCGGCGGTATTGGTGTCGAAAGAGTGTTCCCCTTTACCTCCCCCATGATTGCTGACCTCAAGGTGGTGAAACGCGGTGTCGTCCGTAGAGCAAGAATTTACTATCTCCGTAATTTGACGGGTAAGAAAGCCCGTATTAAAGAGCGCAGAGGGTAATCATAATGTAAAGATTTTAATGGTTAATGAAAAAAGGATGGCTTTGGTCATCCTTTTTTTTTGGAATCCCTTGCAACTGTGCTATAGAGACGCAACGCATTGCGTCTCTACAGAGGAAAATTGCCCGATTACGATATTCAGATTTTGTGTATCTTTGCACCCTGAAAAAAAACAGCTGAGAATATGGCGTTAATCCAATCCATGGAGCAGAGCGGAGCAAAGCTCTTCAAGTACCGAGGACAGATTCCCGTGCTCTTTTTCGTGCTCGCCCTGCCGCTATTATGGCTCACCAACAGCAACATCTACGTCTGGGAGACGTGGGGTTCCCCCCTGATGGTCGTTTGCACCGTCTGCGCCGCCGTGCTCACCTTCGCCGGCCTCGCCCTGCGTGCCTACACCGTCTGCACCACCCCGAAGGGCACCTCCGGCCGCAACACCGCCCGCCAGGTCGCCGACCACCTCAACACCAAGGGCATCTACTCCGTGGTGCGCCACCCGCTCTACCTCGCCAACTACCTCATCTGGGCCGGTCTGCTCGTCTTCACGATGAACATCTGCGTATTCCTCGTCGTCTCCCTCGTCTATTGGATCTACTACGAGCGCATCATGATGGCCGAAGAGGCGTTCCTGCGCTCCAAATACGGCGACGAATTCGAGGAGTGGGCCGCCCGTGTGCCCGCATTCCTCCCGAAATGGTCCCTCTACGAAGGCGGCATGCTCCAGTTCTCCTGGAAAACCTTCATCCGCCGCGAATACGCCACCATCATGTCCGTACTCGTCTCCTACACCGTCGTGGACTACCTCCTCTTCCACCTGATCTGCGTCCGCAACTGCCCCGACAACGTCTGCCTCGGCTTGACCCGCCCCATGCTCTGGATCACCCTCGCCTACACCGTCATCGCCCTGCTCATCAAACTCATCAAACACAAGACCACCTGGCTCGACGCCACCCCCGACCGCGATTGACGAATTTATAATGCATAATGCAAAATTAAAGAAGAATATCGTTCTAACCTTTAACCCTTAAACCTTAAACCAATATGAACATTACCCACATCGAACATCTCGGCATTGCCGTGAAAAGCTTGGAAACCGCAATCCCCTATTATGAGAACATTCTGGGGATGAAATGCTACAACATCGAAGAGGTCGCCGACCAGAAGGTCAAAACCGCCTTTTTCAAGGTCGGACAAACCAAGATTGAGCTTCTGGAGCCGACGAGCCCGGAGAGCACCATCGCCAAATTCATCGAGAACCGTGGCGAGGGCATCCACCACATCGCCTTCGCGGTGCCCGACACCAACGAAGCCCTTAACGAACTTGCCTCCAAGGAAGTGCGCCTTATTGACAAGTGCGCCCGTCCCGGCGCTGAAGGCCTCATGATTGGCTTCGCCCATCCGAAGTCCACCTGCAGCGTCCTCACCGAATTCTGCTGCCCGAAATAAGACGTAAGACTTGAGACGTAAGACGTAAGATTAATTATTGAGGACGTAGAAAGTATCGACCCCAAAGTCTCAAGTCTCAAGTCTCAAATCCAAGAACATGCTAAAAGACAAATCTTTCTGGAAGATCCACCTCAAATGGGGTGTCATCTTGGGCATCATGCTTGTCGGCATTGAATTGCTGAAAATGTTTGCCCGCAAAGTTGATTACCAAGCCGCGCAAATGCTAGACTTGGCGATGATTGTTGGATTTATACTGATGCTGCACCAAGGCGTGAAGGAGTTCAAGGATTACTATCCCGAACGGCTTTCCTTCGCCAAGGCCTTCCTGAGCTGCATCGTGCTTTCTGCCATCGGCGCAGTCGTGCTCTTCGGCTACGACATGCTGCACTACTCCGTCTTCGAAAAGGACGGGCTACAGCAGAAATATACCGTCGCTCTGGAAAAATACAAGCAGAACCTGGCAAAGGACACGCTTACGGCCACAGAACTCGCCGACTACTGCAAAGAGGCATCCGCTCTCCTGAACGAACGGAAAGACAGCGTGTGCAACGATTCTTCCGTCTTCAAAACGGAAGGTTGTCTTTCTGACGAGTCAGAACAGAACCTAATCCGATCTGAAATCAACAGCGGAATCGAACTCTTCCAGCGGTACTACACCGACAAACTGCGCTCCAAGCCCGAAACCGAAAAAGAACAATATCAGCTCGGCAACTTCACACCCTACGCTAAAAAAGTGCTGATTGAGACTTTGGAAAGTTACATTGAACAAAACGACGGGAAATCTTCCACTCCGCTTGTACAAGACATCGTCCAAAAGACCAACGCAGAACTCGTCAGCATCGACCCCTTGGAGAAGCGTTTCGAGGAGACGAAATCCCGCGTTCCCCGCTACGACCGCAACGGTCAGTATGCCGCCGTCAGTGCCATGATGTACCTGCTCTACGGCATGTTCTTCGGCCTCTTCGTCGCCATGTTCCACTACACCTCGAAAAAACCGATCGAAGAGTTCGTCCCATCCGAAAACGAAGATGCTGAATAACATAGACTTGAGACTTGAGACTTAAGACCAGAACCTTGAACTATAAACTATAAACTTCAATAACCCATAACCCATAACCAATAACCATTAAAAATGGACATATCCGTTATAGTACCCCTGCTGAACGAGGCAGAATCGTTGCCGGAGCTGGCCGCTTGGATTGAGCGAGTCATGGCAGAAAACAACTTCACGTATGAAGTCATCATGGTGGATGACGGTTCCACTGACGAGTCATGGTCGGTGATTCAGGAGCTGCACTCCAAAAACAGTGCCATCAAAGGCATCCGGTTCCGCCGCAACTACGGCAAATCGGCGGCCTTGAACACCGCTTTCGAAGCATGCCAAGGCGACGTAGTCATCACCATGGATGCCGACCTGCAGGACAGCCCCGATGAAATCCCCGAACTCTACCGAATGGTCAAGGAGGACGGCTTCGATTTGGTATCTGGCTGGAAAAAAGTACGTTACGACTCAAAACTAGCCAAAAACATCCCGTCAAAGTTCTTCAATTGGACCACACGACGGATGTCGGGCATTATGCTGCACGACTTCAACTGCGGTCTCAAAGCATACAAAAAAGATGTGGTGAAATCCATTGAGGTCTATAGCGAGATGCACCGCTACATCCCCGTCATTGCCAAGTGGGCAGGTTTCAGCAATATCGGTGAAAAGGTGGTCATCCACCAAAAACGCAAGCACGGTGTTTCCAAATTCGGGTGGAACCGCTTCATCAACGGTTACTTGGATTTGCTCACCGTCAATTTCATGTCGAAGTTCGGCAAAAAACCGATGCACTTTTTCGGTTCATTAGGTTCTCTGTCGTTCCTGATCGGTATTGTCATCACCATTGTCCTCATCGCCCAGAAGCTGTACCGGCTTTCACATCATGTGCCCGGTTTCCGTCAGGTCACAGACCAACCGTTGTTCTACCTCGCACTGTTGGCCATGGTGTTCGGTTTGATGCTGTTCCTCGCTGGATTCCTCGCCGAACTTATCGCCCGCAACGGATCCGACCGCAACAAATACCTGATTTCCGACAGAATTGAATAATATTCACCCGTAGAGACGCAATGCATTGCGTCTCTACATGTTTATGGAATCTGAGAATGAACATTTATAGAACTTTTGCCATAACATTAGCCACACTGATGGCAACAGTTTCCATTCAGGCCCAAGACATCCGTGATTGCGGCACATTGACCGACATCGACGGCAATGTGTATCGGACCGTTATGATGGGCGATGACTGCTGGATGCGCGAAAACCTGCGTACCACGCATTACGCTAACGGCGACGCCATCACTCCAACTCCTGAATTGCCCAATAATGACCCGCAGCTCATCAACCATTACGGAAGACTATACACCTGGTTCTCAACGCTTAACGGTACCGAGCCAACGGAAGAGACCGATGGTCGCGTACAAGGACCATGTCCCGACGGCTGGCACGTTCCTGCCAATTTCGAATGGATGGGAGTGGAGGATTTTGTGGGCTACAAGGACTATTACCGCTGCGGCACCGATGTCAACAACGTGGCGAAAGCCATGGCGTCCAAAGAGGGTTGGCAGTTCGACTTTCTGACCAAAGGGGCGGCATGCTGCATCATTGAAGACGTAGCGACAAACAACAGCACAGGATTTTCCGTATTACCTGCAGGAAGCGTATGGAACGGACAAACAGAAGGGTTTGGAACCAACACCGGTTTCTGGACATGCTCTGATGGAAGTCCTGACACCTCTCCCATTCACCGTTTCTACTACACCAACGCCACAGTGGAAATCAACTGTACCCCCAAAGAGGCCTTTTATTCGGTGAGATGCGTCAAAAACAGATAGTATCAGCGGCTAGCCGTTATGGAGCATGCCTCATAACCGATAAGCCGGTCGTATGAAGTCCCCTCCTCTTGGAAATAGAGATAAATATTGTATATATTATTAGTTTGGTAATGTGATCCTTCAATATAAGTGGCATCAATGACACTGCTACCGTAAGGGACGTACACATACTGGTAATTATACGCACCCTGCTTTAGCAACAACTCCGTTTCCCAAAAGCCAAACTCCTTATTATAGTGAAGTTTGGCATCTTTCTTTATCTGCCAGTCCGTCAGTTCCCCAAAGACATACACATCACCGTCATTGAACGGGAAATCGCTTTTCAAAGTGAAGTGGGTGATCACATAATCCTCTGAAAAGTCGTTTCGCATGTCGCGATTGTAATAATAGCAACGTCCGTTGATGTTTCCTCTGCTCTCGTAAGCGGCAAACGGACGGGCATCGTCTTGCAAAACGTATGCATGGGTGTGATAATTGACATAGGAAATACCCACGATACGATCGGAGTTGCTTCGAAGTGTAGTCAGGTCAAAAGTACGGAATTCAGCTCCACCCGCGAAGGAGTTTCGGCCATCAAGAAAGTCGAAATGGAGTTCCGTAACGTCACCGAAATTATAGGTGAGGCCGATGATGGCATTGTCCCAGCGGTCGTTCTGTTGAATGGTGGCATGTACCGTTTGTTGGGGATTCCTGATCCTATAAGCGCCTGTGAAGACGGTAAAATCAACATCCTGATGGGTAAAACGGTTATTCACATCGACGGCAGAATGCACATGGCCGGCGATTTTAACCGGAACAGGCTCCAGAACCATAAAACGACGGGTCAAAATGGGGTTATCCGGAGTGTCATCATACACATACAAGATATAATTCCCTGATTTTGTAAACGATATATTATCATTGGGGAAAGATACCTGATAATGGATATAGGGTTCTATGGTATTAAAAGAATGATCGTAGGTAGTAATGTCATCCTCCATAAATCCTTCCAAATACTCAATGGGATTCAACTGAGACCAATGCCAATCGTGTGTGCAATGGACAAAGGTGTATTTCAGATGTCGGACTTCCAATTCCAGGTCATCAAATGCAATATGGAAGGTATCCGTACCCAAGCTGCCAACAGGGCTCGAAAGTTTTTCACTCCCCACCGTCAATTGCACACTACTGATTCCGTCAGCATAAATCTTATTATCTAATTGAATATCATACAATTCCACCTGCCCAGAAGCGACAATGGAACAAACTGCTAAAAGAAATAAGAGACTAATCCTTCTCATGAAAACAAAAAAATTTGATTCGGTTGCAAAGATAATCTTTTTCAATATTCTAATCACAAGAGAAAAAAAATTCCCAAATGTTTAACGAATCGAAAAAAATTGTATTTTTGCCATTCCAATTATTTGAGACAATCAAAAAGGCATTATCAATTTTTTAAACATTAAAGGAGACCTGCTATCGAAAAAACATCTACTTTCTGAATTTATTAACCCTATTAAGAAAGGAGCATATCATGAATTGGAATGCCTTGTCAGATAACGAACTGATAGCACGTTATCAAGCTGGTGATGAAATTGCATTGAAGACTATTATACTCCGTTACGAACGGCGGTTGTTTTCATACATTATGGTTTCCGTCAAGAACAAAGAGTTGGCGGAAGACATTTTCCAGGACACTTTCATCAAGGTTATCAACACCATCCGTTCCGGCAACTATCAAGAGGAAGGAAAGTTTTTCCAATGGATAATGCGGATCGCCAACAATCTCAAAATCGACTATTTCCGGAAAATGCAGCGCATGCCCACTGTTGACGGCGGCGAAGAATTCGACATTTTCACCATAATAGGTTCCAGAGACGAATCTGTGGAGGAGAAGATGATTCGCGAACAGACATATCAGGACGTCAACCATTATGTTGAGTACCTTCCCGAAGAACAAAAGGAGGTGCTGAAAATGAGAATCTACATGGATTACAGCTTCAAGGAAATTGCTGAGATGACCAATGTCAGCATCAACACCGCCTTAGGCCGCATGCGCTACGCCCTCATCAATCTCAGGAAAATCATGTCCAAACACCACGTGGTTCTGGAGTAATCCCTGATCGGTTTTTGCAACGGAACCCCGAAAATCTGCGAAATTCAGGCCTTGAAATTTACTATTCAGCCATGATTAGTAAATGAATTTTCTACAACTTGTTAATTCTCAGCGAGAAAAAAATTTTTAAAAACACTTGACAAATCCTTGTCAGTGTTTTATTTTTGTCATGTTCAAAAAGGGTTGGCACCCCCACTGAATTTGACTTTGAAAACAAACAAAGAATATCAATCACCAAAAAACAGAAAACCGCCGAAACAAAAAACAAAACCATTGGTCAACCGACAAGGAAGATTAACGAAGACAGGAAACTGTCGCCTCCGCGAAAGGGAGGCAACCCAACAAAAAAACAACTTAAAAACAATTTCACAAATCAAAAAACAAAAAACTATGAAAAAGATTTTATTCTTAATCGGATTGAGTATTTTCACTTTTGGCGCTTTCGCCGAAAAGGTCCCGTCTGTCATCGTCAACAAATCACAAGGCGGATTCACGGCTATCTTTAACCTCTACAACTATGTGAGTTACACTCCCGCGGAAGCCAGTGCGAACGGGGTGGGTCACTTGGATTGTTCCGGGACAGGGTTCACTGCATGCAGAGTCCCCAATTGCAGTGCCCTGAACGTCAACGATGGTAATTCTGTTTCTGTTGTCACGGATGCAAGCAAGTTGAATGCCTTCAAGCTTGCCATCAACGACGTCATTCAGCAATATGAGACTGCTCTTGAGAACAACGCAGCCGCCATTGCTTCCGGAAATCATCCCAAAGGTGTTCCGACAATTTACACAAAGACTGTCGCTTTCGCTGCTAAAGGAACCGGAAAATTCGACAAAAAGAAAACAGACACATACGTTGTCCGAGGGATTGTGAAGACTCCTGCGAAAGGATCCTCCACGATGACGATCTACATTGAGAAAACAAACATCCTCTCTGTTGTAGGCGGCAACTAATTCTCACTCCTAAAAAACGAAAGATCCTATGAAAACACGTGTCATTATTGCCTTCGCCAGCATGATATTGGTTTCTTTGGTCGCGACCGGACAGGAATGGATTGGAAAACAGTTCAAATTGGACACCATGGTCAACATGCAATGCAAGCACCAGCCCAAGAACCTCAATCTGCTTAAGAGCAGGATACAAGACAATTCATTCTATTTCGTTGAGCAACAAAGCTATCAATACAAGGAAAACGGTCATCAAGCTGTCATCTACAAGCTGTCGTTGGAGAATTATGAACAAACCGAAATCATGCTACCCGTCCCGGAAAGTCTGAGAAAACCGGAGCACAATATCCGTAATCTTTGGATTTATGACTTCTGTTTTGAAGGAGAATATCTGCTGGTGACGACCCAGGAAGCCCTAATCCTTTACAAACAAATCAATAATCAAAACTACCAAGAGGTTTCCGTCATCCGTCACCGGAACATGTATATGGGATATCTTCACCAAAACAAGATTCATTTTTTCGAGGAAGACCATGACAAAGGTTTCAAGTGGTTTCAACAGGATCTTGACGGCGATACGGCAACATTGGTCCGTGAGTTACCCTACGAGGCGCCTCACATCGTCCAAATCCAGCCCAATCGCTACATTTCCCACAATCAACAATCTGTATTCTTCCTAAGCACGAGATTTCCCCGTATGGAGGTGTATTCTTTGGACGGGCGACTCCAAGACACGATATATTTCGACATCCCTACTTGGAAGACCTTCGAAGACGATTATATCCGAAAATCATTGTCGGTTCCTTACGGGATAGAGCGTATTTTCGCAACCAAAGATGATTTGTTCAAATACTCCTATCCTAAGGTTGCCATGCCGATAAACGGGGATCTCCTGCTACTCTTCACCAATTACGACACCGTCACTGGGAACTCTGTGTTGCAATATGCCATACGAAAGTTTGACGGAACCACTGTCCGCTATTCGACCTCCAATCATGAAGACAGCGTCTATGTTGCGGCACAGTTCCCATTTACCTTGTTCAAAAGCGGACTAGACAAAACAAACGCATCAGGAGCGGATGTGATTGTGCAACTGACTTTGAAAACGGATGTGCCTTGGATAGGAAAAAAAGAGAAAGAGTATCTCCAGGATGAGAATCTGTTTTACCAATCCCATGACCCCACACTGTCCTACAAAGTCATGCGCTACGCGCCCGTCTGGAAACTGCAGGATTATAATCTAATCAAAAGCACGGGGGAACATTTGTCGCTTCAAGATCTCCCTGCCGATAAAGGCATCTTAATACTTCATCAAGATTTGGAATGTTCCGGTTGTCTAACGGCCATTTACCAGCTTCTGAACCAAATCGAATCAGAGACAATCCATATCGGACATGTTTACGCACATCCCTTGAACGGCTTCGCGGCTTACGAGCTCCGCAGCAGGATAAAACAGCACCTGGAACTTCCTTTTACAATATACTCCAGTGTGACATCCGATTTCTCGGATCTTACCACGCCCAGACAAATCCAGCTAAATGAATTCCCATGCCTGCTGTTCTACGACAAAAAGGGTGTCTTAAAAATATTCTCCACTACTGAACTGTTCTCCACGAGTTCCGGCACAACATTCAGCCCGGACTTTCTCAAAGAATGGCAAACATTCATTGCAGACCCGTAATACCGTTCGAAAAACTGATAATGGTGCATCATTTGTTGCAGAGGCATTTCAGGAAGTGCCAAGAAACGTTTCTGAAAACGGGAGAATTTCAGTTCTTGTCTGTATTCGTAATTTGTGTACCTTTGCGCCTCAAAATAATCAGATATGGCTTACACGATCGATTTGACTAAAATAACACAGTTTGACCATGTGGAATTCGTGGCCAAGCAAGTGGTTGAAGGTTTTATCACGGGCATACACAAAAGCCCGATGCACGGCTTCTCGGTGGAGTTTGCAGAACACCGCCCCTATAACACCGGCGAGCCCATACGCCATATTGATTGGAAGCTCTATGCCAGGACTGACAAATTGTTCATCAAGCAATATGAAGAGGAAACCAACCTTCGATGCCATCTGATCATTGACAACTCATCTTCGATGTATTTTCCCAAGAGGGAAAAATACACTCTCGCGCAACCTAACAAGATCTTCTTCGCCGTATATGCGGCAGCCGTCCTGATGCAGGTGTTCAAGAGCCAGCGCGATGCTGTGGGTTTGAGTCTGTTCTCTGACAAGTTGGAGCTACACACTCGTGCGCGCGGAGGCGACGCCCACCACAAGATGATTTACCGTGAACTCGAAAAAGTACTCCAACCCATCGGCGACAATGTGCAACGACAATCCATGGTCACCGACACGCTGCACCAAATCGCCGAGCAGATTCACCGCCGCTCTTTGGTTATCATCTTCAGTGACATGCTGGAAACGAGCAGCAACCTCGACGAATTACTGCTGGCACTGGGACATCTCCGTCACAACAAGCATGAGGTGGTCCTTTTCCACACCTTCGACAAGCAATTGGAATACGATTTCGCATTCGAAAACCGACTCTACAAATTCGTCGATATGGAAACTGGCAACGAGGTGAAAGTGCATGCCAACAACATCCGCGAATTTTACCAACAGACCGTACGTGATTACTTCCAAGAAATCAAGGTGAAATGTGGACAGTATATGATTGATATAATTCCAGCAGACATCACGCAGGGGTTCGAACAAATACTCCTACCCTATCTGCTGAAACGTTCCCAAATGTATTAACCAAACAAATGAACAAAACCGCAAACTACGAAAACAAACGATTAACCATCAAAGAATGGAGTGTTCAAGACCGACCTCGGGAAAAATATGCCCGAAACGGCGCCGCTGCGCTTTCTGACGCGGAACTAATCGCCATTCTGTTCCGGACAGGAAATGCTTCAGAATCCGCCGTGGAATTGGCCAAACGCCTACTCTCCTCGTCAAACAACAGTCTCAACGAATTGTCCGAAAAGACTTTGCGTGAACTATCCGAAAACAAGGGCATCGGACAGGCGAAAGCCATGGCTTTGCTCACCGCATTTGAGATCGGAAGAAGAGTCCGGGCAGAAAAAGTGGAACAAAAACCACAGATTCAGAACAGCATGGATGTGGTCAATTTCATGCAAAACAAAATCGCATATCTGAATCATGAAGAGTTTTGGGTTCTCTATCTCAACAATGCGAATCTCATCCTCAAAACTGCACAAATCAGTAAAGGAGGCATCACCAGTACGGAAGTGGACACACGAATCGTGATGCAGGAGGCCGTCGTCCAAAAAGCCACTCAGCTAATCCTCTGCCATAATCACCCCTCGGGCTCCGTCAGGCCTAGCAGGGCCGACATAAATCTCACGGAGAGGATCAGCAAAGCTGCCAAGATCATGGACATTGCCCTTGTGGACCATATCATCATCCACAGGGAAAAGTACTACAGCTTCGCGGAGGAGGGCAGAATCTGAAAGAAAGGAAGCAACTAACGTTCCCGTCTATCAATCACCTCCTTCAGCTTATACCGGTCGCCCGTGGCCGTGCCGATGGAATTGATGAACTGGATGTCGTAACCCGGGGTATCGTAACCCCAACGCTGGAAGTTTCCTTCTTTGTCAACTTTCTTCACCACTTGATCGTTATATCTGACAATCAGATATTTAGCCAACTTATCCCACCTTTCCATCATCTTGTCGGCGTAGGCGATGCTCTTCTTGTTGAGGTAGTCGCGGCGGTCTGCGGAAGTCATGGTCTCGATGGCCTTCAGCACGCTGTCTTGGTCGGCGAAGTAGTAGTCCTCCAACTCGCGTTGGGCCTTGCGGAGGTCTTCGATCATCATCGAATAGCGTGGATAGACCATGTTGGCGACCCAGTTGTTCATCCAGAAGGCCGACTCGAAGCTGAACTCCGTGCGAGGGTTGTTCTCGGGACGGAAACAGTCGGGCACCTGCGTGATGCAGCAGTAGAGCGGCACGTAGGCCACCATGTCGGCGTCATCACAGTTGAACCAGGTGACACCACCCACATCATCGGGCAGCCATGAGCGCATCTGGCAGGTCATCGTGAAACCGCTCTGCTGTGTGGCGATGGGCCGCTCACGGAAATAGCTGACACCTGCCGTGTCGCGGAAGTGCATCGGCAGCGGACGGATCGGCATCCCCCACGGACCGGCGGTCATGTCGGCGGTCATGTCCAACGGGGTGTTTTCGAAATGGTCGCGCATATCCTCCTGCAAATCTCTGAGGGATAGTGGTTTGTCGGGTTTGATCCACAACGGCAGATGGTCATACTTGTCGAACTCGCCGTTGAGGTACGGCAGGTACTTGTCCATCTCGGCCTCGTCGCAGTGGTGGCGGAAGAAGCTCCACACACGGGCGTCGGCGTAGCGCACGTTCTCGAAATCAATGGGACAGTAAGCGTCGCGGAAGGAGAAGTCCGCATCCTTGCCGCTGAAGTATCCCTTCTCACGAGCGAACTCGATGACGTCGGCGGCATAGACGCACTCCACCTCAGGACGGGTGATGTATTGGAGGTGTTTGCTGCTAAGGGATTTGTGGGATATTTTGGGCGAAAAATTTTTCGCCCCTACGGGTTCTTGAGGGAATTGCCTGATACGGCTCAAATTGGCATGGGCGCAGATGCAGTCGTCGGGAATGCGCAGGGCGACCCAGACGGCGCCTTTCCTCCCCTGCCCCTTGCCGATGATCTCCATGATCCACGCCTCGTTGGGGTCGCAGATGGTGATGCTTTCGCCGCTGCTGTTGTAGCCGTACTCCTCCACCAGTTCGGCCATGCACTTGATGGCCTCGCGGGCATTGGCGGCGCGTTGCAGGGTGAGCCGCATCAACGAGAAGTAGTCGAGCAGCCCCTCGCGGTTCTGGAGTTCCAACCGTCCGTCGAAGGTGGTCTCCACGATGGTCAGCTGCTTCTCGTTCATCAAGCCGACGACGTTGTAGGTATATTCCACCTGCTTCACGAATTGGCCTTCGTGCGCGGGTCCCCACCCGTGGATGGCGATTTGCTCGCCCGGAGCGTGGCGTCCGGCCGGACTGTGGAACAACGACCCGGAGAATCCGAAGCCGTCGCAGTTGTAGGTGCACATCACGCTGCCGTCAGCAGAAGCTTTCTTGCCGACGATCAGGTTGGTGCAGGCCGCGGCGGGGAAGAGGGCTGCGGCAAGGAGGAGGATGGTTGTGAGGAGGTTTTTCATGTAGGATTAAGGGTTAAGGGTTATGGGTTAAGGGTTATGGGTTAAGGGTTATGGGTTATGGTCTCACACTGCGGTTTCGCCTTGTGTGGGGTTATTAGCGCTTCGCGCGTTTTGCCCCTCCGGGGCTGCTTAAGGAATGTCCTTTAATATTATTACATTCTCAAGATGCAGGCGAGGAAGCGGACGTCTTTGCCGCTGTGGTTGGCGATGCTGTGGCGGGCGCCGTTGCCGGTGAACATCACGTCGCCGGCACGCATGACAGCGGTCTTGTCGTTGTCGGTGACCTCGGCCTCGCCCTCCAAGATGTAGTAAATTTCGGCATCCTCGATGTGCGGATGCTCCTTGATCCGGCTTCCGGAAGGAAGGGTGATGATGTTGAACATCGACGCCCGCTCCAGCATTTCCGCCGGCGTGAGGACAATGTTTTTGTTGATACGGCCTTCAATGTTGCCGCTGTTTTCCACGGTTTCAACGCGGATGTCTTGGCTGTATTTGATCATTGCATTATATTTGATTGGTTACTAAATTCACTGAATTTCCTTCTACAAAATCGGTGTCTCTTTTTCGCGGCAAAGGTACGTAAATTTCGGGGATTCAACTGGTGAAAAAAAGTGTTTCTGCAAAAAACAAAACAAAGAATTATCTTATTGAAATTTGTAACCTTTTGAAAATTTTGCATCATCTTTATAAAGATGGATTTTCTATCTTTGCATCACCGTTATTCATCAAATTATTATGGTTATGATAAGGAGACTAAATTACATCTTACTCGTTGCAGTACTCGTAGTTTCCATACAGTCGAATGCCCAAACAACAATATCTGAAAGCACTTACAAAGGCTTCAGTATCACCGCCAACGCCTCTGGCGGGATATGCAGTTACCTGTTTTGGTCCGATACTTTCATACAAGCTGGCGGCGGAGTGGGCTTCCGATACGATTTTAACCGATTTTGGGGAATCTACACCAGTCTGGATTATGAAAGCGTTTTCAAACCGGCAAACCACGAGGATTACCATTACCTGAGGATCCCGATTGAAATGGAATTCCACACACGGCACTTTTACGCCCGCGGCGGCCTATCCTTCGGCATCGGGTTAAATGCTTGGACAGCAGCAAATGCTAAAGAGTGCTTCAACATAGGTGAGACCATGCTTGAACTCGGTGGCCGTATTCCGTTGACCACCAGTGACATCCTCACAATCGGGGTCAGCACAAACATCTCGGTTGGTTTCGATAAGGTCTATCACGACGGTGTTGCCTATCCTGGGCTAAGCCCCTCGCCCCCTCGTTTCGGTGCCTGCCTAAGACTCGGCTACGAACACCGTTTCTAATTATAAAATAAACGGACGGACGATCTTCAACGAGACCGTCCGTCTGTTTCAATCGGAAAACAGTAGAGACGCAATGCATTGCGTCTCTACAGAAATTACGTGATTACTCTTTCGAGCACGCAAGTCCTTTCCACACCAATGCGGAGAGGGCAGCACCGATCATCGGGGCCACGATGAACACCCACACATCGGCAAGAGCCTGACCGCCAGCGAAGAGCGCGGGTCCGAAGGAACGGGCCGGGTTGACGGAAGTGCCGGTGAGGTTGATACAGACGAGGTGGACGAGGATCAGGGTCAGACCGATGGCCAAACCGGCGAGGTTGCCTGCGCCAAGCTTGCTGTCGGTGGTGCCGAGAACCACGAGCACGAAGATGAAGGTGGCGATGATCTCCACGAGGCAAGCGCCCCAGACGCCGCCGGCGTTAGCCACGCCGTTGCAGCCGAGACCCATCATGCCTTCGGCGATGCCTTCAGCACTGGGCGTCACGATGTTGACGAGAGCCAACAGGACAGCACCAGCGAGGATACCGCCGATGAACTGGCCAATCCAGTAGATGCAGGCCTCTTTCCAGGTCATACGGCCGGAAAGCGCCACCGCGAAGGTAATAGCCGGGTTGATGTGGCAACCGGTGATGCCGCCGATGGTGTATGCCATGGCGACCACGGTGAGACCGAAAGCGATGGCCGTGCCCACCACACCAGCGGGAGTGGCACAACCCAAGAACATAGCCGTTCCGCAGCCCAGGAGGGTGAGAACAAACGTTCCAATCAGTTCAGCGAATAATTTTTTTGTCATAATGCTTTTATTTTGGTGAAAAATTAATTGGTTCGAAGGTCAAGGTTCAAGGTTCAAAGTCATAGGTCAAATGGTTACGAGGTTATAACAGATATTTTCCTTGAGCAGCCCCGGCAGGGGCAAGAGCTTGGTAGCGCAATGAGAAAGAACAGAATCGTCACATCAAAGGTTCAGATGTTTTAGATTTTGAATTGGCAAAAGTAGAATTTTTTTTGTTTTGGAGTAACAATCGGGATATTTTTTTGTGGAGGTTTCTGTGTTCCGCAGGAGGCGACGCTTCCAAGCGTCGCAAAGATCACAATCTAATCAAAGTGGAACCCGTGGTTTTCCGCTGATCGGTAACGACCTGCACGGCATAAACTCCATCCTTCAGCGAGGAAAGGTTGATGTGGTTCCGACCTGTGCGGGTGAGCAACAAACGACCATCCAACGCATAAACGTTAAGGGTTATTCGCTTAGGATATTCATCGCAAAAATCCACATACAACATGCGGTTCTCCACCCGGAGCTGCACGCCCTGCGGCTGTTCCTGACTCAAATCCGGGATGCGGGATGGCAGATCCAGCACGTACAGCAGTCCCCGATAAGCATCAATCTGCCCGTAGCCGTAAGTGTTGTTCGGATACGCCAACGTGTTGTCCGGATGGGTGGCAGTTTCGCGGATGGCCTCCAATGCTTCGGCGGGAGTCAGGTCGGGCTTGGCCTGCAACCACAACGCGATGACGCCCGCCACCACTGGGGATGCCATGGAAGTTCCAGATTCCGCTAAATAGTGGTAGGTTTTGCCGTTGTACTGCACAGAACTGGTCAAATTTTTCGCAATATAGTCATAATCAGCGTAAAAACTGTTATATGCGGCATTGATATTGAGGCCCGGCGCCACCACGTCGGGCTTTATGCGTTCGTCAAAGGTGGGACCGCAAGAGGAAAATTTGGCGATATAACCAGGTTGATCGGGCGCGAAATCCAGCATGTCAGTGTTGGTCTGCCCTGCGATGTTCGTGAAGGTGTTTTTGTAACCGTTAGCCCCGACAGCGATGATGTTGGGAAGGTTCGCCGGCCATGAGACGGAGTGTCCCGGCTGCGCAAAACAGTACTGCGGAACGCCTGTAACGTTCGTGAAGGAGTTGAAACCGATGTCACTGTACATCCATGCTGGACCATTGCCCGTGAGCAGCACCGTCGCGCCACAAAGCACCAAATAGGTGATATGCGGCAGCGTGCCGTGGATATGATAAACCGTGCCGCGCGGGTCCTGATAGGGGCTGACCTCCACCGTAAGCTGCACTTGCCCCATGCTCACAGTGGTCGTGAACGTGGCGCTGTTCACCTGGCTGATGCTGTCGGTGTTGAACATGATGGTTCCCTCGATGCCGCCGCCTACCAGCTGCATCCCAAGAAAGTCGAAACGCACCAATTGGTTGACAGGAGTCACCAGATCCATATCAATGAGATGCCCGCCGGCGATACCGTTTTTGATGCCCGTACCGGCCTGGTAGTCAGACGGTCCCTTCTCCAAGTAGCACGCACGGGTGCCGTCGTTTCCGCATGCCGACACGATGATGCGCCCCGGTCCGACCAACGCCTGCAAGGCCTCGCCCTCCAGAATGCGTTGCGAGGTGAGCGTGACCGTTTCGCAGCTGCTGAAGTTGATGACGCAAGGTTTATTGGCTTCCGCCGCCTTGTCGAAAATGTATTTGAATCCCAACACGGCGGTCGCAGAGGTGGGACCGGATTCGCCCTCAAACTCCTCGCGGTCAGAGTTGAAATCGACCGCATATATATCCGCCTCGGGAGCCATACCCTGAAGCTGGCCGTTCACCGCCGAGCCCGCCATGATGCCCATCACATGGGTGCCGTGGATACCGTTGCGGGTGTTCTGCGAGTGTTCCAGCGCCGCTATCTCGGCAGCCGTTTCCAAGGCGTGACCCAACGTGCCATCGGCATTCGGCCAGTGAAAATCGTAGTAATATTGCACCCTCAGGTCACCGTCAGCGTCCTGAAACGCCGGGTGCGTGAAGTCGTAGTAACAGTCGAAAACACCCGCCACCACGCCGTCGCCCGTATATGCTTGCGGCAGGTTGTCGCCCGCATAGATGCCCGTGGCATTGACCTGCTGCGGGGTCACTTCCATCGCGGGGCGCGGCATCCGCTCGGCCTCAACACGCTCTACCGTGTCGTTTTGCGACAATTCCGCGACCTTAGCCAACGGAATGTCCACGATATAGATGCGTCCCACCCTATCGATGAGACGGCAACCGTGCCGGTCAAAGAAGGCGGGAGAATCGCAAGGGATTGTCAGTGCCACGAGCGCATTGACGGAACGCGAGGATTTGGCCTCCGTTGCCGCCCTATCGGAACAGCTGGCCACCATCGTCGCCAAATACCTCGACACTTTGGAACAAGTAGGTGTCTGCTGCGCACTCACACCTCGCAGCAACAGCAGGGCAAAGACAACAAATGCTATTCTTTTCATAACTATGGTTTTATGTTTCGACTTATTCTTAACTATCAAAAATTTTCAGTCAGTTGTGGAGGAATCCGCACCCGCATTCGGCTACAGATAAGAAACCGCTGACGCGGATAAAACGACTGCTAACATGATTAAGGGCAGTCACGGAACAACTCCGCAAAATGAGGAATTCTCTCGAGACTGAAAGCTTCGAATCCTACCCCAGCCCATTCAGCATTCTGCATTCTGCATTCAGCATTCATCATTCAGCATTCAACTTTCTACATTGTTTCCGGCTCACCGCAACCAACGCCCCGAGCACCAGCAACCCGTTGACAATCAGCAACTCGTAACCGAACTTGTAGCCGAAGAGCCATTGTTGGGAGTGCGTAGCGAGGATGTAACAGAAGACCGGGATGCCGATGGCGATGACTGGCACGAGCCAGCGGCGCGACTGCGGAATCTCCCGCTTGGTGAACATGCCGAACGTGAACAAGCCCAAAATCGGACCGTAGGTGTAGGAAGCCACCATGAAGATGATGCGGATGAGCGCGTCGTTGTGGTGCTGCGAGACGATGAGAATCACCGTCAGGAAGAGCATGGAAATGACGAGGTGAACGATTCTGCGGACGTTGATCTGCTGCTTCTCCGTGGGGAAACGCTTCTCAATGTCGAGCAGGTCGTAGCAGACCGTGGTCGTGAGAGCCGTAAAGGTGCCGTCTGCGCTGGAGAAACCGGCGGAGATGAGTCCGAAAACGAAGACCAACACCCCGACCTTACCGAGGTAGTTGAACGCGATCTCCGGATAGATGCGATCGGTGGGGAACTGGCTGACATCCACACCATTGTGCTGCGCGAAGACCAGCAACATGCCGCCCAACAGCAGGAAGAGGATGTTGACCACCACCAAGATGCAGGTGAACGAGAACATGTTGCGCTGCGACTCCCGCAACGACTTGCAAGAGAGGTTCTTCTGCATCATGTCCTGATCCAAGCCCGTCATGGAGATGGTGATGAACATGCCGCCAATAACCTGCTTCAGGAAGTAGCTGTTGTTGCGCCAGTCGGTGTTGAAGACGATGCGGCAGTCGGTACCGTCCTTGCCCACAGTGGCCATCTGCGCCCAGATGTCGCTGAACGAGCCGCCCATGTTGCGCATAATCACCACAATCGTAATAATCAATGCGCCAATCAGAAAGGTGGTCTGTAGCATGTCCGTCCACACCACGGTCTTGATGCCGCCGCGGAACGTGTAGAGCAGGATGATGGCAATCATCACGATGGCCGTGGCCCAGATCGGGATGTTCCAGCCATCGAAAACAAAGATCTGCAACACAAAGATTACCAAATACATACGCAACGCCGACCCCAACAATCGCGACAGGAAGAAGAACAGTGCGCCCGTCTTGTGCGCCTCGTTGCCGATGCGTTTGCCGAGGTACTCGTAGATGGAGGTCACGTTGAGACGGTAATAGAGCGGCAGCAGCAGCAACCCGATGACAATGTAGCCGAGAACGTAGCCAAAGACCACTCCCAAGTAGGTGAACTGCGTGGTATAAACGTCGCCGGGCACCGACATGAACGTGACACCCGACAACGAACTGCCAATCATGCCGTAAGCCACCACAAACCAGGGTGACTTACGGTTTCCTGTGAAATAACTCATTTTGTCCGTCTTGCGGGAAGTCAACCCCGTAATCACGAACAGCATCACCACATATAGGGCGAAGAAAGTGAAGATGAAGGTCTGCACTATTTCGTTGATTTTGATTTTTGTTGTTAGGACTTGCAGTTAAGGCTGCAGAGCGTTGGCTATTGGCTATTGGCCGTTGGCTGTTGGCTGTTGGCCAAAAGCTAATAGCTAAAAGCCAAAAGCCAATTACACGCCGGGCTTTCCGAGCAGACGGAACATATTCTTCTTGTACGCTTCCACGCCGGGTTGGTCGAACGGGTTCACACCGAGCATGTAACCGCTTACGGCACAGCTCATCTCGAAGAAATAGATGAGTTCGCCGAGGTGGTACTCGTTGATTTCCGGCACGGTGATGCAGAGGTTCGGCACCTGACCGTCCACGTGCGCGAGACACGTGCCCTTGCGGGCGATCTGGTTGATTTCGTGGATGGTACGGTGCTGCAGATAGTTCAGATTGTCGAGGTTTTCGGCATCCTCGGGGATGTTGACGCGGTGGTGGACCGCATCGATGGCGAGGACGGTCTCGAACATCTGGCGCGTGCCCTCCTGAATGTACTGACCGAGGGAGTGCAAGTCGGTGGAGAAGATGGCGCCGGCGGGGAAGATGCCCTTGTGCTCCTTGCCCTCGCTCTCGCCGAACAGCTGCTTGAACCATTCGATGAAGTAGAAGAGCTGCGGCTCGAAGGAGGCGAGCAACTCGACCTTCAATCCGCTCTCGTAAAGCAGATTACGGACGAGGGCGTATTGCAGAATCGGGTTCTGCTCGTATTTCGGGTTCTCGGCCACGAACTTCTGCATGTCGCGGGCGCCTTGCAGCAGCTGGCGGATGTTGAAGCCAGCCATGGCGATGGGCAGCAGCCCCACGGGGGTGAGCACGGAATAGCGGCCGCCCACATCGTCAGGAATCACGAAGGTGGGATAGCCCTCTTTGTCGGCGAGGGTCTTCAGGGCGCCGCGGGCCTTGTCGGTGATGGCCACGATGCGCTCCTTGGCCTCTTCCACACCGTATTTCTTCTCGCAGTGCTGTTTCAGGATGCGGAAAGCCAGGGCGGGCTCGGTGGTCGTGCCCGACTTGGAGATCACCACCACGGAGTAGTCGCGGGTGTCGAGAACGTCCAACAGATCGTGGAGGTAGTCCTCGTTGATGTTGTTGCCGGCGTAGAGGATGTGCGGGAACTTGCCCTCGACGTAGGGGGCGAAAGAGTGCTGCAGGGCCTCGATGACGGCGCGGGCTCCGAGGTAGGAGCCGCCAATGCCGACCACCACAACCACTTGCGATTTGGCGGCCATGCGGGCGGCGCACTCCTCAATGCGGGTGATGTCGGCCTCCGTCACATCGTTCGGAAGGGTGATCCACCCGAGGAAATCGTT
Source organism: uncultured Bacteroidota bacterium (assembly GCA_902786595.1). Classification (GTDB taxonomy): domain Bacteria; phylum Bacteroidota; class Bacteroidia; order Bacteroidales; family WCHB1-69; genus F23-D06. Next base: position 44,709 of record CADADB010000017.1, on the reverse strand, counting down.
GCCGCGGCCGGTGCGGTTGAGCGCGGTCTGGAGCGCGGCCTCAGCGTCGGCCTTGCGGGGGTCCGTTATTAATTTTTCTACAAAAAATAAAGCATCTTGTGATGAAAATTTTACATTCATATCCTTATATTTTAATTAACGTTCTGTCTTATATTTTAATTAACGTTCTGTCTTACTTCTGCGTCATGATGTCCAGCACCAGACTGTCGGTGGCTGCCATGCCGTGGTTGCCGATGTTGGCCATGTTCTGCACGCACTTATCGACATCCGCGTCGATGATGCCTTCTTCCGGCGTAACCACCTCGTTTTCAATGGCCAGCATGGAGGAAAGAACTGCAGTGGAGACACCCGTGGCGACCTTCAGCGAGCAGCTCGGCTTCGCGCCGTCGCAGATCATGCCCGTGATGTTGGCGATCATGTTTTTCACGGCATAGACAATCTGTTCGTAGCTGCCGTTAAGCAGGTAAGTGAGGCCGCACGCGGAGCCCGTGGCCGCCACCACGCAGCCGCACAACGGCGACAATCGTCCGAAGCTCTGCTTGATATAAATCACTGTCAAATGACTGAGCATCAGCGCTCTCGTGAGTTCTTCCTCGCTTTTGAGGCGTTCTTTGGCGAACACCCAGACGGGCAGCGTGGCCGCGATGCCCTGGTTGCCGCTGCCTGAGTTGCTCATCACGGGCACCTTCACGCCCGCCATACGCGCGTCGCACGCCGCAGACGTGTAAGAGAGGATTTTGGAGTAGATGCCGTTGCCGAAGAACTGGGTTCTCGGCTCCATGAAGATGGTGCGCCCCAGCCCATGGCCGTAGTGTTTACTCAGCGACATCTCCGCCGCGCGTTTGTTCAGCTCGGCAGTTTCGAGAATGAAATGGATTTCCGAAATCGGGGCGGTGGTCGCGAAGTCATACACCATGCGCATGGTCAGCTTCGGGTCCTCGGGTTCGTCTTTGGTCTCGGTCTTCACGCGATCGTCAAGCAGTACGTGGCCGTTTTTGGAGATGTAGCTGAAATGGGTGTGCATGCCGCTGATGACCACGGTCACGTTGTCGTCGCCGTTATGGCACTCCACCTCGATGTAGAGTTTCTCCTCGACCTCCTTCTTTTGGAGGATTTTGATGCGGTTCTGGGCGATGAACACCTTGCCCTTCTCCACCATTTCGGGAGTGATATCTTTCAGCACCTCAAGCTGATACTCGGATTTGCCAGCTAATGCGCCGAGGGCGATGGCGATGGGCAGTCCGACCATGCCGGTGCCGGGGATTCCCACGCCCATGGCGTTTTTCAACATATTCGCGCTGAGTGACACGACAATCTGCTTGGGCATCCCGCCCAGGGTTTCCTTGGCTTTGGCGACGGCCAGCGCCACGGCCATCGGCTCGGTACAGCCAATGGCGGGCACCACCTCCCGTTTCACCAAGGCAATTATGCGGTTTCGTTCTTCTGGAGTCATTGGGTAAAATTTGAGACTGCAAAGATACATAATATTCGTGAAACACGAGTTGGGGAAGAAAAACACAGTGGTGCGCATGCTCGATTTGCGGTAGCAACTTGCGTAATCCTGCGAAAAACCACGCCAAAAACTTAACAATTAAAATTTCAATTGTTAAAATATTCCGTATTATTCTGGTTTTGAACATCAAAAATTATTTAGCGAAGCCCTTGACAAACGCCTTCTGGTGTTGTATATTTGCCATATCATTTTAATCATTAAAACATAAAAATAATGATATGCATATTAGAAGTTGATAAACAAAATTGTTTCCCGAAGAAGAGAATCTTTATTTCAATCAATCAGTCAGTTAACCTGTAAAACCAAAAAAATTCACTATTTTGGTGAATTTCAAAATAAAATTGTATTTTTGCCGCGAAGAAGTCATGGAAATTCATTTTGACAAAGATTATCTATCAGAACTCTATTACAACGGAAAGTGCTCGGACAAAAAGCATCGTTTTCAACCAAAAGTGGTGCGGAATTATGTAAAACGTATCATCACTTTAGCAGATGCGCCTAATATTGAATCACTCTTTGTTTTGAACTCACTGAACTACGAAGTCTTGAGTGGCGATAAAGCTGACCTGTCCTCTATTCGAATTGATCATAAGTACAGATTGGTGTTCAAGGTAGAACAGAAAGAAAAGACGACAATAACAGTATGTAATATTTTGGATATAACAAATCATTATAAATAAGGGATTTATGAGTAATTTAGGTTTTTCATACATAGCCATTCATCCTGGAGAGATGTTAAAGGAGGAACTGGAGTCAAGAGGAATCACGCAAAAGGAATTCGCAAAAGCCATTGAGGTATCATATACTATGTTGAACGAGATTTTGAACGGAAAGAGATCCATAACTGCAGATTTCGCCATTTTGATAGAGGCCGCGTTAGGCACGCCTGCGGAACATTGGTTGAACATGCAGGCGCGATACAACCTGCAGACAGCGAGGGGAAAAGAGACGGTCATCTCCCGGTTCAATTCCATAAGAAATATGACCACTTGGTTTTCTCCAAAAAAGAAAGCTGAAGTGGCGACTGTATAAATCACTTTCCTTTACACTCAAGTTCAAGCATTAGGTTTTGCAACCAAGTTTATCAAAAAAATTATTACCTTTGCGGGTTCTTTTGAGAATGGACAATCAATATTTGTAAACTTAAACAATATTACAATGAATCAAGAACTTTTGAATCTGTATCCCAAAGGATTATGGGACATCTTCGGACACATTTGTGACGCCCCCCACCCTTCCAAGCACGAGACTGCCGTGGTGAAATGGTACAAAGAATGGGCTAAAGAGAACAACATCCCCGTGGTGCAAGACGAGACCGGCAACCTGCTGTTCACCGTCCCCGCCACTCCTGGCTTCGAAAACCGCACGCCCGTCGTGCTGCAGGCCCACTGCGACATGGTGCCGCAAGCCGACAGCGACAAGGCACACAACTTCCTGACCGACCCCATCGAGCCGATCATCGACAACGGCTGGGTGCGCGCCAACAAGACCACTCTGGGTGCTGACGACGGCATCGGCGTGGCCGCCGCTCTGGCCGCCATCACCGACCCCAACTGCCAACACGGACCCATCGAGGTGCTCGTCACCATCGACGAAGAGACCGGCATGACCGGCGCTTTCGGTCTGAAACCCGGTTTCGTGAAGGGCAAGATCCTCATCAACCTTGACTCCGAGACGGAAGGCGAGCTCTACGTGGGCTGCGCCGGCGGTCTGGACGCCAACTTCCACCGCACCTACACCACCGTGGCCACGCCCGCCGGCATGAAGGGCTACAAACTCTTCATCACGGGTCTGCACGGCGGTCACTCCGGCATGGACATCAACCTCGGTCGCGCCAACGCCAACAAGATCGCCACGCGCTTCCTGCAGAAGGTGGTCCGCGACTTCGGCGGCTGCGTCGCCTGCATCAACGGCGGCGGTCTGCGCAACGCCATCCCGCGCGAGGCCACGGCCATCTTGACCGTTCCCGCTGCGAAAGCTGCTGAATTCGAGGCCTTTGCCAAAGAGTTCGAAACGGTCGTGAAGAAAGAGTTCGCCCTCACCGAGGAAGGTCTCAGCCTTACCGTGACGGCTGTCGATGCTCCCGCACAGGTCATCGAGCCCAAAGCCCTTTGCCAGTTCCTGAACATGATTTTCGCCATCCCGAACGGTGTGCAGCGCATGAGCGACTCCATGCCCGGTTTGGTGGAGACCTCCAACAACTTAGCCAACTTCGTCGCCGAGAACGGTGAGATGAGTGCCAAGTGCCTGTTGCGCAGCAGCGTGAACAGCGCGAAAGAGGCCCTGGGCGAGAAGATGGTCGCCATCGCCGAACTGGCCGAATGCGGCATCGAGCTCACCGGCGCCTATCCCGGTTGGAACCCCAACATGCAGAGCCCGATCATGAGCACCTGCATGAAGGTCTATAAGGAGAAATACGGCAACGAACCCAAAGTGATGGCCATCCACGCCGGTCTGGAATGCGGCCTCTTCGGAGTCTGCTATCCCGACTGGGACATGGTCTCCTTCGGCCCGACCATCGAGCACCCGCACTCCCCCGTCGAGCGCGTCAACATCGAGAGCGTCGGCAAATTCTACGACTTCCTCGTGGAGGTGCTGAAGAATGTGAAGTAGTCCGTTTTTCGGAATTATTAACTAAAAACGCAGTTCCGGACTTTTCCGGAACTGCGTTTTTGCTGTTAGCTGTTAGCTTTTGGCTTTTAAACATTGACAAATGACTTAGACTTAAACTATTCTCCATTCACTGTTCACTATTGCCTATTGCCTTTTGCCTTAAAAACGAAAAAGAAAAAAAGAACCATGTATCCTCAGAGATACCGAAAAAAAATGTATTTTTGCGCGCTCTTTTGAGAAAGGAAAGTTGGCCGAGCGGCTGAAGGCAGCGGTTTCGAAAACCGCCAGGGTGTAAAAGCTCTCACAGGTTCGAATCCTGTACTTTCCGCGAAAAAACCGCCGTAAGTTTGTGACTTACGGCGGTTTTTTTATCGTATGCAAAAATGAACTTTCTGGACACAAATCAGAAGCTTAGTTGCTCCAGACTGTCCTATAGCGCATGTCACCAGTGAGGGTGGCGTTGATGGGAATGCCAAGTACGGTGGTGGAGGCGCTACCGGTTGCAATGCTGGTCCATTCCATAACGCCGTTTACAGGTGGTTGGATGGTGGGATGGGTCATGCAGACACTGACACCGAAGTTGAGGGGGTAGTTTGCGATGGTGGTATCTATTACGAGAAGGACAGTGTCGTTTTGAAGATGGAGACCGTCGGTATCGACAATACCGCGCAGATACAGAGCGTCGTTATTGCTGAGAATGATGCCGTTTTCGACAGTGGGGTCGCTTTTGACGGTGACCACTTCAACATCAAGGTCTTTGTCGAGCGGGAAAGAAAACATGTTGAGCACATTGATGGAGAGCTCGGTGTGGCGGGTCATCAAGTATTTGCCCAAATAGGGCGTGATGTCGATGGATGGTTCGTCGGTGTTGTTGTTGCCCCCAGGGTTATTGTTGCCGCCAGGGTTGTTTGGATTTTGCTCGCAGCCGCACATTACCAGGGCTACAAGGGTCAAGATGATTAAAATACTCTTTTTCATAATTATTTGAATTATTGGATGATACTATTCTTATATTTTTTCACGCCACACCTCCAGTCCCTGCGAAATTCGTCAAACAGAAGCTGAAGATATAACGAGGCAAATATACAATTTATTATGGATTGTCATCGTGCCAATATTTTTGTTTTGTCGCATGAGTTCTTTTGTTTTTTTTAATTCATAAGTCATTCTCCGCGCATCCGCTTCAACGGGTGCGAAAAATGAGACCAAAACGAGGAGTTATTTTTTCTTCAAAAATCAAATTAAGACAAATAACAATTTGATTTTTAACTAAATACAATTCTTAAAAAAACTTAAAATTTAATACGGATTTTTATTAGATTTGCAGCGTCTTAATTTTAGATTATGTTTTACGGTTTCAAAAAGCGAATCATGTGCCAGGCATTGACCAAACGGAACAAACAAAAACCGTTTGATTACCACTATGCCGAGAACTTTTTCCTCGAAGGTGAAACGGACGCGATGCTGAACAATTCCTACTATTTTTCGGCCCACGACGAGAAAATGTCCGTCTTTGCCCGTCTGGGAAAGAGGGTTCATTCGGAGGAAACCTGGTTCGCCGTCTATATAGACGGTAAGATTTATACCTTGCAACAGGAATATTTCCCTGTCGGTGCATCCCCCATCCAGGTGGAAAAAAACGGGGACAACTGGACTGTTACTTATCAAGGAAAACTGAATGAGACCGACGAGGCATGCCTTCACGCAACCTTTGTTGGCAGGCAGAAACCCATTGATTTCACGAGCGATATGCCGGCAGAAAGAATGGCTACAGGGATTGCCAACGATAAATGGAGCAAATCGTTTTTCGGCCAGCTGCAAAACGTCAGCGGACAATGCCACTATGAGCAGGAAGGCGTGCTGGAAGGCCAACTGACGCTGAACGGCAATACCACAGATTTCCGTCTGCCGTGCGTACGCGACCATTCCTTCGGGAAGCGAGACTGGAACTATATGAACAACCACCTCTGGCTGATGGCCGTTTCCCAAAATCAACAGCTCAACTACTCCTTAGTATCTTATCCCGTGATGAGCGTCCTGGAGGTAGGGCATTACCGAGACAAAACCAAGCTGCATTTCATGTTGCAGGCAGATCTGGATTTTCAGCGAATTAACCAAGGGACTATTCCCCACGAACTGGCTTTTCGCATGAAACTGGACGATTCCAGAACGATTCCCGTTGAAGTGAAGTTCTTGACGGGAGTCACGTACCATTTTCAGGAAGGCCAATATATTCTGCACGAGAACATCGCGGAATTCACCATCGACGGCAAAACCTGTCGCGGCATTCTGGAAATCGGCTTCAACGCCGACCGCAACCGTTATTTCAATCAAAGAGAATTAAAGAAAATAATACGATGAAAATTTACCAGTTAGGACAATTACCGGAAGAGATTTATCCATCCGTTGGAGGGAAAGCGAAAGGTCTGGACATGTTGGTTCGGCACGGATTCACCGTTCCCAAAGGGTTCGTCATCACCAACACGGACCAAATTGACGAAGAGGCAATTTATCAAGCCTTTGACGCCATGAAAGCAGAAAAAGTGTCGGTGCGCTCGTCCGCCTCCAACGAGGATCAATCATCGGCCTCGAATGCCGGACAATATGAGACTTGCCTGTTCGTGGACCATTCCCATCTGATGGAAAGCGTCAAGAAATGCTTGGAGTCCCTGAATTCCCGCCGCGTGGAGGATTACGCCCGCCACTTCGAGTTGAAACAGGGCACGATGAACATCGTCGTCCAGGAGATGATTGACAGCGACAAGGCGGGGGTGCTTTTCACTGCCGGTCCGAACAACGGGTCAGCCATCCTCATTGAAGCGGTCAGCGGACAGGGCGAGAATCTGGTTTCCGGTCAGGTCACCGCCCACCGCTACGAGATATCCCGCAAATATTACCGTCCTTGCAGCGACGACTTGCTCAACGAAGACGAGATCAAACGGCTCTATGAGACCGGGAAGAAAGTCCGGACTGCTTTTGATGGGGAGATGGATCTGGAATGGGCCATCCACAACAGACAGCTCTACCTGCTGCAAATGCGCCCCATCACGACAGAAATCATTGACATTGAAGAATTTGACCGCGACGATGACTTGAGCGGACATCTCTTTACCAAACGAAATGTGGGAGAGATGATGCCGGGAGCCGTCACACCACTGACGCTGTCCACCTCTGCGAAAGCCATCGACTACGGCATGCGTTATATGCTCTACAAAGCCGGTGTATATAGCTCTCCATACGAAGAAAAACCGTTGCGGCTGATTTCCTCCATATCGGGTCATCTGTTCTTCGACATGAACCTGCTTTACAACATGTACGCGAAGGTCGGAATCGCCAATCCGCAGTCGATGAACCTGTCCATCATGGGTGAATACCACGACTACCCTCCCATCACCGCCAAGTTCTCCAATCCGATAGTCCGCTGCATCAATTCCGTGAAATTCCTGCGCTATGTGATGTCCGGCAGGCGCGCGATGAAGCGTTTCGACGCGATGCTGACCAAAGTACACTTCACGGAAACCTCTTCATACCAAGAACTATATCGGAGCATCGACTACAATCTCGCCTATTTGGACGAGAGTCTCATCTACCATTACGCTTCCTCCTCGTCTTCCGGCAGCGCCACCAGCACCCTGTACATGATGCTTGACAAGTATTTCCCGGACAAAAAGAGGTATCAGTCCTTCCTATCGCATCTGCTGACCAACATTCCCAACATCGAGAGTGCCGATATTCTCTCGTGTTTGCAGGAGATGGCGGCGTTAATCAAAAAGCGCGAGCCCAAAGCCGTGGATTTCCGTGCTGGCGAATTGCTTGAATTCATTAAAAACGACGCAGAGACCAACGCTAAGTACCAGGATTTTCTGGCGCGTCACGGCCACCGCTGCATCAAGGAGGCGGAGATGAGGAACAAACCATGGAGAGAAGACGAACTCCCGCTGATGAATTACCTGCAGAGCATCATCAATTCACCGATGAAGCTCGTTCAAAGCGAAGAAAAGATAGACCTTCGTAAAGAATTTGCCTTTATCCGGAACCCTCTGTTAAAACGGGCTTCCATCATTTTTGCCAAGAGGGCCAGACAAGCGGTGGTGGATCGCGAATACACAAAATCACAGTTGATCCAAATCATCGACCTTTTCAAACAGCAGTACGCACGCCTGGCCGAACTGATGATGACTGCCAATATCTTGACTGACACGGATTTGATCTACTTTCTGACGCATACGGAGATCGGCAAGCTCATTGACGGTGACACTACCCTACTCGCCGTTGCCGAGAGAAGACGAAAAGCATACGCCATTCAGGAAAACCTCTCATTTGACGATATTTATATCGGAAAGCCCACAGCGGATGTCTTCGATGTGGGACAAAATGACGGTGTGATGAAGGGTGTTCCCGTCTCCAACGGGGAATGCGAGGGAATTGTGCGCGTCGTTTATTCCATCGACGATGCCAACAAACTACAAAAAGGGGAAATCATGGTGGCGCGGTTCACGGATATCGGCTGGACGCCGTACTACTCGATCGTAAACGGCATGATCACCGAAATCGGATCGTCCTTGTCTCACGGAGCGGTCGTGGCGCGTGAGTACGGATTGCCCGCGATTGTCAACATGAAAGGGGCCACCAAACTGCTGAAAAACGGCGACCGCATCAGGATGGACGCGGGCAAAGGAACGGTTGTCCTCGCCGAAGCTTCGTAAAATCCTTTTTATTTGATATTAATGAACGGAATCGAGCCGCTGCCCACATATTGCGGCAGCTCGCCGTTCCATTTCTGCACGGCCTCGTACTCCACGAGCTTCTGGTTGCGTTCCAAAGCGGTGGCCTTGATGCGCATGGCCTCGGCCTCTGCTTCCGCCTTGATGCGCGTCTGCTTGGCTTGCTCCTCAATCTGGACAGTTACATTCTTGGCTTTCAACGCGTTCTGCTCAGCCACCTGCTTCTCTTTGATGGCCGTCTCGAACTGATCATCGAAGTCGATGTTCACCAGCTGGAAGTGGATGTTCGTGAAATACTCCTTGCTCAAAGTCTCGCGGAGCTTGTCCTCGATCTGGCGGCGCACCTTGTCGCGATTCTCCACAATATGCGTGGCAGCGAAATTGCCGAAGCTCTCCTTCAACGCACTGCGGACGTAAGGCACCACGATGCGGTTGTGGTAATCTTCGCCCACGTTCTTCATCAACTTGGCGACATTATCCTTCACCAGGTCGTAGTTAATGGTGTAGTCCACCTCAGAAGTCTGCACATCGCGGGTGTAGCTGTTCTCCTTGCCGTCGAACTTCTTCTGCTGGATGTTCACATGTTTCACCGTTTGCACAAACGGGATCTTGAAATGCAGACCGTCGCCGATCACGCGGTCCTGAATCCGCCCGAAAGTGGAGAGCACGCCCCGCTCGGTCGATTTCACCGTATAAAAAGAAGAAAAAACGACCAGAAGAGCAAAGAAGATGGCAATGCCCCGCAAAGTCCATTTGAGAGCCGTCTTTCCGGCCGGCTGATTGTTGAAGGTTCGTTCCATATTGGTTTAAGGTCTAAGGGTTAAGGTCTAAGGGTTAAGGGTTAAGGCCCAAAGGGTTTGTTTTTATAGTTAGACGCTATAATTTTGAAAATACTACACTATATTAATTCATAATTCAGCATTCAGCATTCAACATTCATCATTCTTAATTCTTAATTCTTAATTAAAAAAGACTCCCTTAATCGGATAATGGTCCGAAATCAGCGAACGTCCGTATTTGTCGCTGTCCAGAGTCTTGAAAATCATCGGTTTGGCATTTTTGTAGAAGATATGGTCAATGACGAAGATGTTGGCGGCGGAGCCCCAGCCGTTGTAGGTGCCTTTGTTGTCGGTGACGGGCGCATCCTTGCGGGCCTGCTTCAACACCTTCTTCAACGGGGCGAAAATGTCACTGCTGATGTCGGAGTTAAAGTCGCCAGTGAGGAAAATGGGAGCTTTCTTGTCCTTCACGATCTCTTTGATACGCTGAGTGATAAGTTTCACCGACTCACGACGAGCCACCTCGCCTACGTGATCCAGATGCGTGTTAAAGCAGTATAAGTGCTTCCCTGTCTGCTTGTTGCGGAAGTAGCCCCACGTCACGATACGGTGACAGGCGGCATCCCAGCCCCGCGAACAGACATCCGGCGTCTCGCTCAGCCAGAAATCGCCATGCGCCACGACCTCGAAGCGATCCTTGCGATATAGGATGGCCATGTGCTCCCCACCCTTCTTGCCATCGTCACGACCAACGCCAATATACTCATAATCAGGAAGATTCTTCAGCAAATAGTCCAACTGCACGAAATAGGCCTCTTGCACGCAGAGGAAATCGGGCCGTTCCATTTTCACCATGGTGACGGAGCAATCCTTTCGGTTGTCCCAAATATTGTCGCCATCGCCAGGGTTGTTGTAACGGATATTGTAGGAAATGACCGTTGTGGTGTCTTTTTGGGCATTTATCATGCCACAACATCCTAAAAAACAAAATATTGTAACAAAAACTCTTCTCATATTCATCATTCTTTCATCGGTTATCCATGCGCTACCAAGCTCTTGTCCCTGACGGGACTGCTCAGGGAATATTCTTCATTTTGCATTCTTCATTCTTAATTCGAAAACACATACTGCAAAATGTTCGCGCCCATCTGCAACGCTTTGGTACGGGTAGCTTCTGAGTCCTTGTGGACGACGAAGTCCTCCCAGCCATCGCCGAGGTCGCACTCGTAGGTAAAGAGGAAGACCATGCGCCCCTCCCAGAAGAGGGCGAAAGCTTGCGGCGGCTTGTTGTCGTGCTCGTGGATTTTGGGCAGACCGTTCGGGAAGTTGTACTTCTGGTGGAAGATAGGGTGATTATAAGGCAGCTCCACCAGCTCCAGTTCTGGAAACACCTTCTTCATCTGCGCACGAATATAGGGCGACATTCCGTAGTTGTCGTCCGCATGCAGGAAACCACCGGCTATCAGGTAGTTGCGCAGGTTCTCGGCCTCGGCGTCCGTGAACGCCACGTTGCCATGACCGGTCATGTGGACAAACGGATAGCGGAAGAGGTCCGCGCTGCCCACCTCCACAGTGGCGGGTTTGGCCTCCAGCGACATGCCCAGATTCTGGTTGCAGAACTTGATCAGGTTCGGCAGCGAAGTCGGGTTGGCGTACCAGTCACCGCCGCCGTTATATTTCAGCAAGGCAATCTGTTGCGCCGGAGCCAGCAGGCACAGCATATATAATAATGTGGTCAATATTATCTTTCTCATAACACGAATTCAAAAAACGTGCAAAGGTACATAAAATACGAATACACACAGAAGGATGGATTTACCGTTTTTGAGACGTTTCAGGAAACGTCTCTACTGTTCGAGGGCCGCTAATGCGATCTCCGAGGCGCGTTGCTCCGCCGACTTCACTGAACTGCCGACCGCTTCGGAAATCCGCTGATCGTCAAGGTCGATATAAGCGCGGAACAAATCACGCTCCCTGTCCGGTTCCGACTCGTGGGTAAACACCAATTTGTGGTGGTGACGCTGCGCCCAAATCAGGAGACTGCTTTTGTAATCCGTATTTTCGGCAAACACGGCATCAATATCCAAATGGATTAAAAATATGTGGTCGATGAGAATATGGGCTGTCTTCTTATAGCCCTGGTCGCGATAAATGGCGCCCACCACGGCCTCAAAAGTGTTGCCGGGGACAGTTTTCGACACAATGTGGCCTGATGTAGTGGTGATATCGTGCAAACCCAGTTTCCTGGCCAAATCACTCAACCGCTGACGGTTCACCAATTTGGAACGCATCTGCGTGAGCACGCCTTCCGGTTCGGAAGGGTACTTGTGGCACAGGAAATCAGCGACTATTGTGCCCAAGACCGCATCTCCGAGAAATTCCAAACGCTCGTTGTTTTCCCGGTTGCCGATAGCAGAGACTTCGGTGGCGGATTTGTGAAGCAAAGCCGTGCGGAACAAGCCAACGTGACGAACCCTGAATCCGAAAATATTTTTAAAGTATGATCGAATCTGCTTATCCGTCAAGTTCATAACTCACTCCCTATATTTCACGTACAACAAAGAAACATTGTGACCGCCAAAGCCAAACGAATTGGACATCGCCACATTCACCTCCTTGGAGATGGCCTCATTCGGCACAAAATTCCAGTTTGCAGGCAAAAGCGGGTCCAGATGCTGCAGATTGATGGTCGGGTGAATGAGATTGTCGCGCATGGAGCACAATATGGCCACCGTTTCAACCGCCGGACCTGCACCTAACAGATGGCCGATCATGGATTTGGTGGAATTGATGGCGATTTTGGGAGCATGATCCCCGAAAAGCTGCTCAATGGCGCGACACTCCGACAAATCCCCTAACGGGGTGGATGTCCCGTGCGTGTTGATATAATCGACATCCTCGGGTTTCAAGTCCGCGCTTTTCAAAGCGTTACGCATGGAAAGCATGGCGGCTCTTCCCGACGGGTTCGGGGCTGCGATATGGTAGTTGTCGGCGGTCATGCCCACTCCGACCACTTCCGCGTATATGCGTGCGCCGCGCGCCTTGGCGTGTTCCTCGCTCTCCAGAATCAGCGTGGCCGCACCCTCGCCCATGACAAAACCGTCGCGGTCCTTGTCGAACGGGCGACTGGCATGTTCGGGGTCGTCATTTCGCGTGGAGAGGGCTCGCATGGCGTTGAATCCGCCAACGGCCAACTCGATGATGGCCGACTCCGTGCCACCCGTGACAATCATGTCCGACTTGCCCAACGCGATCGCGTAACAGGCATCGCCAATGGCATTGGCCGAAGAGGCGCATGCGGAAGTCGTGATATAACAAGGGCCTTCCAAACCGTATTTCAGGGCTATATTTCCGGAAACAGTGTTGGCCAACACCCTCAAAAGGTGGAACGGGCTGAAGCGGGGCTCCCTGTCCTGGAGCATGAACTGCTGCACCGCCTCCTCGGAGGAGGTCAGTCCGCCGATCCCGGTTCCAAAGACCACTCCCACCCTCTCTTTGTCCACGCGCGCCCAATCGATGCCGGCGTCACGAACAGCTTCGTCCGTGGTAATCAGCGCGTATTGTGCGCAACGGTCAAGCTTCGAAAGTTCTTTCGGGGTGAAATGGTCCAAAGGATTGTAATCCTTTAACTGACAGGCAAATTTCGTCTTGAACTTCGCCGTGTCAAAATAAGTAATGTGGCCGGCACCGGACTTACCTTTCAAGAGGTTCCCCCAGTACTCAGCCACATTATTTCCTATTGGCGTTAAGGCGCCAATGCCTGTTACAACAACGCGTTTGAGGTTCATCACAAACGTATTTTTGTAAACTGAAATATTCTACTTGTTTGCAAGAAGATTTTCGATGTAAGCAACTGCATCGCCTACTGTGGCGATTTTCTCTGCATCTTCTTCAGGAAATTTAATGCCAAATGCATTCTCAAATTCCATAATCAGCTCGACCGTGTCCAGCGAATCAGCACCCAAATCGTTAGTGAAACTCTTTTCGGGCGTCACATCAGCCACATCGACACTTAATTTGTCGGCAATAATCGATTGTACTTTTTGTAAAATTTCTGACATAGCATTTGATTTTGAAATAGGCGGCAAAAATACATTTTTTTTTGATACGGCGCACGTATTCAATTTTTAAAGAATCAACACGTTTTCCACATTCATATTATTGCCAGTCCAACGCAAGCCCCTCCTGCGTTTTTTGCAGCCCAAACGCACATTTCTTCCAAAACTACATCCAAACACATCACTCAAAAGCTCATTTTTCCTCCGATCACCCCTTATTCGCCACATAAAAACCATGCTTTACAATATTGATTTACAGACGATTACAATTAATTGAAAAAAAATTATCCCATAATGTGTCTTCGTATAAAAAAAATAGTATCTTTGCCACCGCAAAAACGATGAGGCGTTCATTGAAAATTATGCCGATATAGCTCAGTTGGTAGAGCAGCTGATTTGTAATCAGCCGGTCGTTGGTTCAAGTCCGACTATCGGCTCCAGGCATAAGTGAAACAACGATGGGAGAGTTCCAGAGCGGTCAAATGGGACAGACTGTAAATCTGCTGGCTAAGCCTTCGGAGGTTCGAATCCTTCCTCTCCCACTTGTTTTTTTTATGCGGAAGTAGCTCATCCGGTAGAGCGACAGCCTTCCAAGCTGTAGGTGGCGGGTTCGAGTCCCGTTTTCCGCTCCAAACAAATTTGTTTTTTTCATAACATTAGGTGATTATTAAGAAACAACAGAAATTTTTCTGTTGTTTTTTTTTGCACTTTTTTTTACGCACAAAAAAAGGCGCAGAAATCAATCCACGCCTTGTATTCCTTGTGGAGACGGTGTGCACACCGTCTCTTCTGTTATTGTTCAACCAGCTGTTTGACAGCTCTTTCGAGGTCGGCACCTCTCAAGTCGCGCTGCACGATGCGACCCTCCTTGTCCAAGAGGAACGTGGATGGGATGGAACGCACCCCGTAGATGGCCGCAGCTTTGGACTGCCATTTCTTGAGATCGCTCACATGGTTGGGCCACACCAGCTTATCGGCCTCAATAGCCCGCTTCCATGAAGCGGCGTCACTGTCCAACGAGACACTGAACACCTCAAAACCCTTGTCGTGATATTGGCTGTATATGCGGGTCACATTGGGGTTCTCGCGACGGCACGGTCCGCACCATGAGGCCCAGAAGTCCAGCAACACCACCTTGCCGCGCAAATCGGAGAGTTTGCGCATCTTGCCATCGGGATCCGGAAATTCAAGATCCGGGGCAATGGCACCGATGGTCACCTTCGAAGCAGGAGAGTTCATATAGCCCCAACGGTCTTTCACAATCAAATGATCGGGATACTTCTCGTGTAACGCCGTAATCACCTCATTGTGCAACGCGGCATTCTGTTCTCTCGGGAACATATCCAGGAACATCAGGACACAGATATCTTGTTTGTTGGCTTTGATGGCTTCTTTCAGTTGAGAGGTCAAGTAAGCATCGATTCCATTATAGGCCTCCTGATATTTTTGGACCACCTTGGAGACATTCCCCTGCGACTGGCTGACCAGCAGGTTCGCATTCTGCTTGTCATTCTTCATGAATGACTCGTATGCCGCCTTCTGCCCTACGGCCTGCTGCAAAGATGGATACAGTTCCGCCAGCACCCGATACGCCCATTTGGACTGATTTCCTTTCTTGTCCCAAAGATTATTATAGGCCAGAGAATCCTTCTCCGCCAACAGTTCACGAATTTTCGGCATCAACGTCCCTATAGCATCTTGCGCTACTTGATGCCTGTTCTGCAAATCTGACTGATACTGGTCAAAGACACGGTAAAAATCTTGTGCATCTGCAACTCTCGGCCCTGAAAATGAGTAATAGCGGGAGACATTCTCCTGATAATTTGCGAACGGCGTGTAGTCTATCTCCGTTTTCTTCATCATCCTGTTAGCCGCATCTGCACATTCAAACACTGAGCTGCCCTTCAGCTTCCCATTGGACAACTCTCTTGAATAGATACGGTAAAGGGTATCCAGATTGTCGAATGCTGACAGAAGATAATTGTCCACATCGTCGTTAGTCTGCCGGTACAGGTTGAATTTCTGGGCGAAATCAGACCAGTACTGCTTGTCCTTGTCGTTCTGGAGCTCCTGGTTGATGCTGTCCAAAGCCGCTTTCCGATGAAGAGCCAGATAGGACATCTCCATGACATTACCCATCGTTTCCGAACCCGTCACAGACACTATCTGCTGGAGATTTTCCGCATCCAACGTCATATTCACGGACTCGCCCGGGTTGATAACCAACAGCATCGAAGAGCCGTTGCCGAAATCGAGCTTATAGATGTCGTTGGGAAGACTGACCGTCATATTGAACTTGTCATCCTTAATGTCTGAATGAGCATAGCTGGTCTGCGAACTGCCGTATGCACTGGTCAGATTCACTTGTTCAAAATGATTGTTCAAGAGGGAAACTTGCAATTTCGTGGGTGCCTGGGCGAACAACATATTCACCAAAAGGCCTAAAACCAAAAGCACAAAACAATATCTTTTCATAATATTTTTAAAATGGGCGCAAAGATACATTTTTTTACGATTTACGGTTTGCGATTTGCGATTTGCGGATTTAATCGCAAACCGCAAAAAATGCTATCTTTGCCGCATAAAATAATATTGTATGAGTAACAGTATCGAACACCTTGACGACCTCTTCCCGAAATCCTTTGACGAGGCGCAGAAAGCTAAAGCCAAAACATTGTTTTACAAACAGTTGTCTTTATTTGCCCATGAGTATTATCATGGAAAAATGAGCACGCTGCCCAAAGTGCCGATAGAGAGTTTGAACTGGTTCAACGCATGGTACACGCCAGGCGTTTCCGCCATATCGACCACCATCCGCGATGACAACGACCGTTCGTTCGAACTCAGCAACCGTTCCAACATGGTGGCGGTGGTCAGCGACAGCACCCGTGTGTTGGGTGACGGCGACTGCACACCTCCCGGCGGACTCGGTGTTATGGAAGGCAAGGCACTTATAATGAAATACTTGGGCGGAATAGACGCCACCGCGCTCTGCATCGACAGCCGCGATGAGAACGGCGAGCACCAACCCGACAAGATCATCGACTTCGTGAAGATGGTACAGCCGAGTTTCGGGGCCATCAACCTCGAAGACATCTCGCAGCCCAACTGCTTCCGCGTCTTGGACGTGCTGCGCGAGGAATGCGACATCCCCGTCTGGCATGACGACGCGCAAGGCACGGCCTGCGTGACCCTCGCAGGTGTGCTGAACGCCCTCAAGATCGTGGGCAAACGCCTTGAGGACGTGAAGATTGTGCTCTACGGTTCGGGCGCGGCCAACTGCAGCATCGCCCGACTGATGATGGAGGACGGCGCGAAACCCGAAAACATCATCCTGTTCGACAGCAAGGGAGCGTTGCACAAGAATCGCGAACGCTACGCCAACGACCCGCGCTACTACCCGCAATGGAAACTCTGCCAAACAACCAACCCTAAGTGCATTGACACCGAAGAGGAGGCCTTCAAGGACGCGGATATCCTGGTGGCGCTCTCCAAACCCGGCCCTGACACTATCAAGCCGGAGTGGGTCTCACTGATGGCGGAGAAGGCCATCGTGTTCGCATGCGCCAACCCTGTGCCGGAAATCTACCCGCACGCCGCCAAGGCCGCCGGTGCCTACATTGTGGCGACCGGCCGTGGCGACTTCCCCAACCAGGTCAACAACTCCGTCTGCTTCCCCTCCATCCTGAAAGGCACACTGCTTGTCGCCGCCCGCAAGATCACCGACGAGATGGCCGTCTGCGCCGCGCACGCCATCGCCGACTTCGCCGAACGGCAGGGCATCACCCCCGACCGCATCATGCCCACCATGATGGACAGCGACCTCTTCCCCGAAGTGGCCGCCGCCGTAGGCGAATGCGCTGTGAAAGCCGGACTCGCCCGCAAACCGCTCTCCCGCGAGGAAATCCACAGACTGGCCAAGCGTGACATCGACGAAACCCATCGTGTGATGGATCTGCTTGTCGGAAAAGGGGTTATCGAACAATTCCCGGAAGCGGAGGTAAAGAGAATTCTCGACGAAGTGGTAGCAACGGTAACGCGATGAGACGATGAAGCGATGAGACGATGAAACGATGAATGGGGCTTTACAGTCACCAATCACTAATCACCAATCACTAATCACTAATCACCAACTCAATAACCCATAACCCATAACCCTTAACCCTTAACCCTTAACCCTTAACCCTTAACCCTTAACCCTTAATGTTCACCACCAACATCCAAGCATTCAAGCAATTAGGCCAACAGCTCGCTGACCCGCAATGGGTGGAGAGCACCTTCGGGGAAGCTATCGAGCGGCAGTACCGCGAGAACAGTTGGTTCACGCCGGAGTTCTGCCGGTATGCGTTGTCTGCCATCTCGCGAATGCTTACGTCTGAAGCGTTGGACGCGTATTACGCCAAATACCAAGGTGTTGCGCCTGCGATTGCCCCTCGGAAACGTGTTGCGGTGATCTCTGCCGGCAATATCCCCATGGCGGCCTTCCACGACTTTTTCTGCATCCTTGTCAGCGGCAACGACTATCAAGGAAAGCTCTCCCACCAGGACAAGCACTTGCTGCCCATTCTTGCGCAAGAGCTGATCCGCATCGAGCCACAATTCGCTGAACGGATCTCTTTTGTTGAGAGGGTCGCTGATTTCGACGCAATCATCGCCACGGGAAGCAACAACAGCGCCCGCTACTTCGACTACTACTTCAGCGAATACCCGCATATCCTGCGGAAGAACCGCAACAGCGTGGCCGTTCTCAACGAAACGGAAAGCGATGACGAGCTACGCGCCCTCGCCGACGACATCTACCTCTATTTCGGACTCGGCTGCCGTTCCGTTTCCAAGCTGTTCGTACCGCGCAACTACGATTTCGTACCGTTTTTGCAAATTTTAACACAGGAAAGCCAACCCATTGCCCTGCATCACCAGTTCAACAACAATCTGGAATACCAAAAGGCCGTCCATCTGATGAACCAAATCCCCTATATGGATGCCGGAACCTTCCTCCTTGTTGAAAATCAAAACTATGCGTCTCCCATCGGGATGATATACTATGAATTCTACGACGACATCGAAGCGGTCAACTGCCGATTGGAAGCCGACTCCGAACTCCTGCAATGCATTGTAAGCCGGGATCCGTACATCACCCGGGCGGAACCTTTCGGAAGCGCCCAATCCCCCACCCTATCCGACTATCCCGACGGCATCGACACGCTACGCTGGCTGTTAGCTGTTGGCAGTTAGCTTTTGGCTGTTGGCTGTTGGCTATTGCACTTGCGAGAAACTGTTACTTGTAACAATAACAATAACTATAACTATAACAACTTACTGCTGTTCACTAATCACTGTTCACAAAAGAAATGAAAAAACGCATCATCGTCACCCTGTTCATCTTGGTCGGGCTCTCCGCCATCCCGCTGATTATCGGCATTTTCTATCTTTACACGGAGGCCGAGAAGGTGCAGCGGAGTATCTTTGTGAACGAGGTGCTGACAGCGGGAAACGAGGTGGTGAACCGCATCGACGCCACCATCAAGAACGACACCAGCGCCCTTGACGGCATTGAGGCGGCCAACCTGGACAAAAAAGACATTGACACCACGAATGTCATCTCCATCCAGCAAACCCGCAAATTCCTCATCGACAGCATCAATGACCAACCCATCGGGGTCATCAAATCCACCATATACTTCCAAGAGAATGATTCCCGTATCATCGCCAACGACACGGAATTCTTCACCGCCGCTTTCCGCACCCAATTTCCACTTTACAACGAAACCTGGAGTCCAAACAACCTTCAAGCCATCACTAACTCCTTCAACATCAAAGACATAAATCTCATCCAACTAGACAGTGCCACCAAGGAGCTACTCAATGCGGGTACCTTGCGCCGCATCATCACAGAAGAGTTAAAAAATGAAAATATTGACTCTCGGTTTGATTTTGCCCTCTACAACGCTTTCACTACAGATTTTGTGGTCAGGCCGCAATACACTCAACCCGACAAGATTTTGAACAGCGAGTTCGTCTTTCTGTTAAAATACAATGAGAAAGTGAGTTCACCGCACTACTTGATCATCCAATTCCCGACCGTGCGCGGCATTGTCCTCAAACGAATGAGCAATATCATTATTCTGATTCTGGTGTTTTTCATCATCACATTCACAGTCGCATTTGTGGCACTATATTCTCTTTACCGCCAGAAAAAAACCGCAGAGGTGACCGACGAGTTCATCAACAACGTCACACACGAATTCAAGACCCCCATCGCGACCATTTCGTTAGCGTGCGAGGTGCTCGCCGACCCTTCCATGCTGGGCGATGAAGACATCCGCGGCTCCTACGTGGAGATTATCAACGATGAGAACAACCGTCTGAAAGACATGGTGACCACGGTTTTGGAGACAGCGCAGCTCAGGAAGGGCCAAATCAAGATGAACATCGAGCTTATCAACATGCACGAACTCATCCAGAAAATCACCGACAGTTTCGCCTTGATGATCAGCTCGTCGAACGGGACGCTGACCGTTGCGCTTAACGCTGACCAATTCCAGCTCTTCGGTGACCGAACCCATCTCACCAACAGCATCACCAATCTGATAGAAAACGCCATCAAATACTCCACCGACAGCCCTGACATTCTGGTGAACACCTTGTCGGACGAGAAGCATTTCATCATTTCGGTCACAGACAAGGGTATCGGCATACCGCATACCGCCCTCGGGAAGATTTTCGACAATTTTTACCGGGTCCCGCATGGTAACATCCACAACGTCAAGGGCTACGGACTTGGATTAGGTTACGTGAAGAAAATCGTGAACCTGCATCACGGCCGCATCGAGGTGCAAAGCGAAGAAGGGAAAGGCAGCACTTTCACAATTTATCTGCCACTGAAAATCAACAAATAAGAAAGCTTTCCTACCGTACCCTTCAGCCCTATGGACTGTTCCGCGAACGGCACAGATTCTTTCTTTTGCCTCATCGCCTCATCGCCTCATCGTCACGCGCACACCGGTTCCGGCAACAGCATCGCGCAGTGGTCGATAATGTCGTTGGTGAGCTCGAAGCCGGTATCACAGACCTTTTTGCTCTTAACACCGTCATAGCCCATAGAAAGGTGAACAACATCATATCCGTTGTTCACGAGTTGCAGCAGTTTTTTGTCACGTTTTTTGGCAGCTTCTCTATATTTTTCAATAGAGGGTCGGCCCTTGCCTGTGCGAACATGGAAGATTGACTCAAGGGCAATAAGGCAACCGCGCCACAGGATGTTGCCAGCAGTTTTTATGTACTTGCTGTCCAAATAGGACTTTGTTTCAGGATCATAGCCGGATTTTTTGATCACCTCCTCAGCATTGGCCACATATCTGCGGGCCTCTTCGATGGGATTCTCTTTTTCCATTATCTTATCGTTTTTTTGGTTTTTAAATTAACGCCGCAAAAATACATTTTTTCTATTACGACACGCCAACAAAAGTAAAAATATTTTTCTGAATCTTAATTAATAATTAACAGTTAAAATTTCAAATTCGTCTATTCAGCATTCAGCATTCATAATTCTTAATTCTTAATTCACAAGGCTGCCCTTCGGGCAATCTGTCTATATCACTACCCCGCCCTTCGGGCACCCCTTCTAAAAGAAGGGGAATGGTGCCGTGGCCGGTTATTGCTCCCGTAAACCGTTAACAACTGCCTGAACGTTCCAGCCTCATCGTCTCATCGTTTCATCGCCTCATCGCCTCATCGTCTCATCGTCATTCAGCATTCATCATTCAGCATTAAGGATCAACAAAAAAGGGGTGCCCCATCGGACACCCCTCATTATCAAATCTTAAGTCTCAAGTCTTATTCTCCGTCGCCTTCGTCGCCTTCACCTTCTTCGGTCTCTGTGGGAGCACCGTAAGCGGTCTGCTGGCTGATACAACGCACGCTGCGCATGTCGGCCTTCTTGGAGGTCTTGAAGTCGATGCTGTTACAATAGTAAGCGTTCGTCGGAGAGGTGACTTCCGTGCTGTTCGGATCGGAAGTGCTCGTCCAGTAGTAGTCTTCGAGGAGAAGACGCTCGAAATGTCCGGACACGCTGTTGTAGAAACCACCGGCGCGGGAGTTGAAGTGGTAGTTGGGTTCCACGCCCTGTTCACCCGGAATCCAGTACATCGTGCTCATGTCTCTGAGACGACGCTCCTCATTGGCCGTGAATTGGTAGAGGATATCGAAGTCGGTTTGTGACGGCACAACCCAGCCCTCAGGACAGATACCCTGCACTAAGCTCGTGCCTTCGAGAGTTTCAGGAACTTCAGCGTTATTGTTCTCTTCCACGCCAACTGCGGAATACCAGGTATAGAGGTATCCGAATTTCTCCATATTGGCTTCGACATTGTTGTAGGCCGCATAGTTCTCAATGGCGGTGGTTTCCTCAGGACCATACACGGTATTGCGCAGGTTCTCAGCCAACCAGCACTGAGTACCAATCTGAACGGCGGGATAATCATGGCCTTGATAGGTGACACCCTCGCATTCAATGTCAGCGGCGATGACGGTCAGTGTGCCGTTCACCTTGGTGATGTCGTAGCTTTCCGTGACATCTCTGTTTCCGCGAGTGATGGTGACAGTGCCCACCAGATTGTTGGAAGTACCGACCTCGGTCCGTGAACCGGTGACTTGTGCAACGAGTGCGTCTCCGCCCACCAAACCGGTAAAGGTGTAGGTCGCATTGGTCAGCGGGGTACCGTCATACTGTTTGCTGTCGCTGGCAGCGGTAACAGTGAGAGGTTGCTGCGAGATATGGAGAGTGACATGGAAGGCAGGGGTATAGTGAGCGGTAACGTTATTACCGGATTGATCCTCAATTCTGAAGTCACTCTTTACGGCAACACCTTCGACAGGAGCGTTGAAGCCACCTTCGGCGCAAGTATAGTTACCATACACATAGTCATCTGAAGTGATGGTGCCGCTGGCAAGCACATGGCCATTCAGCAGGCCGGTAATATGAGACTGGAGATCTGCGGTCGTCACCTCAAACACGGTTCCGTCATACACCTTGGTGGTGTCGAGGTTGAAGGTGACTTGTGCATTTTGAACCGTCACCGTGACAGTAGCGGTGTTCTCACAGCCGTTGGCATCCGTTCCGGTAACCGTATAGGTCGTGGTCTGCTCAGGGCTTACCGTTGTATTGGTAACGTTCCAGGAATAGGTAGAAGCACCGGTAGCGCTCAGCTCAGAGGTACCACCGTAGTAAATTGTAGCCGGATTTGCCGATGCAGTAACGTTCGGCAGCGGGTTCACCGTGACCGTGGCGGTAGCTTCGGCGGTACAGCCGTTCTCATCCGTCCCCGTCACCGTGAATTCGGTGGTTTCGGTCAGATTCTCGACCGTAATCATCTCAGTCTCGTCTCCAGTGCTCCACACATAGCTCTCAGCACCAATGGCTGTCAGTATGGCGGTGCCACCCGAACAGATTTCCTCAAACTCATTATTGATATTAACCTCAGGCAGCGGGTTCACCGTGATTGCCACGCTTGCCGTGTTCTCGCAGCCGTTGGCGTCGGTGCCCGTCACCGTGTAGGTGCCTTCCGCGTCAACCGTCAGGGTTGCGCCCTCGGTAGCGTCCTCGTCATTCCACACGTAGGTTTCCGCGCCGCTTGCCGTCAACGTGACAGTCTCGCCGTCACAGATGGCCACGCTCTCTTCCTTGTCTATAGTAACATCGGGAAGCAGGTTCACCACAACCTCTTTCTCGCCTTCGCTGACACAACCGCTGGCGTCCGTGACCGTCACGTAGAAGGTGGTGGTGGCGGTCATCTTCGAAACCGTGATGGATTGGGTCGTTGCCTGGGTGCTCCACATATAGGAGACACTCTCTGGAACGCTCAGTGTGACGTCACCGTTTTCACAGACCTCGTCATCGCCCGTGATGGTCACGGTGCCGATCTCGCC
>CADADB010000017.1:0-21049 GCA_902786595.1 uncultured Bacteroidota bacterium | reverse complement strand
GGCTGAAATCAGTTGGTGGTAATTCCAGCTGTAGTTCTGGAAACCCTCGGTGGCTTCCAGTGTAACATCGCTGCCGTAGCAAGCCGTCGTGCTGCTCGGGGTGATGTCCACCGTCGGTTTGGCGGGAATCGTCACCGTGGTAGTCTCGGTTTTGGATGCACCGCATTCGTCCTCGACAGTCACTGAAATCTCGACGGTCTGCTCCTCATCCGTCTGGTCCACAAAAGTACCAGCTTCAGGATTCTGGGTCGAAGAAGTAATATCGCCGTCGCATGCAGCAGTGGCCTCAAATGTGACTTCCGCACAGTCGGTATAGGTATAGGTGTAGGTCACAACACTGCCATTTTCACCAGCACATGCAGGAATCTCGCTCACTGCAGGGGTTTGTCTCTCCAATATGTTTCCGCAGGCGTCTGTCACTACTGGGAAATTGGTCGGAAGGACGTCCGCATCTGCTGGACATGTAATATCCATTGAATTATCCACACCCTCATCATCGATGGTGATACCACCGGCAGCCATCTGGATCGTGAAGGATTCTTCGGCTTCAGCGCTGGCGCAGCCGTTGGCGTCGGTCACCACCACAGAAACGGTGTATTCATGGCCATCCTCCTCACAGTCGCTCTCGCCCTCTTGTGCCACATCGGCCTTGGAGTTGTCGTTATCTTGCGCCGTGGCGCCGGCCCATTCGTAGGTGTAAGGTGCCGTGCCGTTAGCAGCGGTAGCGCTCACCTCGTAGGTGCCTTGGTTAGGACAGAGAGCTTGAGCCGTGGTAGGAACAGTCAGTGTGACCGTAGGAAGCGGGTTCACCGTGACCGTGGCGGTAGCTTCGGCGGTACAGCCGTTCTCATCCGTGCCCGTCACCGTGAATTCGGTGGTTTCGGTCAGGTTCTCGACCTCGATGTAATCGTCCGTGACAACCTGATCCTCGCCAGGAATGGTCCACACATAGCTCTCAGCACCAATGGCTGTCAGTTGGGCGGTGCCACCCGAGCAGATTTCTGCAAACTCAGTATTGATGTGAACCTCAGGAAGCTCGTTCACCGTGACCGTCACGCTTGCCGTCAAGGTGACAGTCTCGCCGTCACAGATGGCCACGCTCTCTTCTCCGTCAATAGTAACATCAGGAAGCTCGTTCACCACAACCTTTTTCGTAACCGAGCTAGCGCACTGGCCCGCATCAGGCACGAAAGTGAGGGTCAAAGTACCAGCCGTAGTCGTGGGGATGCTGGTGACGGTGGCACCGTCAGAAGTGTGCCACGTGCCAGTCACGGAAGGAGCAGCTGCGGTGGCTTCGGTGGCAACCACTTCGTCCGATTCCAGAGGAAGTTCATACTCATCAGCATCTTCACAAATAGCGGTCGGGAAGAAGTTGAACACCGGGGTGAACTCGTCAATAACGGTCAAGGTGATATGATCTTCAAACGTCTTTGTCAATCCCTTGGTCGTCGTAAGCGTGAGCGAGACCAAGTATTCGCCGGGCTGGGCATTGGTGATATTCCCATTGTCGTGATCCGTGAACTCCACGCCGTCCTTTGTAATAGACCATGTTTTTGAAACAATATTCTCCAAAGAGCCATGCACGTAATCATCTGTTGAAATAGTGAAAGCGTCGAGCGTGTTCAAATCCATAGAGTATCCTGTACAGACAGTCTGGTCGAGGTTATTCGGCGTGACCTGCATCCAAACAGGGTAAACAGTAGCGTCGCAGGAGAGAACCACAGACTCGCCGGGAGCGAACTCGACGAGTTCAGCATCGCTATCCTGGGACCAGCCAATGAACCAGTCGTTCTCGTGGCCTTCAGTTCCAGTTCTTTCAAAAGTGGCGGGCAGCTCCAACACCGTGGTGCCGTTAGTCACCACTTCGAGGGAAGCGGTCACATCATCTCCAGAGGGGTGATGTTCCACCATATCCACATGTGTATGTTCGGTACCGGAGCCCCAGAGAGCGGTGAGGTTCTTGTCCTCCGTCATAAATATACCGTTGTAAGGAGCATGGACGATATGATCGCCTTCGGCACTGATTTCCTCCCAACCCAGGAAGTGATCATGGCCACATGCATCCTGAGACGGAGGGAGCACCATAGGATTGGAACCGTTGGCATACGTGCTATTATCCACGACATCCGTTGCACCATCACAGTTCATGTTATAGGTGATGGTGTACTCTTCGTCACCCAATCTACAATAGGGAACAAGGGTGATGTCACGATATATTCTCATGGTACCCTCAAACAAGGTCAGAGAGCCGTCTTCATTCTGGATGTTCCAACCCTCAGCGGGTGCAGCGTTAGGACAAGGATGCGCATGTGTCAAAACATCGTTAGGAACCAACTCACCATAATATACCACTACAGTTTGGGTTTCACCCGTTGCGGAAGAGGTCAAGTGAATAGTAGCTGTGTAATCCGGGGCGTTCCATTTAGCGAAAAGGATAATGTCGGAAGCAGGCATTAGTGAATTGATATCGATGGGGTCACCCTCGCACAATTCGTTCTGGTACCATCCACCGAAAGTGAAGTCCGTCTTACCGGCAGGTGCTTGGTCGCCGTCCAGTTCTGTCAATTCGCCGATTACCTGTTCATACTTACGGGTCATCGCCAAAGAAGTAACCTCGTTACCGCCATTCATGAACTTGATGTTGTAAGTATTACGGATGTAGAACAAATTAATATCTGTATTCGAATTAGAACCATTTCTGTAATATGGGTCAGCAGCTGTTCCAGAGCCACCATTATTAAAGCCAGACAATTGAGCACTATATTTGGTAAAACCAGACAATTCAGGGTATTGGGTTGTGTACAACAAGTGAACACTTGAGTTTGAAATAATGGTGCTGTTGGCACTTCTTTCCGTATAATTGGTATTGGAAGTGTTGGGGTAAGTATTATGATTGTCTGTGCTGTTAATATTCTCCGTATAATAATGGTAAGTGTGAACATAGCCGTTATTGACATCTGTTCGCATAATACGAGGCACTAAATCAATGTTTGCACCGGGCATCTTCTCCAAAACAGTAATGGCACCACTTTGATAGATCGTCTTGTTAATATCCACCCATGAAGAATTTGTGTAGCTGCCATTTATCGTACTATTACTATGATACCAGGTATTATAATTCTGGTAATAGTATCCCGAAATAGTGACGCTGCCGGTAATGGCATTTTTCTTCTGTTGGAACTCGTCCCAAATATTGGCACCATACTTGGCCGTTAGCGACTGTTTCAGAGAACCGCTCACCGTGGTTGCAGGAGCATTATTGCCTCTCTGGCTAGAAGGTTGGTACCAAAGAGTCACTCGGTCATAATTGCTTGCCTTTTCGTAAAAGTTAATCGTATAAGTTTTTCTCTTGTAATACAGGTTGATAACCGAAGATCCATCGCCTGCTACCTCAACATTCGTTGAAGAGGTTTCCGCATCAGGATCGTAAGAATAGAAAGTCACATACTGAGCCAATCCACCTGAAATATTGGTGGTCGTCGGATTAGTGAAATTTGTAGGCAAAGAGGTAATCGTCGTGCCTGCAGAAGCATAATCCGTTCTGGAGTTGTTGTAAGAGTAGTTCTCGTCATCGGGGTTCTCCACCCAATAGATAACCGTGTATTTCACATTAGTAGGGGTCCAGCTTGCCGTGAGAGTGATATCCTGTGCTATAGTGGCTCCGAAAGTGAACGGGGTTGTACCATTCAGCCATCCGTTGAAATCATAGCCAGGGCGTTCCGGAGTGATGGCCGGTTCCGCTGTGTTCGCATCGGCATGGTAAAAAGCCGGTTCCACGTAGGAGCCGCCGTCACTGTCAAATTTCAACCAATGTCCAGTCCTGATATCCGGGTAGAGCGTTATATCATGAGAAGGCATCGTGAAAACAGAAACCTGATTGGACGTGGTCAAATCCGGGCCATCATACCAACCGATAGACCGAGTGGTGGCATTGACAATGACACGCTCGTCATTCGCATTCAGATTCTCCGTGCCTGCAACGCGCTCCCACACACGGAAAACACGGGCGTCGTCACTCACACCATCCATGAAAATCACGTGATAGACTTCAAGGGTGTAGGAAGCGTACAAGTAAAACGTCGCGGATTCGTCAAAAATTTGCGGAGTGGAAAAGTTATTGTCGTCAAACTTGTTCGCCGCGGAGAACATATCAGGATCATCCACCGTGTACCAAGAGTCGAAGGTACTGTAGTCAATGATGTTAAACTCCGGATGCGGGACAACATCACCGCTCTTGATGATCTTGATAGCCATTGTGTCCCAATTCGCTCCTCCATCCTGAGTGGTAAGGAAATAGTATGTCTGGATGGGTTGCGCCGGAGCAATACAATCATCCGAGCTTTGGGCAAAAGCGCCCAACTGCATTCCGACCATCATCACTATAAAAGTGAAGAGGCCAGCTAAATTCAGTTTTTTGAATGAATAAAGTTTTTCCATAATCTTATATTTATACATTTTATATTTTCGCTTTTTTATATCCCGTATGGATGTGTTTTTAGTAAACAAACGATTAACACAGCATACTTTACTCCATAATACGCATTATACAATTTTACTCTGCAAAAATACAAAAAGTTACATTTTATTGTTAATTTATTTTCATGTTTTTTTTCACATCTAGCTGTTAGTGTTTGTTTTACGCAAAAACCCTATTATTACTAGCATACTATATAACCATCCTTTTTTACCACATTGGTAACAAAGGAGATTTTTACATAAAATCTACAATAAATGTAATCAACAGCTAACAGCCAACAGCTAACAGCCAACAACTATAAGCCAGCAGCCAACACGGGGACCAGGCGGTCAATGTCGCCGGCGCCGATGGTGAGGAGCACATCGGGACGATGAGACTGCAAGTATGACAACAGTTCCGTTTTTTGGAGAACATGTTTGTCTGCTATGGTCATCTTCCGGAGCAGGAACTCCGAGGTGATGCCCGCTATGGGTTTTTCCCGGGCGGGATAAATGGGCAGAAGTATGGTTTGGTCGAGGAGATCGAGAGCGTCGGCGAACTCATCGGCGAAGTCGCGGGTGCGTGTGTAAAGATGCGGCTGGAAAACGCCACAAATCCTTTTCCCAGGGTAAATATCGCGCACCGCCGTGATGAACGAGCGCATCTCGTTGGGATGATGCGCGTAGTCGTCGATATAGACAAAATCCTGCCGCCGCACAATATAGTCGAAACGGCGTTTCACTCCTGCAAACGTACTGATTTTCTGTCGGATGCATTCTTCCGACATCTTCGGGAACGCCTCCAAAACAGCGGCAACGGCGGCGGTGGCATTACATACATTATAGATGCCATGTGCCGGCAGCTCTAATCCCTTAATCTCGCCCGCAGGCGTATGTAAGTCGAAACAGGAAACTTCCTGCCGAAACTCAATATGACAGGCACGGTAGTCGCAATTCTCGCCCGTACCGTAGGTCTTTTTGTTCGGTTGTGTGATGTGGTGAGCCACTGCCTCGTGCACCAACACCGTGCGCGAAGTCTGGGCGGCGAACTGCCGGAAAGCTTCCCGCAAGTCCTCCACGTCGCGGTAGATGTCCAAATGGTCGGCATCCATGGAGGTGATGACCGAGACTTCCGGATGCAACGTCAGGAAGGAGCGGTCGAACTCGTCGGCTTCCACCACGGCGGTGCGAGGGTTGGGGGCGCACACATAGTTGTCGTTCAGGTTCTTGGCAATCCCGCCGATGAACGCCGCCATCGGTTCCTCAGGCCAAAGCAGATGCGAAATCATGGAGGTGGTGGTGGTTTTGCCGTGCGTGCCGGCCACCGCCAGCGTCCTTAACTCGTCGGTGATATGTCCCAGCACCTGGGAACGCTTGTACATCGGGGTATTATTCTCCACAAAATAGCGATACTCCACAAAATCCTTCGGAACAGCGGGGGTATAAACCACGAAATCGACCTTCTCGGGAATCTGCCGAACATCCCCTTCGAAATGGATATTCGCCCCTTTTTGTCGCAACATATCGGTGACTGCAGAGGGCGTCAGATCATAGCCGCAAACCACGTCGCCGCGCTGCAAAAAATACTGCGCGAGGGCACTCATCCCGATGCCGCCGATTCCAAGGAAATATATGGTTCTACTTTTCATAAATCAGGAAAACGGTTCTGCGGTTCTTGGCGCGCCCTTCCTCGGTGCTGTTGGAGGCAATCGGATTCGACTCGCCGTAGCCCTTGTATCTCAGACGTTTAGCGTCCACACCTTGCTCAATCACGTAGTCATACACCGACTTGGCACGGTTCTCCGACAAGAGCAAGTTGTCATCATCGCGCCCGATATTGTCGGTGTGGCCCTGTATCTCCACCTTCACCGTGGGATTCTCCCTTAAGAACTCAATGAAGAGTGCCAGCAGCATCTTGGACTCCTGCGTCAAGCTATAGTCGTTGGTCTCGTAGTAGATGTCGCGCAGGTCGCACACCTTGCCGGTCTCCACGACTTTCACTTCCGCGTCTTTTTCCACAACCTCCTCCGTAATCTCTTCCGGCTTAATAATCTGAGTGTCAAAAGAGTAACCTTCCTTCTTCACATTGAGAATCAGTGGCTGAGGATTGTCGTGATGCACTTCGGCAGCGATGGCGTATTTGCCTTGTGCCGCGCTCACGATACCAGTGGAAACCACATTCGCATTGGTGTCGCGGATCTCCACAACAGCGTTTTCCAAGTTGCCATCATCGGCGGTGACCTTGCCTTTCACGATGACCATCGTATGCGGCCGTGCCTCCTCGTAAAGCTCAAACTGGTAGATGTTCCAGTCTTGATCGCCATAGTTGTTGGAGGAGAAATAGCCGGTTTTGCCGTCGAGACTGACGAAAAAATCGACTTCATCATTCTCTGTATTAATGGGATAGCCGATATTCACTGGCAACGTCCACTGCCGTTTCGGGTCGAGTTTGGAGTAGAAGATATCCTGTCCGCCGAGACCATCATGCCCGTTAGAGGAGAAATAGAGAGTTTTGCTGTCGGTGTGCAAGAACGGCGACCGCTCATTCTTGGCGGTGTTGATGGTGGAACCCATGTTCACGGGATCGCGCCAGGTACCGTCGTTGTTGCGAACGGCGTACCAGATGTCGGAGCCGCCATAGCCGCCCGGACGGTCGCTGGCGAAAAAGAGTAACTTGCCGTCGGAGCTGAGCGAGGGTTGCGACTCCCAGCTGTCGTTGCGGTTGATTTTGCCTGGCAACGGTTTCGGCTCCGACCACTCATAGCCGTCGAACTCGGAATAGTAGAGGTCGTAGTTCGGATAGTTGCCCCCTTGCAGCTTCACCGTGTGCCGCTGAGTGAAGATCAGCAGGTCGTTGGTAAGGTTGATGGAGGGGCTCCCCTCCCCTTCGGCCCGGTTGAACGGAGGGGGCAACGGCTCCCCGCTATTGAAATGCCCGCTTTTCTTGGCACTGCTGCTGAAGAACTCCTTGCTTACCATGCCTCCCTGCCCGAAAGGTGAATTGTCGGCCACCATCTGACGACGGGTGAAGTAAAAGAGCTGTCCGTCGGGCGAAAGCGTGCCGAGATATTCATCTGATTTGGTGGAAATGTTGGGCACGGGATGCGGGTCGAAAGGCACGGGATGGTTCAGGATATTGTCAAAGAAGACGGCTTTTTTCAGGATTAGCTGCGCCTCCTTGATTTTATCGGCATCCTTCGCCTCTGGGAAAAGATCCGGGTTGTCCACTATGATGCCCGCGAACTTCACCGCTTCGGAATACTTCTCGTTGAAATAGGCGATGCGGGCGGCATAGAGGTTGCAGTAAGGCCTGTAATACGGGCACACCTCGAAGATGCGGTTGAATGCCGCCAGCGCCTTGGTCACATCGGATTTGTCACTCTTCTTGGAAATGAACTGGCTGCTCTCCAACGGCAGGTAATAACCTAACGCATAGTAGTAGTTCACCTCCAGATACTCGGGATGGTCGGCCAGAATTTCCTCGTAGAGTTCGTAGGCCTCCTCCTTTTTCCCCGACTTGTGGAAATCCCTCGCTTTTTTGAAGATCTTCTCGCTGTTCTTGTCCATGGTCTGCTTGCACGGATCGTCATCCTGCGCGAAACCCGCGCCGGCGACACCGATGCATAACACGAACAATATGAGCAAGATGCGATTCATTTGGTTTTTTTTAAGACTTGGGACTTGAGACTTAAGACTTGGGACTTGAGACTTAAGACTTGGGACTTGAGACTTGAGACTTGAGACTTAAGACTTGGGACTTGAGACTTAAGACTTTGGGGATATTAAGTCCTCAGTCCTCAGTCCTAATTATCCTTCACAACCGTTTCGGCCGCTTCGATGATCTTGATGAAGTCTTCGGGTTTGAGGGAGGCGCCGCCGATGAGGCCGCCATCGACATCGGGTTGGGAGAAGAGTTCGAGGGCGTTCTTGGCGTTGCAGCTGCCGCCGTAGAGGATGTAGGTATAGACGGCGAGCTCGGTGCCGAATTTTTTCTCGATGAGGGAGCGGATGAAGGCGAGCATCTCCTGTGCCTGCGCGGGAGTGGCGGTCTCGCCAGTGCCAATGGCCCAGATGGGCTCGTAGGCGATCATGGTGCGCTCCAGCTCCTCAGGCGTGAGCGTGCAGATAGTGGCTTCGATCTGCTTGCCGACCACCTCGAAATGCTTGCCGGCCTTACGCTCTTCCAGCGTCTCGCCGCAGCACATCACCGGAACAATCTGGTTGTCCAACAGACGGTGCATCTTCTTGAGGACGATCTCATCGGTCTCGCCGAAGAACTTACGGCGTTCGCTGTGTCCCACGATGCAGAAATCGACTTCCATGGAGGCGAGCATCTCGGCAGAAATTTCGCCCGTATAGGCGCCATTCGGGAATTCGCTCACATTCTGGAGGCCAGCGTAGAAATGGCTCTCCTCCAAACTGGCATGGTCGGTGACCAGTTCGGCATACACCGCCGGCGGACAGAGCACGACCTCCGTCTGCAACTGATAATCAGCTAATTCTTCTTCAATTTTGGTGATAAGGTCTTCGGCCTCCTCGAAGTCCTTGTTCATTTTCCAGTTTCCGATAACAATTTTAGGTTTCATCATGATGATTATAATTATTTGATTTGCTTCTCATTAAAAACTTTTGGGTTTACGAATAACCAAAGCGCAAAGTTACATTTTTTTTGGTAAGACGATGAAACGATGAGGCGATGAGACGATGAGGCGATGAAAAGATGAAACGATAAGATGATAAGATCAAAGAAATCATATCTGCTCACTAATCACAATTCACTATTCACTAATCACCATTCACTAAAATTGCTATCTTTGCCGCTTGAATAATAACAAGCTAAAGATGCGTATTTGCGATATATTACGGACGAAAAAAACGTTCTCCTTCGAAGTTTTCCCGCCGAAACCGGAAGTCAGCGACCTCGATGACATCTACCGCACCATCGACGAGCTGCAGCAGTTTCACCCTGACTTCATCAGCGTGACCTTCAAGGCGTCGGGGGACAACAGCCGCCACACTATCGACCTGGCGACCTACATCAAGCGGAACACCTCCGCAGAGCCGCTGGTGCATCTCACTTGCGGTTCCCTCGACAAGGAGGACGTGGACCGGGTGGCCGCCGTTTTGGAACAGGAGCATCTGGAGAACGTCCTCGCCCTGCGCGGCGACAAGCCCGTCGACTCTCCCGAAAGCTATCTGAAATGTTTCCGGCACGCCTCGGAGCTCATGGCTTACCTGCGCAGCACGCACAAGTTCTGCATGGGCGGCGCCTGCTATCCCGAAGGACACATCGAGAGCGAAAGTCTCTACGACGACCTGCACCACTTGAAGGTCAAGCAGGACATGGGGGCTTCGTTTTTCATCACGCAGCTGTTCTACGACAACAACTATTATTACCGGCTCAAACGGGTGGCCCGCACCATGGGCATCACCATCCCCATCATCCCCGGCATCATGCCCCTCACCAGCGCGACCATGTTCAACAAGATCATGCACATGGCCGGTGCCTCCATTCCTTTTGAGCTGCGAGTACTGTTCGAACGTTTCCGCAACGACAAGGAAGCGATGTTTGAAATCGGCATTGCGTTCAGTGTCAGCCAGATACTGGAGCTGTTGGCCAACGACGCCGACGGCATCCACATTTACACGATGAACAACCCGAAGGTGGCCGCCGACATCTACCAGCGCATCCACCACGTGATAGACAAGGAGTTGCGGTAATGAGACAGGAGATCCTCCGATACTTGGGCTATGGCGCGGACGCTGCAGCGGACGAGAACACGGATCAGCTGATTGACCGTGCTTTGCGTGAGGTAAAAGAGTTGGCCGAGTTCAAGTACGTGTATGCCTCCTTCGACTATCCGCAGGAGTTCCTGTTAGCGCACCCGGCGTATATGGAGTACCTGCACGGTTCGGAAGGTTACCTGCTTTGCGCCACGACCATCGGAATCGCGGTCGACAGGCGGCTGAAACGGCTGCAGATGGAGGACATGGCCTACGCGGTGGTTTTCGATGCCACCGCTGGGGTCTGGATCGAGCGCAAAGCCGACGAGTTCGAGAAAGGACTCCCCTACCCCTCGTTGGGATTCCGGTTCTGTCCGGGCTACCAAGGCACCCCGTTGGAGGACAACCTCAAAATCGCCAACTTGGTGAAAGCCAACAAGATCGGCATCAGTTTTCTTGACTCGGGACTGATGATCCCGATGAAGTCGATGACGGGCATCGTGCGCATCGGCGGCGACAGCCGGAAGAGCTGCGCAGGGTGCGTGGCGCGTGAGGGTTGCGCATATCGGCGACGGGGAGTGACGTGCTATTATGATGAGACGATGAAGGACGATGAAACGATGAGACGATGAAGGACGATGAAACGATGAGACGATGAAACGATGAGACGGTGAAATTAAAACAATACACTAAGCACTATTAACATAAAGCTTCAATAACCAATAACCGATAACCAATAACCATTCATAATGAAACAACGTTTAGGACACGAAGTAATGATTTTCGACGGGGCGTTCGGCACCGAGTTGGAGAAGCGCGGCATCATGTCGAAAATGCCTGAAATGCTGAACATCACCAACGGCGATGAAATTGCCGACATTCACCGCAGCTACATTGAGGCAGGATGCGACTTCATCACCACCAACACCTTCGGGGCGAACCGCATCAAGCTGCCCGGCGAGGACATCAAGGCGGTGATCGAGGCGGCCATCGCATTGGCGAAACGGCACCGCACCACGCAGTATGTGATGTGCGACATCGGGCCGCTCGGCAAAATGCTTTACCCCATGGGCGAACTCTCCTTCGACGACGCCTACGAGGCCTTCAAGGAGATGGTGCTGATTGCCAAGGATTTAGTCGATGGTTTCATTCTGGAGACCTTCACCGACCTCTACGAGCTGAAATGCGCCCTGCTGGCCGTGAAGGAAAACTGCGACAAGCCCGTCTTCACCACCATGACCTTCGACAAGAGCGGACACACGCTCACGGGCACGTCGCCGCGCATCATGGCGACGCTGATGTCCAACATGGGCACCGACGCCATCGGGGTAAACTGTTCCCTCGGTCCGCGCGACCTCAAGCCCATCGTGGAGGAACTGCTGCAATACAGCGACAAACCCGTGTTGGTGCAGCCCAACCGAGGACTGCCCTACATCCACAACGGCAAGGCCTGTTACACGCTGTCGGAAAGGGATTTCGCCGAAACGATGAGCGAGTTCCAAGCGGCAGGCGTGGCGATTTTGGGCGGATGCTGCGGCACAAACCCCGACTTCATCCGCGCCATCGCTATCCACAAGGGCAAAGCCGTGCCGGAACGCAAGGTGGAGCGGTCGACGGTCATCACTTCCGCCACGAAATACCTGCCGATGGAAGGCATCAAGGTTTGTGGCGAACGCATCAACCCGACAGGCAAGAAGAAACTCAAGGAAGCCATTCTGAATGAGGACTTTGACTATATTTTTAAGGAGGCCATCAAGCAGGAGGAAGCGAAAGCGGATCTGTTGGACGTGAACCTCGGCGTGCCGAAAACCGACGACGTGGCCAACATGAAGAAAGTGGTGACGCAGCTCAGCGAAATCACCGCGCTGCCCTTGCAGATCGACTCCTCCAATCCCGCCGCTATCGAGGCCGGTTGCCGCTACTACAACGGCGTGCCGCTCATCAACTCCGTGAACGGCAACGATAGCAACATGGAAGTCATCTTCCCGATTGCGAAGAAGTACGGGGCTGTGGTGCTGGGGCTTACGATGGACGACAACGGCATCCCGCAAACGGCGGAAGAACGGTTGGCCATCGCGGAGCGCATTGTCAACGGGGCCGAGAGATACGGTATCCCGCGCCACCGGATGATGATCGACACACTCACGCTGACCTGCAGCGCACAGCAGCCGTTGGTAAAAGAGACCTTGCGGGCATTGCGCATGGTGACGGAAAAGCTGGGCGTACACACGGCCCTCGGCGTCTCCAATGTCAGCTTCGGAATGCCCAACCGCGAACTCATCAACAGCTCGTTCCTGCTCATGTCGTTGGAAAACGGCCTCACGATGCCCATCATCAACCCCTGTAACGCCACGATGATGAACTCCATCCTGGCCTTCAAGGCGTTGCGCGGAACTTCGGAGGATCTGAACACCTACATCGAGGACGTGATTCCCGTCACGACCGTGGCGGAGGGCACTGCCGCCGCCGCGACCGCCACTCCAAATGCCACTGCTCCTGCGGCCACAGGCGGACTCACCCTCAAAGAGGCCGTGAAGCGCGGCTTGAAGGCGGACAGCGTGGCACTCACCCACGAAGCGCTGAAAACGCAGCCGCCGATGGAGGTCATCAACGACATCCTGATTCCCACATTGACGGAGGTAGGCGCCGACTTCGAGAAGCAACGCATCTTCCTGCCGCAGCTGATTTCCGCGTCAGAGGCCTGCAAAGAGGCGTTCGACGTCATCAAAACCCAATTCAGCCAGGGCGACAGCCACAAGGGCACCATCGTACTGGCCACCGTCAAAGGCGACGTCCACGACATCGGCAAGAACATCGTGAAGGTGATCTTCGAATCCTACGGCTACAAAGTCATCGACTTGGGGAAAGACACGCCCAAGGAGGTCATCAAAGAAGCCGACGAGAAATACCATCCCGACATCATCGGGCTGAGCGCGCTGATGACCACCACGGTCCTCTCCATGGAGGAGACCATCCAGTACCTGAAGGAAAACGGCGTGACGACCCCGATTTACGTGGGCGGCGCCGTGCTCACGCAGGTGTTGGCCAACGAGATCCACGCGGATGGCTACAGCAAAGACGCGCTGGAGTTCGTGGAATCGGTGGAGAAGCGGTGATGTTAGCTATTAGCTTTTAGCTTTTGGCTATTGGCTATTAGTTTTTGGCATATAGTGGGAAATGTTTATAATAAAAAGGCACGCATTTTTGGATAATACGTGCCTTTTTTGCTATTATTGGGATCCCAGTTTCCGCAAATAGCGGTCACTTCAAAATTATTGTTTGTTGTGGTTGCCGCAGCTTTTACCATCTTGGTGACCGGCGCAACCTTTACCGTCTTGGTGACCAGCGCAGCTTTTGCCATCCTGGTGACCAGCACAGCTCTTACCGTCTTGGTGACCAGCGCAGCTCTTGCCGTCTTGATGGCCAGCACATTTCTGACCTTCCTGGTGACCGGCGCAGCTCTTGGCACCGCTTTGATGGTTACCGCAGCTATGACCGGCTTTATTGGCATCGTGGTTGCCGCATCCATGTCCGGCACCACCGCTGCAACATCCAGCACCTTTTTCAGCACGACAGCAAGCGGGCAGTTTGGCTCTTGCAGCCGGATCTGCCTTCACGTTGTCGGCATTGTAACCGAGCTTGCTCACCTCCTGACGCAACTGGTCGGGATTGGTTCTCTTCGCGTCATAGTTGATGGTCAGCTTCGCGGTCTTCATGTCATAGTTGTAAGACCTAACGCCCTTGAAATAAGGCACGTTCTCTTTGAATTTATCCGCGCATTTCTGGCACACGCCATTGGTTTGGATGGTCACGGTCTGCTCCCCTTTGGAGGCCGTTTTGCTCTGCTGAGCACTCACGCCCAGCGTAATCAGGCTTACTAAAGCCAAAATGATGATTCTTTTCATATCTATTAAATTGTTTGTTTGTTTTTCTTTCTTCCGCTACCGAGCTCTTGCCCCTCAGGGGCTGCTCAAGGAACTATAAAAATATATTGACCAACTTATTCCTTATAAGTTTAATTCTTCATTCAGCATTCAGCATTCAACATTCTTAATTCTTAATTAAAATCACCCTTCGACCCTATTCTTCAAGAACTCCGTGCAGTCCTCGAACGTCTCGAACGTGTGTAACTCTGGAACAATCAACGGAATGACCTTCATTGTTTTGAGCATGTACAAGGGTTGCGGTTGAATGATGGTCATCAGCACCAGCACGCCGCGATCCTGCAGTTCTTTGATGGCCGTTTCCATAGCATACAGTCCGGACTGGTCCATGAAACTGACGAGGCGCATACGGATGATCACGATTTTGGCATCCTCGGGCACATCGTTCATCACTTGCTGGAACTTGGTGATGGTGCCGAAGAAGATAGGACCGTTAAGTCGCTGAATGTAAATCTTATGCTTCACCTTGTCGGGCATACCGCCTTCATCCTGCCACGGACTCTCCTTGTCGAAATTGGTCATCTCGGCAGAGCTATAGCCACCCTCCACGAGGTCGCTGGCGCGCTTCATGAAGAGGACGCAGGCAATCACCATGCCGATGCCGACTGCGGTGAGCAGATCCACAAAAACGGTGAGCAGGAAGACAATGATGAGCACCACCGCATCGGCACGGGGTATTCTGAGCAGATCCTTGAATCCCTTGAAGTCGATGATGCCCCAACCGACGGTAATCAGGATGCCGGCCAACACTGCCAGCGGGACGTAACGCACAAGACTGCCCAGACCGAGCAGCACAGCCAACAGCAACAGGGAATGCACCATTCCGCTGATCTGCGTGCGTCCGCCGCTCTTCACATTCACCACCGTACGCATGGTCGCGCCCGCGCCGCTGATACCACAGAAGAGGCCGCTGATCATATTGCCAATGCCCTGCCCTATCAGCTCGCGGTTGCTGTTATGGTGCGTCTTCGTGATATTGTCGGCCACCACGGAGGTCAGCAACGTGTCGATGCTGCCCAAACCGGCGAGTGTAAGTCCCGGAATGACAGAGGCCTTCAGCACCAAGCCCCAATCAAGGCCGGCCAAATCCAAACCTTCCTTCGCAAATGCGGGCATCGGGAATCCGGCGGGAATCTGACCGATGAGCAGCTTCTCGTCCATATTGAGGAACAGCGAAATGATGGTCATCACCAAAAGAGCCACCAAAGTGGAAGGTATCTTCTTGGTTATCAATGGGAAAAGATAGATAATGGCGATGGTGCCCAAGCCGAGCAGCAAAGCCGTGAACGACACGCCGCCAGCCACACGCTCAGGGAACTGCGTAATCATATCCACCACCAAAACAGGTGATTTGCAGCCAATTAACGGATAAAGCTGTTGGATGATGATGATGACACCGATACCGCTCATGAAGCCCGACAAAACCGGGTACGGGATATAGCGCACATACTTGCCGATTTTGAGGATGCCGAACAGAATCTGGAAGAGACCGCAGAAGAGACCGGCCAGCGACATGCTGATGAGCACCGCGCTCATGGAATGCTGCGCCGCCCACACGCCGCTGAGCAGCGAGGCGGTGATGACGGTCATCGGTCCGGTGGGGCCGCTGATCTGCGAGTGGGTGCCGCCGAAGAGGGAGGCGAAGAAGCCGAGGAACGTAGCCCCGATCAAACCTGCGAGAGCACCCATGGAGCTTGCGGAAGGATCGTCAATCCCCCCGAACGCCTGGATGCCGAATGCCAATGCCAGCGGCAGCGCCACGATACCCGCGGTGATGCCGCCAAAAACATCTCCTTTCAGATTGTCAGTTTTGATAAATGCCATATTTCTATTTCGTTTATAATCAATATTTTATAAAAAATCAAAATCGGCGGCAAAAATACAAAAATTTCCGATACGGGAAGCTGCGTCTATTTGCGTGGTTTACCCTTCCCGGCCTCCAAATCACCCCTCCCTGGCCTCCCCTAAAGGGGAGGAGTCAACAGACAGCGTTGAATCGGAACGATTACCGAGGCATTGGTCTCCCCTCTCCTTTTGGAGAGGGGCCAGGGGGTGAGGAAAAAACATTCTTCTTTTTGGAGAGGAACCAGGCAGTTAAGGCAAGTAACTTCTTATTTTTTCGATTACATTATTTATATCATTATAAATCTCCTCATTAGTAAAGCGAATAACCGTAATTCCCATGTTTTCAAGCTCTACCGTGCGGTTAATATCATGTTCTTGTACTTCAGGGTCATTATGGATACCACCGTCCAATTCTACTATCAGATCGGCCTTGGCACAGTAAAAATCTGCAACAAATTGTTTGATAGGATGTTGGCGGCGGAAATGATAACCATTAAGTTGATCATTTCTCAAATACTGCCAGAGGATTTTCTCAGCAGGTGTCATATTGCGTCGCAGCTCTTTTGCCCGTACAAATATCTTTGGCGATGCTCCTTGAAAAATTTTTGTCTTACTGAAGTCTTGTTTCATGATTACCTTCTTTCTGCGTGTTTTTTACCCTTCCCTGGCCTCCAAATCACCCCTCCCGGCCTCCCCTAAGGGGAGGAGTCAACAGACAGCGTTGAATCGGAACGATTACCGAGGCATTGGTCTCCCCTCTCCATTTGGAGAGGGGCCAGGGGGTGAGGATTACCGTACCTTCATCCGGATCCCTGCCGAATGCGACTGGAACTCCGGCGCGTACATGCACTCGATGTGCGTGATGCCGTTGCTGAAGTCGCCGGACTGGGTGGCGAACAAAGTGTATTCGAAAACGTATTTGCCCTTCGGCATCCAGTCGATGAAGAAGTGGGTAGCGGCGTCCTTGGTCGATTCGTAGTACCAGAGGCCGCCTTGGTATTTGTATTGCGAGAAGACGTTGACGGGCTCGAAAGTGGCGGCCCGCATGTCCTTGAGATGCACGAACTCCATGTCGCGGTCGGCGGTGATGACCACCCGCACGCGCACCTTGTCGCCCTTCTGTAGCGGCTGATTGGTTGTAATGGCCTTCAGCACCTCGCCCTTGTCGGTATTCTCCACCTTGTAGAGCTGCTTCTCGATGACGAGGTTCTTGTCGTCGCTGCGGGTAATCTTGTCGAGATTCTCGAAATACTGCCAGTAGAGGCCGCCCCACGCGGGACCGTCGGTGCCCTTCTCGATGCGCACATTGGCTTTGTCGGCGGTGATTTCCTCTCCCGTCCAGGCCTTCTTGAAGTAGCCGGTGCCCGCCTCAGTCTGCACGGTCTCATCGGGCAGACGCACGTTCCCCACGGTGACCGCCACGGTCTTGTCGTCGGCTACGAGCGTCTTGTTCAGCAGCAGCGCGTAGATGGCCTCCGTGGTCGATTTCGTGGTGCTCCAGTGCTGGGTCTGCTTCTGTTTGAGGAGCCACAACTGCATCTGTGCCAACGACTCCTCGTCCTCCGGCGTGATGGTGTGGAACGCCTCGATCAGCATCGCCTGCCGCTCCACGGGCTGCTCGTACCAGAACCATCCCCCACCCTGCTTTTTCCAGAACTTGCCCATTTCCTCATTGTGCTGGGCCATGCTCTTGAGGTAAGCCACAATCTCCTTCGCCACTTTCTGGTCGCCGTTGCGCCAAGCGGTGAGCGCAATCATCGCCTGCGTGTAATAGGACTCTGACTTCCAACCGCTTAACAGCACCTTGTAGCAGGTGTCGTAGGCGACTTTGTGCTTGGCGGATATCTTGTCTTTGTAGAAACTGCGGGCGTAGAGGTAGTGCGTTTCATCGACGTAAGTGTAGTGGTATTTCTTGCGGTCGAGGTAGCGCTGGTACATCTGCCCGTCCATGTAGGAGACAGCGCTGCGGAGGGTGCTGTTGGCCACGTCGGTACTGACGCCGAGGGCTTTGAGGTGACCGAAGCCCGCCACGATGTGCCGTGTGATGAAGTCGCAGCTCTTGCCGCCGGAGAACCACGGCCAGCCTCCGTCGCCGTTCTGCGCCTGCTGCAGTTTCTTAAGCGTGGCAGCCTCCTCCTTGGCCATCCGTTTGAAGTCGAACATGGCGGCAAGTGCCTGCTTGTTGGCTCCTTCGCGCTGCGCGTCGAGCACCCACGGGGTCTCCTCCAGCATCACCTGCTTGAGTTCCTGGTTCTTCTCCAAAGCGGAACAGAAGGCGTCGGGACTCTCCACCTGCCAACGGTTGAAGACCTCCTCAATGACGGGGTTGGCCTTCAGAATGTGCGTGGCGAGGGCGTTGGCATAGTAGCGGCTGAAGCGCTGTTCGTTGCACTCGTGCGGGTATTCCATCATGTAGGGCATCGCCTGGATGGCGTACCACACGGGATTGGGGGTGCATTCCACCGTAAGGCGGTAATGCTTGAGGGTATTGTTGGCCGTCGCGCCGAACGCATCCCGCAATTTATTGAACGTGAACGATTTCGAGCCTTTTCCCGATATGTAGAACGGCATCGTTTCCGTCACCATCATGCGGTTGGTGAGCACGGGGAGGGTCTTCTCCTCGCCATCGCCGGCCACCTCCTGCGGGTCCGTGTTGTGCGCGACGATGCGGTAGGTGACGGCAGTCACATCATCGGGGACGACGATGCGGAAATGGATTTCGGAGGAGGAGTTGGCGGGAATCTCGTATTGTTGATTTCCCTCTGTAGAGACGCGCCATGGCACGTCTCTACGGTCCGAATCCGTAATTATCATGGCCACCGGTTGGTTGTTCACGGCGTTGAACATCTGCAGCGTCACGTAGCCGCAAATGTTCCGGCCGCTCACGTTCACCACCTTGGCGGAGAAATCCATGGTGTCGCCCTCGCGGAGGAAGCGCGGCGCGTTGGGCACAATCATCACGTCCTTGGCGGTCTGCACGAACTTCTCGAAACGGCCGGTCATCAGGGCTGGGTTGTGCGCCACGCCCTGCATCTTCCACTTGGTGAGCGCGTCGGGCATGGTGAAGCTGATATAGACATCGCCGCGCTCGTCGGTGCGCAGCTGCGGGTAGAAGAAGGCGGTCTCGTTGAAGTTAGTACGAATCTGCTCGGCGGGAGCGTCGGCTGCCCCACCCGCAACTCTCTTGGCGGCTGGCATAGAAGGAACGGCCTCATCATACAACACTGCACTCTCCTCAACTGCAATATTATCCTCGACGACATTCAGAACCACCTCATACCCGCATACCATCCACTATCGTCTGGGCGCCGTCGCTGCGGTTGCCGCGCACGGACAGCATCTTTCCATAGTAGCGCGTACAGCTACCCGGGTTAAACAACAACCAATTTCTGGGCATGCTGATAGTATAGTACAAGGAGATGTTCCGATAGTTGTGCTCACGGGAGGAAGTTTCAAAATACAGTTCACGGAAACTGCCATCGGCATTGTTCCACGGAGTATAAAATCTCAAGGAATGGTAGTTGTGGCTTCCCAAGGCATCCAACGCCATGTCGTACATTGAGCACAGAAGTTCGGCAGAAACAGGCTTTCCGTCTTTGTCAGCGAGGCGAACCTGATACTCCTCCGGACTTCCCGGCAGCGTCTTGTCGCGGAAGCGTAGGAATTCGAAATGGATGTCTTTCATCTTGTCGGTGACGGAGACTGAACGAGTCTCCTCTTCCTTATTGTTTTGATGGACGCACAGCAGATGGACACTCATACCGCCGATGTCGTCTTTCGTCACCGGATAGGTGATCGTACGGGTCTTCCCGCGCAGGTTCACCCACTCCGCAAACACCTTTTCATCATGGGAGTAGATTTCGCAAAGGACATTCACCTCGGGCAGGATGCTGCCGAGGGTAATCGTCAGCGTCTCCCCGATATTGACGGAATTATCCATCGTCACCCACAGCTGCTTGTACGCGCTACATTTCTTGCTGTCTTCACGATAGATTAGGGTATTTTCCTCTGATTCTATGCGATTCCCGTTATTATCCTCCGTATAGAGCAACACCTTGTAGTAACCATCCGGCAAATTCTCGAGGTCTGGGAACGTGAAATATGCAGCGGAATCCTTGTCCACCTCGACAGTGCCTTTCTGTATGGAAACAGCCGGCCAGTTTTCCCGCATCCGCTCGTCATGGAAGGCCAGCCACGGGAACTTCTGACGAATCAGGTTCGTGTCGGTAATCACGACATCCGGCTTGCTTTTCACTTCATACAAGTAACGGTCAGGGGCTTGCAGACGGAACAGCTCATACCTGACGGTGCCGCTCTGCGGTTTTCCCGCCGTGTTGGTCAGCGAAATCCGATATTGGTTGTCCGTTTT
Organism: uncultured Bacteroidota bacterium; assembly: GCA_902786595.1. Lineage (GTDB taxonomy): Bacteria > Bacteroidota > Bacteroidia > Bacteroidales > WCHB1-69 > F23-D06. The sequence goes on along the minus strand of CADADB010000017.1, from coordinate 712 downwards.
CCCAGTCGCTATCTCGCCAGGCAAATCGCACGACAGCAGCAGGTTACGACTACTGACATAGACCACGGTGCTGCCGCTGTGGGTCTCGCCGTTGATGTCGGTGACATCAACCGAAACCTCATATCGGTAAAGCGGGGTATATTGTCGCAAAGTCTTGTCCTCCTCGGTTTGGAAGGAGATGCGGAAGATACCATCATCATCGGTTTCAAGGGTGCCGTGCGCCACGTCGAGCGGTTCGGAGATGGGGTGCCACCAGTAGCTGCGCCACCACGGGAACGAGGTGCTGCGGATCACGTGGTAGCTCACCGAGGCACCGTCAAGCGGGTAGCCCGCCAACGCCATCGCGCTGCCCTTCACCGTCACTTCCTGCTCGATGGTGAACGTTTCCTCCGGCGTTTCGACCTTCACCTCGAAAGCCGGCAACTTGTACTCCTCCACGGAAATCGTATGGCTGAACGATTGGTCGGCCACGTAAGCATAAATATGGAACATGCCCGTCAGACCGCCTTCAGGCAAGGTAAACTCGCCCGCGATGGATCCGAACTCATTGGTTCTCAACTCTATCTCCTCCACCTGCTGGTAATTCGCGTCCTTCAACGTGACCTTGACCAGAGTGTCGGCGAGCAAGACAGACTTCTCATCTTCATAGATAAACTCGAAAATTCCCTTGAAATAAACCGTTTGCCCCGGACGGTAAAGCGACCTGTCGGTG
>CADADB010000016.1 GCA_902786595.1 uncultured Bacteroidota bacterium | reverse complement strand
AACCGCTGGGGCACTCAGGTCTTCTCCTCCACCAGCAAATATTTCCAATGGAACGGGGAGGTAAACGGCACCGTCTATCATGACAATGTGTATAATTATATCATAGAATACCGCACAAAGAGCGGTTCCCCACGAAAGTTGAAAGGAAGTATTACGGTTCTGTAACGTTTACCCGTTTTACAATCACCACGCTCAGTTCATACAACAACCATATCGGCAAAGAGACAATGAGCAGGGTGAATGCATCACCCGTCGGAGTAATAATGGCTGCAATGACTAAGATGGCCACGATGGCGTGACGACGGTAACGGGTCATATATTCCGCTTTAAGAAGGCCGAAACGAGCTAACAGCCAAGACACTATCGGGATTTCAAATATAATGCCGAACACGATGCTCATCATTAGCAGCGTGTCCATATACGATTGCAACGTCAACATGTTGCTCACCTGCTCGCTCACTTGATAGGTGCCTAAAAAGCGTACGGTCAATGGGAAAATGAACAAATAGTTGACGGCGACACCGATCATGAACATCACGTAGGAAGAGACAACTATTCCAGTGGAATGCTGGCGTTCCTTCTCGTATAAAGCAGGCCGGACAAAATCAAACAACACATAAATGATATAAGGCGAAGCCATGAGTACGCCAAAAGCAAACGCCGTTTTCAGGTGAATCATGAACTGCTCGGTAAGCCCGATGTTCATTAAACGGATGGTAAAATCCCCACCGCCGAAAAGTTTATACATGAAAAAGGAGGAATCCTTCGGTGCTAATACAATCTTAAAAAGAATGTCTTTAAAACAAAACGCCAAGGTGGAGAACAAGACAATTGCCACGACAATTTTGATCAAACTGCCGCGCAAATCATCCAAATGTTCCCAAAAAGACTTATTTTCCGCCGATTCGGACATCTAATCAGCTTTTTCGTCTTTTTTCAAATCATCTTGAGGGCTCTCATCATCTTTGCCGTTCATGCCGTCCTTGAAGGAACGCACCCCTTTTCCAAGACCCTTCATCAACTCGGGAATCTTCTTGCCACCGAACAACAACAACACGATAAGGGCGATAATAATGATTTCTGTCATTCCGATTCTCATAACTTTGACTTTTTAGCTATTGGCTGTTGGCTGTTAGCTGTTGGCTTTTCTGTTGCCTGTTAACTATTGCCTGTTGCCTTAAAAATTGGCCACAAAAATAACTTTTTTTCAGACTGGAACACCTTAAAAAACAAAAAACTACCGTGATATCAATGCAGCACGGAAGCGAGGATTTCCAGAGAGTCGATTTTGTGAATTTGCTCGTTGTGCATCTGGAGGTAGGCAACCAACTGTTTCAACAAAGCGGCCCGCAGACCTCTCGTTGCAGGAACTGGCTTTTCTTCACTTAACAACTGGTGCAAATAGGAGCTCTCGTTTCTGCTCATGATACCGGCATCTTCCACATAATACGACTGAAAACGACACTCCTGCATGGAGAAATATTCGTTAGTGGCGGAGTAATTGTCCTCCGGGAAATACCCCATCACCTTGCAGAGCCGCAGCAAAAAACGCAACGGCAGTTCCGCGAGACTATCCGTAGCCGTATTCACCCGGTCAATCTCCCTTCGCAAAAAATCAAACAACACCTTATCCTCCCCGTAATCCATCAACATTTTATACAATATCTCGTTGTAAAACAACAATATAGAACTCTTTGCCGGATCATAAAACAGCGGATTGGCGGTACGATGGGGGGCAATGTCCTTGAGATACTTCAACGAACCTTTGCTATGGTCTTCGTAGGAAATGTCCATCATCGCCAATGGAGTGAAGTAGGAGGCCGCGAAACGGTTGTTCTTCCGAAAGGCATTCTTAATGATAAACGACTGATTCCCCTGCTCTTGCGTGAAGATTTTCACAATCAGCGAGGTGTCTCCGTATTTGGTGGCGCGCATCACTATGCCCTGAGTTGAAACAATCATTTCTTCTATTTTTAACCAATGGTTGCAACCTGTTGCCTGTTGCCTATTGCCTATTGCCTGTTGCCTTAATAAATAAACACAAATTTAGTCACTATCTTCTCTTTACCATCCTCATCGGAGGCCATCACATAATAGACTCCCGTTGCGGGACGATTTCCATAGTAGTCCTTCCCGTCCCAGACCAGCTGTCCACCATGGCTATAGCCCTGCCAAACCAACCGGCCTGCGCTGTCCGTAATCTTACACAACGAATTGGATTTCAAACCTTTTACCGCAATCATACCGGCATAACCATGCGGAACCGGATTCGGATACACAAGAATATCCTCGTAAGTCTCAAATCCTGTTGTCGCAGTGCCGCGATAACTCACCAACCCCTTGGCAGTAGCGAAGAAGACCTCGCCAGAGAGCTGATCAATACAGATAGATTCTATCTGGTTGGAAAACAAGGGGTTGTCCTCCTCAGTAAAATGCAACAACTGCTCCTGACCATTCTCGCTCATCAAGAAGACACCTGCTTTGCCGGTACCAATCCATTTCCGGTTGGCGCCATCGACAGCGATAGCAGTAACCTGTTCATACTCCAACAAAACAGAAACATAGCCATCCTGTTCAAGCAGAATGTTCCTCGGATAAGCATTCCCCGTGAAGACCTTCTCGGGATAATAAATCACCTTTATCCCCTTGTCAGTTCCGATCCAAATCTCCCCATCCAAATCCTCCGCCATGCAATATACCGACGAAGAGTTAACCTCGGCCGCCATATTCATGTCAATGCGCGCCATCCGATCGTCACCGTAATTGTCGTAGGTGCCGTTGTCGGAAAAAGCAATCAGATGGTAACGGTTATACGTAGCATCACGGGGAAAATTCACCCATTTGTAGCCGTGCGAATCCACCAGCAAATGCTCCGCCACTACTTCGGTTAAGTCATTCGTCACCACCCCGGAGGTAATGTTATACGCATGCCACGTGCCGTTCGGCTCCAACATCTTCAACATCCTCTGGCTATAACTGTTTGTCATCCAGAGATTACCCTTCGCATCGTACTGAAGTCCCGACACAAACGTACATCCATTGCTGATGGAATCCAGCGGGGAATTTGCAGCATTATAATGCGCCACCACGCGATGATCCTTGCATTTGAAGATACCGTTCCCCCAAGATGCCACACTCCACTCCGTCTCATCCAAAGGGTTGATGGCAATCGTGGTGAGGTCGTAGGAATAATGATTCGTGTCATAGCTCAGAAAATCGTTGCTATTGTAAGACCATTGATGGTTCTGATACCAGCTGACTGCGGGGAAACGGTAAGCCGGCGCAAAAGCCGTAGAGCCCTTCCGTGAACCATGGACAACCGCGACAATCCCGTTTAGGGATGCCAAACCCTCCACATAATCAAAATAAGGACCCGGAATCTTCAAAAATCGACGAAAATAATAGGTCATGTTGTTCTGGACCAAACCGAAAACATGGTCAGCCACCCAAATATTATCCCCATCCAAAACACAATCGCGGGCATCAGGATATAAATCGTTCTCATACCATGTCGAATAAAAGATCCTTTCCATATTCGAATCCAGAAGTTCCACCCCATCCCAGTAACAAACCTCCAGCGTGTCCCCCTGGCTAGCCAAATATGGGATGTAAACACTGTTTTTCCCCGTAAAGGCCCACCCGTCTGACGATAACACAAACAATGAGTCGTAAGCTCCTTGCATCGCAGCATTATGTTCCTTCACCACAAAAAGGTTGCCGGCATTATACGTCAGTTGGGAGATGTTCCATGAATTTACCTCTTCCCATTGGTTAAAATCCGAAACCACCCACGAAGAAACCGGAATGCTGAACAGACCCACCGAAGTGGAAACATAGTATCTTTGATTTCCTATTGCCACATCTGTCGGAATAACCTGCTGGTTATCTCGCTTGGTGAACCACGTATCCGTAATCACAAACTCGTTCATGTCCACAATCACAATCCCGAAAGGATACACCAGATATGCCTTGTCACCAAATACTCTGCAACTTTTCAAGCGCTTGGAACCGCTTAGCGACTTGTCCTTAACATCACGCAAATTGATCAGCTTGTCTTCGCGAATCATGTCAATATTCCCATTGCTGTAACAGATAATCAACACATTGTTTCGTCTGTCGCCATGAATCTTCACAATATCAATATCCGAAAGACCATCCACCTTTGTCCATGAAGAGAGTTGCGGATTTTGCTCATCCAAAGAGCTTTTGTCCAATAACATAAGCCCGTTGTCGGTGGCTGCATAAACGGTCTCATTGTCACAAGCTACCGAAAGGAACTTATTCATCGAAATATGGGCGTGGAACTCCCCTATCGCCGTTTGCGCGGAAACCCACAACGCCAGAGAAGAAAAGAGAAAGACGATCAGGTATTTTTTCATAATGCGGTATTTCGGTACAGATTGGATTTTTTCAAATTATAAGCTGGAATTATCGATGTCAACAGACTGATTATCAGTATGGTAAAAAGCACTATCAGCAGATCCGTCAACCTTATTTGCACTGGATAATAGGGGATGATGTAATGTGCGCCGCCACCGCCCAGCTTGACGATATGGAACGTCTGTTGCAACAGACAAATCAACGCCCCTAGAATAGTCCCGGCCAAGCCGCCCAAAGCAGAAACCAACAGTCCCTCAAACACGAACACTCTTTGTATCAACGATTTGGACGCCCCCATGCTAAACAGCACGGCGGTATCGGTCTTTTTCTCCAAAATCAGCATTCCCAACGCCCCGATGATATTGAAAGCCGCCAAAATCAGTATGAAGACCAAAATCAGGTATATAACAAACTTTTCAGACTTCATGGTCTTATACAACGACTCTTCTTGTTCGTAAATGTTCTTCAGACGATACTTGTCGCCAATCACGGACATGATTTTCGCCCGGCATTTTTCCGCATTCGCTCCCTCCTTCAGCTGGATTTCGATAGAGGTCACCTCGCCTTCATAGTTCATCAGCTTGCGTACAAACTCAATCGGACAGAAAATGTAGTTTTCGTCGTAATTGGTATTCGTACAGAGAACGCCGTTGGGAATCAGATACTGGGTGTTAAAGGCATCAGCAGCATTGGCAAAGTTTTTCTTCGTCCTCTTGGGATAATACAATTTGACCAGATTATAGCTTAACAGATTGATTTCCAGCTTACCGGCAGCTCCTGTACCGAAAATGGCACATGGCTCCTGAATCTTCCACAAGGCAGTGTCACCATCTATCAGCATTTTCTCAAAATGATTGTTTTTGAGATAATTATCGGGCACTCCTTTGAGATACAGCAATTCCTGACGGTTGTCGTAGTTCGCCAGCGAAAGATCGCACACGATCTCATTGACCTGCTTCACATCGGGAATTTCCTGGAGTTGCTTGATGGGGAAACTATCCACAGCAAACGATTTCCCCTCACGCAGGGTGACCTCGTAGTCGGCATGCAACGCGTTGAACCACCCTCCGATGATGTCGCTCATACCATTGAACACAGAGAGCACCACGACCAAGGCAGCAGTGCTCACCATGATACCTATCATGGAGATTCCTGAGATGACGTTGATAATATTGTGCTCTTTTTTGGAAAAAAGATACCGCCACGCCAGAAAAAAAGCCGTATTATGCGCTTTCTGGGACACTATTTCTTCAAAAGTTCGTCAATATGCTCCAGATAGTCGAGTGTATCGTCCAAGAAAAACTCCAAGGTCGGCACCACTCGCAACTGGTTGCGTATTTGCTGGCCGAGACGATAGCGTATATCTTTTGTGTTTTCTTTTATCAAACTGATAATCACTTCTTTATCTTGTGCATTATAGATACTGAGATACGCACGTGCGATGGAAAGGTCAGAAGTAATCGTCACCTTCGTCACAGTGATCATGCATTTGTAAATATTGCGGCTATCTACAAGGAAGATATTCGCCAGCTCACGCTGCAGCATAGCTGAGATTTTCTGTTGTCTTGTCGTATTCATCGTTAACAATTTTGGACGGCAAAAATACTATTTTTTGTCTTTTGGCTATTGCTTTTCTTCATTCTTGATATGCACATCCATCTGGTTGAACGGAATCTCCAGTCCCTCTTTACGGAATGCGTTATAAATCCCTTCGTTGAGGGAATAGAGGGTGGACCAGTAGTTTTCGGGGAGCGTCCATGCGTAGAGGCGCATGTTGAGGGAGCTGTCTCCGAAATTTTCCAACGTGGCAAACGGGGCTTTGGGTTCATTCAGCACCAACGGATTCTCGGCGGCCACCCGCAACATCACCTCTTTGGCCTTCTCCACCGACATGCCGTATGCCAGCCCCACATCAATGGCCACCCGACGTTGCGGCAGGTTGAAGTGGTTGACCAGCGACTTGGTGGCCAGTTCGGTATTCGGCACGATAATCTTGCGGGCATCATAGGTGCGCAAAGTGGTATTGAAAATCTGGATGCTCTCCACGAAACCGGCATACGAGCCCTGTTCAATGTAATCGCCCACTCTGAACGGTTTGAGCAGCAGAATGATGACACCGCCCGCGAAATTCTGCAAGGTGCCCTGCAACCCCATGCCGATAGCCACACCCGCCGCACCAAGAATGGCTATAAACGAGGTCATCTGGATGCCCATGATACCCATTGCGGTAATCACGAGCAGTACCTTCAGGATGATGTCGATCAAAGAGTGCAGGAAGTCCTGCAGCGAGGGATCAACTTTATGTCGGTCATAAGTACGCTTCATCGCCTTGTTGAGCAGGTTGATGAGTTTCCAACCCACAAACAGCACGATGGCAGCCAAAATCAGTTTCGGCACATACTGGAACACGATGTCATTCAAAAACTGCTTCGCTCCAGAAGCAAAAGACTCCCAAGTGGTTACATTTGTTTTTTCCATATTATTTAAACGAATAAGCCACACCGAAGTATAGCACATTTTCAGGATTTTTAACTTGGATTTCATTGTCGCTGCGCACAAAAAAGTCCAGCGCATGGCGTTTGTTGATGCTGTACTCTAATCCAGCAATCGTGCGCAATTGGTCAATGATATTGTCGCCGGGCTTGTAGAGCCGCCACCAGAACTCCTCCGAAAAATGCAGCTTCAGGTCAGTTTGTGGAATTGACCAAGCAACCGACAGTCTGTTACGAAGATATGTTTTCGGATTGAACCTGTAAGGACCGTAACGCTTGTCCCGGAAAGTGGTCTGCGCCATGCAGCGCCACCCCACCTTCCAATTACCGAACTTCGGCGCAATGGAGACGAACCCTTTGATTCTGTGACGATTGTCAAACAATTGGTCTTCCCTGTCGTGGTAGCTCAGGAAACTGTACTCCACCCCGATCTTCATCCGTTTCCGCCAAAAGGAGTAATCCGTTCCAACTCCCAGCTTTGCGCGGTTGTAATGAGTGAAATTATGGTCGAAACGAAGATCCCCTTCCACGGTGAAATGCCACCCTTTTAGGATTTTTAACTCATAATCCGCACCAATCACCCCGCCTGTTGAGAACGTCTGCGCACTCGCACAAACGCACACAAACAACGAAAAGCCCAACAATATGATTTGCCTGATATTCATCGTCTTTCATCGCTAAAAGAAGTTGTCCTTCTTCACCTTCAAAAGCTCATTCACTGTATTCGCCGGTTTGTCGGAGGCATAGTATATTTTCACATAGGCGATATCCTTGAGATAGTCGATATGACCCACTTCCAACCGTTTGATATCCAATCCGGTGCGCAATTTCAAGTCCGCCATCAATTCGTTCTCGCGGTCCGCGTGCGCCAAAGCGACCTTCTCATAGACAATGATTTTGCACTCCAAATGAGTTTTGCGGTGAATTGTTTCGAACAACCAGACAGCCAACACGATGAGCACATTGGTGACGATTAATTCGGTGTAACTTACCGTCATGGCCAAACCGTTGATGACGGAAATGCCTACCACCACGAAGAGGTAGGTCATCTCGCGGATCGGCACCGTCTCGGTACGGTATCGTATCATCCCGAAAATGGCGAACAATCCCAAAGCGAAACCAATCTGCACTTTCACGTTGTCCATCAGGAAAATCAGGAAGAAAATCGTGATGCTGAACAGCATGAACGTGAAATAGTAGTCGCGACGTTTGCTTTTACGGTAATACAGCAACCCGACAATCAGCCAGCAAACCACCAAGTTAATGGCAAAGCGAAAGAGCATCTGCCATAAGCTCGGACCGTCAAACCACGGGATTCCGAAAAGCCCGGGGCCGTCCTCAGCAAACTCGCTTGCTATGGAAGGGTCAAACAAATCTGAATCAAATTGTAACATTATTCCAACGATTTAATTTTATAATTCTTATCCGTTAACTTATTGACATAACGTATTTTATTCTTAAAACGATTGTATTTCAGATGTTCATCAGTGAGGAGCATCCCAAGACAATATTTGCTCAACCCCTTCTTTTTCACGCGGGCGTCTCGCAAGAAATCCTTGAATTTGGAAGGCAACGTGCCGTCCTGTTTCACCTCCACGATGACCAAATCGGAAACATCCGCATCGCAACCGCTCAGCCAATTGTGAAACCGGATTCCGAAATCAATAGTGATGCGCTCGGTTTTGGCTTTGTTCACTAGTGTAATCCGCTGAAATGCGTTCTCCAAACGCGGAGTCAAGGGCTGATCCGTCACCCACACCTTCTCGCGGATGAAATCAGTGGACTCCGGGGTGGAATAGATCTCTCCCCATTGTTCAACCGGAATAGGGATGCGCTTTTTCTTAGTGCGCCCGGTGTTTTTCTTGTTTTTGATCTCCAAAAAGGCGAGATTGGAATCCACATAGATACGCTGGCGAATCTTCTGCCGGCGTAATCTGCGGTTGTGATGCATCGTGTAAGTGATGGCATCCGGCGTGTCGAAATAGAGGGAACGGTAATGCGCAATACGCTGACCTTCATGCTCTTGCACATAGAAATGCTCGCCCCACCTCGATGACATACGCAACAGCGTTTCCCTGTTCATCGGAAACTTGCTGTCCACGCGGTTCATCAGCTTCACGGCGCTCATCTCCTCCAACGAGATAGAGGACATCGACTGCAAGATGTTTTCCAGCTCCTCCATCACTTTCGAATGTATTCGTATTCCCTGACAGACAAAAGGTTGCCTTTAGCGTTGTAGTTCAACTGCCGTTTTTTGGTTCCGTCAGCATTATACTCAATCTTGTGAATACGGGAGGCCTTGTTATGCGCGTCATAGACCACTTCGCGCACCACGCGGTCGTTTGCGTCATACTCATAGGTGATTCGGGCCGTCATACTGGAGGAATTGTACTCAATTTCCTCCGTTTTTCGTCCCTTGGCATCATATTTGGTCACATGGTCCAAATACTTAGTCCCCTTGACAGGCGTTTTCCACGTCTTCACCGTCATGTTTTTCCGTTGCTCCCTCTTCTCGGTATTCTGCCCGAAAGTGACTGACACACAGAATAAAACACAACCCAACAGAATGATTATCTTTTTCATTTATTCGTTTGTTTTTCCTTCAAATTTCAATTTTACAATTGACGTTAAACGTATCATTTATGACTTTCGTATCATCCTACCCTTCATCTTCTTATCATCGCCTCATCGTCTCATCGTCTCATCGTTTCATCGTCTCACGGCTTAACATTCACTCTCATCGTGTCCGAAAGCCAATAGATTTGGTCGGTCCCTGTCACAGAGATGGTTTGGGAAACGACAGAAGGGATTTCATCCTCGTCCTCGCCGAATGTGAAGACAGTGTAGTAACCGGGAGATAGCTTTTGGAAGGCGAAAACTCCATCTATGCCCACACGAACGTCATCGCAAGGGAAATCCTCCCCCTGCCGCTGTATGTACATGCGCTGTCCGTATGCCCAGCCCTGCGAGATTACATTGCCGTTCTTGTCGATGTAATACGCCCAAACATGCCCTTTCACTATGGAGGTGCCGTATGCTTTTCCTTCGTGAATATAGATAACAGGGGCAGCAGTGGCTTTGCCGCGCTGAACCTCAACAGTTTGCGAAACAGCGGTACGCTCCCCGCTTGCCAAAGTAGAATAGGCATAAACCGTATATGTTCCCGGTCGAAGATACTTGAACTGATAAAAACCCGTGTGATCGGTCTCTTCATCGTCGCCATAAAACCGCTGCGTACCATATACCAGAAAGACATCCTCCTTGACGGCCAGCACCGTGTCGGTCTCTAAATTGTAATTGTCATCGGGATGCAACACCTTATAAACAGTGCCTTCGATGCTGCCCGTGCCGCCAGGACCTTCGCCTCGGTTGCACGAAACCGTCACCGAAGTCCAAGCAATCACCAAGAACACCGATATGATTTTAGCTATCCATTTCATATTCTCACTTTTTAAACAGCTGCAAAAATACTATTTTTGTCCCAGTTTCCCCTTCAAAAAATGTGGTTTCAAAATGATGATTTTCCACAATAAAAAAAATGAATCATTACCAATAAAATCGTATTTTTGCCGTTTGATAAAAAAACGACAGAAAATGAAAAAAATTATTGCTATAGGTATTTTGATTTTAGGGTCAGTCCTGATTTTTTCGGCATGTGACACCCAGCACCGTTGCGCTGCTTACGGCCATTATACTTACAACATGCCGGCGGATAACCCGAACAACATGAACTAACCATTGATTTCCATGCGCAAAATGGAAGTCGGACGAATCACTATTCAAAAGTTCCTGCTAACATTCCTGCTAGCGGGTGCTTTTGTGTTATCCGTCGCCCAAAACGTCGGGGATTATCACCACGATGTGACCACCAAGGAGTGGAACTTCCAGATTTTCGCGCACACTGCCGGTTTCGGAATCGGATTCCAGCACGGGCGCACCCCAGACCTCTACAACAAGCACTTCTGGGAGGTGCAGTTGATGACCAACAAGCACCCCAAGTCGGTACGGTCAATTAACGCGTTTTACGAGAATGTGCGTCCCATCCGTTATGGGCAACTCTACACGCTGTTTTTCCTTCAGGGGGGCTATGGTTACCAACGCGCCCTTCACCTGAAACCTTATTGGGGTGGTGTGCAGGTGAGTTATACCCTTTCGGCAGGTCCCGCCCTTGGAATCGGCATCCCCTGCTATATAGAAGTACTCAACTACAACACGGGATTTTCCGAGATTGTGCGCTACGATCCGGAGAAGCACAACCTTAACAACATACTGGGTGGCACACGCCTGTTCACCGGCATCTCGGAAACCATTGTGAGACCCGGCTTCTATGCCAAAACCGGCTTAAACTTCGACTTCTCCAAAAAAGATTACAAACTGCTATCCCTTGAAGTAGGGGTGCAGATTCAAATGGTGTTTCCCTTCATCCAGCAGATGGCCTTTAATCCCGCCAAAAAATTCTACCTTACCGGCTATTTAGCATTCAATTTTGGAAAAAGGAAAGGGTTACACGGTTAATATCACACAGAATTATGAAAAAAACGATTATACCTATCCTTTGTATAGTGTTTTCAGGGCTGGTTTCAAAAGTCACCGCCCAAAACGACTTTGAAATTGTCAAGAATGTTGACATTTTTATCAGCGTGCTCAATGAGCTGAACGACAAATACGCCGACGAAATCTCACCCGGCGAGCTCACCCAAACCGCCATCAAAGCCATGCTCAAAAGTCTGGATCCCTATACGGTTTATTACCCCGAATCAGAGATTGAGAGCTATCGCATGAGGAACACCAGCGAGTCCGGCGATGTCGATATCACCTTGAAAGAGATCGGCAAACAGTTAGTAATCACGGAGATGGTAGAGGACGGTCCATCTGCGAAAGCGGGTCTGCGCGTGGGAGACCGTATCCTAAGCGTCAATGGGCAGTCGTCGGAGAACCGCGGTATCGAGGCCGTCAACATAGCCATGAGCGGACAACCGAACACCACCTACTCCGTGGAAGTCTTCCGCCCTACTGATGGCAAAAATCTGACTTTCAAGGTAAAACGGGAAAAGGTGAAACTACCCAACATCCCGTACTCTGGCATTATCGGCGACAAGGTGGGCTATATCAAGCTCAACCAGTTCCTCGAAAAAGCCGGCAGTGAAGTGTATGAAGCTTTCAATAAGCTCAAAGATGAGGGTATGGAATACCTGATCATTGATTTGCGTGACAACGGCGGTGGCTTGTTAGGGGAAGCTGTTAACATTATTGACCTCTTTGTAGGGAAGGATGTCACCGTGGTGGAGACGAAAGGGAAGATTGCCGAGATGAACAACATCTATAAAACGAGAAACGTGGCCGTTGACGCGGACATTCCCATCGTGGTCTTGGTGAACGAGCACAGCGCCTCCGCCTCTGAAATTGTCTCCGGCACGCTTCAAGACCTCGACCGCGCTGTTATTGTAGGGCACAAATCCTTCGGCAAGGGGCTGGTGCAGAAAGTCTATTCCATGGATTATAACACCAGCATGAAGATTACGGTGTCGAAATACTACATTCCCAGCGGCCGCTGCGTGCAAAACATCGAATACTTTGACCGCGATACCACTAAAGGTGGCTACAAAATCCCCGACTCACTGGCTGTTGCTTACAAGACAAAAAACGGTCGGACCGTCTATGACAAAGGCGGAGTGGAGCCCGATGTAGCCGTCCCTGAAGAACGGGTTCCCGAAGTGCTGTCCGCGCTCATTGAGGAACAGGCCATCTTCGACTTTGCCAACGACTACCGCGCCAAGCACGAAACCATCCCCGAAGCTGACAAATTCTTTGTTGACGACGCTCTATACAACGAATTCCTGCAGTATCTCAAAACGAACAAATACACATACACCACCGCTTTAGAGAAAAAGCTGGAGGAGCTGAAGAGCGCTGCGGAAGAAGAAAAGTCGTTCTCTGGCATCCAGAATGCTTACAATCAGCTGAAAACACAGCTGGGGAACCTCAAAACACAAGAGTTGACCACCTACAAATCTGATATTGCCCGCGTCCTGACGCAGGAAATCGTGTCACGCTACTATTACAGCACAGGAAAACTCATCAACAGCTTACACCACGACAGCTACATTGAGACCGCCAAGTCGGTGCTGCTCAATCCAAGCCGCTACAAATCAATTCTCTCCCCGAAAAAATAGACATGAGCCGAAAGCGCTTTCACCACACCTTCTACTTGCTCGGAATCATCGCATTGGCCGTGGCGATGCCGTTGTCGCATTTCGTCATGGGTCTGGCTTGTTTCCTGCTGTTCCTCAACTGGATTGCCGAATGGAACTGGGGCGAGAAGCGGATACGATTCCGCAAAAACCGCCAAGGTCTTTGGTTTGCCGCCTTCTACCTCGTCTATGCCATCGGACTCATTCGCGTCACCGACTGGGGTGCCGCCGGAAAAGAGATGCTCTCCAAACTTCCGTTCCTGCTCGCCCCTTTAGTTGTCATATCCAGCAAACCTCTAAAAGACAAAGAATTACACTATGTTTATATCTCCTTTATTCTTGCCACTCTGTTCGGCTGCTGCTGGAACTTCGGTTATGCACAGACCCACACGCTCGACAACATCCGGGAGATGTCACGCTTTATTGACCATATCCGCTTCAGTCTCTGCATAGTACTTACCGTTGTCTTTTGTTTCCACCTTCTGCTCCATCCCTTGAACAATAAAACTCCGCTTCGTTATATCTATCTCGCAATTAGCATATTAGTTATTTTATACCTCCTCTACGCCCAGACCCTATCCGGAATTTTCATATTGATGGTGATTGCCCTATGCTATGTGATACATCTTATTGAGAACCAGAAGAATACAAAAACAAAATGGGCATCAGGGGGACTTATGGGACTGTTGCTTACAGCTGCCATTGTCTATGCATTGTATATTACCTACGACTACTTCCATGTTAAGGATTCTGAGCCCGACCGCACCGCTTTGACCGCCTCTGGCAATCCCTATACTTTTGAAGAGAATCCCATGGTGGAAAACGGCCACTACATAGGGTATTACGTCTGCAAAGAGGAATTGCAGACCGCTTGGGAAATGCGCTCCGACAAGTTGTACGACGAATTGACGGCCGCCACGTTGATCCGCTACCTCAACTCGCTCGGACTACGCAAAGATTCCGCCGCGGTGATGAGTCTCAGCGACAATGACATCCGCAACATCGAACATAAGACCGCTAACATCTATTACACCCATAAGGGCTCTCTACGTAGGGCACTCTACGAAACCTACTTCGGGCTGACACTATACGAGAAACACGGTGTCATCAACGAATCGTCCATGTTGGAGCGCATTGAATTATGGCAAGCGTCATGGCAGATTATCCGTGAACACTGGTTCCTCGGAGTCGGTATCGGGCAGCAACGCGCCGCCTTAGACAGACAATTGGAGCTCCAACACTCCCCTATCGCAGACAAGAAGAAAAACCGAGGCAGCCACAACCAGTTTCTCACTTTCTGGATGGCGTCCGGCATCATCCCGCTCCTCTATTTCTGCTTTTTGCTCGTTTATCCATTTGTGGAGATGAAAAAACGAATCTCTTTTGTCTATATTGCCCTCATCATGCTATTAGTACTCTCCATGTTGGTTGAAGACACCCTGAATGCCCAAACCGGTCGCATGATGTTCACGATTTTTGTGCCACTGCTGTTGTTTAGCAATAGCAGAGACGTTTCATGAAACGTCTCTACAGCGGTCATTTCATTCGTCTGTGTGTATTTGAAATTTATGTACCTTTGCATCCTTTAATAAATAATCAAGAATAAATCAAAAGAACTATGAGTCAGATTGTTAAAGTTTACGGAAGAGAGATTTTGGACTCTCGCGGAAATCCTACTGTTGAAGTTGACGTATATACCGCTGCCGGCGCGTTCGGTCGCGCAGCCGTTCCCTCCGGCGCCTCCACTGGCGTTCACGAAGCCGTGGAATTGAGAGACGATCAGAAAGACAGATATATGGGTAAGGGCGTGCTGAAGGCCGTCCAAAATGTGAACAGCACCCTCGCGGAAGCTGTGGAAGGCATGGAAGTCAGCGACCAAGCGGAACTGGATGCCCGCATGATTGAGGTGGATGGCACGGAAAACAAAGGCAACATGGGCGCAAACGCCATCTTGGGCGTCTCCCTCGCTTCCGCCAAGGCCGCCGCTCAAGAAACCGGCCAAGATCTTTACCGCTATGTCGGCGGCTGCAACGCCAATGTGTTGCCCGTCCCGATGATGAACATCCTCAACGGCGGCTCCCACGCCGACAACCGCGTGGACTTCCAGGAGTTCATGATCATGCCCGTGGGTGCCCCCACATTCCGTGAGGCCGTCCGCATGGGTTCTGAAGTGTTCCACAACCTCAAGAAGGTGCTCAAGGGTCGCGGTTACTCCACGAATGTGGGTGACGAAGGCGGTTTTGCCCCCGACCTCAAATCCAACGAGGAAGCCCTCGAAGTGATTCTGCAGGCCATTGAGAACGCTGGCTATAAACCGAAAGAAGACATCTGTATCGCATTGGATCCCGCCGCTTCTGAATTCTTCGACACCGAGAAAAACCTCTACAAACTGAAATGGTCCACTGGCGAGGAAATGACCCCCGCGCAAATGGTCGATTACTGGAAGACTTGGTGCGACAAGTACCCGATCATTTCCATTGAGGACGGCATGGCTGAAGACGACTGGGACGGTTGGAGACTCCTCACCGACACCATCGGCGACCGCTGCCAGCTCGTGGGCGACGACCTCTTCGTCACCAACGTCAAGCGCCTGCAAATGGGTCTCGACAAGGAGGTGGCTAACTCCATCCTCATCAAGGTCAACCAGATCGGCACGCTCACGGAGACCATTAACGCCGTGCAGCTCGCGCAACGCAACTACTACACCGCCGTGATGTCGCACCGTTCCGGTGAAACCGAGGACACCACCATCGCCGACCTCGCCGTCGCACTCGGCACCGGCCAAATCAAGACCGGCTCCGCCAGCCGCACCGACCGCATCTGCAAATACAACCAACTGATGCGCATCGAGGAGATGCTCGGCAGCTCCGCCATCTACCCGGGAAAGAATTTCCCATTCAGAGGATAACAAAAAAAAACGCGGCAGTTGCCGCGTTTTTTTTTTACTTTTGTTCCCGGACTTTCGACTCTCGGGTCCAATCAACGGTCATGCCGAACAACGAAATGCCGAGGTAGCCGCGCATCTTCAAGGTTTTCCCATCGTTCACCAGACGGATAAACGTTTTGTACGTACCCGACTTGCCGGGGTATTTCAACTTTCCGCCCTGATATTCGTTCTCCTTGGCGTTATACGTAAGGTTTGTCATAAACACAAGACCGAGATGCGGTTTCTTTTTCGGGTTCTCCACCCATATCACCTTGGCCTCATACGTGCCGTCAGCGGCCTTGTAAATCTCACACTGCGACCCCTCCTTGGAAAACGGATCTCTGGAAAAGAAAATACCGCAGATGTCATCCGCATTCTGCGCATAACCGCACATTGCCAATAAACTTACTAACGTTATGAAAAGGAATCGTCTCATTATGTCAATTATTCTTAAAACGTTATTTTTTCTACCAAGCTCTTGCCCCTATCGGGGCTGTTCAAGGAAATAGTCTTTATTTATTACTCCTCCGGGGCGAACAACGGATCCCAAGCAGGTAATAGGATAGGTTTCTGGTCGAAAAGTTTAAGCGTGGCAGCGGGGATGTACTTGGACTCCACCACCAAACGGAACATATATTCGTTGAACCATTCGTTGGTCATGATGAGAAAGCCATTGTGACCGCGATTGCTGCCCCAGCTGTTCTCCACCATCCACTTCGTGGGGTTGCCGTTGGCGTCAAGATCCACACCGCAAAGCGTCATGGCGTGCGATGAGCCGCTGGCGTATGTGCTGACACGCTGTTTTTTGTCCATCCCGAAAGTGGTGCCGAACAAGGAACCGTAATCGTAGTTGTTCACGTCCATGTAACCTTTGTCACGATCGAGGAACTTCGCCACATCGCAGGAGAAATACATCATCGTGCTGTCCTTGATGGAGGCGATGGCCATGGCGGCAATCTCGTTCATCGGCAGGTTCAGGAACTTCCAGTTCTGCCCATCATACACATGACGGTCATATTCAATCTCATACACCTTGTAGTAGTCGCGAGTCGGGTCGTTCATGATCATATAATACTTTGAGAAATCCTCATTCACGAATTTGTTGTAGAAAGACATCGGAGTGTATTTCTCTGTGCTCACCACTTCGCCTTTGGCGTTGCGCTGTGTCCAGGTGAATTCTGTCGGGGGTTCCCCGAACGAATAAGCCAGCATACGGTAAATCGTCTCCAGCATAGCCATCTTCGTGGCCTGCAATTTCTGCTCGGTGACGCCCTTGTTGTTGGACATTTCACGCAAAACAAGGCCATCTTCACGCAATTTCAGCTTGATAAGCTCCGAAATACGGGAAGTGTGGTTGCTGTTGTAGGTTTCGGGCATCACGTCTTTCGGCACCACACCATATTTGGTCATCAAGTTGGCCACACCGGTAAACTGTCCACCGTCACCGATCGGGTTCTTGAAAAGCCACTGCACGGTCTCGTCCTCCATGGACTTGGCGCGGTTGTCGAGAATCGCCTGCAGGAAAAGGTTGGCCTTCTCCAGCTGGTCCCAGAAGAAGGTGTAGCACTGTGAGAACTGGAAGTCATCGGGCAGGTTGTGTTTACGGATGGCCTTGTTACGAAGCACGTTCATACCCGTGAACATCCAGCAACGGCCGGAAGACTCCTGGTTGGTGATGGCCTTGGAAGGCACCGTATTCGACAAATGGGCGTCAAAAGCGGTGTTGTTGTCATAATTCACTGCTAACTTGCTGATATCATTGCTATTGATAGCGTTACGCAGTGCTTTGTTGGTCGGATCAGCGTTAAAGGAAGCACGCAGCGTGCTTATCTGCTGCATGGTCAGTCCACCATCTTTCGTGATGTTTTGCGCCTGGACGGCCATCACACAAGCCGCCGCACACACGAGAAGGAATAATTTTTTCATTGATTTATTATTTTTTATTAAACATTCAAAAACTGGCGGCAAAGGTACAACTTTTTTTAATGTATAATTGATAATGGATAATGGATAATGATTTGGGGGTATCGTTTTTGAGATTACATAATATGCTATTGTGATCCTTCCCCCGATCTTCTAACCTTCCAACCACTCAACCCTCTAACCCGTTGATAACCAGGATTGTTAATAACCTTGTTTATAAAAAATTTGAGCAACCCAAAAACCATCGGCGGGAAATATTACTTTTGCACGGGTTCAGGTTCTGAACGGATTAATAGGGAACGCTGTGAGAATCAGCGGCTATACCCGTAGCTGTGAGTTCCATTTTGCGCTAGCTCCAATAAGTCACTGACAAAATCATGTCGGGAAGGCGGAGAAAAGCGGGGACAAGCCAGAAGACCTGCCTGCGACCTGCATTCGTGGCTTTCGGGACTAAGAGCAAACGAGAGCGGTGATTCACCGGCCATTGTCATCCCTGAGCTGTTTTTATTAACAACCAAAACCTTAACCATTTTATGGATCAATTGTACATTATCAAACGAAACGGCAAGCGGGAGCCCTTCTCGGCCGACAAAATCAAAAACGCCATCGCCAAGGCGTTCCTTTCCGTGAACAGCTTCGCCACACAGGAAGTGCTCGTCAACGTCATGAGCCGCCTGAAAATCCACGACGGCATCTCAGTGGAGGAGATTCAAAACCAAGTGGAGGTTTCTCTCATGGCCGAACGCTATTACGAGGTGGCCAAGGCCTACATCCTCTACCGTCAACGTCATTATGAAGACCGCGAAGTCAAGGAGAAACTGGACTTCCTCATCAACTACTGCAACGCCTCCAACGCCGCCACCGGCAGTAAGTACGACGCCAACGCCAACGTGGAGAAGAAAAACATCGCCACCCTTATCGGTGAACTGCCTAAGTCGAACTTCATCCGCCTGAACCGCCGGATGCTGTGCGACAAAATCAAAGACCTTTACGGCAAGGAATTGTCTGACAAGTATTTGTACCTGCTCAACAACCATTTCATCTATAAGAACGATGAGACCAGCATCGCCAACTACTGCGCCTCCATCACCATGTATCCATGGCTGCTGGACGGCACACGCAGCATCGGCGGCAACGCCTCCGCACCCACAAATCTCAAATCCTACTGCGGCGGCTTCATCAACATGGTCTTCATGGTCTCCAGCATGCTCAGCGGCGCCTGCGCCACCCCGGAATTCCTCATGTATATGGACTATTTCATCCGTAAGGAATACGGTGACGATTACTATCAGAACAGCGACAAGGTGGTGGATCTCTCCTTGCGCCAGCGCACAATCGACAAAATGATCACCGACAGCTTTGAACAGGTAGTCTATTCCATCAACCAGCCCACCGGTGCGCGCAACTTCCAATCCGTATTCTGGAATGTAGCTTATTACGACCGCTATTACTTCGAAAGTCTCTTCGGCGAGTTCCGCTTCCCCGACGGCACCAAACCCATCTGGGAGTCGCTCAGCTGGCTGCAGAAACGCTTTATGCGCTGGTTTAACCAAGAGCGCACACGCTCCGTGCTCACTTTCCCCGTTGAAACCATGGCTCTGCTTTCCAAAGATGGGGACATCATTGATACGGAATACGCCGATTTCACGGCCGAGATGTACGCTGCCGGCCACTCCTTCTTCACATACGTGAGCGACAATGCCGACTCTTTGAGCAGCTGCTGCCGTCTGCGCAACGAAATCCAGGACAACGGTTTCAGCTACACCCTTGGCGCCGGCGGTGTCTCCACGGGTTCCAAGAGCGTACTTACCATCAACATCAACCGCTGCATCCAATACGAATGCCGCAACAATATCCCGCAATTCCAGTTCATCGGCGAGGTCATCGATTTGATGCACAAAGTACAGATTGCCTACAACGAGAACCTCAAATACCTGCAATCCAAAGGAATGCTTCCGCTGTTCGATGCCGGCTATATCGCCATTAACCGTCAATACCTCACCATCGGCGTAAATGGGTTAGTGGAAGCCGCTGAATTCCTCAGCATCCCCATTGATGACAACCCGCAATACCAGCACTTTGTGGAACAAGTGCTCGGTTTGATCGAAAAATACAACCACCAATATAAGAGCAAAGAGTTACTCTTCAACTGCGAGATGATTCCTGCTGAAAATGTGGGCGTCAAGCACGCGAAATGGGATCGCGAAGACGGTTACCGAGTGCCTCGCGACTGCTACAACAGCTACTTCTACCGCGTGGAAGACGATTCCTTGAATCTGATTGACAAATTCCGTCTGCATGGCAAACGCTACATTGCTCACCTCACCGGTGGTTCCGCTCTGCATGCCAACCTTGAGGAACACCTCTCGCAAGCGCAATACCGCCAGCTGCTGCGCGTGGCTGCCCAAGAAGGGTGCAACTATTTCACCTTTAATATCCCCAACACCGTTTGCAACGACTGTGGTCATATCGACAAGCGCTATCTCCATGAATGCCCTGAATGCCACAGCAAGAACGTGGATTACCTTACCCGCGTTATCGGATATATGAAACGTGTCAGCAGCTTCTCCCAGGCCCGCCAGGAGGAAGCCGGCCGCCGCCACTATGAACACTTTAATGGATAATTGATAATGGATAATGGATAATTATTAGGGGTTGCCCGATTTAGAGATTGCGTAATATGATTATATATGCTTTGATTGTCTCGACAATCAACTAACCCTCTAACCTCCTAACCTTTTAACCATAACCCCTCAATAACCTTCCAACCATAACCCTTCAATAACCAATAACCAATAACCCATAACCATTTTGTTAAAATACTACAACTACGATATTGTCTTCCAGGAGATTCCCGATGAGGTGACCCTCGCGGTGAATCTCACTAATTGTCCGCACCGATGTGTGGGCTGCCACAGTCCACATCTTCGTGAAGACATAGGGGATGTTTTGAATGATCGCACATTGGATTCTCTTCTGAAGAAATACGGACAGCAGATCACCTGTGTTTGTTTCATGGGGGGTGACGGTCAAGCCAACGACGTGGAGACGCTTGCCAAGCATCTGCGGCAGCACTCAAAACTTAAAGTGGCGTGGTATTCGGGCAATGCCATGTTACCCCGCAATGCCCAGCTATTCGACTACGTTAAGGTTGGAGGATACAAACCTGAACTTGGAGGTCTGCGTTCCCGCACCACCAACCAGCGTCTATACCGCTACACCAACGGGCATTCCGAAGATATCACAGAAAGATTCTGGAAAAAATAATAGCTAAGAATTACTTCTTCGCTTACATTCATTAGCATAAAAAAAGAGAGCGACATCTTCTGATGTCGCTCTCTTTTAATCTATCTTCAATCAGAAATTAGAATGATTTCGTATAATCTGCACATCCATAAACATTCACCGTAACAGTACCATGAACATTGGTAGCGCCGCTCGGAATCTCTTCTTCTGCTTTAATCAAGTTTGCACCATCTTTATGACCTGGGAATGAAACAGTAACCGTTTCACCACCAATCGTATAAGTTACTTCATAGGTAGCACCTACAGCAAGATTCTCGGGATTTGAGATAGTGGTTTGCAGCAAATTGCTAACGACTGTGGTAGCGCCAATGAAAGTGTCACCGGAAGGACAATCCTTACCCTGATTAGCAATAGCACAAATTTCAACTTCCTGACAGTTCTTGTTAGAAACATAATGGTTCTCTGTAAGATAACCCTCAAGCTCAGTAGCAACAACTGCTCTAACAGCAGACTTCAGAGTTTCATTATTGTTGAATTGAACAAAAAGGTCATGCAAATCTGCAACAGTTACGTTTTCAGCATAATACTCCAACACTTCCAATGCGTCAGCTTTATGATTTTTGATGAAATCAATAATCACCTTTCTGACTTGTTGCTTAGCGGTGGGGTTAGCCATTAACTGGTTGTAGGTATTCCAGACATCGACTGAATCAACATTTTCAAGATAGAATTGGAAAATCTCTCTGGCGATGTCCATACGGGTCTTCATGTATTCCACAATCGTGTCCTTCAAATCATTTTTGAGACCATGCTCATTGTAGCGGATAGCATCCAAAATCTTAAGAACATCGTATTTGTCAGCTTCGGTACCCAGTTTAATACCGGAAATGTAATTCACAATCATATCGGTATTAAGTTTGGTTGAACCAGCTTGCAAAGCGTAGGGAACCGCTGTAACCTCAGAAGTAACCGTAATGGTGGTTTCTTCAGTGGTAGCGCTGCCTTCATCATGAGTAATCGGTGTGAAGGTAAGAACTGCCTCAATGGTGGCATTGCTCCAATCCACATCATACATGGAACCTTGGACGTCTGAAGCATCCTCACCACCAATGACAATAGTCAGGAGACCGTTTTTGTTGGTCATAACATCACTGTGGGTTTCGGAATAAACCGTTTCACCAGAGGTAATGTTAATCACAACAGTCATCGGTTGTTCGTACACCAGTTCATTATCCGCATTGCGAACCACTGCCTGGAAATTCAGTTTAGGTTGAACGGAGACAGTCGCTGTGGCTTCTCCCTCAGTACCCGTGGTACCGTCAACTTGAGCGAACACGAAGTTCCCTGCTATCAGGAACATCATCAATAAAGCTAAAATTTTTTTCATTTTCTTTATGTTTTAATTATTAATATTATTCTTGAATTAGTGTTAATCGCAAATTTGGAAATCCGGACAATCTGTTTTTCTCACATAATGTTTGTCTTCCAAATATTCCTGAACCATGACTTCAAGATAAGTCTTGAATAATTCATACACTTCAGCGTTGTTATTCTTCATCTTGTCCACAGCTTGCTGGAGGTCAGCTTGGTTATCGGCGGTAAATTCATCGGAAAGGTAATGCATCATAATTTCTTTGGCTGATGCCATATTTTCCTTCGCATATTGTTTCAGAACTTTCATGCCATTACGCATAGCGACTTCATTTCCTTTCACGGTATTATAAGTATTCCAAATGTCAACAGAATCCACTCTGTCGGCATAGCTCAACACAATTTCCGTTATTTCAGCCCGATGGCTCATCAAATAATGTTTGAAAGTGTCAACCCAATCATCCTCAAGACCATAGGTGTTCTCATGATAGGCCTTCAGTATTCTTCTCACATCATTCTGGAAATTGATTCCATTGATATACTCTACAATATTATCTGTTGTAAGAAGTTCGCCATTCGGTGATTGCAGAGCGTAGGGGACAGCGAAAACTCTGTCAACGTGGCTGATGTGACCGGTGTAATCTCCACTGTAATCAATTTCAAAGTGAATTTCAGCGTTCATCCAATTAACACCTTGCTCTTGCCAGTTAACATCCTCACCAAAAGCTACGATAAGAATACCGTTATTGTCAGTTGTCAGGTCCAGATCTTCCGTGTACAAAGCTGTTTCCAAGTTAGAAGCATTATACACGTTAACAGTCACTGCAACGTCCTGATTAACCAGCAGGTCGTTGGTCTGAGCGTCACGAATCACCATCTCATAGCTTAACTTAGGCGTCGTTGTTTGCGCCATCAAGATGCCACCTGCGAACAGGAACATCGAAATAAGTGTGATTATTCTTTTCATTGTTATTATTTTTTATTATTACTACTCGTGATTATTATTCGCCATCCGTAGGTTCTTCAATATGCACCGGTTCAATCAGTTCGTCTATGTTGCCGCCGACGTTATCGGTTCTCACACAACGCACGCTGATACCTACGGCCGGGTTCATATTTTCAAATACAGGTTGAGCGCAGAAATGTCTCATTTCAAGGGCGGGGACAAGTCCAGAAGCATTCATTTCATCGGTCCAGAAATCCGTGAAACCACGGAGAGTCATGAAAGCGGGGTCACCACCGACAATCGCCTTACCGGCACCGCGAGCAGAAAACTCGGTAGCATTGTTATTGTCGTTGGGGGTAAGCCAATATTGTTCGCCTGCCTCTTTGAGTTCGTTGGCGGGTTTATTCATGAGTTTGTCCATTTCTTCATATGTTGGAATATGCCAACCGGTAGGACAGATACCCTGCACATAACCGTCAACCCATTCAGGGGCGGTGTTGCTGCCTTCGGGGACATTCACTGCGGAATACCAAGTGTAGAGACGGCCAAAGTCTTCGAGGTTGGCATCTACATTATTATCGGGAGCCAAATTATACACTAAAGCTACAGGGATCTCACCTCCTACACTGCCGTCTTCATTCATATAATGTTGGGCTTTGAGGTTGGATTTTGTCCAGCACAAGCCAACCAAGCCAACAACCTCGTATTCATTGCCGTCAGCGTCAGCAACCGGTTCGGTACAATCAAGTCTGTTCACTCTGTAAATGCGAACAGAGTCATAGTTCTCACGATCCGTGTAAACGGTGTAAATGTTGTAGTCGCCTGGAGCTACGGGGGCTGTCAGCAGACCAAAGATAGGATGGTTGTAATCCATGTCAGGAGTGAGGGTAACCTCATCCATGATTTCTCTGTCGAGTTGGGCTTCGGCCACGCCAGCGCAGACTTCATAGTCTCCGTCAGTTCCCTGGAAGGCGAATGCCTGTCCCAAAACAATCGTGGTGTTGCTCGCATTGTTAGCACCGCCGCTAAAGCCATGAAGACGATCGACTTCTTGTGCTGACAATACACCTGCGCTAAAGAGCGCCATCATCAAAATCAGTAAGCTTTTTTTCATATTCATTTATTTTTTTTATTAATTATTCGTTTTTAACACATGAATCATACCTGGAATCCGATATTTGAGCATCCTCAAATCCGCCCTTTTGACGGGAAATGGCTAATTTTTGTGCAAACCACCGCACTTTCGGCAATCCGCAAAAAATCAGCTAAATGCTTGTCAACCATACAGTTACAATTCATCAATCGCTTTACTTTTTCTTTTTTAATCAACTTGCAAATATATAAATTATTTGAATAGCAAATCTTTTTTTGATTTTTTTTCAAAAAAAAATATTGCTATCACTTTCGGTTTATACGATACAATATTATATATGTTACAATATCAGGTTATTGGTTATTGGTTATTGGTTATAGACTTTGGACTGTGGCCAGGCAATAGGCAACAGGCAACAGGCAATAGGCAACAGGCAATAGTAGCCGGTAGCCGACAGGTAATTAGGTAATAAGTACTGGCTAAAAGCCAAAAGCCAATTATCCTGCAAAAAAAGAACTGAGAATGCGAATCGCGAAGGCGGCAATCCAAGCGACACCGGTGGTGTAAAACATAGTGAAGAGCATCCACTTGATGTTGGATTCCCTTTTGACCGCGGTGATGGCAGCCACACAGGGGAAGTAGAGCAGGATGAACACCATATATCCGAAAGCCACCCATGGGGTAAATACAGGTTTCCCCATCTCCGGGCCCGAGGACCATGTGTGTGACTGCAAGCTTTTCTGTAATGCAGATGAGTGCTCATCAGCTTCCGCATCACTGTGGTAGAGCACACCCATCGAAGAAACCACAATTTCCTTGGCAGCAAAACCCGTGATGAGGGAAACGCCCATCTGCCAGTCGAAACCGAGGGGACGGAATACCGGCGCGACAAACTTGCCGAACCGCCCGATGTAGGAATTTTCAATCTGGCAGGCGGAACGGTCAAGTTCCAACTGCGCGATCTGCGCTTCCTGTTCGGCATCAGTCAAGGAGGAGTTGTTTTCCACCTGTTCAATCTGCGCAGTGTAGGCGTCCAGCTCCGGACCGTGCTGCGGAAAATACTCCAGCGCCCAGATGATAACGGTAGCCACTAAAATCACCGTTCCCATCTTCTTGATATACTGCACACTCTTGTCCCACATGTGGATCATGGCGTTACGGAAGGTCGGGATGCGGTAAGGAGGCAATTCCATCACAAACTGGTCACGCTCCTTCTTGAATGCCACTTTCTTGACAATCAGAGATGTGACAATCGCCATCAAAATGCCTATCAAGTAGATAGAGGTTAGAATCAACCCTTGATGTTTCGTGAAAAAGGCAGAAATCAAAAGCAGATAGACAGGCAAGCGGGCAGAGCACGACATAAACGGCACCGTGATGATGGTGAGAATGCGGTCTTTTCGGTTCTCAAGCGTGCGAGTAGCCATAATAGCCGGCACACTGCATCCGAAACCGATGATGTAGGGTATGAACGATTTCCCGTGAAGTCCCATCCTGTGCATCAGTTTGTCCATAATGAATGCGGCACGGGCCATATAGCCAGTATCTTCCAATATGGAGATGAAGAAGAAGAGTATCAGGATGTTGGGAAGGAATGAACAGACACCTCCGACACCCGCAATGATACCATCTACGATCAGATCTTTGATGATACCGTCTGGCAGCACTCGTGTGGTTACCTCTCCGAGCCATCCGAAGAATCCCTCTAGCCATGCCTGTGGATAGGCGCCCAAGGTGAACGTCATCTGGAACATAAACCAAAGGAAGAAAATCAGAATTGGAAACCCTAACCATCTGTTTGTTAATATCTTATCAATAGAATAAGCAGGTTGTTTGCTCTTGTCTTTACCTTGGGTATAAGTCTCGAGAAGAGCGCCGCGCACGAAACCATACTTGGCACCGGAAACGATTGTGGAGGCATCCTCATTATAGCGTTTTTCAATAACAGCACGCTGTTCGTCGGCCACCTTGCCAACACTGCCGTCATCATCGAATTTCTTCACCAGCTCGGAAATCACTTTGTCACCGGCAAGCATCTCAATGGCCAGATAACGAGTGGAATAGGCTCCTGAAAGGTCAAGGTGTTCCCTCATTTCCTCCTTGATGAGATCGATCGATTTCTCCAGATCCGTGCCATAGTTGATGTGGATATGCTTGGTGTGCTGCTCCAAATTTTCGTACAAATCCACAATCTTGGCCATCACCTCTTGGATTCCAGTGCCTTTTGAAGAGACCGTCGGGATAATAGGGAAACCGAAAAGTTCGCTAAGGGTGTCGATATCTAGCTGATCCCCATTCTTTTCCAATTCATCGTACATATTGAGCGCCATCACCATGGGCACATTCATGTCGATGAGCTGGGTAGTGAGGAAAAGGTTGCGCTCGAGATTGGAGGCATCCACAATATTCAGCACAATATCAGGATGTTGCTCCATAATATACTGACGCACATAGAGTTCCTCTGGGGTATACTCCGTAATGGAATAGGTGCCGGGCAGGTCGGCGAGAGCGATGGTGTAGTCTTTATACTGGTAGTATCCTAATTTGGAATCGACGGTCACGCCGCTGTAGTTGCCGACTTTCTCGCGCATGCCGGTGGCGTGGTTGAAGAAGGAGGTTTTCCCGCAGTTGGGGTTGCCGACGAGAGCCACATTGATTTTCTTGCCGACCTTGCCGAGAATGCGTTCGGTCTCCTCAGTGATAGTGCCATGGAAAAGGTAGTTGTTGGCGACCTCTTCGGTAACGGGCACCACCTCCACCCTACGGGCCTCAATACGGCGCAACGACACGTGGCCGCCCATAATCTCATACTCTATAGGATCGCGCAAGGGCGCGTTGCGGATGACCTTGACCTTCTCGCCACGCACGAAACCCATTTCCATCAGACGATGGCGGAAACTTCCATGTCCCGTAATGCGCACAATCACACCATACTCGCCAGTCCGCACATCGGCGAGCGTCAACACTTTACCGGATTGCACCTCGTTATTCATCACAACTAAAATTAGATTTCGGGTAAGAGCCCATTATCACGCTGCAAAAGTGCAAAAAATAAACGGTATGCGATATCCCCAAAAATGGGGATTTTGAAATCAAAGCACCACTATTTGACCTGACACCACAAAGGGCTTGCCATTGACATCATTATAACGGATAATGTAGTTGAACACCGAATTGGCGGCAAGTTTGCCATTAACCTCACCACGCCAAAGGAAATTTTTGTCTTTGCTGTAGAAAACCTGTTCCCCCCACCTACTGAATATGCTGATTTCTAGATCGTATATCTGTGGCAAGAGAGCTTCCGGGAGCGCGAAGACATCATTCAGGCCGTCACTTTTGGATGGGGAGATAGCATTAGGAAGATACAGTTGCAGGTTACATCCTTCCACCATATAATGCGCGGAAACACGACAACCGTCCAACGAAGCCGAAACCGTATAAAGGCCGGGTTGCGAGACTGAGATGTTCGGAAAATGTTCCCCGGTACTCCACATATAGTCCACAAAATTGGTGACCACCATTAGCTCGGCCATCATTTCATCGCAGAAATCCTCGGTCAAGGAGACAATGTACAGTGTCGTATCGACAAAGTCCAGATGCAACCGCACCACACTGTCGCAACCTGCCGCCGAATGAAGGAGCAGCGTGCTGTCCATCGACTCCAGTCCAACGGTAGCACTGCCTGGAATGTGGAATCCATTGGCGAAATAGCCGGCACCCTCGCACAATGTCATCTCAAACTGCCGTTCATAGACAGGGTTCACCTTAAGATGCAACACCAGAACGCTGTCGCACAGCCCACTGGAGAAAGAGTGCTCGATGTAATAATCTCCAGGGGTGTCAAGTAACTCCTCCGGAACCACAATGCCTTCATATTCAATATTATCGCCTTGACAGGCCGCCACCGCCACTGTGTCGATGTAAGATGAGAACACCGATATGGTAAGAACATCGCTATAGACAGTACCGCAAAAGCTGCTTGCTTGCCGCCGCAGGAAAAATGTCTGTTCAGACGCCAACGGATAGGTATAACCCTGATTGGAGTTGTCACCCGGCGCCGACTGCCAGTCCTGACCGTCATAGGAAATCTGCCATTGGTATTCGATAAGAGAATATCCTGAAGCTGCCGTGCCCGTGAAAGGATCCAAAACAGCCCCAACACAGACCGACTGATCGCTGGATATGATGCCTGCATCCAACGGAGGGAACGCGGTTTGGATAATGACCGAATCCGAACTCGAACATCCTAAAGTATCCATAACAGTGTAAAAATAGGTACCTGCGGGTACATTGTTCATCTGCATATTCGTAGAGACCGTATTCCCGGCAGAGTTAGTCCACAAGTAAGTATATGGCGGCTGTCCCAAATCCGCAAGTACTTCCGCGCCGCCGTCGGAGCCGCCATCACAGGTAACCAAGGTCACGTTGTAGGGCACCGTTTGCAACATGTCCACCTCCAAATGATAAAACACCACACTATCACTTCCAGTAACCGTCATCAACGTGTCAACATAATCTCCCGCCTCAACAAACGTGTGTCCTTGCCACGTGAATGGCATGTCGCTAATGCACACCATCGTGTCGAAAGATTGGCTGGTGTTCTCATGAATAATGACTGTTTGCCAAATAAGCGAATCACATTGATATTGGTCGGGCAGTATGTAGGAAAATTGGAACTGAACTGGCGACCCTACAGGAAAAGTTGTATCCGCTGGCGCGAAATAATATGGCAGTTGGTTCTGCACCAGTTCCAAAGTATCACTGCTCTCCACATTGTTGTTCACCGTCAGATGCAGAGTGAGAATACTGTCACAGCCCGCCGACGAGGTGTAACTGAGCGTGTAGTCACCCGATTGCGTATAGTTTTCGCCGTGCCAAACAAATGATTCACAAGTCGTCACCGTTGTATCCTCATGATAAGCCGCCACCACATTCACCTGTACGATACTATCGAAGGAGCATCCATCTGAGTCGAAAAAATGCAAGGTGCAGTTGACGACCGTGTCATGTTCAAGACTGGCCGGTGGAGACATAATAAAGGTTGTGTCCGTCGTAACCGTAGTCCACGGGGCATCCGGGACAATGGTTTCGACATCGAAACCGACGTTGGTGGCGTACTCATCCGTCAAGGCCAACTCCCAGCCGAAGAGATAGCCATTGTCAACTCCCCAACCATCCATCACTTCAATATACCATGCGCCGTTCAACGGGCAACCGATCAGACTTTCGAAAGACTCGTCAGGATGATAGAACTGAGTGCCTGCAGCAACGTTAGAAGAGTCCACCTTGTTACCATGGACATTGGCGCTCCGATAGACCAGACTTCCGGCACTGGAGGCATAAGTATAGCCCTGCGTCGTGTTGTTCGACCAACAGTAATTCCACGGCGTTCCGGGTGCATTTGCCGAAGCATCCTGATCACACTTATCGTATGCCTCGTAATCGTATGCCACTCCAAAGTAAGCGCTTTCATAGTTGTATCCGTTTTGCCAACCTCTCGAAGACTCCGGAATCAGAGAGCTGCACTGGGTGGAGCCAGTGCCCGACCACCGCATGATGTCCGCCTTCTGCCCGTTCGGGCAAGTGATGTTGATGTATATATCGCCAATATAGGAATGTTCCATCTTGATTCTCACATAGTAGATATCATCAACACTCTCCACAACATCGCCATCATTATAGTCGGTAAAGGTCAGGTTAGAACGGTAGGAACAACCGTATGGTTCACAGGGGACACCATCGGGCAGGAAAGCGGTATCCGCGATGGAAAGTGTGGACTGCATGTGGAACATCTCAATTTCATGGCCGCTATCGTAACTGCCGACTATAGAGTAATCACCTCCCGCGCACATCGTCGGGAAATTGATAGAGGTGATAAAGTCTTCGATTGGAGAAATCCTATGTTTGGCAATGGCGGTGCATCCACGATTATCTGTGATTGTCACAGTGTAAACTCCAACATCTTGAACCGAAATAGACTGAGAGGTTGCCCCAGTATTCCACAAGTAAGATTCGGCACTGCTCGCCGTGAGAGTGATGGTGTCTTCTCCGCAAAAGTAGCGGTCACCCGCAATGGAGACAGGGGTTTTACTCTGCACAAAAACCCCTACATTGATTGGCGTCCCGTCTTGATCAGCGCGGTGCAGGATATGAAATCCCATTGAGGAAAACGCAGTATCGAAACCATGCAGTTGGTAAGGCGAGTCCACGCAGGTGGTGTCGATTTCGCAGACGCAGAATTCGGTCAACTCGAAACCGCTTTTCTGCATCGTGCCATCTGAATGAAACACAACGGTAAGGTAACCCGAGGACGCGGTGGAGACAATCGGTGGATTGATGGAGCCCGTCCCCGAATATTCCGCAATCGGGGTGCCTGTTGACGTATTGCCATTGTAAATACGGATGTAGTCGAATGAGCTTTCGGTATTGTATGTGCCGGTGAGAACGACCTTGCATCCGGAAGTGGCCGGATGGATATGGAGCGTATTGTTGCTTAAGCTGGAGTAGTTGTTTGACGGGCCTCCGTTGTCGTAGATGATTGTACTGCATGAGGTAATCGTGGCATTATCGCCGGTCATGATGTGGACATTGTTGGGCGTGGCGCTCACCATGCCAGGAACCTCATCAGTAACTATCTGATCGTTCCCGCAATCATACCATACGTAGAAATCGTATTCCGCCCCGTTGTTCAAATTGTTGACGGTGTAGCTTGTGTTCGCGGTATATACTTGCGTCCCCTCACCCACCGTGAATCCGTGCGGCCCATATTCCAAGATGTATCCGTTCGTGTATTGGGAAGAATTCCACGACAACACAGCCGTCTGGTTGCCCGCGGTCACGGTGACGTTCGGGTTTGCACACATGCAGCCGCCCGCGCAGCTGATGTTGAACTCAAAACCGCTTCTTTGCACAGATATGTCAGAGTGAAAATAAACAAGCAATGGGCCGGACGTGGAGGTAACGTTACAGGTGCCCGTACCCGAGAAATTGCCCAACTGCGTCCCCGATGTGGTCGTGCCGTTATACACACGAATATAGTCGTAACTGCTTTCCGTTTCGTAGGAGCCCGTCAGCTTGACTTTGCAGCCGGGAACAGCTGGATTGATGATGATGTAAGCGTCACAACTGCTTTGATAATCGCCTTCCCCACCAGGATCCAAAAGCACCCCGGAACAAGCGGTGATGGTCTGGCTCCCACTGGAGGGCATCGTATAGCTCTGCCCGCAAACAACTGCGGCCATCAGGAGAAACAGACTGAGAAGGACACCCTTTTGCATTTCAAAAATAAATTGCAAAAGTAATATTTTTTTAAAACAGTGTTTTTTACAGAATCGTCAATGTTCCATTGACAATGTGTGGTTTTCCATTGATTCCTCTATAACGGATAATGTAATTGTACACAGTATTGACGGTAAGTTTTCCGTTGACCTCACCATTCCAACGGAAGGATTTATCTGCTGAATAGAAAACCTGTACGCCCCATCGGTTGAAAATTCTGATTTCAAAATCGTCCATCTGAGGCAATAGATTTTCAGGAAGCGCGAAGACATCATTCAGACCGTCGCTTTTGGATGGCGAAATGGCGTTGGGAAGGTACACCTGCAGGTCACATCCTTCGACTATGTAATGCGCTGAAACTTGACATCCATCCAGCGAAGCGGTCACCTGATACAAGCCAGGTGACTGCACCGTGATATTCGGCGATTCCTCCCCTGTGCTCCACACATAGTTGTCAAAAGTGGTAACCACCATCAGCTCGAACGACATATTCTCGCAAAAATCTTCTGTCAACGGCACAATGTGCAACGTTGTGTCCACAATTGTCAAATGCAGATGCACAATGCTATCACATCCGTTGACCGTCTGCAGTGTCAGTGTACTGTCCAAAGACTCTATTCCCATAGTCGCATTCCCCGGAATGAGGAAACCCCCAACCACATAATCCGCACCTTCACACACGGATGCTTGAAGTTGCTGTTCATAGACAGGATTCACTCTCAGATGTAACACCAAGACACTGTCACTGCCATTAACCGTAGTCAAAGTGTCGCTGAAATCTGCCGCTTCGACAAACAAGTGTTCATGCCAAAGAAGCGGTAAATCATTGACACACACCATTGTATCAAAAACTTGTAAAGTATTGAAATAGATGAGAACCGTTTGTTGAATAACAGAATCACATTGGAAATGGTTTGGCAAAGTGTATGTGAACTGGAATTGCGCAGGCGACCCGATTGCAAAGGTCGTGTCTGCAGGTGCGAAATAATAGGGCAATTGGTTTTCCACCAGATAGAGAGTATCCGTTGTTGTGGTAGTATTATGCACCGTCAAGTGAAGGGTCACCAAACTGTCGCAACCCGCGGCCGTTTGGGTAATTATAGTGTAATTTCCTGATTGAGTATATGTTGTGTCATTCCAAGTGCAACTATTGCAAACCACAGAATCAAGTTCGATGTGATGAGGAACGTGTATAATCGCCTGCACGGTTGTGTCGAAGTGACAACCATACTGATCATACATACTTAAGGCATAGAACACGGTCGTGTCGGCGAGCAGTGTGGTGGGTGGCGCAATCGTGAACAGATTGTCGCTGACGTATGCAACCCAAGGTCCAACAATGGAGTCGTAGTCGTAGGGATAGGACATCACCGTGCCGGCGCAGAATTCAGCCCCATCACAGAGTTCCGACACGCAAGGCACATGAATATCAATATACACACTGTCCCTTGACCACAAATCGCCGCTACACGAGGCCTCCTTTTTCGCACGAAGGACATAGTAGCCGCTGTCGGCTTCCTGCGCGTTGGCAATGATGAACGGTGGACTCCACAGCGTGTCACCTGATGGGGTAACGATGTGCACAGAATCCACACCTTGGGCCTGGTACTGAAATACGATATCGTCATGCAAGCAGTAAAAACCATCCATGTTAAGGGATGGATCCGGAGCACTCTCAAAGCTGTTTTCCTCCAAAAAAACACCCGAGTCATATAAATTATCGGTCACATCGCAGACAGAAATCTTCATATGGTAGCTCACGCAAGCTTGAATGGTGGCACCGGCTTCCAAAGCGGTAGTGTAACCGTCGAATTGGGTGCCAGTATTGGATGAATTGTGGATAAAATATTGTGGGAAAGACGGTTCGGTTCCTGGCCCTGGAAATCCAACCTCGTGATAACCATGATTGACATTGTTGATCGCCACCGGAATGCCATCAGGATAAGATGTGGAGATTGAACCTGGAATGATGGCCACATTCTTGGTGGTCTGGACAAGGGTCACAGGGTCCGGACCTGTCAAAAAGAAGGCGAAAATATCGTTATACTCCGAATTGACATATTCGCAATACTCTTCTGAAGCGAAAATATAGCGGAACACAAAGGTGTCAGAGTTCGTCATAAAGTCAAAATCCAGTGATGCGCAATCTTCAAGATTCGCCATAGCCAAAGAATAAAGCGATTCTTCCTCATAAGACGAAGTAGGGTACGCACTGGCAGAAAAGGAATTATTCGGACCCTCAGCTACCACAACATCTCCCGTGCACATAACCAGTCCCGAAACAAATGGAAAATCCGTAAAGCCATTGCGTTGAAAAACACCAATCTGATTGGAGTTAATATTTCCGAGTTGGTTGTTAAATCTCCCGTTAGAAAGAGTCACACCCTCGCCGGCAAGGTAATGATTCAGCACGAAATCAATACTGGTGCCCTCCAAATGTTGCACGGTAAGGTTTGGATTTTGAGCAAACCCATAACCTACAGAAAGAGCAATAAGCAGGAGTATGACAATTCTCTGATTCATATCTATATGAACATACTTAATTAACGTATCCTTTGATACAAATATTACAGCCATACCTTAATAAATCTATACGTAATCAAAATTATTAAAAAAAATGTATTTTTGCACCCTGACAATTTTGTCAGTTTTAAAGAAACAAACCATATTAAATGCCTAATAACCAAAACGATAGCAAGAAAGAGGAGATTTTAAACGCAGCGGAAAGGGAGTTCATGCAGCACGGATATGCAGGGGCGAGAACCGTGAGCATCGCCAAGCGTGCCGGCGTCGGGCATCCACTACTGCACTATCACTACAAGACGAAAAAAGAACTTTTTAAATTCGTGGTACTCCGGAAAATTGACCTATTGCGCCAAACCGTGATGATGTCGTGGGATGAATCAGACAGCGGCTTTCTTGAAAAGTTATCTGCCACCATCGGGAGGCATTTCGACTTTGTGAAGGAGAACGCCGACTACTTGCGATTTCAGTTTCAGGAGATGGAACTATATCCAGAGATATTCACCGACATCCAAACGAAGACAGCTGAAGAGATGAACCATTTTCTGGAAAAATTACAGGGCGAGATCGACAAGGCCACCGCAAAGGGCGAAATACTGCCCATCAGTGCCCGTCTGCTGCTGGAAGATATCATCTCCGTGAATCTGTTCGTCCTTATCTGCGCCCCCCTCATCCGCAAAATCGGACAAACCGACTGCAATGAAACATACTATGAGAGACGGAAAGCAGAAAACATACTCCTCATCACAAGTCGAATAACACCAATCCCTAAAGGAGAACAGGCATAAACGCTTAACCTAAAAAATCGTATTTTCGCACCCCAATTTAGAATATGAACAAAAATATAAAAATAGGTATCGACATTGGTTCCACAACGGTGAAAGTTGTGGTACTAGACACCGACAACCACGTTATTTCCAGTGATTACCGGCGGCACAACATGAACGTCCGCGAGACGGTACAAACAGTGCTGAAACCTATCGCTGAACGCTTCACTGACGCACAGCTTCAGATCGCCATCACCGGCTCTGTAGGCATGGGCTATGCCGAACTGTGGGGTTTCCCGTTCGTTCAAGAGGTGGTTTCCGCCGCCACGTTAGTGAAAGAGTCCTACCCGCAGACCCGCACGTTTATTGACATCGGCGGAGAGGACAGCAAGATGATTTTCTTCGGTGAAGGCCGGATGCCCGACATCCGCATGAACGGTAACTGCGCAGGCGGCACCGGTGCCTTCATTGACCAAACCGCCAGCTTGCTGAATGTGGAGACAAGTGAGCTAAACACCCTTGCGGAACAGGCCCAACGCGTCTATCCCATCGCATCGCGTTGCGGCGTATTCTCCAAAACCGACATCCAGAATCTATTGTCCCGCAATGTCAGCAAGGCGGATGTCGCCCTTTCCGTGTTCCATGCAGTATGTCTGCAAGTGCTTGGCACGCTCTCCCACGGTGTTGATGTGCAGGCCCCTGTTTTCTTCTGCGGCGGTCCGTTTGCATTCCTACCCAAGTTGAAACAGGTTTTTTTAGAGAATCTGCAACTCACGGACAACGATTGCGTTGCGGTGGCCGACGCGCGCGTGGTTCCTGCCCATGGTGCCGCCCTGATGTCGCGAACCGCCTGCCCTACCCCTATCCCAATGGCCGACTTTATCGCCACCATCCAAAGCCAGGCCATGGGTGATGAATCCCGGCTACTGGCGAACCGTTTAGACCCGTTATTTGAGGACAACCAGCATTTTGAGCAATGGAAAGCGGAGAAACAGAACTTCTTCGTATCCCGTGTGAATTGGGATGAGGTTAAGAGCAACGAGGTTTTCCTCGGCATCGATTCCGGCTCAACGACCACCAAATTCGTGGTGTTGGATGCGGAAGGGCGTATCCTTTTCTCGGACTACCGATCCAACAACGGAAACAGTTTCGAGGCCTTCCATAGTGCACTGAAACGGTTCGCGCAGGAATGCAAAGACCACGATTTCGAGCCAAATATCCTCAACAGCGCGGTCACCGGCTACGGTGAAAATCTGTTAAAAACGGCCTTCGGGCTGCACCATGGTGTGGTGGAGACGATGGCGCATTATTTGGGCGCAAAACGCGTTTCCCCTGAGGTCTCCTTCATCTTGGATATCGGTGGCCAAGACATGAAAGCCATCTTCGTTGAAAATCAAGCTATCAGAAGACTGGAAATCAATGAGGCCTGTTCTTCCGGATGCGGATCTTTCATTGAAACCTTTGCCAAAATGTTGGGTTATACGGTGGCTGACTTTGCCCGTATTGCCTGCGAAGCGAAACATCCATACGATTTGGGCACTCGCTGCACCGTTTTCATGAACTCCAAAGTGAAACAGGCCATGCGCGAGGGCACCTCCGCGGAAGACATCTCCGCCGGATTCGCCTACTCCGTCATCAAGAACTGCCTGTTCAAAGTGTTAAAATTACGAAAAATCGAGGAACTCGGCGACAAGCTGGTCGTGCAGGGCGGAACATTCAAGAACCTCGCGGTGGTGCGTGCCCTGGAGCTGCTCACCGGCAAGGATGTCCGTTTTTCCGACATCCCCGAACTGATGGGGGCCTACGGCTGCGCCCTCTATGCCCGCGAACAGGAAGTCACCAAAGTACTCACCCTAGACGACCTGCTCTCCATACAGCAATTCGAGAACAAGCAGCAGGTTTGTCCCGGCTGCCCGAACCACTGCACGGTGCTGGAGTATCACTTCTCCAACGGACAGACTTTCTATTCCGGCAACAACTGCGAAAAGATATACGCCAACCACTCGGAAGTGAAAAGAAAAGGGTCGAACCAGCATCACCGGCGGCTGAAAATGCTGTTCCTGCGCCCGATACTGAACGATGCCGGCGGAAAGCCCGTGATTGGCATCCCCCGCGCACTCGGCATGTTCGAACTGTATCCCTTCTGGCACGCGCTGTTCCGTACTTGCGGCATCCGCACAATATTGTCAGGACCTTCCACGGTAAAACAGTACGAAAAGGGCATCCATACGGTGATGTCTGAAAATATATGTTTCCCGGCAAAGCTGATGCATGGCCATGTGTTCGAGTTGGCAAAGCAGGGGGTTGACCGTATCTTCTACCCCTTCATCGTCATGGAGGCGCCCTCCGACAGCGCGGCCCGCAATAGCTACAACTGCCCCGTGGTGGCTGGCTATTCCGATGTGGTGCGCAACGCCATTGACACGGAAGAACGGTTCGGCATCCCGACCGATGCGCCCATCATCTCCATGAATAACGAGGATTTCTTGCGAAAAAGCTGTGTCAAATATCTGAAAACCTTAGGGATAGACAAAAAATTGGCCAACAAAGCCGTGGATGCGGCTATCACCGCACAGAAAGATTATTTGGAGGAACTGCACACGGAAGCCGTTGAGATTGTGGCAAAAGCGAAAAAGCAGGGCCGCATGGTGGTGGTACTGGCAGGTCGCCCCTACCACTCCGACCCGCTCATCCAACACAAAATCTCCGACTGCATATCCGATATGGGCATTGACGTGGTCACGGAATTTGTGGCGGGTGAAGAGGATACGGCAGTCTATAAAGAGTTGATGTCCGTCACGCAGTGGACCTACCCGAACCGTGTCTTCAAAGCGGCACACTATGTTGCCAACAGCCCTGACAATGTGCACTTTATGATGATCACCTCCTTCGGCTGCGGCCCCGACGCGTTCATCATCGACGAGACCCACGACATCCTCGACCGCAAAGGCAAGAGTTTCACGCTGTTGAAGGTTGATGATGTCAACAATATCGGCTCGTTGCATTTACGCGTGCGCTCGATGGTGGAGAGTCTGAAGTTCAGCCACCAGGAGAAGATTGACAAACCTTTCATCACCACCCCACCCTTCACCGCTGCAGACCGCAAGAGAACCATTATCGGACCTTATTTTGCCGGCGGTTACTCCGAATTTATCCCGACCGTATTCAAGATGGCCGGCTACAACCTCATCAATCTGCCACTCGGGGACAAAGAGTGCGTGGACTTAGGACTGCAATACGCCAACAACGAGGTTTGTTATCCCGCCACCATCGTGGTCGGCAGTTTGTTGAAAGCACTACGCAGCGGCAAGTATCCTTTGGAAGAGACGGCGGTCATCATCACGCAAACCGGAGGACAATGCCGTGCCACCAACTACATCATGCTGATTAAGAAAGCGTTAGTAGCGGCAGGTTTCGAAAACGTTCCCGTTTTGTCGTTGGCTTTAGGAAATACTTTGGCCAATGAGCAGCCGGGGTTTACCTTTAACGCCAAAGACTTGGCATTGCCTTCCATCAACGCTCTGCTCTACGCCGACTGTTTGTCTCGAATCTACTATGCTTCGCGGCCCCGCGAAAAACAACCTGGCATCGCCAAAACGTTGCATCAGAAGTACATTGACCAATGCCTTCCGCTAATTGAAGCCCGCGACTACCGTGGCATGAAGCGGCTGCTGAAAGAAGCGGTAAAGGAATTCAACGCCAATATCGAACCTGAAAAGAAGCTCCCGCGTGTAGGTGTAGTAGGCGAAATCTACATCAAATATAACTCCTTCGGGCACCTCAACGTTTTAGACTGGCTTGCGGAACAAGGCGTGGAAGTGGTGGCCCCGTCCATCTACAACTTCTTCATCAACAGTTTTGTAAACCGCCACATCAACAAGGAAAACCACATCAAGCCCGTGGATTTACCACTCTTTGTGACGGATGTCCTTTACAAAATTATTTTCCGCTACGCCAAATCCTACGACAAGGTCTGTCAAGACTTCCCCTATTACCGACCGTTTGCTGACATGTTCCATGAGGCGAAGTTAGCTTCCCGTATCATCAACATGGCGGCCAACTTCGGTGAGGGCTGGCTGATACCGGCGGAGATGTCCTCTTTGGCGGAAGAGGGAGTGAAAAGCATCATCAGCTTACAGCCGTTCGCCTGCATCTCCAACCACATCATTTCCAAGGGTATAGAAAAGAAAATGCGGAAACTCTACCCCGATGTGAACCTGCTGTTCCTCGATTTCGATGGCGGCACCTCCGAAGCCAACGTCTTCAACCGGCTACATTTCTTGATAGAAAACAATTAATGAAACGTTGTAGGACTGTCACAATACGGCAGCCCTGGATATGATGAAACAAAACGGAGTCACTATGCCAGTGACTCCGTTTTCCATAATACTATTCACTAATCATTATCTCAGAATGGTCAAAGAGCCATTGAAAGATATTGTTTTTGCTTTTCCTTTATAATAGAAGGTGTAGAAATAGGTCCCGTCGGAAAGACCCGAACCATCAAAGATTTTACTACCGGGGTAAACCACACCATCTTTAGCG
Source organism: uncultured Bacteroidota bacterium (assembly GCA_902786595.1). Classification (GTDB taxonomy): domain Bacteria; phylum Bacteroidota; class Bacteroidia; order Bacteroidales; family WCHB1-69; genus F23-D06. Next base: position 18,864 of record CADADB010000016.1, on the reverse strand, counting down.
TATGTATCATAATTCTTTGCGTCATAGACCTTATTACCCCAACGGTCGTGGACAAGCAGGCGATTGTTACGATAAGCGTCAGGGTCTTCCTCATTGATGTTCGTATTCAGATTCTCAATGGCAAACACATCATTGATTCCGTCGCCATTGGGTGTAATCACATTCGGGAAGATGAGATCCTGCTCAATGACAACCGTATGGGTGATTTCGCTGGAACAGCCCGAATTGCTCTCCACATGAAGGGTGACATTAAAATCGCCCCATGTGGTGTACGTATGAGGGTCTGAGAAATGGATGGAATCCACCGTGCCGTCGCCGAAATCCCAATAGAAGCTGCCCTGGTCGCCCATTGCAGTAGAAGGATCGGCATAGTTGATGAAATTGACCACGCCGCCATTCTCACTCAGCATGGAGATGGCAGGATCGGCCTCAAACTCTGCCAACGGTTGTGGATTCACAACGATATAATTCCACATGGTAAGGGAATCCCTACAGCCATCAGGGGTTTGAACCTTTACTGTCACAGAATAGACACCAGGATCGTTCAACTGGAACGTAGGCGATTCCAGCGTTGAACTATACGCTAAATTCATGTTGCCGAAATCATCCAACGTCGAGATGTACCATTCGTACGAACTTCCCGCCGGAGTAGAATTATTTTCAATTCGAAGATTCAACGGAGCACAACCCGACATCTCTGGAAGATCAAAGTCAAATATAGGTTTCTCAAACATGTCAATATGGATGGTATCGCTCCCTTCGCAGGTGAGTCCCGACTCGCTGGTGGTGGCAATATTCACAAAGTAATCACCCGCCGTCAGCACCTCGATGGAACTCGTTTCATCACCAGTGCTCCAATGATACACAGTGGTTTGGCCTTCCGCACCACCCTGAGTGTAATGAGGGTCAAGGACGGTTATGTCTCCATAACAGATATTAAAGTCTTCACCGAGATTTGGTTGCGGATGTTCCACCACACTCATGTGGTTAACGGTGTCATACACGCAGCCCAGCTCATCCATAACATAGATTTGGTAAGTAAGATCTCCGGCAGAATCCGGGACAACCACAGGGCCATCGGCACCAGGTCCGACCAACCATGCTGAGTCCACCAGAACCTGATAGGACCAGTCTTGAGGAAGGAGCGCCGGATCAAGGGCCATTTCCCAACCGCACATATAGCCGTTATCGGAACCCCAACCGTCAACCACTTCAATACTCCAAGTGCCGTTCATCGGGCAACCGATCAAGCTGGCAAAAGAGCCGTCCGGATGGAACACGTTGGTCATCTGAGCCACATTGGTGGAGTCCAAATAGTTTCCAGATCTGTTCGCGCTGGAATAGACGTAACTGCCAGAATTATATTGATAGCCCTGATTGGTGGCATTCGACCAGCAATAATTCCAGCAACCACCCATGGGATTCTGGGCAGGGTCACAAGTGCTGCCATCAGGTTCATAATAATTACCAAAATAGCAATAACCACCGTCACTTGTATTCCATCCCCATTCAGCGGCAGGAATCAATCCGGAACAACCGGTGGTCGAACTGGATTGGTATTTCTTCAGAATGGAGACGTACTGTTGGTTCGGACAAGTCAACCGAATCCATACATCACCCACATAAGAATGCTCAATAAAGACACGGACAAACAAAATATCGTTAGCCGATGTAATCGTGGCAGCAGGGGAGAAACTCGTGAACGTCACAGGGGAGATATAGGAGCAACCGTTACCGCAATCCTGTCCATCGGGCAAGAACACCGTATCTGACACAGAGAGGGATGTGACCTGCTCACTACCGACGGTATCAACCTGCAATGCGGAAATAAAGTCATAACCTACGGAAAGCTCCACCTCAGTACCTGCACAGACCTCCGGAAAATCAAGCACCTCACGGATAGGGTTGGAAGAGGTTCTCACACGGAAAGTGTAAGGGACATACGACACACATCCTGCGCTGTCCGTGATGGAAATAGCCACATCATAACCTCTGCCTTCGGGGAATTGTCTGCCTAAGACATTGCCACCCAACGTATCTATTATTTCCCAACCAAAGTCCCAATGGAACGTCGCATGAGCATCATCCTGATGGTAGCTGAAATCATTGTCGGGATAGATGCCACGAGCTGCCAGCATAATCGTGTCGTAAGGGCACACGTCCAAATAGAAATAGCCGTCGGCATCCATATAGGGAACTTTGGAGGAGAGTGACGGGTCTATCTCCACATTGATACGTTGACAAGGGCTTACACATTCGGTAGTAATGATAAAACCGGCGCCCACGGTGTCACCATCTGTTTTGAAACGGATGGTAATCGAGCCATTGGAACGCACTGTCGCCGCAACAGTAATGACAGAGGTTTGGAGTGAGTCGCAGCTCGTGAAATAGTCAAGCAACATGGAATCCACCGCCGCCGGCCCGTCATAGATAAATAGCGTGTCTCCGCACGGGATATCCATCGACGTAATGTCAACATTAACAGCCACAGCACCATTATTGGGGTCGTTGGAAATGAGGGTAACAACGTCATCACGGTTAGACTGGTAGTCACCGTTGGTACCGCCAATATCTGTAACTGTCATGGTACAGCCCGTGTATGTGGGTTGGGTTCCAGCAGCACCCAATTGAATCACCTGGCCATAGGTGGTGACCGTCATAAACAAAACAGCAATTATAGCAAGTATCTTTTTCATAACGCCTGAATTTTATTTGTGAACACCATATTGTTGCATCTGTGCGTTTATCCGCTCTTCCATCACAGAAGTCGGAAGCACCATAATGAAATAATCACTGTTCTTCAATTTGAAGATATTAGTGCGATATTGGTCTTGCGGCAAATTCCACAAAAACGGGTTAATCCAGCTTTTGTCCAAAATCTCCGCTTCGTTATAAACGACACCTGCCGGCGCATAGTCCTTCAGATAGCCCATATCCTTAGTGTTACCGCCTAATTCTTTGGTGATCAGCTTTGCACCGTTAAGCATGATGTAGTTCATACGGATTAATTCCGCCGGCTGATTGGCACGCATCTGCTCAACCTTTGCGGGAGTCAGATACTCATTCAGCTCTTTTGACACAACATACTCGCTCATTGGCAATTGCCTTTGCTGCGCGAAACCGATGAGCATCACACCCATCATCATCATTGTCAATACTGTCTTTTTCATATTGTTTATTGTTTTTACTATTACTTCCTTTTTAAAACTTCTTGCCTTTCATTTTCGCTTTGTCGCACATAACTTTCATTTTGTTACATCCAAATGAAATTTTTTTTCATTTATTTTGTAACTCACTCATACAAAAGGTATTTATCTCTTATTTGGTAAAATTTTTCCAGCCCTGGTTGCCAAGATGCGCGGATTTCTCCCAACGATTTTCCTTCTTTGATTTGTTTGCGCAATTGATCAGTGCCGGCTAATTTGTCGAAGAAATTGTTTTTCAGGAAAAAATTCTCCTTATCGGCATAGCTGTTATAAGCGGTCAAGACATAATCCAAATTAAAACTGCCTGACTGGTCCAAATTCTTTGCTGCCTCGTCGTGAAGCATGAAACCGCGGCACTCTTTATCCTTGTGCGGAGGATTTTCAGACACGCCAGGGATAGCGTGCGGCGTGAACCGATAGTCTCCCGTCTGTAGCTGCGGAGCGCCGTACATCTCGAAGGGCCGTTCGGTGCCGCGCCCCACACTGATATTTGTTCCCTCGAAAAGGCAAAGCGACGGATAGAGGAAAACGGCTTCCGGGGTTTGCAGGTTCGGGGACGGCGCGACAGGCAGCTCATAACGTGTTTTGTGGGTATAACCTTCCAACGGTACCACATCCAAATCACATTGGAGCCCGTCTGCCAGCCACTTCTCGCCGTTAATCATCCTGGCATACTCCCCTATCGTCATGCCATAAACGATGGGCACTGTGTGCATGCCCACAAAAGACTTATATGCCGGTTCCAATACCGGACCATCGACATAGAAGCCGTTTGGATTCGGACGGTCGAGCACAATAACCTTGACATGATTCTCGGCGGCGGCCTCCATCACATAGTGCAATGTGGAAATGTAAGTATAAAACCTACATCCTACATCTTGTAAGTCAAACAGCAGGATGTCAATATTTTGCAATTGCTCAGCAGTCGGTTTTTTGTTCTTTCCGTAGAGAGAGACCACGGGAATGCCTGTGAGCGGATCCTTGCCGGAGGCAATAGTTGCACCGGCCTCTGCCTGCCCGCGGAAACCATGTTCCGGGCAGAACAGCTTCACGATGTTAATATGATAAGCCAACAACGTATCCACCAAATGTGTGCTTCCGACCATGGAGGTCTGGTTGCCGCACAAAGCCACCCGTTTCCCTTTAAGACCGGGCAAATACCGCTCCATGCATTCGGCACCCGTACGCAAGGATGACTCGGAAATTGCAGGCAAAGAGGGGCTTGTTGGCTTCGCAGTCTCTTTCTGAGCACAAGAAGTCACCAGAATCATCAGGCAGAAGACCGAAACAATAATTCTCTTTGTCATAATCAATTTCATTCGCCTAAGTTGCAAAAAAGAAAGCTACCCCTAGGGGTAGCCTCTTCTGTTAAGAAGGGGTTATTTTTCAACAACCATCTTCTTGGTTAATACGGTATCCTTGAAATAAAGGGTGTAATAATACACTCCAGCAGCAAAATTGTTGGTGTTCAACTCAATATAGTTGGTCCCTAATTCAGCATCCTGAGTGGTCGTGTATAACACCTGTCCTGCGGAATTGGTCACCTCAAGCGTCACTTTGCCCGGTTCCAGCACTGAATAGGGGATACGCGTGCTCACAACAGCCGGGTTCGGCTCGTTCTGTCCAAGATAGACACTGTTCTCCGTATAGTCATCAATGGAGACATCCGTACAAGTAAGGACACGCTTGGTGTTGTTATACTCGTACTTGTCATCTTCGATAACCACGGTGGCCTTGACTTCCCAATTGTGCGTGAGATTGGTGACCACAAAGTCGTGAGTGCTCGTGTAGATCAAAGAATCTCCCGGCTCAAGGTGATAATCAATGTGCTCCGTTTCCGTCACAAGGTCATTACCCGTACCCACATTAAAGATGACATCAAAACCTTCCACAGCGGAATTGCCGTTATTGTAAAGCTCAATTACCGGATTAATCACACTGTTCACGGTCAGACATTCCGTAGAGACAGACTTGTCTTCAGGATAAATAATGCGGTTCACAGCCATGTCGGGCAAACCTATAATGAGGTTAATGTCGTCAATGCTGGGATCAATTCTATAACGTTGATTTGTGACAGTGAATCTAAGGCGGGCCACTTCATCAACCGTATGGAGAACAACAAGATGTTCATTCCAAACATCATCACCTCCGACTTGTCCGCCATCGGCTTTTGTGAGTTGTTCAATCGTTTGATAATAGCTTCCGGAACCCGTTTCCACTCTCATCTCAAAATCAGCATTAGAAGCGCCGGCAAAATACTTGTAGAAGTATAGTTCTGACGGATAGCCGTTTCTATAGTGCATATTAACGCAACCGCTGGTCAAAGAGGTCCATTTATTGGCGTTGGTCGCACTATTCACACCGGCCACAGCCGCATAACCACCATAATTCTGCTGGAACGTGCCAGCGAAAGTATGGTCATGGGCAGGACCACCGCCCACGCCGTTGTTGGGTGAAGCTCCAATATACTCTTGCCATTTGTAATTGCTATTTGAGTAAGAGAGTTCCCAATCAGATGGCAATTGCGGTTCCTCGAGAGAACTGCCCGGAGAGAAGGGCTCCACAAACGGCAATTGTTCAACCGTCAAATCTGACACTTCAGCAACCGTGGCACGGGTGTTGTTCGTCAGATACTGGTCACTGGCGTAAGTAAGCTGCACAGAAACGTTATAGGTGCCCAAAGCACTTACATTCACATTCGGGATCACCACCGTCATTTCACTGTTAGGCGTCAAAGTGCCGCTTTCCACCGTTTTGGTATAGGTGGCGGGAACTGCACCCGTAAATGTGGCCGTGATAGTCATCGGATTGCTCATGCTCAAGGTTTGGGTCGCCGTACCATAGTTACGCACATTGACGCGCATATTGGCGTTCGTGTCGGCGCAAATGTCACCGACCGGATGCAAAATGGCAGGAATACCGAGGTCTATCTCCATTGGAGCGCTCAACAACACGGCATAATCCTCCGTTTCACCTTCAGCATTGTAGAACGTACAAGGGCTGGTAACATTAGTGGCGGCACAAATCACACGCATACGGGTCAGACCGATTTCAGCATTTGTGGGCACATTCACATAATCAGAGGTGGTGGCGTTAACATCCCCGGCAGGGATAGACGGAGTGGAGAATATCAACTCTGAATCTTCAAACACACCGTTACGGTTGTAGTCGATATAGGCACGTTTGAACACGGCCTTCGTCGTCGTTCCTGTGAAAGCATGTGTGACAGAGAGTGTGTATTCTTGACCAAGAATAAGTTCCACGGGAGCAACTGTTTGAGTGAAATCCGAATACATGCCGTTTCCTGGTGTTGCAGGATGACCCGTATAAGGAGCTGCAGTTCCGTTATTAAGGGCGGCGAATGTCACATTGCTGATATGAGCGCCTTCGGCCGTTGACAAAGGACGTGAGAAACAAGGATCCTCTGCACTCAAATAGATAGTGGTCGTATCATTAGGATGATAGGTATCAGAAGTGAGGCCAGTGTAAGCTCTGAATGGAGTCGGGAAATAGACACTCGTCAGATCGGCATTCGTGGAGAAAGACATCGTTGCCGTAGCTCCTGCTGCCAACGAACCGCTGTAGTTCTGGGTAACAGGTGTACCATTGCTCAACTGATAGGAAACCGGGAAGTTAGAAGCGGCTTGTGTACCGAAGTTCTGCAACGTGACCGTCACATTTTCACTATTTGTGAAATTGTTGTTCTGGGTAACAGGAGCAGTGATGGCAATCACACCCACATCATGTTGAGGAACCGTGGTGTTGATGGTAATCGTGGCCTTCGGCGACTCGCAAGTATAATTCATCTTGAACTTTGTATTCAAACGATAGCTGGAGGCAGAGAAGTTGGCGGCCGCAGTCAACTCGGTGTTCTGGGCCTTGGTCAGCACTTTCTTGGTTGTATTCGTCATTTGGGAGTTGGTGAATTTCGGAGTGGGGTTGATACCGTAAGCCGTGATACAGCTGGCATCGCCGCAATTATGCTCGGCATACAAGAACAAACCTCCACCTTCATACTGGAAGCCGCCATTCACTGGGAATCCAACCCAACCCGTCTGGTCAAGATACATCTCCCCGTCAAATATCAGGGTAGCGTTAGCTGTCTCGGCAGGCCAGTTCACTGAAGTGGAACCGGTTCCGATGTTTTGCGCATCTTCCGTATTTGTAATCCAGAATTTCATAGGAATTCCAACTCCATTGTTCTCTGTTCCACACACATGGAAGTAGATGCTGTCGATACGACCTTCCGCACCACCCATGTCTTCACGGTTATAAAGAATCTTCGCGTACGAGTGTCCGTTATTGAAGGTGAACGGCGCTGCACTAGTCTGGTTGGTCACATTGCCTACCCCTGCAATCACAGAAGCATTGAAACCGGCAGATTCAATACGTCCGCTGTAATAATATGTGGTGGGTTCATAGATCGGATCCGTAGTGAAAGAGTTACCTTCCGCCATTGCGGACTCATCAGTTGAATTCTCATAGAAATAGTAGTGGTTCAATGCCGGGGAGTTCGGCGTCACCGTCTGCGTGCCACCGTAAGGCACCGTAAAGGTCAACGCTTGAGGAGCGACCGGCAATGCAGGGAAGTACATGGATCCGCTAATCGTGTCATTGAGTGTATAAACAGGCAAATTCGGATTAGCAGGAGTAGTGTAAATCACATACTGATAAATCTTGTTCTGAGTGGCAGAGCCAAGCGTCAAACCATTGTCGTATGTGATGGTATCCTGATGCAGAGATGAGATCGGAACGGAAATCAAGTTGACACCGTCAACATTGCTGGAACCAGTGAAATGAGCATTCAAGTTGAACGTTCCTGCTGGGATCACAGACGTAGAGGTGGTGTCCTGATTCGTCACCGAGACTTTCAGGTTCGGGCTCAACGAGTTAGCACACTGATAGGAAACCGGATAGATCAACTCATCCGTGCTAAGATCGTATTGCGGTCTGAACACATTGATAATCACTTTAATGCGCTTCGTAATACAGTTACTACTCTGCGTCTTACCGGATACCCAGTACACAGCAGTGTCATATAAAGCAGGTGTGGTATAATATTGGGCAGACGTAGTGGTGGTGTGGATGGGTGTTTCATCATTCAAATTCGCATAGAAATAATATTGGGTAATATCTGAAGGACGGTGTTGAGGTTCCAGAATGGTGTATGGGTTGGTAAATGCACCCGTGTAAACAATGCTGTCGGGCAGATAGGCCGTACGCGTTGAGACGAAATTGCCAGAGATGGTATCGTTACCCGTATAAACAACATCTTCGTTGTTCATAGTGGTGTAAATGACATAGTTGAAGGTGATGTTAGCGGTAGGAGCGCTGAAGTCAAACGGAGTGGCGAATTCCACAATCTTCACCTCTTCAGGGGCGAAAGTGTCCGCAACAGTATGGGTGACTTCGGAACCGTTGAACAGGGCATGAATCACCACCTTGTTGGCGGGGATCGGGATATTCAACATGTTCTTGAGCTGAACTTGGATATGCTCGTTATAAAGCGCACAACTGGATTCAGGATAGAGCAGTTCTTGGGTTTCCACGTCATAAGTCGGGATATCAGGCACGTGGAGTCTGATCGGCACTTTCTCGCTACCGCACTCCAGGTTGGCAACCGTGAAGCGGGCGTTAGGTCTGCTGGAGACATTGCTGTAAGCGCCCGTCATCTGAGCCATTGTGTTCGCCGCTTTCTTTTGGCAAAGTGTGGATGAGGTGTTGGTTCTATAGAACACCGGATAGCTGGCCGCACCTGACACATATTGACCGCAGTTGTTACATTGGTTGCCTGTGCCCGTACAATAATCGGCACAATTGGTTTCCATGAACACGACCAGATTACCGCTATTGAAATCAAACGGAGTCAGAAGGTCGAAATAGAACCAGCCGGCCTGATCGAAGAAGACCCGGTCATCCACCACCAAAGTGGCGTTGTTAATCTCATCCTCCCAGCTGACATTCGTGGAATTGAACACATTCTCGTCAGTGCATTTCATATAAATCTTCATCGGGATACCGGCAGAAGCACTTGCATTTGAGGCCGTTTTCACACTGAGTGCGAAAGAAGTGATGGTGCCGTGATTACCGATTTCCTGCTCCAAATAGATGATTCGTCCTCTAGAGTAACCATTGGTAAATGTCAACGGGTCTGCACCAGAAGCCGTACCTGTACCCACAATCACATCTTCAACAGTACCGGGATTGGCCGTTGCATAGTAGGTGGTGTCGAAGTAGATAAGAGGCGTGGTATAGGTGCTGTTGTAACCCAACAGATTCCAAGACTCATAACCAGTGCTGGTGTACCAACCGATAACACCCTGCGGGATAGAGGCAGGCAACTGAGCGGAAAGCGTAGCAGTAGTGTGATAGTTCACAATCACCGTGTCTGGAGCTATCGGCATCGGCGATTTGCCGCGGGACACCACTATGACATCCAAAGAATCGTTGAAAGTCAGTCGATCCTGAAGCAACTTGGTTGACCAAATGCTGATGGCATAGGTAGAGTCATAATCAATCAAGTTATTGGTAAAGTCATAGATACTCGCAAAGGTGAACACCGTGGTCTCGTGGCTGTGAAGCGTGTCAGAAAACTCCTCGGTGACAACCGGGCCTCCATTTATGGTATAGTGCAATTGAATGGGAGGAACAATGTCTGTTGTACCGTTGTTGGTGATTTTCACATTCAGGTGCTCGTGGCCCAAATCGCAGTTCGTGACAGGATGAACCAGTTCCAAAAGTGCCACATCATGGACAAACGGAGTGTCCACAACGACACCAATCATGAAACGTCCGGTCGTTTGGGGAATATACGCGCCGTTTTGCAGGTAGAAGAATGTAGAATCACGAAGCGGGGTTTCCACCTGAGCTGCCAGATAGTTACCATGGGCGAACATCTCAAGGCCAACATAGAACTCATCTTGCGTATTGGTCAATGCAAAGTTATGGATAGGGATAATGTTCCACGCTTTAGGCATCAATGTGCTGAAATCAACCAGTTCAGAGGTGGCGAGAATATTGCCAGAGGCATCAGACACAAAGGCCTTGAAACCATTCGCGGGATCAGAAATGAACGTCTGGTCATAGTAGTATTTCACTGCTGTCACAGCCAATTCCTCATTGGTTTTATAACGGACACAAGGACGGATAATATTGTTATAGTCGCCAAGCAGCACGATATCTGTTGTCGTGTCAGCGTAGTTTGCCACATTCTGTGTGGTCTCCATACGCCAATGCTGTGCATTGTTGATATTGTGTTGGTCATTGGCGGCACGGACCTCCACATCTTTCACCTCCGCAACGTTATAGAGATGATCGGGGAAGGTGATCAGCGTTTCAGTATTATAAGGCAAGCTCGGAATGGTCAAGGTGTCCTGCCATTGCTCATTGGCACCTGTCACATTCAGATACACCTGGACATTATTCTGTCCTTGGGCGCCTTCGTTCTTGACCAGAGCACTCACTACTCCACGCATAGAATAGGTGGTCGGGGTTTCACCTGCTCCATAAATCTTAGTCACAGCCACATCGTTGTCATAGAGGTTTCTGACGCGGATACGGTCGATGTTGATGTTGTTACCTCCCTTGGCAGCAGCGTCAAATGCAATATAGACACAACCTTGTGACACATAGTTGGAGAGGTCAAATGTGTATAACTGCCATTCCGGAGTGGTTGCTGTCTGTTTGTAACGTTTCAGAAGAGCTGTCGTCTGACCTTGTGGAATCAAGTTGGAATAAGTGCTGCCACCATCCGTGGAGATCTTCACCGTGACACCTTCGTCAGCTTTGTTGGACGTATTATCATGTGCGAACCACACTTCCAATATAGGGTTCACAGCATTCGTTAACGTCACAACCGGCAGGATTGCGCGGGAAACGGTAGTAGTGCTGAAATTCTTGGAATTGAAGAACAGACGACCGATACCGTAAACGGGAGCAATAGTCGGGTTCACACCCGTACCGTTTTGGAACGTCCAGTTACCGGCACCTGACACCTGTTGGATCGTCCAAGTCTGCTGAGTGCCGTTGCTGAAATCTTCCTCATAGTCAGGAATGATTGTCTCCAGTGTGAACGTCTGAGACAAGGTGTCATTGCCATGATTGTTGTCTCCGGAAGTGTTGATCGTAATCAGGAAATCCACCGCTTGGTTCACCGGAATACTCACGTTCTGAAGCAAGACCTTGTTCATACTGCTCAAGGCGGTGATGGAACCAGTGTTCACATTGATATTCTGATCCAGGTTCAAAACAGTGGAATGCAGATGGATGACAGCCGCGTTGCTGGCGAAATTAATCGTTTGCGCACCCTTGTTGGTGATTTCAACCGTGATGTCATAAGCGGATTGAGGACATTCGCCCAAAGCCGGGCTGACCAATGCGGTAAGTGCGGCATCAATAGCCGGAATAGCATCTGCATAGGCACCCATATAGGTAACCTCGGAACGGTTCAACCCGCGAATATCAGCCATGACGGCACTGTTGCGCCAACATTCCAAACCAGTGAATGATGATGGCAGTAACGATTGCGTATTATCCACAAAGGCAGGCAGATAAGAAATACTATGGGAGAGACTCGTGTCTGCACTCTCCAACTCACTGATGGAGTTTCTGGCCACCGTCTTGAAAGCGACGACGCCAGAACCTGAAATGAAATCATTATAACTACCTGACGCCTTGGAGTTTCCGTTCAAATAGAGAGGATAATCCGTGTTGTCACTACAGACAACCTGATTCATCAAAATATTGTTGTATATATAAGTAGTATTGTTATTGGAGATGTATAACGCCGCCGAATTGCTGAACGGAGCATCGGATTTCGCCAATATGCTGTTGTTAATCAAGCGAAGGCCGTTACTGCTGTTGATTTGCATTGCGTAACTGTTGGCTGCAGTCACCGGGTAAAAGATTATTTCATTGTTATACAGATAACCCGTGATGGTGGTAGTGGAAGAGCTGTTGGTGACATACAGACCTGCGTTTCCGTTACCGGCGTGGATTCGGTTGTTACGGACGTAGAAATCCTCTGCGGTGGCATATCCTAAATAGATGGCATATTCTAATTTGAGGACAGAGTCCACAAGATTGTTATGAATATCGGCACCCGTCACATAGTTCGAATAAATACCGGTGAAATTCTGCGGGTTCGAGGAGCTCACCTGTTTGATGTGGTTGTTGGAAATCGGGCCGTTCGTGTAGTTTGTATATACACCTCTGTAACAAGAGGATATGAAACAACTGTCGATGGTCACGAAATTCTTGCGGTTAGTGGAACCCACATAATGGATACCGAAGTTACCACCGAGAATGGAGCAGTTGCGGAAGGTTACCGTGTCAGGATAGTTGGTGCCACCATTGGGGACTGCTGTCGTACGGCTGACGGCACAGCTGGAGGTTGACGTGGAGTGTGTATTGTGAGCCGTGATCTTACAACCGTCAAAAAGGATATTGGTGCTTCCGTTTCCGCGAACCACCACACCTCTTGATGCCGTGGCGTTATCGTTGCCCTGGATGGTCAGGTTCTTGAAAACATAGTTCTTCACGTTCACCAAGGTCACCGCACCGAAAACATTAGCACCGGCATCCGTTTTGTTATTCGTCACGATCACTGAGTTCACATCATCGCCTTGGAAAGTGATGGTGTTCTCCGCCGATTGCCCGATATAGTTCATATCAAAGTCAAAGTCGGTATAGGTGCCTGGACGCAGATGGAAAACAGCAGGGCCACCCAGTCCGCAGTAGTCCAACGCCTCTTTAACGGCAGTCATGTCGGCGAAATCCGGATTGGTGCCACCCACTGTGTAATTCCCCTGCAACAAGCTGTCACAGGAATAAGGCGAAATCCGGATGGTGTCGTTGGTATGGAAGCCATCAACCTGTCCGTTACGGGTGTTCACATAAACCGTCACATAGTTATACCCCTGGGTCGGCAAAAAAGTACCCAAAGACAAGGAGGACGGGATGTCAAAGCAGATGTCCCCACTCCAAGTATGAGTGCTGGAATGGGTCAAAGTGCCGTTTTCATTGCGAACCTCCACGGTAAAATTACCCGAAGTCATCGTTGAGGAATTCGGGGAGTTGACAGCGTCACTTCGGTTGGTGAAATACACCACCACCTCCTGAGGGGAGTTGGTGATCAGACAGTGCGGCATCGTATTCAAACTGTCTATCCGAATATCATTTTGGTGGATATTGGTATAGTTATGGTGTGCCACCAGAAATGTGTCAAAACGGGTGTTACTCCCGTGGGTGTCCTCGAGGTAAATATGGTAATAAATGGTATCCTGATAACAGATACTCGGCAACACCCATTGAGCTTGGATGGTGTGGCCGTTCGCATTCAACACATTGCTGGTGAAAGCATTGGTGTTGGGGAGAATAACTGTCGGGCCACTATTGATTTCATAGCTGAATTGGACCAGATTCTCTGCGATAGTGTCATTATCGAACAATTTCGCTTTGATGGTGTAAGGACCCACGTCGTTGGTGAAGGAGTTGTTAGTGTTGTAGAAGAAGGGGGCCTGCATCGTGATTTCAGGCCGAATCAACTCACAGTTGGACAAACGGACAGACAGGTTGTCAATATACCAACCAGCACAGTCCTGGGTTCCTGATGTGGACGGGGATGTTTTGTTCAAACGGAACTGAAAACGGAAATGGGTGGGGTTGGTACCTTCCACGAAGATGAATTGGGTAAGGTCGATCATCTCGTGACGCCACCATGTATCGTTATTCGGAACGGCAGTAATGGAGTTCGAGTTCCAAACAGAATACATTTTATCCGACAGGGCACCACCGCTGAAAGCTGAAGAGCTGGTGCTCTTCGCGTCTCCATAGTAGAACGCGCTGTTGCTGGCAAAGTTCAGCATCTTCGTCTGCCCCCAGTTGTAGTTTCCAAATTCATCAAACCCTTGGGCGACTTGATAGTAGATGGTAGCGTTATCCAACTGGTTAACTTTACAAATATGGTCGAAATCAATATACACATAGTTCACTTCCAAGCCAGGCGAAGACAACGGTATAGGTTCGGTAGTTGCTTGAGAGTTACCCGCAGTGGAATACACTGGGGTGTGGAACGAGTGCGTGGGGGACTTATACAGCAGCATATAATTCCAGCCCTCGTAACTTGTATCCGGTCCGACAAGACGCCAGTCACCAAGTGTGCTACCGCCGGCAGGCAAATGCGATACAGTCATCTTAATAGGATTCACTTCGAAATCCTCCCAGAAAATCGTGGTGGTGTCCATCGGTTGAGCGAACAACATCACAGGGAACAAAATGACCATAAGAATAGATAATCTCTTTTTCATATTTTCAACTTTTATTTTTTTTCTATATAATTGACTATCAGTATTTTTCAATTCTCTTTTTATATATTTCCTTGCTGCATCCCAAAGATTCAAAACACGACAAAACCTACCTCACTTCAGTATGCAAAATAAGTGGGCAAAGATATAAAAAAAAATGTATGGTTGGGAAAAAAAGTTTTTTTAGCTGCGCAAAATTTCTTCGCATTCTTTTAGCGTTGTGGCGGCCATCAGTTGGATGCGTTTAGGTTTGAAATTGAAAACGCCCCGGAAGTATCCTGCATAAAGGGTGCGCATCTCGATCACGGCGGTGCGTTCTCCTTTGATTTTCTCATTTTCATGAAGATGGCGCAACACCAGCGAGACCCGTTCATCGTAGTCGGGTGCCTGGCATGGTTCACCCCTTCTTAAAGCTTTGATTTGTCGGAATATCCACGGATTCCCCATAGCGGCACGACCGATCATGACCGCATCCACCCCGTATCTCGCCTGATACTCCAACGCCTTCTCTGCGCTATTGATATCTCCGTTGCCGATAACCGGGATATGCATTCTGGGGTTGTTTTTCACTGCGCCGATAAGGGACCAGTCCGCCTCACCTCCATACTGTTGGGCACGGGTGCGCCCATGTATGGCAATTGCCTGTATTCCAACATCTTGAAGTCGTTCAGCAACTTCCACAATGGGCTTGTCAGTGCTATCCCAACCTAAACGTGTTTTTACGGTCACCGGCAAATCCACCGCTTTGACCACCGCAGAGGTGAGCGACACCATTTTGGGAATATCTTGCAAGATAGCGGCTCCCGCCCCTTTGCTTACAATCTTCTTCACCGGACAGCCCCAGTTGATGTCGATGAAATCCGGATTGCAGTCCGCGGCATGCTGCGCGGCTGACACCAAGGCCGCCTCGTTGCTGCCGAAGATCTGCACTCCGTATGGGCGCTCCTCCTCCGAAAATTCCATTTTCCGGATACTTTTTTCCACTTCCCGAGACAGAGCTTCAGAAGAAACAAACTCCGAAATCAGGACATCAGCCCCATATTCTTTGCAAATACGGCGAAAAGCCCCGTCAGTGACCCCTTCCATAGGAGCCAAATAGACAGGGAAATCCATCTTCTGCAAAAAATCAATTATCATTTCCATTTTGGGTGGCAAAAATAATTTTTTTTATCTTTGCAGCTTGAAAAATATGTTAATCAATAAAAATTAAAACGATGAAGAAATTATTTGCACTATTGACATTGGTTTTTGTATTTGGCTCATTGTCAGCCCAAAAGGTCAACGAAACAGTCACATTGTTCGGCAAAGAACAACTAACCGGATTCGTCACAAACATCACCCAAGCATCTTCCGAAATTGTGGAACAAACGCTTGTCAACAAATTCGAGAAGGAATTTGCCTTAAAGGGTTCCAAGAAAAAAGGATATTATGTGTATCAGAACCAACCGTGTCCTACCTTTGGCGATGCCCGTTATGACCTCTATTTCAAAACAGAAGAAGTCGGAAAAAAGAAAAACAGATCCACACAGGTCACATTGGTGGTCTCTACAGGCAACCAGAACTGCATCAGTTTCTCGAACGATCCTCGTACATCCAGAAACATCGTCAATTTCCTCGAAACGCTTCCTTTGAATGTGGAAGCTTACAAAAAAGTATTGAGGATTAACGAGTTAAAGAGCGAAATCGAAGCTCTTGAAAAAGACCGTGTTTCAGTGGAGAAAGACCAAGAGAAAGCTCAGCAGAAAGTCAACCAGGCCAATGAAGATATGCAATTAAATGTGGCACAAGTGGAAGCCAAAACC
Organism: uncultured Bacteroidota bacterium; assembly: GCA_902786595.1. Taxonomy (GTDB): domain Bacteria; phylum Bacteroidota; class Bacteroidia; order Bacteroidales; family WCHB1-69; genus F23-D06. Next base: position 2,553 of record CADADB010000016.1, on the reverse strand, counting down.
GCTGAGATCACCAAACTTCAAGAAAACTACAATCAAACGCACAACTCGTCTATTAAGGAGCAAATCTCCAAAGTTGCAAAAGAAAAACAAACGCTTCAGAAGTCACAATCCAGCTTGCAAAAGTCTCTGCTCAAGCTCAACGAGACTTTGCATAAAAATGACAAGAAACTGGAAGAGATCCAGAAGAATTTGGAACAAAAGAGAGCCGAACTTCAAAGAATTCAATAAATTCTGACCCATGGCTATCATTATAGACGGGAAACAAGTTTCCGAAAACATCAAAACGGAAATCGCGCTGTCCGTTAAAGATTTGTTGGACAAAGGATTACGCGCTCCACATTTGGCCGTTGTCATTGCAGGTGATGACGGTGCGGCTCTCAGTTATGTAAGCAGCATCGAGAAGCAATGCAAAGGCGTTGGATTTATATCCTCGGTCTATCACCTCTCCGCCAACACCACGGAAGAGGAGTTTCTGGCCACAATAGATTTCCTGAACCAAGACGAGGAGATTGACGGCTACATCATCCAGATGCCTCTGCCGAAACACATTTCCGTTGACAAAGTGACGGCTCATGTGTCTCCCGAAAAGGATATGGACTGCTTTCATCCCGTTAATATGGGCAACCTTTTGTTAGGGAAGGAATGCTACCTGCCCGCCACCCCCCACGGCGTCATTGAGCTTATTCAACGCTGCAACATCGAAACCAAGGGCAAAAATTGTGTCATTGTCGGGCGTAGCAACATCGTGGGCAAACCGCTGGCCATGCTGATGCTTCAGAAAAGCATAAACGCCACCGTGACCGTGTGCCATAGTCACACCCAAAACTTGAAAAAGGTATGTCAACGCGCTGACATTCTGATTGTTGCCATCGGCCAACCCGAAATGATCACCGCAGATTATGTCAAGGAGGGCGCCACTGTGATTGATGTGGGCATCCACCGCATTGAAGCGCCAGAATTGCCCAAAGGGTACCGACTTTGCGGCGATGTGCTCTATGAAGAGGTGTCCAAGAAATGCGGGGCCATCACTCCCGTCCCTGGCGGGACCGGTTCCATGACGACCGCTTGCCTGCTGCAAAACACCCTGAAGGCACGATTATTGAAAATTAACGAATAACGACCTTGCCTTAGGAGAACGCAGGTTTGTAAGAAAAACGTAGGGGCGTATGCGATACGCCCCTACGTTTTTCTTTTGCCATAACCTAATCCTTCTCTTTGACACACCGCACGCTGATGCCGTAGCCGGAGTGGACGTCTGTCCGTTGGACTTCGCTACAATCATAGGTAATCTTGTAAGCCGTGCTATGCACCTCACCATGAATCACTTCCGTGGCCCAAAAGTAGGTGTCTAGCATCATGCGCTCGTAACGCTGCAAAGCTCCGTTATAGTAACCCGCTGGCAAGGCACTGAACCCTGTGGCATTGTCGCCACCGCCATCAAGCCAATACAGCGGAGAACGCAATCCATTGGCGGTCAAAATGCTCGTGCCTCCACCATAGAGGTACAATTGTTCATACTGCTCAGGCGTGGGCAGGTACCATCCCTCTGGGCAGATGCCTTGAATGTGACCGTGCTCGTTCACTACGCTGTCATTCAGCGCCGCCTCAGCACAATACAATCGTCCGTAGATATCCACATTCTGTTCCACATTCGGGAAGGACTCGCTTTCATACTCATACACGCACGGAATCGGATCCTCACATTCGCCGCTCCCCATGCATTCGTTCGGACTGCCGTAGCATTTCGACAGCAAGTTGGTCTGTGTCCAACAGTCACAGCCAATACGCACTCCGTGATAGACATTGCCCTCACAGTCCACTGCGTCAGGACACTGCGGAAACACCACCACCACGGAATCACTGCATGTCGCCGTGTTACCGCACACCAGGTCCGTCATCGTATAGGTAATCATCGCCACGCCCTCGTAGTAGAGATGGTCTGCTGGTATGTCGTTGGTGATTTCAAACGGCCATTCCGCCGGGTAAATCGTGGCAGTCGGCGTTCCAAACGCCTCAGGATAGATTTCCATCACGCAGTCACCATACGCCAGAGTGTCATGGTGAGTGGGCGGACAGGTGAGATCCAATACAACAATCGGAGCAGGGGCAATGGTCACGTTCATCGTGGCCTCGCAGCCGTTGGCATCTATGGCATAAACCGTGTAGCTGCCGTCAGACAAGTTGTTAAACACATTCGAGGATTGGTAGATGATGCCGTCAATGGAGTACTGGATCGGTTCACTGCCTTCCGCCGCCACCGCCACACTGCCGTCATTACCGCAAACCTCGTCAGTTTTGGAAATTTCCTGAATCGCAAGGTGATTCACCGTCAAATGCAGTGTCACCAAACTATCACAACCCAGTGCGTTGGTCGTATAGTATGGATAATCACCCGACTCCGTATAGGTTGTGCCGTGCCACGTAAAGTTCTCACAAGCAACCGCAGTCGTGTCTCCGGAAGTGCCGTGGTTTATCGTCAGGTGCAACGTCACCACGCTGTCACAACCCAATGCGTTGGTCGTATGGTACTGATAATCACCCGACTCCGTGTAG
>CADADB010000015.1 GCA_902786595.1 uncultured Bacteroidota bacterium | reverse complement strand
AGGACCCGCGGGGAGAAGGAAAAGACGGTGAAGGGGAACGTGGTGGTGGTAAGATAAACGATAAACGTTGTAGGGGCGAATGATTATTCGCCCCTACGGTTGAATTGTCCGTTCCGTTGTAGAGACGCAATGCATTGCGTCTCTACGGAATACCCCCCTAACTATCTACCTTTTAACCCCCATTTTTCCTGTCGTTTTGTATCGTTTTTTTTTATACCTTTGCCGCGCTAAAAATATGGTCAGTTTTTATCGTAAATAACGACTAAACAATAAAATAAATCTACAACCAAATTTTATAGTATGGAAAAAATAAAATCATTGGCAGATCTCAAGAAAAAGAGAGAAGAGTTGCAGTCCAAGATTGAATTGCGCGAAGGCGGCGAGAACGTCGAAAACCTCGTGCAAGTCAAGGTGGCTATGGCAACCTGCGGTATCGCTTCCGGCGCAAAACAGACCATGGAAGCCATCATTGAGGAATGCAACAAGCAAAATGTCAAAGCTGTTGTGACTCAGACGGGCTGCATGGGCTACTGCTATGCTGAACCTACCGTCGAAGTTAAGAAACCCGGTCACGACCCCATCGTCTTCGGTCACGTGGACACCAAGAAGGGTCAGGAACTCGTCACCAAGTACATCATGCAAGATGAAATCCTGGAAGGCGTCATCCCGGTAAATTACGAAAAAATCGACAAATAATCAGTAAGGAGGTCAGTTATGGCAAATTATAAATACCACATTCTGCTCTGCGGCGGTACGGGATGTACGGCCTCAGAAAGCCCCAAAATCAGAGAGAATTTTATTCAAATTTTGAAGGAAAAGAACCTTTCCGACGACGTGCAAGTGGTGACCACCGGTTGCTTCGGCTTCTGCGAGAAAGGCCCCATCGTGAAGATTCTTCCCGATAACACCTTCTACACCCAGGTGACCCCTGAAGATGCTCTTGAAATCGTCAACGAGCACATCATCAAGGGTAGAAAAGTGCAGCGTCTGCTCTATGAGAACCCCGAGGACAAGGCCCATATCTCCGACTCCAAGCACATGGGTTTCTACAAGAAACAGATGCGTATCGCGTTGCGTAACTGCGGTTTCATCGATCCCGAAAACATCGACGAATACATCGCACGTGACGGTTACAAGGCATTGGCCAGCGTTTTGGAACAACACGATCCCGCTGCCACCATCGACATCATCAAGAAGTCCGGTCTTCGCGGCCGTGGCGGCGCCGGCTTCCCCACCGGTTTGAAGTGGGAGCTCTGCGCCAAGAACGCTGCCGACCAGAAATACATCATCTGTAATGCTGACGAGGGCGACCCCGGCGCATTCATGGATCGTTCCATCTTGGAAGGCGACCCGCACTCCATCATCGAGGCCATGGCTATCGGCGGCTTCTGTATCGGCGCCACCATCGGTCTGGTCTATATCCGCGCTGAGTACCCGCTGGCTATCCACCGCCTGCAAGTCGCTATCGACCAGGCCCGTGAGTACGGCCTCCTCGGCAAGAACATCTTCGGCACGGACTTCGATTTCGACATCATCCTCCGCTACGGTGCCGGCGCATTCGTTTGCGGTGAGGAGACTGCTTTGATCCACTCCATGGAAGGTCAACGTGGTGAACCCACCTTCAAACCCCCGTTCCCGGCTGTTTCGGGTTACATGAAGAAACCCTCTAACGTGAACAACGTCGAGACCTACGCCAACATTCCGGTCATCATCAACAAGGGTTGGGAATGGTTCTCCTCCATCGGTACGGAGAAGTCCAAAGGTACGAAAGTGTTCGCATTGGCCGGCCAGATCAACAACGTCGGTTTGATCGAGGTGCCTATGGGTATCACCCTTCGTGAGGTCATCTACGAAATCGGTGGCGGCATCAAGGGCGGCAAGAAATTCAAAGCCGTGCAAACCGGCGGTCCTTCCGGCGGCTGCTTGACCGAGAAGTTCCTCGACACCCCGATCGACTACGACAACCTCGTGGCTGCCGGCTCCATGATGGGCTCCGGCGGTATGATCGTCATGGACGAGACCTCCTGTATGGTCTCCGTCGCCAAGTTCTACCTCGACTTCACCGTGGAGGAATCCTGCGGTAAGTGCACCCCGTGCCGTATCGGTAACAAGCGCCTGAGCGAAATCCTTGGCCGCATTACCAAGGGTAACGGCACCATGGAAGACCTCGCCCTGCTGAAGAACCTCAGCAAGGTCATCAAGGACACCGCCCTCTGCGGCCTGGGTCAGACCTCCCCGAACCCCGTCTTGTCCACCATCGACAACTTCTGGGATGAGTACGTGGCTCACGTGACCGAAAAGAAATGTCCTGCCGGACAGTGCAAGGCCCTCAAACAGTATGTCATCGACGCTGACAAGTGTAAAGGTTGTACGGCTTGCGCCCGCAACTGCCCCGTCGGAGCCATCAAGGGCACGGTCAAGATGCCTCACGAAATCAACCAAGAGCTCTGTATCAAGTGCGGTACATGTATTGAGAAATGTAAATTCGGTGCAATTAGTATTATTTAGTGAAAGGTGAACAATATGGATACAATCAAATTAAAAATAGACAATAGAGAAGTTGAAGTGCCGAAAGGTACAACGATTCTTAACGCCGCAAAGCAGCTGGGTATCTCCATTCCCACCCTTTGCCACTTTGAATTCAAGGGCATGGATGTCCACAACAGACCTGGTGGATGCCGTCTCTGTGTCGTGGAGGTTGAAGGCCGCAGAAACCTGGCCCCCGCCTGCGTCACCGAATGTATGCCCGACATGGTGGTCCGCACCAACTCGATGCGCGTGATCAACGCCCGCCGCACGGTGCTCGAGCTCATGCTCTCCGACCACCCGAATGACTGTCTGCAATGCGCCAAGAGCGGCAAGTGTGAGCTCCAAGCTCTCGCCATCCGCTTCGGCATCCGCAGCAACCCGTTCGTCGGTCCCGACCACGCTCAGTCCAGCTACCAGATCGAGGTTTCTCCCTCTATCATCCGCGACATGAACAAGTGCGTCATGTGCCGTCGTTGCGAAATGATGTGTAACGAGATGCAGACCGTGGGTGCCCTCTCCGCTATCGAGCGCGGCTTCCCGGCAGTCGTCTCTACCGCCTTCAACCAGCACCTCGACCACTCTCCGTGTACGTTCTGCGGACAGTGCGTGGCTGTTTGTCCTGTGGGCGCTCTTACCGAAGTCGATAACACCGCAAAGGTCATCCGCGCCATCGTGGATCCTACCAAGAAGACGGTTGTCCAAGTGGCTCCCGCTGTGCGTGTGGCTCTCGGTGAGGAATTCGGCATGAAGCCCGGCTCCATCGTGACCGGCAAGCTCACCGCCGCCCTCAAGGCCCTCGGTTTCGACTATGTGTTCGACACTGACTGGAGCGCTGACTTGACAATTATGGAAGAAGGTACCGAGCTCATCGGTCGTCTGACCAAATACCTCGGTGGTGATAAGAGCGTTCCGCTTCCTATCCTTACCTCTTGCTGCCCGGCATGGGTGAACTTCTTCGAGCACCAGTTCCCGGAAATGAGAGACCTTCCTTCAACGGCTAAATCTCCTCAACAGATGTTCGGTGCCATCGCGAAGAGCTATTTCGCCGAGAAGATCAACTGCAAACGCGAAGACATGGTTTGCGTTTCCGTGATGCCTTGCTTGGCCAAGAAATACGAGTGCTCCCGCGACGAATTCAAGGTGAACGGCAATCCCGATGTCGATTTCTCTATCACCACCCGCGAGTTGGCAGCCCTCATCAAACAAGCCAACATCGACTTCACGAAACTTCCGGACGAAGAGTTCGATAGCCCGCTCGGCGAATCCACCGGTGCTGCTGTCATCTTCGGTACCACCGGCGGCGTGATCGAGGCTGCTGTCCGTACCGCCTACGAGGTGATCACAAAGAAACCCCTCCCGAAGATCGACTTCGAGGAACTCCGTGGTCTGGAAGGCGTGCGTAGCGCCACCATCGACGTTGACGGTCTGAAACTCAACATCGGTATCGCCCACGGTTTGAAGAACGCCCGTAAGCTGTTAGAGGACATCAAGGCTGGCAAGTGTAACTTCCACGCTATTGAGATCATGGCTTGTCCCGGCGGTTGTATCGACGGCGGTGGTCAACCTCTGCACCACGGCAACGGCGACATCATCAAAGCCCGTTGGGAAGCTATCTATCAAGCTGATAAGAACATGCCAATTCGTAAATCCCACGAGAATCCGTCCATCCAAGCTATTTACAAGGAATACCTGGGCGAACCGTGCGGCCACAAATCGCATGAACTGTTGCATACCCACTATTTCGACAGACAAACGACCGTTGAAGTGGATTTGAACAAATAATTCTGTTTCAGTAATCATCAATAATTAAAAAAACACCATTATGGATAAGATAATTATCAAAATGAAAAAGGAAGTCAGCGACAAGATTATTGAGATCTGCGACAGATTCAATAATGCTCCTGGCGAATTGATTAACGTTCTGCACCAGACACAGGACTACCTGGGTTACCTTCCTGCTGAAGCTCAAGAGTTGATTGCAGAGAGACTGCACATCCCGACCGCAAAAGTCTATGGCGTTGTCTCTTTCTACTCTTTCTTCACCATGCAGCCGAAGGGTAAATATCCGGTTTCCGTGTGTATGGGTACGGCCTGCTACGTGCGCGGTGCCGAGAAGATTCTGGATGCGTTCGAGAAAGAGCTGGGTATCATGCCCGGCGAAACGGACAAAGCCGGTCTCTTCTCCCTCACCTCCCTGCGTTGCGTCGGTGCCTGCGGTCTGGCTCCCGTCGCTTTGGTTGACGGCAAGGTCTTCGGCCGCCTCGCTCCCGCCAACGTGAAGGCCATCGTGAACGAGTACAGAGAGATGGATAAACAATAATTCCTGATCTGTAGGATATGAGAAAAAGGCGTCGCGGTTGCGGCGCCTTTTTTTTATGGCAAGATTTTTGTATCTTTGCGACTTTATTTGTAAAAAAACTAAATAGGCATATATGGCAAATTTTTTAACGAAACTGTTTGGTACAAAGGCAGATAGAGATATGAAAGAACTGCAGCCACTCTTGAAGAAAACATTGGCTGCGTATGAAACAATCAAAGATCTCCCTATCGACGACTTACGACACAAAACCGAAGAATTCCGTGATAAAATCCGTACTGCAACGCAGAAGGAGGAAGACCAGGTGGCGGAATTGCGCCATTATCTGGAAGAGAACTATGACATCCCCGTGCAGGAAAAGGAGGACAAATACAAAGAGATTGAGAAATTAGAGGATAAGATTTACGCCACCACGCAGGACATCCTCAACGACATTCTGCCCGAGGCCTTCTCGGTGATGAAGGAGACCGCCCGCCGCTTCAAGGAGAACGAGACCATCACCGTGACGGCCACGCAACACGACCGCGACCTGGCCGCCAGACGCGAATGCGTCACCATTGAAGGCGACAAGGCCATCTACCAGAACCGCTGGATGGCCGGCGGCAACATGATTCAATGGGACATGTGCCACTATGACGTGCAGCTCATCGGCGGTATCGTGCTCCACCAAGGTAAAATCGCCGAGATGGCTACTGGTGAGGGTAAAACCCTCGTCGCCACCCTGCCCGTCTATCTGAACGCACTGCCAGGCAAAGGCGTCCACGTGGTCACTGTCAACGACTACCTGGCCAAACGTGACTCCGAGTGGATGGGTCTGCTTTACGAATTCCTCGGCCTCACCGTGGATTGCATCGACAAGCACGAGCCCAACTCCGATGACCGCCGCCGCGCCTACAACGCCGACATCACATACGGTACCAACAACGAGTTCGGTTTCGACTACTTGCGTGACAACATGGCCCGCAACATTGGCGAGCTCGTGCAACGTCCGCATAACTACGCCATCGTCGATGAGGTGGACTCCGTGTTGATCGACGATGCCCGTACCCCGTTGATCATCTCCGGTCCCACGCCCAAAGGTGACCAGCAGGCTTTCGACCAGTACAAGCCCATCGTGCAAAAGCTGTATGAGGCCCAGCGCACCTACGTGGCGCAAATCCTCACGCAGGCCAAGAAGATGCTGGCCGAGAACCCCGATCCGAAACCGCAGGACGAAAGCGCCATGCTGCTGCTCCGCGCCCACCGCGGTCTGCCGAAGAACAAAGCGCTCATCAAGTTCCTGAGCGAACCCGGTATGAAACAGGTGCTGCAACGCACGGAATCCTTCTTCATGCAGGACCAGAACCGCAACATGCACCTCATCGATGACGAACTCTATTTCGTGATTGAGGAGAAGCTCAACACGGTTGATATTATGGATAAGGGTATTGACCTCATCAGCAAGGATGCCGACGAGGCCAAGATGTTCATCATGCCCGATGTGGGTGCCCAAATCGCCGAATTGGAGAAGGAAAACCTCACTTCTGACGAGAAACTGGCCCGCAAGGAGGAAATCTATAACAACTACGCCATCGCTTCCGACCGCATCCACACCGTCCACCAGCTGCTGAAAGCCTACACCATGTTCGACAAGGATGTGGAATACGTCATCATCGACAACAAGGTGAAGATTGTGGATGAGCAGACTGGCCGTATCATGGAGGGCCGCCGCTACTCCGACGGTTTGCACCAAGCTATCGAGGCAAAGGAGAATGTGAAGGTGGAAGCCGCCACGCAGACGTATGCCACCATCACCCTGCAGAACTACTTCCGCATGTACAAGAAGTTAGCCGGCATGACCGGTACCGCTGAAACGGAAGCGGGCGAGTTCTGGAACATCTACAAACTTGATGTTGTGGTGATTCCGACTAACAAGCCGGTTATCCGTGTGGATGCTGATGACCTGGTCTATAAGACCAAACGTGAGAAGTATGCCGCCGTAGTGGATGAGATTTTGCGTTTGCACGAAATGGGCAGACCCGTATTGGTGGGTACCACCTCAGTCGAAATTTCCGAGTTGTTATCCAACATCTTAACCCGCAGACATATACAGCACAATGTCTTGAATGCCAAGTTGCACAAGAAGGAGGCTGACATTGTGGCAGAAGCCGGTCGCGAAGGCACCGTCACCATCGCCACCAACATGGCCGGTCGTGGTACCGATATCAAGCTGACTCCAGAAGTGCGTGAGAAAGGCGGTTTGGCCATCATCGGCACAGAACGCCACGACTCCCGCCGCGTTGACCGTCAGTTGCGCGGTCGTGCCGGCCGTCAGGGCGATCCCGGCAGCTCCCAGTTCTTCGTCTCCTTGGAGGACGACCTCATGCGTCTGTTCGGCTCCGACCGTATCGCGAAAGTCATGGACAGCATGGGTCACCAAGACGGTGATGTGATCCAGCACAGCATGATTTCCAAGTCCATCGAGCGCGCCCAGAAGAAAGTCGAGGAGAACAACTTCGGCATCCGTAAGCGTCTGTTGGAATACGACGACGTGATGAACAAGCAGCGTTCCACAATTTACCGTAAACGCCGCAATGCCCTCTTCGGCGACCGCTTGGCCATCGATATTGCCCAAATGGTTCATGACGTATGCGAAACACTCGTGGCCGACGCTTGGGAGGCGAAAGATTTCGAATACTTCAAGATGTCCATGATCCGTACGTTCGGCTGCGAATCACCGTTTGACGAACAATATTTCATGCAAGAGCGTCAAGGCACGCTGGTGGAGAAGCTCTACCCTGTCGTTTATGACCATTATAAAGCCAAATTGCAGAAGATTGCAGAACAGGCCTATCCGGTCATTGAGCGCGTCTATCTGGAACATGGCGACCGTTTCCAGAACATCGCCATCCCCTTCACCGACGGCAAGAAGACCATCAACATTGTGGCGCCGTTGAAGAAATGCTACGAAACCCAAGGCCGTGAGGTGGGTCTCTCCTTCGAGAAAGGCATCACCCTCGCCGTCATTGATAACGCTTGGAAAGAGCATCTCCGCGCCATGGACGACCTCAAGGAGAGCGTGCAAAACGCCTCTTACGAGCAGAAAGATCCGCTGTTGATTTACAAACTCGAATCCTTCAACCTCTTCGACCAGTTGCTCGTCCGCATCAGCGAGGAAATTGTCACTTTCCTGAATATCGGCAAGTTACCCATCGTGGAAGAGACCGAGCTGAAAGAGGCGAAGCTGCCCGAGTCAGACGCCAAGAAGCTGCAGACCGGTCGGCAGGAGATGCGTGGCCGTCAGGTGGCTCCCGGAAAACCCGCTAACGAACCTATCCGTGTCGAGAAGAAGGTTGGCCGGAACGACCCCTGCCCTTGCGGCAGCGGCAAGAAATACAAAAACTGCCACGGAAGATTCGAGTCGGCTGAATAATGAAACGCGTCATCCTCTCGGTCACCGAAGATCTCTACACCGACCAACGGATGGACAAAATGTCCCTTTTTCTTCACAAAAAGGGCTTTGATGTCACACTCGTAGGTCGTTGCTATGGCGATTCCCCAGTACTGGCACCACGTCCCTATAAAACCAAACGGCTGCGGCTGCTTTTCCGGCGCGGTGTTCTCTTCTACGCGGAATATCAATTCCGTCTGTTGCTTTATCTGCTTTTCAAGAAATGCGATTTATTGGTAGCCAATGATTTAGACACCTTATTGCCAAACTATTTGGTCAGTAAATGGCAGAAGAAAGAGTTGGTCTATGATAGCCATGAGTATTTTTGTGGCGAACTGTCTGTTGTCAGCAAACCCATCTCTTACAAGGTATGGCATGGCATCGAAAAGCGTTGTTTCCCAAAGCTGAAAACGGTCATCACGGTCAGCCAATCCATTGTGGATCAGTATGAAAAGGAATACGGAATCCGCCCTTATCTGGTGCGGAATATTCCGCCGGCAAGCTCTTTTTCTGTTACCGCTACCCGCAAATCGTTGCAAATGCCGGAAGACAAGACAGTTCTGTTGTTACAGGGCGCCGGCATCAACGAAGGACGCGGCGGGAAAGAAATTGTTCAGTCCATGCAACATCTTCCTGATTATCACCTGTTTATTGTTGGTGAAGGGACCGTGATACCGCAACTGAAAGAGAGGACGAAGCAAATGCAATTACAAGATAGGATCACTTTTGTTCCTCGGCAAACACCCGAAAATCTCTTTAACTACACCTCTTTGGCAGACATCGGAATGGCCATCGACACCGACCAAAGCGCAAACCTTCGCTTCAGCTTGCCGAATAAGATTTTCGAGTACATCAAAGCCGGAACGCCGATGGTTGTTTCCAACTTGGTGGAACGGGCAAATATCGTGAAAAAGTATGATGTCGGGGAGATTGCCTCAACCGTGACACCAGAATCCATCGCGCAAGCCGTCAAAAAGCTGGCCGTTCCGGAACGGCTTTCCCAATGTCGCGAGAATTGCAAAACCGCCGCCCAAGAATTGACTTGGGAGAACGAAGAGAAGGTTTTGGAAGAGATTTACGGCCGTTTTGGCTATTAGCTTTTGGCTATTGGCTTTTGGCTTTTGACCAAAATGCCAAACGCTAAGAGCTAAAAGTCGTTTTCTAACATCTACTGTTTCTTTGAAAATTTCACTTTCCGCATCACAATCAGCAGTGTGCCCATCAGTGCGATAAGCAACAACGGGATGCCGATGTTGAGTGCAGCCAGCAACACTTTATGGTTGCGGACTTTCTCGCTATTCAACGAACCAATCTTGAAATTCTTGGCGCGAAGTTGCAGCAGGTCATCATCCGCACACAAATAGTTGACGCAGTTCACGATAAACTCCGTATTATCGAAAGTCTGGCGGGTGTAGATATCATAACCGGCCGGATAGGGCTGGTTGCGTTTGCTGTCGAAAGGATTGCGGATGATGTCGCCGTCGGAGACGAAAATCTGGCGGGTGTATTCACTATGGTCGCGGTAATCCAACTCTTTGATAGTGTCGAATTCAACAGGTAAAATCCCTTTGAATGCAGACTGGAAGTTACCCTCCACCAACACAGCTATCGGAACATTGCGATAGGAGTATTCCTGAAGGTTCGGCTTCACCAACCCCACCCGCAAGGTCACGATGGAAGGTGTCGGCACCACCTTGGTACGTTCCGAAGTGGTCATCAGCACCGTCTTTGTAAGGTCAGCGTTATTGCCCACCAAATCGATACTGCCGGCAAAATCAGACTTGATATCTTTCAGGTTACGGACGATTGGGTGGTTGCCAAAGTTCACAATATCAAGGCAATACGGGAAGACCATGAACTTGTATTGCGGTTGGTCACCGATGATACTCACCTGCTGCGGCACCGGCAGACAACTCAGATCCTGGATCAAATCCGTGTTAAAACGCACACCGTAAGTAAAGAACAAGTCGTTGATATACAACGCTCTCGGGGTGGCGAAGAACTCTGGCGCAGCCCTTAGACTGTCCAAAGAAGCGGTGGTGTTGTCAATGAGCCACAACACCTTGCCACCGCGCATAATAAACTGGTCGATAACGTATTTATCGTACTCCTTGAATGGTTGAGTGGGCTGCGCCACGATCAGGACATCGTACCTGTTATCCCCAAGCACCAGATTCCCAGAGACCGTGTCATCAATGGAAATATTACGCAACGCGTTAATTTTGCCATCCAGCGTGATACGGGTCACGTTATAGAACCGCTGCAACTGCATGGCCGTCCAGCAGGTGTTCCAAAAGTCCAACTCACCATGTCCGTCCAAATAGGCCACTTTCGGTTTCTCCGTCTTCAAAAGGCGGCGCACGGGAGCCACCAAGTTGTATTCCAGCTCTTCGTTGGAGTACTTCAGCCAGTCGGCACCGGAAGGGTCGGCCACCACCACTTTGGCGGGATACTCACGGTTACGGTAAGAGACGATGGCTCCGGGAATGACCACGTGCGTGGAATATCCGCCCGCATCCTCACGGCTGATGGGAATCGGCTCCAGCCCCTTCTTCACAAACTCACCCAAAATGCCGTTCACCTCCTCATTCGTCTTGCCCTCTATCGGGTCAATAAACTCATAATAGACGTTTTTGGAATAGCTGCGGAAGGTCTGCAACATCTGTTCAACCTGCTTTGCAAAAAGTTGATAATCTGCAGGTTGATCCTTGCCTTTGAGATAGACACGGAAATAGACACGATCCTCCAGATTCTTCAACATCTCAATGGTGCTCTTCGACAGCGAATGACGCTTGTCTTTCGTCAAATCAATGCGATAAAAGAAAAACGAGGAGAGAACATTCACTACGACGACAATCCCGATGACGGCCAGAAGCCCAAGAAGAGTGCGTCTTTTAAATTGTTTGCTCTGTATATTGATGTTTTTGCCCATGATGTTCCGATTTACCATTTACGACTCAATAAAACCAAACGGGTGGCATAAAGAAAAATGAAAATGACACTACAGAAGTAGAAAACATCGCGGGTGTCGATAACGCCCTGGCTGATAGAAGCATAATGATGTTCAATGCCTAAGGTCTTCAAGTAGTAGCCGAAATTTCCAAGCGCTTCGAAGGAGTAGATAAACGCAAATGCAAAGGATAGAATAAAGCAGAGCAATGCGGCAATGATAAATGCCACAATCTGGTTGTTAGTGATGCTGGAAGAAAACAAACCAACGGCAATGAAGGAAGCGCCGAGGAAAAGCAGACCGAGGTAAGAGCCCCAGGTGCTGCCCATGTCAAGGTTACCTACAGGATTGCCTATCCAATAGACTGTTATCACATAAACGAGCGTCGGCAGAAGAGCAATGACCAGCAAGGTGAAGCAGGCGAGGAATTTCGCCCACACAATCTGCATGTCGGTAAGAGGGAGGGTGAGCAGAAAGTCCATCGTGCCCGTGCGTTTCTCCTCCGCGAAAGAACGCATCGTGATGGCTGGCACCAAGAAGAGGAACAGAAACTGCGAAAGATTGAAAAGTCCCTGCAAATCTGCCAATCCTGATTCCAACACATTGTTCACGTTCGGGAAAACCCAGATAAACAAACCGGAGACAATCAGGAAGACCCCGATGAAAATGTAACCGATAATCGAGCTTAAGAATGCTTTTAATTCTTTGATATACAGACTAAACATACTTATCAAAAAAATTTGGCAAATGTACACAAATTACGAATACACGCGGACAAATGAATTTACCGTTATAGAGACGTTTCCTGAAACGTCTCTACTAACGAAAACAAAAAAAGCCCCGAAAATTTCGGGGCTTGTGGTGCTGACGGGAATTGAACCAGTGACACACGGATTTTCAGTCCGTTGCTCTACCAACTGAGCTACAGCACCATCGTTGGTTTGAGGCTGCAAATATACACTTTTTTCTTATTCTCGGATATTTTTTGAAATATTTTTATAAAAAATTGACATACAATTGTTTATAAAACTTTTCACTCTGTTATTTTCCAAAATTTGGACACTGGGAACGCCTCTCTTAGCGCAAAAACGGAATCAAAATCGCAAGAATGGATCAAAATCTCTTCGCGATTCGTCTTGGTTTGGGCCTCGATTTCACCATGCGGATTGATGATGGCACAACCGCCTGCATAGTCCCGCTGATAGCCGTCGGTGCCCACACGGTTCACCACGATGGCGTATGACTGGTTCTCAATAGCCCGCGCCTGCGCCAACGTGAGCAACTCACGTTCCCTGGGCGCAGGAAAATTGGCCGTATAGACCAAACAGTCATAATCAAAAACCCCGTTGTTTACCTGGTTGCGACTCCATTCCGGAAAACGTACATCGAAGCAGATAAGTGGTAAGAACTTATAACCCAGCGTATTGACAATTGTTTTTTCCGTTCCGGGAGTAAAAAACTCCTCTTCTCCCATAAACAGATGGTGTTTTTGGTAACTGCCTAAGATTCGATCCCGGGAAAACCACACCAACTTGTTATATAACAGTCCGTTATATTTGATTGGCAGGGTTGCCACCACATCACATTGGAACTTGTTCGCAATCATGTACAGAAAAAAGATACTGTCACCATTGTCCGGTTCCGCATCCGATTGTATATCAGGCGAAAAACCGCAGTTAAACATTTCAGGGAAAACCAATAGATGTACCGGTTCCTGAATCGCACTCTCCATCCACGACATATAATGAGCCAAATTCCCCTTCTTGTTGAAGGGCTTAATGTCGGCCTGCACTAATCCAATCGTTATCATTTTACTCGTACTTGATGATGATTTTGTCTCCGGGTTCTAGATCAGCCAACACAGCCACGTCAGACTGGTATGCGGCAATTTCAATCAACCCTAATGCATTGCCACACAAGAACATCTCTCCTTCTGACATACGGTATCCCTCAAAATACTTCGACACCGTCCATGTTCCTTTGGATAATATCGTGGCCGTAAACGGTCTGCTGTGAACCGCTTTTTCAAACATCTGAGTGGGTATATCTGTAATGGCATTGTTAAAGGCATCCACATAAATGATATGACCCTCCATCTGTTTGTTATCTGCTTCATGATCGGGAAGTTCCACAAACATCCGCTTGAATTGCGCATACTCTGTGGTGAACTGGCTTAATTTATCTTCTTTTATCGCTTTGGCCAACAACATCATCTGAGATAAAGTATCCCCTTTATTTTCAGACAATTGCAACCCTTTTAACAAACCAAATTGGCCAAACATCAAATGAAACACGCCATTATCCTCCCCTATGAAATAATGGCCATCGTGAGAAAGCAACACAGGGGAAAATGTGGAATTCAGCGACATGTTGGTCAAAATCAAATGGATAGTACCCTCGGGAAACGAAGCATAACTGGTTTTCATCAGCAATGCCGTCTGAAGGGTGTTGAATTTATCCACATAATGGGTGATGTCTATGACTTGCGCGTCAGGCAAGCACTGCAGGATTCTGCCTTTGAGCATCGCCACGTATGGATCGCGCAACCGCCAATCACTTAAAAGGGTAATAATCTGGTTCATAGAATTTTGGCAATACGGTTAAGAAAATGCAAAGGTAGAAAATTTTAGGCAATAGGCAATAGTGATTAGTTAAGTAGAGACGTTTCATGAAACGACTCTACAATTTCAAATATACACGCAGCCCCCGCAGCAGTCCTCGCAGGCGCCCGTCACGCTGCGCAGACAGTTATTCTCTTCGTTCAGTCGGAGCAATCCTAAAAATGCAAAAATCAAGGCCTCTTTGTAATCGACAATCAAATTATCCGGCACGACAATCTTTAACGCATCTTTTTGATTCTGAATTTGTTGAATCAAGAAATGATGATGCGCGCCGCCGCCAGTGATGAGCAAGATCTGGGCAGTTTCAGGAATATTCGCGACAATCTGCATGGCGATGTGTTCGACTACCGTTCGAGCAACATCGGCAACAGCATTATTGTCTAAAAACTGCTCCAAAACAGGGTGAAAAGTATTTTCATACCACTCTTTTCCCAAAGACTTTGGCGGTTCTTGATGATAATATCCCAAATCGTTCAGTTTTTGCAACAACTCGGGAAGAATTCGGCCGCATTTTGAAAGTTGGCCGTCTTTGTCGTAAGGCAATCCCGCGAAAATGGCCAACTGGTTCAATGCCATGTTACAGGGTGAGATATCGTAAGCAATACGCTTATTATCCACACGATACGAAATATTGGAAAAGCCGCCCAAATTGAGACATGCATCGTATTCACCGAAGAGCAGTTCGTCGCCAATGGGCACTAACGGTGCGCCCTGACCGCCCAACGCCACGTCTTTGGTGCGGAAATCACAAACCGTCAAGATCTTAGTCTGTGCAGCCAATATCGCCCCGTTGCCGATCTGTGTGGTCAAGCCGATTTCCGGTTGGTGGAAAACGGTGTGCCCGTGCGAGGCAATGAAATCCGGTCGCGAACCATCGCCCAACCAGTCATTAATGGCTTTCGCGAAAATCACCGCTATATCGTTGTTCAGCTTAACGTACTCTAAGGCAGAAAGTTCCTGTGCATTGGACAACCGATGACGGAAATCATCGGAATAGGGAACTGTAACCGCTTTTTCAATACGGTAATCCCATCTGCCATCCTCCTTCCGGGAAAAGTGGCACCATGCCAAATCGATGCCGTCCAACGAGGTGCCGGACATGACACCAATGCCGTCCCATTCATTCTTCATGATTCGAGAATTGCGGTTAATTTGTTGAGGTGCATACTGTTGGAACCCTTGATTAAGATCATGGCATCCTCTAACGGATATTTCGTAAAATAGTCGTTTGCCTCTTCCACATCCACGAAGTTATTTTGCTTTACCACTTTGCCAAATTCTGTTCCTACAAAATATCCTTCAATATGCAGATTTTCAACCAATTGTGAAATTTCAGTATGGGCTTCCACACTCAAATCGCCAAGTTCCCGCATGTCTCCCAACACGGCCACCTTACGGGGATGCTCCAACTGCGCCAGATTCTTCAGCGCGGCCGTCATACTGGTTAGGTTGGCGTTGTAATAGTCGGAAATGATGACGTTGCTACCGATGCGGTTTACCTGCGAACGGTGGTTAGACGGCACATAATCGCCTAATGCTTTGGCTATTACATCATCTGAAATGTGGAAGTAACGACCGACCGCCGCCGCTGCCATGAAGTTCCAGATGTTGTAGCTTCCGGTCAGATGCGTGTCCACTTCGACCTCCCCAACGCGAATCCGCAAATAGGGATTCATCGACACAATCTGTTTTTCAGCATCCTTCCCGTAAAAGATAATCTTATCATAGGTCAGATTTTGCCGCAAAACCTCATCTGTCTCATTGACAAACAGCGTCCCTTTGTTGGCTATAACATGCTCATACAACGCTTTTTTCGTCTTGATGATATTCTCTTTGGAGCCGAAACCTTCGATGTGCGCCACCCCGATGTTGGTGATGAGACCGAAGGTGGGGTCGGCGATCTTGCAAAGGTCATCGATTTCCCCGACATGGTTCGCACCCATCTCCACGATGGCCATCTCATCCGTCGGCTTGATGGAGAGCAGTGTCAGCGGCACCCCGATGTGATTGTTAAGGTTCCCCTTGGTGCAAGCGGTCTTGTAAGTGGTTGACAACACGGCGTTTATCAATTCCTTCGTGGTGGTCTTGCCGTTCGTGCCCGTGATACCGATGAAGGGCATTTTCAGCTGCTGACGGTGATAGTGCGCTAACTGTTGCAGTGTTTTCAGCGCGTCATCCACGACGATAGCGCGGGGATTTTCCTGCAAATCGCGGTTCTCGGTGATGACATACTTGGCGCCTTGCTCCAGTACCTCAGCGGCAAACTTATTCCCGTCGAAGTTGGCCCCTTTCAGGCACACGAAGAGGCAGTCTGGCATCAGATTGCGGCTATCGGTGCAGACACCTGAGGTTTGTTGGTATTTTTCGTATATTTTTTCCATAGTGGTTTTGGTTTCTTTCTTAAGCTCACTGCGTTCGCCCTCTGTATTCCCGGGGTTCACTGCGTTCGCCCTCTGTACTCCCAGGGCTCTCTGCGTTCGCCCTGGGTTAACATGGGTAGGGCTTTCAGCCCTTTTTGGACTTGGGCTTTTTCGATTTGGTAGTTTATGGATAGTATGTTCGTTCTTCGTTTGAATCTTGCCGGTTTCATATATGGTCCTTCGACCGTTATTTATTGCCTGTTGCCTGTTGCCTATTGCCTATTGCCTATCTCCTTGTACTTGATGTGCAGCAGATCCTGTTCCACGGCTATCTTATCGATGACCTTTTTGAGGATGACCTCCAGCTCGCTGTTTTCGGTGTAGTCGGCGGGACCGATATAGTCGGCGCGTTTCTGTCTGATGAGGTTGATGCATTTCTCTTTCGCGCTCACGGGGCGTTCGGGGGTGGGCACGGAGTTGGGATTATAGACGGCTATGGTGGTGCCGCCATAGAGGTTGACCATCTTCATGGCGGGCACGTCAGTTTCCCCATCGCCGATGTAGATGAAGTTGGAGAACGGAACGGCGCGCTCGTCTTCCGGCATTGACTTGTTAATCAAGGTGTTGTCGTAGGAGTTGTAGATGCCCTTGTTAATGCGGAAGAGGAACTGCGTCTTGTTGGTGTAGTTCACGCCGAGGGCGGGCCAGCAGGCGCTTCCGTTCTCATCATATTGGAAACCAGAGGCATAGATGGTTTTGAAATGCTTGGCGATGCGTGTTCCTTTCACGATTTCGCGCAGTCCGGAGGAAATGATGAAATGTTCCAGATGCAGATTCAGGGAAGCAGCGTAGGCATTGATGCGTTCGAAATAGGTTTCCACCCCTTCGAAAAAGGTGATTTTCTCCCCATATTTCATAAACGTAGTTTCGCGAATATCAAGGTTTTGCTCTTTGGCTTTGATCAGCATCAGGTGCATGTAGGCGAGCACCTCGTCCATATCGTGTCGTTTGGCCATCTCATTGGCCTCCTGCCAAAACTCCCCCTTATCCATGTTGAGGTCGGGGATGAAGTTGTACTCCTGCATGTTCCCCGGCGCCAGCGTCCCGTCGAAGTCGTAGGCGATAGCCACATTTCTGTTTTCTGTAATCATCTTTGTATCAGAAAGTTATTAATTCTGTCTTTTGTTTGTATATTTTGGCAAAGATAGTAATTCTTGCTTTAAATAGTGAATAGTGATTAGTGAACAGTGAACAGTAATTTGTCATTAATCTAAATTTCATCGCTTCATCGCCTCATCGCTTCATCGCAAAAAAAGGGCGTAGCCACAACGGCCACGCCCTTATCAAGTCTCAAGTCCTCAATCTCAAGTCCTACTCATTGCGGACACAACGGACGGAACGACCATAGCTATTTGATGAAGTACTAGAATACACCAAACTGTCATCGTTATAAATGATTTGTACTTTCGTATTAGATCCAGATGATACCGTAGAGGACCAGAAATACGTACTTTCGCCACTATCATAGAATGCGTTGTTCCAATAGCCGGCAGGATAAGCATTGAAACCCGTGGCGTTGTTCGACGTTTGGTTATTACACACGGCACAAGAATAATTATATGGGTTATAATATGTCCATCCTGTGGTGGATGCCAATGCCTTGGCAATATAAGTGCTGCTGCCGCTGCACTGGTAGCTAGACACACTGCCCACGTAATTCTTCAGCTGCGTCCACTCGGCATCACTCGGCACATGCCAACCAGAGGGACAGATGCCCTGCACACCGCTGGGATTGGCACTGCTGGAAGATGCACCATGCATCACCGCCGCCCAGTTGTAAAGGTAACCGCGTTGCTCTAACGTAAGTGAGGAGGAGGAATAGTTATAGTAATAACCGGTGGTAGAAGAAGAGTTGGAACCACCACTGCCGATTAAATTGTGGTCTGGGTAATACTGGGTGCGGAGGTTCTCCTTCATCCAGCACTGGTTGCCAATCTGCACCGTATTGTAAAAGTTGCCTTCCACATCCACCGCCTTTGCAACTGTGCATGATGGTTTGGACACAATATCTATACTTAACGCAAAACCCTTTTTATTGACGGTTCCGTCCGAATGGAAAAATATGGTGATGGCATCTCCTGTGGAATAGATAGGTGTTGTAATTGTTCCGTTCGTGTCGGATAAAAACACAATGGTGTTTGATTCGTTAGTACTGGAACCATTATATAATACCAGGTAATCCCAATTCTTTTCGATTTTATAACTACCTGTTATCTTAAACACCTTGTTAGCGTCACTTGTCACTAATGTCAGCGAACCGTTCGAAGAATCTTCATAATTGCCATCTGGTCCACCCCAGTCATAGACATCCACATGGTCCACTCTTTCGTCAATTGTAACGCTCTTAGAGCCAGAAGTAGGTACCAAATAGGTTTGAGGCATCACACTAACGGCATCCTGCAAGTTGGAGAGTTCGTCCTGCAGGCTGTCCATCTGTTGTTGCATCTCACTCAAGGCGTCGTTGATCATTGCTTGAACATCGTCGGCGGTGAGGGTGGTGATGTTTATGGTCTTGTTGGTGCTCTGGTTAGCCGTGAACGTGCCCAGAGATGTGCCGTTCTGCTTGATGGTCAGCGTGGCGTTGTTCACCGTGGGAATAGTCGGCGTGTTGGTCAGGTCGTTGTAGTTGCCGCTGAAGGCCACCGATGCGAGATCCGCCGTATTCGCCTTACCGCTGATGTCCTGTTGGGTAAGATAGGTGTTGTTGTCCACCGAACCGTCTGCCTTCAAGAACTGTGAGGAGGTGCCGCCTGTCTTGACGAATTTTGCCGCTTCCACATTGTTTGCGAACAGCGCTCTAGTGTTGTTTATATCAAACTTCTTGGTAGCTGTGCCAGATGTGCTGTAGAAGAACTGCAAAGCTCCACCATCACCTACGATTTTCCAATCCGTATAGCTGTCCGTAAGCGTTCCACGTTGGAAAGTGAGGGAGGGTGTAACATTACCAGCAGATCCAGTGTTCTTTAGCGAAAGATCCGATGTCATGGTCTTGCCGCCCGTAATTGTTTCGTTTCCTGTGAGGTGAACTAGATTGTTGTCACTTGGGATGGTCGGTTTATTGCTCAGATCGTTGTAGCTACCGGAGGTGGCTACAGCGGAAAGGTTAGGTTTGTTCAGGATTTTCGCCATACCTGATGTGGCGTTCCAATCAGAATTCACCTGCGCAGCGGGAATGGTGGGCGTGTTTGCCAAATCGTTGTAACTGCCACTGAATGCCACCGATGCAAGATCCGCTGTGTTCGCCTTACCACTAATGTCTTGTTGGGTAAGATAGGTGTTATTGTCCACCGAGCCGTCTGCCTTCAAAAATTGCGAAGACGTTCCGCCGGTCCTGATAAACTGCGCAGCTTCCACATTGTTGGAGAACAGCGCCTTGGTGTTGTTTATCTCGAACTTTTTGGTGTCATCTCCAGACATGCTGTAGAAAAACTGCAAAGCACCTCCGTTACCATTGATTTTCCAATCCACATAACCATCTGTTGCTGTTCCGCGCTGGAAAGTGAGGAACGGCGTCACACCTGAAGTCGTTGTGCTTTTCACTATGAAATCTGATGTGACTTTTTTGCTACCAGTAATTGTTTCGTCTCCTGCAATGTGAACTAGACCGTTGTCGGCAGGAATAGTCGGTTTGTTAGTCAGGTCATTATAGTTTCCAGATGTAGCGACAGCGGCAAAGGCGGGCTTGTTCAGAATCTTGGCCACCCCGGAAGTGGCGTTCCAGTCGGAGTTCACCTGCGCTGCTGGAATAGTCGGTTTGTTGGTCAAGTCATTATAGCTTCCAGATGTAGCAACTGCGGCAAGGGCGGGCTTATTCAGGATCTTGGCCACCCCGGAAGTGGCATTCCAGTCGGAGTTCACCTGCGCTGCTGGAATGGTCGGCTTGTTGGTCAGATCATTGTAATTCTTGTCCCAAGCGGAAAATACCGGGTCTGTTTCAACGAGAACACCGCCACTGCCATCAGGGATGATGGGCTTGTTGGCCAAGTCGTTGTAGTCACCGCTGAAGGCCACCGTCGCAAGATCTTCCGTGTTCGCCTTGCCACTGATATCCTGGTGTTGGGTCAAATAGGTGTTGTTGTCCACCGAACCATCCGCCTTCAGGAACTGCGAGGAGGTGCCACCAGTCTTGATGAATTGCGCTGCCTCAACGTTGTTGGCGAACAGTGCTCTGGTATTATTTATATCAAACTTTTTGGTATCTGTACCGGATGTGCTGGAAAAGAACTGCAACTTTCCGCCTTCACTGTTGATTTTCCAGTCCACATAACTATCTGTTGCTGTTCCGCGTTGGAAAGTGAGGAACGGCGTCACACCAGAAGTCGTTGTACTTTTCACTGTGAAATCTGATGTGACTTTTTTGCTACCTGTGATTGTTTCGTCTCCGGTAATGTGAACCAGATCGTTATCTGCAGGAATGGTCGGCTTGTTGGTCAGGTCATTATAACTACCACTTGTAGCCACTGGCGCAAAATTGGGTTTGTTAGTCAAATCATTATAGTCTTTATTCCAAGCACTGAAAACAGGATCGGATTCAATACTGATGCCTCCTAAACTGTCGGGTATGGCGGTTATGTAACCAGCATCATTCACAAATGCGCTGATGTTGGTAGGAACGGTAGGAATAATCGGCTTGTTTGTCAGATCATTGTAATTTTTGTCCCAAGCGGAGAATATCGGGTCTGTTTCGACGAGAACACCACCACTGCCAGGGATGATAGGCTTGTTGGCTAGGTCGTTATAGTCGCCGCTGAAGGCCACTGTCGCGAGATCCTCTATGTTCGCCTTGCCACTAATATCCTGATGATCGGTCAAGTAAGCGTTGGTATCAATAGATCCGTCCGCCTTCACAAACTGAGAAGAGGTTCCTCTATGCTCCGTTATACCTATTCCAGTTAACAAGATGCTGTCTGCCTTGGCTACACCGTTGTTGCCTGTATTCAGATACATCCATAACGCGTCTGATGGAACAATAATCTCTTTCGTCGTTCCAGCAGGAACGGAGATGGTGTTGCTATAGCCCGTGGCATAAGTGGTCGTCGGAATTGACCCGTCTTCTTCGTATGAATTGAAAAACGTATAATAGGATGCAGTATTACTATTTGCGGTAATAGTAACTTTTCGTATGTGCTCAACTGGTACCAACCAATGCTTATATGTTGATGACGATGTCCATGAGGCATTTGACGATGAGATATATCCGTTATGGCTTGGATATTCCGAATCCAGCTTCGGGACGATATCCATATCTTCCCACAACTTCATCTCCATCTCATCAAGATTCGGCTTGTTTTTAATGAAATCCATCGCCAAAGTGTCCGTCTGCGCCCAGTCGGACTGGGTTTGGGTTAATGAAGCAACGTCATTAATTGTGACGTAGCCCGCGTCATTTGTCAGATCCCCGAGATTCTGCGGTATCGTCGGCTTGTTCGTCAGATCGTTGTAGTCCCCGCTGAAGCCGTTGCCAGCCGTCTCAGCATAGAGAGCGTAAGGTACGCTCAGTAGCTGCTGCGTACTAACAATCGTGTAGTTGCTGGCACCCGCGGGATCAATCTCGGTCTTCAGGAATAACTGGCCAAGGTTCCATTCGATACTGGCAAAGTTGCCTTCCAACACCGTGCCGCCGCCAATTTCAATGGTCAGCAATCCATTGGCATTGGTGGTGGCGGTATGATTCTCCACATATACGGCATTGCCTGCAGCACTCCCTTGCAGGATGCTCACGCGCACGCCCACCTGCGCGTTGGTGACCAGCGCGTTGCTCGCATTGCGAACCACCGCCTGGTAGTTGAATTTCTCCGGCACCTGCGCGAAGAGACTTCCCACGCAGAGCAGAAGCATGACAATTAAAACGGTAAATTTTTTCATAACAGTGGTATTTGGTGAATAATTAACTCTTGAAAATGTGATAATAATGACGATTTTATCAGGGAAACATTTCCTGACACGACTCAGGAGATGTTTCGAAAGACAATTCAGGAAACGCCTCTGCGAGAGACTATTTCCTTACCAGCTTAAAGGTCTTCAGCAGACGATTCCCATCACGAAGCTCCAAATAGTACGTGCCAGTAGCATATTGGCCTATTTGGAAAGGGGTGAGGTCTTCGGTGACAAGCAGAGTCTGCAGCATTTTGCCGTTGACATCGTACAAGATAGCACGGAGACCACCCGTGGGAATTTCGAAGCCGTTGAGTTCCAATTGTGCCTGGTTCTCGGTAGGATTGGGATAGACCACGGCATTAAGGACAATCTGCGGATAGTCATCCACACCCACGGTCAATATCTCGTATGGCTGCTGCACGCCTTCCGCTACGGAGACGGAACCGTTTTCACTGTTCACGGTTTGCACCGCAATCTGCCCGACAGTGTAGCTAACGCTGCCGCTGTTGCTTTGGGCGTTGCCACCCACAGGCACGATGGCCGACTGGGCAAAAATACCCGTCACCATTAAAAAAAGAAAACTGAAAAGAAGTATATTTTTTTCCATACGCAAGGGATTTAGAATAACATATAATAACAACTGCAAAAATACAAATTTTAATATGCAAAAACAAGTTTCTAAAAAAAACAAAAAAAAATCGGACGAACCTAAGATTCGCCCGACATGTTATAATTATTGTATTCAGAAATTATTTCACCAGTTGTTTGAAACGGTCGGAGTGACGGTAGCGCTTGAATTCAGCGTCACGCTTTGCCGTCGCTTTCAAGGAAGGATCCAGATTGAGGGCGGTGGTAAGGTTGCTATAGACACCCTCCTCCACTTTCATGCGGGCGGAGAGCACTGCCTTCAGATAGGCGGTCTTGGCATCCACCTCATCGATGCAGTCAAGGGTGGCCTTGGCAGCGTTGTAGTCTTTTTGCAGCAGCTGCACCAGTGCGGTGTTGTAGTCGCAGCTCTTGCCGCCCATCAGTTGGGCCGCTCTGGTATAGTCACCGTTGAGTATGCTGAGGGCACCCGTGTTGTAGTTCTGGTTCACCGGTTGCACGGAAGCGTTGGCAGACGCCTCGAAGTTGGCCTGCGCGGCAGCGAGATCACCACTCAAATAGTCGGCAATAGCCATATTGTTGAGGATAATGCCGTTGTTCGGAGAAAGCGCTGCTGCTTTCTGCAAGTAGTTAAGCGCCTCCTCTAAACTGGATTCATTACCATTTTGATAATATTCGCTCAGCTTCAAAGCACCGAGGTTGTTGTATGCACGCCAGTCGTTCTCGGTTTTCTTGTTGTTGATCAACGCTTTATAGATGCTCTCTTTCGTAGCCATATCCGTGGCAACAGAAGCAGCGTAAAGACGTTCGTTGATGGAGAAGTCGTTCGGATTAGACTGCACGAAACGGATGAGATCGGCATCGGTATAGGTATCGTGCTTCTTGCAAATCATCTGGATTTCAGCACGACGCAACGGAGGCAGAATGGCATCAGCGATTTCAGGATAAATGTCCGTCATCTCGCGAATTTTCTGCTCGCGCATGTCGTTACTGGACTGTGAGCGCACCACGTTGAGGATCTGGTTCTTCTGACGAATGTTGGAGTTCTCGATAGCAGCTTCAAAGCCGTCCCAGTCCTCACCTTTGGCGTTGTTCACATATTCAAAGACCGGCTTTTGCAAGTCTTTCATCTTGATATTATTACGCTTTGCATAATCCTTCAGGTAAGTGTTGAACTTGTCGTTGAACCAATTCTTACCCACTTGGAAACGTTTTTCGGAAAGACCCTGGTTGTTGGTTTCCTCGCCTTCGGGAGAAGCCCAGCCGGAAATCACCACACGGTCGATGATATAATCATTGTTCATGAAATCCGTGAACGCCTTGATGGAGTCCTTGGCGGCCTGAGTCTTGTTGTTAGGATTGTTCCAGTTCATGTTCGCGCTGTTGAGGTCGAAGTAGAGCGTGGCCGTTCTACCAATGAACTCCGGCTTGTAATTGTGAGGTGCCAACAGGAAAGCCGTACCGCTATTGGCGTTGTCCGTCAATTTCGGAGTCAGGTTGGCGCGAGCGCTGGTATTGCTGATGCCTTCACCGAGATTACGGTCGCCAAACGTGTGCGATTTCTTCTTCAGGTTGGCCTCAGCACCCGTCACGATTTCAGCGGTCTCATACTTTTCGTCAAACTTGAAAGTTCCGCTCTGCGTGAAAGTACCACCCGTCTTGTAAGGGATCACGGTGCCATCGCCTTTGGCTTTTTCACCCTTCACTTTAATAGTGGCAAACGGAGGGTTTACCTTCTGACCATCAACAGACAACGACGGGGTAAACGTCATTGTGGCTTTCTTTTTCATGTACTTGGGCGGAAATGTTCCCTTGATGGTGTAAGCCACCTCACCACCTTTGTTCTCCAAATCAGGATTGTCCAAAGTAACCGTCACTTCTGGGTACTTTTTGACCATTTTTCCAAGTCCGCAACTGCTCATCGTGAGAACAATCGCTACAACCATGCTCAATGCAAATAATTTTCTCATAGATTATTAAGGTTTTTAATTGTTTTTTCTTAAACGATGCAAAAATACATTTTTTTTGGCTCAAAAATCCGTTCCCAATGAAAACATAAACATCCCTTTTTTGTTCGGGATTTCCCAATCCTCCACCCCCCAAGCATAATCAAAGCGGAGAAAATAACCCAAAATGGAAACCCTAGCCCCGATGCCGAAGCCACCTACCCATGGATCCACCTGCCGCTTGACCTCCGCATGAATCGGACCGCTGTCGATATAGCGGGTATATAGACAGTTGTCCTCCGAATATGGAGTAAAGCCCGTCCATGCCGTGCCAACATCCCCAAACAAGTTCAGTTGCAGCGAATTGAGGAAATTCCATCCGAGCTTGTGACCGACAATCAACTGCACAATAGGCACACGCAATTCTCCGTTGAAGACAAAGAAAGAGGTGCCGTTGCGGATGTTCTGACGGAAACCGCGCATGTTCGTGGCCAACGTCTGGTAGGCGTAATTCTTGGTCAAATCCGTGGAAATGTCACTGTTGAATTTCGCGGCAATCCAGTTATCCACGCCGCCCATATAATAGACGAGCCGCGCAGTGCCCGCATTCGTGCTGCCTGCAAGCCGCAATGCCAACGTCATATTGCGATACAACTTGAACGAGCGGCGGGCATCAAAACCGATGACGAAAAGGTTAAGAGTCTGTTTTTCAAGTCTTTGTTCGTATTCGGCGAACAATTTCAACTTGGTGCCGCGCCAAAGATTCGTGTATAACTCCTTTGAGGAATCGAAAATATACTCCAGCTTCGCGCCTGCCCACACGTGATGCGCATCTTCCGCCTGCAAGGTCTGGTCATTCAGCGCCGCCACAACATTCGTCTCATAACGCCCCTTCAGGGTCAGCCGCAAGCTGTTCGTCTTATTGAACGGGAATTTCAGCGTGTAAAACACACTGTTTGAATTTTGCCGATAGACATAACCGTTCACCTGCGAACTGATGGCCTGTCGGTGCAGCGTGATCTGCCGGTCCAAACGGCGCGAGAGATTCTCATAACTGAACAGAAACTCATAACTATTTAAGTCCCAACCTATTCTGAATCCTCCCGTAATACGGTGATCCTCAAAAAGGTCGTTGATTCCCAACATGAACAGCGCGTTAAACCCCGTGTTCAGATAAATGGGCGATGTGCCTCCTTCAAACTGCTGGTAAGATGTGTTCAAGAAACTGAAATCGGCCTGCGTAATCAACTGATCAATAGAATATTGCACTCTATAGGGCAAACCGACAGGAATGGGAAAATCACGGTTCGAACGACGGGAGGTGTAAGTGGTGTCCCCATCAAGATCGGAAGTGTTGCCGGCCGAAGCATCCGATTCAGATGACAGAATAAAACCGTGTTGCTGCAATGGGAAATTATCGGAAACGCTGTCCTGGATTTTCTGCACACTATCACGCTTAACCATATCCTCACGAACCTTCCGATGAAATGCGGATGGCTGGATATCAGGATGATATAAAGTATGTAACTCCGTAAACCAAATGTGTTTGTAGTTGTTGGTGAGCGAAAGATCCGCTACCGTGTTGGTGACAGGGTTATACGCATGTTCGATGATATCGAAAGATCTATCCGTCAGAGGATGCGTTTTGGCATAGTAAATATAATGTACCGCCGTGTCAATACGACTGATGGAACTGTCGAAAACCGCCTCATAACGGTTCACCACCCCTCCTTCATCACTCAAGAACAGCACACGCTGGTCGCCCGCTGGCAAAATGCCGTATTCATTTGCATACGGCGAATCCGTGATGCGAAGCAAAGAGCTGTCCTTGGTGTTGTAATTATACAAAAACAGGTTATATGTCCTTTGTCCTGATTCGTCTAAGAAATTATCTTTCAACAAGATAGAATCAACTGGACGATTCGAGGCAAAGACAATCTGCCGGGAATTCATAAACACCGGATTGTAGTCGTCATAGAAGTCATTGGTGAGGTTTTGGTACGTTTTGGCCAGAAAACTGTACATGAAAATGTCGGACTGTCCGTTCTTGAAGCCAGAGAACAGCATCCGCTGCCCGTCTTCCGAATAGCACCAGGAACTGATTTTCTCCACATCCACCAAGAATTTCTTCCCCCATTTCCGCTTTTCCAAATCAAAGGGTACAAACAGACAATCCCCTTTATGTTCAAAGGTCAAACCGAGAATTTCCCCGGAAGGATGCCAAGCAACCAGAGGGAAAGTGAGGTCAGGATTGTCCTCCGTTTTTTGATATTTCCGAAGAATACATTTCGGTTTTTTGTCCTTCTCGGTTTTCATCCAGACACGGACCTGGCCAGCTTCATTCGTGACGTATGCGTACTTTTCGCCATCGGGAGAAAAGCAGAAACGTGCATAATCCCGTTTGGGGTTGGGTTTTCGGAGGATTTCTTCACCGGCAGGCATGGACTTGGCCATATCCGGATGATACATGACCATATAATACTTGTACCATTGCGTAACCAAGATTTTATACGGAATTGAAGTGGCACGGAACAGACCGTTTTCCATACTTTTCGCCGAACGGGTGTAATAGAGCACCTTGGGAATGATGGATTCTCCATATAGATCCACCAGATATTTCCAGAACGAATGGCCAGCGTATGTGGCATCCACGGGAGAAAGTTCCTCAAGACGTTTGTATTTTCCGGTAAGGATGCCGTTTTTGATGTGCGCATCCACATCACTGTTCCAATGTTCGCCAAAATAGGAAGCCAATCCGCTGTAATACCAGCTGGGCACATTCATCAGGTAATCGTATGAAATGTTGGCGCCAACCGTCGCACCCTGCACCAGCCAATGAGCATACACGTTCATCAGTCCGCCTCGGATCATCTTGTCCAGATGGGCGCGGTTCCCATCGAAATAGAGGTAGATTTTCGTGCCGTAAATGTTGGTCACGCCGCCCTGGTTGTAGAAATCTTCATAGTCATAGGCGAAATTGGATTCCCTGAAGTCAGACTGCGTGTTATACACGATGATCTGCAGTTTCTTTTTGGAGGTGTAATTCAGTAGTTTCTCGATTTCGGAAATGAATTCGGGGGTTTTGTAGAAAACGTATTGCGCTAACGCCCTGCCTGTCGGGTAATAATAGACATCATATTGTTCGGCGCGGAGATACTGCCAGTTAAAATTCTGATGCTGCACACGACTTTTCCCGAAGGAGAGTTTAGAACCATTGTAGAACTGGGCGTGAGCCGATGTCAGGAACAAACACAATATCGCCCCAATCATCACGATTTTCCGCGATAATGAATAAAGATTTGTATGGTTTGTTCCAAACATGGGATTATTTTAACTGATAATTGACAATGGTGAGATAAGTCCTAAATCTTAAGTCTTAAGTCCTAAGTCTTAAGTCTTAAGTCTAAAATTAACGTAACATAAACGGTTTCAGTACATTTTCAATGAAATTCCTTTTTGCGTTGAGAAGATTTTCCGTCCGCGCCTCCATCAGCAGCCGCAAGTAGGGTTCTGTGTTGGAGGGGCGGATGTTGAACCACCAGTCGGCAAACTCCACGCGGTAGCCGTCGAAGTCGAGGATTTTTGTCGGTTCCTCCTGCGCGATGCAGGCCGCCTTCACCGCCTCCATGGCCTCTTTCTTGTGCTCAATGGTGAAGTTGATTTCGCCAGAGTTGGCATAGCGTTTGATCTGCGCAATCAGCTGTGACACAGAGATTCCCCGTTTTTTCATTTCGGAAAAGACGTGCAGTGCCACCTGAGAGGCAATCATCGCGGAGTCGGAGTAGAAAAAGTCGCGGAAATAGTAGTGGCCGGCATACTCCCCACCGAATGCACCGTCAATCTCGCGCAACTTCATGGCGGCGTAAGCGCGACCCACACGCCAGATGTACATTTCCCGTCCCATCTTCTCCAAATATTCCGCCACGGATTTCGATGTTCTAATATCCTGAATCACATAACCTTGTACGTTTTTCTCTTCAATGAAATAGTGTCCTAAAACCGCAATCATCAAGTCGGGCGGAATAAAATCGCCATGCTCATCCACAAACATCACCCGGTCGGCATCGCCATCAAACACCACCCCAATATCGGCGTGCGTCTCACGCACCTTTTCCTGCAACGCCACAATGTTTTCCGGCTCCAACGGATTCGCCTCGTGGTTCGGAAACGTACCATCCAACGTGTCAAAGAGATAAAGCGGCTTGTCACCGAAAATCTCCTTCACGAGAATGGAAGCCATGCCGTTCGAGCAGTCCATCACAATATTCAGATTGTCAATAGGATAGTGATACTTTGACTGAAATTCAAGATATTCTTGTTTTACGGGGTAATCCACAATTTTGCCTTTCGGGGCGGTGACGACCACCTCATCGTGCAGGATTTTCTGTTCCAACTCGCCCAGTCCGGTGTCGAAGCCCACAGGAAGCGCATCCCTTCTTGAAACTTTCAACCCGTTGTATTCCTTTGGGTTATGGGAGGCGGTAATCATGACAGAAGCGTCAAAATGGTGCTTTGCGGTAAAGTAATAGACCATGGGTGTGGTGGTCAGCCCCATGTCATACACATCCGCGCCCGCATCCGTGATACCACGGGCCAGCGCATCGAACATGTCCGATGAGGTCAGCCGCATGTCGCGACCAATCAGCACTTTATCCGCCTTCAACAAAGCCGGCAAAAAGAAACCGAATTTATAAACCGTGTCCAAATCGAAATCTTTACCGAAGATTCCACGAAAATCGTATGCTTTGAATGCGCCCATTTTCTTTTCAATTTAAGAGCGCAAAAATACAAAAATATTGTACTTTTGCGCAATCATTGCGGACGATTCCGCGACCTTCATTTTCAACAGATTGAAATTAAACGAAAAGCAATGAAAATACAGCTGAAACTGACCCTTCTTTGGGTTTTTATGATGACGTTTGTATGCGTGCAAGCGCAGGTCGTCACCGACTTTGATGAACTTTATGCGCAGGAGCTGCTGAAACCCGGCACATCCGCACCTGATTTCCAACTGAAAAATCCTGATGGCAAAACTGTGAAATTCAGTGAGTTTGCCAAGGGTAAGTATGTTGTCATCGACTTCTGGGCCTCCTGGTGCCCCGATTGCCGCAAGGATCTTCCCGAAATCATCCGCCTTTATCGCAAATTTCACAAAAACGGCGTGGAGTTCCTTGGCGTTTCGTTTGATATCGACAAAGACAAATGGACGGATTACATTGCCAAATCTGGCGTTCCTTACCCGCAGGTCACCGAGCTGAAACGGATGAACCAGTCGGAGGTAGCCAAGGCCTACGGCGTGCGCTGGATTCCCTCCGTCTATCTCATCGGGCCGGATGGTAAAGTGTTGGTCAGCACGGTGTTATCGTATAAAATCGAGAAAAAGCTGTATGAGCTTTTCGAAGAACCACGACCGTTGTCCATCAGCGGAACAGACGAAAATCTCACCCTTGACGGCAGCAAAGGGAAGCTAGCGGCAGTGCTGCACAAGCCCGAACTGCAACCCGGTCAGCGTTGCGACCTCGTGGTGCTTTGCCATGGACTGAACTGCGACCATAATTTCGAGCTGATGCACCGGATTGAGAAACAGCTGCAGGCGGAAGGTTTTGCCACGCTCGCGTTCGACTTCAACGGGCACGGCAAGAGCGAAGGCCGCTTCTCCGAGATGACCATCCCGAACGAGATTGAGGACTTGGAGCAGGTGTTGGCTTACGCGCAGGATTTGCGTTTCGTCCGTAACATCTCACTGGTGGGTCACTCGCAAGGTGCGATTGTGGCGGCGATGGTCGCTGGCAACCACGATGAGGACATCAAGGCAGTGGTGCTGCTGTCGCCGGCCTCTTCGGTGCGCGACGACATCGCCCGAGGCAACCTTTTCGGCATCGAGTTCAACCCTCTCGACCCGCCTGACAGTCTCGTGCTGCACAACGGCATCGCCATCGGTGGCCGCTACCTTAAAACCGCCCTCCGGCTGCCCATCTTCGAGACCTCAGCCAAGTATCACGGCAACGCCTGCGTCATCCAAGGCAATGGCGACCGCCTCGTGCCCTTCACCTGCGGCGAACGCTTCCACCAAATGTGGGAGAACAGCGAGTATTATGAACTGGAATATTACGACCACAATTTCACCAACTGCATCTACCGTCCGGTGGACATTACGGTCGATTATCTCTTGAGAACGTTAAGACCAAGGTAACGTCTATTGGGTTACAGGGAAACCGTGGTATTGTCTTACAAGTATTTATTCACCTTTCTCCGCAAACCGCAAATCGTAAACCGCAAATCGTAAACCGCAAATCGCAAACCGTATTATAAAGACATGGCTGTTTTCAGCCCGTCGATGGCGGCGCTCATGATGCCACCGGCGTAACCAGCCCCCTCTCCTATTGGATAAATTCCTGACACAGAGGAAATTCTATCTTCATTGCGAATAATGCGCACTGGCGAGGAGGAGCGCGTCTCCACACCCGTCAACACCGTATCAACATTGGCAATGCCGGGAAGCCGTCGGTCAAGCTGCGGCAACGCCTCGCGCAAAGCATGTACTGCATAATCGGGCAGACAGCGGCTGAAGTCGCCGTAGTAGAGGCCGTGCGGGTAGGAAGGGACCACTTTGCGGTGACGAGTGGCGATTTGCCCTTTCAGGAATTCGCCCACGAGGTTGCCCGGCGCACGACCGTCGCCCGCCATACGGAAGGCCAACCTTTCGTACTTCTCCTGATATTCAATGCCGTCCAGCACTGAACCATGCAAGAAATCCTCCGGTAACACGCTCACTAACAACGCACTGTTGGCGTTGGCCTTGTCGCGTTTGTGCTCGCTCATCCCGTTGGTGACAATCATGCCTTCCTCGCTGGCGGAAGCCATCACAGTACCGCCAGGGCACATACAAAACGTATAAACCCCGCGGTTTCCGATGTGAACTACTCCCTTGTAAGAAGCTGGTGGCAAGAGATTTGCGGCAGGACCATACTGCATCCGGTTTATGTCGCGCTGCAGGTGCTCCATACGCACCCCGATGGAGAACGCCTTCGGCTCCATCAACAGTCCTTTAGCGTGCAACATGCGGATAGTGTCGCGGGCGGAATGGCCCAATCCTAACAGTAAATGACTGGTTGTAAATGCATTACCATCTTGACAATGCACCACCAATTTTTCTCCTTCTTTCTCAAAACCATCAAAAAGCGTGTTGAAATGGAATTCGCCTCCCAAAGATTCAATCTCCATGCGGATATTTTTCACCACTTTCGAAAGATAGTCGGTGCCCACGTGCGGATTCTGCTGATACGTTACCGACTCGGGTGCGCCATGCTGATAGAACTCGTTGAGTATAAATTGGTTGTATTCGCTGTTGACGTTAGTATTGAGTTTCCCATCGGAGAAAGTGCCGGCACCACCCTCGCCGAACTGCACGTTGGAATTGGGGTTCAGCACTTTGGTCTGTAGAAAACGTTGCACCGACTGTTGCCGCTCCTCGATGTGCTCACCACGCTCAATGATGACGGGATGTGCACCGCAGCGGGCAAGATAAAGGGCGGCGAACATCCCCGCCGGCCCGAAGCCGACCACTACAGGCGGCAGGTCATGCGCCCATTTGGGGTATGAAAGTTCCTGAGCGGGAACACATTCTGCAGCATCGGAGCCCTTCAACAAAGAACGGTATTGGTCGGGGATGGAGACTTCCACCTGGAAATTGTACAACACGTTATTCTTCTTCCGCGCATCCACCGATTGGCGCACGATACGGAAACCGTTCAAATCCTCTGTACGGATTTTGAACTGCTTGCAAACCAGGTTTTTAATATTTTTCTCGTTCCCGACAGGAATCTTTATATTCGATAGTTTCAGATGTATCATTTCCGTTATTTGCGAATTTCAATTTTCATTTTCAGAAGTATTTTTCAATATCCGTTCAAGTATCTCTGTATCGCCAGGATAGGTAAGTTTGATATTGGAAGTGTCGCCAGGGACTATGAAAATGGGGACTTCGGGGCAATATTTGTGGAGCACCCCGCAGTCGTCGGTACTGGAAAAATCCGGGTCCGACAGTGCTTTGCGATAGGCCTCGCGGATCACATCGATACGGAAGGCCTGCGGGGTTTGGGCACAACGCAACTGTTTTCTGTTCGGGATACCTGTGATGAAACCGCCATCTTCCGTCACCTCGAAAACAGTGTCCGTCGCTGGAACCGCCACGGCCACCGCCGAATGGGTCTCCAACGCGGTAACCGTCTCTTTGATAATCCGTTGACTCACCGCTGGACGCGCCGCATCGTGGAAAATCAGGTTGACATGGTTTGCATTTTCGTAGGCGTTAAGGGCAGCCAGCGTCGAGAAATACCGTTCCGCTCCGCCTGGCAACAACTTTTTCACTTTTTTCCATCCATTTTTGTCGATAATCGCCTGCATCTGAGCAAGATAGTCGGGATGCATGACGACGGCAATCTCGTCAATATCTTCGCAATGTTCAAAGGCCTCTACGCTATATTCGATAACGGTGCGACCTGCCAAAGGAAGGAACTGCTTGGGAGTCGCCGCCCCGAAACGCTGTCCGGAACCGCCCGCCAGCACCACTGCAATATTCAATCCGTGCTTTTCAGGAGTTGTCATAACGTTTACTTCATCAAAATCAGACACTTTCTTTTTTAATGCGCAAAAATACAACAATATTCCATATTCCGATGTTGTTTTTTTGTACTTTTGCCTTTTCAAAAAAAGAAAAATATGAAATCTAGAAAAATTTTAACGATGTCCATGTTGATTTTAACGATGATGTTTTCTTCTAAAAACATAGCAAATGCTCAAAAAACAGACAGTTACAAAAATGCTGCGTTGGAGAACATCGCGACGCGCACCTCCGTGCGAAGCTATCTCCACAAGCCCGTGGATGCGGCGCAGATTGAGCAGCTGCTCCGTGCGGGTATGGCGGCTCCTTCCGCGGTGAACAAGCAGCCGTGGCACTTCGTGGTGGTCACCGACAGGGCACAGCTGAAAGAGCTGGCCAAGGCCAACCCCTATGCAGGCATGGCCGCGCACGCACCCCTCGCCATCGTGGTGTGCGGCGACATGAAGAAAGCACTTGACGGCGAGGCCCGCATGTTCTGGGTGCAGGACTGCTCCGCCGCCACCGAGAACATCCTCCTGGCCGCCAACGCTATGGGTCTCGGAGCTGTGTGGACCGGCACTTTCCCCGACCAAAATCGCTGCAAGGATGTCTCCGCCATCCTGAAACTGCCCGAAAACCTCATCCCGCTCAACACTATTGTCATCGGCTACCCTGCTGGTAAGAACACTCCCAAAGACAAATGGAATCCCGAAAACATCTCCTACAACGTCTATGGCGGAAAACAGCCAATAGCCGAAACACGTCCGATTCAAGAGTCTGATTTCGTGGAATTTGATTACACCCAATCGCCGAACCTCAACCCGTTCACGTGGTTCAAGGGGAACGGTCTGTTGTTGGCCTCCGGTGACGTTCGCCGCCACAACGCCATGACCATCGGCTGGGGTGCAATGGGCAACGTGTGGAAGCACGACATCGGCACCATAACCGTTTATGTGGCACCCGCCCGCTACACCTTCGAGTTCATGGAGCGCTACCAATATTTCACCGTCATGGTCTTCGACGAGGACCGCAAAGACGTGCTCGAATACATGGGCACGCACAGCGGCCGCGACGGCAACAAGGACGAGGCATTAGGCCTGCATGTGGCTTACACCGAGCATGGTGCGCCGTACTACCTGGAAGCCCGAGAGGTGTATGAGTGCGAGGTCATCTACCGCGACGCGTTCGACCCGAGAGGTTTCGAAGAGATTCCACGCCAACGCTACGAGAACTTCCCCGCCGGCATTCACCACCAGTACATCGGAAGGATTGTGAGCGCGAGAAGACGGTAATTGCGATTCTCCCGCAGAACGCGCAGATTTGCGCAGAAAAAGATTCCTGTAATCGTTGCAATATTCAAAAAAAATAATATTCAACGGCTTCAATAATATTCGTATTTTTGCCGATTCCATTAAACCTGTGTATGAAAAGCTTCTTTCGATATAGTACCGTCCTTTTCGCCCTGCTCATCCTGATGATTTCTTCCGGTGTGCAGCGGCCCGACCAGAATTTCCAACTCTTAGACGGAATGACCCTTGAGGAAAAAATCGCCCAGCTGATCATCATTCGTGTGAGCTCCACGGAAGACGAAAAATACAATCGCGAATTGGTGGAGAAAGTGGCGCGCATACAGCCCGGCGGTGTCTGCTTTTTCAAGGGAACGCCCAAGAAAGAGGCACTCCTCACCAACCGGATACAGGCGGTGAGCAAAATCCCGATGTTCGTGGCCATTGACGGCGAGTGGGGCCCAGCCATGCGTCTCGACAGCTGCTTGGCTTTCCCTCGGCAGATGACTCTCGGCGCACTATCGGAAGAAAACGACTCGCTCATCTACCAGATGGGGCGCGAAATTGCCGAACAGTGCAAGGCCGTGGGCATCAACCTCAACTTCGCCCCTTGTATCGACATCAACAACAACAGCCGTAACCCCGTGATTAACAGTCGTTCCTTCGGTGAAAACCGCGACAAAGTGTGCCGCAAGGCCGCCCTTTACATGCACGGGATGCAGGACGGCGGCATCGTCACCTCCATCAAGCACTTCCCCGGCCACGGAGACACCGAGACCGACTCGCACCTCGGACTGCCCGTCATCCGCAAAAGTCGGATCGACCTCGATGAAATGGAGCTTTACCCCTATCGTCAACTTATCAACGAAAACCCCGACATGGTGATGGTCGGGCATCTCAATGTCCCGGCACTCGACCCAGAACCCAACTCCGTCTCATCGCTCTCCTATCCCATTGTTTCTCAGCTTCTTAAAAAAGAATTGGGCTATAATGGACTGATTATCACCGATGGAATGGAGATGAAGGGAGTACGCAACCAAAACCGTTTCGAAGGGGATGTGGAGATTCGCGCCCTGCTCGCCGGTGCCGACATCCTGCTGCTTCCCGGTGAAACCGATTCCGTCATCGCGGCTATCAAACGAGCTGTGGAACAGGATGTTATCCCAGAAGAACTCATCAACGAACGATGCCTACGGGTTCTCCAATTCAAGGAAAGTCACGGCATCACCAAACACACTCCCGCCAACATCTCGGCCATCCCGGAAAAATTGAACCGTTCCGAAGCGGTCTGGATTAACCGCCAATTAGAGGAAAAAGCTCTCACTCTCTTGAAAAATGACGACAACATTCTCCCGTTGAACGCTAAAAACGCCGATAATACAGCTTTTCTGTGTGTGGACCGGAAAGCTTACAAAAACGAATATGAGCAAATCGTGGGAGAACGGCATATTCCTTTCTACTATATCGACAAAAAGGTGGCTGCCAAAGACCAGTCGGCAATTTTGGCGAAGCTGGCTCCTTACAACCAAATTATTGTGGCGTTTGGCGGCTCCAACCAGTTAGGTGGCTCCAACTACGGCATCGATATGTCGTCCATACGCCTGCTCAACCGTCTTGCCAAGGAGAAATCTGTCATCCTGCTGCATCTCGGCAACCCCTACGCCCTCAACGCTTTCGACTCCCTGAGCAACTATCGTGCGGTAATCGGTGCTTATCAATTCTCCCCGACCACCGTGGCAGCAGCTATGAAGGCCTGTTTCGGACAGATTGCCTTTGAAGGCACTTTGCCGGTCAGCATCAACGGTTACCCTGCGGGAAGCGGCATCCTGCCTTCAAAATCCTCCGATAATATCTCGGCCTTGCCCGACAATATCACCCGGGAGATTGACAAAATCCTCCAAGACGGCATTAACAACCGAATCTATCCGGGTTGTGCAGTAATCGCTCTCCATCACGGACAACCCGTCTATCAGAAGGTTTTCGGCTACCTGGACTACAACCGACAGGACAAGGTGACTCATCAAACCCTATATGATGTGGCTTCCGTCACGAAAGTGGCCGCTACCACACTGGCTGTCATGAAGTTGTATGACAACCACGAAATCCAGCTTTCCGACAGAATCGGCAAATATCTACCCTATCTGGCCGGCACCGACAAAGCCAGTCTTACTCTGGAAGAGTTGCTGACCCATACCTCCGGAATGCCGTCTTTTATCCCGTTTTACAAGTCCATCATGGGCGATGAACGATATTTGCGGGCTTACAAGACCGAACATTTCAACATTCAGGTGGCCGATCACCTCTATCTTCGCAAAGACTATCCCGACACCATCCGATACAAAATCGCCCATTGCAAGTTGAAAGAGAAGAAGTACGAATACAGCGATCTGAACTTTTTCCTGCTGAAAGACATGGTGGAAACCATCACCATGCAACCGATGGAAGAGTTTTTGTCGGAGAATTTCTACCAGCCGATGGGTCTTTCGCACACGACGTTCCGTCCATTGTCGCATGGTTTCCCACGCAATGAAATCGCTCCGACGGAAGAGGACAATCTTTTCCGCAAACAGCTGGTTCACGGGTATGTACACGACCAAACGGCAGCTTTGATGAACGGAAATGCCGGAAATGCCGGTCTGTTCACCACAGCGGAGGAACTCGCCGCCATTTTCCTGATGATTCAGAACGACGGTGTTTTCAACGCACAGCGTTACTTGTCGGAAGCCACAATTGAGGAATTCATCAGAATGCACCCGTTGCATAATTGTCAGGTGCGGGGTCTCGGTTTCCACACCCCGAAAGCTACGGGAACCTCATCCATTGTTCCCGCGCAAGCTGCCGCACACATCTTCGGTCACCAAGGTTTTACAGGCACGGTGGTATGGTGCGACCCTAAAGAGGAACTCATTTTCGTCTTCCTCTCCAACCGCGTCTGCCCCAACGCTGAACCCAACAATCTGTCCAAGAGCGGAATACGGCTGAAGGTGCATGAGCTTATCTATAAGGGGATTGGACGATGAATGATGATGAATGACGATGAATGAGAGATGAATATGATGAACCCAACAATATTATATATTGAAACCGCCACGGACGTGTGTTCTGTGGCGCTGTCGAAAGGCGCAGAAATTATCGGGCTGAAAGAGGAGGCCGGTGGCAACAACCACGCCAAGCACCTGCTGCCTTTTGTGGACGAAGTGTTAAAGCAGGCAGAAGCGAGCATGACGGATATCAATGGTGTGGCTGTGAGCATCGGACCCGGTTCCTACACAGGATTGCGCATCGGAGTCTCCACCGCGAAAGGCATCGCCTACACCGCTGGCATCCCCGTGATGGCTATCAGCACGTTGGAAAGCATCGCGCAAGGCGCCAAAACGTTATGGTCTGGGACCTCTACGGAAACTGCGCAAATCGTCCCGATGATCGATGCCCGCCGCATGGAGGTCTTCACCACCCGCTACGACTTCGACATACGGTCATTAGAAGAGATTTCCTCGAAAATTGTGGATGAGAACACCTTCGCAGAACTTCTTTCGAAGGAAAAGGTGCTGTTTTGCGGCAACGGGATGCCCAAATGTAAGGAAATCCTTTCCGCTTTCCCCAACGCCAAATTCATGGATGCCCCCATCTCCGCCAAAAACATGCTTCCCGCCGCCCTCAGAAAGTGGCAAAAGCAGGAGTTTGAGGACGTTGCCTACTTCGAACCATTCTACCTGAAGGAATATGTGGCGGCCAAACCCGTTGTGAAGGGATTGCGATGATGCGATGACACGATGATGCGATAATGCGATGATGCGATGAATAAAGATGAAGACATACGAAGGAACATATATAAAACCGGCAAGATACAAACGAAGAACGAAAATACAAAAGCAGACTATCCAACAGATAAACCCCAAGTCCAAAAAGGGCTGAAAGCCCTCCCCTTGTTAACCTATGGTGAACGAAGTGAACCATAGGACGACAGCAGGATAAATGAAGTGAACCATAGGGAAAAACCGCCAAACAATGGAAGTACACGAACCGATAAAACGCGACCGGAACCTCAACATCACGGTAATCGCCGACAATTCCCGCGTCGGCAGGGTCGCGGTGGACCATGGTGTAATGCTGGCTGAGGTGTTCCAGGCCTCGCTGACGGTCATGGCGAACTTTGGGTTCGGGTTCGGACTTCCTGAATCCCGCCATATTCCCGACGACAGTGGCTATCTGAAGGAAATCCGGGATATGGTTTCGGGAACGAAAAACAGCCAGGTTGTCACGGACTACATTTTCCCTGAAACCCTGTTCAAGTATGCCGAGGAGCATAACACGGCCATGTTCGTCATCGGGGTGGCCTACTACATGGAAGATTGTTCGGAGTGCTTTTTTACTGCGAAGAAAGCGCTCAAGTTCATCCGCCAGTCGCGATTTCCCGTGATGACCGTTACGGCGTATCTTGAAAGTGTCACCGACTACAAAAACATCCTGCTCACCTTGGACATCGAGCGCCAGAACAAAGAAAAGGCATTATGGGCGGGCTATTTCAGTCGGTTCTACGGATCTGTCATCCATATTCTCTATCCGAAATACAAAGACGAAGGTTTGGTCAAGTTAGTGCGCGACAACGTGGATTTCGTGGAAAAACTATACGATAATCTGGAGATAACATACGATAAGTACCAAGTGCCATCGCACAGCCACTTGGATGCCTATGCCTTGACGGACACACACGAGTCAGGTGCATTGGTCATCATGATGACGCGCTACTACACGCTCGCCGATGTGCTGACAGGTCCCCGCGAGCGCAAAATCATTGGCAAGACAGCGATGCCAGTCTTGTGTATCAACCAGCGGGACGATCTGTACGTGTTGTGCACGTAGTCTATCTCCCTTAAAAATCGGAATACACCAAAAGTCTTAAGTCCCAAGTCTTAAGTCTAAACGAAAAAAGGACGCCTTTCGACGTCCTTTTCTTGATAGTTTGAAACAACCGATTAGCAGTCCACGATGGTGCACCAACCGAATTTGTCTTCAATTTCGCCGTATTGGATACCCATAAGGTATTCGCGCATCTTGATGCACCACGGACCGGGTTTGCCATCTTTGGAGATGACATATTCCTTGCCAGTCTCTCTGTCCTGAATCTTGTGGATGGGGGAAATCACAGCAGCGGTACCGCAAGCACCAGCTTCCTCGAAGGTGTCGATCTCATCGAGTCTGACGTGGCGTCTTTCGACCACGAGTCCGAGTTCCTCAGCGATAGTTCTCAAGCTCATATTAGTGATAGAAGGCAGGATGGAGCCGGAGTCCGGAGTCACATACTTGCCGTCCTTGATACCGAAGAAGTTAGCGGGACCAGCCTCGTCGATGAAGGTCTTTGTCTTGGCATCGGCGAAAATGGAAGCGCTGAATCCTTCCTTGTGGGCGCGTTCACCAGCGCGGAGGGAAGCGGCGTAGTTGCCACCGACCTTCACGTGACCGGTGCCCAGAGGAGCTGCACGGTCATAATCCTTGGCAATCTGCATGTCAGTGGGTTTGAAACCTTCCTTGAAGTAAGGTCCGACAGGCATCACGAAAACGATGAAGAGGTATTCGTCGGCAGGTTTCACACCGATGGTGGCGCCGGTACCGATGAGCAACGGACGGATGTAGAGGGAACCCTCGGTGCCGTAAGGCGGAATGTATTCAGCGTTGGCCTTGATCACCATTTCCAAGGCATCAAAGAACAACTTCTCAGGAATTTGGG
The DNA here is from genome assembly GCA_902786595.1 of uncultured Bacteroidota bacterium. Taxonomy (GTDB): domain Bacteria; phylum Bacteroidota; class Bacteroidia; order Bacteroidales; family WCHB1-69; genus F23-D06. Next base: position 24,899 of record CADADB010000015.1, on the reverse strand, counting down.
CTAACATAATGGTGTCAGCAGAATTATTGAGACGTTTCCAGTTCTCTTCCCAACGGAACAAGCGCACTTTACCGTCTTTGCCGCGGAAGGCCTTCATGCCCTCAAATGCCTCCTGACCATAGTGCAGACAGGAAGCCGCCATGTGCATAGGAATATACTCGTCAGAGCTCAATTCCAGTTTTCCCCACTCGCCGTTTCTGAAATAGCAGCGGACATTGTAGTCGGTTTTCATATAACCGAATGAAAGGTTTTTCCAATCGATATTTTTCATAAAAAATTTATTTGATTAGTTGATTTATACTGTTAATAAGCTGTCAATAGAATATTTGGACAGTTTTTTTCGACCTTTAAGCGCTTCTAACTCCATCAGGAAGAGCAGGTGGATCTCTTTGGGGTGGAAGTGGTTGACAAGGTTCACGGCTGCGGTCATGGAGCCGCCGGTTGCCAGCACATCGTCAATGATGAGCACATTTTGATTTTCGGCCATCGCGTCGGTGTGGATTTCCATTGTGGCGCTGCCATATTCGAGTAAATAAGTCTCCTGGTAGGTCTTGAATGGAAGTTTTCCTTTTTTTCGTACGGGGACAAAAGGGACACCCAGTTGGAGGGCCAGATTTGTGCCGAAGAAAAAGCCGCGTGACTCAAGGGCGACCACCACATCGGGATTGAACTTTCTGGCTATCTGCACCATAGTATCGATAGTCTCGCGGTATGCTTGCGGGTCATTGAGCAAAGTGGTAATGTCGTAGAATTGAATTCCGGGTGTCGGAAAGTCAGGAACCACGCGTATTTTCTCCTTGATATTCATCACTTTTTCTGTCCAAAAAATTTTGCACAAAAGTACACTTTTTTTTAAAACAAAAAAGGTGTTCTTGCGGAACACCTTTTTTTTCAGTTATTTTTGAAAAGATTATCTTTTCTTTTTACCACTGTTCACGATAGCATTGGTAGTTTCTTGCTCAGCTTTGTCAATAGCTTTATTGGCAACTCTGTTAGCAGCGCTTTGAGCATGTTCTTGAACTGAGGTTGTTTCGTTTGTTTTGGCAGTAGTCATACCCGTGTTGTTGTTTTTCTTGGGGGCAGCAGCGGGTTTCTTGGCCGGAGCGGCTTGAGCGACGGGCTCTTCAGCGACGGGCTCTTCTACCACTTCAGTGACTTCCTCGACAACTTCCTCAACGGGAACGGTGTCAACCAAAGCTTCGGGTTCAGCTTGTTTCTTGTTACCACAGGCGAAGAAAAGGCCTGCGCATAATACTGCTAAAAATACTTTTTTCATTTTATTCTAAATTTAAAGTGATTTTGCTCGGGTTAATTACTTAGCGGGAACGTAAGTCAAAGTGAAAGAATACACATCTTTTGCAGGATTTTCGGTGTCGTCGATCGTGCATTTGATTCTCAGCTCATTCTCTGTGAGGGAGAGAACCTGGCATTTTTCAACTGCAGCATCAAAGGTGAAGTTGCCTTCTGCATCATAGTCAAACAAGAAAGGAACTTGCATAAAAATGAATTCAGGATTCTCGACATTGTCAAATGACCAGTTGCCCAGAGATGTTTCTGCAACAAAACCATCAGCTGCGCTTTCGGGAACGTTTTTACCAGGTTTCAAAAGATGAGATCCGTTTTCATTGAAGACAATGATGTCATCAAGTTCCCAAGCCATAAGATATCCCTCAGTCATCAGATCGGTGGCAAAACTACCATCGCTCAAATGGTAAGCAGGAGCAGAAGTTGCAGAAGAAAGCACCCAACCGTTCTTTTGGGTCAGCATTTCGGTAGCGGTTTTTTCTTGAGTACAGCTGGTAATACCAACTAAAAACAGGGCTGCAACAGCCAATACGCTTAATACTTTTTTCATTTTTTTGATTTTTTTAGGGTTAATAAATTATTGTTTTTAATTACTTTCTTGCCTTTTATTTCAAAGTGCAAAAATATACTTTTTTCAAACGGTGATGTCTTAAAAATTCTTAAAAATACTTTTTTAGTTTTTTTTTCAAAAAACACGCATTAGACAACAACCGATTGCCAAAATTTAACGGGCCGAAATTTTTATCTCATCCGTCATAATCCACGCCTTCTCGCCTGGGGCGGCGTGCCACTCCGGCAGTTTCTCCACCGGCTCGGCCTCTATGCGGATGTATTTCACCCCGCTGCCCGGAATCATGTGACGCAGGATGCAGACCCGCGGCTTGTCGTTCTCCTTCAAAGTTGGATTGAAGGGCAGTGCAACCTCCTCGGGCTGGCTGTACTTCTTGCCGTTCTTTGAGTACGACACCAACACCTTCTGCGGCATAAAGACCCACTGCGAGGGGTGGTGCGCGAAACTGAGGGTGACGGTCAAGGAGTCGCCGTTGAGGGGCAAGGTCTCCAAGCGCAACTCCATCGGCGTTCCGAAATAACCGAACCAACCCTCGTGATAGTCGGCGGGGTTGCCGATTTTCTCGTCCACAAGGATCGTGTCGGCATCTTTGTCATAAGGCGCTGTAGGCTTGGTGAGAAGCGTGATGGGATCCCAAGAACCTCTTCTTACGGGAAAATTGATGCATCGGGCAAACAAAGGATCCATGTTCTTGGACTGATCCACGAAGAAATCTTCAAAGAACACATTCTCGCCGAGTTGCAAATGCAATTCCATAGAGACAACACGGTCTTCTATCTTTACTAAATCTCTTTCGGCAACACCCGGACCGCAGGTGGCGGTGCCTAAACCCGATTGGTCATAATCTACATTTAAAGTATAAGACCCTGCCCTTTTGAGCCCATTGATATGTTTGGCTTGTTCTATATTCTCATCATCGTAAGGATAAATGCTGAATTGAAAATCCTTCAAATGCCAACCCGAAAGTCGGGCGGAGAGCATCCGCTGGTGTTCTTTGTTGAAAAGCGATACATACCTCGTCCCCATTCGGTTGCCCGCCGCCTGCGGACGCACGTAATGGTGGAACAGGTCGTCCGTTGGCGCTTCGTAATGGCCTAAGAAGCCGCACGCTTGACGGTCTTTATAGGTTTCCTGCGCATATCCCACCCATTCGGTGGTCACCAACTCGTCCGACACCTTCATCTGAACCCCGATTTTCGGGAAGGAGGGCACCCATTCGCTCCTGACAATCTCATAGTTGACGCGAATGTCGCCGCTGGGCTTGACCTGATAGTCCTCATACACACTGAAAACATATTCCCCGTTTTCGTTTTCTGCATTCCGATACACCGTGATGAGAAAATCGTCGCTCCATCTGTCGTGCATAGACATATTTGCCACTTTCCAAGTGAGGTTATCTAACCCGATTCTGCGCCAAAGTAACGCACCGTGACCATCGACCTCGTCGTTGTCGGTGGGCGGGCGCCAGAAGTTGAGCCGCGGACCATTGACCACCACGGGCTGGCCGTCTTTCTTGATAGTGGTAATATGCACGTCCTTGTCAAACACAATCTCCACTTTCCCGACGTTTACAATCAGAGTGTCGTCTTCCCAATGATACTGCACGCTGTCGGTGAAGAAGCCGAAGTTGGCAGCTTGCGGTTTTCGCGTCGGCACCGGCAGCTTGAACTGCTCGTAAGCGACCACGTGATGGTTCGCTTGATTGGAAGTATTTCTTTCTGCGTATTCAGCGAAATCTGCGGGAAACTTTTTCTCCAAATAGAAATCCAACATCACTTCCCGTCCCAACACAACCGTATCCAAATCTCGCACAGCGTCCATAATTTCTTGCGGCATAGTGAAATAGCCGGTGTCGTGCGGGGCAAGGTGCATCGGCACCATCGGGATGTAGCCAGAGAGTGGTTCTCCTGGCATTGGTAGCCGCAGAAAGCTGTCAGGATGCACCGCCGGTTCGTGTGCCACATCAGGACGCAATCTGTATAACAGCGTATATTCTTCCAAGTTGCTGAAATCGAAGCGGTTGATGATACGGAACTTCAATGAATCCAAATCCACCGCCTCAATCTTGACGGGCTGATAGACCTTCCGCACCTCGGCCAACTGCGGGTGCGGCTTGCGGTCGGGACCTACCAGACCGTTGATGCAGAAGTTGCCGTCGGAGGGCATGTTCTCCCCGAAGTCGCCGCCGTAAGCGTAGAACTCTCGGCCCTGCGCATCCTTCGTTAGCAGTCCCTGATCCACCCAGTCCCAGATGCAACCGCCCTGCAGCTGCGGGTATTGGTAGATGGTGTCCCAGTAGTTGGAGAGGCCGCCGCAACTGTTGCCCATCGCGTGCGCATACTCGCACATAATGAACGGGCGGGTCTGCGGCTCGCGGGCGTAACGGGCGAGGTAGTCCGCCGAGGGGTACATAATGGCCACGATGTCGGTGTTGCGGTCGTAGAGGGCGCGCTCGTATTGCACGGGGCGGGTGCTGTCCTTGGCCTTCAGCCAGTCGTAGGCGGCCTCGTAGCAGACACCGTTGCCCGACTCGTTGCCCAACGACCAGACGATGATGCACGGGTGGTTCTTGTCACGCTCGTACATATTGCGAACACGCGCCACCGTAGCCTCTTTGAAATCAGCGCGCTTCGCCAAAGACTTCTCCTCATATCCCTGCGCGTGCGATTCGGCGTTGGCCTCGTCGATGACGTAGAGGCCGTAGTAGTCGCACAAACGGTACAGTTCCGGAGAGTTAGGATAGTGGCTCGTGCGTATCGTGTTGATGTTGTTGGCTTTCATCAGCAGGATGTCTTCCTTGATGCGCTTGTCGGCCACGTGGCCCGTCTTAGGGTCGTGCTCGTGGCGATTCACCCCGCGGATGGTCACCGGCATCCCATTTACCTTCAAAAGACCGTCTTCGATGCGGATGTTGCGGAAACCGATGTACATCGCCACATCATCGAGGGAATTGCCCTTGTCATCCTCCAGGATTACCCAAAGGGAATACAAATAGGGGTGTTCGGCATTCCAGGATTGCACATCGGGAACAACCATTTGGAAATGAAGGGTTTGTTTGCCGATATTGTGAAATTCAACGTTTGTGATTTTCCGTAGGGGCGAATAATTATTCGCCCCTACAACGTGGTCATTCCCCAATTCCACGACCGCACGGAATGTTTTGCCGTTGGAAATCGCATCCAAATTCTCCACCGTCACCTCCAAATCCAAAATCCCGTTCTTATACGTCGAATCCAAATCCGCCACCACCTTGTAATCCAGAATGTGCGTTTTGGGTTGGGCGTAAAGAGTAATACTGCGCTCGATGCCGCTCAGCCGCCAGAAATCCTGGCACTCGAAGTAGGAACCGTCGCTCCATTTGAAGACCTGCAGGGCAATGAGGTTGCGCTCCCCGAACTTCACGAACCGGGTGATGTCGAACTCGGAGTTGGTTTTGGCATCCTCGCTGTAGCCCACAAACTCGCCGTTCACCCAGAGGTAGAAACAGGACTTCGCGCCCCCGATGTTGATAATTACCTGCTTGTCCTCCCACGTCTTGTCGATGTCCACCCACTTGCGATAGCTGCCCACGGCATTGCCCTTCACGGGTACCTTCGGCAACTGGCTGTTATCGAAATCATTGGTGGTGTTCACATAGACGGGTACGCCGTAGCCATTGAGCTCCCAGTTGCCGGGCACGGGAATAGTGCCCCAGCCGCTGTCATCGTAGTCGGTGCGGAAGAAATCGGTCGGCCGCTCGTCGGCATTGGGGACGTAATGAAACGCCCACTGGCCGTCGAGCCATTCAATGTTCATCAGATTGCCAGCACTCTCGTTGTAGTCCGGAATATTGGCCCGCGGGTAGAGCTTGTTGACCTCAAACACGGCGGGGTCCTGCCACTCGGTGAAGTTCTGCGCGGAGACTATGAGGCAGAAACTGGCAAAAAAAAGAGATAGCAGTAGTCTCTTCACGTTTCTGAAATAAGTGTGCTGGACAAATCGGTGACTTTAGAACGTATAGCGCACGCCAACATTTAAGCTCCAGTCGAAATAATTATCGGCAACATCATCGGTGAAGAGCATTCCGTAACCAGGTCGGAAGTCGAACTGCAGCGTCAGCGGAATGTTGAACTTGTACTCCAGACCAAAGATGCCATTCACACCGAACTTGCCGTAATCACGATACCGGGTATTATAAAACCAGCTGTCATAACCGGCCCAGTACCAGGAGTAGCCCAAGCTGAGCCCCCCGCCGATAAATCCGTAGAGACCTTTGGTAAAGTGACCTTCGTACATTAGATTGGGATTAATCTCCAAAGAAGAGATCCCCCTTGCATGGACATAGTAATTGGAACCAATGGTGTATTTGTAGCCGAAATCAAGCTGCAAGGCCAGATGGTTTGTGAAGAAGGTCTTATAGGAAAAAGCTTCAAAATTGCCGGCAGTAACGCCGATGCTGTGCTTGTACGGGGCCTGGGCGAAAACACCGCCTGCCATTACCATAACAAGAAAGAAAAGGATTACATGATTCTTGAAATTTTTCATAATGTTATATATTTTGGTTATACTTTTGTCGATGCAAAATTACTTTTTTTCGGCAATTGAGAGATGGTTGTTTGAATAATAATTAAATCAATCGTTCTTTGATTTTGACTTCAGATACGGCAACAGATATTTCCTCAAATCCACTCGCCACAACTGCGCGGGAAAGTCGAAGGTCAGACCCATTCGGGTGGTATGGAAATGTTCACTGGTGAGATAGAAATCCAATCCGTTAGACGTGGTAATGGCCTCGATTTGCGCCTTGGTCCCGGAAGGAAAGTCCAAGCGCCGTTTATTTCCGGAGAAGAAAGAACCATCCTTAAAATCATACAGCAGGATAAGGAACGGATGAAGTGCTGACAAAATATGGTTTTTGTCATAGTCGTAGCCACACAGAACAACCAGTTGGTATTCAGGAATGTAAGTTGCTCCCGTGATTAATCCCTTTGTGTTGTAGGTGTCGCGCCGGTGCGCAACATGGATTCCAGGCGTTTTGGGGAGACTGTAAACGGTGGTCTGAGCAGAAACCCACTGTTTAGTAAAGAGATAGATGCTGTCATCCGTGACGATAAAGGCCTCGCAGTCAAAATCAGTGGCATTCAACCGAGCCGTGAAATCGGTTTGGTCTTCGTAAGAAAACCGTATCGTATCTATCTGGAACACTTGCTTTGCGAATGATTCTTTGTTCACTCGCAAAATCTGGAGATTTTTCCTGCGCCCGCTGTTGTTTCCAAAATCCCCGAAATACAGATAGAGACTGTCCTGGGCAATTTCCTCCGTATCTTGATTTTTGATTCTTTTGACACACAACGCATCCGTTATGGATGCATTTGTACTGTCAATCAGATAGATGCAATTATTTGCGTGGTCGTTATAAGTCCATAAACCGTTTTGCCAATAGAACAGAGAGGAGGAACCATCTACTAAAGAGTCCAGCGTGCCTAAAACTTCAGCCCTGAACGTCGTATGTGCGTATTTGCAGCTGCCGTCGTTGATGGTTGCATCGGCATTATAGTTGACGGCTTGCGAATCTGTGCAACCGCACACCTGCGCCAAAATGGTCCCTGTCGTGGCGATAAAAAAACCGAAAAACACAAAAAAAGTGCGCATAACGGATACCATTCGAAACAGCTGTCTTTTTTTCATCCCGCAAAAATACATTTTTTGACCAATGGGACATTGATTATGGAAAAATCTTGCTTCAATAACCCATAACCAATAACCTATAACCATTAAAATCGTATCTTTGCCGCGTGAAAAAAACAACTCCGCTTTCTGATCCGATTGAGCTCCACGGCAACTGTCTGTTCGTGTCGGACGCGCATTTCCGCACCCCGCCGGATGCCGCCAGCGAAGAACGGGAACTCAAGCTCGTGCAGCTGCTCAAAAGTCAGAATGGTAACCTTCACCATATTTTCCTTTTAGGCGACATCTTCGATTACTGGTTCGAGTACCGCGACGTGGTGCCGAAAGGATATGTTACCCTGTTTGCCTTTTTGAAGGAATTGCATACGCAAGGCGTTGAAATCCATTATTTTACGGGCAACCATGATATGTGGGTGGAGGACTATTTCACGCAGACCTTCGGCGCTGCCGTCTATCATGAGGCACAGCTGGTGAACATTAACGGACACCGTTGTTTCGTGGGCCACGGTGACGGACTGGGCGGAAAACAGCGCAAATATCTGCTTATCAAGCGGATTTTCAACAGCAAGTTCAACCAGCGGCTGTACAGTATGTTACACCCGAGGCAATCGTTCGCCATTTCACGTTTCTTTTCTGAAAAAAGCCGTAACTCCCACGATGATAACATGTTCGTCTTCAAAGGGGAGGACGAGTGCCAGGTGCAGTTCGCCCGTGAGTTGTTGCAAACCACAGACGTGGAATACTTCATCTTCGCGCACCGGCACATTCCCATGCGTTACGAGCTTGCACCAAGCCGTCTTTTCTTCAATACCGGCGACTGGCTGGAGCATTTCAGCTACGTGACCTTTGGCACAAAGGACACCGAACCTATTTTACATTCCTAAACATTGAACACTATGGACAACCAATATACAAACACCCAGAATATTCCGCATCGTGCGGGCTTCGTGAACATCATCGGCAACCCCAATGTGGGGAAAAGCACCCTTATGAACCAACTGGTGGGTGAGAAGGTCTCCATCATGACCTCCAAGGCGCAGACCACCCGCCACCGAATCAAGGGCATCGTCAACGGCGACGACTACCAGATTGTCTATTCCGACCTGCCGGGCGTGCTCGACCCCGCCTACATGATGCAGAAGTACATGATGAAGTTCGTCACTGACTCGCTGCAGGACGCCGACATCATCCTCTACCTCATCGAGTGCGGAGAGACCAGATACAACGAGCAACTCGTCGAAAAGATCAACAAGATGGGAATCCCCGTCGTGTTCATCATCAACAAGACCGATAAATACACTGAAGAGCAAGTGGAGGAATCGAAGAACCACTGGCAGTCGATTCTCCCGACCGCAGATGTGTTTGCCATCTCCGCGTTGAAGGGCGTGAACATCGAGGCCGTGCGCAACCGCATCATCGAACTGCTTCCCGAGTGCCCGCCCTACTTCCCGAAGGATGCCCTCACTGACCGCCCGATGCGCTTCTTCGTGTCGGAACTCATCCGCGAGCAGATCCTGCTGCAGTACAAGAAGGAGATTCCCTACAGTGTGGAAGTGGTCGTGGAGAGCTACAAAGAGGAGCCCGACCTCATCCGGATAGCCGCGACCCTCTACGTGGAACGCTCCACGCAGAAGGCCATCATCATCGGCAGCAAAGGTTCAGCCATTAAGAAATTAGGTACAGATGCGAGACTTTCCATCGAAGACTTCCTGCAAAAGCATGTCTTCCTCGACCTGTCCGTCAAGGTCCTCAAAGACTGGCGCAACAACGAGCTACAGATGAAACGCTTCGGCTATTCTTTAGGAGATTAAGGAATGTGTTGCGGAAAAAGTGCGGAAAGGCGGAAAAGTGCAGAAATGTTTCCGCATGTTTCCGCTTTTCCGCATCAATTTCTGCAAATAGTGCGAACGATTCCTGTCAAAGTCGTTAAAAAGACGCTAATCTTTTAACTTCTTCACTTTCAAGCTGATGAACGCCTCCGTGATGATGTCGTCGTCATCGTCACGATCATCTTTCTCATCATCTTCGCTGTCCTCGCCTGGCGACTTCTGCTCTTTGGAAGAATCGTTCATCTCTTTGAGATGCACCTTGCTGAGGTCAAAGAGCAGGTCGAAAATCGGGTCTTTCTCAAATTCATCCAAGCTATGGTTCAGAAAGACAACGTCTTTCATCAATCGGAGAAGTTTGTGCATGAACAGCAGGAAATCCTTCTTGGAGGCATGGAACTCCATTTCCCCGTCCTGATCGGGAGAATCTTCTTCCTCCTGATCCTCTTCAGCCGTCTCTTCGTTGACCGTTTCGTTTTTGGCAACTTCATTCGTTGCTACATTTTCCGCAGGCATCTTTGTGCCGCAACCCTCTTCGGGTAAAATTTCTTCATTTTTCTTTTTCATATTATTAAAATTTAGTGCAACAAATATACAATGAGAATGCCCGTCTTGTCAAGGGTTTTTGTAATTTTTTTTGATTCTGATACTCAATAAATTATAAATTACGATATAATATTTTAACAACTATTAGTTAATTTTATTTTCAAATTTCGCAGATTTTCGGAGTTCGCGCCGCAAAACCGAAAATAATGTATCTTTGCGGCCGAGATTGATTATGACTATGACTCGGGATTGACTATGACTACCAACTGCTCTCCGCTCACTATTCACTATTCACTCTTCACTAATCACTATTCACTGATCACTATTGTAAAAAACATCAAATAAACAATTCAACAAACAATGAACATTATCGAAAAAATCAAGGAAAATGCCAAGAAGGCCAACAAACGTATTGTTTTGGCCGAAGGTGAGGAAGAAAGAAACTTAAAAGCAGCCGACATCATCATTGAAAACGGTTATGCTGCCATCACTTTGTTAGGCAACAAGGCCAACATCGAGGCCAAAGCCGCTGAATGGGGTCTCAAGAACATCGCAAAAGCAGACATCATCGACCCGTTAAATAATCCCAAAAAGGATTTCTATGCTAATATGCTGTATGAAATCCGCAAAAACAAGGGCATGACGATGGAAGAAGCCCTCAAGAAAGTCGAAGATCCGCTTTACTTGGCCACCCTGCTCATCAAGAACAAGGATGTTGACGGTGAAGTGACTGGCGCACAGCACGCTACCGGCGATGTGCTCCGTCCGGCCTTCCAAATTGTCAAGACTTTACCCGGTATCTCTGTGGTTTCCGGCGCCTTCATTATGTGTTTCCAAGACAAGAAATGGGGCGATGACGGCGTAATGGTCTTCGCCGATTGTGCCGCTGACCCGAACACCGACGAGAACAAGCTCGCTCAAATCGCGGTCGTCACGGCTCAAACCGCCCGCACCATCGCCGGCATCGAGCCGCGCGTGGCCATGCTGAGCTTCTCTACGAAGGGTTCCGCAAAACACGAACTGGTCGATAAAGTGGTCAACGCCACCCGTATCGCCAAGGAGATGGATCCCAACCTCGTGATTGACGGTGAGTTGCAGGCCGACGCCGCTATCATCCCGTCCGTGGGTGCTCAAAAAGCTCCCGGCAGCCCTGTCGCAGGCAAAGCCAACGTGTTGGTGTTCCCTTCATTAGAGACTGGTAACATCGCTTACAAGCTGGTACAACGTTTCGCAGGTGCCGATGCCGTCGGCCCTGTCATGCAAGGTATGGCAGCGCCTATTAACGACCTCTCTCGCGGTTGTTCCGTGGAAGACATCGTAAGTCTTGTGGCTATCACCGCCTGCCAAGCAGCTGGCAACACGTTTTAATCGATAAACACACAGTAGAGACAGGATGCGCCTGCCTCTACTGTGTATTTATTTACCCCTGTTTTCTATCAGATACAGCTTTTAGCTATTAGCTGTTGGCTATTGGCTTTCAGATACGAACCACCAGCTAACAGCCAATAGCTAATGGCCAAAGTCATAATAAATTATGTCTCAATTTTCCTTTCACTGGCAATTGGCGCATCGCATCTTGCGCGAAAAAGGCAATCGTTTCGCCAAACCGATTATCCGCCTTTCGGTATTCGGTGTCGCGCTTGGTGTTGTTATCATGCTGACAGCCATAGGTGTCACAGCGGGCTACAAGCAAGTGATTGAGGAAAAGGTGGTGGCCATGGGCCAACATATACGCATTTCGCACTACGACCGCAACTACTCTCATGAGCAAACCCCCATTACTTTGAATGATACACTGTTACAAGATTTGCGGCGTAATCCGGAAGTGTGTTCCATCCAACCTTACGCCACAAAAGTGGGTATCATCAAAACACCCAACCAAGTGGAAGGTATTGTGTTGAAAGGTGTGGACGCTTCATTCAATGGCCGACAATTCGCACATAATCTGGTGGAAGGGGACACTTTGCAACTAAACGACACCATTGTCAACAATTACATCATCCTTTCTAAACAATTGACTGACAAGCTGCAAATCAAGTTGGGCGACAAAGTTCGTACTTACTTTGTGCAGGATCCACCAAGACAACGAAGTTTCACACTCTCAGGAATTTATGAAACAGGTTTACCCGAATATGATGCAAAATTTGCAATAGTGGATTTGCGTCACGTGCAAAAACTAAACGATTGGGACTCTCTGCAGGTAAGTGGCGTGGAAGTGCTCACAAACGATTATAGCAAAATTGATGAAATTGGCGAAAACATTCACCATCAAATAGATATGAACCTGAAAGCGGAAACTGTGAAACAAATTTACCCGGAAATATTCGACTGGATTGCCTTGTTCGACACCAATGTTTCCGTACTGCTCATCATCACAACCTGCGTCTGCATGATTACCATGATGTCTATCTTTTTCATCATCATCTTAGAGCGTACACGACTCATCGGTATCCTTAAGACCCTGGGAATGAAAACAAAACACGTGGTTCACACCTTTTTGATGGTGGCAGGCCGCACCTTATTGCAAGGACTATTGATTGGAGACCTCATCGGACTCGGCCTAGGGGTGTTACAGCAAAAATTCCATCTCGTCAAATTAGATCCAGAGACATATTACGTGAATTTCGTACCCATCAAGTATCAATTATGGGAAGTTCTATTGCTGAACATCGGGGTTTTCGTGGCGTGCATGCTCGTGCTCATCGTACCCGCATGGGTTATCAGCAAAAAAATATCTCCAGTAAAAGCGGTACAATTCGAGTAGAGACGTTTCATGAAACGTCTCTACCCTATATTATCCATAAAACTATGTCTTATACTTTAGCTGTTGGCTATTAGCCATTAGCTTTTGCATATAAACGAAAGCTAATAGCCAAAAGCCAATAGCTAAAAGCCATATCTAGCAGGTATCAACTACGAATACTGATTTACAAAACGCAAATTATTGTTGTTTCCCTTTCTTTTTCATCCAGAAGTACATGCCCCAATAGGCGAGCGTCACGCCAAGGGTGATGCCCACCACAATTGGGAAACGTTGTTTTAGCGAGGAGAAGGTAATAGGTATCAGTAGCGCCGCCAACAACATGAAATAACGCAAAACTGCCTTCATACTATTTCAACTTGGCTAGTTGCTCCTTAATAATCCGGATTTTTTCTTCGGCATCTGCCTGTTTTTTACGCTCAATATCGACCACCTGCTGCGGTGCGTTGTTCACAAAGCGCTCGTTGGAGAGCTTCTTCAGCACATTTTGCAGGAAACCTTCCGCATATTTCAGATCAGCTTCTAACTTCTTGATTTCCTCATCCATATCTACCAAACCCTTCAACGGCATGGAATACTGGATTTTATTTTCGATGAACGAAGCTCCATCAACGTCATTACTTTCCAGATAATCAATATGTTCCAGATTACAAAGTTTGGCAATCACAGCATCAGTGGCAGGGTTGGCCGCTGAAGGATTGGTATAAACGTTGAGCGTAAGGGCTTTCTTTTGCGGGATATTCTTCTCCGTTCTGATACGGCGCACCTGATCGATGACCTTGCGGGCGGCGGCGAAATCGTCCAGCACTTTCTGATTCACCTCAGCTTCCACCTCAGGCATCTTCGTCATCATAATGGACTCTTTTTCACCTCTTTGACGCATGGTTTGCCACAACTCTTCCGTGATAAACGGCATGAACGGGTGCAGGATCTGCATCAGGACCTCAAAAATGTCAATGATTTCCCGATATGTCTTACCATCTATCGGTTGTTGGAACCCAGGTTTCACCACCTCGAGGAAACAAGAGCAGAAATCGTCCCACACAAGTTTGTAGATGTCCATCAGGGCTTCGGAGATACGATAGCGGTTCACATTCTCCTCCACTCCCTTGAGCACTTCGTTCATACGCTCACGAATCCACTTCACAGCAGTTTCGGTGTGGAGCGGCTGCGGGATATTGTCATCGATCTGCCAACCTCTCACCAAACGGAAGGCGTTCCACAACTTGTTGCTGAAGTTACGACCCTGCTCGCAGAGCGACTCGTCGAACAGCAAGTCGTTACCAGCCGGAGAGCTGAGCAACATACCGAAACGCACACCATCGGCACCGTATTTTTCCATCAGCATGATGGGATCAGGAGAGTTGCCGAGCTGCTTCGACATCTTGCGGTGCAGTTTGTCACGCACAGTTCCAGTGAAATAGACGGCTCTGAATGGGATTGTGTCACGCCATTCCAATCCGGCCATGATCATACGCGCCACCCAGAAGAAGATGATATCGGGGGCGGTGATCAACACGGCTGTCGGGTAATAATAGTTGATTTCGGGATTGTCAGGGTGACGGATGCCGTCAAACACAGACAGCGGCCACAACCAAGAGGAAAACCAAGTGTCCATCACATCCTCGTCCTGCTTCAAATCGTTGATAGTCAGATTTAATTCGGGGAACTTCTGGCAGGCGATATTCAACGCTTCATCGGCGTTGTGCGCCACCACAAACTCGTGGTTCGGCAAGTACCAAGCAGGGATGCGGTGTCCCCACCAAAGCTGGCGGCTGATACACCAATCCTTGATGTTCTCCATCCAGTGGGCATAGGTGTTCTTGAACTTGTCAGGATGGAACGTGATGTCACCGTTCATGACGGCATCGAGTGCCGGTTTCGCCAACTCTTCCATCTTGCAGAACCATTGCAAGGAGAGTTTCGGCTCAATCACCTCATTAGTGCGCTCCGAAAAGCCCACTTTGTTGGTGTAATCCTCGATTTTCACCAAATTGCCACCCTCTTCCAACAACGGGATGATGGCTTTCCGCGCCTCGAAACGGTCCATGCCCACGAGGAACTGCGCATTCTCGTTGAGCGTGCCGTTATCATTGAAGATGTTGATGGTCTCCAAGTGGTGCTTAATGCCGAGATTATAGTCGTTGATATCGTGCGCCGGCGTGATTTTCAGCGCGCCAGTACCGAACTCGCGTTCCACATATTCATCGTAAATCAAAGGAATAGAACGGTTTACAACAGGAACGATGGCACGCTTGCCTTTATATTTGGCATAACGCTCGTCTTCAGGATGCATACAGATAGCCGTATCGCCCAAAATGGTTTCCGGACGAGTGGTAGCAATCGTGATGTACTCATTCTCTTCACCCTCAATCTGATAGCGAACATAATAAAGTTTCGATTGTAATTCCTTGTAAATCACCTCCTCATCGGAAACGGCGGTCAATGCTTTGGGATCCCAGTTGACCATACGCACACCGCGGTAAATCTTGCCCTTGTTGTACAGATCAACAAACACGTCAGTCACAGCTTCCGACATCTCCGGATCCATGGTGAATTTGGTGCGGTCCCAATCGCAGGAAGCACCGAGTTTGCGGAGCTGTTTGAGGATGATGCCACCGTATTTCTCTTTCCATTCCCAAGCGTGCTTCAGAAATTCCTCGCGGGTAAGATCTTTTTTATCAATGCCTTGCTCTTTGAGATAAGCCACCACTTTGGCTTCCGTAGCGATGGAGGCGTGGTCGGTGCCAGGTACCCAAACGGCGTTGAACCCTTTCATGCGGGCACGGCGGACCATCACATCCTGAATCGTGTTGTTGAGCATGTGGCCCATGTGCAGCACGCCCGTCACATTTGGCGGGGGAATCACGATGGAATATGCCGGTCTGCTGTCGGGTTCGGAGTGAAAGAAGCGGTTTTCCATCCAAAACTGGTACCACTTGTCCTCAACCGCTATCGGGTCGTATTTGGTGTTGATTTCTGTAGCCATGTTTGTTTTATCTAACCTGTTATATACTAATAATTTACGATGTAAAATTCACCTTTTAAAAAGGAAATGCAAAGATACAATTTTTTGTGAACAATATACCTTTCTTTTGTCCGTATGTATTCATAATTTGCGTATCTTTGCCGTCCAATTTTCAGATACAAAAAAAGTTAACAATATGGAAAGAATTTCAAAAAGAGTGCTGGGAATGCCGGCATCAGAAACATTGGCCATGACCGCATTGGCACGTGAGTTAAAGGATAAAGGTCAAGATGTCATCAGCTTGAGCATCGGTGAACCCGATTTCAACACGCCGGAAACCGTGAAGGAATACGCCAAACAGGCCATTGACGACAATTTCACGCATTACCCGCCAGTCCCCGGTTATGCCGATCTGTTGAAAGCCATCAGCCAGAAATTCAAGAGAGACAACAATCTGGATTACTCCACGCAACAGATTGTAGTTTCTACCGGTGGAAAACAAGCCATCTATCAAACAGTTATGGCATTGGTGAACCCCGGCGACGAGGTGATTATCCCCACTCCTTATTGGGTTTCCTATCGCGCCATCGCCCAAATGGCCGAAGCCGAGATCAAATACGTTCCTTGCAAGATTGAGAACGATTTCAAGATTACCCCCGCTCAATTGGAGGCAGCCATCACCCCGAAAACCAAGCTGATGATGTTCAGCAGTCCCTCGAACCCCACGGGTATGATCTACTCCAAGGAGGAACTCCGTGCTATCGCTGAAGTGGTCGCCAAACATCCGCAGATGATGATCATGTCGGACGAAATTTACGAACACATCAACTTCGTGGGCGGTCACGAAAGCATTGCCCAATTCGATTTCATTAAAGACCAAGTGGTTACGGTTAACGGTGTGGCGAAAGGTTTTGCCATGACGGGCTGGCGTATCGGTTTCATCGGCGCTCCCGTGGAGGTGGCCAAGGCCTGCAACAAGCTGCAAGGACAGATCACTTCCGCCACCGGCTCCATCTCCCAACGCGCCGCGCTGAGAGCTATGGAAATGGATCCCAAAACCTCAGAGGACATTATCAATATGCGAAACATTTTCAAAATGCGCCGCGATATGGTCTATGACCTGCTGAAGCAAATCCCCGGTTTTGAGGTCACACTGCCGCAGGGCGCTTTCTACTTCTTCCCGAAAGTGAGCAGTCTGTTCGGCAAACAGGTGCCTGCTGACTCCAAATTCGCCGCCCAGTACAACAAGACGGTCATCGAAAACTCCACTGATCTCGCATTTTACTTCCTCTTAGACGCCAGCGTTTCCACCGTGCAAGGCACCGCCTTCGGTGACGACGACTGCATCCGCCTCTCTTACGCCACTTCCGAAGACCGTCTCAAAGAGGCCTGCAAACGCATCAAACAAGCCGTTGAAAATCTGAAATAATTAAAAAAAACATAATTCCTTAAGCAGCCCCGAAGGGGCAAGACGCGCGAAGCGCAAATAACCCCACACAACGCTGCGTTTGTGTGGGGTTAAAAAAAGAACAAATATGAACAACTTCAAGAAATTAGTGACAATTTTGGCCGTCATCGCGGGGATGGCGATGAGTGCGCAAGCGCAGAACATCCGTTACACACTGCTTCGTTCCACACAAAACGAGGCGGTGGTACGCGTGGATTTCGGCACCTTCCAAACGGAAACGGTTTCCGTAAATGGCGAGGATATGCAAAAACTGATCATGGCGGATGCATATCCCGTCTTGAAAAAGGGCAGTCCTGAATTGCTCCAAACAGCATTCTCCCTGATTGTGCCTGAAGGAAGCAATCCTGAAACGGAAATCCTGGATGCGCAATATACTGTTGCAGAGTCTTTTGCCTTAGCACCATCCAAAGGTAGTCTTTACCGTAATGTGGATCCGGAGAATGTTCCATATACGAAAAATGCGGATTATCAAGCGGCCGACTACCTATTAGGCAATGCAATACAAATAGGTGATGCCTATCAGCTCCGCGATTTTGAGGGAATGAATTTCAAGGTTTATCCTTTTGATTATAACCCTGTGGCGCAAAAGTTGAAGATTTACTCTTCCGTAACGGTCAAAGTGACTTTCAACAGTACAAAATCTGTTGCCGCCGCCGCCAAAGTCAACCGCACATTCGATGCTGTTTATGCCAACCAATTCTTGAATTACCGTGGCTTGCGCAGTACTCCCGTAACCGAAGAAGGCGATATTCTGATTATCTGCCCCGAAAACTTCATGGAAGCCATGCAACCGTATGTTGACTGGAAAATCCAAAATGGCTATAACACTGAAATGGTTTCGGTAACTGCTGCCGGCAACAATGCCAATTCCATAAAAACTTACATCACAAATTATTACAACGAACACAATCTGGCATTTGTGATTATTGTGGGCGACAATGCACAGTTCCCCACGCCGACCGTCAGCGGCGACAAAGCCGACAACACTTACACGCTCATCGTGGGTAATGATTCATATTCGGATATTATTTTAGGCAAGATTTCCGCTGAAAACGCATCACAAGTGGAAACTCAAGTGCAACGTTTTATCGAATACGAAAAAAATCCACCCGAAACCTCCCATTTTACGTCATTCATGGGCATCGCCTCCAATCAGGGTCCTGGTGACAACAACGAATACGACTACCAGCACATCCGCAATATTGACAACAAGCTGCAAGCTTACACTTATACCTCCGGATATGAACTATTCGAAGGGAGTCAAGGCGGTTTGGACGCATCAGGCAACCCTTCGGCATCCATGGTAGCCACTGGAGTTAACAACGGTGTCGGCATCATCTGTTATTGCGGGCACGGTGATGTGCAGAATTGGACAACCTCTGGCTTTAGTAATACCAACGTCAACAATTTAACGAATGTCGGCAAACTCCCGTTCATCATATCTGTGGCTTGTGTGAATGGTGCCTACCATTCCGGCACCTGCTTTGCCGAGGCGTGGCTGCGGGCAACACAAAACGGAGAACCGACAGGCGCTGTGACCATGGCAGGATCCACTATCAACCAGCCATGGAATCAGCCCATGTGCGCCCAAGACGCTATGATAGACATGCTGGTCGGCACGGATCCTGCTAATCAGAAATTCACGTTTGGCGGTATGTTTTTCAACGGAATCATCCACATGCTTGATGTCTATAACGACGAAAGTGCCTTGGATGTTTCCCGAACATGGCTTATTTTTGGAGATCCCACCCTATTGGTGCGAACTGCTGTCCCCGAACAACTCGAAGTCTCCCACAATGCCATCCTTCCCGCAGGCGTTCCTTCTATAACATTCTCCTCTCCTGTTGAAAATGCTAAAATCACCGTTACCCATAATGACGAAATTGTAGCGACAGGTCGCATTACAGGTGGTGAATACACGCTCACTTTCAACGACACTTACCTGCCGACAGACACATTGAAAGTATTGGCAACCGCCACAAACTATCTTCCCTATGAAGGCATGGTGAACTTTATTCCAAACGAAGGACCTTATGTGATTATAGGTGACCTGACCTTGACTGACAAATCCCTTCCGTTTGTGAACAACCATCCTAATAATTTGCCAGAATTTGGCAAAACCATGACTGTGACACCGCAAATCATCAACATCGGCAATCAGAATGCCTCTAACGTGCGCATCAATGTCTCCTCTGAAGACGAATACATCACTTTGAACAATCCGATTCTGACTGTCACAACGTTACCTTCACACGACACGTTGGCCAATTCACCCACATTCACCTTCTCGGTCAAGAATGTTGTGCCTGCCAACCACAACGCCGTCATTAAAATGGAAATCATCTTCAACAATGACACAGTGACGCAATCCAAGTCGGTGAAATTGTATGCCCCGCAGCTGAGTATCACTTCGTTGGAGATTGACGACGCGGAAACTGGCAACGGCAACCGCAGAGCTGATTACAACGAAACATTCAACTGCAACATTTCGATTGCCAATACTGGTAATATGCCCATTATTGGCGGTAATATTTTCTTTGAGAATCCTGGTGACGAATTGACTCTTGAAACCGATTCCATCTTCTTTCCTGCAATTGACGTAAACGAAACGGTAACCATAAGTTTACAAGCCACTCCAAAAAGCAGTATTCAAGAGCCAACCATCACTTACCTCAAAGCCGGACTTTGGGTTAATTACTATTATGCTCACGCCTATTTCCCCATTAAAATCGGAACGATTTCAGAAGACTGGGAATCTGGAGATTTCAACAATATGGCATGGCAGAACACCTCTTCCGTCCCATGGACTATCACCACAGTCTCCCCGTATGATGGAATCTATTGCGCCAAATCAGGTACCATTGGCAACTCAGGAACCACAACTCTGAGAATCACTGACACAGCTACTGTTTCCGACACCATTTCTTTCTTCTACAAGGTTTCCAGCGAAAGCAATGACGTATTAGTGTTCAAAATTGACGGACAAACCAAAGATCAATGGGGTGGTATTTTTGGTTGGAGACGTGCAGCATATCCGGTAAATGCTGGTGTACACACTTACACATGGACCTATTCCAAGAATTTTTGGGGAACTTCCGGAAAGGACTGCGCTTACATTGACGCCATTTCTTTCCCATGCGGCAAAGTGAATAATCCTGTTAACATCCAGGAATTCGAACAAAACACTGTTTTCCAAGTCTGGCCTAATCCGACTACGGATATCCTGCATGTTCAAATTCAAGATGATACAAATATGCAAGACTACACCTACCAGCTGTTCAGTTTGACAGGAAAACTTCTGCAAGGCGGGCACCTGACAGATATTGATTCTGAAATAGACGTGAGAAGATATACTTCAGGTGTTTATTTCTTGAAACTGGAAAACAGTCTGCACCAGATTCAAACTGTCAAATTCATAAAGAAATAAGCATGAGCGAAGGAAAACCGTTAATACTGATTGTCAATGATGACGGATACGAAGCAAAGGGCTTAGAGGCAATGGTTTCGATTGCCAAGCCCCTTGGAGAAGTGGCGGTGGTAGTGCCTGACCGGACGCGATCCGGTATGGGGCACGCCATCACTATGGGGGAGCCGTTACGCCTCACCAACTACAAAAATGAAGACGGTATCGCCTACTACAAGACCAATGGAACGCCTGTGGATTGCATCAAGTTAGGAGAAAAAGTGGTACTTCGCGACCGTAAAATAGACTTGGTTCTCTCTGGAATCAACCATGGTTCCAACTCTTCCGTCAGTTTGATATACTCCGGCACGATGGCCGCCGCTATTGAAGCCGCTTTTGACAACATCCCCGCCATAGGGCTTTCCGTGCAAGACTACAGTCCAAACGCCGACTTCACTGCCTCAGTGCATTTTGGCAAGCAAATTGTCAAGCAGGTGCTGGAAAAGGGCCTTCCTCCCCATATCTGCTTAAACGTCAATATTCCAAAGGCACCGCTTGAAGAAATCAAAGGAATCCGGGTGACACGTCAATGCCATGCCACTTGGCATGAGGATTTACAGGAACACACCGACCCTTACGGTCGGAAATATTATTGGCTGACTGGCTGGCTGGAACGCCTCGAAGAGGATGAAAATACCTGCGAAGGAGCGCTTCAACGTAATTATGTTTCCATACAGCCCGTGCAATTTGACTTGACGGCGCATCAATATATTTCTTCACTAAAATATTTGGAATTATGATGGATAAACTCAGAAGAGATTCTTACGGAATTGGCATCGCGCTGGGTGTGCTGGTTCCCGCAGTTTTATTTGGCATTATATATGGCATTTTCGCACTGATTTTACACTCAAATCCGCAGATGCTTGTAAACAACCCCAATCTGGTGAAAGTGCTGATTCCGAAATTCATTCTCATCGCACTGATTCCCAACCTGTTTATTCTGCGCTATTACCTGTTGAAGTTGAAATTCGACAAAACGGGTCGCGGTATCATCGGGGCTACATTTGCGTGGGCAATTGTGGTTTTAGCAGCGCAATTCCTTTTATAACAACCAAAAGCTAAAAGCCAAAAGAGGCCTGGAAATTATTCCAGGCCTCCTTTTTTTGTGGTTAGACAAATAATTTGACTACTCCAAGCTGATTGCTTCGCAAGGACAAACGTCTGCGCATGCACCGCATTCGATGCAGAGATCAGGGTTGATGGAGTAAGCAGCGCCTTCAGAGATTGCCTCTTGAGGGCATTCGCCGATGCAAGTTCCGCAAGCGGCGCAAAGATCTTCACTAATTTTGTATGCCATACTTTTTTTTAATTGTTGTTGATTGAGCGGCAAAGATACACTTTTTATGAATCTCTGAACACTCGGTGAAAATTTTTATTAATAGGTTTCCGTTCATTTTTCAAGGGCGATAGATGGGAACTCCAAACAGAAGTTTAATGGACAAAAAAAAAGATTCGACATGGCTGTCGAATCTTTTTTATGACATAAAAACGAATCTGGATTATTCCTCGTCTTTGTGCTCTTCTTCGTATTTCTTGATGATTTCGCTCTGAACATCGGCAGAAACTTGCTGGTATTCAGCGAACTTCATGCTGTAAGAAGCACGACCGGAAGTGATAGAGCTCAACGTGGTGGAATACTTGTTCATCTCAGCCAACGGGATCTTGGCGTGGATCATCTGGAATGCACCTTCGCTTTCCATACCCATCATGATACCGCGACGACCCTGCATGTCGGTCATCACATCACCCATACGGTCGGCGGGAACGAAGATGTCAACATCGTAGATGGGCTCCAGAATCTTCGGACCAGCGTTCTTGAAGGCCTCCTTGAAGGCGTTACGGCCGGCCAACTTGAATGCCAATTCGTTGGAGTCAACCGGGTGCATTTTACCGTCATAGATGTTCACCACGATATCGCGAGCGTAGGAACCGGTAAGCGGACCCTCTTCCATTTTCTCCATAATACCCTTTAAGATAGCAGGCATGAAGCGTGCATCAATAGCACCACCGACGATACAGTTGTTGAAGATCAACTTACCACCCCAAGGCAGATCGTAGGTCTCCGTGGCACGGATCGGGTATTTGGTCTGGGTGGGCATGCCTTCGTAGTAAGACTCGATAAGCATGTGAACCTCACCGAATTGACCGGAACCACCAGACTGTTTTTTGTGACGGTACATTGCCTCTGCAGATTTCGTGATGGTCTCACGATACGGAATCTTCGGAGCGTAATACTCAATGTCGATCTTGTTGAGCTTCTCAATCATCCACTTCACGATGTTGAGGTGTTGCTCACCCTGACCGGAGATGATGAGCTGCTTCAGTTCCTTGGACTGCTCCATCTGGAAGGTCGGGTCAGTCTTACGGATTTCGTTGAGGGCAGCACCCAATTTCTCATCGTCAGAGCTGTTGACGGCGCGAACAGCGGTACGGAACTTAGGATCCGGATAAACCGTGGGTTCAATCACATCATCGCCCTTGGCTACGAGAGTAGAGCAAGCGGGAGAAGATTTCAGCTTGATGGTGGCCACGATGTCGCCGGCCACTGCCTTCTCCACTTCCACGCGGTTCTTGCCACAGAAAGCAAGCAGCTGGGAAATACGCTCTTTCGTATTAGTGGTGGTGTTCAACAGATCGTCAGCTTTCTTGATTTCGCCATCGGCAACCTTGATGAAAGCGACCTCACCGAGGTGTTGCTCGATACCGATCTTGAAGATATAACCTGCGAAAGGATTGGCGGCATTGCATTTATGTTCTGCACCGTTAGTGGTCTTCATTGCACGACCTTCATCGGGAGTCGGGCAGTTCTTGATGACGAGATCCATGAGGCGATCCACACCTTGGTCGGTCTTAGCGGCGATGCAAATCACCGGGAAGGTACCGCGGTTAGCGATACCGAGTTTCAGACCACGAATCATCTCATCTTCAGAAAGTGTACCCTCTTCGAAGTATTTATCCATCAAGGCCTCATCGTTCTCAGCAGCGGCCTCAATCAAAGCGGCGTGCATCTCTTCAGCTTTGCCCATTTGGTCTGCAGGGATGTCTTCCACCATCATTTTGCCACCGTTGGCCGGGAATTTGAGCATCTTCATTTGCAGAAGGTCGATCACGGCGTCAAAGCCGATACCGGCGTTCACAGGATATTGGAAAGCCATGACGCTGCCACCGAAGTATTCCTTCAGCTGATGCAGGGTTTCGTCGAAGTTGGCTTTTTCGTGATCCAGCTGGTTAACGGCGAAGATGACGGGGATATGAGCGGATTTGGTGTGGCGCCATTGGATTTCGGCACCCACATCGACACCATTCTGCGAGTTGATCACCATGAGGGCGGTGTCCATCACGCGGAGGGCGGAAATTGTCTCACCAATGAAGTCGTCAAAACCGGGGCAATCAACCATGTTGATTTTCGTGCCGTTGAATTCGGCATACATGACAGAGCTTTGGATAGATTGTTGTCTTTCGAGTTCCACTTCACGGTAGTCGGAAAGTGTGTTCTTGTCCTCAACAGTACCTCTTCTGCTGATGACGCCGCCGTGAAATGCCATGGCCTCACAGAGAGTGGTCTTACCCGTGCGGTTACCGCCGATGACAGCGATATTTCTGATTTCTTTAGTCTGATAAACTTTCATTGATGTATAATTAATTGATTTATAATATTTTATATAATAAACATAATAGGGCGCAAAGGAATGATTATTCGCCCCTACGGGTGGCGGGATTTAAAACAAAAAAGCCCTTCAGAAGATTCTGAAGGGCTATGGTATTGGGCGACGACCTACTCTCCCACCTGTAGGGCAGTACCATCGGCGCGGTCGGGCTTAACTTCTCTGTTCGGAATGGGAAGAGGTGTGCCCCGACGCTATAATCACCGCAATCTCTTTTCAGCGGCTTGCCGCTGTATGGGATTGACACACTGAAAAAAGCCCGACTTTCTCGTTTCCTCCCCTCTTTTCTCTCTCCTCCAAGTAAGTCCGGAAAGTCTCGGGTTATTAGTACCGCTCGGCTTTGCCGTTACCGACTTTACACCTGCGGCCTATCAACGTCATCGTCTATGACGGCCCTTGAATGAAGCCTCATCTTGAGGTGAGTTTCGCACTTAGATGCTTTCAGCGCTTATCTCATCCGAACGCAGCTACCGGGCAGTGCGGCTGGCGCCACAACCCGTTCACCGGAGGTTCGTCCAACTCGGTCCTCTCGTACTAGAGTCAGGTCCTCTCAAGCTTCTACGCCCACAACAGATAGGGACCGAACTGTCTCGCGACGTTCTGAACCCAGCTCGCGTGCCACTTTAATCGGCGAACAGCCGAACCCTTGGGACCTTCTC
>CADADB010000014.1 GCA_902786595.1 uncultured Bacteroidota bacterium | reverse complement strand
CTGATATTGTCGAGTTTTGTCAATTGCGCGTTGTGATGACGCATCGATTCGTCCGAAGAAGCGTCATCGGCCAGCACTATTTCATAGTCGATTTGACTGTCTATGAGTTGTGCTTGCAGTTCCGACACGAGCGGATGCACATTATAATTATATATGGGAATTAGTACAGAAAGCATTTTGGGAGGTAGCTGTAGCTATTGAACCTTAAAAAACTTAGACTTAGACTTAAACTTAGACTTAGACTTAGACTATGGATTTTTAACCATAAACCATAAACTATAAACCATAAACCTTCAATAACCAATAACCAATAACCTATAACCATTCTAAACAAGCGAATCAATCAACTTCCCCTCTTCCACGCAAATGGCGCGGGACGGGAACTTGTCGATCATCGCGAAGTTGTGCGTGGCCATGAAGACGGTGGTGCCTGTTTGGTTAATATGGTGGAATACTTGGAAAATCTCCTCAGCGGTAATGGGATCAAGGTTGCCGGTGGGTTCGTCGGCGAGGATCAAGTCTGGGTTGTTGAGCAGGGCGCGGGCGATGCAGACACGCTGCTGCTCGCCGCCGGAGAGCTGAGACGGCAGTTTGAAGTCCTTGGTCTCTAGTCCCACCATGCTGAGAACTTCCTCACAACGGTTGAGCATGGCGTTTTTGTCTTTCCAACGGGTAGCCCGGAGCACGAACATGAGATTTTCGATGACGGTGCGGTCCTGCAGCAGTTGATAATCCTGGAACACCATGCCGATTTTTTTACGCATCTCGGGAATGTGCTTCGTCTTCAGCGTCAGCAAGTCGTAGCCAATCATCATGGCCTCTTCGCCTTCGGGCTTGAGTTCGCCGATGAGGGTTTTGAGGATGGAGGATTTGCCAGAACCGGTCTTGCCGATCAGATAGACGAATTCACCCTGCTTGATGGAGAAGCTGATGTCAGTCAGCACCCGCAGTTTTTTGTGGGCGATGTTCACGTGTTTGAAGGAGATGACATCGACGGGGGTGGTTGCCTCCGGCGTGGGTTGCTCGTTTTCTGTCGTGATGACTTCGGGCTCGTTGTTGATGATGGCTTCGGGTTCTTCCATGATGGTTTAATCTCGTATGAAACGTTGTTCTACCAAGCTCTTGTCCCTGCCGGGACTGCTCAAGGAATTGTATTTAGTATATTGTTTTTTTACGTTTATTATTCAGCATTCAGCATTCATAATTCAGCATTGCACTACGCGTCTATGTTGGCGTAGGTGGCGTTCTGTTCAATGAACTCGCGGCGCGGCGGAACCTCATCGCCCATGAGCATGGAGAAGATGCGGTCGGCTTCGGCGGCGTTCTCGATGGTGACCTGGCGGAGCAGACGCTGTGCGGGGTCCATGGTGGTGTCCCACAGCTGGTCATCCTTCATTTCACCAAGACCTTTGTAGCGTTGCACGTGCACCTTACGGCCGCCGGCAGAAGCTTCGGCCGTGAGACGGTCGCGCTGTTCGTCGGTCCAGGCATACTGCAGTTTGTCGCCCTTCTTCACGCCGTACAACGGCGGGGTGGCGAGATATACGTGGCCCTGTTCGATGAGCTCGCGCATATAGCGGAAGAAGAAGGTGAGGATCAAGGCGGCGATGTGGCTTCCATCGACATCGGCATCGGTCATGATGATGACCTTGTGGTAGCGCAGTTTGGACATGTTCAGGGCCTTGCTGTCGTCTTCCGTGCCAATGGTGACGCCAAGGGCGGTGTAGATGTTCTTGATTTCCTCGCTTTCGAAGACGCGGTGCTGCATGGCTTTTTCCACGTTCAGAATCTTACCGCGCAAGGGCAGGATGGCCTGGAAATGGCTGTCGCGGCCCTGCTTGGCGGTACCGCCTGCAGAGTCACCCTCGACGAGGAAAAGCTCGCATTTTGTCGCGTCTTTGGAGGAGCAGTCGGCAAGTTTGCCGGGCAGTCCGGAACCGCTGAAAGCGGTCTTGCGCTGCACGAGTTCGCGTGCCTTGCGGGCGGCGTGGCGCGCCTGGGCAGCCAGTACCACCTTGTCAACGATGGACTTCGCGTCTCTCGGGTTCTCCTCCAAGTAGTTGGTCAGCATTTCGCCCACCATCTGGTTCACCACACCGGCAATCTCGCTGTTACCGAGTTTGGTCTTGGTCTGGCCTTCGAACTGCGGCTCGGCCACCTTCACGGAGATGATGGCAGTGAGGCCTTCGCGGAAGTCGTCACCGGAAATCTCGATTTTGTTCTTCTCCAGCTTGTCGAGCAGCTTGTTGTCGTCGGCGTATTTCTTGAGGGTGCGGGTGAGCGCCTGGCGGAAGCCCGTGAGGTGCGTGCCGCCCTCTATCGTGTTGATATTGTTGACGTAAGAGTGGATGTTTTCAGTGAAGGAATCGTTGTACTGCATGGCGACTTCCACGGGCACACCCTGCTTTTCACCCTCAATGTAGATGGGCTGCGACGTGATCTTGGTGCGGCCTTCGTCGAGGTGCATGATGAAGTCGCGCAGACCGTTCTCGGAATAATAGATCTCCTTGGGATGTGTGCCGTCCTCGTTGGTCTTGCGCAGGTCCTCGATGGAGATGTGGATGCCCTTGTTCAGGTAGGCCAGCTCTTTGAGGCGGTGCGCGAGGCGGTCGAACTCATAGACGGTGGTGTGGAAGATGGTGTCGTCGGGCAGGAAGGTGATCTTGGTGCCGCGGTAGTCGCTGGAACCGAGTACTTTCACGGGGTAGAGGGGCTTGCCGTAGGCGTATTCCTGGATGAAGTGGAGCCCGTCGCGGAAAACCTCGGCGGTGAGGTGCTTGGAGAGGGCGTTCACGCAGGAGACGCCGACGCCGTGCAGACCGCCGGAGACCTTGTAGGAGTCTTTGTTGAACTTGCCGCCGGCGTGGAGGACGGTCATGACGACCTCCAGTGCGGAGCGTTTCTCCTTGGGATGCATATCGGTGGGGATGCCGCGCCCGTTGTCGAGCACGCTGATGGCGTTGCCTTCCAGTATCTTGACTTCAATGTTAGTGCAGAATCCGGCGAGGGCCTCGTCGATGGAGTTATCGACAACCTCGTTAACCAGATGGTGCAAACCGCGGTCGCTGACGTCGCCGATGTACATGGCGGGACGTTTCCGCACGGCCTCAAGTCCTTCCAAAACCTGGATATTACCTGCACCATAGGTTTCTTCTTTCTCAATCTTATTTTCTAACTCGCTCATTATTAATGGTTTTACTTTTCTTCAAAAAACCTGCAAATATACGAAAATTTTCGGTAAGTTGAGCGAGTTTTTTGCGATTGGAATTCGTTTTTGGCTTTTCCGCTCGCGGGCATGGCATCAGGAACCTTAAAGTCCCTCCAAGGCATTGTCGATCACCTCGAACACGTAGTGGTCTTTGTCGTACACGTATCCGAAAATCTCTTTGGCTTTCAGGAAATAATTCTTGGCGGCCGTTTTGTCGTGCTCCATCGCGAGGTTGCCGAGATAGAAGTGGAGGTTGCCGAAAACCTTGTCGTTGTTCACATATTTCGGCAGTTGCATCTTGTAAAAGCGGACGAGTTCGGGTTCTTTGTCGGCAAATCGGTAAGCTTCGATCATGGCCTGATAGATGGTCGGATTCTCGGGGGCGAGTTCGAACAGTCTTTTGGCCGTTCCGGGTGCCTTGGAGTTCCCGGTGACCAAATAGAGGCGCAGCAGGGGCGACAGGTTGTAGTAGTCGTTCGGAATGAGCTTGTCCGCCGTTTCAAAGTATTTCAAGGCATTGCGATAGTCGCCTTTTTCCATCAGGATTTGTCCGGTCATGCGGGCGGCGTCCCCTTTGAGGTCTTTTTCCTTGTAGAGGTCGTAGGAGGTCTTGGCTTGCGGTAAGGCGTTGTCGAGCTGGTCCGTGAACAGGTAGGCGTAGGCCAAGTTGTAGTGTGCGTCCGCCTTTTTGGGTTCCAGTTCGGTGGCCTTCTTGAGGTATGGAATGCTCTGAGCGGTTTCCTCCTGCGTCAGCAGTGCCACTCCCATGTTGTGATAGGTGATGTAGTCCCCGCATCCGCCGTCAATGGCTTTCTTGCTGTTGTCGATGATCTTTTGCGTCAGCTCCTCCTCGTCCCCGAGCCAGCCGCCGTATTTGTTCAGCACCTCGTTGTAGTAGAAGGCGAGACCGCGGTACAGCTTGCAGTTGTCTGGGTGGGCGGCAATCAGCTTGAGCAGGACGCTATCGACTGGAAACGAGAACATGCTGAACGAACCGTTTTTGCCGCGATAATCCATGACATCCTCTTTCTTTTTCAAATCCTTGAGCGCGAAGGCCTGGTGCATGATGCTGGAAACAAAGTAGTTGAGCACGATATCCTCTTTCATCAGCACGACGTCGGGTTTCTCGTTGTTGGGGTCGTCTTTGTCCAACAGGACATACGCGGACTCGTACTTTTTCGTGTCGATCAGCTTCTGCGCTGCGGAGAGCACATCGGTTTGGGCTTGGCTGTATCCAGCGAAAGCCAGAAGGGTCAGCAGCAGGATGGTGATTTTTTTCATCATTTTATCGGGACTTCTCTGTTCCTTTTTTCGTGCTGTCGCCATAAGCGGCGCGAAGTCCGGTGAACGCCGCAATGGGAAAACAGCACGGCAAAAATAATGTTTTTCCGCACTATAAGACAGGGAAAATTGAAAAGGTTGCAGTTGGGGAGGAAGTTTTTTTGTTTATGGTGTGGGGTCATCTCCTCAGATGTATCTTCGGCAGAATCACCGCCGACTCCTCGGTGTCGTTCTCGCCGCGCCAGGCCGCCACAAAGGCCACTTCCGCAGCATAGACCGTGAATCCTTGCCGATAGAGCTCCTGCAGTTCGTTGCGCTTTTTCGCGGACAGAACTGCCACGCAGTCGCCCGCCGCCGAGTAGAAACCGTTGTCCTTGAACCATAATGGCTGGCCGCTCCGCAACGAGAGAATCTTTTCCTTCTTGTCTTTGAAAAAGTCCAGATAGACATCCCTATGGGTCAACTGCACGGAGATATCGTTGGGGACACTGTACAGAGTGTGGTCTTCCTCGTATTCCATGTCTTTATGTTGGATTCCGTCGAAAATGGCGGTGCAGGTATGGATGTATAGTGATTTTCGTGCGCGGGTCATGCCCACATACAGTTTGCGGATGTTCTCCGCCGTCTCATCCTCGTTCCGCGCCAGCATCATATACACCGTGTCGAACTCGCGGCCTTTGGTTTTGTGGATGGTGGAGACCAATACCGTTTTCTTGTCGGCGAAGCAGAAGTCTTCGATATTAGACTCGAATACGAAATCCCCTAAATCGCTACGGTATTTCACTTTGTTAGTGCTTTCGAAAGCGTGAAAGAAGCCCTGCAAATATTCCCGAAGGATACTTTGCGCGTAAGTGAGAAGTGTTTTCTCTTTCGCCTCTTTCCAGACGGCATCCGAAATGATTGGCGTGGAGGTCCGTTTGTCAATCTGCTTCATGAAATAGCGGATTTCCGCCAAGTCTGCTAACCGGAACGAGCCACCCGATTGAATCAGCTTGGTGCGGAACCCTTCCTTGAGCAAAAGTCCCGCCATTTGCACCGCCTCGTCGTTTGTGTTAGTCATCACGCAGACGGTCCCTTTTATCCCGTTGTGCTTCAGCTGATTGATGATGGGTGTGTATAGGTTGCCGCTGTTATGCTTTGTCAGAAAAACTTGCCCGTCCTCCTGGCTTATCGCCGTGCAACCCTGTTTTTTCATACGGCCATCTAATCGATGGATGAAACGGTCGGAAAACTGGACAATGTCCCGACAACTGCGGTAGTTGTCGGTCATTTCATACTTAACAGCTTGGAAATCAGAGATGAATGACTGCATGTATTTGGAGTCTGAACCACGGAACTGGTAGATGTTCTGGTCGTCATCACCGACAGCAATCACGCGCATTTCCTCGTTTTGGCGCATCAGCGCACTCACGAGCGCGTACTCGTCAGCGTCCATGTCCTGCGCTTCGTCGATCACTAAGACTGTTTTCCCGATTTTGGTGGGCTCTACCTCGCCGTTCTCCACCATTTCGGCGGCCATACGAACCACTTGGTCGGCCTCTTCTAAATTCCCGGTTTTCCCGATCAGGTCGAAACTGAAAGAATGGAAGGTTTTGATGTCCACGAAATGTGCGGCATTGCCGATCAATTGGATAAGTCGCTGTTTGAATTCGATGGCTGCGGCTCGGGAGAAGGTCAGCATCAGCAACTGTTCGTGTTTCACGTCTTCCATCAGCAGCAAGGAGGCCAATTTGTGTACGAGAACCCTCGTCTTTCCGCTTCCAGGTCCGGCCGCAACCACAATGCACTTCGACTGTTTGTCTTGGATGATTTCCCGCTGTTTTTCAGATAGTTCGCCAAACAGCTGCCGGTATTTCTCCATCGTGATGTTCTTCTCGATTTCCTTAGCCCTGTCACCCTTAAAATATTGGCTGACAAATTTCTTGTGGTCTAATAAGAAATAGTCCTGCACAAACTGCAATGCTGCGCCGTAGTCCTTGACCATTATATTGGCATATTCGCCTACAATATGTATTTGCCTGATTTTCTGTTTATAGAATTCGTCCAATAACCGATAATCTTCTTTCTTGTATTTGTATTTCATGTCCGTCAGGCGACGAATCTGCATGGCATTGTAAATCACGAGAAATCCACCTTCTAGCTTTAATGCTCCGATTTTGCCGAGGTAGAGCAGTGCTTCTTCCACATCCCCAATAGTACATGGTTTTTCAGAAGTGTTCATCCTGATTTGTCCGGCGAACTCTTTTTGAATCTCTGTCACCGAGAACTGTACTAATGTGAAATCGTTGGATGTGTTTTCGGATTCTGTTGTCGGCAGGGAATATAGTTTTTCGATGATGAATCGACAAAGGTCGATACGAAGGCCGTTTTTCCTCGAAATAGTATCAATATCCTTGTTTAATGAAAAACTGACCAACCCTTTTTCGATATTCTCTTTTTTCTTGATGTAAGATTTGATGCTCAGAAAATATAGTATTGTTCGGATATTCCGTATGCTAGAATCGTGAATTCCGGCTTTTAAAGCACTTTCGTTCAGGTCTTTGTATGAAATTTCGATTTTATTGTCCCGAGAGATGACCATAGCCAATAGGAACTGTTCAAGTTTGGCGAATGACTCAAACCGTTTGAGGGATTTTTTTTCGTTGTCGGTTTTGTGAATCAGCGCAGTCATATCGCGGGAGTCAGCCAGGATTCCTTCTTGGCGCATCAAACTCACTGCTTGGATAACCTCAGCTTTGGTCATGCCCAACATATCCGCCAGATAATCCACGCGGGATTCGGCTTCCACTGAGCCCGCATTCGCCTTGTATTTGTTGGAAATCAGGGATTTGATGATGCGGATAGCTTGGGCCTGCTCATCAAGTGAGAATAGCGAAGAGTGTTCGATGCGCTGTCTGGCTTCCTCCATATTCTTGACCATGATGCCTGTGGCGAAAACGCGAGGCACATTGTTGCCGCGGCTGACGTAGCCGGCCTCCTCTAACGCTGCAACTGCAGTGCGCACGCGGGTTTCGATGTCCGCCACCTCGTCGTTCCAACCCGCCTGTCGCGCAATCTCCAAAGCGGAGCAGCTCACCGACTTTCGTTGCCGTGTGAGATCTTTGATGGCTTTCCAGACTTGCTGTATTTCACTGATACTCAGTTTTGTCTGGTTTAGTAGGATGAAGTGTTTGTCCAAATCGTGGTCGCTGAACAGAATGTAGCATTGGGCGTTGAGTTGCGGGTCCCGTCCGGCGCGTCCGGCCTCCTGTACGTAATTCTCTAACGAGTCGGAAATGTCGTAGTGGATCACCATACCCACGTCCTTCTTATCTACACCCATGCCGAACGCGGATGTCGCCACAATTGCTCGTACGTGGTTGTCCATGAAGGCGTTTTGGTTGGCGATTTTGTCGTTGGGATCCATTTTACCGTTGAAGGGCAGCGCGGGAAAGCCGTCGCTGGTCAGCTTTTCGGCAATCTCTCTCGTCTTTCGTGTTCGGGAAACGTAGATGATGGTCGGGGAATCGTTAGCAGTCAGCAGGTTGCGCAGATGGTCGTATTTGTCCTCTTCCGTTTCAGCATGGATGACGGAGTAGTGCAGGTTGGTTCTCGTTGCCGTGGAAGCGAACAACTCAAGTTCCAATCCCAATTTCCGCTGGAAATAGTCGCGGATGTCGGAAATGACCTTTTGTTTAGCAGTGGCGGTGAAGCAGGAAACCGGAATGGTCATGTGGCTGCCCTTCGCTTCCTGCAATTTTCGGATGAAGTCGCCGATGTAGAGGTAGTCCACGCGGAAATCGTGGCCCCATGCGGAGAAGCAGTGTGCCTCGTCGATGACAAAACGGACCACATTGCGGGCGAGGAGCAATTTCTCAAGGGTTTTGGAACGAAGCATTTCCGGTGCGATATAGAGTAAGGATGCACTGCCGTCGGCGACTCTTTCGAAAGCGTTCGTGCGCGAGATAGGGTCCAGAAGCCCGTTGATGGTGACCGCTTCGGTGATTCCTTTCTCTGCGAGGTTGTCCACTTGGTCCTTCATCAGCGACTGGAGCGGCGAGATGACCACGGTGAGGCCGTGTTCGTTCCGTCCCGCCATGATGGCCGGAAGTTGGAAGGTCAACGACTTGCCGCCGCCGGTAGGAAATATGGTGAGCAGCGATTTACCGTCCACCGCCGCCTGTACCGCTTTTTCCTGCATCGGCTCGCCGTCGAAGGTGCGGAATTCGTTATATCCGAAAACGGATTGCAGGTTCTTGTGGATGTCTAAACGTTCCTCACAGTAGGAACACGATTGGTGGCATGGGGTGTCGCAAAGCAGTTTCAAGACATGCTCGACGACTGGGAATTGGTGAAGCACCCACGGTGGCGTGATAGAGAAGCTGTCGCCGCAGTGGATAAGGGCGAGGGCGTATGCCAACTCTGTCGGGTGTTCTGTGATATGATGCAAGATGTCCGCATGGTCGCAGATCAACCCTTTGAATTGCGTCTGAATCAATTCAACCAAGTCGGTAGAAGCCTCCTCGAAACCGATATAGTCGAAAAATCCCTCGAATTCCTCTCGATTGTGCAAAAGTTTGTAATAAATAGACTGCAATTCTTTGGACAGGTTGTTGAATGCGGAGATTTCATCGTAGAAGAGGTCGCGTGCTTTCAGACTGTCATTGAGCGGGTTGTTCATCTCCTCGACCTGCAACTTTTCGTCTTTCACCAGCTTGTGATAAGGTCGGCGCGGGAAAAGGAGAGGGGAGAGGTATAGCGTGTCAATGGCCTTCTTGCGTTTGATGCCGGGGATGTCGGCAAGGAATTTGAGGTCGTGGTGCAGGATGTTGTGGCCGCAGAGGTATTCGGCATTGCGGATGAACTTCGCGAATTCATCCTTCGAGGCCGCATGGAATTTCTCTTCCGGTTCGATGAACGCCCCGAAATCATAGACTTTACGACCGTCTGCGGAGACTTCTGTGTCGATAAAGGCGACACAGTGGTTCTTCTCCACCGATGGCGAGAAAGAATGGCGTATCCTGTTCAGGTATTCTTGAATGCTGGGCATGGACTTCTGCGCACAAAATCATTTCAAGGCGCAAAAGTAGCATTTTTAACAATTGGTTCTTAAAAAATGTGCTTGCCCTTCACACCGACGGTGTGATGAAAACACGCCAGGAACCGGTTTCGTCTTTGTCAATGTAGCCTTTCTCCAGCATTGTTTGGAGCATTTTCTGAATGGCGGAACGGTTGATGCCTATCGCTTCCTGCAAGTAGGAATAGGTGGCGTTCTTCTCGATTTTCAGCTCACGGAGGATTTTGGCATAGTTGGAAGACCGGAACGCGATGCGCTCGCCGTTGTACCACCAGATGTTCTCACTCTTGTCTGTGACAAACAACACATCATTTTCTATTTCATGGGCAATCAGATTTGCCATGTATTTATGGAATGGGCGAATCTCCCTCAGCGAGGCGTGCGCACCGTCGTGCGGGGCTGCACCCACAATCAAGTCGGCCTGGTGCAATGCCTCCAGATAATCTTGCTTTGATCTGCTGCGTACCACAATCATCGGGTATCCATGTCGCGACAGGATATAGTTGAACATCAGGCGGGCGATGCGCCCGTTGCCGTCCTCGAACGGGTGGATGCGGATGTAACGGTAATGGAACAGCACGGCCAGCTCCACGGGCGACAGCTTTCCTTCCTCTTCCGCCTTGTTGTACCAATCGACCAGGTCGGTCATCAAGGCCGGGGTCTCTTCCGGCGAGGCGTACTCGAACCGGTCCCCATAACGGGTGATCACGCTGTTCGGACGGGTCTTGTACTGCCCTGCGTGAACGGTGTAGCTCGTCTGCATCCCACCTGGGAGGTTGCGGTAAACCGTGTAGTCTTCGCGTAGCAGGGTGTGGTGCAGTGTCCGGATGAAATTCTGTGTAAGCGGCTGTTGCGTCTCCGATGCCTCAACTGACATCATTTTCAGACCGACGTTGCTGGCCTTCATCTCTTCATAATCACGGAATTCCGCCATTCCTGACACTTTGCCGAACAGCAACAGCAACTCCGTTTGGCCATACGTCAGCGTGTTTCCTTCGATGTGGTTCGAGTTGTAGTTGAAATCCACCGTGAATCTTCGACTCAATCTGTTCCTGTTAGTCTCCGACAAAGGTTGAATACCCTGCCATTTTTCCAATGCTGCTTGTAACTTCTTGTTCTCCATAACAATTGTTTACCACTTTTTTCGGTGGTAAGATTACCACCAATTCGGGTGCAAAAATACATTTTTTATGTTTCCGCAATATAGCGTTCATAATACTATGTATGAAAAAATGGATTTTGTTACACTGGGGACTGAAAAAAAACATGTTTTGCAAAACGCAATTTTGTGTACTTTTGCCGCATAAAATAGAACCACTATGAAACTTGCGGAAGCATTGAGTATCAGGAAAGACTTGCAGAAACGCATCCAGCAGATCGGGATGCGCATCCAGAACAACGTGAAAGTGCAGGAGGGCGACGAGCCGTTGGAGAAACCGGAGGAGCTGATGAAGGAGCTCGACGCGTGCCTCGTGCAGCTGGAAGAGCTCATCTGGCGTATCAACGCCACCAACATGCAGACGAAGAACAGCGACGGGGTCACGCTGACCCAGCTGATGGCGCGCAAAGACGTGCTGACCATGCGGGTCGGCACCCTGCGCAACGTCTTCGAGACGGCCTCGGCCGGACAGGACCGCTACTCCCGCTCGGAAATCAAGACGGTGACGGTGGTCGATGTGAAGGCCATCGGCAAGCTGGTGGACGACTGCTCCGCCCGTCTGCGACAGCTGGACATGGAGATCCAGGCACTGAACTTCCAGACAGAGCTGATATAACAACAGTCCCCCGCATCTGTAGGGCGAACCGGAAAAACCGATCTTCCGATCGCTATCTGACCGCTGCCCGGAGCCGGCAGCACCCGTTCCTTCCGAACATCACGGCGCAGGCTCAGCACGTTGTCACCCGAATGCACGGCTCAGGCCGCACGGCGCACTACCGACCGGTTGACTATGGATGTGGGGGCTGTTTTATTGTATGTTTTTGCCGCCGAATTTAAAGACAGTTAATGTTCTACTATTGCTCCGTGAAAACAAGATAGTAAGCGTCGGCGGGGTTGCCGATTCCCTCGCTCGGGGTGTACAGGTAAACGGCCACCTTCTTGGACGAATTTCCATAATAATGTTGGAATTCCTTCTGCCGGGAAACGCTCTGCCAGATATACTGCAAATCACTCTCGTCGGTGACGGTCTCGTAGTGTCCACCATCGTTGATGAAAGAAATGCGGCTTTGCCCAGGGTAGGGGAGTCCGTTGTCCATCGGCAGACCGGCACGGAAGTTGTTCGGGAAGTTCAGCTCGCCGCAACCGTTCCAGACGATGGAACCGTCCATCAACAGGTTGTCGGTGTTGCGATAGAACAGTTTGATGTATCCGAAATCTGCGGGCGCGTGATATTGCGAAACAAACGGGATTTCGTTGCCGGAGTTGAGCTTGTTGGTGACATTCAGCGCGTAAAACCCCTTGTATCTGAAAGTGAGATAGTCCACCTTGGAAATCAGGATGTGCTTTTGGAGGTCTGTCTCTTGCAAATCGCTCTCCGTGAAATCGTTGGAAGGCTGCCCGGCAAGGTGGTTGATGATTTGCATGTAAACGCCACTGAGATCGGGCATCAGCACCAAACTGTATCGGTTAGCGTAGAAGTCGTTTCCATAGAAGCCGGCGGTTAGGCCATCAGCAAGAGGGACGGGTGCGAGGGCATCGAGGAGTGCTTCGGGACTATCGAAGTGCTGGTTCCCGTTTTCCCATCCTGTACAGAGGTTGAAAGATTTTCGGACTAAATTTGTGTATGATACCGAGTTCCGTATCTCGTTCAGCCATTGCACGAAACCTGGTTTCAAAATGTCGAAGTCACTGTCCTTGAGGGTCAGCGCGACATTGCCAGTGGAGTAGATTTTCGCCTCCTTGGTGACACCGTTCTCCGTTTTCAGGAACTTGTTGCCATCTCTGGCAACAAAACCGTGTTCGGTCAGCAAGGCGGCGGCCTCCGACAGCGACTTGCCGATGCAGGCCTTGAGCAGGGTGAAGTCGTTGGTGATGGGCTCCGGCACCTCGGGTGTGTACTCAATGGGCTGCGGCCCCGACGGCAGCGGCGTTATGGGCTCGCGTGTACAAGCTGAGAAACAGAGGACCAGGATTATTCCGGTCAATAATGTAATATGTTGGGGTATATTCTTTTTTCCCATTTTTGTGAATTTTTGATGCTGCGAAAATAATAGTTTTCATGTTACAAGGATGCAAAAAATCAAAAAGGTTACATTTTTTATTTTCCCCTCAACCAGCCCTTCAAGGCCCCGCACTCCCGCAGGAAAACCTCGCGGCTGACCACCGTGTTTTTATGCTTTTGATACAGTTGCTGCAAAAGCTCATCGACTTTCGCATGGCCGGATTTCTCCAAGCGATAGGGAGCAGTGTTGTAGATGGCGATGGACGCGTCCTGCGGCTCCACACTGCGGATGTCGGCCACGGGCAGCCGCTTTTCGGCCAGCTTCATCGCGTGTTTGTAATAGCTCATCTGCTCTTTGTAACCGCGCTCACGGCTCTTGAGGAATTGCAACTTGATGTATTCGTCCAGACTTTCACTCAGGGCATAATCCCGATGTCCGAAAAAGAGGCTGTTTCCCCACCATTGATGCGCCACCTCGTGCGGTATCCACGAGAAATCGGGCATCATGGTATAGACATCGTAGAAATAATGGCCGAAGATGATCATGTCGCGCAACGACTGGCACATCACAAATTCGGGGTCGCCAATCTCCACGATGTTCATTGGCTTTTGCGAGAGCGAATCATTGAAGAATGAGCTGTAGAAACCATAGGAGTCCATGAAATCGTTGTAAAATGCTTCCGGATAAGAGGTTGTGTCGCTGGCTGCGCGGTAGAAAAGGAACGGTCGCGTCGGACTGTCCAGCACCTTGCAGGTGTAGTTCTCTTTCGGCAGCAGTATAAGGTGCAACTCATACGCTGGTGTCATTACCGTCCCTCCGATAAGATAGTAGTCTTCCGCCTCGATACGGACAGTCGCCGTCAGCAGCTCGCTGTTGCGGTGCGGGTACCAGTTGCCCTCGCGTCGCAACACGATGGCGCCGTCGGAAGCACGGTAGTCGGCCAGCGGGAAAGCGTAGGCGAACTCCGCCTTGACGGGATGCCCTGCGAAGGTGATGGTGTCGCCGTTGCGCTGCCAACTGTCCATGCTAAGAGAGTCGATTCTGATGGTCTGCGATAGTAAGAGGTGATTTCGATAGTTGTTCTCGTAGGAGAAGTAACAGGTTCCCAACACCCGCATGGTGTCACCGTCGATATGGCAAGTCAGACTGTATTGGTTGTAGTTCACAAGCGCCGGGTGAATGAGGATTTCGGTCAGATCATAGCTTGCGAGATAGTTTTCAATCGGTCCCAGATGGGCACGCTCACGCCGCTCGGCCAGATGTTCGATGTCCGCAATGGGATAGAGTGCTGTGATGCCGTTCTGACCATGAAGTTGGGTGCCGTAAAGTTGCGGTTTCCTTCGATAGTTCAAGTCGCGGTCGGACATGTAGGCGATCCACGTGAGGTCAAAATCCCCAGTGTCGGCAGCAGCTTTTGCCTGTTCCAGGAACCAGTGGAGGAACTCCGGCGGCTGGTGCTGCGCGATAAGCGAGGCGAGGTCGCAGCATTTGTAGCCAACTCTGGACAATGTCGGGAATCCGCGTTCGGCGATCAATTGCTTGAGCTCTATGAGATTGGCGGAATCCCCCCTATGGATAACCCGCCATGCCGAATCTTTGCCCAGTTCGCTGTCCAACATTCGCCTTGCATCTTGGTCAGCGTCCGACATCGCCTGCAATCGCTCCAGATAGACTGAGTCAGGGACTTGTTGTCTCATGTATCGGTCGGACAAAGTGGGAATCCAGTCCGGGTTGTAGTCTCCGGTGTCAGCGGCGGCCTTGGCTTGCTCCAAATACCATTGAAGGGACTCTGTCGGCAAGAAATACGCAAGCACCGAGGCGTAGTCGTTGCAGTAGTAGCCCACCTTGGTGTATGTAGGGAAACCGCGCTCCGCAATCAGTTGCTGGAGTTCAGCGGCATTGGAAACATTCACCTCGTTGAAGACACTCCAAGCCGAATCGTTACCTCCGTTGTTCAGCAAATCCAGTGCGGCCATATAGCTTCTTTTCATGGTCAGCAGCCGGTCTTGATAGATGGAGTCCTGAACCCCGCGAGGGGAGACAATGGCGACAATCTCACCCCAGTGGTCAAGCGTGTCCGCCTTCTGCTTCTCGACCATCTCTTCCAAGAACTTCATGTCGCAACATTTGTTACGGGCTATACGGAACATCAGAGCTTTTGACTCCTCGCTGTTCGAATTGAGATGATTTGTTAAAACATTATAATAAACAAGATCGAGAAAATCGGTTATCCCAAACACCGAATCCATCGTATGGAACTTCTGGTAAGCCGTTTTGTAGTCTTGGTTTTGGTATGCCTCATACCCCGCGGTCTTTAATTCGTCGTAAGATGGGACTGAGGGGTGGTGTTGCGCCTGCGCCGAGAAGGCAAGTACTACGACAGAGAGTATCAAGAGTCTCTTCATATTGTTACATTTCGGTGACATAATACATTCATAACGAATAATTAGGATGAAAAGTATTCTCGTTGAATACTTTTCCCTTTTATTTTCGCTCTGTCGCACAAACTAGGCATTTCGTTACATTGAAAATGTTTTTTGTTTTTTGTACTTTTGCCGCCGAATTCAAAGACAATCGTATGAGTAACAACCAATATAACCAAGAAGTGAATCAAACCATCTCCCTTTCCCAGGAAATCCTTCACCGCCAGGACCCCGAGCAGGCCGAACACCTGAGCCGTTTCTTCAAAACCGGCAAGGGCGAGTATGGCGAGGGCGACAAGTTCCTCGGCATCAAGGTGCCCGTCGTGCGCGAAATTGTCAAGAAGTGCTGGCAATCCGTCTCCTTCTATGAGCTGGAGGCCTGCGTCACCTCCGAATACCACGAGATGCGGCTCGCCGGACTGCTCACATTAGTGCAGTTCTTCAAAGCGGCCAAGGGCGACCGCGGACTGCAGCAGCTGAACGTCAGCTTCTATCTGTCGCACCTCCAATTCGTGAACAACTGGGATTTGGTCGATCTCACCTGCTACGAGATCCTCGGTGTTTGGCTCCTCGACAAAGACCGCAAGATGCTGTACGACATGGTGGAGAACGGCAGCACCATCTGGGAGCAGCGCATCGGCATCGTCACCACGATGCAGTTCCTGCGCCACGGCGAGCTGGACGACACCTACGCGTTGGCGGAGCTGTTCCTGAAGAAGCCCGCGCCCCTGCACGACCTGCTGCAGAAGGCCGCCGGCTGGCTCCTCCGCGAGGCGGGCAAACGCGACGAGCAACGCCTCCGCGAATGGCTCGAACCCCGTCGCGCGACCATGCCCCGCACGATGCTTCGTTATGCGATCGAGCGCTTCCCGGAGGAGGAGCGGAAGAGGATGTTGGAGCGATAAACAATGTTTCGGAAGAAACAAAAGACAAGTTGTATCAAGGCGACCTATGCACTACCGCTACACCTGTCAAATCCTCATACACGCCAGTCTCCAAGAACCCGATGATGCTTCGGATGATTAACGCCAAAGCATTGTCCACTTTCCGCAATTCTTTGCCGGTATATTCGTATTCGTCTAAAATAACGTCTTTGTGCGGCTTAAACTTGCTTCTCATTTGTTTCTTTCTAACCGCAATTTTAAGATTATACTCGAGATTACAGTCGTTGTCTATATACGTTTGAGCGTTACTGTGATGGTTGGTCAGAGATAATGTTGCTTCTAATACAGACCTTTCGTTTCTCGGTATATTAACAATTCCGTACCCACTTGCACCTTTTGTCGGTTTTAGTCCTAATGCGTTTTTTATTTCTGTAAGAAAACCATATATCTGATTGTTTTGTTGATAACTTTTTTCGAGATTTATTAATTTCTCAATTGCAAGTTTGCGATTAATTTGTATTTTTGCCGCGTCATTCTTGCAAGAAGGTCGATTGGATGAAAGATTCCTCCTTAACAGTTTGCGAGAATGATTTTTTTGTTTTTCCTTATTCAGTTTTCCGATTTCTTTTGTTTTTGATTGCTCTTCGTTGATCATAGTTTGTCATATTTTTTTGTGTGAATAAATTGATTTCAATATCATTGCAAAAATACAACAAGAGAACCCTTTTGTCAAGAGTTTTGAAAAATATTTTTATGGTTGATATTCTTAAAGTTGTGTCAAGTACGTTAACTATTCGACTTTGAATAGTTAATTTTTGTGCCGGTTTTTCGCAGGAAATGTTTTTTTTGTTTACCACAGCATGTTTTCTGGTCTGTGGTAAATGGGGAACTTCTCAGCCAGATTTCTAAAAAATTTGTCATAAAATGATAATCATAAAATGACAAAAATCGAGGGCTTTTCGCATTCAATCCCTCTCGCGCGTCCGTCCGCGACATTTCCCCGTTTTGCGGCGAACCATCCAATCCCTTCGCCCGCACCTTTTTCCGCGCCGCGAACCCCGCGTCCGGACCTTCTCTCAAAATAATGGGAACATCGCCCGCATCTGGCTACAGACATGCAACCCCTGACGCGGTTGGTCGCGGTTTCGAGTTCTTCTGGCCCTGCGGGTCGGAGAGTCTGTGAAGAAATGTGTATGTCGCTTCAAAACAACGGCCTCAAACCGTAAGCGTCGCCATTCTTTGTCACGTTGAATTTAGCATCGGATTTTACCACGACAAAAACCTCGTCTGGAGTGTCGAAGTAGATATGTTTTGGGCATCGCTCTGGAGGATAGGGGAACCAGCCAGTTTGGTAAACCACGTGTCCTTGCCGCATGAAGAACACTTTCGGCCCGACTTCGGAATAGCTGACTGCGGTTAACGGGATTCCGAGAGTGTCAATAATATCGTCTAACTCCCATTTTCCTGAAAAGTAGTAGAGTGTGTCCCAATCGTACGGAAGTAAGGTGGCAAAATCTATCACGTAATTGCTTTGTCGCTCACACGAACACTTTGCGGTCCAGTGAATTTGGCTGGGGTGAACACCCGGCCAATGCAAGTATGAGTATTATCCACGCTAAAGATTTTTTAGAAATTATATGCAAATCCAAAACCATATTGATTAGCATTTAGGCTCCAGAAACTTTGTGTGCGATTAGCAGTTAGCGCACATTCTTGATTAAAAACATCAACGCTACTATGCATTTTGTCAAACCCGATAATCAATAAAGGAACACTTGCTGCTACGCAACCTAAACCGCAATATATTAAGGGCTTATTGAAATAGCCTCCATTTATAGCACCGCCTAATAATGTTCCAACCTCAAGTCCGACACCAACAGAAAGGAATAATACACCTGCGTATGTTATGACATAACCTTTGTGATAAATTTGATAAGCTTTCAGACAGTTGTTTCTTAGAAAATTGGCATAAGCATCACCTTTCATCACATATCCTTTATATGTGTAATTGTCTCCTAGACGTGTCAAGTAACTTGGCTCAGACGCTATACTGTTTTGATCCTTTTCTTCTGTGGATGATTGCTGAAAAAGAGAAACTTTTCCGTTTGCATAAATAATGGAATTGATATCATTAGTAGAGATAATAAATGTTGGTCCTTCAGGATTGTCAGTCTCCTTATATTTAACTTCTGTTCCAGAAACTTCCAAAATTTTGGCTTCGATTTTTCTCGCATCATTAGTGACAATGATGTCTTGTGCGAAGCTGATAACGGACAAAGCCACAAACAAAATTGTTGATAAAATTTTTTTCATTTTTTTTTATTAGTACCAAATCAAACAAAACTCACTGTTTTTATCATTTCAACGACTCCTCGAACGTGATGTGCACCTCGTCGCCGAAACTTTTCCCTATTCCATCCGTCGGGCCGCCCGTTCCTGTCCGTAATATTCCTCGAACTTCCGTCTCATTGCGGCCTCGTCATCGATTGTCTTGCGCAGGGCCTCCAAGCGTTCGGCGTTGGGGGAGTGGTCGAACCAGAGGCGCAGGTAGCCGCCGCGACCGTACTTCTCGCGCAAGTGCTGTACCATCCGCTCGTAATGTCCCTCCTTGTCCAATTCGGGATAGTGTTCCATGCCATACTGCACGGTGCGGCGGACGATGGTGTCGGGGTCGATGAAGCGGTCGGCCTCGGCCACGATACGCCCGTAGAGACTGCGCGGCGCGTGGTCGGAGGAGGCACGGTGGTCCTCCACGGCTTCCGCCATCGTCTGCAGTTGGCTTTCCGAGAACCACTTCCGCAATTCATTGTCGGCGAGCAGCATCCGCGCCGACACTTCGTGGTGGTGCTCCCGTCCTTCGCACAACCCGATGTCGTGGTAGGCAGCGATGACATACACCATCTCCGCATCCACGTCAAGTTGTGCCGCCAAGTCCATGCTTTGCGAAATCACCATGCACACATGGTCGCGCCGGTGCGCCTTGTCGAACTTGTCGTACAACGGGATGATGCGCTCCTCGACGTAGTTTTGAATTTCCTTGTTGATTGTATTGGGCATGGTTTCGTTATCCAATGGCAAATCAGTATGCCAGCAAGAATACCACGGCTGTGACTGCGATGGACACTAGCGTGAGAGTCTGCCAAGTCCGAGTCTGATGGTACACTTGTGTGTATCTTGCCCGTTTGTTGTCATCCGTGCAGGTCCCGACGAATGTGCGGAATTTCCCCATATAGCGAAATGGTAGGAAATTATCTATCACACTTGTTGATGCATGTTCTTTTTTCAGAATTTTACGCATTTTGAACCATTGGATGTTACATACCAGCAAATCCAAAATGGCAAATCCTAATAGTGCATAAACCAAAACCTTGAAAAACATATCTTGAAACTTTAATGAACAACTTTAATTTTACGGCAAGTTTTTGATTCCCTCTGCAACTACCTCCGCAATGTCTTTCACATTCACTTCCGTGCCGTGGCGGAAGGCCTTCTTGCACATCGGGCAGGCGGTGACCACCACATCG
Organism: uncultured Bacteroidota bacterium; assembly: GCA_902786595.1. Lineage (GTDB taxonomy): Bacteria > Bacteroidota > Bacteroidia > Bacteroidales > WCHB1-69 > F23-D06. The sequence continues at coordinate 55,189 of CADADB010000014.1, read as the reverse complement.
GGATTCGGCTCGGTGAGGATCTGCAGGGACTTGTTGCGGATCTGGGTCTGCTGGTCGAGGGAGAGCACCGTGTTGCCGAGGTTCATGCCGCAGCAGACGCTGTTTTCCTTCTCGGCGGAGATCTTCTTCAGCTGACCGACGGCCTTCAGCACCTCGCGGGGCTGTTTGTAGATGCCGCAGCCGCGCCCGAGGTCGCAGGGGTCATGGTAGGTGAACGTGGTGTTGGATTGCTTCACAGATAGTTTTCCGCTCTTAATCAGCGAGTCTATATATTCAGTATGGTGATACACCGGTATGGTGAGGTTGTATTCGTGCTTGAAAGTGTTGTAGCAGATGGGACAGGAGGTGACAAGCGCTGTGGCGTGGCAGGAACCGATCAGTTCCGTGATTTTGCGGCGAAGGTCAGCGGCCTGTTTGTTGAAGCCCTGCTGCATCAGCGGACGGCCACAGCAGATGGCCCGGTCACCGTCCAAGTGCCAGTATTTTACGCCGGCGGCATCGAAGATGGTCTTCATCGATTCGGAGATGGTCGGGGTCAGCTGGGTCATGCAACCGCCGAAGTAGGCCACGCGCCCGATGGCATTGAACCCTTTCACTGGATCCAGGTAACGGTAGTTGTCAACCATGTCGGTGTCGCCCTTGTCGCGGGAGATGCGGCGGATGCTCATCAAGTCGATATCCACGGGGCAGTCCTCGGCGCACTGGTGGCACATCAGACAGTTCTTGCCGGCGGCGAGGATGTCTTGCTGGTGCTCCAGGTTGCGGAGGTTGCGTAGCAAATAGACACTTTGCACATCATTGATATCCAATGTGTTGTAGAGCGGGCAACGGTCAATACACATGCCGCAGCGGGAACATGCGCTGAGTTCGAATTTGGTGTAGCCGGTCATCTTTACACTGTCGCGAAGTCCTAATTTACGGAAATAGATGAGGAACACTTCGGTGAAGATGTGCATGTAGCGGGTAAAGGGCAGCATGAGGAAAAAGACACAGAGGGCGATGGAGTATAACGACCAGAGAGGCAGTTCGAGGAATTCGGCCACGGGGCGGCTGAAGAGGTCGCCGAGGGTCTGCGTCAGGAAGCCGCCGTTAGCGTAAAGCCGCGCCGTAACCGACTCACTGAGCAGTCGCAGCGGGAAAATGGCCCACAAAGAAATCTTGACGGTCGTGTCCATGACGGTGTGCTTTGTGGTGCGTTTCATGCCGAGGAAGCGGGAATGGATCTTCTTCACGAAGGCAAGGAAGATGCCGGAAAGCACGTAGAGCAGGATCAGGTCCATGAGCTGCGTGAAGAACATCTCGGTGCCGTTGGCGGGGATGTTGTGGTGGAAGAAGCGGTAGAAGATGGCGCACCAGAAATGGAACGGTCCCTTGATGCCGATACGGCTTTCGATGGCGCCCACCACGATGAGCAGGAACCAGCCGAAGGCGATGCTGCGGTGCATGTAGCCCAGCCGCCAGTTTTTCTTGCTGATGCGAAGGTGCAGGAGACACTCGCAGAACATCTCCCAGATGGCGGGCAGAATCCGCGTGGAGAACATGTTCTTCTTGATGAGTTTCTGCTGCTTGCGGTCGAACTGCTTGATCCAGCGGACGTACTTGTATCCGCAGATGACAAAGAGACCGATGGTTCCTAATACGAAAGGTACTACAAAAGGATGAAAGTTTGCCATGGCTTAAAAAGTTTCGTTTGACGGGGTTAATAACTGGCGCATGTTGATGATCAGCGAGCGCAGGTTGACGCCGCGCGGGCACACGAGGGTGCATTTGCCGCACAGCATGCATTTCCGAAGTTCTTCGGCAAGTTTGTCATACTGACCTCTACGGAAAGTGTTGTGCACCTTCCGGATGTCGAAGTCCGTGAACTGGCGGGCTGAGCAAGTGGCCGTGCAGCCGCCGCAGCCGATGCATTTCCGATAGGAGGGAACCTCCTCCAAAAGCTTGTTCGCTTTGCGCAGGTCCGCCTGACTGAGGTTGAACGAGCGCGTTTTCTTTATGGTGAATCCGAAATTTGACATGTCTTAATTGATAATTGATAATTGATAATTGATAATTAACCTCCTGAATAGTTTCTGAATTTCAGTTCGTTATATATGGTTTCTTACGAATCAGTAATCATAAATCATAAATCATAAGTCATACGTCTTAAGTCATACGTCTTAATTATCTGACAGCATTTTTTCGCGTTCGTCGGCGGTGGCGAATTGCGAGCCGAAGAACTCGTTAACGATAATACGGAGCAGCGTGTAGGCGGGCACGGCGAAAATCATGGCGAATACGCCGCCGATGTAGCCGGCCATAAGGATGACAATGAAGATTTCCAAAGGATGGGAGTGCGTCTGCCGTCCGTAGATGAACGGCTGCATAATGAAGTCGTCAACCATCTTGGCCACTCCGAACGCCGCCACGATTTTGATGACGGTGGCCCACACAACCGACATTTCAGGCGAGGTGGGCAGCAAGGAGGTGATGCCGATGATGATACTGACAATGAGGGCGATAAGAGTGCCTATGTAGGGGATAATATTCAGCAGTCCGCCAATGAATCCGATAAGCAGTGCATTCGGAGCCCCAAGGATGGCACAAATCAGGAACTCGAGGAAGCCGACAAGGAACATCTCCATCGCCACACCGCGGAAATAGGAAGTGATCTGCTTCCCGGTGGCATCGAGGATGTGGTCGTAGTTGTTCTGGACTTTGTTAGGCAGCCAGCTGCGAACCATCTTGAAGAATATCTTGTGGTCTTTCAGTGAGAAAAATGTCATGAAAAGGATGGAGAAGATGGCCACAAACAGCGATTTGACAATGCTGGCGGTGCCGCTCACCACGCTGGACATGCTTATTTTGCGCACAAATGACTCCCATTCCGCATTCAGCAGGTCGGTGACGTGCTGACGACGTTCCAACACCCCGTATTTGCGCAAGGGCTTGTCGAACTGGTTGAGCCAATCTTGGATGCTTTCCCCCACGGAAGTGACATCGATGGTGGTCAGGAACTTTACCTCGTTCACCAAGGCAGGAATCAGAAGATAAAAGAGAAGCCCTATGCAGGCGATGATCACCACCAACGTGATGGCAGCCGCTAAAGAGCTGGGGAATTTCCATTTCCCGATATGGATCTTGGTCAGCAGTTTCACCAATGGCGAGCCCAATAAGGAAAGCACAAAGGCGATAAAGATATATATCACAATATCGGAGAAAAACCAGCATAGGAAAATAATTAATCCTAACCCGGCAAGAATGGCAAGTATGCTTTTACTGTTGGTCATTGTTTTTTTGTTTCTTTTAGGGCGGTTTTGCGGTTTTTGATTCTTCTCCTGTTGTCGAAGTCTTGCTTGTATGCAAGCGCAACTCCAGCGGTATAATTGTTGTAGTTGTTTTCGTAAAAATAGGTGTTGTCCCGGTCGCCAATGTAGGTGTATGCCTTCAGCCGCCAGGTCCCTGACTTGTTGATGTTGTATTCGACAGTGAAGTTGCCGTAGATGTTTTGGTAGGCATCCGTCGCGGTTTGGTCATCGTAATAGCCGATACGTGTGGACATCGTCACTCTGTCTTTCAGGATGTTAGCGTTGGCTTTGAGGCCGTATTCAGCAGAGGTCGTTTCCGTGGCTTGGTTGTAGGTTATGCCGAAGGAACCGTATTTGCTGTCAATGACATTGCTGAGCAGATTGTTGATCACATTGCTGAACAATCCCAGTCCTGTCAGGGCGCTGATGTTCGAGTTGCCAGCGAACATGTTGTCCGGCATAAAACTGTTGGTGACCAAGAAATAGGCGAACTGTTTGGTCATGTTCTCCGTGTTCTGGGTGTCGATGGCGGTATAGAACATGTTGCGGACCTCGTTGCTGCTGTTGGGGAGCTCGAATTTGAATGTCGGCTCGATACGTTTCATCAGTGGACCGTCAAGATACATATAGGCATCCACATCCACGTTGCCTGAGGAAAGGTAGGTGGAAGGAATGATTTCCGTCAAACTCGTTTTCGAGGATTTATAGGCACCCAGGTGGACATTCATGTTGTCCAGCGGACCGTCGAAGTTGATAGTGCCGCCAGGAACCATAATGAACTTGGTGTTCACGACATTGTATAACGAAATCTTGACATCGCCTGAATGCAGCAGCAAGTTTCCGTATAAATTCAACGCATCGTTCGAATTATATACCAGTTGGAACTGTCCGTCGGCGCGGGCATTTATGGTTCCGCCGATAGATTCGAGATAAATCACGACATCAGCGTCGTTGGTGACGTTGAATGTGAAGTCGAAATTCAGTTTGGTGGAGGATTTCTTGGGTGTCTCCTCGGGCTCCTCAACATCTTTTCTGGTGTTGAAATGAATGGCATTTGTCTCGGAGGCCATATTTGTGCTGGTCACCTGCAGGGTGATTTTGGAGCCGCTGAGCGTCTGGAGACTTGGTCCCACAAAAGAGAGCTGATCTCCAGAACCGAAAATATACACGTCGCCTTTGACATACCCTTTGCCGTAGAATACGGAGTTTGTGGTACGCGGGGTGTTCAGCGCCATAATGCGGTCAGAGGTGATTTGAAGATCCAACTGCATGTCTTTGAACATGTTGTGTGTGATTTCCCCGGACATGTAAGCGCGGTTTTTATCCATGTCAAATATCTGCATGTTTTGGAAAAAGATTCCCTCTTTGTTAAAGGTGATATCCTGGTCCTCAACCGTGTATTTGGTGCCGATGGCGGAAATACCCATTTTGGCGTTTATAACATGAACGTTGCCGTCCAAGTAGGAACTGTCGGGCGAAGCGTGGAAAGAGAGTTCGCCGGACGCTTTGCCGGAGAACTCGTCACTGAAACTGGACAGGAAGGGCTCCAGGAAGTCGGCCTGCAGACTGTCGAAATCGGCATTCACCACGAACTCTTTTTTCTCGTATGAGCCAGAGATGTTGGCGATGATGCTTCCTTCCTCTTGGAAATCCCGGATGGAGAAGTTCGAAAGGAAATCGTAGTCAAGAGTTGTACTCTCGCTGTTGAACAGACCGCCGGAGAAACGGACTTGATTGTTGTTGTTGAGACCTGCCATCAGAAACAGGTCGCCCAAGCGAGTGTCGTTCATGACCAATTCGTCGGTGATGGCCTTGCCGAAAATGAATCGCCGGTTGTTTCGGTTCATCAAGTTCAGGTCGGCGGAAAGTCGGCCCCCGAAGGAGATGCCGTTTAACAGCTGGTTGATGAGCGAAAGCTCGAAATTCTTCACCGCCATAGAAAGTCGGCTGCTGTCTTTCGTGTCATACGTGCCGTTGACCGAAACATAGCTGTCCTGTGTGTAAAAGAGCAAATTGTCGATGTCGTATCGGTGAGGTTGAATATGAATCTGGTTTTGGTCGTTGAAATGGCATTCGTAGTCTTTGAGGAAAACCTTGGACGGATTCAATTGGATGACAATGTCGTCCATGTTTTCGATATTGGCGGAACCGGACAGGTTGGATATGTTTTCTTCCGCATTAAAAGGATTGTGCCAAGACAAGTCATACTGGATGTTGTTGTTGGAACCGTTAGCCATGACATTCATTTTGTCAAGCAACAGCTTGTTTTTCCCAAGCACGACCACAAGAGAGTCGCCATTCACATTCAGGTCGAAGTTGTTAGTTCCATTAGTTTTGCCGTGTGCTTTCAGGTTGTGAATCCTGAATTTGTTGCGAATGCCGAAAAACGGCAGTTGAATGTCCGCGAGGTCCGCTTGGTGCCCCTCGTTGACCTCCAAACGCACGATGGAATTCGGGGAAATGAACATCTCCGGGAAAAACAGCTTGGTGACGGCGCGGGTGTTGTACGTTTGCAGGTTGATTTTGATGTATTCGGGAACGGAAGATACCAGATCTCTTTCGTATGTGTTCATGCTTTGCCGCACTTCCGGAACCAACGATGGAAGTAGGTTGTGGGCGATATTCTGCAGTGTGTCTTTGATTACCTCGATGGGGAGACTGGACTCCAAGGTGGCATTGGCTATGTTGGAGGCGAAGATATACTTGTGGGTGTAATCATTGTTGATGGCGGTGAGTCTCATTCGATCGTTGGAGAGACTGTCTTCATTGTAATGCAACTTGATGTTGTCGCAGGCGAGGTAGCCGTTGATGTTGTTGAGCTTCGATCCGTGGAGGGAGACTTGGAAACGGTCAAAACTCAGCTCAACCGATGGATTACGCTGCATGATAGAGATAAACTTGTCAATTCCTTTTGCAGTGGCGGAATCCACCAGGGGCAGCTGCTGGCCGATTTTTCCCGCCGCGCAACGTTCCAACGTGATGCTTCCTTGCGTGAAGGGGACATTTTGCGTGTTGTCCAATTGTGCGATGGCTTCACAAACAAAATTGGGGTCGTTGGATCTGAGCGAAGCGTTATAAAGCCCTTCTTGATAGTCGCCCTCAATAGAGATGTTGCGGATAGGATAACCCATGAGCGGGAATCGGTTGACATTACCCTTGAGGTGGGCTTTCATGGTCTTCAAATTCTTGGCGGTAAGACCGGTGGTATCCGTTCGGCCGTCAAATTTAACCCCTAGCTGGCATGTGCCGAATAATTTGTGGTTGTTGACCAACCTGGCCAGATTGAAGTTGTTGGAGGACGCCTCTCCGTCGAAGACAAGCCGTCCGTTTTCCTTGGAGGTGGAAAGAGCGGCGTTGACTGTTCCCAATCCAGTGGCAGCCAGCATTTTCAGGTTGAATTGCGAAAGAATGCCTCTGAAAGAACCTGACAACGTGGTGGTTCCGAGTTTGTCCAACGTGGCATTCGATTTAATGGTTTTGCCGCCGGGAAGCGTGAACAAAGCAAGGTCGGGAACATGCAATATGGTGGAATCGAGGGCTACATCAAAGCGGGCGTTCATGAAATGGATAATGTTCTGGAGTGCGATGTCGCCTTGCACGAGATTGCGTCCGTTCCATCCCGCTTTGACGTTCTTCAGCGCGAAATCAGTGACCACGCCGTCAACAGTGTCAGCTTGCAATTCGAACACCTCATTCATGCCGCGAATGGCCGGTGCCCAGTCGGCGATGTCGTCCATGGCCAAGACGGAAGGTCGGATTTCCGCACTGATGCGCACGGAGTCAAGGAACTCGCCGTATGTTTTCCATCTGTCGTAGCGAAAATAGAGATCCAAATCCAAGTCGCTCTGCGGAGTCTTAAGCTTCAGATCGGTGAATGTCAAGGTGGTGTCGCAAATACGGAAATCGCCGCTTCCTTTTTGGAGTTGGAAGCCGCCGTATTGGTTGAAAGCCAGTTGCTTGAATTTCATGGCGACATCAGCCCCCACGAGTTTGAAATCTTTGGCCTTGACATTTAGATTGGCCAGCTCGAGGAAGGCGTAATCGATGTCAGGTTGTCCAGAGGTTTCATAAACCACGCGCTTGTCGTCCATGATGAGCACAAAACGGCCGTTTGTGATATCAACCGAATTGGATGTAAGGGTAAACGGCTCTTTTTTCTTGCCAGATTTGAAATTCTTTGCCCAAACCGCGATATTGATGGACTCCTCGTTTTGGTATGTGCGAAGCACCACATCCAAATCGTCGAATTTCACATTCCCGAGACCGAGTTTGAAGGGCTTGGTCTTGATGGAACGCAAACGGCCCTTGACGGTGCCCGAGTAGATCATCTTCTCGTTGTGGTGGTCCTTGATGTTCACTTCGTGCGCCACCAGTTTCAGGGTAGGGGTTATGTGGATGTCCCCGATGGAGATTTCCGTACCCCATTTATCACTCAAGGATTCTGTAACTTTGTGAACTATAAAGGTTTGTATGGACGGAACGAAAAGCAGCCCGACCAGCAGCAGGTCCAATGCGAGGAACACCCCGACGACCCACGCCGTGATCTTGAGAGCTTTTCGTATGCCGCTTTTCCCCATTGTAATACCTTATATTTTTAAAGATGCAAAGATACATTTTTTTAGATAACAAAGCCAAAGGCGAAAGCTAAAAGCCAATAACAAAAAATAAACATTGTATCGAAAAAAAAACTATCTTTGCCGATTGTTATTTTGAGAAATTTTCACTCATTAAATTATAAAAATATGGTAGAAAAAATTACATCAAGCCAGCAGGCAATGGATATGGAAGCCCGCTATGGCGCGCACAATTATCATCCCCTGGGCGTGGTCATCGCACGCGGTAAAGGCCCCTTCGTATGGGACGTGGAAGGCAAGAAATATTTCGACTTCCTTTCTGCTTATTCCGCAGTAAACCAAGGTCACTGCCACCCGAAGATCATCGAAGCTATGATCGATCAGGCTCAGAAGGTCACCTTGACCTCCCGCGCTTTCTACAATGACTGCCTCGGACCTTACGAGAAATATGTTACCGAGACTTTCGGCTATGACAAGGTTCTGCCGATGAACTCTGGTGCTGAAGCCGACGAGACGGCTCTCAAACTCTGCCGCCGTTGGGGTTACGACAAGAAAGGTCTTCCCGAAAACCAAGCTAAGATCATCGTGTGCGACGGCAACTTCCACGGTCGTACAATCACCATCATCTCACTCTCCATCGATCCCGATGCATACGCTGGCTTCGGCCCGTTCACCCCGGGATTCATCAAGATCCCCTACAACGATGTTGACGCTCTCGCGAAGGCATTGGAGGATCCGATGGTTTGCGGTTTCCTCGTGGAACCCATCCAAGGTGAGGCAGGTGTCTATGTTCCCGATGAAGGTTATCTGAAGAAATGTTATGACCTCTGTAAAGCTCATAACGTGCTCTTCATGGCCGACGAAGTTCAGACCGGTATCGCCCGTACAGGTAAGATGCTCGCTTGCGACCACGAAGGTGTGCGTCCCGACATCTTGATTCTGGGTAAGGCACTCTCCGGCGGCACAATGCCCGTTTCCGCCGTCTTGTGCGATGACGACATCATGCTGAACATCAAACCCGGTGAGCACGGTTCCACGTTCGGTGGCAACCCGGTGGCATGCCGCGTAGGTATCGCTGCTCTTGAAGTGGTGAAGGAAGAAAAGCTCGCCGAGCGTGCTGAATACCTCGGTAAGATTTTCCGCGAAGAGATGAGCAAGGTGAACAGCCCGATGATCAAGCAAGTGCGTGGTAAAGGTCTGCTCAACGCCGTCATCATCCAACCCACGAACGGCAAGGAAGCTTGGGACGTGTGCGAGAAGATGCGCGACCTCGGCGTGTTGGCCAAACCGACCCATCAGCATATCATCCGTTTCGCTCCTCCGTTGGTCATCACCGAAGAGGAACTCCGCGAGGCCATCGCCATCATCAAGGAGGCGATTCTCTCGTTCGAATAAGCGATCTCACGGATACGTTTGCCTTTAAGAAGAGGCCGGAGGATTCGTTCTTCCGGCCTCTTCTTGTGTTGCGCTGGCGGGTGGCGGCCTCGGGTCACTGGGAGAGCGGGGTGGTCGGAGTTGAGGGTCCGCGGGTCCTAGGGGCAGCGGTCTCGGGTGATTGGGAGAGCGGGGTGGTCGGAGTTGAGGGTCCGCGGGTCTTGGAGGTGGCCTCGGGTGACCGGGAGAGCGGGGGGGCGGAGTTGAGGGTCCGCGGGTCCTTCGGACGCCGCGGTCATAGAGGGGCGACCGCTTCGCGGTCGAGGGGGAGACCGTAGAAGAGTGAGAGAAATGGAACAGCAAGGTTGTCGGTTCGGGATAGGAACCAGATACGGTTGATAACTAATTGTTACGCCGTATGAATTATTTTGTTATTTTTGCGCGCTGATTCGGAGCGAGGGTCACGACGCTGAAGGCGTCGCCCCTTTGTTACCGCAGTGTCCGAAGGACCTGCGGTGTCAGAGGACTCGCCAGCGCAGTGATGGTCCGTCGAGCGGGCTGCCGGAGCAGACCTGCGGTGTCAGGGCCTCGCCAGCGCAGAGGAGACTCGTCGAGCGGGGACCCGAGCGGACCTGCGGTGCCAGAGGACTCGCCAGTGTCAGCAGCAACCAACCACCAAACCAAACCCCAAACAAAGTATGGCATATACCCAACTAAACTACCACATCACCTTCCGGCCGCACTGTAGCGTGCCGGCCATCACGGAAGTACACGAACGCGACCTCTACGCCTTCGTCAACGGATTCTGCAATCACCATAACTGCAAGCTGATCCGTATCAACAGCATGCCCGACCACATTCACATCCTGGTCTCGTTGCCACCCACAATGGCGGTGGCTTCGTTCGTACATGATCTAAAACTCGCGGCAGGGAAATTCCTGCGAGCCCATCCTGACAAGTTCCCGCTCTTTACCACTTGGGCGCGAAGCTACTATGCCGGTACCTGCGGCCCTATGGACAAAGAACGGGTGCGCCGGTACATTATGCGACAGAAAGAACACCACAAGAAGAAATCTTACAGGCAGGAGATTATCCGCCAATTAAAGAAAGCGGGTATTGAGTATGATGAACAGTATCTGTTGCGCGATTGACGGGTTGGTTATACTCGTCTTATACCGATGAATCCTGCTATGGTAAAGGTTTACTTCTTTACTGCTTTTTCCACTAGTACCTCTCCGTCGCAGTTAATCGCTTTGAAAAGATAAACACCTGCGGGATAGTGGGTTATGTCGATGGTGATAGCGCTTTCTTCCACCGTTTTGTCCATCAGCACACGCCCCTGCAAATCGGTGAGCTCAATGCGTTTCAGTGGCTTTTCGCTGTCGATGCGCACAAGACCGGTGGTCGGGTTGGGACTGATCGTCAGGGTGGGGGAGAACGGCCGGTCCGGAACGCCTACAAAGACATTCGCCGCCATCCAACTCTCAGGCAATGTGTTGTCCAGATCCGGGTCGATGAGGATGAGGAAGTCACCATGTCCATCGGCGGAGAGCGGCCACGGCAGCGTGTCGGCGTAAGTCACCTCGTCGATGATGTTGCCCCATGCATCAGCCAGCACTAACCGCTCGGATTTGTTGTCGAGATGCCGGGTGAAAGTGCCGAAAGCCGTTTTGTCGTAACATTGCTGGAAGGCCTGTGCATTGGAAGCCAGGAAGATCTCCTCGTGTGGTGCGATGAGGGAGTTCTCCGGGAAGGTGTAGGTGAGCCCGAGCTCCCGGAAATAGAATCCGGTCGCATCCACTGTGTCATCGCTGTGGTTGACAATGGCGATGAACTCCAAATCATCGGCGTTGAAACCCTGTTGCGAAACCGGATGGTAGTTGATTTTGGAAATCACTAACGATGGGAGCTCTTCAGGTATGCAGGTAACCGTGTTCAACCATTCTTGATCCAGCCAAATGTATCGATTGCGAATCCACTGCTTCATTGTACTGAGATGTTCGTCGTAATTATAGACTCTCCACCACCGTATCCTGTCCCGGACATTGGCAGTGGCGATGCGTTCTGTAAGACTATCCATGACCTGGAGAACATGCTCGTAGTTCAAAGGACCGCTGGTGCTTGTGACCTCTTTCCACCGGTTGGTCAGATAACAGAAGAAAAGATCGTCTTCGTAGAGCTGGTGCCAGAAATCCGAACCAGTATTGTCTCCGTTGTCGAACTGAAATACGTCATATCCCGATCGTCCTACAGAACCGAAATCATAGCCGTATGTCAAGTTGAAATCCCAAACGGGACCGGCGCGGAATTTTCCGTTACGGTCTTTATGAAAGAAGGTGCTGAACTGGTAAATGTCCACGTTGGAAGACAATTCGCCCATAATCATGAAGTCCACGAAGGTGGGAATGTCTATGTAGGCCGGATAACCATGGCTGACATTTGGGTTGTGCGCGGCGACTACAGCTTGGAGGGTGTCGAAATAGGCCTGGATGTAATTTTCTTGTTCAAAGGTGATCTCTTCGGGTTTTGGGGCGTGGTAAATGTAGGCAACATCTTGCCAGTAATCGTATGCAGCTGTGATCCATGCGGGTACATCGCCGCCGGTCAATTTGTCGGCCTTGATAATGTAACCTCCTGAAACATTGGGATATTGGTTGTCTGTAGAATCCATAGGAGAGATGTTCACCCGGTCTTTGTCAATTTTGATTTTTTCAGTGAGGAAATATAGCCCGCGATAGTCGCCGTTGACAATGACCTCGCAATATTTCGTGCGTGGCGCATAGTGTCCGAGTTGGGAGGCCAGATAATAAGATAGACAGTCGCGCACGTAGGAGGGCTCATCGTTCATGGCGTTGAGCACCCAGTCGTTCTCAGCGGGCAGCCCCAGAAGGGAGACGTTGTTGTTGGTGATATCATCATCCATGCGCGTCTCGAACCCGTATGGTTTCTTGTTGTGCCCTTGCGAAGTGGAGCCGCGGCATTCGATACCGATGCGGCCGTTGTAGTTCAGATAAGCTGGATCGTCTTGGTTGGATAAGTAGTTGATAGTCGTATCGTTGACATAGAGAATCTTCATGGTTGCGCCAATCTTGGGCTCATCGGGAATACTGGCACCATTGTCGGTGTTTATAATCACAATGGGAAGATTGGACGACGTGATGTACTGCCCGCGTGCGACAGCCGCCCACAAAACCAAAAGAACAATATGTAACGTTTTTTTCATCTCATCTTCATCTTTTATTCATCACCTTCTCATCGTCCTTCATCGCCCTTTTCATCGGCTTTATCGTCTTGTCCGTCAAGATCACCGCCTCCGTATTCTCCTTTTCCACGTCAGGGATCAGTCGTCTCACCAATTTGTAGTCGTAGAAGAATCGGCTGGCGATAACCCGGACAACGGTATAAGTTGGAATGGCGATGAGCATGCCCACCACGCCGCCGATGTGTCCGGCGATCAATAGTACTACAAATATTTCGAGCGGACTGGCCTTTATGCTGGTGGAATAGATGAGCGGTTGGTAGATGAAATTGTCCACCAATTGGGTGGTCAGCATGATTCCCAGGACAATAAGAGCGAAAAACCAGATATTCACGCCTAATCCGATGCCGGCCCCGTATTTCAGGATGACACAGAGGATGACCCCGATCAATTCGCCAATCAGCGGTCCCACATACGGGATAATGTTCAGCAGACCGGCGATGAAGGCGATACCGAGGGCGTAGTTGAAATCGATGCGGGCAATGAGCCACAGGCCGAGGCAATTGAGTAATACCACCCCGAAAATTTCGACAATCAACCCCACAAAATAGCGGGACAGAAGTCGCTCAATGTCAAGGATGGTCTTTTTCACTTTATCCTCAATTGTGTCAGGGACGAGTGCGCCGACAATGCGTCCGAACAGTGTTTCGTCTTTGATAAAGAAGAAGGAGATGAAGATGACGGAGAAAAGTCCCACGGCAAGCCCAGCCACGGCAGAAGCCACCGAGCCCAGAATGCCGGAAATGTTCGATAGATCAAGCACTTCGGAAATCTTTTGGATGATAAGCTGAACTCCGTCGAAATCCTCGCCAACCCATGGGATAACTCGGATGATCCAGCTGTTGACCAAATTTATGATGTTTTGGCTGTCGAAATTCTCTTGTGCTTTCAGGGAGGAGGCCTCGCGCACGATATTTGTGACCACGGGAATCACTTGCACGACCACCAGAATCAGTATCGCAAAGATGAAAACGAGGGTGATTGCGGCAAGTAACGCATCAGGAGCCGATTTCCCTTTGATTTTGATTTTCCGGAGCAACAGAAATACGGGCTGACCGATCAAAGAGACCACAAAAGCTAACAAAATATAGGCCAATACGCTTCCGAAGAAATAGCCCAACAAGGCGGCTATTGCCAAGGTGCCCAAAATGATGATGTATCTGGCCAATTTGTCTATACTGCGTTCTTTTTCCATATAGTTTGATTATTTTATCTTCGTGAACAACAGATACCTTCCACTGCCGTAATGGCGTGTTTTCTCTTCGCCGGGCAGCCGGACCTCCGCTTTGGTGTTGGCGGGAATGAGGATTTCCCCGATCATCTCGTCCCCATTACGGTGCCAGTTGCTTTCGATGCGTCCTGAAACGGACTCGTAGGCGCAGCGCACCGTGTCGAGACCATCAATGAAGGTGGGTTGTATCAGGATTTTGCTGTAACCGGGCTCTAAAGCGCGAATGCCGCCAAGGTATTCGTATTCCCAAAGGATAAGGTCGCCGAGGAGCATCACGTGGTTGCCGGAATTCATCGCCGGGTCGGCGGTGTTGCCGTTCCACAGTTCCCAGATGGTGGTCGCGCCATTGCGCACCATGTAGCCCCAGCTCGGGTAAGTGTCGTTGGTGGCGAGTTTCAGCGCGAGGTCGGCGCGCCTGCGGTCCGTGAGCGTGCGCATCAGCTGCTGGATGCCCACCACGCCGGTGGAAACATGTCCGCCGAAATCATCCTCCGTTTTTCGGATGATGTTGTTCCAGACATCCTCTTCCCACTCTTCCGGCACCATGCCGAAAGTCAGCGGCAGGATGTTGGCGGTCACTGTGCCGTTTTCGTAGTTGGCTGTCGCTGGGTCAAAGAAGATTCCGTTGTAGGCATTGGTGGAAAATTGCTTTTCGAAACGGAAGTGGTCAACATCTTCTTGGTTGCCAAGAAGTTCTGCGAATTTGGCCATGATGTCGCATAGATGGCAGAAGAATGGGGTGGAGATAGATCCTCCTTCGGTGTAACGATACGGATTGTATGAGTGAATCAGCTCCTGTGACTCGGGAGGCACGCACCAGTCACCGTAGCAGTCGCGGGTGATGACGCCGTCGAGACCGTATGTTTCTCGCATGTGTTCCATCCAACGTCTCATTGCGGGGTAGTGTTGGCGGATGGGTTCGAGGTCGCCGAAACGCGAGTACAGCATGTCGGCCACGGTGATGAACGCCCCCGGCCAAGTCATGTTGTCAGTGTAGCGGCGCCAGTATGCCGGGCATACGTCCGACAAGCTTCCGGTCTCCCACTGGCTGTCCTCAATGTCAGCTAGCCATTTGGAGTAGAGCCGGTAGTTGTTGAAGATGTACGATTCGCCGTAGTTGCCGGTGGTGCGGTCGCCGGTCCAGCCCATGCGCTCGTCGCGCTGCGGACAGTCGGTGGGCATCGACCGGTAGTTGCTCCGGATGCCCCAGTAGGCGTTGCGATACACGGCGTTCATCACCTCGTTGGAACACTCGAAGCTGCCCGTCACGGACATCTCGTCATAGAACACAAGTCCTTGGAAATCTGTGATTTTTGGTTCTTCACGAAGACCGGATATTTCCACATATCGGAACCCGTGGTAGGTGAACATTGGATGCCATTGTAGAGACGTGCCATGGCGCGTCTCTACAGACGACGCAATATATCGATCCGTCGCCTCCGCGCTGCGCAGATTGTCCACATAGAGGGAACTGTCGGGTTTGAGAAGCTCTGCGAAACGCAATGTTATGGTGTCGCCATCCTGAAAGCGTGATATGTTCAGCTCCATATTGAGATATCCTACCATGTTTTGTCCCAGGTCGAGATACCATTTTCCGTTTTTCTGGAACATGGCGACGGGGCGTAGCGTGTCCTGCACCTTGATGTTGGGGTTGGGCTGCGGAACGATTTTGCCTTTCGGCGCTTCCACCACTTTGGCGGGATACCAAGAGTTGTCGTTATAACCGCTTATTGTCCATGAGCCAAGCAGATAATGCTCGTCGTAGGTTTCGCCATCGAATTCGTTGCTTTTGCGGATGGGGCCCCGGTCGGTTATTTTCCAACTCTTGTCGCTGAAAATCAGTTCTTTGGTTCCATCTGTGTAGGTCACTTCCAGTTGGAGAAGCAGTCGTGGAGTGCCGTAGTGCATGGCGTGTTTCAAACCGCCCCATTCAAATTCTTCCTTGTTGTTTTCGTTGTAGCGCACCGTGTAATAGCGGCCGCCCGCGAGTGTAACCCCGACAGCGTTATTGCCCTTCTTCAGCATGTCAGTGACATCGTAAGCATTGAAATAGACCCGCTTGTTGTAGTCGGAGAGGGCGGGTTTGAGAATCTCTTCGGGTGCGACCTCCTGACCGTTCAGATAGGCACTGTATTGCCCTAACCCGCTGATATACAGCCGGGCTTCTCGGATGTTGTTCCGCAGGGAAAACTCTTTGCGCAGGTAACGTGCCGGGATGCGCGAATGTCCTTGGAGGATGTCACCGTAAAAGTCGCCGCCAATCCATTTCGCTTGCCAGTCGGTGCTGTCCAACAGGCTGATTTCGAATGTGTTGATTTTGCTTTCGATGAAGGAGACACGGGTTACAGTATCTAAAGATTTATATTCATTCACTCTAGAGTATGTCGTGTGTGTCACTTCCGTAATCACATGGTGTGTTATAGAGGTGATCACTTTCCAATACACCTTGTCGCGGCTGTGTAGCGGTTTACCTTCGTAGGGGATGAGCAGCATCCGGTTGGAGGCGACAGTCTTGGAATCCCAAAGGTCGCCAGTGTTATTTTCGGCGTTTTCCTGGGTTGATGCCACGATGATGCGGTATGAGGTCTGTCGCACGTTGGAGTCCCCACTTTCGTAGCGCCAGCTGAAACGCGGGACGTTCGTGGCCAGCGGTTGAGAACCGTCCTGATACTCCACAGTCTCGTGCGAAATGGAAACCTGCCCGTGTGCACCGCTGACAGAAATTACAGTGGCGAAGATAAGCAAAAGAAACAATCTTCTCATAATTACAAGTAATCAGCGGCAAAAATACAAAAAATGGCATTTGGTTTTTTTTCAACCAAAAATCGTAAACCGTAAACCGTAAATCGCAAAAAGGGGAACCCTTCCGAGTCCCCCAAAAGTCTAACGTCTCACGTCTTACGTCTATTTCAGCAGCTTGAAGAACTCGACCATCAAGTCCCAGCACATCTGCACGGTCGCGATTTCGAGCTTCTCGTCAGGAGAGTGGACGCCGCGCAATGTCGGGCCGAAGGAGACCATGTCCATGTCGGGATACTTTTCGGAGAAGAGTCCGCATTCAAGGCCGGCGTGGATGGCCAACACCTGCGGGTCCTTATGGAAGACGTTGCGGTATGCTTCGGTCAGCACACGCACTGCCTCAGAATTCGGGTTCGGGTTCCAGCCGGGATAGCCGTCCGAGTTCACCACGTCGGCACCGATCATCCAGAAAGTGGCGGACACTTTATCCACGATGGCGCGTTTCTTGGATTCCACAGAGCTGCGCTGGCTGGTGGTGAACACCACGTTGCCATCGACAACCTTCACAGAAGCCAGGTTGGTGGAAGTTTCCACGAAGCCCGGGATATCTTGGGACATGGCAACCACACCGTGCGGGCACACCACAAGGGCATTCAACACGTCAATTTGGAAAGTCTCCTCAAAGACTTCCTTAACAGCAGCAGCGGGTTCTACCGTAACCATCACACCGGGATCGGTGGTGTGGAATTCGGACTTGTAAGTCTTGTCCATTTCGGCAAGATATGCTTTCCAACCTTCAACTTCTTCTTTCGGCAAAGCCACGACAGCGAATCCTTCGCGGGCGATGGCATTACGCAGATTGCCAGCGTTGATGTCGGCGATGCGCAGGTTGAAATCGCTGTAGGAGTTCCAGAGGATGCGGGACAGCAATTTCACCGCGTTGCCGCGACCCTTGTTGATGTCATCGCCGCTATGACCGCCTTGCAAGCCCTTAACTTCGACCTTGAAAAACTCCCAACCACCCTCTGCAGGTTCGTATTCACAGGGGAGAGTAGCCACGGTGTCCTGACCGCCTGCACAACCAATGAAGAACTGGCCTTCATCCTCGGAGTCAAGGTTGAGGAGCATCTTGCCTTGCATAAAGCCGGCTTCCACAGCAGCGGCGCCGGTAAGGCCCGTCTCCTCGTCAATGGTGAAGAGCGCTTCGATGGGACCGTGTTCCAGCTCATTGTCATCGAGAACAGCCAGTGCGAGGGCCACGCCGATACCGTCGTCAGCACCGAGAGTCGTGCCCTTGGCCTTCAGCCATTCGCCGTCAATGTAAGTCTCGATGGCATCCTTATCGAAATCGAAAACTTTGTCGTTGTTCTTCTCACACACCATATCCATGTGCGCCTGCAGCACCACGGGGGTGACGTTTTCTTTACCCGGCGTTGCGGGCTTGGAAATAAGCACGTTGCCGACTTTGTCGCGTTTGGTGGGTAATCCAAGTTTCTTGCCGGTTTCTTCCAACCAAAGTGACATCTTTTCCTCGCGCTTTGACGGACGCGGGATTTTGGTAATTTCATTGAAATAATAGAAAACCTTTGAGGGTTTCAAATTCAGCATTTCTTCGTTCATATTTTTTGATTTAGAATGATACTTCAATTTTGCGACCGCAAAGATAGTATTTTTTTGCTATTAGCTATTGGCTTTTAGCTTTTAGTATTATTTGCCAATGGCCAACAGCTAATAGCCAAAAGCAAAAAAAGGCGACCGTTGCCGATCGCCTTTCAAATTCCTTAAAAGAAGGAGATTATTTACCTTCCTTTTCCAGATCTTCTTTCAGAGATTGCAGGACATTCAAGTCACCGAGGGTTGCCTTTTCGACATTGCTCTCGTTAACTTTTTGAATATCACGCTCTTTCTGTCTCTCCTCGTCATTCTTGGCTCTCTCTTCAGAATCTCTGTCGGGTTGCCAGGTCTTGGTGTGGGAGAGGTGGATTTTCTTGGCGTCCTTGGAGAAGTCAACCACCATGAACGGGAGGGTTTCGCCTTCCTTAGCGGTGGATTTGTCTTCTTTCACAAGATGACGGTTGAAAGCAAATCCTTCGATGTTGTGCGGGAGAAGCACCGTAGCACCTTTGTCGTTCATGCCGGTGATGGTACCTTCATGCACGGAACCAACGGTGAAGATGGTCTCGTAAACATCCCAAGGATTCTCCTCTAATTGTTTGTGACCTAAGCTCAGACGACGATTCTCGGTGTCCACTTCGAGAACAACCACGTCGATGGATTCACCCACTTTGGTGAACTCGGCGGGATGTTTGATCTTCTTGTTCCAAGAGAGGTCGGAGATGTGGATCAGGCCGTCAACGCCTTCTTCCAGTTCCACGAAAATACCGAAGGTCGTGAAGTTGCGGACCGTAGCGGTGTGGCGGGAACCGACAGGATATTTCTCCAGGATGTTAGCCCACGGATCGGGGATGAGTTGCTTGATACCCAGGGACATCTTCTGTCCTTCGCGGTCGAGGGTGAGCACCACAGCTTCCACTTCGTCACCGACTTTGAGGAAGTCGTGAGCGGTGCGCAGGTGCTGTGACCAAGACATTTCGGAAACGTGGATAAGACCTTCCACGCCGGGCATGATTTCCACAAAAGCGCCGTAGTCGGTAATGACGACCACTTTACCTTTGACTTTGTCACCAACCTTCAAATTGGGATCGAGTTTCTCCCAAGGTTGAGGAGTGAGCTGTTTGAGACCCAAGGCGATACGTTTCTTACCCTCTTCGAAGTTGAGGATAACGACGTTGACCTTTTGGTCGAGCTCAACCACTTCGGAAGGATGGTTGATACGGCCCCAAGAGAGGTCGGTGATGTGGATAAGACCGTCCAAACCGCCGAGATCGACGAATGCACCGTAAGAAACGATGTTCTTGACAGTACCTTCGAGGATTTGTCCGACTTCGAGCTTGCTGATGATTTCAGCTTTCTGAGCTTCGATTTCGGCCTCGATAAGAGCCTTGTGGGAAACGACGACATTCTTGTAGTCGTGGTTGATCTTCACAACCTTGAACTCCATGGTCTTGCCGACATAGACGTCAAAGTCGCGGATTTGCTTCACATCAATCTGAGAACCGGGCAGGAAGGCCTCGATACCGAAAACGTCCACGATGAGACCGCCTTTGGTCTTACCCTTCACATAACCGGTGATAACTTCTTGATTGTCGTATGCTTCGTTGACACGCTGCCATGATTTGAGAATGAGGGCGCGTTTGTGGGAAAGTTGCATTTGGCCGTTGGCATCTTCCTGGCTTTCAACGTAAACCTCGATTTCGTCACCGATCTTGAGGTCGTGGTTGTAGCGGAGTTCGGAAGCGTTGATGACACCGTCGGACTTGAATCCGATGTTGAGCACCACTTCGCGGTCGTTGATGGAAACCACTTTACCCTTGATCACATCGTCTTGGTCGATGGATTTGAAGGACTTGGTGTAGAGGTCTTCCAAACGGGCCTGCTCCTCTTTGGAGTAGCGGTCGTTTTGGTCGGAAACTTTGTCCCAATCGAAGTTTGCCATTGCGTCGGCGTATGCATTCTCGAAATTATGCGTTTTGCGAGGCGCTTTGGGGGCTTTCTCTTCAGTGGCGGGCAGTTCTTCCTCTACTGCGGGAGCGGCAACTTCTTCTACCACTTCTGCTGCAGTTTCGGCAACATTTTCCACATTTTGTTCGATTTCTTGAGTCTGTTCAGGAGCATTCAATAATTCTTCTGACATAAAATTTTGTCTTTTATTAGCCAAAGACAGGGGCTTTTTTAAGATGAAACATTGAGGTTAATTATTTAATAATCAATTGAAGAGCCTCTTTCAATTGAGCCGGCAAAAATACAAAAAATACGATACGAAAAAATTTTTTTTTGACATTTATAGTTAATTTCAAAAAAAGTGTATTTTTGCAGCCGTAAACATTGCGGGGTAGAGCAGTGGTAGCTCGTCGGGCTCATAACCCGGAGGTCGCAGGTTCGAGTCCTGCCCCCGCTACTAAACAACAAAGGTCTGCTGATTCGGCAGACCTTGTTTTTTTACATCGAATAGACTGTGGGCAGCCATTTTCCGCTTGTTTTGCCCGTTCAGATCAGCTCCAAAGAGCCGTTTGTTTTTATCTTCTCCAGTATTTTCAGCACAAAATCGCAAAGATTGCCCGAAAGATCGTGCACCCGCTGATGCCAGGTGGCCAGATCCACATCCAGATGGTCAGAAACGATTTTATAGGAAACATACGGTTTCCCGAAATGTTTGGCCACGGTATAGAGCGCCGAGGACTCCATGTCAAAACAGTCGGCTTTTTTGGAGATTTTCGACAGAAAATCTGCGGAATATACACTCGGGCTCACAAAACAGTCGGAAGAAAACAACTTCGCATCACTGGTGTCGTGAATTTCCACCGGCAGACGGTCTGTGAACATGGGCTGGGACAGGAAGTCAGCCCCTCCGGACACAATTTCCGTGATCCGCAACAGACTGCCTACAGGGGCGGTGTGAGCCCCGGCGGTTCCAATGTTCAGAACGGTGAAATCTTCCCCTTCATGTTTACGCATGAACTCAAGCATCGCCGTGGTGGCGCTTTCCCGACCAATACCGGTCAGATGTACCATTTCTTTAATCTGAGACACTTCTTCTTCTACAGCTGCAAAAAGCGCGATTTTCATTTTCTTAATTTTTATTATTACGGTGACTATGTTAAGTCTAAGTCTAAGTTTAAGTTTAAGTTTAAGTTTAAGTCTATGTTTAAGTCTAAGTTTAAGTCTAAGTCTGCCAGAGTTAACGGCGTTCGGCAAAGAACCGTTTCAAAAGGGTGGCGCTTTCATCGGCGAGCACTCCCCGCCGAATTTCCGCCTTGGAGGGGAATTTGTCCTTGAGATAGACGCTATAACCCCGTTTCGGGTCGTCGGCCCCGATCACCAACGCCTTGATTTGCGCATGTGCGATGGCACCGGCGCACATCAGACACGGTTCCAAGGTGACATATAACGTGCATTCCTGCAGATATTTGGCACCTAACGCATTGGCGGCAGATGTGATAGCCATCATCTCGGCATGAGCTGTCACGTCCTTCAAGGTCTCTGTTAAATTATGTCCTTTGGCAATGATTTGATTATCAAGTACAACCACTGCACCAACGGGAATCTCATTCTCCGCGTATGCATCCTCCGCTTCCTGCAGGGCGATGCGCATGAAGTAGGTGTCGTCGAGTTCCATTTTTTAATGGTTATGGGTTATGGGTTATTGAAGTGTAGGTTTAGGGTTTATGGTTTTTGGTTTGCGATATCGCAGATTCCGACCAGAGAGCACTTCTCACAATGCGGCTTCCGGGCAGTGCAAATGTAACGGCCGTGCAGCAGCAACCAGTGGTGCGCCCTGGATATGTACTCTTTCGGAAAGTGTTTAACCAACTCTTTCTCAACTTTTTCCGGTGTGTTGGCAGAATCAGGGACCAGTCCTATTCGGTGCGAAACGCGGAACACATGCGTGTCAACGGGCATGGCCGCCTGGTCGAAAGCGAAAGCCAACACCACATTGGCGGTTTTACGTCCAACACCCGGCAACTTGGTCAGACTGTCCAAATCGCAGGGAATAACCCCGCCAAAATCCTGGACAACCATCTGCGCCATCTGATGCAAATGACGGCTTTTGCTGTTCGGGTAAGATACTGATTTTATGTAAGATAAAATCTCCTCTTCGGTTGCTTTCGCCAAATCCGATGCGGTGGGATAGGCGGCAAACAGCGCTGGCGTGACCATATTGACGCGCTTGTCAGTACATTGAGCTGCAAGCATCGTGGCTACCAAGAGTTCGTAAGCACTACTGTAGTGCAACTCCGAAGCCACATCGGGTTGTGATTTCGAAAAAAAATCTACAATATATTTATATTTATCGGTTTTCCTGCGCATGGGAACTTATGATTCGTCGCTGTTCTGGATGAAATATGCTGTCACAGCATCCAAATAAGTCTTGGAAATCGGGATTTGCTTCAGACCGCTCTCACCAAAATCCAAATAGGGACCGTCTTTGTCTTTTCGCAACAGCAGAATATTGGCGAAATTGACCAAATAGCTTCTGTGACAACGGATAAAACCGTATTTTTCCAACTTCTCCTGCTGTTTTTTCAATGAGCTGCGCAACGTGAAACGCTCAATGCTTTCCTTGTTCTTATAATTGATGTGGACATAGTTTTCAGCGGATTCTATATAATATATATGGTCAAGTCTGAGTGATAGTTGTAACTCATCCTTGTCATCAAAGAAGTTGATAATCTTGGACAAGGCAGTGTTTTCCGTTGGGCTTTCTTGTCGATCGGAAACAGAAGCCGGTTTTGCGACACTTGTCAGATGATTGTCCAACACCATGTCGTCTCCGGAAAAATCATCTGGGAAAGAGAAATCTTTCTCTTGAATATTATTGCTTTTAACAACTTGATTTTCAAAACTCTCATTCGAGTTATTGGAAGTGTTGCTTTCGGTTTGCTGGGATTCCAAAACAGAGATTTTCTCGTCTTTCTCGCGGGTACTGAAATAGAGTAGGGTGATGATGACCGGAATGATGAGGATAGTAGGGACGAAAATGACCGCCCGGGCAAATATTTCAGAGAACTCCCGGGTGTCCTTCGTGGCAAAATGCACGATTAAAGCATATAGGAATGCGATGCAAAAGACTTCCAAAATATGCCAGAACCAGTATTGCATCTGGTTGAGTGGCTTACGCTTATGCATATAATACATGATCATTCTGCTGATTAGAAGGACAATGGTTCCGCCCGAAGTGATAATGAGTGTGTCAGTGAAGAGTTGGGTGCGGGAATAATGAAGGATATTGTACCATGCACCTTGGAAGGGAGTGAAGATATTGACGAAAAGCAGCGAATACAGAAACACAAATATCAGAAAGAAGATGATATTGTCTTTCGTGACATAATAATCCGGTATTTTTTTCTGCAACATTATTCAAATAAAAAGTCGGCAAAGATAGCATTTTTTCATTTGTTCTCCCGCCCCGTTTTTGAATTTCGTCCCCGTGGGCGGATTTTCGTCCCTTGGCAGGCGTTTTCGGCCACTAAAAGCGGTTTGATGGTCACATTTCGGATTTTATTTGCAGAAAATATGCTTTTTTTGCCGCTTGAAAAAATTCACTAACCTAAATTGTAATGAGCAAAATCAAACGTATTTATGACATCATGCTCCAATATGAGGAGCGTCATCCTGACCAGAAGCTTGCTTTGTCTGGCAAGATAGGAAAGAACAAGTGGAATGAATACACCCCGCAATTATTCAAGAAAACGGCCAACGAGCTGAGTTGCGCATTGATTGCGAAAGGCATCCAAAAGGGCGACAAGGTGGCCGTGATCTCCACCAACCGTCCCGAGTGGACCATCACGCAGATGGCGGTGACGCAGATCGGTGCTGTGCTGGTGCCCATCTATCCGACCATCACAGCGGAGGATTACCAATATATATTGCAACATTGTGGAGCGAAACTGGTGATTCTGGAAGGCGAGATCGTGATGCGCAAGGTTCAGTCTGTCGCGAACAGTCTCACAGAACTGAAAGACATCTACACGTTTGTGGACCGCAAGGACTACCCTTATTGGGATCAGCTTATTGCCCTGGGCCGTGAGAACTACGATGAGGCCAAGTTGCAGGAGCTGCGTGCGGGCAACGACGAGAAAGAGTGCGCAATGATCATCTACACTTCCGGAACTACGGGAACACCCAAAGGGGTGATGCTTTCACATTATAATATATTGTCTCAAATTGAGAATCTGAAACATATCCCGTCAAAATGGTCGAAAAAAGGTCTTAGTTTCCTGCCCTTGTGCCATGCATACGAAAACATGATCGTGCTTTTGTACCAATATTTGGGCATGACGGTCTATTACGTCTCCAATTTGGCGACGATTGCCGAAGCCATGAGGGAGGTAAAGCCGACCATGATGACGGCGGTGCCGCGTGTCCTGGAGAAATTCTTCGAGAAGATCGAGGCGTCCGGCAAATCCAAGACCGGTGCGGCCCGTTCCATCTTTGATTGGGCGGTTAAGGTTGCCTTGAAATACAATATCGAGGATGAGGACAGGACAGCCGTTTACAACATGCAGCACAAACTGGCTGACAAGCTGGTGTATAGCAAGATCCGCAAGGGCTTGGGCGCCGAAAATTTCGACATCCTCGTTTCCGGAGCCGCTTCTCTGAAACCGGAACTCTGTTCCTTCTTCTCCGCCATCGGAATGCCTGTGTTCGAAGGTTATGGCATGACGGAGACCTCTCCTGTTATTGCCGTCTCCTGTCGTGAGAAATACGGTCGCGAAGCCAATACGGTCGGATTTCCGTTGGGTGGTGTCGATGTGGCCATCACCAAGGAGGGCGAGATCATCTGCCGCGGTCACAACGTGATGATGGGCTATTACAAGAACGAAGAGCAGACCCGCGAAATCATCGACGAGAGCGGCTGGTTGCATACCGGCGACATGGGACGCTTCACCGAACGCGGCCAGTTGGTCATCACCGGACGAATCAAAAATATTTTCAAGACCTCCATGGGTAAATATGTCAACCCGCAAATCATTGAGGAAAAAATGTCGCAATCCAAGTATATAGACCAGATTGTGGCGGTTGGTGAAAACCAGAAATTTGTGGCCGCATTAATTATTCCAAATTTTTCTGCAATTCAAGAGTGGTGTGAATCAGAAAAAATTATATATTCGCACCCGAAAGAGATGGTCGAGAACCTAAACGTTAAGAACCTGATTAAGAGCGAGATAAATAAATACAATCAGGAGTTGAGCAAGGCCGAGAATGTGATGAAGTTCGAATTACTTGCCGACGAGTGGACTCAAGACAACGGTTTTCTGACCCCGACTTTGAAAGTTAAGAGGAATAAAATCTCAAAGAGATACGCTGAGTTGATCAACTCCATGTTTGTTGATCATCAGTAGAGAAGAAGCGGGTCGTTTGAGTTTTTCCCAAAAACGAGACCCGCATTCATGTGTTGTGTTATGTGCGAAAGAGGCTTCCTTACGGAGGCCTCTTTCTATTTTGGACGTTTGGTCAAAGTTCATAGTTATAGTTATAGTCATAGTTATAGTTATAGTCTGTTTACAAAAAAAACCGGCTCGAAACGGGCCGGTTTATTGATGTTTGAGAAACACAATTCGTTATTGTGCCTCTTCCCCTGTCTCTTCTTCGGTTGCAGCAGCTGCAGAACCGCGGGTCGGGACAACAGAAAGGACGACCTTGTTCGGGTTGTCCACGATTTCCAGATTGTCAATGTGGATGTCGCCGATTTTCGTCATGTCATTGATCTCCAAGGAAGAGATGTCGGCCGTGATTTCTTCAGGGATATTCTCCAAAAGTCCGCGAACTTTGAGTTTGCGCACGCGTTTTTTCAACAGACCGCCTTTCAGGACGCCAGGAGAAGTACCCGTGACCTTGAACGGAAGTTCGATGGTGATCGGCTTGCCGTCCACGATTTCCAGAAAGTCAACATGTAACAATTTGTCCGTGATGGGATGGAACTGAGTCTCTTGGACGATGGCCTTGCGCACATCACCATCGATGTTCACCTCTGCGAATCTCACCTCAGGGGTGTAGATAAGGTTCTTGAACTGACGCTCGTCAACCACAAACATCTTTTGCTCCTTGCCGCCGTAAATGACGCACGGAATCATGCCTTGGTTGCGTTGGGCCTTTGCATCTTTTTTCCCTACGTTCTCTCTCAGAGAACCGCTAATAGATACTGATTTCATACTGTTTATTAATTAATTAAGGTGTTTTAAAATCGGCGGCAAAGATACACTTTTTTTCGATACGCTCCTACAGAAACGTAACGGCTTTTTCGAGGTAGGCGGAGTCCGTTTCGTCGAAGGTGGCGAGACGGTCGCTGTCGATGTCAAGGACGGCGATGACCTCACCGTTTTGGAAGACGGGCACCACAATCTCGCTGCGGGAGGCGGAAGAGCAGGCGATATGGCCGGGAAACTCTTCCACATCGGGCACCACAAGTGTGCGACGTTCTTTCCAGGCGGTGCCGCACACGCCGCGACCGTACGCGATGCGCGTGCACGCAAGGGGACCCTGGAACGGACCCAATATCAGCTCGTTGCCGACAACACGGTAGAATCCGGTCCACCAGAACCCGAACGTCTCGTGCAACATCGCCGCCATGTTCGCCATGTTCGCGATAATATCCACGCTGCTGTCCATCACCGCCTCCACCTGCGGGAGGAGGGAGGCATATTTTTCTTGCTTGCTGTTGCCTGAAATTGTCAACGTTTCCATAATCGTTCCGTCGTTTTAGGTTTTACATTGCGCTACCGAGCTCTTGCCCCTGACGGGGCTGCTCAAGGAATAATGTTTACATATATTGAGGCTTTTCGCCTCATCGTCATTCATCGTCTCATCGTCTCTACTTGTATAGGAAGCGTTTGATCGACCGCTTCGGGGTCTTCTCAAACTCGTCCTTTTTGAGTTCTATGTTGAAGATCTGGGCGTATTTGGGGAGCTTTTCGTTGAGTTTCTGGAGGTTCTCCTTCATCAGTTCGGGAATGGTCTGGCGGAAACGGAGTTCGCCTTCGTAGTCGGGGAAGACGAGGGCGATGAGCTTGCCCTCACGTTCCACCACCACGGATTCAACCACGCCTTCCATGTCGTTGAGCTTGCCCTCGATTTCTTCGGGATAGATGTTCTGTCCCGAGGCGCCGAGGATCATGGTCTTGTTGCGGCCTTTGATGAAGATGTTGTTGTCCTTGTCGATGAGCCCGAGGTCGCCGGTGCGCATCCATCCGTCATCGGTGAAGGTGGCACGGGTGGCTTCCTCGTTCTTGTAGTAACCCTGCATCACGTGCTCGCCACGGACCAATATCTCGCCGACCTCGTTATACGGGTCTGCGGATTCGATGCGGATTTCGTTGCCGGGGAGGATGTGACCGCCGGAGCGCGGCACAAACTCGTGGACAAAGCAGCCCCCGATGAGCGGTCCGCACTCGGTCATGCCGTAGCCCACCACAAGCGGGAACTTGATGTCCAGCAATAACTTCTCCACATCGGGATTGATGGCAGCGCCGCCTACGATAAAGTATTTGAGTTGTCCGCCGAAGGCCTTCATCAGCTTCTTGTTGATGGTATTGACCACCAGTTTCCGTATCACCGGATATTTGAGCAGTTTCTGTATCGAGGGCTTCTCCAAGGCAGGCATGACGGCACGTTTGCATATTTTCTCGATCACCAGCGGCACCGTGACAATAATATATGGATGCACGTCGGCAAACGCTTTCATCAGCAGGGTGGGAGTGGGGGATTTCGTCAGGAAGTGGATATGGCAGCCGGATGCCAGCGGGTATAGGAACTCCGCCAGCTGACCGTACATGTGGGCCAGTGGCAGCATGGAGACCACGTTCTGACGGCCGCCGGGCGGTAGGAAATGCAGCCCCGTATCAATGTTGGCGGACACGTTGCGGTAGGTTAGCATCACCCCCTTGGGCGAACCCGTTGAACCGGATGTGTAGTTGATGAGCAGCAGGTCGTCGATGTCGCGCACCGTAAAAATGTGGTTGTTCTGCGGAACGTGCAGCGGCTCTTTCGAAATCTCGACCCCTTCTCGCTTGGTGGCGATGATGGAGAAGTCGGTGAGGGAGACGATGGCTTCGAGACCGGGCATGTGTTCGGCGGACATATTCTTCCAGACGTAAGGACCAACGATGAGCAGGCGCGAGTCGGAGTGGTTGAGTAAGGTCTCGATGTCTTCGCCGGAGAACTCATGCAGTACCGACACGATGACGGCGCCGTAGGAGGCGATGGCCAGATAGGAAATCGCCCAGTTGGCGCAGTTGCGGCCGCAAAGGGCGATCTTGTCACCCTGCCGGATCCCCATTTCCTGGAAATAGTTCCGTAAACGGGCAACTTGCTCGGCAACCTCCTTGAACGTGTAATTGTCGGTGCCGTTATAATCGGTCAATGCGGGTTCTTCCCAGTATTTCGGGAAAATCTCGTTGTAGTGTGCAAACAAATGTTTTGTCATACGGATTGTTTATCGTTATTTACGTTTTGGTTGGTTTCAACTTGTTTTTTCGGCTTGCGTCCTCTTTTTTTCGGAGCGTCCGTTTTCTTTTCGGCAGGCAAGGTCGTGTCGTTCACCTCAGGGGTGGTTTCCGGTATCGATGCTTCCGCTTTCTTCGCTTTTGTTTTGGCGGAGGGCATTTCCACATGCCGTACATACACATCGCGCTGCGGGAACGGAATTTCAATCTTGTTCTTATTCAACGTGTTGTAAATCACTTCTTTGACTTTTGCGATAAAGGCGGCTTTCTCTTCCACCAACACCCAGCAAACGACATACAGATCAACACTGCTTTCGCCGAAATCGTCAAAAACCACTTGGAATCCTTGCTTGTTATCGACCAGATATTTGCCCGCAGAATTTTTGGTAATCAGCGGTTGGAGGTCACGGAGCAGCATTTTACGCACATTCTCCACATTCACGCCGTAAGCCACCCCCACAGGGATTTTCACCAGCACGTAGCCGTGGTTACGGGTGAGGTTCTTGAAGTTCTTGCTAAAGAGGGTCGCGTTCTGGAAGGCGATCACACTGCCGTCGAGCGTCACGAGCTGCGTGCTTTGGTAGTTGATGCTGTCAACCTTGCCCTGCACACCGTCGCACTCGATGTAGTCACCCACGCGCAAACGGCCGGTCATCAGGGTGATGCCGTAGATGAAATTCTCCAGAAGGTCCTTCATGGCGAAACCGAGACCAGTGGCCAAGCCCGCCATCACGATGGAGATGCCCTTGCCGGACACTTCTAAAATCATCATGCAAAGTAAGACATATAATCCCCAAACCAAAATGGAAATGACATTGTAGGCCAGGGTGCTGTTGCCCTGTGAACGGATTTCGTTTTTCTTTCTCCGTTTTTTGAGCATTTGGTAGAACGCCCGAATGGCGTAGTTCAAGTAACGGAAGAGGAAGAAAAGTTCAAGGGTGAGACATATTTTATATAAAGACAACTGGATAATGCCTGGTTTGTTGAGGAAAACATATTGGAAGATTTTGCGACAGACAGGGGCCATCTCGAAGATGTCGGCGGCCCAATAGACGCAGAACGGGACTGAAAGGATGGCCAAAATGGGCAGCAAGGCATTGAAAAGGAAATCGTAGAACCAGGTCTGTCCGATATATTCCCCTTTGATCATCTTGGGCTGGAGTTTCTTGAATTGTTTTTCCAACTCTTCCTTGTTATCAATGGTCTCACCCTGCTTTCTGGCAATCTTCTTCGGAAGACGATGGGATTCGTACATCTTCGCAAGGTCGTAGAAGCAGGTGATGGTTTGGATGGCGGCCAACTGGAGTGCCCACCACACCATGATTTGCACGGCCAACAGGACAAATCCGAACCATGCGGCGACACAGGACACGATCATCACGATAAGCGATATTACCATGTAAATCATGTCGCTGTCGGGCAGCTTGGTGATTTTGCGCTTGATTACAAAGAACTGCAAAAATGTGAACACCAACAATATCGGGGGATAAATAAGATTGACCAAATTGTTGGGTATCAGGATGATGCGGAACACGATGACAATAAAGGCCATGACAAGGAACGGAGTGTAGGAGCGTACGCCGGCGCGGATTTGATCGCTGGAAAGGCGTATGAGCAGGGAAACAAGGATGACCTCCACGAGCCAGGCGTATAAAATCATCAGCCGGATGGCCATCAGCACGAAGTTCTGTGTCACGAAGAATTTGGCGATGGTAATGGAGATAGCGAAGATGGCCACACCGCATGCAATGGTGATGAAGGGGCGTTTCTTGTTGTCAGCGAAGAAAATGCGCCATTTTCGCGGCAGCAGCCAGCGCATGATGACGTAGCTGAGCAGACTGGCCACCATGATGTAGAAGAGCATGAAGATGCTGATGCCTAGAATCACCGGACCACGCCATTCGGAATTTCTCTTGAAGGGTTTGTATTTGTCGTCCACGTCTTTCTTGGCGATGAGATAGTGCATCCGGAACCTTTTGATGGTCTGGAAGTAGTTTTCGCCGCCGTTCACGAAGATGTTCTTCTGGATATGCTCGTATTTCGACAAGGCGTAGGCATTAAGCTTCTCCACTCGTTTGGTGACCCGTTCATAGTGTTCCTGGTCCATCTCCACATTTTCCAGCATCTTTTTGTAGTTGTCACGCAATGCCGTGGCGTATTCCACGCAAGCCGCACGATCTTCAAGTCCTTGTTTGTCAAGGATGTAGAGGTTTTTTCCGGTGGTGTCCAGCATCATTTTGGGCAGCCGTTGCCGGATTGAGTCGGGGATCTGCACAAAGTCGCTGTCAGACATCATGCGCGGCGGAAGTCTCTTCAGCGTTTGGATGAGCGCGTCGTAACGCTCGATTTCAGCATTGAGGCGCTCGATTATCTTGTTGTAGGGGGCATGATACGATTTCAGCTTGTGATACTGTTCCGTGGCGGCCTGACATGCGTAGGTCATGTCAAAGGTGAAGTCGGCGTTCTGCGAGTAGAGCATCAGTGCGATCTGGTTGCTTTGCTGCATAATCTGGATTAGACGGGTGTGCTGGTCCATGTTCCGCTTCTCGAAGCGCGCCATCATCATCTGCTGTTCGTTGTAGGCCTGTTGCAGTTCGGAGCGCAGCACGCCGAGCGTCTGGAAAAGGTCTTTCTCCTTGAGCACGGCCTGGGCCTGGAAGATGGTGAGCACGCTGATGGCGATGAGTATAAGTATCTTTTTCATAATTAGATTCTGTAAAATGAAATCGGCGGCAAAGGTACGAATTTTTGGGTTATCAGACCTAAAAGAGGGTGCGCAAAAGCCAGAAATTCCATTCCGGGGCTAAGGTTAAATTCAAAGAGCCCTTTAAGTACTTCGTCCACTCGAAAACGCCCAGATGGTACTATTAAAGCAAAAAGGATTGCCATTGTGTTGGCAATCCTTTTTGCTTTAAAGGTGTTAGAATTTCTTGCAATCTGAAAGCTTATTTCTTGACGAACTTGAGCGTCTCGACGCCGGCTTCCGTGTAAACCTTCACGAAGTAGAGCCCGTCGCTCAAATCGCTAATGCCGACGTTGTGGAAATGACCGGAGATGGTCTTGACCAATTGACCGTCAATGTTCATGATTTCGGCATGCTGAATATCTTTTTCGGAGCTGATGCTCAGCAGGGCGGTGGCGGGGTTCGGGTAGAGGCGGATGTTGCTGCTGTTGTACTCCTTGATACCGGTCGGAGAAAGTTGAGTGAAGACAAAATCGTCAACGTAGTAAGTGCCTGGGGTGTTGGGCATTGCCGAGCCGGCGAAAAAGTTGAGCAATCCGAGTTGACAGATGCCGCTATCACCAGAATCGGTATAGGAGAAAGGCCACGTTTCGACGCTTTCTCCGTTGAGGAAGATGGCTAAAGAGTCGTTGTCAAGGTCAATATGGACCTTGATGGGAAACCATGTGTCCGCAGGGAAAGAAAAATAGGAGAGCTCCCCGTTTTGGATCAGATAACCCATCCCACTGCTGTGAAATCTGCATTCGAAAGCCCAATCTTGGCCTGGTTGGGTATAATGCTGTATGTTGAAGTAAGCGCCTTCGCCGCTGGAGGGAACATAGTAATTGAAGTCAATGTCATAGACACCGGTGGTTCGGTTGTTGAACATGTACATGATGTCGCTGGTTCCTTCGATTTTGAGAGAATTGCTGCCGCTGACGGCTTGCTCGGTGGAGATGTAGGCATCTTCGTCACCGCCGGGGGCGTTGCTCCACGTGGTCCAGTCGGTGTTGTTCTGCGTGCACAGTTGCTGTCCTGCGGTGTAGCTGTCGAAGTTGTCGGAAAAGATGACGGTTTGCGCTTGAAGCATCACAAAGGGGAATGCCAAGCAGAAAAGAAGTAGTTTTTTTCTCATAAGCGTTTTTTTTGACGCGGCAAAGATACATTTTTTCGGGAAACAGTGTAGTAGGCGATTGGCAATAGGTGCTTGTTTTATTCCCGGATGAAACCTTATTCCGCGCCACCTCGCAGGCGAACTTTTCGGTATTGTACGACTGGGCGGTCGCCGTCCCTGCCGCGATAAGGAGCAGGAAGGCCACCGCCCAACCGGTCAGGTTCCGTTTCCCTGACGTTGTATGTCTGTTCGACGCAGTCTTAGGTCGCATCGTTACAGCAGTTCGTAGCTCCGCTTCACGAACTCGCTCAGCTTCTCGCCGGTGAGGATGTTCTGCGAGAGCATGGCCAAATCGACCATCTGCTGCACCAGCTGCGTGCGTTTTGCCTCGTCCTTTTCGTCGAGGATGCGCGTGGCGAGCGGGTGGTTGCCGTTAATGACCAGGTTGTAGTGGTCGAAGCCGCCGTAGAAGCCCTGCTGGCCGGAAACCTTCTCCATGTCCTTGAAACGGCGCATGAACTCGTTTTGCGTGACCATCACGGGCAGGTCGGTCTCGCTCAGCGAATCAACCTCCGGGGTGAACAACTTCGCATCGACCTGTTTTTCAAAGAGCTCTTTCAACTGCTTCTGTTGATCCTCCGACAATTTCGAGACGTGCGCATCTTCTTCTTTCTCAATGAGTTTGTCAACCACGTTGGCATCCACGCGGGTGAAGCGCACCTTCTCGAGTTTCTGCTCCAGCATGTTGATGAAGTGCGTGTCGAGGAAACCGGTCATCAGCAACACATCGTATCCTTTCTCCTTCGCGTTGGCGATATAGACGTGCTGGTCGTCTGCGTTGGCAGCGTACAGCATGACAATATTTCCGTTTTTGTCAGTCTGCAGCGCACTCACCATGTTGCGGTATTCTTCAATTGTAAAGTACTTGCCCTCAGTGTTTTTCAGCAAGTAGAAGTCCTTGATTTTGTCGTAGAATTTCTCGTCTGTCAGGGAGCCGTATTCGAGGAAGATGCTCAGGTCGTCCCATTTCTTCTCGAACTCCTCGCGGTTCTCCTTGAACATCTGCTCCAGCTTCTCGGCCACTTTCTTGCTGATGTATGTGGAGATTTTCTTGACGTTGTTGTCGCTTTGGAGGTAGGAGCGGGAGACGTTCAGCGGGATGTCGGGCGAGTCGATGACGCCGTGCAGGAGGTTCATGAAGTCGGGCACGATGCCTTCCAGCTCGTCAGTGATAAAGACTTGGTTACAATAGAGTTGCACGCGGTTCTTCTTGAGGTCGAGCTGGTTCTTGATCTTCGGGAAGTAGAGCACGCCGGTGAGGTTGAAGGGGTAATCGACGTTCAGATGGATGTGGAACATCGGCTCCTCGAAGGACATCGGGTAAAGTTCGCGGTAGAATTTGTTGTAGTCCTCGTCGGATAGGGTGGAGGGCTGTTTCTGCCAGATGGGGTCGGTGTCGTTGATGATGCGCGGCACCTGCACGGCCTCCTCCTTCGGTTCTTCCTTCTTCTCGTCTTTGTTTTCAGTATCTTCTGGTTTCGGCTCAGGTTTACGCCATTCGGTCTTCATTCCGCAACGGATGGGCACGGGCAGGAAGCGGCAGTACTTGTTGAGCAGTTCCACCAACTTGTCCTCGTTGACGAACTCCTGCAGGTCGTCGTCTTCCACGTGGAGGACGATTTCGGTGCCGCGGTCGGATTTGTCGATCTCTTCGAGAGTGAAGTCGGGTGAACCGTCACAGCTCCACTTAACCGCCTGAGCGTCTTTCTGATACGATTTGGTGAGGATGTCCACACGGTTGGCGACCATGAAGGAGGAGTAGAAGCCAAGTCCGAAGTGGCCGATGATGTTGGCCGCGTCGTTGCCCTTGTATTTGGCCAGGAAGTCCTCCGCGCCGGAGAAGGCAATCTGGTTGATGTAGCGATCGACCTCCTCGGCGGTCATGCCGATGCCGCGGTCGGTGACATGGATGGTTTTGTCATCCTTGTTGACCTTCACGTCAATGGTCAGGTCGCCTAACTCGCAGTCGGCCTTGCCCAAGCTGACGAGCGTTTTGAGCTTTTGCGTGGCATCCACTGCGTTGGAAATCAGTTCTCTAAGGAAAATCTCGTGATCAGAGTACAAAAACTTCTTGATAACGGGAAAGATATTCTCGGTTTGTACATTAATTTTACCTGTCTGCATATTGTTTGGATTTTAATTTTTGACTTTTTTGACGGGCGTTTACACTGCAAAAAGTGTGCCAATATGTCCTCTTTGTTCGTTTTAAACGTATTGTCAGGTGAACGTTGTAGAGACGTTTCATGAAACGTCTCTACAGGGGAAACGAGTCTGCATACGAAATGGGGACGGTGGCCACCTCCAAAAGCTAATAGCCAAAAGCTAATAGCCAAAAGCTAATAGCCAATAGCTAATAGCTGAATCACGCCTTTCTCACAAACAGCTGCGCATTCTCGAACTTGCTCACCTTCACCTTGTCGCCGGGGTTGGCGAAGCCGTGCTCGATGGTGGCATCCAGCACTTCGCCATCGATGTTGATTTTGCCGGAAGGACGGAGGATGGTCTGCGCAACCCCCTCTTTCCCAACGTATTGTTCGTTGCGCATATCCTGAGAGGTGAATCCTTTCTTTGTTTCCAGACCGGTGCGCAACGCCAATGAACCGAAGCGCGTCTCAGCGAGGATGAGCTTCTTGCCGAGCCATAACGACAGGAAGAATCCCGCCAGAGTGCTGACCAACACCAGGATTGTCATCTTACTGATATGTGCAGGGGCATTGAATTCGGGGTTGAAGGTGAATTTGAAGCCGACATTGAACACCAAGGTAAGAATCAGCGAGGCGATAACGAGCACAATGCCGGAGATGCCCGCGACCCCGAAGCCGGGGATGACGAAAAACTCCAGCATCAGCAGGACGATGCCGGCAAGGAAGAGTAGGATTTCCCAGTGGGCGGCGAGACCTTCAAGATAGTGCGGGGCGAAGAAGAGCAGGGCGGCGGTGAGGGCGATGATGCTGGGCAGCCCCAACCCGGGTGCCTGCAACTCGAACCAGATTCCGCCCACGATGCACATGATAAGGATTCCGCTCACGGCAGGGTTGACCAGGAAATTGATGATTTTCTCGATAGGGGAGAGCTCCTGCTCGTGAATCTCGGGCTGTTCGACACCGGCCTGAGTCAGCGCCTCCTCGCGACTGCCCACCACTCCTTCGCAGAAGCCGTTCTCCGCCGCCTCTTCGGAGGTGAATGTCAGCACTTTACCAGAGTCGCTGATTCCGGGAATGGTCACATCGGGATCCACCATGGCCTGCGCGATGTTGGGGTTGCGGCCGTTGTGCTCGGCGGTGGTGCGCATGAGCGAGCGCATGTACGACTGGTACTTGTCGGGCATGATCTGGCCGGTCTGATCGACCACGGAGGCCGCCCCGATGGAGGCGCCGGGCATCATGTAGATGCTGTCGCACGCGATGGAGATCAGCGCGCCCGCCGATGCCGCGTTGTTGTTGATGAAGACGATGCTCGGCACTTTGGTGTTCAACAGAAGCGTGCGGATCTTGTCAGCGGCATCCAGTTCCCCGCCGAAAGTGTTCAGCTCTAAGAACAAGTAGTCGTACTTCCCGGCTTCCGCCTCTTTCACGGCCTTCTCAGTCAGCCGCAGCGCAGGCTTGGAGATGTTATCGTCGATTTTATAGTAATATACCTGTGTTTTCTGCGCGGAAACGCTAACGGTCGCCGCCAATATCACGATGATGAGACCCATTATGAGGGTATATGCTTTTTTCATATTCAGATTGTTCTAAAATGGGCTGCGAAAATAGGATTTTTTTGGAATTCTATAACAAGATGGTTCCATTTTCGATTCCTTAATTCAGCTCACAATTCACCAATCACCAATCACAAAAAAAGTGTATCTTTGCCGACTAATTTTTATGCAATGAAAATAGAACAGGTAGAACAGATTTTTGAAGAGTTCAAGAATGCTAAAATATTGGTAATCGGCGATGTAATGATCGACTGTTACCTTACGGGCAAGGTGTCGAGAATCAGTCCGGAAGCGCCGGTTCCGATCGTAAACGTGCAAAACCGCAGCTATCGCCTGGGCGGTGCCGCCAATGTCGCGCTCAACCTCAAGTCGCTGGGTGCCGACCCGATCCTCTGCTCTGTCATCGGCAGCGACTCAAAAGCCAAGGTCTTCTACAACCTTATGGAGGACTGTGACCTGACTTCTGACGCCATCGTCCCGATGTACGGCCGCCGCACCACCATCAAATACCGCATTATCGGCAACAACTGCCATATCGTGCGAGTGGATGACGAGAAAGTGCAACAGCTCAAAGAACGTGAAAAGAGACAGTTCCTCACCACTGTGGAACAGATCATTGACCACAACGAAATCGATGCCGTCATTTTTGAGGATTATGACAAAGGATTGTTTTCCAAGGAGTTGATATCTGAGATTATCAATTTTGCACATAAGAAGAACATATATGTCGCAGTGGATCCGAAGGAAAAGAACTTCAACAACTACGCCAATGTGAACCTCTTCAAGCCCAACATGAAAGAGTTGTCAAAAGGATTGCATATAGAGGAGAACTCGGAGCTGACGTTGGACGAGATTCATGAGTTGGCCAAGGAATTCGCTGAAAGACAGAATATTGACAAGGTCATGGTGACCATGTCTGCTAAGGGAATCGCGTTTTATGACCGCCAGAACGACAAGTTCTATCATCAGCCGGCTTTCCACCGCCGCGTGAGCGATGTCTCCGGCGCGGGTGACACCGTGATTTCCGTTTCCACGCTCTTCCTGTTGAAAAACCACACGGTGGAAGAGACCTGTCTGGCTTCCAACCTGGCCGGCGGCCTCGTTTGCGAATATGTAGGGGTTGTCCCAATTAACGGCGCCCAGCTTAAATCCGAAATAGCCAAGAATTTATAATATCAATTGATCATAATCCCGTCTGAGTGCATACTAAAACTCCCGAGAGCTCGTTACTTTTCCTTTGATATTGAATTATGAATTGCAAAAAAACATCAATTCTTACTATATTATTCTTAAGCTTATCCATCAGCTCTTTTGCCCAATTTGGCGTACCCAATTTGTTGAAATACGACAAAAGGGCGTTCCATTTTGGCTTCATGTTGGGATATAATCAGTTCGACTTCAGAATAGCTTCCAAACCCGACCTGGCTGAATACGATTCCC
The DNA here is from genome assembly GCA_902786595.1 of uncultured Bacteroidota bacterium. GTDB lineage: Bacteria > Bacteroidota > Bacteroidia > Bacteroidales > WCHB1-69 > F23-D06. The sequence goes on along the minus strand of CADADB010000014.1, from coordinate 17,627 downwards.
TGATGATGGTCAATACCCGTTCTCTCAGCGGTTTCAGTCTTGGTATTGTCACCAATCTCCGTATGGGAAAGTATTTCGACCTGAGATTCATCCCCGGCTTGTCCTTCGGAGACCGCTATGTTAACTATTCCATTCGCTACTCAACAGGTAATGAGGTTGTTACGGCCAAAAATGCCGAGTCGGTGTATCTGGACCTCCCCCTGTTGGTAAAGTTCAAGTCATCCCGTATGCTGAACAATCTCCGTGCATACGTCATTGCTGGCGGACAGTACAGTTTCGACATGATCTCTGCAAAAAAGAAGAGGTCCCCGATGAACGGAGATGTGGTACTCAAGCTCAACCCTCATGACGTCCAGGCGCAGGTGGGTGTCGGAATGGATTTCTATTGCACCTATTTCAAATTCTCCACCGAGCTGAAAATGTCTTTCGGCTTCCTCAACATGCTGGTACCGGAAGAAAACATGTACGCCACAAGTGTTACTTCCCTGAAAGCGAAGAATATACAGATTTCGTTTATCTTTGAATAGGACGATGAAGAACGATGAAAGATTGAAAAAGAACTAATTTCTCCAAAGTCTTAAGTCTCAAGTCTTTTAACAATAAACGTCAATAACCTATAACCCATAACCAATAACCATTAAAAATGGCAAACAACGAAGACCTTTTCAAACAGATTATAGCCCATGCCAAGGAGTATGGCTTCATTTTCCCGTCCAGCGAGATTTATGACGGTTTGAGCGCCGTGTATGACTACGGTCAGAACGGTGTGGAACTGAAGAACAATATCAAACAATATTGGTGGAAGGCGATGGTGCAGTATCACGAGAACATCGTGGGTCTGGACAGCGCCATCTTCATGCATCCCACCATCTGGAAGGCATCGGGTCACGTGGACGCCTTCAACGACCCGCTTATCGACAACAAGGATTCCAAGAAGCGCTACCGTGCGGACGTGTTGATTGAGGATCATATCCAAAAGATTGAGGATAAAATAGACAAGGAGATTGAGAAAGCGAAAAAGCGTTTCAACAATTTCGATGAAGTGCTGTATCGCCAGACCAACACCCGTGTGGTGCAATACCAGGCGCAGGTCGATGACATCCGCACGCGTTTCGCCGAGATGATGAACAACAACGATTTGGCCGGTTTGAAATCCCTTATCGAAGAGCTGGGCATCGTGTGTCCCATTTCCGGCACGCGCAACTGGACGGATGTCCGTCAGTTCAACCTGATGTTCGCCACCAAGCTGGGTTCTGTCTCTGACGGTGCCGACACGATTTACCTCCGTCCTGAAACGGCGCAGGGGATCTTTGTGAACTTCCTTAACATCTACAAAACCGGCCGCATGAAACTGCCGTTCGGCATCGCGCAGATTGGCAAGGCCTTCCGTAATGAGATTGTGGCCCGCCAGTTCATCTTCCGTATGCGCGAGTTCGAGCAGATGGAGATGCAGTTCTTCGTGAAACCGGGTGAGGAGCTCAAATGGTTCGAATACTGGAAACAGACTCGTCTGCAGTGGCACAAGGACCTGGGCATCCCTGCCGAGAACTACCGTTTCCACGATCACGAGAAGCTGGCGCATTACGCCAACGCCGCCACCGACATCGAGTTCAAGTTCCCGTTCGGTTTCAAGGAACTGGAGGGCATCCACTCCCGTACGAACTTCGACTTGTCGCAGCATGAACAGTATTCCGGCAAGAAGTTGCGTTATTTTGATCCTGAAATCAACGAAAACTATGTGCCGTACGTCATCGAAACCTCTATCGGTGTCGATCGTATGTTTCTGGCTGTCTTCAGCCATGCCTTCACGGAGGAGACGTTGGAGGACGGCTCTACGCGCACGGTCTTGCGTCTGCCCGCGAAACTGGCACCCTACAAAGTGGCTGTGCTTCCTTTGGTCAAGAAAGATGGTCTGCCTGAAATCGGACAGGAGGTCTTCGATATGCTGAAGAAAGACTTCATGGTGCAATATGAGGACAAGGACGCCATCGGCCGCCGTTACCGTCGTCAGGACGCCATCGGCACACCCTTCTGCGTCACCATCGACAACCAGACGAAGGAGGACAACACCGTTACCGTCCGCGAGCGCGACACCATGGCGCAATACCGCCTGCCCATCGCCGATCTGACGGTGGAACTGATGAAGAAATTACGTTAATACAAGACGTTTTAGAATACATTTCCCTGTAGGGCTGTCGCCATGCGGCAGCCCTACATTGTAAATAAAATGAGAGAAGAGTCTGCTGCATATTGCAGAAAATCGTATTTTTGCCGTGTATTATTAATGCCAAATAATAATGAAAAAATATACTTTACTGATTCTCATGCTGCTGGCTGCGCTTTCCCCCTTCGCCCAGGGGCTGAAAACATTCATCAGCCATAAGGCCTACTGTTCCAGCAACATGCAACCCTACATTGAGTTCACCTTTATCGTAGGAGGTAATACGGTGCAATATGCTCTGAACGACCAGAACAAATACGAGGCCGATGTGGAAATCCAGGTCGATATGATGCAGAATGACACCTTGGTGAAGCAGTTGCATTATATTCTCAGCAGCGACCAGTTTGATGACACCACAAGAGCGGGAAAACCCGATTTTGCGGACATCCAGAACGTTCCGATGCCCCAAGGGGAATATTTCCTCTATTTCTACATGAAAGACCTGCATGGCGGCGACACGAACGAGCTGAAATACATAGACAAGATTTCGCTCGTTTTCCCCGAAGATCAGATTTCCACTTCGAAGATTTCGCTCTACAAGTCTTTTTCTCCGGCTAAATCGCAAGGCCTTTTCGTGAAATACGGCTATTATCTTCCCCCGTTGTACTCCGGTTTCGTGCCCGAGTCGCAATACACGCTTCCTTTTGCCTTGGAAGTGTACAATTCGCGGGATATTCTGGGAGATGCCACGCTGAAGGCCAAATGCTACATTGAGGATGTGGAATCCCATCTTACCGTCAACCCGAACAGCGTTATCACAATGGAAAAGCCCACAAAAGACGTGGTGCTGTTCTTCAATGAATACAATGTGTTCAATCTCCCCTCCGGCAATTATTTCGCAGTCGTCAAGCTCTTTGACCAGAAAGACAGTCTGCTGATGGTGGACAAAGTGTTCTTCCAAAAGAGCAACCCATCTGTGAAACTCAATCTGGATGATTACTCCCAGGTGGAACTGCCCGGCACTTTCGTGGAGTACGACACGAACAGAAAGGAACTCATCGACAACGTGAAGTGCCTATACCCGATTTCCAGTTTTGTGGAACGGGAGTTTTATGAAAACCGCTTGAAAGACGTTCCAACAGACCAGCTTCAGCGTTTCTTTTACCATTTCTGGCTGAGACGTAACCCTTCGAATCCCGAAGAGGCGTGGAACAACTACAAGAAGCGTGTCGATCAAGTGCAGAGCATGTTCGGCAGCAAGCAGGTGAAGGGCTATCTGACCGACCGCGGGCGCGTCTATTTGCAATATGGTCCGCCCAATGAGGTCAAAGAGGTGCCTTCCGACCCTGTCACGCTGCCTTACGAAATCTGGGATTATTACTATCTGAACAACCAGTCTAATGTCAAGTTCGTCTTTTACGACCCCGTGCTCACCGGCAACGACTATGAGCTGCTGCATTCCAACATGTACGGGGAAGTCAACAATCCGAACTGGAGGATGCACCTCGTGCGCAAAATCCAGACCCAGCAGGATATCTACAACCCGAATCCAGTGGATTACTGGGGCAATGACATGGACGACTATTGGAAATATCATTGATGGATCGCCACAATGAAGCGCCTGTTTGACATAATCGTATCGTTGATAGTACTTTCCGTAGGTCTGCCTTTCGGAATCTTGATTGCATTGGTCATTGTGATCGACTCCAAAGGCAGAATCTTTTACAAACAGTGGAGAGTGGGTCGCAATAATGTGGACTTCCCGCTCTATAAATTCAGAACCATGTTTTCGGAATCCGACCGCGGAAGTCTGATCACTATTGGTGAAAATGACGCTCGGATCACCAAAATCGGTCTATTTCTCAGGAAGTATAAAATTGACGAATTTCCCCAGTTTCTTAACATTCTGAAAGGGGAGATGAGCATTGTCGGCCCTCGTCCGGAAGTGCGCAAATATGTGGATTTATACACACCAGAGCAGATGAAAGTGCTCTCGGTCCGCCCAGGTCTTACTGACTACGCATCCATCCGTTATGTGAACGAGAACGCGCTTCTCGCCGCTTCCGACGATCCGGAGCAGACCTATATCCATGAAATCATGCCTGATAAACTGGCGCTGAACCTGAAATATATTCAAGAGCAGTCGCTCTGGGTGGATTTGAAAATCATCCTGAAGACTTTTGCGGCCATCATACATAGAAGCAAATAAAGCGTTTCTGTCCGCAAAAGAAATCCTATACTATTTCTTGAAGATAAAATAGACAGCCAGCACCAGGAAACAGAACCCTATAAGGTGATTTACCGTGAGTGTTTCGCTCTTGAATACATAAACGGTGATGAGAGTGAAGACGGTGAGGGAAACGAATTCTTGGATGACCTTGAGCTGCCAGAGATTGAACGGGCCGCCGTTGTCGATGTAGCCAATGCGGTTGGCCGGCACCATGAAGGAGTATTCAATCAACGCTATACCCCAGCTGAAGAGGATCACCATCGGCAGCGACAATTTACTGAACCATGTCGTAGTTTGCTGGAGTCGCAGGTGACTATACCATGCGAAAGTCATGAAAACATTCGAACAGATAAGCAATAAAACCGTAGATATTCCTTTCATTACATTCTTATTAATTTCTACAATCTATTTGTGATTTCCCTGAATTCATCGTTTTTTAATCGTCCTTTCATCGTTAGTCATCGTCTTCTCAAGTCTTCGCAGGGTAGGGGAGTTCTCTTCCAAAAGCGGCGGCAAAAATAGCTTTTTATCGCGTTCAGAATTCATTTTTTTTCATGATTTTTATATTGTATTTGGAATATTGAAATGTGATTCCGATAGAATATACCTCGGTTACAATTGGCGACATTGGTTTACTTTTGTGATTTGAAACAAAAGCCAATAGTTTACAAAAGTAATACACTATGGACGACACAATACTATCGTAAACCAAATAGTAAATCAGCACAAACTCTTTTTGTGAACAAGCGTCAACTGGCATTGTTACAATCCATCCTTCTCCTAGGAAAAACAGATTACGAATTCAGGTTATCAACAAAAGTGATATGTTTCTGTATTTTCATTTTAATTATAATATTAAAATATTGATTTCCACATAAATTATATTTATTATTTACATTAAATAGTTAAATATAGGCCGATATTTATCAACAATATTATTGTATGTGTGATAATCAAATTTAATTTACTTATAATAAATCTATTATTATATATCACATAATGTATAACTTTATATATTTATAAACAATATGGAGAATTGTTAGTTACTCTGTTCAGTAATTTCCTTTTGTGTTTTTAACCGATGTTGACAAAATTAACCGACATTGTGTTGTTGTTTTTGTTATTTTTGCGGAAGATAAATTATTGTAATTCGAATTGTAAATATGATTGACAGAATTAAACAAGTAATCGAATACGTACAGATGTCACCATCTGCTTTCGCTGACACAATTGGAATAAGTCGTTCGGGAATGACGCATTTGTTAACGGGAAGAAATCAGCCGAGTCTGGATGTGGCAAGGAAGATTCTCGCCAAGTATCCGGAATTGTCAACGGAGTGGTTAATCATGGGGATGGGGGAAATGTTCCGCTCAGAAGAAGAGAACATTCCTGCCTCCAATGAAGAGAAGTCTGAATTGTCTCAAAACTCATATCCCGATGAGAATTCAAAATTCGACCGCCAAACTGATCTGTTTGGCGAATTTGAAAAAGCGGAAGAATCTGACGAAGATATTGCTGAACCACAATCCGCTCCAGAAAACGATGCTATTGAAACAGAGATTGTCGCAGAGCCCGTTTTGACACCGCAGATGCCGTCAACAGTAGCCCCGACACCCTCACCGGTACCGGCATCAGCTCCTGCTCCTCCTCCTGCACAATCACGGGCAAGAACGAAACCCGCCACCACAATGAATAGGCGTGAAAAGAGCGCCAGCAACCCTGTGACGCAGGAAAAGAAATTACAGAAGATCGTCTTCTTCTACGACGACCACAGTTTCGAAGTGTACAATAATATATAAGTTTAAGGGTTAAGGGTTAAGGGTTAAGGGTTAAGGGTTAGGGGGGGAAGGGGTAATTCCTTGAACCTTGAAACCAGTTGAACTCCTACCGCAGCTCCCAGTCGGCTAATTTCATATCGTCGGCTTCGAGGATGGCGAGGTAGTTGAGATACCGTGACATCGCGATTTCACCGTTTTCCACGGCCTCCTGCACCAGGCAGCCGGGCTCGTGTGTGTGGCTGCAGTCGTCGAATTTGCAGCGGTTGTTGTAGGCACGGATTTCAGGAAAGTAGTCGCGGATTTCCTCTTTGGTGTACTGTATCAGCCCGAACTCCTTGATGCCAGGTGTATCGACCATGTAGCCGTCCGCAAGCGGGAACATCTCCGCGAAGGTGGTGGTGTGTTTTCCTTTGTTATGCACTTTCGAGATGTCGCCCGTGCGCAGGTTCAGGGTCGGGTCTATCGCGCTGATCATCGCCGACTTGCCCGTGCCCGAGTGCCCGCTGAAGAGGCAGACATTGCCGCTGATCTTCTCCCGCAACTCGTCAATGCCTAAGCCGGTGACCACCGACGTGTGCAGCACCTGGTAGCCGATGTTCGTGTAAAGTTCCGAAAGCTCCGCCACCACGTCCAGCTCGGCCTCGTTGTAGAGGTCCATCTTGTTGAATACCAGACAGACGGGGATGCGGAAGCCCTCCGCCGCGACCAAGAACCGGTCGATGAAGCCCAGGGAGGTGCGTGGCTCCTTGAGGGTGATGACCAAGAAAGCCAAGTCGATGTTGGCGGCGATCATGTGGCTGATTTTCGACAGGTTGGTGGATTTCCGCTCGATGTAGTTCTTGCGCTTCTCAATCCGTGTGATGACCCCGGTGCCGTCCTTCTCGATGTCGTACTCCACGCGGTCGCCCACGATGACGGGGTTGGTGTTCTTGATGCCGTGGATGCGGAACTGCCCGCGCAACCGGCACTCCAGCCGCTCGCCCGTGGCCTCGTTCAACACCGAGTACCAGCTTCCTGTCGATTTCGTCACTAATCCTTGCATATTCAATGTAGAATGATGAATGTAGAATATTCAGCGGCAAAAGTACACATTTTTTGTACTTTTGCACTCAACAAAAATCACGTCACCATGGTAGAACTCACCGTCACGATATTGGGTTGCGGGAGCGCGAAGCCGACGCTACGGCATCACACTTCCTCGCAGATTGTCAGCCACAGTGGCAAACTGTACATGATCGACTGCGGCGAGGGAACGCAGACGCAGTTCTTGCGGTACGGATTCCACCCTGGACAGTTGGAGCACATCTTCATCAGCCACGCCCACGGCGACCACTGCCTCGGGTTGGTCGGGCTGCTCTCGTCGCTGTCGCTCGACAAACGCACCACCGACATCAACCTCCACGTGCCGTCCGATTTCGTCGACATCCTGAAGGCGCAGATCGACTTCTTCGTCACCCACGCCGAATTCGACATCCGCATCCATCCGATCGACACTCAGGAACCGACGCTGATTTTCTCGGACCAGCACTTCGACGTGACGGCTTTCCCATTGGAACACCGTGTGCCGTGCTACGGGTTCCTCTTCCGCGAGAAGCAGGGCAGTCGGCACATCATCCCCGAGTGCATCCGGCAATACGCCATCCCGCGCACGGAGATCGAGCGGATCCGGGTTGGGGGAGACTTCACCACCGCCGACGGGCGGGTGATTCCCATCGAGGTGCTGACCACCCCGCCGGATCCGGCACGCAGCTACGCATACCTCTCCGACACCCGTCCGGTAATGCAGTACGCCGAGCTGCTGCAGGGCGTGAACCTGCTCTACCACGACGCCACCTACTGCGAAGGGGACGAGGAATTAGCCGCTAAGTACGACCATTCCACGGCTGCCCAAGCGGCCGAGTTTGCCAAGGCGTGCGGCGCGGAAAAGCTGCTGATCGGGCATTTCTCCTCGCGCTACAAAACAGAAGATTGCTTCTTGGAGTGCGCCAAACGCTATTTTCCTGACGTTATTTTGGCCGACGAGGGGGTGACGGTGAAAATGGATGAAAATTGTATTTTCGCGGATTAAATCTATCGTACTATGGCAAAATCATGTAAATCATCCAACAGTTGTTCAAGACCCTCGGCGATCTCGTGCCGGTCACGTCATTCCTGACGGCGCAGTATCTCGGCAAAGAAGAGGACGAAAACGGGGAATAGTGTTATCTCAGTCTTACCGTAAATCGCTCACCGCGATGGCTCGCATTTGTTCTTGCCAGGATTCATATTCGGGTGACTTTAATGATGATGACAAAGATACGTTTTTTTTGCAATAGGCAACAATTATTATCCGCTTTATAAGAATATATCGCTAAAATACCCTGAAAAAATCACACGCATAGATTTTTTTTTCAAAAAAACATATCGTAACAGATCGTTTATATTTTTTTGTATTTTTGCAGTCGATTAAAAAACAAAGTAGATAAAGAAATTATGGCAAAACCAATTGAAGCAACCCCGGTATTGAAAGGAGACGACGCATTCGAATTCGTCTCTGCAATGGAAAACAGCACAAAGGCCTCTGAAGAGGAAAAGAAAAGTGTTGAGCAAGGAGCAGCATTCCTTGAATCAATGCTGACTTTTGTTTTCTAACATATTCGATATGAGAATAATACGTCTAACGTCAGACTATCAGTTTGGCTCGTTTGACTGTGGAGAGTCGGATTTGAATGATTTTCTTCTTGCTGATGCAAAAGAGTACGCGTCAAAGCTGTTGGCCGTCACTTATCTTATTGAATCTGATGGCATAATTGCTGCGTTTTTCTCATTGTCAAACGATCGTATCTCTTTGGCTGAAAGCGATAAAGCAACATGGCGACGAATCAAGAATGCCTTTCCTCACCGCAAGCACCGCAGTGACTATCCTGCTGTCAAAATTGGTCGCCTTGGGGTAGATTACAGATATAAGGAACAGGGACTTGGAAATTCCATTCTTGACTTTGTGAAAAAGTCCTTTGTGACGAACAATCGCACAGGATGCTGTTTTATTACTGTGGACGCATTACCTTCTGCGGTGGGATTTTACGAACACAACGGATTCCACTTGTTACGGAAATCAGATAGAGAAAATGCCGAAACTATTCCTATGTATTTTAATCTCACACGATTGGTTTAGACCTAAGAAAAAACCGAAAAAATCGGGAAATCGCCGATTTCATCTGTGATGGCGTTTCCAAACTGCACGAAATACAGGACGGTATCTACATTTTTGCGACGTTTGGAAGAGTCGCCCACTAATCTAAAATAATTCTAAATTCTTAATTCTTAATTCTCCTATCCCCGTCTCAAAATCCCCCGTACCATCTCCCGGTTCATCCACGTCAACACACCCAAATAACCAATCAGAATCATCGTGTTGACAGCCAAACGGACCCCCATGCTCTCTATGCCGAAGAGTTTGTTGACACCGATGCTCAGACCATACACCGCTACCGCGAAGAAGAGGTAGAAAAGGATGCGCTTGAGGTCGTAATCCACGTGGTAGTACTTCTGGCCGAGGATGTAGGAGACCACCATCATGGAGAGGTAGCAGGCGAAGGTGGTCCAGGCAGCACCCATATAGTCAAAGCGCGGAATCAGCAACCAGTTGAGCACCAGCGTGATGACCGCGCCGAAGAGGGCGATGTAGGCCCCGAACTTGGTCTGACCGGTGAGCTTGTACCAAATCGAGAGATTGTAGAAGATGCCGAGGAAGAGGTTGGCCAACAGCAGGATAGGCACGATAGGCAGGCCCACGCGGTAGGTCGCGCCCACGAAATACTGCACGAGGTCCATATAGAGCATAATGCCGACGAAGATGACAGAGCAGACCAGCACGAATGCGGTCATCACCTGCGCGTATGTCTCTTTGGCATCGCGGTCCTTGGCTTTGCGGAAAAAGAAAGGTTCGGCGGCGTATTTGAAGGCCTGGATGAAGATGGTCATCAGAATGGAAATCTTGTAGCAGGCGCTGTAGATGCCCACGGAGGCCTGCGGCTCGGCGGCGAGCGACAGCCGCTTGATGAGCACACGGTCCATGGTCTCGTTGACGATGCCGGCGAGACCGAAGATCAGCAGCGGGAAGGCGTAGCGGAACATCTTCTTCCAGAGTTGCCAGTCGAAGACGAACTTCTGCTTGAGGATGCCCGGGAAGAGCATCAGCAGGGTGACCACGCTGGCCACGAGGTTGGCAATGAAGATGTAGCCGACCCCGATTTCCGGGTTGTAAATGGCGTTGACGAAGGCCGAGTCGGGGTTCTTGGTGAGCAGCCACGGACAGAGCAGCAGGAAGAAGAGGTTGAGGAGGACGTTGACAAGGATGTTGGTGATCTTGACGGCCGCGAACCGTATCGGACGGTTCAGGAACCGCAGGTGCGCGAAGAAGATGGAGGTGAGTGCATCGACCCCGATGATGACGGAGAACCAGCGCACGTATTCGGGGTGGGTGGGGTAGCGGAGCCAGTCGGCGATGGGCTGCGCGAAGACCGAGCAGAGCACGATGAAGAGGGTAGAGGTGACAATCAGCGACCCCACCACGGTGCTATAGACGCGGTCCTTGATCTCGTCGTCCTGCGAGAACTTGAAGAAGGCGGTCTCCATGCCGTAGGTGAGGATCACGATGAAGAGACTCGTCCAGGCGTAGAGCTCGCCCACGACACCGTAGTCGGCGGCGTTGCTGAAAAGATAGGTGTGGAGCGGCACGAGCAGGTAGTTGAGCAGCCTGCTGAGCACGGTGGTGCCGCCGTATATGGCCGTCTGTCCGGCCAGTTTCTTGACTTCGTTGTTCGCCATGGGAATGGTTATAGGTTATGGGTTATAGAAGCTGTTGCGGTGCCGATGTGGTAGAATTCCAACGGTGCATTGTTGTCCCAAGTTGTCCCAGTTGTCTTCCAATTCACGACAACCCTGACAACTTATAATTCTTAATTCTGAATTTTTAATTCTTAATTGCTCAGTTTCGTTTCAGCAGATCGAACACCGTCTTCACCGGGTTGAACGTGGCCAGCGGCACCTCCACGAACACGGTGATCCAGTTGGCCATTGCGCCGTTCCACAATCCGGGCAACTCCATGGCCTTCAGGGTCTTGCCGTTGTAAGACTTCGAGGAGATGAAACCTGTGTTCGGATCAACATACTGCAGCAGGTCGAATTTCTCGCCCTTGTAGTTCTTGATGGCGCAGACCATATCGACGGGGTTGAAGTGGGTGGCCTTCGCCATGATGGCCAGCTTTTCGGGGTCGTTCTTGTCGATCTGCGACGACTCCACGATCTGCAGCGAGCAGTTGCCCTCGGCGTCGCGCACCCAGAAGGGACCGCCGCCTGGCTCGCCCTCGTTCTTCACCATGCCGCAGAGGCGCACCGGACGGTTCATCAGCTCGTAGAGCTCCTCGGCCGTGGGTTGTTCATCGAGGGAAATCATCAGCTTGCTCTCAGCGAAGTCCATAATCTCGCACAGCGTCATCGGATCCACCTCGCCGGCTTCTAAGATTTTAAGATATTGGAACTGAATGCTTTGCAGCTGCGACAGATACGCCGCCAACACTTTCTTGTAAATAACGGTGGGGGCGATGTTCTGGTCTTTGGTGACGTTGTCGATGTTCTTCACGAAGAGGATGTCGGCATCGCGGTTGTTGACATTGTAGATGAGCGCGCCGTGACCGCCGGGACGGAAGAGCAGCTTGCCGTTCTCGTCGCGGAAGGGCTGGTTGTCCTCCGTGGCCGCCAGCGTGTCGGTGGAAGCGGCCTGCATGGAGAAGGTGACGTGGTATTTCACCCCGAAACGCTCCTCATAGACGGGCTGGATTTCGGCCACTTTCGCCTTGAAGAGCTCCAGATGGTGCTCGGAGACGGTGAAGTGCAGGTAGGCGTCGATGCCGGAGGTGGCGTAGAGCGCGGCCTCCACGAAATGCTCCTCGATGGCAGTGCGGATTTCGTTGTCGTAGCGGTGGAAGAGCAGCAGACCTTTGGGCAGGTTGCCGTAGTTAAGACCTTCTTTTTCAAGAAGATGTTGGATGATGAGACGGAAGTTGCCCTTTTGGATTTCGGCATCAAGGTCGATCTGTTTGCCGGCCATCACCTTCTTGAGCGCCTCGTAAAACGGGTAGCGGGGCAGGGTGGCGAGGAAGGTCTTCGCCAGCTCTTGCTGTTTGTCGTCCAAGTTCTCGTTCAGCAGGGCGTAGAGGTCCTTGAACATGCGGGAGGCAGCGCCGGACGCGGGCACGAACTTCTCGATTTTCTTGCCCTCGATGGCGTAGGGGTATTCGGCCTCTAATTCGGCCACATGGTCCTCGTCGAGGCGCAGGATGCCGTCATCCACAGTCGCAGGACGGTCGATGTCGGCGAAGGGGAAGCCCTTCTCGAAGTTGGCGAACTGCTGCTCCACCTGTGCGGGTTCGCTCCCGCGCTGTGCCATAAATTCTTTATCTTCAAATGTGAATTCCAATTGCATAATCGTGAGGTTTTTGTTCGCGGCAAAGATACGATTTTTTAGGCAAAAGACAATAGGCAAAAGGCAATAGGCAATAGGCAATAGTGGAAAACACGCAACCTGAAACTTGAAACTATACGGAAATAAGTGTATTTTTGCGACAAATTTATTTGAGATGAAAAAGTCCATATTTATCCTGCTCACGCTCGCGTTTTCGATGCTTTCGAGGGCGCAGAATGTCAACTTTGCGCAGTATTTCCATAACGAAGGGTCTTTGCGCATGGATGTCTATCAGTGCGGCGACGCCGACAGTTCTCACTATGTGTTCGAGCGTTTTATCCTCGAGCCGCATTTCGGGGGCTCCAAGGTCAACCTGATCGATCCTTTCAACTTCGGGACGAATCGTGTGAAAGTGATTGATGCCCAAAGTAATACGCTTATCTATTCAAGAGGCTACAACACCCTGTTCCGCGAATGGCAGACCACCAATGAGGCCACCATTATGGAACGCTGCTATGAGGAGTCCGTGAGTGTTCCGCTGCCGTTGAATCCTGCATATATCATTCTTGAAATCAGGAACTTCAATGGCGAGTTTGAGGAGGTTTTCTCCAAGATGTACGAACCAGGCGAGATGTTCAACACCACCGAACAGCGCTACATCTTTCCCGTTCAGGATGTGCTGGTTAATGGCACGCCGGATAGCAAGGTGGATGTTGTGATTCTGCCCGAAGGATATACCGCCGCTGAAATGGCTCAGTTTCAGCAAGATTGTCAGAGTTTGGTGAATGCCTTTTCCCAACATGAACCGTTCGCCAGCCATATCAACGATTTCAATTTCAGGGCTGTGCTTGCCCCTTCCGAGGAGAGTGGCATTGACATTCCCGCGTTGCAGACATGGGTGCGCACCATCCTCAATTCGCACTTCTACACTTTTTATATCGACCGTTACTGCACCACCCGCGACTATTTTTCGGTCAAGGATGTGGCGGCAAACGCGCCGTACGACCAGATTTACATTCTGGTGAACAGCAGCCATTATGGCGGTGGTGGATTCTACAACTTTTATTCAATGAGTACGGCGGGCAATATGTCGTCCTCCAGCGTCATTGTGCATGAGTTCGGCCATGCTTTCGCGGGGTTGGGCGACGAATATGTGGAAGTAAGCAATCCTTTGGGAGAGCTTTACAACCTGAATGTGGAACCTTGGGAGGCCAATTTGACCACGTTGGTGGATTTTGACTCGAAATGGGCCGACCTGGTAGCACCCGGCACACCAATTCCTACACCGTACAACAATCTGTATGCCCCCGCTGTAGGGGCTTACGAAGGGGCCGGCTATTTGGCAAGCGGCATGTACCGGCCGCAGCCCGACTGCATGATGCGCAACTATTTTCCCTTCTGCGCCGTCTGCAACCGAACGATCGAATCCGTGATTGCAGCGCATTCCGACAGTCTGGTCACGGCAGTGCCTCAGTATCAGCTGCCCGAGCCGTCGCTCCGGGTATGTCCCAACCCCGCCACCGACTTCATTGACATTTTTGTCCAACAGGCAGACGCACCAGCGGAAATCCTCGACATGAACGGCAGAACAGTGAAAACCGTCAAGCTCAACAACGAGGTGAACAGGGTTATAATCAGCGACCTGCCGCGGGGCGTATATCTTGTTCATTTGAACGGCGAGACACGTAAATTTGTGAAACAATAAAATTGTATTTTTGCCGCTTAAATTTTGTGATTATGCTATTTGGATCGAAAAACAACAAATTGACTTCGAACACTACCAAAATTTCGAACTATGTGCGGTGGCCGTGGCTGAAGGATCTGCTGATGACCTTCATCGCCACCACGTTTTCCATTGTGCTCACCTTCGGCACAGCGGCGCTCATCGATAGAAAACAGAAGGAGAAGAGCAAACGGCAGATGGTGATGTACGTGCTCTACGATATGAACCGTTCCATCGAACTCGTTGAACATGTCGATTCCATGCTTCGAAAAGGACTTGAACTGCAAATCGAAGTGGCACGCGACACATCGCTTTTCGAGCAAAAGAGATTCTTTTTCAACCATTGTATGCCGAATGAGCACTTCGACAATACCACGGCACAAATCTTCTCGTCCAATTTCGAAACGCTAAACACCCTCGACAATGTGCGATTTGTGGAGATGATTTCCACATTTTATCATGATCGGGACTCCTACGAATCTATGATAATCGATTCGTGCAGGAACGAATTTCTGCAGAAGTCCCATTGTTGGAATCTGCAAACAGCACTGGAGTTCCCGTATAGCACTTACATTTTTATGAGCGGCCTTGTTGGGGAGAGTCTGAAGGAGGATTTTCAGCAGTGCAAGGAGCTGATGGGGGTGAGCGACGAGGAGTTTGCCGCCTTCGAACTCCAAAAACAGCGCCAGAGTGTTTCCAACGCCTCCGCCGACAATAAAAAAGACAAATTCGTGAAAGAACTGTTTGAAAACGACGCCCGTCTCGAGTCCGCGATTGAAGAGGGGAAAAGCGGTGGCAAGCAAAGTGAATAATAGACGACAACATCTACAACCATAACAACTACATGTCGAAATAAAAGTTGTCCAAAGTTGTCCCAGTTGTCGTCAAAAAAACAAGAATAGTCTTAAAACCGAATATGCAGAAAAAGAAAACATACCGCTATTCCACCGGCGAGGCGTTCGAGGCCGATGTTGAGGACTTGAAGCGCCTGTTGCGCGAAAACCAGGAGTATTTGGACAACTATCTGGACCTGTACGGTTCGTTGGAAGACGACGAGTACGTGGCGCGGGGCAACGGCTTCTGCGACCGCAAATTCAGCGACGACTTCATCGAAGGGCAAATTGCGAAGTACCGCGCGCGGGTAGGAGAGTTGGAGAGATGGTTGAAAAGACTTCTATGACCTATACAGACTTCAATGCATCTCTTATTTGTTTGTCTGTAATGGTTTCATGCTCACTTTTGTCGTATATTGAAAGAAACACGATCTCGTCGCGATCCGTCTTTTGTGCAAAAATGATGAAATAAATCAATTAGGTATGGTAGTTATTTGATAACTCATAGTTCGCTAAGCAGTTTTGAGATAGAGTTCGTCTTTGCCTTTCCTTGTTTGACCTCGGCATAGCTATGGGCAATTTCCATGATTTCTGGGTCTTGAACGAACGTATTTTTGTCTTCTGCTACACATCCAAGTACGACTTCCTTGTTAGGGTACGCAACAATACCATGTTCATATAGATATTCCGAAGCAATATCAATTTTCCCGTCCATCCATTCAAGTGTGTCCGCCAAGCGGAAATTTTTCAGCAATTCAATATCTTTTAAAGGTTCAAAAACGGGATATTTATCAATGATGGTCGCAAAATCAAAAATCCGACAATCCCCATTATTAAAACACACCCATATTTTGTATGCGTCAATATATTGTGCTTCAATTATTTTTATAAACATGTCAAACGATCTTTTGTTTTTAGATTACGCCGCAAAAATAATAATTTTCTAAAAACCACATATAAGAAAATTAAATTTCTTTTAAAAATATTCAGCATTCAACATTCAGCATTCAGCATTAACTCCGCACGTCCATCGCGTCCCTCAACGCATTTCCTATCAGCATGAACGACAGCACCAGCAGCATGATGGCCACGCCGGGGATGATGGCCAGATAGGCGTTGTTCAGCACGATGCATGCGTAGTTCTCTTTCATCATCATGCCCCAGGAGGGGGTGGGGGGCTGCACACCCAGACCGAGGAAGCTCAGACCCGCCTCCATCAGGATGGCCGATGAGAAGTTGGAGGCCGCAATCACGATGAGCGTGCCCGTGATGTTGGGCAGAATGTGTTTGACGATAATCCGGAAGTTGCTGTATCCCAATGCTCTGGCGGACTCCACGAAGTCCTGTTCGCGCAGACTTAGGAACTGTCCGCGCACCACACGGGCGATATCCACCCACATGGTCAGACCGATGGCGATGAAGATTTTCCAGAACCCTTTGCCGAGGGCGAAGCTGATGGCGATGACGAGCAGCAGGGTAGGGATGGACCACACCACGTTGATGAGGAAGGTGAGCACGTCATCGACCTTGCCGCGGTAGTAGCCGGCGGTGGCACCCACCAAAGTGCCGATGAACAGGGCGATGAAGATGGAGAGGAAGCCCACGGAGAGACTCACGCGCGCGCCGATCATCAGCTGGCTGAGGACGTCGCGGCCATAGCGGTCGGTGCCGAGCAGGAACCGCTGCTTCTTGACCATGCGCGGGGAAAGGTCGGCCTTGGCGTAGGACTCGTAGTACTCCTGTTGGAACAGTTTCACGGTCACGGAATCGCCGTTATCCTGAAAAGACTCTATGGGAACGGTCTTGTACTCAGCGGGTTGCCCGAACAGCATCTTCTTGAGGAAGTTGACGTGGGGCACGTCCTGCTCGGGTTTGAGTTCCAGAAGCTGCACGGTGAATCCGGGCTTCTGGAGGGCGATTTCGAGTTGTTGGTGGTTGCAGAAAGGGGTAGAGTCGGGGGTGATGAGATAGCCGAGGACAGCGACGATGATGACCAGCCCGATGTAGGCCAGCGACACGATGGCCTGGCGTTCCTTCTTGAAACGCTGCCAGGTGAGCGCCGACAGCGAGACGGCGCGTTCCTCCTCCTTCTTGCGTGTGAACCACTTTTTCATTGCGGCGGCAAAGGTACGATTTTTTAGTGAATGGTGATCAGTGAACAGTGATCAGTTCACGGCGACCGCACCGAAATTCCACTGTGACTTGAGACTTGGGACTTTAGACTTAAACTTAGACTTAAACTTAGACATAGACTTTAGACTTAGGACGACAACTTTGGATGTTGGGGCGAGGCGGTGCGGAGGAGGGGACGCTTCCGAGCGTCGCAACACGAAAATGCGAAGGGTAGGGGAGTTATCCTGTCAATGCCTGAAATAGGTTGACCGTTTTAAACACCAAAATCACCAAATCAAAAACGGATCAACAATGGAAAAATTAACAATTGAAGAACGGAGAAGA
>CADADB010000013.1 GCA_902786595.1 uncultured Bacteroidota bacterium | reverse complement strand
GGCTCTCGGTCGCAACCTGATGGTGGCCTTCATGCCTTGGAAGGGATACAACTTCGAGGATGCCGTCGTGATTTCCGAAAAGGCGGTGA
Organism: uncultured Bacteroidota bacterium; assembly: GCA_902786595.1. Classification (GTDB taxonomy): domain Bacteria; phylum Bacteroidota; class Bacteroidia; order Bacteroidales; family WCHB1-69; genus F23-D06. Next base: position 81,520 of record CADADB010000013.1, on the reverse strand, counting down.
CTGACGATTTGTACACTTCCATCCATATAGAGTCCTTCACTTTGGAGGTTCGTGACACCAAGCGCGGTCAAGAAGTGCTGACCAATGATATTCCGAACGTTTCAGCCGAGACAACCAAGGATTTGAACGAAGACGGTCTGATTCGTGTGGGTGCAGAAGTGAAAGAGGGTGATATCCTGATCGGTAAGATTACGCCTAAGGGTGAATCTTATCCGACTCCTGAGGAGAAGCTGCTTCGTGCCATCTTCGGTGACAAAGCCGGCGATGTGAAGGATGCCTCTCTCAAGGCGCCTCCAGCAATGCGCGGTGTGGTCATTGGCGCAAAATCCATGTCCCGTTTGATCAAGGACAGAAAGTCAAAAGCCAAAGACAAAGACATTGAAGAGGAAATCAAAGCGAAATATCAAGTGGAGTTGGACAGCTTGAAGGAAGTTTTGGTGATGAAACTCTATAAGATTCTGGACGGCAAGGTCGCACACGTGATTTGTGCCGACACCAAGGAGCCCATCGTGCAAAAAGGTTCCAAGTTCTCCCAGAAGCTGTTGAACACCATTGATTATAAGACGGTGTCCGTTTCCAAGTGGACCAATGACAGCCGCGTGAACGGCATGGTTGCCGAAGTGATTCGCAACTATCTGGTTAAGGTCCGTGATATCGAATCCCGCCGCACGCGTGAGATTTTCGATGCTACCATCGGCACAGAGCTGCCTTCCGGTATCGTGCAAATGGCCAAGGTGTATGTTGCCAACAAGCGTAAACTGCGCGTGGGTGACAAGATGGCCGGTCGTCACGGTAACAAGGGTTGTGTGGCAAAGATTGTGCGTCAGGAAGACCTTCCGTTCCTCGAGGACGGCCGTCCCGTGGATGTGGTCTTGAACCCGTTGGGTGTGCCTTCCCGTATGAACCTTGGTCAGATTTACGAGACAGTGCTGGCGTGGGCAGGTAAGAAGATGGGTGTGAAATACGCCACCCCGATTTTCGACGGTGCCTCCATTGACCAGATCAACGAGCTTATGCGCGAAGCCGGGCTTCCCGAGAATGGTAGTACACAACTGTATGACGGTGAAACCGGCGAACCGTTCCATCAGAAGGCGACCGTGGGTTACATCTATTACCTGAAGTTGCACCACATGGTTGATGACAAGATGCACGCCCGTTCTATCGGACCGTACTCTCTGATTACGCAACAACCTCTCGGTGGTAAAGCCCAGTTCGGTGGCCAGCGTTTCGGTGAGATGGAGGTGTGGGCCATCGAGGCCTACGGTGCTGCCAATGTGCTGCAAGAGATTCTGACGGTCAAGTCAGACGATGTGGTCGGCAGAGCCAAAGCATACGAGGCCATCGTGAAAGGCGACAATATGCCCGTGGCTGGCATTCCTGAATCCTTCAACGTGTTGGTCAATGAGTTGCGCGGTCTGTGCTTGGATATTAAATTTGAATAAGAAATAAAACATCTGAAAGAAAATGGCTCTCAGAAAAGATAATAATACCCGTAAGGAGTTTCATAAAATAACCATCAGTCTGGCATCTCCCGAGACGATTCTGGAACAGTCTCATGGTGAGGTGTTGAAACCGGAGACCATCAACTACAGAACACTGAAGCCCGAACGCGACGGCTTGTTCTGTGAGAAGATATTCGGTCCGATGAAAGACTGGGAATGTCACTGCGGTAAGTACAAGAGAATCCGTTACAAGGGCGTGATTTGCGATCGTTGCGGCGTGGAAGTCACCGAGCGCAAAGTGCGTCGTGAGCGTATGGGTCACATCCAGTTGGTGGTCCCCGTGGCGCATATCTGGTTCTTCAAGTCCCTGCCGAACAAGATTGGTGCTCTTTTGGGTCTTGCCACTAAGGAAGTGGAAGCTGTGGTGTATTACGAGAAATATATCGTGATCCAAGGCGGCATTATGGAAAGCGATGACATCAAGAAAGGCAAATTGCTCAACGAAGAAGAGTATTTCGAGCTGGTGGATAAGTTGCCTGCAGACAATCGCCTGCTGGATGACAACGATCCTAACAAGTTCATCGCCAAGATGGGTGCCGAGGCATTGTACGATTTGCTCTGCAAGGTGGATCTGGATGCTGAGTCCTACGAACTGCGTGACCGCGCAAACCGTGAGACCTCTCAGCAGCGTAAGAAAGACCTTCTCAAACGTCTGCATGTGTTTGAAGCTTTCCGCGACAGCCGCAAGCGTGCCGACAACCGTCCTGAGCGTATGATCGTGAAGACGGTGCCGGTAATTCCGCCGGAGTTGCGTCCTTTGGTGCCGTTGGATGGAGGCCGTTTCGCCACCTCCGACTTGAACGACCTCTATCGTCGTGTCATCATCCGTAATAATCGTCTGAAACGCCTCATGGAGATCAAAGCTCCTGATGTCATCATGCGCAATGAGAAACGTATGTTGCAGGAAGCTGTTGACTCTCTGTTCGATAACTCCAAGAAATCCAGTGCCGTGAGAACGGAATCCAACCGTGCGTTGAAGTCCCTCTCTGACAGCTTGAAGGGTAAACAAGGTCGTTTCCGTCAGAACTTGCTCGGTAAACGTGTGGACTACTCTGGTCGTTCTGTTATCGTAGTTGGTCCCGATTTGCACTTGAACGAGTGCGGTTTGCCGAAAGACATGGCAGCCGAGCTGTTCAAACCGTTCGTCATCCGCAAAATCCTCGAAAGAGGTATCGTGAAGACGGTGAAATCCGCGAAGAAGATTGTCGATCGTAAGGATCCCGTCGTATGGGAAATCCTCGAGAACATCTTGAAGGGCCACCCGGTATTGCTGAACCGTGCTCCTACGTTGCACCGTCTGGGTATCCAGGCCTTCCAACCGCGTTTGGTCGAAGGTAAGGCCATCCGTCTGCACCCGTTGTGCTGTACGGCATTCAATGCTGACTTCGACGGTGACCAGATGGCCGTGCATGTGCCGCTGGGCAATGCCGCTATCATGGAGGCCCAGATGCTGATGATGGCTTCCCACAACATTCTCAACCCGGCTAACGGTGCGCCTGTGACCGTGCCTTCTCAGGATATGGTCTTGGGTCTGTACTACATCACGAAGGAACTGCCCTCCACGCCCGACCACAAGGTTCCTGGCGAAGGCGGTATCTTCTACGGACCGGAAGAGGTGATGATTGCCTATAACGAAAAGAAAATCCATTTGAATGCCAAAATCAAATGCCGCGTCGATATTGACGGGCAGGGTACCAAGAAGATTGTCGATACCACCGTTGGTCGCGTGATGTTCAACCAAGTGGTGCCGAAAGATTATGGCTATATCAATATGTTGCTGACCAAGAAGGCGTTGCGCGATATCATCGGCGACGTGCTGATCAAATGCGGCAATAAATCCTGTACCCAGTTCCTTGACGACATCATGACTCTCGGTTACCGTATGGCTTACGAGGGTGGTATGTCGTTCAACCTCGGTGATGTGATTGTGCCCGCCGAGAAACCGAAATTGATTGCCGAAGCCAACGCCCAGGTCGATGAAATCACCATGAACTACAACATGGGTTTCATCACCAACACCGAGCGTTACAACCAGGTGATTGATGTGTGGTCACAGTGCAACGCGCGTCTGTCCAAGATCCTCATGAAGGAGATTGAGGAAGACCGTCAGGGCTTCAACCCGGTGCACATGATGCGTGACTCCGGTGCCCGTGGTTCTGCGGAACAGATTCGTCAGCTGTCCGGTATGCGTGGTTTGATGGCAAAACCCAGTAAGGCAGGTTCTTCCGGCGGCGAGATTATCGAGAACCCCATTTTGTCCAACTTCAAGGAAGGCCTTTCCGTGCAAGAGTACTTTATCTCCACGCACGGTGCCCGTAAGGGTTTGGCTGATACCGCATTGAAGACCGCTGACGCTGGTTACTTGACCCGTCGTCTGGTCGATGTCTCCCACGATGTCATCATCAATGAGGAGGACTGCGGCACGCTGCGCGGTATGACCGTGAGCGCGTTGAAGAACAACGAGGAAGTCGTGGAGACGTTGTATGACCGTTTGTTGGGTCGTGTGACACTGCACGATGTGTATCATCCCCAGACCGGCGAGCTGATTATCCGCGCCGGTGAGGAGTTGACGGAGAAATATTGTCAGATTATCGAGGATTCTCCTATTGAGGAGGTGGAAATCCGTTCGGTACCTACGTGTGAGTCCAAGCACGGTATCTGCCAGAAGTGTTACGGCCGTAACTTGGCTACTGGCAAGATGGTGCAGATTGGTGAGGCCGTCGGTGTTATCGCCGCACAGTCCATCGGTGAGCCAGGTACCCAGCTGACCCTGCGTACGTTCCACGTCGGTGGTGTGGCCGGTAACGTGGCCGCCAACAGCAGCATCATCGCTTCTTACGATGGTGTGCTGAGTATCGACGAACTTCGTGCTTTGGAGAAAACAGACGATACGGGCAAGTTCTATTACAAGGTCATCGGTCGTACTGCCGAAATTAAGATTATCGATGTGAAGACCGGTGTGGCGCTTTCTTCCGCGAATGTGCCTTACGGTTCGAACCTCTATTATAAGCACGGCGATAGCATCAAAAAAGGTGCTTTGATTGCTGATTGGGATCCGTTCAATGCAGTGATTCTTTCTGACGTTGCAGGTAAGGTCCAGTTCAACGATATTATCGAGGGTGTGACCTACCGTGTGGAGACCGATGAGCAAACCAACATCCACGACAAGGTGATTATCGAGAGCCGTTTGAAGACGAAGAATCCGAGCATTAACATCCTTGACGAGGACGGTGACATTATCAAGAGCTTTGACGTTCCTGTGGGTGCCCGTCTGGCTGTGGAAGAGGGTCAAGTCATTGATTCTGGTGAGATTTTGGTTAAGATTCTGCGTTCCTTTGGTAAGTCCGGTGATATCACGGGCGGTCTGCCGCGCGTGACCGAGCTGTTCGAAGCACGTAATCCTTCCGATCCCGCTGTGGTGTCTGAAATCGACGGTGTGGTTTCCTTCGAGAAGAAGTTGAAACGTGGTAATCGTGTCGTGAAGATTACCCCGCGTGTGGATTCTGGTGAGGGTGCGAAGACATATCTCATCCCGACCTCCAAGCAGATTTTGGCGCAAGAGAACGACTTCGTGAAAGCTGGTACGCCGCTGTCTGAAGGTTCTCTGACTCCTGTTGACATCTTGAATATCAAGGGTGCTCAGAAGGTACAAGAGTATATCATCAATGAGATTCAGGAGGTGTATCGTCTGCAAGGTGTGAAGATCAACGACAAGCACTTCGAAGTCATTGTGCGTCAGATGATGCGCAAGATGGAAATTGAGGATCCGGGTGACACCAAGTTCTTGCAGGGTGAGTTGATCAATAAGATTGACTTCCAGGAAGAGAACGACCAGATTTGGGACAAGAAAGTTGTCGAAGACGCTGGTGATTCCGACACTGTTCGTAAGGGCCAGATTATTTCCGCCAAGAAGTTGCGTGATATCAACTCTTTGTTGAAGCGTAAGGATATGCGTCTGGTGGAGACTCGTGACGCCCGTCCTGCTACAGGTAAGCCGATTCTGCAAGGTATCACCCGCGCTTCTCTGCAGACTCACAGTTTCATTTCCGCCGCATCCTTCCAAGAGACGACGAAGGTGCTGACCGAGGCCGCTATCAATGCTAAATCCGACAGCTTGATCGGTATGAAGGAGAATGTCATCGTTGGCCAGAAGATTCCTGCCGGTACGGGTGTCCGTGCTTACCAGAACATTGAGGTTGGCTCGAAAGAGGAGTACGAATCCCTGATGGCGTCAAAGGAGGAAGATTAGGACTAAGGACTGAGGACTTTTGAAAAGTCTAATACCCAAAAAAAGTCTCAAGTCTCGAGCCCCAAATTACAACAATTAATAGAAGAAATAACTTATTAAGAATATAGAAGAAAATGGCTGAAGATAAGAAAGAACAGAAAATGGATTTGACAATCAGTGAGGAAGTTGCGAAGGGTGTATATTCCAACTTGGCTATCCTTTCCCACTCTGAGAACGAATTCTTTGTAGATTTCGCCTCATTGTCTCCTGGTATTCCGAAGGCGGTGGTTCGTTCCCGCGTCATCATGACTCCGGTGAATGCCAAGCGTTTGCTCCGTGCGTTGCAGGACAATGTTTCCAAGTACGAGGAGCAGTTCGGCGCCATCCAGGATCGTCCGAACCAGATGCCTCCGTTCATGAGCGGCGGCGGGCTGGCATAAACAGACTACGTTCAACTTTTTTATAAATTTTGTAGCGGCTGGGAGCAAGTTTCCTAGCCGCTTTTTTTTTAATGATGAATTATGAATGATGAATGGGAGGGTGGTAATTTGCTGATTTTTTTTTCGGATAAAATGTTGCATATTAAAAAAAATGTATCTTTGCGGCGCAAAGTACTTTTAAGATTATGGAAGAAAAAGAGGTCAGACAGACACTGAACGATATCCGCGATATGATGAGCAAATCATCACGTTTCCAGGCGGTTAGCGGATGGTCTATCATTATAATCGGCTTGTATGCTGCGGTCGCTTCAGCGATGGCGGCAGCGGTGATCGGGGTAGGGGATTGGCTCCCTGGCTTCGAGAATCTGCAACGCTTCGCCGTGCTCAACACGCCTTCGCGCATCCGTATTGCAGCGCTGATTGCCATCGGACTGTTTGCGCTTTCCCTTCTCACAGTCTTTGTCCTCGCCATCGTGAAGTCCAAACGGCACAACCTTCGTTTTGTTTTTGACAAGCGTATGTTTCAGATGCTCTTTGACTTCTTCATCCCTCTCGCTGCAGGAGGTCTGCTCAGCATGGCCTTAGTGATGCAGGGGCACTACGGGCTTACTTCCTCTATTATGCTATTGTTTTACGGCCTTGCGCTCGTCAACTGCAGTCATTACACATACCCTGCTTTACGCTACCTCGGCTATGCGGAATTGATTATTGGCATCATCGACTGTTTCACCATGTCACATGCGTTGTTGTTCTGGTTCCTCGGTTTCAGTGTGATGCACATCCTCTTTGGCATTCTCTACGTTATTATGTTCGACAGTAAAAAAGAGTAGGTAATGGCTATCCTGGATGGTTTGAACAAAGTTTTCGAAAGCAAGATTCGCTTGGGCATTATGTCGGTGCTGGTGGCCAGCGGCTCGGCGGATTTTGCCACGCTGAAGTCGCTGCTGGAGCTCACCGACGGCAACCTGGCGAGCCATACGCGCCATCTTGAAGATGCTGGCTATATTCGCTGCGAGAAATCGTTCATCGGTCGCAAGCCGAACACAACGTATGTGATTACCGAGTCGGGTAGAGAAGCCTTCGCCGCGCATATTGACGCGATGGAACGCTTTTTAAAGGAATGCCGCGGCTAATTTTTTTTGGCTCGAAACTTTGTAATGCAAAGCACTTTGTTAATGTAGAATGTAGAATGTAGAATAAAATTACTTCCTTGAGCAGCCCCGATAGGGGGCAAAAGCTCGGTAGAGGAACGGATGAAGACGATGATGCGATGAATGAACGATGAAGAAACGATTAATCACCAATAAATCCCAAAAATATGACAACAGAAACGACAACCGCGGTAATGACACCGCAAGCAGAACAAACAAAACCTGCCATGCAGGAAAAATCAAGAATGAAACGCAGCGACCGTATGCTGCTGAAGCTTCTCCTCATCGGGCTTATCAGCCTTATTCTGCTCATTCCGCAGCAAATCATCCTGCACGTGGTGAATGAGCGGAACGCGACCCAGGTGGAGGCCGAGAAAGATGTGGAGCAGATGTGGAGTGCGCCGCAACGGGTCATCGGACCGGTGGTGCGCATCCCCGGGAAAAACTACCACAAGGATGTATATCTTCTGCCCGAAACCCTGCATGTGAAGGGCGATGTTAAGACGGAGAAACGGCATCGCGGAAATTTCGATGTGACCGTCTATACCGCTGATCTGACGTTGGACGGCAATCTGCAACTCCCAGACCTGTCGGAGTATGTGGACTCTGTCTATGACATTTCGAAGGCGGAGGTGTTGATTTCGCTGAGCGATTTCCGGGGGCTCTCGGAGAACGTGGTGCTTCGGCTGAACGGGAAGGAGTACACAATGAAGTCCGACAAGGACGAGGAGCTGGGCTCGGTGCTGTGCTGCCGCGTGCCGGTAAGTGAAATGCAGGATTCGGTATCCGCAACCTACTCCGTACGGTTGCCGCTGAAGGGCTCGGAGTCGCTGATGTTCCTGCCGGTGGGCAACAGCACCTCCGTGCAGCTGACCTCCAACTGCGCCACGCCGAGCTTCCAGGGCAACTTCCTGCCGGACGAGCGTACGGTGACGGACAGCGGGTTCTCCTCGACGTGGAAAGTGCTGGCCCTCAACCGCGATTTCGGGCAGTCGGTGACCCAATGGGTGGACTACGGAGAAGGGGGCTCGCACAGCGTAAGCATGAAGAAAAACGAATTCGGGGTGATGATGAGGGTGCCGGTGCTGCAGTACCAGCAGACCACGCGCACGGTGAAGTACGCCTACCTGTTCATTTTCCTCACCTTCGCCACGGTTTTCTTCGTGGAGTACCGCCGGCAGACGCCCATCCATCCGGTGCAATATTTGCTCATTGGGGCTGCATTGATGGTTTTCTACACGCTGCTGCTCTCCTTCAGCGAGCATATCCCCTTCCTTTGGTCGTACCTTATCGCCATGCTGATGACCATCGTGCTGATCACGGGCTACTTGGCGGGCATCCTGAAAATCCGCAAGACCGCACTGATGGTGGGTGCGCTGTTGTTCCTGCTCTACGTCTTTATGTACGTATTGCTCCAGATGGAGACCTACGCCTTATTGTTCGGCAGTCTCGGTATCTTCGTGATTTTGGCGGTGCTGATGTTTGTGTCGCTTAAGGTGAAATGGTACAAGGAGTAATAATGGTTATGGGTTATTGGTTATGGGTTATTGAAGCTTTAGGTATAAAGTGGATAGTGTATAGTGATGAAACGGATATTGATTGTTGCAAGTGCTTTTATATTGGTTGGATGCATTGATTTGAAGGACAAGTCGCATCCGTTGGGTAGTTCCAAGATTTCAGAAGGTTTGTACGAGGAATGGTATGAAGTCGATGCCGGAAATGCAACAACAACATCCATATGCACTTCTTATCTGACCGATTCTGTGCATTTTAGGAAATTCATCTCAACGTATGACCCATATTACAAGCCAGATTATGTCGTGAAAGGGAATACCGTCTTTGTAACATTTTACAAGGACGGTTACCCTTTGAAAGACACATTGGTCACAAAGCGTTTCAATTTGTCGATGCGGGATCTTCAAGAAGAGGGTGCTTGGGAGTAGGCGAGGCGCAAAGCCTGCCATAATGTGAAAACTGCCCAAACCGATTATTGTATATCAATGTAAATCAAAATTTTGCAGAAGCAGAAAAATGAACGAGATATCCAATTTGATGTTGAAATATTGGTGGGTGGCGCCGGCGGTGAGTGTGTTCGTAATGCTCTGTTTCCTGACAGACAATTGGTTATGTTTAGAAACGGGAAAAGAGTTTATGAATTACCTATATGTGGCTCCCTTTCTGGCAGCTCTGTTGTTTGTTGCCAAAATACTGCGCTTTGCCACATTCGTGTTCGCTATTGCACAGAAAAGATGGAAGATTGCGTTATTGTTGGCGTTGACGATGGCGATTTGCGTAATAATCATTCTGGAATGGGTAAATATAAGTATGCAAATTAGTGGGTGGTAGTTAATAATACAGTATTATGAAAGAGCAAACACAAACGACCATTTTCGGAATCTTGAAGCTGATACCTTTCGCGATTGTCACCGCGATAATTGTCTTGTTCTGGGTTGACGATTTTGTTGGCTTTTTGATTGCTTTCATCTTCAGTTGGGTCACGCTGCCGGCGATTGGTTTTTCGATAGCGTTTTTCATCATGGGGTTGCGCTGGCGAGATATTTGGCAACGGCTTGCGGTGATATGGGGAGGACTTAATGTGCTGTTGGTGATCGTTTATGTCCTTGCGGTGGCACCCGACCGGCAATGCAATCCGGACATCATGGCCAAGCATTATGAGAAGCATCATGCTGAAATGGAAGAGTTGCACCGCTATCTCCAAAATGCCGTTGCCGACAGTTGTGCTGTCACCTTGGAATTCAAGGGGAATAGGCTGGAGATGTTCCATGTCGCAGGAGAGGGCGACGACCACTATTCAAACCTTTGGAATGAAGAGGCGCGTGAAAAAAAGGATTCGTTGATGTGCGTGGTGGGGCTGACACAGGAGGAATACGACGGCATCCGCCAGCGACTTAAGAAGATGGGCTGTATCGGCATAGAATATTCTCAAACCACCCCCGATTTGGTGAAAATCTGGTTTCGCCGAGTGGGAATGGGAAGGTATGATTATATTATCAACAGTCGATCTATGACGGACGAAGAGAAATCCACTGCTATGGAGAATCTGGATCTGATTCCCTATAACGACCATTGCACTTTCCAATACGGCGGTGGTGCTATCGGTCCGCAGACGTTCAGCCAAGAGGAGAAAGAGGATTTTTTGAAACGTCACAAGCCGTGGTAGCGGATAATTTTTATTTTTGTAGAATGAAATGAGAATCAATTGAATATGGAAAAGATAACGTTAAAAGAGAAAATCCAACGAGGACTGGCGGCTGTGTGGGATGCCGTGAAGGGACATCCCGTGGAGATTATCATCCTATTATATGTCTGCGTGGCTGGATGTTATGGAAGTTCCCATCCGGATATATTTGATGTGGAAAACGAGCCGGCGCCGTGGTGGTTCCGGCCGATGTCACTGGTGCCGTTTATGGTGGTAGCGGCCTACTCGCTGCAACCGTTGCGCAAACGCGGCATCGGGTGGCTGCTGCTCTACCTGCTGCCGCTCGCGGGGATGGTGGCCGGGTTCGCCATGCCGTTCCTCCTCGACTGGGTGGAGGAAACCGCCTATTGGATTGCCGTGCTTGCGGCGCTTCCGCTGTGGTTGTGTGTGCGGCATCGGCTCACCGACAACGAACCGTTTGTGCAGCGCAACGTGCAGATGGCCTGGTCGGCGGTGCGGGCGTTGCTCATCGCGGGAATCCTCTATCTGCTGTATGCCGCCATCGCTTACACCATCCAAACGCTCTTCGACATCCCTCGCAAAGTTTGGGACGGCTGGTACGAACAATCGGCGTTGCTGCTATTTTGCGGATTGGCTCCCGTGCTCTTCTTCGCCATGGAGGACCGTCCCGAAACCATTGAGATCCGCCGTTTCTGGGCCGTCCTGCTGAACTGGGTGCTCACGCCCGCGCTGTTGATTTACACCGTGGTACTCTACGTCTATGCCGCCAAAATCCTCTTCACTTGGAACTTGCCGAAGGGCGGGGTCGCCATCATGGTGACGGTTTTCTTCGTGATCTTCTTGTTGGCCAAGATGTTGCAGATGCTGACGGAACCGCAACCCTTCAAGTGGTTCTACGACCATTTCAGTCTGTTCGTCTTGCCGCTGCTGGCACTCTTCTGGACAGGGGTTGCCCGTCGTTTGGCGGACTACGGGCTGACCGAATCGCGTTACTACCTGCTGTTGGTCGGGGCATTGATGACGGCGTGCGTGCTGGTGTTCCTGTTCCGCAACCGCCGTGGCTATTTCGCGTTGGCAACGGGATCGTTGGCCGTCGTGTTGCTGACGGTGCTGGTGCCGAGTCTCCGTGGCGAGAAGATCGCGCAACGGGCGCAGGTCCAGCGCGTGCGCACAATGGCCAAGCAACTCGACCGCCTGAACGACGACGGCACCTTGCGACTTCCCGAGCCCGACCCGGCCGACACATTGCAAATGGTTGAACACCGCAGGCTTTACCAGTCACTCGACTATTTGGATGACAGGAACGACACAATGTTCTTGAAAAACGAATTCGGCATCGTCCGGGAGTCGGACTATTTGGCATCATTGTCGGAAAAAACGGCCAGTTATGCTTCTGCATGGTCGGAAGAATTAGCCAGAGAATCGTTAGAGGAAAAAGTTGTAATTGTGGAGGAACAACCCACGGTCTATTTATCGCACAAGACTGACGAACTTGTGGATGTGAGCGGCTACAGCAAGATGTACGGGACACCAAACCCAGCCAATGCGGACGAGCAACTGTCGATTGGAAACGGCCGGAAAATTTCGGCAAATCAGATTTTCCGGGAGCAGTTGCAAAGACTTGGTTGTCCGGACATGTCGCCTTCGAGGTCTTGGATAAAGGATCATGAGGACGAGTTGCTGATTTATCGCACCGACAGTTTGTTGGTCTGTTTCAACGAGTTGGAATTGAAACGGATGACCTCCGATAGCGTTTGGGAAATGAATTATTACGAATGGGTGGTGCTGGTGAAGTAGGAGTCAATGTTCCCAACGTTGGTTCGTTGATGCGGTTTTGCGTCTAAGTCATAGTCTAAGTCATAGTCATAGTCTAAGTCAAAAAAGTGTATCTTTGCCGCATCAAAACCAAACCGTTATGGAAAAGAGATACATCATCAGCGGTGGCGGCACCGGCGGGCATATTTTCCCGGCATTGGCCATCGCCAACAAGATAAAATCAGAGAATCCCGATGCGAAGATCCTGTTTATCGGGGCAAGTGACAAGATGGAAATGCGGCGCGTGCCGGAAGCGGGCTATCCTATTGAGGGATTGGAGATTTACGGCATCCACAGGGAGAAATCGCTCAACGGGTTGATGTGCAATCTGCGTCTGCCGGTGGTGATGTTGCAGGCCATGCGCAAGGCCAAGAAAATCATGCGTGAGTTCCAGCCCGACTTGGCCATCGGGGTGGGGGGCTTTGCCAGCGGTCCCGCGCTGAAAGCCGCCTCCCAGCTGGGAATCCCCACGCTGCTGCAGGAACAGAACTCTTATCCCGGCGTTACTAACAAGATGCTAGCCAAGAATGCCAAGGCCATCTGTGTGGCCTACGACGGCCTCGACCGCTTTTTTCCGCCGGAGAAGATCATCAAGACGGGAAACCCTATCCGCAAGGAAATTTTGGAGCTGGAGCGCAAGAAACCTGATGCTTACCAGTATTTCAACTTCACGCCGGAGAAGAAGACGGTGTTGGTGGTGGGCGGCAGTCTCGGCGCCCGCACCTTCAACCAGACCATGGCGGCGCATCTCGACGAGTTCCGCAAGGCCGATTTGCAGCTGCTGTGGCAGACTGGCGAACAGTTCTACAAGAACATCGACCCTGAGCTGTTGAAACAACAGGACGAGCATATCCGCATCGTGCCGTTCATCAAGAACATGAATGATGCCTACAGCATGGCGGACGTGATTATCTCGCGGGCAGGCGCTCTCGCACTTGCGGAATTAGCCATCGTGGGGGCACCCACCATCCTTGTGCCGTTCCCGTACGCCGCAGAGGATCACCAGACTTTTAATGCCAAAGCGCTCTCCACCAAGGATGCCGCGCTGTTCATCGCCGACAAGGATGCTCCTGAAAAGCTGGTTCCCACGCTGATGCAGCTGGTGTCTGATCCGCATCGGATGCAGACGTTAGGTGACAACATCAAACGTTTCGCACTGCCGAACGCGATTGATTTGATCTACGAAGAAATCGTAAAGCTTTCGTGATTTCCCTGCTACGGATGCGTTATCAACAAATTTTGTTCAAAAAAAAGCGGCATTTAAGTGTCGTTTTTTTTGTAAAAAGCGTATTATTGCACCCCGTTGAAAGCAGTTTGTTTCCAACATGTAATGTTTTAATAACCAAATAAAAACCTTAAACCTATGGGTGGATTTTTCGGTGTTGTATCAACCAAACCTTGCATTGCGGATTTATTTTACGGGGTGGACTATCACTCCCATCTTGGCACAAAACGAGGCGGAATAGTGACCTATCATCAGGATCTCAAACTATTCCGCCGTTCTATTCATAATATTGAGAACACCTATTTCCGTACCAAGTTCGATGCGGAGCTCGGAAAGTTCATCGGTAATTCCGGCATTGGAGTTATCAGCGACACAGATGCGCAGCCCATCGTGGTGAACTCCCATCTCGGGCGTTTCGCTATTTCCACAGTGGCTAAGATCAATAATGTCAGCGAGTTGGAAAAAGAGTGCTTGGACTGCAACCAACAGTTCACGGAACTCAGTGCCGGTACCACCAACCCCACAGAGCTCGTTGCACTGATGATTACCCGCAAACACGATTTTGTTGAGGGCATCCAATATGTGTATAGCAAGATAAAGGGGTCTTGCTCGATTCTGATTCTGACGGAGGACGGTATTATTGCCGCTCGCGACTTTTATGGGCGTACTCCCATCGTGATTGGCAAGAACGACTTCGGTCATGCTGTCGCGTTCGACAACCACAGCTTTGCCAACCTCGATTACCAGACCGAGTATTTTGTGGGGCCGGGAGAGATTGTCAAGGTGACTGCTGACGGTTTCCAGCAACTGCTTGCCCCGAACTATCAGATGCAGATTTGTTCGTTCTTGTGGATTTATTACGGCTATCCGTCTGTAAATTATGAGGATATCAACGTGGAGAGTGCGCGTTATGCGCTCGGTTACGCCATGGGCAAAACCGACGACACGGAGGTCGATTTTGTGGCTCCTATCCCTGACTCCGGTATCGGCATGGCCATCGGATACTCTAACGGCAAGCAGATTCCTTACCAACGCGCCATCGTTAAATACACCCCCACGTGGTCTCGCAGTTTCATGCCTGTCACTCAGGAGATGCGCGAACACGTAGCCAGGATGAAGCTGCTGCCCAACCGCGACCTGCTGAAGGGCAAACGTGTCGTGTTTTGTGATGACTCCATCGTGCGGGGCACGCAGTTGCGTGACAACGTGAAAAAGATGTACGAGTATGGCGCTAAGGAGGTGCATATCCGCATCAGTTGTCCTCCATTGCTCTACGGCTGTGAATTCCTCAACTTTTCGGCTTCCAAGACGGAGCTGGAACTCATCACCCGTCGGGTCATTGAAGAATTGGAGGGTGACAGTCACAAGAACTTGCATCGCTACAAGGACAGCACCACGCCTGAATATGCCAAGATGGTGGAGATTATCCGCAAGCATCTGGGTGTGGATACGTTGAAATTCAATACCTTGGATACCATTACACAAGCGATAGGATTGCCCAAGGAGCGCATTTGTACGCACTGTTTCGATGGGTCTTCCTTTGGATTCTAACTTCTTGTAGAGACGTTTCAGGACAAGAGACGTTTCAGGAAACGTCTCTACGGTGGAAAATCAGAATAAAATCGGATTATGGCAACAGAAAATTATCTTCTTCTTGGGCAAAAGAGACGGATGATTGAAGGGCTTCGGGAGAAGGGCATCACAGACGAAAACGTGCTTGGGGCTTTTGACAAGATGGAGCGACATCTGTTTTTGGAGTCGCTGTTATGGCCTCGCGCGTATGAGGATGAGGCCTTGAAATTGGCCACAGACCAGACCATCTCGAAGCCGTCAACGGTGGCATTCCAGTCGCAACTGTTGGAGGTGAGCAAAGGGATGAAAGTGCTGGAAATCGGCACGGGCTCAGGATTTCAGGCGGCCATTTTGTTTGCCATGGGGGCGAGGGTTTTCACGGTGGAGCGGCAGATCACGCTGTTCAACCGCACGAGGCCGCTGCTGAGCAAGCTTGCGCCGACGGTTGTCACCCGCTATGGCGATGGGTTCAAAGGGTTCCCGCAGTTCGCGCCTTACGACCGCGTGATTGTGACTTGTGGTGCCCCGGAAATACCCCAAGCGCTTGTTGACCAGCTAGTTGTAGGTGGGATCATGGTGATTCCTGTCGGGGAGGAATCACAAGTTATGAAACGAATCGTGAAAATCAGCGATTCTGAATATGAAGAAGAGGATTTCGGGGATTTCGTGTTTGTCCCGATGTTGAAGGAGCGTGTCAAAAAGTGACGCGACTAGTTCTTGTTTATTTCGGTCATTCCGCTCTCAGTAAAGCGAAGCAATCGCAGGTATCTGTATCCTCCGTCTTTGTTCAGGGTGGCTATCCCGTATTCGAAATAGTCGGAGGCGTTCATCAGCGAGCAGACATACGCCGTGTCTAGTTTCTTAACTTGTTCATCGAAGTATTGGGTTGCCTTGGCGTCGTTTTCAGCAAGGGTCTTGCTCTCAAAGGTGATAAGTTTGTTGTATTCCACCTGTGTGGAAAAATAAGATTGAAGCTCTTCCCAGTCAGATCCTTCTGCGGAACCGTATTGGTAGCCCAGACATCCGATGGTATATTGCGTGGAAACCAACTTCTTGTTGCATCCCCCAAATAGAAGAGCTACACCCAATATGGCGACAAAGACGATTTTTTTCATAATTCGGTTATTCTATTGTTAGATTCTGCAAAAGTAAAAGAATTCAACAATGGTTTTTTCTTTTTTTTAAGATGAAATCAACATCTTTTTGTTACTTTTGCACTTTCATAAAATGCATATTGTGGAATGAACATTACTGGTTTTATTTTTGCGGCGGGTTTGGGCACACGGCTGTATCCTCTTACGACTGACAGGCCGAAAGCTCTGGTGAAATATCAAGGGAAAACATTGTTGGACAATGCTTTGGATAAAATGATGGGTTGTGGGGTCACAGATGTGATTGTCAATGTGCATCATTTTCCGGATATGATTATCGAGGCGGTGAGACAACATCCCCTTGCTGCGGGCATCCGCATTTCCGATGAGCGGGCATATTTACGGGACACGGCCGGCGGGGTGAAGTTCGCGGAGCCCTTTTGGCAGAACAGCGAACTGTTGCTTTTCTATAATGTTGATATTTTGTCTGATATAAACCTTTCTGAATTGATTGACTATCATACAAGTCATCAGGCAGAAGCAACGTTGGCGGTTCGGAACCGACAGACGCAGCGCTATTTTCTGTTTGACCGTGAGGAGTGCAGGTTGTGCGGTTGGGAGAACATCCGGACGCAGGAAAGGATTATCGCCAGACCGTGCGAGAATCCATTGCGTCTTGCCTTCAGCGGCATACATGTGATGAACACCGCTTTTGCGCGGTCTATTCCCACTGTTGAAAAATACTCTGTCACGCAGTTCTACCTTGAAGCGGCGGAAAAGCATAGGATTCTCGGCTACCCGCACGATAATGACACGTGGCAAGATGTGGGGAAATACCAAGAGTTTCATAACTTACTGTCTTAGTATCTTTTATGGCAGAAAAAGGAATTTATAACCTTTTTTTTCAAAAAATCAATAGTTTGAAAAAAAAATTTTGAACTTTTTTTTGTTATTTTTGCGAGGTGAAAAAATAGCAGAGCTTGTTTTGCTAAAATATTAAGTGTAAGTCTGATAGAATTTATTAATATTTCGTAAACTGCAAATGGAAAAAGAACTACCCTCATATACAACAGTTTGGGAACAATGTTTGGATATTATCAGGGATACAGTGTCTTCAGAGGTGTTTTCCACTATCTTTGAGCCAATTAACGCTGTGTCATTGGATAAGAAGCAACTCACATTGGAATTGCCGAGCTTGTGGTACAAGGAGATACTTGAAGAGCAATATGTGGATTTGTTACGCACCGCTATACGGAAATTGTTGGGAAATGATGCGAAGTTGCGCTACAAGGTGTTGATGGAGCGTGGAAAATCACCCGACCAGAACTCCTCCATCACGGTTCCCTCCGCTTCGCGCAAGGCCGTGAAGAACCCGCTGATGATGCCTCCTTTGGATGTCAACACGATGGACCGTAAGGATATCCCCGGTCCTTTCATTGTCCCTGGCATTAAAAAGCAGCGCATTCCCTCCAATCTTTCGGAGTCTTTGACCTTCGACAACTATGTGGTGGGCGACTGCAACCGACTGGCATGTGCCGCCGGACTCTCCATTTCAAAAGCTCCTGGTCAGACGCCCTTCAACCCGCTTTTTATTTATTCTGAAGTGGGATTGGGCAAGACGCATCTGGTTAACGCTATCGGAATCCAGACCAAAATCAACTTTCCCGATAAGATTGTCATTTATGTCAGTGCTGACACGTTCTACCAGCAGTATATGGAGGCCGTGAAGAGCGACAACCTCAATGACTTCTATTGGTTTTACCAAGCTGTGGACATGCTGATCATTGATGATATCCAGTTCATTTCGGGCAACAAGACCAAGACTCAGGAGGCCTTCTTCCAGATTTTCAATCATTTGCATCAATCGAAGAAGCAGATAATCATGACCTCCGACAAATCACCGGTTGACATTACCGGTTTCGAGCCGCGTCTGTTGAACCGCTTCAAATGGGGGTTGGCGACGGATTTGCAGGTTCCCGATCTTGAGACGCGCACTGCCATTATCACTAAGAAACTGGAAAACAATGGAATAGAGTTCTCCAAAGAGGTGATTGATTATCTGGCGTTGCGCATTACAGCCAACACAAGGGAGCTGGAAGGCGCCATGATTGCCATCCTGGCCCAGGCATCGCTCAACCATCGCGACATCACGCTCGACCTCGCCCGTGAGATGGTTGATAAATACGTGAAATCCACCGCCAAAGAGATTTCCATTGAGTATATCCAGAAGATTGTGTGTGACTATTTCGGTATCTCAGTAGATGCCATCAACGCCAAAACCAGAAAAAGGGAGATTGTTCAGGTAAGGCAGATCAGCATGTATTTCGCCAAAAAGTACACCCATCTGCCGTTATCTGTCATTGGCACTTACTGCGGTAACAAGGACCACGCGACGGTTCTTCACGCCTGCCGCACCATCCGGAATCTCAGTGAAACGGACAAGAAAATGAAGCAATATATCACCGACATAGATAAAAAGATGAAAATTGGAAATATATAGTATAAAAATAATCTATATATTTGCAGCGGTTTTTAATGTTGTAGTAAAATGAAAAAACATTGGGTTAAAAAAGAGCTTCCAGATGAAGCAGTTGTTTCACAACTGTGTGAGCATCTGCGACTTGAGCGGCCGCTTGCCACCCTGCTCGCCCAACGTGGCATTTCCACGGTTCAGCAGGCCCGCGACTTTTTTGAACCCGATATTGAAAAATTACACGACCCGTTCTTGATGAAAGACATGTCTGTCGCCGTGGATAGACTTTCGAAAGCCATCGTCCATGACGAGAAAATCATGGTTTATGGTGACTATGACGTGGACGGTACCTCCGCCGTGGCACTCGTGTATTCTTTCCTGTGTGAAATTCGCGGCTCTGATGCCCACGAATATATCAAGTATTATATTCCTGACCGTTATACGGAAGGTTATGGCATTACGGAAAAGGGCATCAACTATTGCAAAGAAAATGGCATCAACTTGTTGATTTCCCTTGACTGCGGCATCAAAGCCAACGATATGGTTGATTTGGCCAATCAATATGGCATAGATGTCATTATCACCGACCACCATTTGGAGGGCGACACGCTGCCCAATGCACTGGCCATTTTGGATCCCAAGCGTAAGGATTGTACATACCCTTACAAGGAACTTTCCGGTTGTGGCGTGGGCTTCAAATTGGTGCAGGGATATTGTTTCCGTAACGAGCTTCCTGACGAGTTGTGGCTGAAACGCATGGACTTGGTGGCCGTCAGCATTGCCTGCGACATCGTGGCTATTACGGGCGAAAACCGTATTCTGGCCCATTTCGGACTGGAAATGATCAACAAAATCCCGCGCATGGGCATCCGCGCCATTTTGGATCAGGCGGGAATCAAGATGCGGACGTATCCTCCATTCAGTGAAGACACCTTTTTCACTCGGGTGATATCCATTTCTGACTTGGTGTTTTATGTCGGACCCCGCATCAATGCTGCCGGCAGAATTAAAAGTGCGAAGGAGTCCGTGCGGTTATTTATTGTGGAGGACGAGGACAAGTCTTTGGAGATCAGTAACCGCATTAACAAGCAGAATAACGAGCGGAAGCAGAAGGACAAGAATGCCACGGAGGAAGCGATGGACATGATCCGCAATTCCCATGAATTCGAGAACCGGAAAAGTATAGTGATCTATAATCCTCAGTGGGAAAAGGGCATTATTGGTATTGTGGCCTCGCGGTTGGTGGAGGAGTTTTACAAGCCCACCATCGTGTTGATGAGTTCAGATGATGGTCTGATTACAGGGTCCGCCCGTTCAGTCAAGGAGTTCAATATCTATGATGGCATAGACTCTTGTGCTGATTTGTTGGAGCACTTCGGTGGTCACAAGTACGCCGCAGGGTTGACCATGAAACAGGAGAATCTGGAGGAGTTTTCCCAGCGTTTTGAGGAGTATGTGAAGGAAAATCTTGATGAATCTTCATACGAACCGGAAATCACGGTCGATATGATGCTGAAGCTTTCTGAAATCACACCTCAGTTCTTGAAAAATCTGAAGAAATTCGCGCCCTTCGGTCCAGGGAACATGGAACCGGTTTTTGAGACAGATGGTGTAGTGGATGAAGGGAATGCCCGCATTGTGGGTGACAAACATTTGAAATGTAAGATATTAAGTCCATACGAACGGGGAAGTTCTTTCGATGGCATTGCCTTTAACCAAAAGGCCCAACTCCCAATCATCAGCAACTCAAAGCCCTTCAATGTGCTTTATCATGTGGAGGAGAACCGTTGGAACAATACGGTGACCACACAGTTGAACATCAAAGATATTGAACCCGCCACTCCCGGGGCAGACCAGTACGGCGAAATGCCAAACGCTCAGGATGATTACGCTTATCGTACAAGTAGCGATAAAAAAGATTCCCATTCTGCGTAAATCCGCCCGAAAATCATTTTGATATTATGAGGATTGCCGTCAATACACGTCTGCTGCTGAAAGACAGATTGGAGGGTATCGGACAGTTTACGTATGAGACGTTGCGCCGAATCACTAAAGCGCATCCCGAACATCATTTCTTTTTCTTTTTTGACCGGAAGTTTGACGATTCTTTCCTTTTCAGTGATAATATCACCCCGGTAGTCGTTCACCCTCAAGCCCGCCATCCCTACCTTTGGCGACTTTTTTTTGAGTATGGCGTTCCGTTGAAAATCAAAAAAATAAAACCGGATATCTTCCTTTCCACCGATGGATGGATTCCAACGCGTTTGAATATTCCCGTGGTCAATGTCATCCACGACCTCAATTTTTTGCATCATCCTGAATTTGTGCCGCCTGTGGTGCGCCGTTATTATGACCGGTTTTTCCCGAAGTTTGCCCAGCAGGCCACTCAACTGGCTACAGTGTCGGAATACAGTCGGCAGGATATTATCCGTTCATTTCAGATCGATCCCGAGAAGATTGATGTCGTTTTTTCGGGCGATAA
The DNA here is from genome assembly GCA_902786595.1 of uncultured Bacteroidota bacterium. GTDB lineage: Bacteria > Bacteroidota > Bacteroidia > Bacteroidales > WCHB1-69 > F23-D06. The sequence goes on along the minus strand of CADADB010000013.1, from coordinate 60,360 downwards.
TCCTGCCTACAAACCACTTTCGGATGAACAGCAGGACCAGGTCAAACGGAGGTACACGGACGGATGTGATTATTTCCTTTTTGTGGGACTCATTCACAAGCGCAAGAATTTGGACAATATTTTCAGGGCTTTTGACTGTTTCAAAGAGAAAGACTCCAATTCCACGAAATTGGTGGTGGTTGGCGACAAAAAGTGGTGGGCTGGTGAGATTGAGGATACATATCTGAAAATGCGGCATCGCGATGATGTGCTTCTTCTTGGCCGCCAACCATTGGATGTTGTCTGTGAGCTTACCGCAAGTGCCATGGCAATGGTTTACACATCGCTTTTCGAGGGCTTTGGGCTTCCTATAGTGGATTCGTTTAATGCGCAGGTTCCTATTATCACCTCAAATGTTACCGCCATGCCGGAGATTGCGGGTGACGCTGCCATATTAGTAGATCCGTATAACCCAGATCAACTGGCGGAAGCTATGTGCAGCTTGCAGCAAAACAAGAGTTTAAGAGAGACATTGATTCAGAAAGGCATTGCCAGAAAAGGGCTTTTCACTTGGGATAGGACGGCGGACTTGTTATGGAAAACGATGGAGAAGGTTTTGCCGTAGCTCCCGTAAATGAACATAAAAAAAGCAGGGTTTTCAGCCCTGCTTTTTTGTGCCGTTAATATTATGGATTAAAACTTGTCTTCGTTTTCGACCAGTTGCACGTTTTTCTTGTTGTATTTAAGAATCAGTGCAGATTCAATGACCATGCAGATGACCATGATCACGATGGCAACAACCACCATGGTGCCATGGTTGGCTTTCACGTAGAGGGCGCCTTCGCGGAAGAATGTGCAGAACAGAATGTAGTTCATCAACCACACGCTGCACAACAAGAATCCCCACCAAATAGACATATAAATATTGGAGTTATCAACTTTGTTCTCGTCTCTTTGGGTAGCACCGATATTTTCAAGGGCATAGTCGGTTTCATTCCACACTTCTTTGAAGAATGAGAGGGGTTTGATGAGATTGTAGATAGGGACGAACCAAGCCACGTATGACATCCAAGGTTTCATGCCGCTTTGCATCCACGGGGCGATTTCGTGCAGGTTTTTGTTGTTTTTTGCGCCCCAGACGGCGAAGAGGAACGTTTTGACGAGGAAAGCGACAATAGTCAGGGCTGCGATAACCCAGAATTTCTTTTTGGCTGCAGCGTTGTCGGCGTTCAGATTGTCCCAGTTCTCCAAGGCCGGAGTATATTCTTGTTCCAGTTCAGCCACACTCTTCAGGTGTTCTTCTTGTTGTTTTTTCTTGTCGGCTAAGGTCTGTTTGGTGACCTCAATGCTTTCGCTAAGTGCCTTTCTCTCGTCTTTGTTGGCGGGAGTTTTCTGTTGCAGCGTGTCCAATTTGTACTGGTAGTAAGCCACTTCTGCGCTGTCTTGGCGTAGCGGGTGCTGTGCGGTGGCGTACTGTTCATACAGATTGTTGTAGTGGCCGCGTTCTTGGATGACGGCTCTGTTGGTCTTGTCAAATTTCATCAAAAACAGCATGGAGATGATGAAAAGAACGAGCACCACCACATTGCAGAGCAGAATAAGTTTGCCCAAAGAAGTGTTATTTGTCAATTTTTTCATACTAAAAATTATTTTATATTACTAATTTTCAAAGCTTTAGGAAAAACATTCACTTTAAATTAAGCGTAGCAAAAGTAATAAAAAAAACTATACCTTCGTATCACTAAGAAAAAAAACAAACTACGTGGTTTTGTTTGAGAGTAGTATCATCTAAAAAACGTGTATTTTCCGGATAATTTCATAGTCGCAGGTCGTCGCGATGTGCAGGATATAAGTGCCGGCGGGAAGGTTGCGGACATCCAGTTTGGTGGACTGCAGAGGCGTTTCAGGAAATGTTTCTACAAGTCGTCCTTGTATGTCGTAGAGCGAGATACAGTCAATAGCCGTGTTGTCGGACAATTCCACCGTGATGAAATCCTGTGCGGGGTTAGGATATATTTTCACTATTTTGTCATATTCGGGAATTCCGACGGATTTGGACAATTGTACATTCTGTACTAATTTTTCTCCGTCAGCAATGGTGGTGACGATGGTTTTTGGGAGGTAGCCGTCAGCCGAATAGGTTACCGAATATTGGCCGGCTTTTATAGGGCGGTGGTAGTCGCCGTGTGGCAGGGTTGTCTCCACGTAGGAATGGTCGAGGTCGTGGTTGGCAATGTAAACCAGTGCTTGGAGTGGTTCGCCCGTGATGGAGTCGGTGACCGTGCCATGGATGCCGTTTTCCGCTTCTGCTATGAAATTCAGCAGGGAGTGGTAGGCCGCGTTCCAATAACTGCCCACCTGGGATGTGGAGACAACTTTATAATCACTTACTTCGATGGTGACGTGCCGGGTGCCGAGATACCAATTGTGGTAATCCTGCATAGAGCCGGTGATGACATACCAGTCACCGCCTTCGGTCACCCCATTGTTCTCATCCCACATGTAATACGTAGAATATTCGTGACAAGTGTCGGCGAAATTGTGTCCGACATACTCCCACCAGTCGGCATCGGCGTGGCTGTGCTGCCATGATGGCCAGCTGTCCCACGGATAGTTGAAGACCTCCGCACCCCCGTGCAGATTGGCTGTCAGGGTGAAGTTGTGCGCTTCCATGAACTGCATCATCGCTTCCACTTCAGGTTCGTAATTCGGTTTGGCAATGGTTTGTCCCGCCAAAGGGAAAGAACGGTTCAAATCCTCCCCATGCAGATTGTGCCGGATGGAAATCGGGGAGCTGTTGATTTGGTCATCAGAGGTGTAATAGGTCCCGTCAGGGTTGTGTAATGGACAAATCCAGATGTCCACATTGTTGACTAATTCGGTGATGTATGTATCTGTGTTGTAGTTTGTTAGTAGAAGATTGATCAGTCTGAGCATCATGTAATAACCCACCACTTCATCGCCATGGATGGTGGAAGTGTAGAATAAGGATGGCTTGCCCTCGTTGTCGTTGAGGTTGTTGCTGATATGGGCGCAAAGAATTTTATGGCCGCCCGGAGTTGAGGACAAAATGGTGTCAATCGCGCATAGGTTCGGGTAACGAGTGCGGAAGGTGTCCATCATGGCGGTGTAGGTGCTGTAGGTCGGATAGCGGTTCCAGTTGGCAGTCATCGCCTCATAATTATAGGCCATTTGCACGTTGGCGCGAATTTGTTGCATGGTCGTGAAGGGGATGTCTTTGGCCAGGAAGCTGTCGAAATCCTTGTATGACAAACAGATGCGTGTGTTGAATGTTCCGTCGGCATTGCGGGTCACCTTGTCAACGGAAAACTCCTGCGACAATGTCAGCAGGGTGGTGGCATCCAGTACTGTTTCCACGTAAGTGGCAGGATGCGTCAGTTGGTTGTTTTGTGCCGTGGCTGAAACGACGATGATTGCGGTGATGAAAGTCAGTAGTTTTTTCATGATAATACGGTTTGCGATTTGCGGTTTGCGATGATAAGAGGATTATAGATATGTCGGGGTCATTGCTCACAAAGATATTTTTTGAGATCAGCGGCTTTCTTCGGGCCGATGACGGCGGCGAGTTCGGCTTCGGAGGCGGTTTTGATTTTCGAGACACTCTTGAACTCTCTCAACAGTTTGGTTTTTAGAATATTGCCAATGCCGGGTGCATTGTCCAGAATAGAGGCGATGCTGGTTTTGCCGCGGCGTTTGCGGTGATGGGTGATGCCGAACCGGTGTACTTCATCGCGCACATGCTGCAGCAGTTTCTGTGCTTCGGAACGTTTGTCGATATAGACAGGCAGGTCATCGCCTACTTTGTAGATGTCTTCCAGACGTTTGGCGATGCCCACCATCATGAGTCGGTCTTCGATGTGGAGGGCTTGGATGGCGTTCCATGCGGCGTGGAGCTGTCCTTTGCCGCCGTCAATGACCACGAGGTCGGGAAGAGGTTTTTCCTCCTCCAGCAGTCGATGGTAGCGGCGGTAAATGACCTCCTCCATAGAGGCGAAATCGTCGGCGCCGACCACGGTCTTGATGTTGAAGTGGCGGTATTCCTTCTTGGCGGGTTTCCCGTCGATGAAGCAGCTCATGGCGGCCACGGGCTCCTCGCCTTGTGTGTTGGAGTTGTCGAAGCATTCGATACGGCGCGGCAGAGTCTTCATCCCCAGCGCCTCCTGCAGCGCCAGCAGGACGCGTTGGTTGCGACGGTTGGGGTCCACCAGATCTTGACGTTTTTTCTTTTCCAACAGATAGAAATGGGCGTTGTGTATCGCCAGCTCTAGCAGCTTGCGCTTGTCGCCTCGTTGCGGCACTTGAATGTCCCAACCTTCGGGTGCAAGCGCGGGCGTAAAGGGCACCAACAGGGTGGGAGAGAGACCGTTCAGACGTTCTTGGATTTCCAGTATGCCGGCCCAAAGTGCATCTTCCCGCGACATCTCCATTTGGTTGTCGATTTCCAGTGTGTGTGCCTGAACCACTGCGCCGTCAACCACACGTAAGAAGCTGACATACGCGCAGTTGTCTTCTTCTTCCATACCGAAAACATCCATGTCTGTCAGCGATGGGTTCACCACCACCGACTTGCCGATGAAGTTCTCCAAAGCTTCGATTTTGTGCTTCACTTCCGCCGCCTGTTCGAATTTCCATTCATCAGCGTATTGCATCATCTCCTCTTTCAGCTGACGGATTACCTCCTTGCGGTTTCCTTTGATGATTTGTATAGCTTGCTCGATATTCTGCTGATACTTCTCCTCTGTAATAAGTCCGCAGCATGGCGCGGCGCATTTCTTGATTTGATATTGCATGCAAGGACGTTCGTTGTTCTTCAATATCTTGCAGTTACGAAGTGGAAACATTTCGTTGATGAGGTCCAGCAGCACGTTCATCTGTTTCACGGAGGAGTAGGGCCCGAAAAGGTGCATCTTCGCGGCATCGGGGCGGCGTGTAGGGAACACCCGTGCAAACGGCTCTTTCGTAACCGCTATCCAAGGGTAGGTCTTGTCGTCCTTCAGCATGATATTGTATTTCGGCTTGAATTGCTTGATCATGCTGTTCTCGAGAAGCAGCGCATCCCATTCGGTGTCCACCACCACGGTTTGAATGTCGCGGATTTTTGTCACCAGCATCCTCACCTTGGCGGAATCGTGATCTTTGTTGAAATAGGAGGAGACTCGTCGCTTCAATCGCTTGGCCTTCCCGACATAAATCACCGTGCCTTTATCGTCGTAAAAGCGGTAAACCCCTGGCTTCTCTGGCAAGGATTTGAGTATCAATCGAATATGTTCTGATGTGTCTTTCAATTGTCAATTATCAATTACGTCGTGGGGCACGGGCATCACGAAAAGATCTTCTGTCTTCCGGGGGCGGTACGCGTCCATCCAGCGGAATCCTTGTAATTTTCGCTCTTTATTATCGAATTGCTCGTCTGGATGAATCTGCCCGTTTGGGGCATCGAAATACCGGATTTGTTGTATTCGATTGCTGTCCAGATAAATGCGCATTTCGCTGGTAATAGAGGTGTTGATTCCGATTAGCGAGCTGTCCTCTTCTTGGATGTAGTAGATGCATTCGGCATTCCCGATTATATCTACTCGTTGCAAATCTTTATCCTTCAAAAACCCTTTGATATTCAATCCTTTAATCTGGTTGAATTCAGAATCTTCAAATAGGCCACCCACAATAAACCCGGATTTGCACAGCTCAATGGTAGAATTTACGGAATCCAGGATGATGAAGCGCACGGTGTCGCCGGAAAGCTGGTAGTTGTCGGACCAAAACACGGGGTTGAAATACATCATCATGATGGAGTCGTTGACATTATAACTCATAGAGTCACAGGCCCCTTGGATGTTCTTGTGACGGAATTTGGTATGGTAGTAGGCGCGCAGAAGGGTGGGATTGGAGGCCGTGTCGAAATCGACTTTCAGGGTGTCGCAGTGCAGGAACAGGGTGTCATTATTGTCGTCAATATAGATGACTAAATTGCTGTCGGTGGCAATGGAAGTGCCCCCTTTTTCATAATGCTCGAGATAGTTGCCTTGGAGGATGAAATTGTTGGTAGAGTCAATGTATTTGGCATTATTCCAAGCTTTTCCGAAGTGCAGGCCTTTGTCATAATAGAGACTGTCAGCGTAGAGTGTTTGGTTGTCTCCTGTCAGGACGACGTTGCCATGCAGGATGGAAAAGTCGGAGTTGGTGTTATAGAAACCGTGTTCGGTGTATATTGTGTTTTCCTCGCTTACAAGATGAGTAGGGGAGATGAAATAGGCGGTTTTTTGGGAGACGTTGTAGCGTAGCGAATCGCAATTCATCACGTAGCTGCTGCTGCGAAGCTGGACATCTTGGTGGAGATAGGCGTCATCGGTTGAGGTGTAATATTTTCCGATGACACTGGTCATAGTATCCTCCTCGCTGTAGATGCTGGCACCGGTGGTATAGGAACCGCAGTCGATGTTGAGATCGTAGAAAAGACTGTCTGTCAGCAAGAAAGACTTTCCATTTTCCAATTTGACTTTTTCGGCGATGGATGCTTGGCGGATGTTGCCGTCATAGTAGGCGCGTCGCCCGTACAGGATGACGGAGTCGCTGATGATGATTCGCACGGGGTTGCCGAACGCGAGGATATAATTATCTGCGTCATAAAGATAGGCGCTGTCACAGTAGCCCACCACGTTGTCATGGGCGAACTTCACGTTGCCGACAAGTCGGTTTGCGCCCGAGAGGACCTCTTCGTCATAATATCCCATGTCCGCCCTATAGAGAATTTTGCGGTTTTTTTGGCCGTGCAGGTTGCAGACACACAGCGAGAGAACGGCAACTATGACGAAAAATCGCTTCATGTTATTTCAGCAATGTGGAGTCAGTCTTGTCGCTGACAATGCGGTCTTCTTTGAATATGATTTGGCGGGATATCTCGCCCGAAGGGGTGTAATAGACTTCCGGGCCGTCTTTTTTGTTGTTTTTGTAGTGGGTGGTTCTCGATTTGAGGCCGTTTTTGTCGTAGAAGGTCACTTCTCCGTTGCCGTCTTTGAATTGGCCTTCCCCGACCAGGACGCCCCGTTCGTCATAATAGTTCCAAGGTCCGTCGAAAAGATCGTTGTTGAACCCGCCTTCAGTCTTAAGACTGCCGTCAAGGTGATATGCTTTGTGGGGACCGGTTTTCCTGCCGTGGACGTAGGTGTACTCCTGGCTTTTGCAGCCGTTGGCCGCGTACATCACTTCCAATCCTTCGATAGAATCGTTCACATAGACGCAGTAGGTGTCCAGGAGTCCGTTGCGGAAATAGCGGCGGAATTCCCCGTTGCGTCTCCCGTTTTTCATTTCCACCTCGATTTCCACTGTGTTGGGGCGTTGGTAGTAATAGACGGTCTTGCCGTGTTCTTTCTTTCCCCTGTATTGGATAACGGACTGCGTTTTGCCGTTGGGGTAATAGGTGGTTTCCGTGTGCGAGCAGCCGACACAAAGCAACGCGATAATAGCAACAACCAATGTATTATATAGTCTGGTCATAATTTCCGATTTTGGGGTGCAAATGTACACAAAATACGAATACACACAGACAGATGAAATTGACGCTGTAGAGACGTTTCATGAAACGTCTCTACAATTTCAGAGGAAAGATACATTTTTTAAACAAAAGTAGAGACGCAACGTATTGCGTCTCTACAAAAATGTCGGGGTGAGAAGACTCGAACTTCCGGCCTCTACGTCCCGAACGTAGCGCGCTACCAACTGCGCCACACCCCGTCCGATTTGCGGCTGCAAAAATACACTTTTTTCAAATCGAAAGGCACTGTCTAAAATTTTTTTTCGAAATGTCATCTGTAAATGGTAATCTACAGACCTTAAATAGCGAGACGCAAATAATTCGTTTCCACTGTAACAATTCCCCTGCTTATACGTTATATAAAAACAAATTTACAAAAAATGATGAAACAGACGCTCAAATTAAGCATACTGCTATTTTTGTTGATTGCTGGGCAAAAGCTTGTCGCTCAAGATGTTATTATTATGGGATCCGCTCCGCTGGTGATGGATATTGACGATCAGCCAAGATTTTTCTACGACCCGGGCGGAGTGCCGGGTTATCCTGGAGACAACAATGACCCTGACGGCTATTTTGCGCAAGGATTGCATGAAACCATGACTTTGCGAACGGGTGTGCAAAATACATGGCTATATGTGTTATTTGAGGAGTTTGCCATGAGCGAAGGAGATACTTTATGGATTTATGATGGTGATGCATCGAATATTGACGTGGACCACCTCTTGGGAGTATATAATATGGTGAACTCTCCCGGTGAATTGTTTGCCTCGGGTAGAGCCATGACATTTGTCTTTAAATCCGATTCGGTGGATATTCCCGGTTTGAGGGACGGCTGGAGAGCCCAGGTGTATGCCTACGATCCCCAGACAATGGAAATCAATTACGGGGAGGGGACAACATGGGTTACCTGTAACGCCTACTTTTATGATTCTGGTGGACCTACTGGAAACATCAATACAAACCCTGCCAATAATTTTACGGAATTCACCTCCCCGATAGGGACACATATCAAATGCGAGTTCACCCAATTCAATGTCAATGGCGTGCTGAAAATCTATGACGGCCAGTATTATGACCCAAACAAGCGACTCATCGGTCAGTTTTGCACTTCAACGCTGGATAATACCACAGGGAACAAACCGCCTACACTTTTCTCTTCCACCAGTACGCTTTCGTTTGTCTATGTAAGCGGTACAGGTGATGCCAGCAAGCCCGGATGGAAGGCGGAAATCACTTGCGTGCCTGAGCTGTTTGAGAGCGAAGACGGTAATCCTTGTCCTTCAGTCACCAATACCCCTGGCGGAATTTATGCCAATTCCCCCAACCCGAAAGTGATTGAGTTCGACTGTTCGAATCCGGTGGTGTTGCTCCAAGCCGGCGTTATTGCCACTGGTCAATATACCAGTGACTATAAGGTGGAGCAGATTCCGTATGATGAGGAAAATATGCTTTTTGCCTACAATGAAGGAACCTCTATCGGAGCATCTTCTGACGACAGTTGGTTGTCGGGAGTGCAGCTTCCTTTCACGTTCATTTTCTTCGGAAAACCTTATACCACCGTTTATCCTGGGACGAACGGGTTGATTTCCATGACTCCCCAATCTGGCGGTTGTACATATTCTTATTCTGCACCCTCCACCACGCCGCCCTATTCGGCCAATCCTTATGTCTATAAGAATTGCGTTTATGGCGTGTATGAGGATATAGACTGCCGTTATTACACCAATAAAAACGACGGTCTTGGCCAAGGTAATGTTAGAGTGGGGGTGTTAGGACAGTATCCTTGTAGGGCATTTGTGTTCAATTATTTGAATGTGGGCTTATATGGATTGGTGTCTTCCAATAATCAATTGCCACACGAAAATTACAATACTTATCAAATGGTGCTTTATGAAGGAACGAATATCATTGACGTATATGTGAAGCACAGGAAATGTTGCGCCACTACGAATCCTCACGGCGAAGGTGTCATTGGTCTGCAGAACACCACCTCGTCGCAGATTTTGTTGGCTCCGGGCCGCGACATGTCCAGTTGGTCTATCGATAACGAAGCTTGGAGGTTCACCCCTATAACGCCTTTGGATGAGAACGGGGAACTCACATGGTATGAGAATTCTGTGGCGGAGTCAAATATTATCAGCTATGACCCCCACGCCAAAAACCGCGTGGTCACGGTGAGTCCGTCAGACACCACAAGGTACATTTCCGAATATAGGTACACGAATGCTGTGGGTGACGTGATTGTACTCTATGACACCACCATCATCAATGTGAACATTCCTAAGATTTCACTGGCTAGCAGCAATGGCAATGTGCCGGTTTGCCCTGGCGATTCCGTTTCCCTCACCATGAGTTATGATGCCTCATTGGGCGTTTCTCCTATGAGTTATCAATGGAGTACCGGTGATACGCTGGCTATTGATACCGTTGCCCCGCTTCAGACCAGGACCTACTCACTTACCGTAACTTTCGAAAACGGTTGCACCCAGCATGATACCGTGCAGGTGAAGGTCACTGACTTGCAGCTTCCTACTATCACAGGAATGGATACCGATTTGGATATAGACTCCATCTGCTTGGGGGATTCCTACGTTCTCACGGCCACACACCCCACATCCAATAATTTCCATTGGAACACGGGCCAAACTACTTCTACCATAACGATAACGCCGCAGGTCACAAAGGAATACGTCGTGTCTGCCACAATGGAAGGCAACTGCATCGTCACGGACACGTTCACGGTTGTCGTCATGCCGTTGCCCGTTCCTACCTTTATTGCCTCCCCGACAGAGATCTTTGTGGAGAACGGAATAGGCACGGTGCATTGCTCCAACACTTCCCAGGAGGACTATTACCATTTGTTCTGGAACTTTGGCGATGCGGCATCCAATGTCAACATCATCCAGGATGTGGATGATCCTACCCACGACTATGTGAGATCTGGCTTCTATACCATCACCCTGACGGCTGTCGATTCATTTGGCTGTGTGGATTCTGCCAAGGCGCGTGTGTCGGTATCAGTGCCGTATTTCTTCTATATACCCAATGCTTTCACTCCGGATGGTGATGGTATGAACGAGACATTTGCCCCGAAAGGCGAAGGCGTGGATCCCGACCATTATTCCATGCAGATTTTCGACCGTTCCGGCATGCTGATTTTCTCCACCAAGAATCCTTACGACTACTGGGACGGCCGCAACAAGTATGGCCAAATGTGCCCCGAAGGAGTGTATGTTTACAAAATCCAGTTAATTAACCTCAACGAAGAGGATAAGGAGTACCTCGGTACGGTGACGTTGGTGAAGTAGTTGGCTGTTAGCTACTGTTCCACTTTCTTAAGGTCGCGGACCCGCAATTTCATCCATTTTGGCTCGATGCTTGCGTTGTAATAAGTTTCGTCAATTTGGATGCAGTTGTTTGAAAAGACCTGTTCGTTGATAAACTGGTCGATAAAGGCAAATTCGTTGTTATAGATGCCGGCCACCTGATGACCGAGGCCCGGATAGCGGCGGATATGGTAGCTATAACTGTTTTTCTTAAACTGCTTGGCGATGGCATCAGATCCGAAAAAGCCGATGTTGGCAATCTGGGTCTTCTTGTAATTTACTAAATGGTCTTTCGTGCCGTGGCAGAACAAAGTGGGAGCGGGAGCGCAGTTTTTGTACTTTGGCTTTCCTTGAGTGGAGAATATCGCTCCGGCGTATGAAATGACCCCGGCCAGGCGGAAATTGGCAGGTAGAATGTTGCTGTTCAGATACCCGTTACACATCGCATAGTCGGCCTGCAGGGCAGTGATGGCCCCTGCACTGCTGCCCATCACCAGGATGTTCTTCGGGTTGATTTTGTATTTTTTCGTGTCGGTTAGGTTTTTCAGGGTATAATCCAGTGCGGAGATAAGATCTTCAGCAGCCATGTAAATGGCCGCTTCGAATTTTTTCAGGGCAATTAGTGCCGAATAGTTTGACTGGCCGCGCATACCCAATCGGTAGTCGATGGCGATGACCACATAGCCCTTGTCCGTATAGTAATCCTTAACTTTCTGCACTTGGTTGTCGTCACGTTTCCCGCCTACGAAGCCACCCCCGAAGACGAAAAACAGGCAGCCCTGCTGCTCGTTCTGTACTTTTGGCGCATAGACATCCATATATAGCTTAGAAGTGTCCTTTACCGCATAAAGATAAGTCTCTTTTTCTTGCGCAAAGAGGTTAAAAAAGAGGGAAATTAGTAAGAAAATGGAAATGGTTCGTTTCATGACAGGGAATTTTGTTGGTTTTGGAAAGAATGAGCTTTAACAATGAATAACGGAATCATAATGGCGAAGAAATCAACGCCTGCGCGCCGGTCGAACATGCATTCTACCATGCAGTTGAAAAACAGCAGAAGAAATATGCTGAACAGCATCATGTCGCGGTGCTTGATTGCGGTGCAGAGCGGGACAAGGAAATAGAGTACGGTAAGAATAAGTCCTAGGATGCCGTTGGTGAGCAGGGCAAACAGAAACTGATTATGAGCGTTGTAAGAATGATCGCGGTCAGCCCAAAAACCGTTATCGTGGTACTTTTCTACCACCATGTCATTGCCGTCGCCCGTGCCCACACCCAAAGGAAGATTCTCTACGGCACCATCCCAGGCGGCCTGCCAAATAATCAGCCGAGGATCAGGTCTTTTGCCGTCTTCGCTCCCTAAAGTGAGGGCGTCCTTCGTGAAACGATTGTCGGGTGCTGAAATCAAGAACACCGCGAAGGAGGCAAACACGATAACCAATATCAATGTGATGACCTTCCATCGGGTGGGTTTGCGGCAGATGGCATAGACGCTCCAAACTACGTGCATAAATAAGAATATGAGGATACCGGCACGGGAATACAGGAAAAGGATGCTAACGGCTATAAATAATGCTGTTGCATATAGAAAAGCCTTTCTTTTGATTGAAATACAGTGGCTGTTTACTATTAGATAGTAGAAAACAAGGATGTAAACAAATGTGGCATACAAAGCCACGTATGCATGGTGATAGTCGTAACAATATATGTCGCTGAACATGAAGCCAGCATTGCCCGCTTCAATGGTTTTTAAAATTCCTCGGGTGAAGAAAAAGATGAGGAGTGCAACCTCGCTCACCGAAAACAAAAACAATAACGTGCTGATATGCCTTTTGGACCATAGTTCAGCGGAGGTGGTTAGAAATATGAAAGGGGTGAAGAAAAACCAGATATAGCATTCAAACGTGCGCCAGGCAATGGGCATGTTCTCGGAGTTGATGAACCCAAGCAAAGGTATGAGGCAGATGCCGAGCAGAAAGAATCCGTAAGGAATGCCGTCATTGGTTTTGAAGTTTTCCCATTTTTCGCGCCAGTTCCCTTGGAAAGCCCATATTAACATCAGCAAAACGCCAATGGGCCACATGAAGAAAGTGGTGAAGGGCAGGAGCGCCATCATCAGCATCATCAGGATGTAACTGACATTGAAATAAGGGTCAGAAGTCTTTAAGGACAAGAAGTAGGAATGGAGCTTATTCATGGTCTAAGAGGTCTGGTCGTCGTTCTTGTGTTCTAGTGATTTGTTGGTCCATGCGCCATTCGTCAATCAGTTTTTGATTACCGGAAAGGAGCACGTCGGGCACGCGGTGCCCCCGGAAGTCGGCAGGGCGGGTATAAACCGGGGCGGAGAGCAGATTGTCTTGGAAGGAGTCGGAAAGAGCGGATGCGCCGTCGCTGATGACGCCGGGAATCACGCGAGCGATGGCATCGCAAATCACCATGGCCGCCAACTCGCCGCCAGACAGCACATAATCGCCAATGCTGAGGTCTTCGGTGATGTACAGTTCTCGCACCCGTTCGTCAACACCTTTGTAGTGTCCGCACAACAGGATGATGTTGTGGAGTAACGACATCTCGTTGGCTTTCTGTTGGTTGAAGGTGGTGCCGTCAGGAGCCATCAGGAAGATGCCGTCATACTCCCGTTCGCTTTGCAACTGTTCAATGCAGCGTGCGATGGGCTCAACCATCATCACCATGCCCGCACCCCCACCAAATGGGTAGTCGTCGGCGCGGCGATGCTTGTCGAAGGTATAATCCCGAATGTCATGGGTATATATCTCGATGTACTGTTTTTGGGCAGCCCGTTTCAAAATAGAGCTTCCAAAAACACCCGGGAACATTTCCGGAAAAAGAGTCAGTATGTCTATTCTCATCATATCAATTTCTCAATCATCATGATACCATCCCGGAAAGGCAACAACAGGTTTCGGACGCGTTTGTCTTGCTGGATTCTGTTGTTGAATTCCAATATGGCTTGGGTCTCTTTGTCGTTATGTTGAACTTCCTGAACCACTTTGCAGTTCCATAAGGCATTGTCAATCAGTAGAAAACCATTCTTTCGGACTTGCGGGAAAACCATTTCGTAATATTCTTGATAATCGGTTTTTTCCGCGTCTATGAATACCAAGTCCCATTGAGCATCCAGTGAGGGGACAATGGTTTTGGCATCTCCGATGTGAAGTTTGATTTTGTGGTTGTATGGACTTTCAGCAAAATAGTTGCGGATACGGTCTTTGTATTCTTCGTTGATTTCGATGGTGTGCAGGATACCGTCTGAGGTCAGTCCTGTTGCCAGACATAGTGCGGAGTAACCTGTGAAAGTGCCGATTTCCAAAATCCGTTTTGGACGTATCATGTTGGAAATCAAAGAGAGGAAATGACCTTGTAGCTGTCCAGAGGCCATTCTGGGGTTGATGGTCTGCAGATGGGTCTGACGGTTCAACCGATAGAGCAAATCGGGCTCTTCGGTGGTGTGGGCCTCGCAGTAGGCCTCGATTTCAGGAGAAATGAGTTCAAAAGTGGACATTTAAGACAGTTCGGAAATGGTTTTGTTGATTTCTTCCTCTGTTTTAGTTAATTTGTCCTTGCAGATTTTCATCAGTTTGGTGGCTCGCTTCATCTTTTCCGACAATTCGTCCACACTGATGCTGTCGTTTTCCAATTGGTCCACGATTTCCTTCAGTTCTTCAAAAGCGGCGGTATAGGTTAACTCATTGCTCATAAGGGTTCTATATATTGGTTGTTGTTGTAATCATACAACGCATAGTGTTTTCAATTAATATTGTAATCCTAACCTAACCCCGGCAAAGTGGTAAAGTACGTTTGCGGATTTGTTGGTGGAGTAGGCGGAAAAGTCCTGATCGCCGGGTTGCAGGATGGTGTAACGGATGTCGGTGTATTGGACTTTATAGCAAGCAGCCAGGACAATGGCGAGTTTCTCGTTGATGTTGATTTTCATGCCGAGGCCTGCTTCGCCCATAGGGCCTCTTTTCGTGCCGTGAACCACGCGGTCCATTTTCTCGGGTATGGAGGAGACATACCATTTGAAGCTGTACCCCAAGTTGGTGTAGAACAGAGGAACGAATTTGGTGTTGGTGAAGTTCACGGTGATATTCAGATACACAGGGATGAATGCCGTGTGTTTCCAGAAGTCGAATCCAGCGCCCAATCCTAATTGGAAGTAGGGGTTGAATTGGTATCCCAACAATTGGTTGACGGAAATGTCAAAGTTCCGGTTTTGAACGGTTTGCTGCTCCAGTACGATTTGTCCGAGGCCGGTGGCATAACCCACTGAGGTCATGTAAACGAATTTTCTCTCTGGGGTAAGATGCCGGTTTTGCGCGGACAGGGAGGTGCAGAAGAGCATCGCTAAGAGAATAATGAGTGTTTTTTTCATGATATATGGGATTTGTTATTTTTGACTTGATTTAAGCAGCTCGCGTGCGGAAGCAACAGCCGTTTCCGTGCGATTCTCACCACTCATCATGGTGGCCAGCAGCTGTTCGCGTTCCTGCATGTTGAGCGATTTGATGTGCGTATAAGTTTGGTTTTCAACAACTTGTTTATAAACCAGATAGTGATGCTGTCCACGAGCGGCAATTTGGGGGAGATGCGTGATGGCTATAACCTGATGGTTGTTCGCAAGGGCTTGCATCATCTGTCCGACCTTGGAGGCCGTCTCTCCAGAGATACCCGTGTCAATTTCATCGAAAATGATGGTGGGCAGATACATGGAGTCTGTGATGATGGATTTGAGGCAGAGCATGATGCGCGACATTTCACCTCCAGAGGCGATTTTCGACATGTCAGCGGGTGCTATGCCGGCGTTTGCGGAGAACAAGAAGGTGACCAAATCAGAGCCATTATCATGCAATTCGTCTGTTGGTTGGATTGATACATCAAACTTGCTTTCGGTCATGCCGAGTTTTCGCAGACGATCTTCCATGGCGCTCACAAGTGCAGGTATGGCTTCCTTGCGCGATGCGGACACTCTTTTGGCCAATTCTCTAACTTTTTTTTCTAATTGGGCAGTCTCCTTTTCCATTTCGGCCAAGAGCCCGCGGTCATCAGAATAAGAGGCCACTTCGTTGCGCAAGGTTTCCAACAGGGCGAGCAATTCTTCATTGTTTCGTACATGATGCTTGTTTTGCAACGAGTAGAACAGGTCTAAACGGTCGTTCAACTGCTCAAGCAGTTCAGGGTTGATCTCGATATTGTCGCTTTTTTTGGATATTTCGTAAGACAAGTCCTGGGCATCGGCAAGGAGGTTGTCAACGCGCTGCAAGAAGGATTCGTATTCGCCCCCAAGATTTTCTAAAGCGCGGCATTCGTTCTGAACCGTTTTGAGCATATATAATATGTTGTCACCCTCCTGCTCGGAGAGAAGCATGGCGGCATTATACAAATGAGACTTGATGCTTTCGGCATGCGACAATTCCTTGATTTTCTGCTCAATAAGCGCTTGCTCGCCAGATTGGACGTCTGCTTTTTCCAGTTCGCCGATAGTAAACGAGTTATAATCGTATTTCAAGGCGGCTTGTTCGCATCTTTGTCTCAAAACCTCAAAATCACTTTTCTTAGCTCTCCAGAGATGCAGTGCCTGTCGGTATTCGCTTACCAATACGTGATTTTGGGCGAATTGGTCTAACAATTGCAGTCGGAATCCAGCATTTTGCAGCATCAGGGTTTGGTGCTGTGAGTGAATGTCCACTAAAAAGGAAGAAATGGTCTTCATGGTGGATAGATTCACGGGAGTGTCGTTGATGAAAGCACGGGATTTGCCGTGCTCATTGATTTCCCTGCGTATGATGGTGTCATCCTGGTAATCCAGGTCGAACTGGTTGAAATAAGCTTGAAGGTTAAGCCCGCGAATGTCAAAGGCAGCTTCCACAATACATTTACGGGATTTGTCGAACAACACGTCGGTGTCGGCACGATTGCCTAAAATCAGCGAAAGAGCCCCCATCAGGATAGATTTTCCAGCGCCGGTTTCACCCGTAATGGCTGTCAGCCCTTCGTTAAACGGGATTTTCAGAGACCGGATAATCGCATAGTTTTCTATCTGTAAGGTGGTCAGCATTGCTACGGTCTGGATGAAGAGTTGGAGGCGGAGTTGATGGCATCGTAGGAGGAGGAGTTGGTGGGGTCAATCTGTTTCATGATGTTGATGACCTGCGTTTTCTCCGACGGCATCCCTTCTTTGAAGATGTTGATGATTTCGTCCTTTTTGGTGTTCAGAATGATGCGGACTGCTGCAAGATTGGACTTCTGGGCGTTGACTTGCTGCAACAGTTTCAGACTCTCGAGAATGACAGCTCTTCCTGCATCGGGAGTTTCATACATGACATCCAAACCTAAACGGTGATATTGATAGTAAAAATCATGTAATTTGCTGTAAGTGCTATTGTTGAAGTTCTCTGCTATCCAATAGCGGTTGTTTTGCCCGCTTTCGGCCACGCTCCATCCCACATCTTTTGCATTCAGGTTGGCGGTGTTCTGACATTTGCTGAAATAGGCGGCTCCGCCGTTCGGGGAAAACGAATCCAACTCAACCCCGATGAAGAGGTTCAGATAATAGGCGATGATGGAAGTCAGCTCAGAAAGGGTGGCGTTTTCGTCATACTCCAGCGGGTCGCCGTCCGCGTAACGGAATTTTATCTTTTTGTCCTGAAAAGTCATCAGAGTGGTTTTGTAGCTGGCTTTATAAACAGGACGTTGCAGCACCAGGTTCATCGTGCCCTCGTATTCATCCCCAGACGCTTTCGTGAGGTTGAGGGTCATGGAGCACTCGATGCGTTCGTTTTGTTTCAGGTTGTATTGGCACCATTTGCGGTCATGGACAAAGGTGTATAATTTCTGGCGTAATTCGTTGAATCGCTGTTGGTTTCCGGAGCTTGAAATCTGGGTGGTGTTGAGTGATACCGAACATTGGAAGTCTTGGGCTTTCAATGTGCCGAGGGAGATGATCAGAACGAGAAATATTCCGAATAAGCGTTTCATAGTTTGGATTATTGGTGAATGTATTTTTGGGCTGTTAATAGTATTTCCGTTGCAATTTCCTGTTTGCTTTTCAGTTCACTGGCGAATTCGCGCCCGTCTTTCCCGAAGATGGTGACTTGGTTTGTGGCGGTGCGGAATCCGGCGCCTTCTGTTCGCAGTGAATTGAGAACGATGAGGTCGGCGTTTTTATTATGCAGCTTTTTCTTGGCGTTTTCGATTTCGTTTTCGGTTTCCAGGGCAAACCCTATCAGTAGTTGGTTGTCGCGTTTGATTTTCCCGATAGAGGCGAGAATGTCTTTCGTTTTAACCAATTCCAAAGTGAGTTGCGTGTTGTCCTTTTTAATCTTTTCCGGAGCGACATGTGCCGGGGTGAAATCGGCGACGGCGGCGGACATGATGATGATGTCCTGATTGTCCACGATGCTCATGCATTGTTGGTACATCTCCTCCGCCGTTTTCACATCGTAACGTCGGATGTTGCGGTGGTGGACGGTGCAGTTTGAAGGTCCGGTCACTAAAGAGACGGTAGCCCCTTTGCGAGCGGCGGCTTCTGCAAGACAGAAGCCCATGAGTCCAGAGGAATGGTTCCCAATAAACCGTACAGGGTCAATAGGTTCGTATGTTGGACCGGCGGTGATCATCACGTTTTTGCCTTGCAGGGAATGGTCATCCTCCAGCATTTCGTCAACGGTTTCAAAGATCTGTTCCGGTTCTTGCATACGTCCGCTTCCGGAAGTTCCGCAAGCAAGAAATCCGTCGCCAGGGGTCAGGATGAAGCAACCACGCTCTTGCAGTTTTTGCAGGTTCCCCTGTACCGCGGGGTTCTCGAACATGTTGGTGTTCATGGCCGGAGCAACGAATATCGGTTTTTTGACGGCCAGGAAGAGCGTGGAAAGAGCGTCGTCCGCAATTCCATTAGCAAATTTGGCGATGATATTGGCGGTGGCGGGGGCTACAACAAGGGCATCCGCCCATTCCGCCATGCTGATGTGCTCGACCTCCAACGTCCGGTTAGAGTCGAACATATCGGTGTACAACTTGTTCTGCGACAAAGTTTCTATGGTCAGCGGGGTAACAAATTGAAGGGCATTCCGGGTGGCAGTGACACGAACCTCGTAGCCGTTCTTTTTGAATAGCCGAATCAGCGTCAAGGTTTTATAAGCAGCAATGCCGCCGGAAATGCCGATAACAATGTGTTTGCCTGCCATATTGACCTTGTTTATTTGTCGGTCGCGTCGTTGTAGTAGATCTGGTCGTTTTCGAACTCGTACAAGGCCAACTGGGTGGGCTTGGGGATTTGTTCGTAGAGTTTGGACAATTCGATTTGCTCGCGGTTTTCATAAACTTCCTCCCCGGAACGGTCTTGCGGAGTGTTGAGGTGGGAGTTTTCCTGGAACTCCTGTTTCAGTTCCGCAGCAATTTGGTCGGCACGTTTCGACATGATCACGATGCTTTTGTAGAAGTTACCCGTGTTCTTGTCGTATTGCCGAATATCTTTTGTCTTGGCAAAAAGGTCGATTTTTAATTTTTTGTACTCTAAAGCTTTCATTATGATGATTAATTTGTTGATTTATTCGTGTATTTTTTCAATTGTTTGGTCACATCTTGTGCTATTTTTTCAGTTCCCTTGAAATACTTGGAATCGGGGTAGTTTACACTCATTTTTTCACAAGACTCAAGACAAGCTTTCAGACGTTCCGGTTTTTTCCTTTCAGTGCTTCGTTTGGCATATTCGTAGTTGTTCAGGACCAGATAATAGACCGCCTCGGGCATTAAGGGGGAGTAGGAGTATTTGTTGAAGAAGTTCTTGGCGGCGATTTGACATGCCTCGTAATGGTCGGTGTTATAGTAGAGTTTCAGCACTTCAAGATCCTTGCGGGCCAATTTCAGCCGGAGATCGTCCAGCATTTCGTTGCATTCTTCAATGTGTTTGTTTTCGGGGTACGCTTGCAGGAAAGCGTTGATCTGCTCGATAGCGTAGTGAGTGTTGGTTTGGTCGAGGTTGTAGTCGGGACTGGTCTTGTAAATAGCTGATATACAATAGTAGAAGGCATCTTCTGCGCGATCGGAGTTGGGATACCGGCGCACATAGTCGCGGAAATGGAAAGCGGCCATGTTATAGTCCCCGTTTTGGTAATAAGAGTGGGCGAAAAGGAAAAGGATGGTGTCAGCGCGTGGAGTGCCTAGCGAGAGCGGATAAAGCTCTTCGAACAAGCCAGCGGCAGAGAGCCATTGGCGGTTGTCGTAGTATTTCAAAGCACGGGCGTAATGTTGGTCGAAGCTTTCGAAAGTCACCCGTTTTGTCACGCGGGACATGGTGGATTTTTTTGCTGGCTTGGAAGATTTTGCCGGTTTTGCCGGTTTCGAAGTGTCCTTTTCAACATACACGGGTTGGCAGTTGTTCGCGCTTGTTCCGCAAAAATTCGGGACACGCGCTTGAACTGTCAATGCTAACAGTATGATTACTAATATGTTGAAGGTCTTTTTCGCCATGATAAAAAATCGTGCAAATATAGTATTTTTTGGGATATGTCAAACTAATCGAAGTCCAGATTCATGACGGAGTCGCGTTTGGTTTCGTTGCAGCCAGAAGGGTCGCCGATATAGGCGGACGGGATAGTGAAACTGTAACCCGATTTTGCTCCGCGGTTTTCTCCTGTAACGACCGACAGGTAGGGCAGTTTCGGGTCGGAATAGACTTTGTTCATGAAGAGTCCGAACACGGGCATGGCGGTTCTAGCGCCCTGTCCGAGGGCGGTGCTGCGGAAATGGGCGGCGCGGTCCTCACAGCCCACCCATACGCCGCAGGTCAGCAACGGGGTGTAACCCACGAACCAACCGTCGGACTGGTTGTCAGTGGTGCCGGTTTTGCCCGCGAGAGGGAAGGAGATGCCGTACTGGCTGCGCAGTCGCCCGCCAGTGCCATAATCGACCACCCCCTGCATCAAGCGTACGGTCTTGAACGCGGTAATCTGGTCCATCGCCTCGTTGGTTTTCGGCACCTTCGTGTAGATGACGTTGCCCTCCTTGTCACAGATATGGGTGATGAAGATGGGCTCCACATAAACGCCTTGGTTCGGGAAACAGTTGATGGCGCCGACCTGCTCGTATAGCGTTAATTCACAAGCACCTAGACAGATGGAAGGTACCGCTGGGATATCGGAAGTCATACCCATATTGCGCACGAGGTCGATGACGGCGTTCGGGCCATAGCGTTTCATGAGGTAGGCGGAAACCTGGTTGAGGGAGTGCGCCAGTGCTTCGCGCAAGGGCATCATCTGTCCCTCTTTGTAGCCGCCGGAGTTGCGGGGGGTCCAGGAACCGCCTGGAGTCTCGATGGTCACAGGCACGTTCGGCACCATGGTGCAGGGATCAAAGTCGCCACTCTGCATGGCCACGGTATATACGTAGGGTTTGAAGGTGGAACCGACTTGCCGTCTGGATAGTTTCACGTGGTCGAACTGGAAATATTCATAGTTGGTGCCGCCTACGTAGGCCTTCACATGTCCGGTGGCCGCTTCCACGCACATCAGACCGCATTGCAGGAATGACTTGTAGTAGCGGATGGAGTCCATAGGAGTCATTACCGTGTCGATCATCCCTTTGTAGTTATACACGGTCATTTTGACCTTCTTGTTAAAAGCGGATTCGATTTCGGAGTCGGATTTGCCGGCATCTTTCATCTGGGCGTAACGGTCAGACTGCTTGACGGCCCGCCAAAGGATGTTGTGGGTCTGTTCCTCGCTGAGGTTGACAAACGGCGCGTTTTTGGCCCCCTTGATGTGGTTGAAGAAAAGGGGTTGAAGGTAGTCGCAAACGTGTTCTTTTACAGCCGCTTCCGCATGCTGTTGCATACGCGAGTCGATGGTGGTGTAAATCTTCAGACCGTCGCAGTAAAGGTCATAGCATGTACCGTCGTTTTTGGGATTCTTGCTGCACCAGTCTTTGAGCACCAGTCGGAGGTATTCGCGGAAATAGGTGGCGATGCCGGCGGTGTGGGCCTGCGATTTGAAGTTGCTCATGTCAATCGGAATCGCCTTGATAGAGTCGAATTGTGCTTCCGTGAGGTAGTTGTATTTTTTCATCTGTCCCAGCACGGTGTTGCGGCGGTCGAGGGAAGCTTGCGGATGGCGGCGCGGACTGTACTTGGAGGGCGCTTTCAGCATTCCCACCAGCAAGGCGGCCTCCTCGGTGTTGATTTGCGAGGGCTCCTTGTCGAAGTAGGTGCGGGCGGCGGACTTGATGCCCACGGCATTGTTGCCGAAGTCCACGGTGTTGAAGTACATGGCCAGGATCTCGTCTTTCGAGTAGGAACGCTCCAGTTTGGTGGCGACAACCCACTCCTTGAATTTGGTGAACACAATTTTGATTTTCCCGGCGTTCGGGTCGCGCGGGAAAAGGTTCTTGGCCAATTGCTGCGTGATGGTACTGCCTCCTCCCTTGTGATGACGCGTGGCCACACCTAAAGCCACACGGAACAGAGCTTTCACATCGACGCCTGAATGTTTGTAGAATCGGGAGTCCTCGGTGGCAATGAGTGCGTGTTTCAGTTCATCGGAGAGGTCGGCGTATTTGCAGTTGGAGCGGTTTTCGCGGTAGTAGGTTCCCAGCAGCACCCCGTCTGAAGAGATCACCTCCGTGGCGAGGTTGGAGTCCGGGTTTTCAAGCTCCGCGAACGACGGCATGTAGCCCATCCACCCCAGCGAGATGAAAAGGAACATCAGACACACAAGCCCGAAAAGGATGAAATACACTTTCCAGAAAGTCTTCACCCATTTCGGCAAGGTGCTCTTGGACGTTTTATTTTTCGTGTCGTTCTGCGACAAATCGGATTTTGCCGTGTACATAATTCTTTAATATATTTTGAGGCCGCAAAAGTACATAAATTTCAAATACACACAGGCAAATGAGTTTGTCTGCTAATTTTCTGTGCTGTAGCTTTTACCTGGAAGGGCGAACAGAACCCCTTTCAACTCCATGGAAAGGAGAATCCCGGCCAACTTGGAGGGCGAAAACTCCGGACATTGTTCGGCAATTTCATCGATGGTCTTCCTGCCCGTCTGTATGAAACGAAAGACAACAGATTCATCTTCAGAGAGTTCCGGGAACAGTTGCGTCTGTACATTTCGCGGCAAGGAATCCCAGTTCATCATTTCAAGAATATCTTTGCCCGAAGTCACTATGGCTGCGATGTTTTTGCGGATCAAGTCGTGGCAACCCGCGTGCATGTCATCGAAAATGGTCCCCGGGATGGCAAAAATATCCCTGTTGTATGAGTTTGCGATGTGTGCGGTGATGATGCTCCCGCCTTTGATGCCGCTTTCCGCTACCAGAACGGCATCGGCCATGCCTGCGATGATGCGGTTGCGGGCAGGGAAGTTCATCCGGTCGGGACCCGTGTTGAAGTCAAATTCGCTGATGAGCGTCCCGCCTTTTTCAATAATCCTGTCGGACAGGATTTTGTTGGAGGACGGGTAGATGGTGTGCAGCCCGTTTCCCAGCACAGAGAGGGTGTGCATCCCCAAGTTCAGAGACTCCTCGTGCGCCACCGTGTCAATACCGTATGCAAGTCCACTGACAGTTGTGATGTCGCTGTCTTTTAGTTCGTTGAGAATCTTTGTAAGACTTTTTATACCGTATGTGGTCGCGTTGCGCGTGCCTACCACCGCTAGCATTCGGGAACGGTTGAAATCCTCTGCGCCTCGAAAATAAAACGATACCGGAGCATCTGGACAGCGCTTCAGTCGAGTAGGATAGGAGCGGTCTAGAAAATGGCACAAGTGGACATTGTATCTTTCCATTAGATTTAACTCATTGGAAACCAGATGTTTTATCTTGTCGCTAAGCTCGATTCTGATCTGACAACGTTTGCGGTGTTGCAATTTCCTTTGCCAAGATTCAGGGAATTCATAGACGTTTTGTGCCGACCCGGCAGCGGTCAGAATTTGCTTTAGAGTGGACTTTCCCAACCCTTCTGTCTTGTTTAGGGCTATGCGGTAAAATGTCTCGGTGTTCATTTTTTTTGTTTTCGGTTATTGATTTTTTTTAGTTTTGCAGTCGATTTTAGAACGGCAAATATAGTATTTAATCAATATAAAAATAGCGAAAAATAAAAATTTTATTAATATGAAGAAAATCAGTTGTTTCGCTTTGGCGATAATATTGTTGAGCATGGTCTCCTGCCATACTAAGTCAGGCGGATCAGGCATAAAAGTGGAGAATTTCTCCACAGGCAAGGCCGGAGAGATGATCTTGGCCATTGATTCCAATTATTGGTCAAAGTCGGCGATGACCGCCATCTATGGTGTGCTTCACCAGCCGCAGCCAGCCATCAACCAGATTGAACCGATGTTTGATGTAATCCAATGTTCCAATGCTGATTATAGGGCATCATTCATGCGTCATCGGAATATCGTTCAGTTTGATTTTAACCCCGAATATCCGGGTAACAGCTTTGAAATCGACAAGAACCCGATTACAAACCCTCAGATTCTGGTGAAAATAAAGGGTAACAGCCAGGATTCATGCCTTAAAATGTTTCTCGACCATCAAGAGGAAATTGTCAAAGCAATGTATGACAATGATATTGCTCGTTTGCAGAATGCCCATCGCAAATTGAACAACCCCGTGATAGAGAAGCAAATAAAAGAAAAGTTCGGCCTTTCCATGACAATCCCAGAGGGCTATTTCGTGGGACGCGAAGAGGAGGATTTCCTTTGGTTACTTTTCAGGACCCCGAAGAACGACCGTTTTGTCATGATTTACAAGTCTCCCCGTTATGAACTAACGACCGAAAATATTGTGGCGGAGCGTAACCGCATCACGAAAGCTTATATTCAAGGAGCCGTGGCGGGAGCTTATCCCATTGTTGCCGATGTGGAAGGTTACCCTATGGCCGAAAAAATGAATCTTCGTTATCATAACGGTGTGGAACTGAGAGGATTGTGGGCTTCTGTCCGCGATAAAATGGGCGGGCCGTTCTACAGTTTCACCCAAATTGCGTCCGACAGCACCGCTTGTATTACGGTAGATGGTTTTGTGTATGCTCCCCAAGAACATAAAAGAGACTATCTGCGTGAGGTTGAGGCAATTGTGAAATCAATACAATAAAATTTATTTTTAGATGTAACAAAATGACCCTTACGTGCGACAAAGCAAGACGTGACGGAAATAGATTCGGAACTCCAGAGGATTATAAACGGTTGTTTGAACAATGATCGTGAGAGCCAGCGTCGGTTGTACGACTGGTATGCGCCCAAGATGTATGTTGTTTGCCGGCGCTATGCGAACAGCCGTGAGGAAGCTGAGGACATGTTGATGGAGGGGTTTATGAAGGTGTTCAAAAATTTGTCCACGTTCAAGGGTGACAGCACTTTCTATTCCTGGATCTATTCGGTGATGGTGAACTCAGCAATCAGCCATTACCGTTCGATAAAGCGTTTCCGCAAAGAGTTGCTCTCCGAGGAAGTGATGGATGGGGATGAATTTGTAGAAGAGGAGAGAATCACCGCGTCGCTGGAAGCCGGCTTGCTTTTGGAAATACTGGAGCAGATGCCGGATGGGATGCGCGTGGTTTTCAACCTGAAGGCGGTGGAAGAGTACTCTTTTTCGGAGATTGCCGAAAAACTTGATAAAAAAGAGAATGCCATTCGCATCAGTTACATGCGTGCGAGACAATGGCTTAAAAAAAGAATAGAAGAACTTTAGAAAGAGTTGAAAAGAGATAATTATGAAAAGTGTAAAAGAAGTTTTGAACCAGTACGAGGAAAAACCTTCCGCCGATGTGTGGGAACGATTGAATGCGCGGCTGGACGAGGAGATGCCGTTGACCGAAAATGTGTCACGGATCCACCGAGTTAAGGCATGGAAATGGGTGGCGGCAGTGTTGGCGGTTTTGGTTCTGGGAGGCACTGTGTCATTAGGTGTTTTCTTACAACATCGTAATAATCAAGATGTTGTGGCTGAAAATGTGGCCAAAAACGCTGATAATAAGTTGGTTGAGTCTTCCGATGCTGTGGCCGGACAGGAAGAAATTGTTGAATCGGAGATTGCTCAAGTGGAGATGCAGACAGAAGAAGAGGTGCCAGCCAAAGCTGTCGTGGAAAATTCCGTGAAAGAGCCGACCCCCCGGTCTCCAAAACCAGAGTCGGAGATTACCACGAAAACCAACACCCCTCAAGTGGTGCTTCCGTCCAATTCTACGTTGGCCAAGCAGCTTGCCGCTGATCCCGTGTTGAAAAAACTCTCAGAAGAAAGCGTCGATTGGTCTATGCCGGTTCATCTCAGCATACCTAATCTGTTTACCCCGAATAATGACGGCGTAAATGATTTCTTTGTGATCGAGGGGCTTGAGAATTACTCCTCTTTGCGATTGGTCGTTCGGGACAAGAACAACAAGGTGGTGTATCGAAATGATGCCTATAAGAATACATGGGGCGGTGAAAACTGCCCTGAAGGGGTGTATAGTTACGAATTAACATTCTTATATAACGGGATAGAGAATCAGGCGTTGGGGAAAGTTAGAATTTTGAGGAGTTAGGGTGGCGATAATCGGGTGTGTCAATAAAGGTTGTAAAATCAAGGAATACAATTTAACTTGTAAAAAAAGCCCCGACGCAAGTCGGGGCTTTTTGGTATTCGTGGAGACGCAATGCATGGCGTCTCTACTGATAGGGAAATGCTGTTTACCAAGCGAAGAGCGGACGGTCGTGCATCATGTCATTGACCGTCTTGCGGGTCTTGGCGATGAGTTCCTCGTTTTCCACGTCACAGAGCACGTTGTCGATCATCTCGACGATGCCAGGCATGTCAGCTTCTTTCAGACCGCGGGTGGTGATGGCGGGCGTACCCACGCGGATGCCAGAGGTCTGGAAAGGAGAACGGGTGTCGAACGGCACCATGTTCTTGTTGATGGTGATGTCGGCCTTCACGAGGGTGTTCTCAGCCACTTTACCGGTAAGTTCAGGGAACTTGGTTCTCAAGTCGATGAGCATCAAGTGGTTGTCGGTGCCACCGGAGATCACCTTGTAACCTCTGTCCACGAATGCTTTTGCCATAGTGGCGGCGTTGAGTTTCACTTGTTTGATATAGCGGGCGTAATCGTCGGTCAAAGCTTCGCCGAATGCGACTGCCTTGGCGGCGATGACATGCTCCAGAGGACCGCCTTGACAGCCCGGGAACACGGATGAGTCGAGGATTTGGGACATCATCTTGATGGCGCCCTTCGGGGTGGTCTTGCCCCACGGGTTCTCGAAGTCCTTGCCCAGCATGATGAGGCCGCCGCGAGGTCCGCGGAGGGTCTTGTGGGTGGTGGTGGTCACGATGTGACAGTGCGTCACGGCGTTGTTCAGGAGGCCCTTGGCGATGAGACCGGCGGGGTGGGAGATGTCAGCCATCAGAATGGCACCGATCTTGTCGGCGATTTGGCGCATACGTGCCCAATCCCAGTCGCGGCTGTAGGCGGAAGCACCACCGATGATGAATTTCGGTTTCTCGCGGAGAGCAACTTCCTCCATCGTGTCATAGTTGATGCAACCCGTTTCCTCGTCAACTTGGTAAGCCACAGGATGATAGAGGATGCCGGAAGAGTTCACTGGGGAGCCGTGTGACAGGTGACCACCGTGGTTGAGGTCAAGACCCATGAATTTGTCGCCCGGATTCAGGCAAGCCATCAGGACCGCCATGTTGGCCTGTGCGCCGGAGTGCGGTTGCACGTTGGCCCATTCGCAGCCGAAGAGCTCCTTCACGCGGTCAATGGCCAGTTGCTCGGACTGGTCCACGATTTGGCAGCCGCCATAATAACGCTTGCCGGGATAACCCTCAGCGTACTTGTTGGTCATCACAGAACCCATGGCTTCCATTACTTGGTCGCTCACAAAGTTCTCGGAAGCAATCAGTTCGATACCATTGGTCTGGCGTTCGCGCTCCTTTTGGATAAGGTTGAAAATTTGTTCGTCTCTTTTCATGTTTTTAATATAACTGTTTGATAATGATATTAATAACAAAATATTGTTGAAAATGCAAAAATACATTTTTTCTATTATAAAAAATCTTATTTTTGCAGCTTTAAGAAGAATTATATGATTGTTTTAAAACCTTTCTTAAAAAATGTATTCGTTATGGTGGCCGTATTGTGCGGCTCCTTAACCGCCTTTGCCCAAGTGGACACGGCGTTTTGGTTTGCGGTGCCGAAACTGGCGCATGGACATCCTGGACATCCGATCAAGCTTTGTGTCTCCACTTTGGACAGCCCGGCAACTGTCACCGTCACGAAACCTGCAGCGGGGAATGCTACCATCGCGAACTTCACAGTTCCAGCAAATTCGTCATACTCACATACTTTGGTGAGCGATGAAGCAGGCCTTACGGGATTTGAGTGTGATTACAACACCCCCGTTAATTATGGTCTCTACATCCACTCAACAGCCAAGGTGAATGCCTATATTGCTGTGCAGAACAACAATAGTGAGATTTACGCATTGAAAGGGAATAATGCTTTGGGAACCCAATTTTTCATTCCAATGCAGTATCAATATATAAACGCCGAGTACAATGGTCAAGCTCGTAACAGCGTGCAAATTATTGCCACAGAGAATGCAACAACGGTGACCATAACCCCTTCGGTCTCGCTTTATCAGGACAACAGTCATCCGGCCAACGTCCCCTTTAATGTCACTTTGAATAAAGGTCAGGTGTATAATATCGCTTCCAGCACACAAACAGCCGCAGGCCACATGGCGGGTACGGTGGTCAGTTCCAACAAGCCGATTGTCGTGGATATCTCTGACGATTCCGCCACACCGAATGGTAGTAACCAGGATTTGGTGGCAGACCAGATTGTGCCGGAAGACCTGGCGGGCTCGGAATATATAGTCATTCCTTCGCCCTCGGCCGCAAACAATACCATATCAGGTACTGGACTGAGCGACTATGTTTTTATTTTCGCTTTGGAAGACGACACGAAAGTTTCGGTTTACTATAATAATAGCAGCGGTTTGCAGAGTCAGACATTTGATAATCTGATGCGTGGCGACAAGCGCAGCTTCCAGTTTCCCAACAACAATCCTGTCTTTATTTGGGGAAGACACGAAAACGAGGATGGCACGACTTCTCCCAAGTCGATTTTTGTTTTCCAGGTGACGGGTGCGGGAAACGAATTGGGTGGCACACAGCTTCCTCACATGTATTGTACGGGGTCCACAGCGGCGGCTTATATGCCTTTGGCACATCCTCAGGGTTCATCACACGTGAAGCATCTTTTTCTTACTTTAATATGTAAGGAAGAATATACGACAGGATTCCAGATCAACGGGGCTTCCTCCATCGCTGCCTCTGAATGGCAAACGGTCCCTGGGCATACCATGAAATATTGCCGTAAGGATATTACCAGTATGGCTACCCAGTCGTCAATCCGCGTGACCAATTCGCTTGGCAAGTTCCACATGGGTGTGATTGACTATCATCAACCCAGCACCACTACCTACGATGACTGCTCCATCAGCTATTTTAGCAGTTACACATCCGAAAGCTCTATTTCTTGGGCTTCGGACATTACCCATGCCGATTATTGCCAGGGTGACACGATTTTCTTCGGTTTCGACTCTGTTGATGCCAGCATTACCCGCATTTTGGGACCAAATAATTATGAGATAAATACTGAGCCATATCTGATGAGTGACGTGAATCCTGAAAACAGCGGTTGGTACACAGTGGTCGCCAATGACTCGCGCGGCTGCATATTGGAGCCGATGTACGACTCCATTCAAATAACTGTGCACCCTTCTGTTGATACCGTTGTCAGGGATACAATATGCCCTGGCGCAGGTTATTCAGGATATGGCTTCAATGTAAGCGGAAACATGACGGCACAGCCAGGGGTGCTGCGAGACTCTATTGTCATGCAAACGCAAGCATTAGGTTGCGACAGTCTTGTGATTCTCGAGCTTAATATCCGCGACAGTGTTTTCGGCGAATTTGACCACACTGCTTGTAAACAATACACTTGGAATGGTCACACCTACACAGAGTCAGGGGATTATTACCAGAATTTGACCGATGAGCATGGCTGTGACAGCTTGGTTACTATGCATTTGGAGATTGTGGAGCCGGAGGTGGAAATTGTCACTTCCGGTGATGATTTCTGCGAATATGGTGAACTGGTGCTCACCGCAGTGTCGGAATTCGAGCATTATGAATGGAGCACGGGTGACACCACTCCTTATATTTCGGTGACTGAGCCCGGATTGTACACGGTTACTGTCAGTGAAGGTGACTGCCAGGCCACGGAACATATCGGCATCCCTTCTTGCGATTTTAACTTGTTTATGCCCAGTGCTATAACACCATCCAAATCAGATGGATTAAACGATGTTTTCTGTGTCCCAGAATATGTTCATCGTTATATCAGTGAGTTCGATATTGAAATATTTAACCGTTGGGGTGAGATGGTTTACAAGACTAATGATATCAATTTCAGATGGTCTGGCGAAAATGTTAATTTGTCAGGGGTTTACATTTATGTTATCCGTGTCAAGAATTTGGACGGAAAACCGTTTGTGTATAAAGGGACGGTGACGGTGCTTTAATCAATGTGGAATGTAGAATGAAAAATCATGAATATGAGAAAAATTACAATGATTTTATGTGCGGCTATGATGATGTGTATATCATGTCAGCAGAAAGTTGCGGAGTCAACGGAAGCCGTTGACCAGGAAAATGTTAAAAACACTACTATGGAAGATTTATTGACGCGCCGCAGTGTGCGCAGCTACACTGACAGTGTTCCCCCGATGGAGGTGATTGAAGAAATCTGCAAGGCCGGTACGTATGCGCCCACGGGTATGAACCGCCAGAGCCCGATCATCATCGCGGTGACGAACAAGGAGATGCGCGACCGCCTTAGCAAGATGAACGCTGCTGTGATGGGCGCCGACAATGACCCCTTCTATGGTGCGCCCGTGGTGTTGGTGGTGCTTGCCGACAAGAACGTGCATACTTACGTTGAGGACGGAAGTCTCGTGATGGGCAACCTGATGAATGCCGCCCATGCCAAGGGTCTCGGCTCCTGTTGGATCCACCGTGCCAAGGAGATGTTTGAGACCGAAGAGGGCAAGCAGATTCTCAAAGATCTCGGTATTGAGGGCGACTACGTAGGTGTTGGCAACTGCATCCTCGGCTACACCGCCGGCGACTATCCCGAAGCCAAACCCCGCAAGGAGAATTGGGTCTATTGGGTGAAATAAACAAAACTAAACTAAACTCCTTCCTTGAGCAGCCCCGCAGGGGGCAAGAGCTTGGTAGCCGTACATGCCGATTTTACATACGTTCCGTTATCACGGGTTGTTGCCGGAAACGTTCAACAACCCGTTTGATTATGTACCGCATCCCGTGTGCGAGGCGGCGGTGGCGGATTTGCTGCCGCGTGTCGAGGAACTGATGCGCGGAAACCCCGAGGGCAAGATGTTCGGGGTTTTGGTCGTGGCGAAAGAGGAGAAGCTGTATTATCTGGCGGCCTTTTCGGGGCAGCTGTATGACCAGTCCGTGCTGCCCGGTTTTGTACCGCCGGTGTTCGATTTCCTCGCCCCCGACGGCTATTTTAAGGTTCACGAGGCAGAGATTTCGGCTATCAATCAAGAAATCGACAAATTAGAGTCCGATGGCCGGTATATCGAATCCCGAAAATATTATCTGCAGTTACAAGAGGATGCTGAGGTTGCCATTGCCGCTGCCAAGCAAAAGATGCTGGATGCCAAAACCAGACGCGATGCCGAACGTTCCCAAAGGGCGCTGACCGTCGAGGAAGAGACCGCTTTCGTGAAAGAGAGCCAATTCCTGAAGGCGGAGCTGCGGCGGGAGAAAAAGCGATGGGCGGAAAAGATAGCCGAGGCGAAAGCGGCGGTGGATATTTACGAAAAACGTATTGAAGAGCTTGCAAACCAACGGAAAACAAAATCGGAGGCATTGCAGAACTGGCTGTTCGAGCATTTCGTGATGGTGAATTATGCGGGTGAGCGGTGCAATCTGCTGGAGATTTTCCGCGACACCGTGCAGCAATTACCTCCTGCGGGCACGGGCGAATGCTGCGAGCCGAAGCTGCTGCAATACGCTTACACACATGGACTTAAACCCATCCAAATGGCTATGTTCTGGTGGGGGAAATCGCCCGAGGGGGAGATTCGTCACCATCTGCATTATTATCCCGCCTGCTCGGGCAAGTGCAAGCCCGTGTTGACCTACATGCTGCCGCCGGAAGTGTTGACTGCAACTCCACAGCGCACCTTCGCCGATCAGTTGGAAATCGTGTATGAGGATGCCGATTTGTGGGTCGTGAATAAGCCTTCGGGGATGTTGAGCGTGCCGGGGAAATCGCACCGAGAATCCGTGATCTCCATTCTGCAAGAACGTTGCAAGGATGGGGAAACACCGTTAGTGGTCCATCGGTTGGACATGGACACCAGCGGGCTGCTGGTCGTGGCGAAGCACAAAACCGCCCATTACCGTCTGCATAAACAGTTCAGGGACAGGGAGATACACAAGACCTACGTGGCCGTGTTGGACGGCGAACCTTTGCTGGTAGGGGAGGAGGGGCGCATCGAAT
This sequence comes from uncultured Bacteroidota bacterium, assembly GCA_902786595.1. GTDB lineage: Bacteria > Bacteroidota > Bacteroidia > Bacteroidales > WCHB1-69 > F23-D06. Next base: position 27,914 of record CADADB010000013.1, on the reverse strand, counting down.
TGCCGCTCTCGCCCGACCTGATGCACCGCCCGTTCCAGAAGGTCGATAAAGCGCACGGAAAACCCGCTGTGACGTTGTATCGCGTGGTGGGAGAGCATGTTGTGGAGCTCCATCCGCTCACGGGTCGCACGCACCAGCTGCGCGTCCACTGCGCCCACGCGGAAGGGTTAGGTCGTCCCATCCAGGGCGACAACCTCTATGGCCGCCGCGCGGACCGGCTCTATTTGCACGCCGCGCGGATTGCGTTCGCGCACCCGACGAGCGGGGAAGAGATGGTGTTTGAACGGAAGCCAGAGTGGTGAAAACATTTGCAACACATTTTCGAATTTGGGCAAATCATGTGCTGAAAGCAATTGTTTAGTATTTTTGCCGTCACAATAAGAAAATCACGTTTATATGGAAGTTGATACCAAAAAATGGGTGAGCCAGGATGAATTGGACAGGAACTTCGAGCAGATTGAATATGTCGATGAAGTAAAAGAGTTGTCAAAGGAAGCCTATAGTTATTTGTTATCCTTTCCATGGTGTTTGTCTATCAATAAGGGTTGGTTGGTCTATTCTTGTGGATATGTTATTGGCCTCTTCTGTTTTGAAATCGTGCCTGATGTTGCAAAAGGGGCAGACGATCATGTTTGGGTAATCGTAGGTGATCTTCCTTCGGCCTATATTGACATTTTAAGTGCTCCATCCGCACATAGTGCATTGGATTTGTATATTAAACTGATGGAAGAATGGGCTTTGAAAGTGAACAACGGCGAAGACATTTCCGATTGCTATCCCATCAATGTGCCTGCAACCAAAGAGTATGCCGATATGCTCACGACAAGAATGAATCTTTTGAAGGAGGATCACTTGCCGTTGTTAGAGGAAAGATGATTTGGCTGTTTACATGATTTCTTCATGTGTGGAAACCTCTCCGCACAAATTAAATGCGCACGGAAACAACCGTGTGATTGAAAATAATGTATCTTTGCCGATTGAAAAATGTAAGTATGGAAGTTGTTGACACAAAAAATGTTATTGATCTTATCCGAAAGACAGTGCTGTCGGTGGATCCTAGTGCGCGGATTTTACTGTATGGTTCGCGTGCCAAAGGTACTGCTCGCCAGGACTCAGACTGGGATGTTATTGTGTTGGTCAACGATCCTGACATGAATTTTGATGCACGAAGCGACATTTCATACGACTTATGGTGGAAAGGACTCCAAATCGGGGAGGAAATCAACGCTTTTACCTATAACACGAAACAATGGGAAACGGCACCGCCGTCCTTATTTAAATTTAATGTCTTAAAAGAGCATATCGAATTATGAGCTTGTCTGAAGAAGAAAGAGTTGCGGTAGTGAGTTACCGTATTGAAAAAGCACAAAATGCCATTGATGAAGCGGAAAAGGTGTCGGCAATTGGTTTATGGAACATTGCGGCCAATCGTTTGTATTATGCTTTGTTTTATGCTTCAACAGCAATATTAATCAAGAAGGGATTGGCCGCTCACACCCATGCGGGTGTTATTGCGATGATAAGTCTCCATCTTGTACAACAAGGGTTATTGTCAACAGAAGACATCCGACTGATCCGGAAATTATTCTCATTACGACAAGAGGGTGATTATGAAGACTTTGTGGAAGTTACTGAAGAAGAAATTCAACGCTATTTGCCGATGGTTAAAATATTGTTGGATAAGATGATAGGGATTTGTAATACGTTGTAATAATTGAGGCCGCCCCACCGGACGGCCCCAATCTTTGTGAATAGTGAATAGTGAATGGTGAATTGAACTATTCCAGTTCCATTACCGTTCTGTTCGAAGGCCTGTACCCCAACTTCTTCATCAGATTGCGCTCGAAATCGACCTTGGTGGCGAATTTCTTCGGGTCTTTCTTCTCTTTCGGGCTCCAGACGCACTCCGAGAGGGCGAACAGGCGCGGCATGATCATGTATTCGGCCGTTTCGGGGTCGTTCACGAACTCGGTCCAGAGGTTGCACTGTCCGCCGAGGATGTGCTTCTGTTGCGCTTCGCTCAGGCCCTCCGGCATCGGGTCGAAGGAGTAGGCCTTGCCCAAGGAGACATAACCCTCCATGCAGAGCCGCTCGTCCTTGTCCTTGCTTTGGTAGTAGTTGAAGTAGCAGTGGGTGGTCGGGCACATGATGACGTCGTTGCCGTGCTTGGCGGCGGTCTTCGCCACGTCGAGGCCCTGCCAGCACATGATGGTGGAGGTGTTCACCATGTCGTCCGACACGATGTCGTCCCAAATGATGGCCTTCTTGCCGAGCGAATCCAGATGATGCTCGATTTGGTTCATCAGCCACTGCTGGAGCTCAAACTCGTTTCTAAGTCCCTTGTCTTGAATACGTTGCTGGCATTTCGGGCAGACCTGCCAGTTGTCGTTGAAGGCCTCGTCGCCGCCGATGTGGATGAGCGGGTAGGGGAAGAGCTCGGCCACTTCGGTGAGCACGTTCTTGTAGAAGGTGAGCACGCCGTCGTTGCCGGCGCACATGATGGCTTTCGGCGGCCAGTAGGGACCCACGGCCACGGTGTAGGGGTAGTCGTCGCAGGCGTACTGCGGGTAGGCGGCGAGGATGGCACTGCAGTGGCCGGGAATCTCAATCTCGGGGATAATGTCGATGTGACGGGCGGCGGCATAGCGCACGATGTCGCGGATCTGCTCTTTGGTGTAGAAGCCGCCGTAGGTCATGGGCTCGTCGGGCATCACCGGGTGCAGCGTGTCCCAGGAGGTGCGTTCGGGACGCCACGCGCCCACGCGAGTGAGTTCCGGGTATCGGTCGATCTGTACGCGCCAGCCGTGGTCGTCGGTGAGATGCCAGTGGAACTTGTTGATCTTGAAGAACGCCAGCATGTCGATGTACTTCTTCACGAAGGCGGTGTCGAAGAAGTGGCGTGACACGTCGAGGTGTGCGCCACGGTATGTGAATCGCGGGTAGTCGGTGATGACGGCACACGGCACTGCGAAGGTCTTGTTGTCGGCCAGCTTGTCGGTGCCAGCCATCTGCATCAGCGTCTGCATGGCGTAGAAGAGTCCGGCGGTGGTGTTGGCCTCCGCCACGATGCGGTTGGGCTTCACTGTGAGGACGTACCCCTCGTCACCGATGTTCTTGATCTCTTTTTTGCTGATGCTGAAGAGGATGGAGTGCTTTTTCGCGCTCTCTGCGTCGCCGAGGTTAGGGCGGAGCTTGAAGTAACTCTCGTAAAGATTGCGGATCATCTTCGAGGTTTCGGAGGATTCGGCCCCGAGGTTGTCGAAGCAGAGCATCGTCTGGTTGTCGATGGTGAATTGTCCGCCTTTCGGGGTGATTTCCACGGGTTCGGGAACCACCACGATGGCTTTGGGTTTCTGGCAGCCGAATAGCATAACGGCCGCGAGGATGATGGTCAACAGGGTGATTTTTTTCATATTCGGGATTTTTATTTTCTGAGAAAAACTTGTGCGGCAAAAATACATAATTTTCACCTTTGATACTATTTTCAGTTTCAAAACGGAGGAGCATGTATATTTTTGTATCTTTGCCGTCTAATTCACTCAAAATGAACAACAAAAAACACTGCCGCATCTGGATTGAGCCGATGTCGCGGGAGGAATTCTTGGGCAAAGAGAAGCCCCTCGCCATCAGCTACAGCATCCAGTCCGCTCCCATCGGGCGCGTGTTGATTGCTTCGACATCCAAGGGAATCTGTTTCATCATGCCCGCCGCCATGAAGTGGGAACCCGAAGCAACGCTGAAGCGGCATTTCCCTAAGGCGCGATTCCGCAACCGCATCGTGTCTTTGCACAAGAAAGCCCTTTTGCTGCTCCGTCGTCGCAATGACAAGGTGTCGAGTCTATGTCTGCACCTGTATGGTACGCCGTTCCAACTTGAGGTTTGGAGCGATTTGCTCACGATCCCCAACGGCATGGTGACCACCTACCGGCACATCGCCGAACGGATTAGCCGACCCAAAGCAGCCCGGCCGGTGGGACAAGCTGTGGGCGCCAATCCGGTGATGTGCATCGTGCCCTGCCACCGCGTGGTCTGCACCAATGGCACTCTTGGTGGCTACCGGTGGGATGTCTCCCGTAAAATCAAACTGCTGAATATGGAGGCAAAGTCCGGCGCCAAGACGGAAGGTCTCCATAGTTGGGAACCGACGTTGTTTTGACTTGAGACTTAAGACTTGAGACTTGAGGCTTAGGCTATGACTTAGACTATGACTTAGGTTGTTGGAAGTGTCTAAATCATTAATCGTCAACAATGTTTGTGAGGAAAGCGCCGCTGGCGATGCCGTCAGCATACCAAAGCCCTTGCGGAGTGAGCCGAATGTGATGATCATCCAAACGATAGTATTCGCTTTCTACCTCCGATTCGAAGTATTTCAGGAATGAGACGGTTCTTTCGTGACCGAAAAGATCTTTCATCTCGCACAGGTTTATGCCGGTGCGCGTGCGTAAGCCCAAGAGCACGAATTCGTTGTATTGGTCAATGTCGGTGAGTGTTTCGCGCTCATGGTAGGTTTTTCCCTCCTCGATTTGGGCGAAATAACCGCTGAGGTTCGGGGCGTTCCAAGAGCGGTGTTGCCCGTCGTAAGAGTGTGCCGAAGCCCCCAGCCCGATGTAGGGTACGCGGTGCCAATAGGCGGAGTTGTGCTTGGACTCCCAGCCCTTCATCGCGAAGTTAGAGACCTCGTACTGTGCGAATGGTGAGTTCTCCACGACTTCCGACAATATATTATATTGCATGGATGCCAAATCCTCATCGGGCTCCACGGTTTTGTGCTGGTGGATACGGCGGTAGAGTAGTGAATTCTCTTCGACCGTCAAGGCGTAGGCGGAGAAATGTTTTATCGGTAAATGGAATGCTGTGTCCAACTCTTTCTGCCACCGTTCGTTATTGCGCTCATTCACGCCATAGATGAGGTCAATGGAGATGTTCTCGAAACCGGCATGGTGCGCATTCTCCACTGCCTGCAAGGCCTCCTTCGCAGAATGTTTTCTTCCCAAAAACTGTAGTATTTCATCGTGAAAAGACTGAATACCGATACTTATTCTGTTGAATCCCAATGTTTTAAGATTACGGCAGTAATCGGCAGTCAGCTGTTCGGGATTGGCCTCGATAGTCATCTCCATATTCTCTTCAAAAGAAAAACACTTCTTTGCAAAATCTATAATTTGCTGTAATTGAGAAATTTGTAAGACAGAAGGGGTGCCGCCGCCGAAATAGATGGTTTTAATCGATTCACCGTTGGCCTCGCGGCAACGCAGTGCCATCTCTTTTATCAAAAAGCTTACATATTTGTCCACATCCTTCTGGTTAACAGTGGAATAGAAACCGCAATAGACGCATTTGGACTTGCAGAACGGGATATGGATGTAGAGGCCGGCCATGATTCTTTCAAAAGGCAAAAATACATTTTTTAATGGTTATTGGTTATGGGTTATTGGTTATAGAATGGCAACCGCACCAAAATTTTTTTTAATGCAGTTGCCGGGGAAAGATGAGTGGAAATTGTTTGTCGTTCCGATATTTTTTATTTTTGCAAATTGATTTCAAGATCATCATAATCAAAAAATATGGCTTATCATTTTCACAATCTGGTTTTTGAGGGCGGCGGTGTGAAGGGCATTGCCTACGTGGGAGCGCTTGAAGTGCTTGAAAAAGAGGGTATTCTGCAGAATGTCAAACGAGTGGCAGGCACTTCCGCCGGTGCCATGATGGCGGTTCTGGTCGGATTGCGCTACACCGCCGAAGAGGTGCGGGAGGTTCTCTGGGAACTGAATTTCAAGAAGTTTCTAGACAGCTCGTTCGGCATTGTGCGCGACACGAAGCGTCTTATTGAGGAATACGGCTGGTATAAGGGCGACTATTTCCGCGACTTGATGGCCGACTTGATTAAAAGGAAAACGGGCGACGGCGAGATGACCTTTGCGCAACTTACCGCCACACAAAAATACAGGGAAATTTATCTGGTAGGTGCCGATCTCTCAACGGGCGTTTCCAAACTGTTTTACAACAATAAGGAGACAGGTGGAATGAAAATAGCGGATGCGGCCCGCATTTCCATGTCCATCCCGCTGTTTTTCGCCTCCGTGAAAGCGGGCGACGAAGAGAAGCACATTTACGTGGATGGGGGACTTTTGGACAACTATTCCATCAAAACCTTTGACAGGGAAAAGTTTGTGGATGACAAGAAAAAGAACATCCGCCGCACAGACTACTATGATAAAATCAACACTAAAAAAAGCTATCAGGAAGTTTTGGAGGATAACCCTTACGTTTATAACAGAGAAACTTTGGGCTTCCGTTTGGACGCGAAAGAAGACATCTCGATGTATCTTGCCCACAAGCCAGTTGTCCGCAACAAGATCAACACCTTCTTTACCTATACCAAAGCGTTAGTGACCACGCTCATCGACTTCCAGGACAGTATCCACTTGCACAGTGATGACTGGCAGCGCACGATCTATATCGACACGCTCGGGGTCAGAGCTATCGATTTTGACATATCCGATGTGAAAAAACAGAAGTTGGTGGATTCAGGCCGACAATATACCGCAGAATATCTGAATTGGTACAACAACGAAGAGGAGAAGGCGAACAAATAAGAAAAGTTTACGGTTTGCGATTTCAATACCGCAAACCGTAAACCGTAAATCGTAAGCCGCTACTTCCTCACTTTCTTCACGAACTCTTCCACCTCCGGCACACCGCCTTGATAGACGAGGTAGCCGTCGTAGGGTTCGCGCTTGGTGATTTCGTCGTTGATGGGGGTGAGCATCAGCTTCTTCACGTCCTCGCGCTTCTGGCCGCTCTCTTTGGTCAGTCCCAACGCCCAGCCGAGTTTGATGTAGGAGCTCTCCGCCAGCATATTGTCGGCGGGGATGATGCCGCGCGCCATCATGTCGCGGCCGGTGTCATAGACGAACATGTGGGTGTAGCCCCAGATGGTCTGCACGCTCATGTACTGGTGTACGCCCGCGTCAGTGGCCCGCTGGATGGCGTCGAACATGTGCTTGTTGACGTGGCCCAAGCCGGTGCCGTTCCACACGATGCCCTTGTAGCCGTTGTCGATTAAGGCATCCAACACGTCGGGTTTCATGCCGGGATAGTAGTAGAGGATGGCCACGCGGTCGTCGAATGTCGGCACGATACGGGTGACGTTCGGGTCGTTGAGAGCCAGACTGCGCTTGTAGTCCTCGTAGTTGGTGATGACCTCGACCTTGCGGTGCTGCTCGCCGTGGCGGCGGTGGTTATAGACCTCCTTGATGGGCTGTACGCCGTCCTTGCGGTTCACGGTGGCCAACGGCGTGTCGCCAATGGTGCGGAACGTGGAACGGTAGGAGCTGTGCATCTTCCTCACGCGGGTGCCGCGGTGCAGGAAACCGTAGTCGTCGCTGGTGGGTCCGAACATGCAGACCATCACCTCGGCGATGTCACCGTGACCGGCGGCCGTCATGGCGTGCATGAGGTTCAACGCCGCGTCAGAACTCGGACGGTCGGAGCTTCGCTGCGAGCCGACCAACACCACCGGCATGGGCAGGTTCTGGCACATGTAGGTCAATGCGGTGGCGGTGTGCGCCAGCGTGTCCGTGCCGTGGCCGATGACGATGCCCTCGATGCCTTTCTTGATCTCGTCGCCGATCTTGTTGGCCAGAGCCATGTACTCCGTCGGCGACATGTTCTCGGAGAAGACGGCGAAGACCTTTTCGGTCTCTAGGTTGCAGATGTCGGCCAACTCGGGCACAGCGCCGTAGAGCTCGCCGGGCGAGAAGGCGGGGATTACCGCGCCGGTGCGGTAGTCCAACCGCGAGGCGATGGTGCCACCGGTGCCGAGCAGCTTCACGTGCGGCAGACCGGGCGTGTAGGGGAACTCCTTCTCCGGAATCTTGAAGACGGGCTGCGGGTCGCGCTCGCCCTTCATGTCGGTCACCGTCTCGATGTCGATGCCGATGTTGTAGCCCGTAGCCACCTTCATGACGATGTGAATGTCGTCGGTGTTCTCGGCTCTGGGCAGGATTTTGCCCGAGAAGTGCCCGCGGGTGGTCTCGACCTCGGCCTTGTCCCACACGTGGACGTCGTATTTTTTGAGCATTTCCAGTGCTCTGCCTTTATATCCTTGGAATGTTACTTTGTCGTCCATATTCAATTAAGAATTAAAAATTAAGAATTAAGAATTATTTGGCAAGCTCTGTGAATGGAATGTTGCCGATTGCCATAGAACGTATACACCCTATGAGACTATTGCGTTTGTCAGTTTCATTAGTGCGCTTGCGGCGGGGCTTGAAAGCATTTGCGGCAACGTTCAGTTGCGACAAGATTTCCTCTTTCGTACACTTGCGGTAATTGGACAATTTCAGTAGTTCCGTGAAGTCGGCGGTCGGATATTCGAACAGCAGCTTCAGCAGGTCGGGAGCGATGGATTTGTCGAGCCCCTTCTCTTTCAGGAAAGCGAAGAGGTCATAGACACGCTCGGCGTAGAACGGGAGCTTTCCGTACTGGCCGTGCAGGTGTTTGAGCCGATGGCCGAAGAAGGTGCCGAGATATTTCGGGCAGACACCAAGCTCGTCGGTGATGTGCTTGATGAGCGGGAAGTAGTTGTAGGTGAGGATATATTTGTAGCAGTCGGCGGGCACGCCCCACTGGTCGAGTTGGGCGTAGCGGTCGGCGATGGATTCGGGGATGTTCTTGCGCAGCCCCTCGATGTAGTCGTTGGTGAGCGGGATGGGCGCGGAGTCGGTGTCGGGGTACATGCGGTCGGCGCCAGGCAGCACACGCTCGAAGATAGTGGTGCCGTCGGGCAGGGCCTTGCGGGTCTCCTGCGGCACACCGTCGAATGCCATCAGGGCACGCTCCTCGATGGTTTCCAAGGCGGTCTTCACGTCGTCATCAGCCGCCCAGAAGATGATCTGCGCGTCGTTGTCGCCGGCATTCAGCGCCTTGGCGGCCTTCTCGAACACGCTGCGGCTTACCACGTCCTCCAGGTCCTCGCTGGTGGCCATGTTCGGACGCTCGATGCAGGCGATGACCTTCAACCGTTCCGCGAACTCGCAGTAGAACGGATGGCCGGGCTGCGTGAAGTGCGACAGCAGACCAGCGAACTTCGGCAGGTTGACGGCATAGACCTTCTCACCGCGCTTGATAGCGTCGGTGATGGGGTCGAAGTAGAAGTGGAACTCCTTGGGGTTGAGCTCCATATAGTTCATTTTCCAATCCTCTTTCTGGATGCGGGACTTGAGTTGCTCACGGATGGCGAGCAATGCCCACTGGCGGAAGCACTCCACGTGGGTGACCTCCGGAATCCATTTGGTGTGGGCCACGCCCTTCACCTCGATGCGGGTGCCGCCCTTGCAGCTCACGTTCACGTCCTGACGACCTGCGCCGATGCCTGTGCGCACACGGCCGGTGCTGCGGTTCAGGAAGCGAATCACGTTGCCGGCTTCCTCCACCTCGTCGGGATTCACCATATCGGGATACGTAACGGTCTCAATCAGAGGCATTCCCAGACGGTCGGTGCGGTAGATGCGGGTGTGTCCGATGTCGGAAACCTCTCGGCAGGCGTCTTCCTCTACGCTGAGCTGGATGAGGCGCACCTTCTTGTGGCGCAACGGAATCTCGCCGTCGATGCCGAGGATGGCGGTGCGCTGGAAGCCAGTCGGGATGGAACCATCGAGGTACTGCTTGCGGGTGATGTGGACCTCGCCCACGACTTTCAGCTTGGAGGCGAGGGTGATTTCGAGGGCATATTGCAGCGCCTCGGGGTTGATGGGGAACGGAGGGGTGTCATCGACCTCGTAGGTGCACGCCGTGCGGTGGGCGATGCGGTAGATGATGTTCTTGCGCGTCTTGAACTCCATGAGTGCGGTGCCGTCGTATTCGCCCATCTCCGATAGGGTGGGGCGCATGTGACGCAGCAGCTCCGCGTCGAACTGGTCCGGTTTCTGGAAGATGCCGGCGGGACAGCGGCAGAACAGTTTCTCCTTGGTGGCCAGTTGCTGGTGTACTTCCAGCCCCGACATAAACCCGATGCGGTCATAGTCGGCCTGCGTGGCCTCCTTGCGGTCCACATAGCCGATGGCGGCACGTGTGGCCTCGTAATTTTCTTGGGGATTGATGGTTTGCATATCGTTTATAGTTTCAAGTTTCAAAGATTCAAATAGTTTTCCTTGAGCAGCCCCGTCAGGGGCAAGAGCTTGGTAGAACGATTAGGTTCAAAGTTCAAAGAGGGTTGCTTCTAAAAAAAACAGCCGCAAAGATAAAATTTTTTTTGTTAATCAAAAAAAACTATCTTTGCCGTTTCAAATGGAAATATCGTCAAATTATGAGAAAATTATACGCAAAATGCTGTCTTGTCTTGTGCATATTACTGTGCTGCGGATTATTTACGGGTTGTAAACAGAAGATTACGGAAGCGGATTATCAAGTGATTCCGCTTCCCAAGCATATAAACTTGAACAAAGACACACCGTTCGCGTTGACGAAGAATACCATTATTTATTATGATGAGGGTGACTCTTTGCGGCGCGAGGCCGAGTTTCTGGCGCAATACTTGTCGGATCTTATGAGCACAGATTTCAAGATCAAGCCGATCGAAGCATCCATCCGAACAGGCATTTTCCTGCTTGTGGACGACAAACATTGCGGGGAGGCGGAAGGCCATGCAGAAAGTTATGAGATGGACATCACCCCGGAGCGCATCGTGATTGCCGGCACCGATGCGGCTGGCGTTTTCTACGGCATCCAGACGCTGCGCAAGAGTATTCCCGCCATCGGAAAGGTTGACGTGGTGCATTTCCCTGCCGGCTCTGTCCAGGATTTCCCGCAGTTCGCCTACCGTGGCATGCATTTAGATGTGAGCCGCCATTTCATCCCGATCGATTCCGTGAAACGCTATCTGGACATGATGGCGATGCACAATATCAACAAGTTCCATTTCCATCTTACGGATGATCAGGGTTGGCGTATGGAAATCAAGAAATATCCTGAGCTGACGAAAATAGGGGCGTGGCGCGACGGCACAGTTCTGGGGCGGAACACCAACCAATATGACAGTGTGCGGCACGGCGGCTTCTACACGCAGAATGAGCTTCGTGACTTGGTGGCCTACGCTGCCGATCGACATATTACCATTATCCCAGAAATTGATTTGCCCGGCCATACGCAGGCGGTGTTGGCCACTTACCCGCAGTACGGCTGCACGGGCGGCCCCTATGAGGTGTGGCAACGTTGGGGCGTAACGGATGAGGTGATTTGTGCCGGCAACGAAGAAGCCATGCGCTTCCTGGAAGATGTTCTCAACGAAGTGATGAACGTGTTCCCGTCCGACATCATCCACATAGGCGGCGATGAGTGTCCGAAAACCCGTTGGAAAGAGTGTCCGAAATGCCAGGCAAAGATCCAGCAGCTCGGACTGCATGATGACGGGCGTTTCTCAGCGGAAGACCATTTGCAGAGCTACGTGATGAACCGGATGGAGAATGTGGTGAAGGCACGTGGCCGCCGTGTTATCGGTTGGGACGAGATTTTGGAAGGCAGCATCAGCCCGAGCGCGATGATCATGAGCTGGCGCGGCACTTCCGGTGGTATTGAGGCCGCCAAGAAGGGCCACGATGTGGTGATGACCCCGGGTGACTACCTCTACTTCAGTCAGGGGCAGTCACTTACACCCGAGGAAGAACCGGTTTTCGCCGACGGCTACCTGCCCGTGGAGCGTGTCTATTCGTTCAACCCGCTGCCTGATGCGCTGTCAGAAAAACAGAAACACCATATCATAGGCCTGCAGGCCAATATCTGGGGTGAGTATGTCCACAGTTTCAAAGATGTGGAATACGATGCGCTTCCGCGTATGGCCGCACTCGCTGAATTGCAATGGTGTTATTCTGAACAGCGTGATTATGAGAGTTTTGTGAAACGCTGCTTCCGCATGGCTAAGCTATATGACATGTATCATTACAACTATGCGCACCACATCTTTGACTTGCAAGCTGAGGTGACTCCAGATTACGAAAAGGGATGCATTGCCATTGCCTTGTCAAAATTCGGGGAAGGGGAAATCCGCTACTCGCTCGACGGCAGCGATCCGGCCAAGGGCACACTCTATTCCGACATCGTGGAGGTACGCAAAAATACGGACTTCCGAGCGGTGCTGATTCGTCCCGACGGTCAGACTTCCGAGTACAAGACGCAGTTCCGTTTCTCGAAATCCTCGATGAAGCCGGTGACGCTGGCGGAGCCGCCGCATGAGAATTACGCGTACGAGGGGGCGCCTACGCTCATCGATGGCTTGCATGGTAGTCAGAACTACCGCACCGGCCGTTGGATCGGCTTCTGGGGCACACCGTTGGAGGCCACCATCGACCTGCAGGAGCCCACCGAGATACAACAAGTTGCGTTCAGCAGTCTTATCAACATCAACGACTGGATATACAACCCGAAGGATTTTGCCGTTTATGTGTCGGATGACGGCAAGCGTTTCCACAAGGTGGCGGAGGAACATTACGCTCTCGCCGACTGGGACCATATCAACAGCATTGAATCTTACAAGCTTGTTTTTGAGCCCATGACCACGCAATATGTAAAAGTCTGTGTGACAGGGCATCAGCTTCCAAAAGAACACACTGGTTTCGGGCATCCGGCATGGCTCTTTGTGGATGAGATTGAAATTGAATAGGGAACTGTAACAATCGAGAATGCTTTTCGTTATATACTAACTAGTGACCTTGATTCTTGCTTCTCAAGATCGAAGTGATGCCCCCTTAATTCTCAAATCGCAAATAATTAATCAAATGAAAAGATATACAGTACTTTTCCTCGTATTTTTGATGTTCTCCTTTGCGGGTGCACAAAATCAGAACCTAACGGTGTCCTCCTTTGTGGGAACTCATGTGGATACGATATTACAGCGGCATCTGGCAGGTGACGGGGTGTTGATATCCGGCTGTCCTTATGAGGGGGTGTTTTCGTCTGAGCAGGTGGGTAAGTTTAACAACCAAACGGGCAACGTCACCTACCAACAGATCGGTTCTTTCAACCGGAATGGATACACAAGCTTTCCATTTGAAACGGGTATTGTGATGACCACGGGAAAAGTCGGTGTGGCTGCGGGTCCGAACGATCAAACAAGCAAGAGCGACGCAGTCACCAATTACTACACTGAGACTGCCCTTTCCTCGTTGGCTTCCGGAAACATCAACGGCTCCGCCTCGTTGGAGTTCGACTTTATCGCCATGGCGGACACCTTCGCCTTCAACTATATCTTCGCCTCGGAGGAGTATCCCGAATTTGCCTGTTCCAGTTTCAACGATGTGTTCGCTTTCTTCCTGACTGGCATAGACCCGGTGACCTACGTCACAACCACCAAGAACGTTGCCATCGTCCCGAACACCATCACTGCATCTAATCCAAACGGAATCCCGGTCGCCATCAACTCCATTAACAGCGGTCCAGGAACATCCGGAAGTTCGAGCAACTGTATTCCTCCTGGCAGCTCCGCTCCTTATTCCCAGTATTACGTGAACAACCCGGCAGGATCGCCCGGCATCCAATACGATGGCCGCACCACCGCACTGTCCGCCCAGTCCGTCATCTTCTCCTGTCAGACCTACCACATGAAACTTTGTCTCGCCAACGTGGGTGATAACGCCTACGATTCTGGCGTGTTCATCGAGGAGGGCAGTTTTTACAGCCCGCATGTGAAGGTGGAGCAGAATTGGGCAACGGCAGAAGGGGGTGACACGCTCGTCCAGAACTGTCGTGATTTGGATCTCACTTTCAAAATTGAGCGCCCCGCTTTGACGGCCAGTACCTCCATTATTATTGAAACAAGCGGCAATGCTGTGTTGGGTTATGATTACGCTTTGCTCAAGCCCGACGGCACGCAGATTTCCATTGAAGACAACAGTTTCTTCTTCCCTGCTGGCGATACTATCCAGCAAGTGCATGTGGAGATGCTCCCCACCGTGCAGTTCCCTGATCCTAATCAAGTGAAAGAGGCCAAACTGTACGTGGTCACGCAGGGCTGTACCGGATATGGAAACCTGATGGATCTTTTCCAAAAGTTCGACACCATTACCTTGCATTTCCGCGCCAACGACACCATCCGTTTGCGTGATACGGCCATCACACGGTGCGAGATGCTTGACCATATTGAGGTGGAGCAGGTCGGAGGTACGGCACCTTCCTTCTATCAATGGATTAATGCTCCGGAAATCACCAATCCCGACCAGTTGTCCTCCGATTGCAATATCACACAGAATGGAACCTACTATGTGGTTGCCACCGACAAGTGGGGCTGTATGCGGGACACGGCGAAAGTCCAGGTCTCCATTTTGCCCAAGCCGGACTTCACCATCACATACACTCCGGATCATGGCTGTATGCCGTTGCCGGTGACCTTGCAGACCCAATATTCCCCTGATTATGCCAAGATCTATTGGACCATTTCCAATGATTCCACGTTCAATTATATTGATTCTGTGTCCACGATCCATACGTCGTTGCCGGAACCTGGTTATTATGATATTTCCCTGCTGGTGGAAAGTGCCCCTGGCTGCAGCGACTCCATCAAATACAACAATGTCATCCATGTCGCCGACTTCCCTCATGCGGATTTCACTTTCAGCCCTGCCGAGCCCGAAAATGGCGAGGAGGTGTTCTTCTACAATTTCTCCACTGGTGAGAATATCACCAACTATTCCTGGAATTTCGGAGACGGGCACTCCTCACACTTGCAGGAACCGTCACATGCTTACCATTTGACGGAAAGCGATTTAATGACAGTGCAATTGACAGTCACCAATTCTGACGGCTGTTCCGACGATACCATACAAGTGGTGCCTGTCGAAGACAACTTCGCCTTTTTTGTACCCAGCGCTTTTACACCCAATACGGATGGTAAAAACGAGGTGTTCTTGCCGCGGGTGAATGATGTGGTTGATTACGAATTTACCATATACGCCCGCACAGGTGAACTGATATTCTACACCAACAATCCGGAAATCGGCTGGGACGGCACTGTGCAAGGGAAACCGGCACCACAAGGCGTGTATCTCTGGAAAATCCATTATGCGAAAATCGGCACCCCTGATGAAAAAATGATGAAAACGGGGTCTGTCACACTCATTCGCTGACAAATATAGGAGTCCGCGCAATCAAAAAAAATATTACCTTTGCGGTTTGTTATCATTCATGTGGTAATTTTAGGTAATGACTGATTATGAATAAGTTATATGCTATTCTGTGTTTGTTGGCCTTTGGCATGCATCTCTTTGCGCAGGAACATGTCACCATTGACCAGTGTCAGACATGGGCGGTCGCACAGACTTCAGCCAATGTGCAGAAGGACCTTAACGGCCAGATTCTGAAAGAGAACTTAGGTAATGCATCGGCACATCTATACCCCAAACTTTCCCTCAATGGAAATTTCACCTATCAGTCCGCCCATAATCCATGGGAAGGTACAGAATATGCGGATGTTTCCCCTTTCGACAATAACCTTCCTTATCAAATGCAATACAACATCGGTCTTGATTTTGAACAGACTGTGTTTGAGGGAGGAAAAATCTTTTTCGGCCGTCGTTACGAACATTTGAAAAACGAAGCCGAAATCTATAAGATCGACCTGGCCATGAATGAAATCAAGGCCCAGGTGATCAATCTCTATCTCTCCTATCTGATTCTTGACAAGCAAATGGGAATCATTGAGAATGTGCAGAGTACTTTTGAAGACCAAATCAAACAGCTCAAAGTTTTGCTGCATGAGGGCGTGATATCCACTAACACATTGTCACAGTTGGAACTGGAAGCGCTGAAGATCGAACAGAATTATGAGGAAATCAAGGCGAAAAAGAATTCAATTATCAGTTCTCTGTCCATTTTGACGGGGAAGGATTTAAGCGATGTCGTGTTTGACATTCCTGTGTTGCCTGAGACGGATGTGTTCAACGGTAACTCCCAACGGCTGGAATTTTCCATTTTTGAGAATCAGAAGCGTCAGTTAGAATATCAGCGCAAGTTGCATTTCTCCAATAGTCTTCCGAGTCTTTCCTTTTTTGCCACTGGCGGTTACGGTCGTCCGAATTATGCGTATTATCTGAACAAGAATCAGTGGTACTATATGGCTGGCGTACATTTACATGTGCCGGTTATCGAGTGGGCGAAGACTTCCGGCGTGGGCAAGGTCATCAATATCCAGAAGGAGATTCTGCAGAGCAAGGAGCAAGATTTCCGGAATGCCAACCAGATTGCCATCCAGGACAAACTGAACGAAATACGCCGCATAGAACAGATGCTGGTCCTTGACGAACAGATCACCGCGAAATACCAGAACCTCACCAAGACATCCTCCAGCCAGTTGATGAATGGTACGATTACGGCTATTGACTACATTCGTCAACATAATGATGAGCTGCAGTCGCTTATGAATCAAGAACTACATAGCATCCAGCTGCTGAAGGCCAAATACGAGCTGTTGGCACTGCGCGGCCAGATTTGACAACAACTATAACTTGAACCTTGAACTTTGAACTTAAAAGAATAGGAAATATTAAAATCACAATTGTATGGATAAATTGTTACACATTTCGGGATCGCCGCACGTGCACAGCGATGAGTCTGTGAAGAAAATCATGTGGTCGGTGGTGCTGTCACTGGTACCGGCTTTTCTGGTATCCGTCTATTATTTCGGGCTTCCCGTCATCATCCTGACACTTGTGTCAATAGGATGTTGCGTGCTGTTCGAGTATCTCATCCAACGTTTCATGCTGCATCAGAAGCCGTCTGTCGATGACGGATCGGCCGTGGTCACGGGTTTGCTGTTGGCTTTCAACGTACCTTCCAGTCTGCCGATTTGGATTATGGTGGTAGGTGCGCTTGTCGCCATCGGCATAGCGAAGATGCCCTTCGGCGGTCTGGGCCACAACCCGTTCAATCCGGCTTTGGTGGCGCGTGTCACGCTGCTCATTGCTTTCCCGGTGCAGATGACCACTTGGCCGGTGCCGACCCCTATCTGGGGCTTCGCAGACGCCGTGACCGGTCCCACCACCCTTGGCCTCATCAAGGAGGGCGGCGACCTGACACAGCTCCCGTCATACGTGGATATGCTTGTCGGACAGATGGGCGGCAGTTTCGGTGAGGTTTCGGCTATCGCCCTGCTTATCGGTGCTGCCTTCCTGCTTTGGAAGCGTATCATCACGTGGCACATTCCCGTGTCTTTCATCGCAACGGTATTTGTGATAGCAGGCATTTTCCATTTGGTGAACCCTGCCGAGTATGTCAACCCGATGATCCACCTGCTTTCCGGCGGTCTCATCCTCGGTGCCTGTTTCATGGCCACCGACATGGTGACCTCCCCGACTTCCCCGTGGGGTATGATCGTGTTCGGCTGCGGCTGCGGTCTGCTCACCATCATTATCCGTCTGTTCGGTGCTTACCCCGAAGGCGTCTCCTTCTCCATCCTGTTGATGAATGCTGTGGTGCCTTTGATTAACAAAGGTTTCAAACCGAAACAATTTGCTCACTAACCCTAAAATTCTATCGATATGGCAAAGAAAGATTCTATCTGGAGATTAGTGATTGTGCTGACGTGCATATCACTGTTGGCGGCATTGGCCCTCACCGGCGTCTATGCCCTCACCAAAGGACCTATCGAACTGGGTCAGAAAGAGAAAAAGGAAAAAGCATTGCAAGCTGTGCTGCCCGATTATGAAGGCACGGTGCGCGATACGCTGATAGTGGATGCCGACAACGAAGAGATCCCTGTCCATTTGGCCATTGGCAAAGACGGCGAACTTTGCGGTGCGGGCATTGAGACCTACACCAAGAAAGCTTTTGCGGGTCGCTTTGACCTGATGGTCGGCTTCGATGCCGAAGGTGCTATCGTGAATACGGAAGTGCTCAAAGCTGGAGAAACCCCTGGCTTGGGCGACAAAATCAACAAAGACAAGAGCGATTTCGCCATGCAGTTCAACCACCAGAATCCTGCTGACTATAAGCTGGTGGTGAAAAAGGATGGCGGCGATGTGGATGCCATCACGGCGGCCACCATCTCCTCCCGTGCCTACTGCGACGCGGTGCAACGCGCTTACGACATTTTTATGAAAATAAAGGAGGATTATCATGAGTAACAGCAAATTAAACATATTGACCAAGGGCTTTTTCAAGGAAAACCCGACTTTGATTTTGGTGTTGGGCTGCTGTCCGACGTTGGCTGTCACCACCTCGGTGACCAATGCGTTGGGTATGGGCGCTGCCACGACCTTCGTGCTGCTGATGTCCAACATGCTCATCTCGGCGTTGAAGAACATCATCCCCGACAAAGTGCGTATCCCGAGCTACATCGTCATCATCGCCACTTTCGTGAGCATGATCGATTTGTTGATCCAAGGATTCCTGCCGTCATTGTCGGCCAGTCTGGGCGTGTTCATCCCGTTGATTGTCGTGAACTGCATTGTGTTGGGTCGTGCGGAGGCATTCGCCAACAAGAACACCGTGTTCGATTCACTGCTTGACGGTCTGGGCATGGGTATCGGCTTCACCATCGCGCTGACGCTCATCGGTGCCATCCGCGAGATTTTGGGTTCCGGTTCCATCATGGGCTTCCAGTTCATCCCCGCCGAGTACCATATCCTGATCTTTGTGCTCGCTCCCGGCGCATTCCTCGTCTTCGGTTTCGTGATGGCGGCCGTGCGCTTCCTGGTTAACAAGAGCGAAGCGAAAAAAAATCGTAAATTGTAAACCGTAAATCGCAAAACAATGGAATATATATTAATGATAATCGGAGCTGTACTGGTCAATAACATCATTTTGGTGCAGTTCCTCGGTATATGCCCGTTTTTGGGCGTTTCCAGCAAGGTGAACACCGCCCTCGGTATGGGTGCGGCCGTCACGTTCGTCATGGCGTTGGCCACGCTGGTCACCTCGCTGCTGCAGAAGTATGTGCTGCTCCCGCTTGACATCACCTACTTGCAGACCATCGTCTTCATCTTGGTTATAGCCAGTTTGGTGCAGATGGTGGAGATTATCCTCAAGAAGGTCAGCCCCTCGCTCTATCGCGCATTGGGCGTTTTCCTCCCTTTGATCACGACCAACTGTGCCGTTCTCGGTGTCGCCATCAACGTCACCCAGCAGACCATCATACCCGGCCATGGTTTCTCCGTGATTGACAATACGATATATGCGGTTGCCATCGCTATCGGTTTCACTCTGGCCATCACGATTTTCGCCGGTCTGCGCGAGCAACTCGAACTGGTGGAGATCCCCAAAGGCATGAAGGGCGTTCCGATTGCGCTTATCACCGCCGGCATTCTCGCTATGGCGTTTATGGGATTTGCGAACCTGGTTTAAGGTTCAAGGTTTAAGGTTTAAGGTTTAAGGCCGAAAAACGAGATGGAAGAGACAAATCATTCTGTAGAGACGTTTCAGGAAACGTCTCTACAATCATCTGATAATGTATCGCAACAACCCACGAAAAAGGTTCGCAAGAAACGTTCCTTATGGAAGTCGTGGAAACGGTTAAAAGGGCGTACTAAATTCTATTTGGTTGTATTACACCTGTTTGCGCTGGTTGGCGCAGGCATTCTTGGTGCGTGGGCGTTTTTTGAGTTGGGTTTTACCAACAATAAGGGCGGTGCCGATAAAAATAACCGTTATCTTACTGAGAGTCAACATTATTTGGCGTCTTCTGATTCGGTGAACAGTCAGGAGGCGGCTCTTAACGGTTATCGCGACCTTTCGGTTCTCCGTCAGTTTTATCCGAAAAATGCCGACCTCATCTTCAATGCCGCGCAGTATAGTGACCGTCCCACTGCGGTGCAGGAGATGATTTACGCCGCCAACATGTACATGCAAGATGATGACCACGCCGTCGCTTATCGTAAGATGGTCGATGATGTGGATAATATCTTGAAATCCAAAAAAATGCAGCCGTTTGAGGGAAATGTGATTCCCTGGATGAACGACTCTGCATGGCCTGCGTTGAAAGCCGCCATTTTGAAGGATTCCGCGTTGATTTACGAGGCGGCGCGGCTTACGGGCGTGGAGCCAAGATTGATTGTGGGCTGTCTTGTGGGCGAACAGGTTCGCCTTTTCAACAGCAAGCGCGAGATGTATAAGCGGTACCTCGGTCCGATGAAAGTGCTCTCGGTGCAGTCGCAGTTCTCGCTCGGTGTCAACGGCATCAAGGATTTCACCGCCATGCAGGTGGAACGCAACCTTACCGACACCGCCTCTATCTTCTACATGGGCAAGCCCTACGAGCACATCCTTGATTTCCAGACAGAAAATCATCAAGCAGAACGTATAAGCCGTCTCACGAACTACCGGAATCATCTCTATTCTTACATTTACACGGGCTGTATCCTGCATCAGACGATGTTGCAGTGGCGGCGTTCCGGTTACGACATCGTGAATCGTCCGGACATTCTGTTCACCCTTTTCAATCTCGGTTTTGCGGCTTCCAAGCCCGGGCCGGACCCGCAATGCGGCGGCTCACATATCACCGTGCACGACGCAATTTACACTTTCGGGGTGATCTGCAACGACTTTTATTTTTCCGGCGAACTGGCTGAGCAGTTCCCCTTGAAAGCCAAACGCTTTGTCGATGAGTAGGATTGAGCTTTTGCTTCCTGCGAAGGACTTATCCACAGGCAAGATCGCTATCAACCACGGCGCGGATGCCGTGTATATTGGGGCGTCGTCTTTTGGTGCGCGGCAGGCGGCGGGCAACTCCCTCCACGACATTGAGGAGCTGGTGAGATATGCCCATCTCTATGGTTCCAAAGTACATGTGACTGTCAATACTTTGTTGTATGATAGCGAGTTGGAAGGTGCACGAAAACTGCTTTGGGAGCTTTATAATATTGGGGTGGATGCAGTGTTGATTCAAGATCTTGGCTTGTTGAAGCTCGACATTCCTCCGATCACCTTGCACGCGAGCACGCAATGCCACAACCATTCTGTGGAACGCATTCAGTTTCTTGAAAAGTTAGGTTTCTCACGGGCAGTGTTGGCGCGGGAGACCGACTTGGAAACCACACAAAAGATTCACAATCAGACGAATATAGAGCTTGAATCATTCGTGCATGGAGCGTTGTGCGTGAGTTACAGCGGACAGTGCTACATCAGCCGGATGATGACAGGCAGAAGCGGCAATAGGGGAGAGTGTGCCCAGATTTGCCGTACCCGTTTCGACTTGCAGGATGCAAACGGCAAAACGCTGATACACAGCAAACATTTGCTCTCCTTAAAAGATATGTGCCGTGCGGATTATATTGAGGATATGCTTCATGCCGGCATTGTCTCTTTCAAAATTGAAGGACGGCTCAAAAACGAAAGCTATGTAAAGAACGTGACTGCCTTTTACCGGCAGAGGTTGGATGCCATTCTTGAAGGACATCCTGAATATCAGCGGGTTGGCAGTGGTGTCACACGGTTCTTCTTCACCCCCGACCTGCACAAGACGTTCAACCGTGAATATACCTCATATTTCCTTGATGGCCACCGCGAGAAAATCGCCTCCTTTGACACCCCGAAGGCGATTGGGGAGCCTATAGGCACATTAGAACAAATCAAAGGAAAGTATTTTTATAAACCCCAATATCAAAAAACTACTTCCTTGAGCAGCCCCGACAGGGGCAAGAAGCTCGGTAGCGCAATCACCAATGGTGACGGGCTGTGTTTCATCAATGCTGATGGCGAATTGGAAGGTTTTTTAGTCAATGGTGTAGAAGGAGATCGGATTATTCCGCAGAAGCCGTTGTCATCGTTCACAAAAGTTACCCTATATAGAAATATAGACAAGAATTTCGAGAAAATGCTGTCAGGAAAAACGGCAGAACGAAAGATAGCGGTGGATCTTCTCTTTGAAGAACTTGCTGAAAGCGTGCGTTTTACGATGATTGACGAGGATGGGTGCTCTGCAATGATAGAACAAGAGGTAGCGTTAGTACCTGCGCAGCAGCCCGAGAAGATGGCGGAGACCTTACACACCGCTTTGTCGAAGTTGGGTGGAACTCCGTTTGAAGCCCGCAGCATCAACATTCCGACATGCAGGGCGTTTCTGCGTGCTGGATTCATCAACGAGCTGAAGGCCAGGACTGTGGAACAGCTTATGGAGGTACGTGTCCGACATTTCCATCCAGAAGATGTAGATAGAAAATACAGTCCTGCTATGCTCTATCAAACTGCTGATTATCTGCGTAATATCACCAATGAAGCGCATAAGGCAGTGTATGAGGATTTTGGAGCGCAAATGATAGAGTATGGGCTAGACAAAACCGAAGATTATAAGGGCAAGACGGTCATGACTTGCAAATATTGTCTGCGTCACGAATTGGGCTGGTGCAGCAAAAATTCTTCCAAAAAATGTCCTCCGCAGCCCCTCTATCTTGTGTCTGGACGCTTCAAGTTACGTTTGGACTTTGATTGCTCCTCTTGTTTGATGAAATTGGTCGTTTCTTAATCAATTTCTTTGATTAATAGAGAATTACGGTAAGGAATCTCGGTTTCTTGCCGTTTTTTTGTGCTTGTTATTTAACAGTTAATTCTTAAAAAATCAACTATAAAAAATAATTTAATTTTATAGTTGATTGTTTGATAATTTTTATATTTTTGTCGCGATGAATTTTTCTAAAAACGAATATAAAATTAAGAATATATAGTTAAAATTGTAAAATAATGGTATAAAATTGAATAAAATTAAAATGATTTGTGTCAAAAATCGACATAATTCGACAAATAACGAAAATATGTGTTATATTAAATATTTACAAAAAATTAAATGGTTATGAAGGTAAAAAAATTAAAATTAGTATGGATGGTATTATTAGTGTTCGGTATAAGCGTTTTGCACGCGCAGGAGGTGCCGTTCCAGGTCGTCTTTTCGGTAACAGATGCTTCATGTTATAATAACGGAAAGATAGCGTACGCCTTGGTTGATACTTTCGGTAACGCTTTGGAATCGTTGCCGGAAGGGCTTTCTCAGGTCCGGGCTTATTATAAGTTGTCCGCATCCGACACCGCACATTATGTTGGCTGGTATTATACGGGTGGTACGGATACGATGACGATTAATAGCGGAAATTATATTGTGGGAGTTGAAGGATTGCTGGCCGAAGGAGATGGGTTTGTCAGAGTGGACACGCATCTGGTGATGGTTGTCGGAACCACCTATCAGAAGCCCGAGGTTTCAGCGCTGTACAACACTCCGATCAGGTATCAGAACGCGGGTCTGATTCCTTCGGTCAGTTGCTTGAACACAGGCCGTGTACAGCTTTGGATCCAGAAAGGGCGTTTCCCCTATACGGTCACAATATGCGACCATGTCACGGGAGACACTCTCCGCACGGATGTTTTTGATGACCATCAGTTCAACGGCACTAACCTGGAATATTACAATTATAAGGATTATTATTCTTTTGACAGTATGCCTGCCGGTAACTGGGATTTCTTTCTGGTGGACGGATGTGGATACGGATATCCGCGTATCAATCAGAATGTTGCATCTGCTGAGTTGCCAAGAATGAAGGAAGTTCACATTTATGCTTCCACAGGACACTTCATCGACAGCAATGTGGTGAATGTTGTTATGGAATTGGACAGGGAAGCTTCTTTGTTTGAGGATTTGATGGATCAGCATGTCAGCTACCGACTTGTCTATGACGGTCTTTGGGAAGGAGAATGGAAGAAACTTCCCTCTCACGGTGTTCTCGTGACAATATATGATACTTTGCAAAATGTGGGTCGGTATTGTGACATAATGGACCGTGACATTACTTTGGAATATAAATTATCACTCTGTTTGGACACGGTTTATAGGAAAACATTCCGGTATTACAGACCTAATCCTCAGTTTTTTCAGAAGGATACGGCAAATATACAGGATTCCACAGGATTCGCTCAGGATCCGTGTGTCTATTTGCGGTATTGGCATCGTCATTATTATAGTATCAGGTATTATTCTGACCTGTTTGATGACGAAGTATATAGGCCCAGAAGACTGACAGCAAATCATGACCATATGTATTATCGCTACCATTACACGCATCCATTGACTTGGGAATATACAGATTTGGAGAGAGGGACAGTGATCAAAAGGGACACCGTGGCTACCATCGTGGATTTCTCCCATTTGTATGACAGGGATGTTGAGGCGATATATGGCTCTTTCCGCGACACGACAATAACCATACCTATAGAGCGTAAGTTGTTGGATGCCAAAGGGTGTGTGCTATATACGACCATTGACACCATGACCTTCTATCACTGCGTGAACCAGGTTTCGAATTGCTGGGGATTGTATCATTCGGGGAATGACCATTGTTGTCAGGAGATGCGTGAAGTTTCCGTTCAATCGGGATACCTGCCGAAAGTGGATCCGGACGGCACTATCGTGCGTCTGGTGATAAGCCCCTACAATAACCGATACAACTTTGAGGCGGTCTATCATTCAGATTCTGAGAGTTGGCAGGTCGTCAAGGAGGGCGTGGAAAACACCGCTTTGGTTTCAGGGGCGAATAATGGGTGTTCATTGGCGCTTAGGGATTACTGTCTTCCATCAGGACCTTACGTTTTTGAAATCATCACACCGTGTGATTCGTTTACGGTCAGCGACCAGATTTCGTTTCCGGATATTTTAAGGACAGAAGTTTTGGAGGAACCGTCATATACCATCATTCGAGAATGCGCCAATATCTATTTGAAATATACAAATGGGGTAATGCTTAACAGAAAGTATAACACCTCTCCCGAGACTGGGTTGCCGGTGGAGGGGTCGCAACAAGTGCCCATGTATGTGCAAGTGGTGGGTGGCCCTTCAGGTGGTTATGATACAAGACGTTACACTTTTGGAGAAACCATTCGTATTTCGTTGCCCGGAACCTACGTGTTCAAAATATTTCCTAGTCCTTACGTTGAATTATGTGAGTCGCCAGTGTTTTATGACACCGTGCTCTTCAACGAGTCCACAGTGGAATTTGAATATGCTTTCGCGCTGTTGTGTGACTCCTCCTCGACATCGGGCAATGCGTATGTGTTGGGCTCCAATGGGGTAAAACCATACACCTACACGTTGTATGATCATCCTGATAAGCAAGGAGATGTGCTTGCTGTCAATAATTCAGGCATCTTCCTGGATGTCCCGATGCGTTCGGATCAGGAGATGTCTTGCTTGGTTGAAGATTCTTGTCATGCCTACTTCCACGTGAATTTCTATCCACGGGCGTTGGCGGATTTGCAGAAAATTTGGTTCGATGGAGGGTTGACCGTCCAAAATGCCTGCGAAGGTTCCACCATACAAGTGCATGCGCTGTCAATAGGTGATGTCTTGCAGTATGAATGGTCGGGCCCTAACGGATTCCATTCCTATTCTTCCGATCCGTATGTCTTTGTTCCTCGTGAAGCCGAAGGCGGTTGGTACAAAGTGATTATCCACAATAACAGTTGCTCACAAATTCTGATGGACAGTATTTTCCTTGTGCTGCAGGTCTCTCCGAAAGTGATTTTGGAACAGGATACCGTGGTTTGCCCTGGACAACCTGTGGAGCTGCATTTCACTCCGTACAGCCCTGAACAGGACAGTGTGGTTTTCTTCACGATTGCCTTTTCTAATAAGGAAGGGATTGAAACGCGGCAATATTCCGCTTTGTCTGGCGTGACCGTGACCGATACTTTTGTCACAATCACAGATGCCAAAATCTATCCTATATGGATAAATGACGGTCGTTGTGATTATCCGTTGACTGATCCGGACGACACCCTCTATATACGGATGCGAACAGATATCCCCGGCGCGTGCACCATCACCACCACCTATGATACAGTCTGTCACGGGGGCGATGCGCGTTTGTTCGCCCGTTCAGACATGGATCTTCCTTATACTCTGCGTTGGTATGGCGACTACGAGCTCTCCCATTTGTTGAAGACCGATATCATCCAAGATTCGGCGACCTGGTCGTCTTATGACACTGGGGGTATTGTGCAACGTACAGTGTTGTTTGCCGCGGTAGAAAAAGAGGGAATGTGCCCGACAGTGAACGGGCTGTATTCCAATACGATGAACATGCATGATGGGACTACGGAGTTGGAATGTGGGCAAATAGTCCGCTTGTTTGATTCCGGAGGAGCTGATGGGGATTATCCTACTAATGAGTATCTTGTCCACCATTTCGTCTCTTCAGACGGAAAACCGGTTGCCGTGCAGTTCGAGGAGATGATGCTTTCCAACACGTCGCATCTTTTGGTTGTTTCCGGTCAAGAGCTGACAGCCGATTCGGTATTGTATGAATTTGTGGCAGGAGTTGACCTCCCGGGGATTTTGGTTTCGAAAGGGAATACACTGACTCTCTTTTTCATAAGCGGTGAAGTCAGTGCTGCTGGATGGCGGGCATTGGTAGAACAGGCCCCCGGAGTGGCTATCGCTATTCCATTAAAACCCAATTCCGTGTCGTTGCAAGATGAGGTATGCCAAAGACAATCAGGTTATTACGAAGATCCCTACGGCATATCTCCTGACGTGGCTGCCTACGAGGAATTGAGTGAGGCGGTGAAGCAGTCCGGAACTTATACATTCATCCAGACATTGGAAGGTGCCGATGTTCATGGATGTGACTCAACTGTAACGTTTACCCTTGTTGTCAATCCGCCAGCCGAGACGGTTGTGCTCTACGATACCACGATGGCTTCCGACTTGCCTTATACATCCAAGATTGACGAACATTTCGCGGATTTGGATGTCTCTACCCCTCGCGATACCATCATCCATCGGTATTTGCAGTCTGTTGGCGGATGTGATAGCGTTGTGGTCTTGAATTTGACCGTTGTGGAAGGACAACCAGTGATATTGCCATGCGATTCGACGATTTATGACACGTTGTATTATGTGGTTATGCCAACTGTAATCATGGACGATGAGGTGACGGTTGCCTGTTTCTCTTTTCATGAGGTAACCCGGCCAGGAGTGTATTCCCAAAATGACACATTGGTTTCTGTCAATGGGTGTGATAGTGTGTTGACGGTGTATCTCATTGTGGAAGCAATAGTTCGGGATACAGTTTGTGAGTCTGTGTATTTGGAAGATGGAACTTGGGAGCGATATACAGAATACTATGAATGGAATGGAAACTCTATAGAGTCTTTGGTATCAGACGAATACGGTTATTATGAGTTTCCAGGCCAATTGATTCTGAACGGTGTCATTATTGATACGATAACCTATTTGTCGCTGACACTGAAACCGACAGGCACGAGCACTGATGAGCTGAACTTGTGCTTGAATGGTGACGTTTATACGACGGACTACAATGGATTGGTGTCGGTTACGGTAAGCGCAGACGGGAATGTGACGGTCTCGTCCTTGAGGCCTGACGAGGTGGATGTAATGTCGGGCACTGCTGAGGATAACACTTTCATCCTGCGCATGACCACGGAGAGCGGTTGCGACAGCATATTGACATTGACGGTGAACTATGAGTATGTTCGACAAGAAACGTTGAACAAAGATACAATCTATGCAGATGAGGCATATACGGTGGTGTTCTCGAATCATGAGTTCACGGTGAATGGTCCTGGTGTTCAAACCTATACGGAAACCGTTGCAGGAAGTAATGGCTGTGATAGCATTATAACGATACAATTGACGGTTCATCAAATGGGTGAGGGCGATACGACGGCGGTGGCTTGCGAGAGTTTCACGTGGTATGGCGAAGTTTATACTACCAGTGGCGAATACACGAAAACCTTGACCGATGTGTCAGGCCGTGACAGTTTGGTGACATTGCATTTGACGATAAACCACGGCACTTCCGGCGACACGACGGTGGTGGCTTGCGAGAATCTCACATGGCACGGCGTAACCTACACGGAGTCGGGTGATTATCAGTACCATACGACCAACGCATTGGGTTGTGACAGCGTGGTGACGTTGCACCTGACGA
>CADADB010000012.1 GCA_902786595.1 uncultured Bacteroidota bacterium | reverse complement strand
TAATGGTCTGCGTTCATCTCGTCGGAACCGGCGAATTCCATAGTCTTGCTTCCCTCGGGTCCTTCACTGGTGTAGTAAAGATTGATGTCATCGATGTAGTTGTAGCTGTAGTCGTATTTCGCACTGTTGCGAAGGATGTTGTGGAAAGCGATACGCTTGCCAGTGCCTTCGCCTTCGAGTGTGGAGAAGTCAACCGTGACATCCCGCTCTATGCTCGTGCCGGGATTGTTGATCTCTTCCACTGCCACGAAATTACCCGCGGCATCTACCACGCCCACTTCCAGACGGTAGAAGGACTTGGCCTGGCGCAAGCTGAACGACAGGGTCAGCTCCTTGACATCCACATCTTCCGCAAACTCCGGCATCGCATACACGCAGCGGTTCTTCATACGCAGTGAGTAGTGGCCGCCCTCGGTAGTGTTGAAACCGGCATACACCTGAGGTTTCGTAGTGGCATCGAGCGCAACGTCTTCGCTGATCACTTCCCAACAGTCTGGTTCCACGCCGGAAGCGCCGCCACTGGTGGTGAAGCCCTCGAAGTCTTCTTTGTAGGGTATTGCATCAATAGCGCAGGACGCTTCGTCAAGGTAGGTCAGAACAATGTCATCCAGATAGTTGGAGCAGTACGGGTCAGACGTGGAACCGCCCACGTTCTTGAAGGCGATATAACGGCCTTCGCCCGTGTAGCCGGAGAAGTCGCACACGAATTGCGACATGCTCGTGGAGCCGTTGTTCACCGTTGCCACCGGCACAAACGTGCTCTCGTCTTCCAGATCGCTCATCACACCGATTTGCAGCTTGTAGTAAGTCTGCGGCTGGCGCACATTCAAACTCATACGCACGCGGCTGAGGTCAATGGACTCGTCGAGCTCGGGCATCGCAAGCAAGGAGCGGTATTTCATACGCAAGCTGTAGTGGCCGTTTTCGGTGGTGTTGAAGGAACGGTACAGTTGCGGCAGCGTGTCTGCCTCTAAGCCAATGTGGTTGATGCTGGGGCTGGTGTACTCGTGAGCAACGGTCCAGCACTGCGGAGTGACACCCGTGAACAGCTTCGTGGATGTCGTCATATTCTCGAAGTTTTCCTTCCACTCGTTGTTCTCGTCAAACACAATGCCGCAATGAACATCCGTGGTGAACGTGGCGGCCTCGCTCCATTCGGTGGTAGTGCCGGCGCCGGCACAATCAACTCCCTGCACCTGCCATTCGTACTCGGTTTCGGGAGTAAGATCTGTGAGATTTGCCGTTGTGCCAGTGGCAGTAGTGTTCATCCATGGGCCGGCTTCGACGATTGCGTCTTCGGCATAGATGACGATGTTATCGACAAACAGACAGAACGCATCATAAGAAGTGCATGATATAACAAAGTATTCGGCACCTTCAGGAACGACGACTTGATATTCGTGCCAATCAGTGTTTTCCGTTGTGACTTCTTCTTCCCATGTCATTTCTTCGCCAATAGCGAAACCAACCATAAAGGATTCTGCATAAGAAGCACTATATGCTTTATAAGAGAATGTCAAAGTCTTGCCGCCAACGCCTTCTCTCAAGTAGGGAGAGATGAGGTATTGAGGAGGATCAGTAGTATAATAAAAACCAAAGCACTTGCCTCCATCTACGCCCTGTCCAGAGAAAATGCCGCTACTGCTATGTAAATTAGAAGCACTCCAATCGCCAATTTCACCGTCCCAGGTCTCGTTGATATAGTATCCATCAAAGCCAGCGGTTCTGTACTGTACGTTGTAGCTATCCTGATAACCTGTCCAATTAAGAGCAGCTTCAGTATCCGTAGCTTCAGCGGTCAGCTCGCTAGGAACAGCACAGGCAGAAAGTGTGGTGAAGCTGGAGGAAGTCCATGCGCTCTCGCCGTCTTCGCCGCCGCAAACAGCTTGAACTTGCCAGATGTAATCCGTTTCAGGATTCAGACCTGTGAGGTCGGTGCTGTTGCCGCTTACATTATTAATAGTGATCCATTCTTCTTCTCCTGCTGCACTAGGACCATAAACAGCGAAGTCGTCAATGTTAAGTATGAACATGTCAGTCACATTAAAGTGACGGATGGCTACATAACCCATGCCGCTGTAGCTGCTCAAGTCAGCGATGTAGTTGACATATTCTCCAGTAGCAACAAATTCTTGCGAAACTTGTGTGAAGTCGGCAGGAGTGGTTCCAGTGGTGGAAACAAAGACTGCAAAGTGTTCTTCTGCATAATCTGCATCTTGTCCCATTGCCCAGAACGATACGGAGCCTCCCAATTGCACTTGAGGTGTAATCAGCCAGTTATCAGGAGTCAATGCTTGACCTTCATCGTTATAGTAACTCTCAGAGGCTACAACACCGTCACCTGAATGAGTGGTAAGATTTGACGAACCAGTGTTGATATGCTCGTACCAATTGTGTCCATCGCCATCAGCATCGACGATTGTCCAACTGGTAAGATCTAAGCCGTTTTCAAAGTCGTCAGAGAAGATTGGGTCTGCATCACCAGTATTTGACACTTTGTAACGTACATTGTAGGTGGTAGCATCGCCTGTCCAATTGAGTGTGGCGCTGGTCGGGGCCAGGTTGGTAACATTCAGTGCGGTAGGAGCGGGGCAAGCCACGGTGGTGGTGAAAGTGATCTCTTGAGAATAAAGGCTCTGTGAGACACCGCAGTTGGCAGCTACCTTCACGGTGTAAGTGGTTTCAGAACTGAGTCCGCTCAAGGTGAAGGAGTTGGTGGTAGCAGGCACCTCGGTGAATTCTTCTTCATCTGCTGCTTTGTAAGCCACGACCCATGCAGTCTCGTCGCCGCCAGCAGTCCAAGTCAGGTCGACGGTGTGGGCCGTGACATTGCTTGATGTGAGGCCAGAGATAGGCATGCAGGAAGGAGCCTCGAGCACGCTCAAGGTGTAGTCTTGGAAGCAGGCATAGGTGCCAGTGTAGCACGGATCGGGAGCGGTAGTTGAAGTACCACCGATATAACCATCGAAGTAGCTGTCGGCGCCGCCGATACGCATCACATAGTTGCCAGGGGTTACCGTGGCAGGGATGACGAAGGTGGCATTAAGCGTGGTGGGGTTGGCGGATGTGCTAGTACCCATATAAACGATTTCGCTCTCTTCGAAGCTCAAGCTGTTGTCGAAGTCAACCCAGATGATGGTGCCATAGGTGTAGCTCGTCTTATAGGTTATGGCAACAGTGGATTCAACACCGGCTTGCAAGGCACCAGTCATGCTGGTGTAGTCAAGACAGGTAGCTACAGAAGTTCCCATTGTGGTGGTGTTGTTGACAATATTGTCACCCACGCCAAAGGTCACATTGGAGATGCCTTGGTTGTCCACAGAAGTAGGAGCGGGCACGCAGTGTCCGATATGGATATTATTTGGACCGGCCCATTCGCTTTGTTCGGTAGCACTGCAGTTGGTGCGCACCCAGACGTAGTGATCGCCGAGGGCGAGGTTGGTAAACTCATAGGAGGTGGTGTTGACAGTTGCAACGATGACATTATCAGGATTGGCGGTGTTGTCCATTGAATAGGCCACATCGAAGGAAGTAGCATCGCTGCTCCATGTGAAGGTGGCGTCTAAACCATTGTTTTCAACACTTAATCCCGTAGGCTTCTCGCAGGAAGGAGTGAGTTCGAACACCACGTTGTCAACATGGATGTCGTTGTCGGCATTAGATTCGGTTGATTCACCATAGAAAGCGACGATGACATTTTGTCCGGCATAGTCAGCCAAATCAAAGATTTGGTGCAAGGCGGTAGGAGTGAGCTCATTGAGCACATACTCCGAACCGGCGTTGTCCCACTGACGCAGGATGGTCCAAGTGGCCATATTGTCGGTCGAAGCCAGAACGACGAACTTGTCGTCAGTACCTGTTGTTTGGGGATTTGCAGCTGTACCGCTGTAGGCGGTGTAGGCCACGTCGAAAGTGAGACGGGCACCGCTTTCCACAGGAATGGCAGGGGTGACGATCCACTTCATGCATGAAGCGCCATAGATGTTGGAGTAGAGGTGATTGCCGTCCAAAACGCTGTTGCTGGTTCCATTGGACCAACCATAAGAAGCGGTTGTAAGGGCTGTGCCAGCCATAACATCAGCCAGCAGGCCAGAGTATTGAGCCCATCCAGTGGGGATACCTGATCCCGAAAAGTCTTGGCTGTAGGGGAAGGAAGCAGCAGTGGTGAAATTGCCCGACAGATAGGGGTCGCTTTCGCCAGTGCAGTTGTAAACTCTGACATTGTAAATGGTTAGTACGTCAAGGCCAGTCAGTGAGGTGGTCGGGGTTCCGTTTACGGAGACTGAGGTCGCATTGTCCCAACTACTTTCGGAAGATTTCTTGTACTTCACTGTCCATTCGGTTTCTTGGTAACCAGCCGTCCAGCTGATGGTGGCAGAAGAGCCAGTAATGTTGCTTGCCACAAAATTGGTAGGAGCGGCGCAAGCATACTTCGTGGTGAAGTTGCCCGAAAGATAGGCTCCATCGGCACAGGCGTAAATCCTTACGTTGTAGGTGGTGTTCTCTTCCAAGTTAGCAAGCGTAACGGTTGGGCTAGTCACAGTCTCTGTTTGGGCATCGGTCCATGCATCAGCACTCTTCTTATAATTAACAATCCAAGAACTTTGCGTGGGGTAGCCAGCGGTCCAGCTTAATGTTGCCGAAGCATCGGTAATGTCTGAAGTCACCAAATTGGTAGGGGCCAAGCAAGGATTATCCGTGGTGAAGCTGGTGGATTTGAAGAAGCTTGGCGAACCCGTGCAAACGGTCTGCACACCCACACTGTAGGTGGTGTTGCTGTTGAGGCCAGTGAAAGTGTAAGTTTGTGAGGTCAAGCCATTCACCATGGTGAAGTCGGCGTCGGTGGAAGCTTTGTAACGGAGGTTCCAGGCACTACCGTCGCCTTCCCAAGTCACAGTGGCACCGTTAGCGGAGATATTATTCACATTGATGGAAGTGGGCATGTCGCAATCAGTTTCACCAGGGGTGTAGGTGAAGGTGGTCTTGGGGAGGAAATTGCCTGCAGTCACGGAATAACTCTGACCGCTACGACCATAAATCGAAGCACCGGACACATCTTCACCTAACCAATTAACACTGGCATAACTGCCACCTGTGGTGTAATAGAAACCCACCAGCAGGTTGCCGCCGCCATAGTTGTAAGGAGTTGAGAGCTCAATGGTCATCTCACCGTCAACAAGTGCGATAGGGCCATCATAAACGACGGTAGCATCTGTGGGTCCAGCAAATTCGGAAAGTGAAGTCGATTCAATTTCCATCATAAAAATCTGGCAAGTGCCATTCCAAGAAGTGATGTTGCTCGTACCATTGGAGTAATAGTGGAGATTGGTAATAGAACCACCGGTCATATCCGAAAGTTCAGTCGCAGGATACACCATTTCGGATTGCAAGCTGTTGTCAGCCCATAATCCCCAATGAGGTATGTAACTGCTCGTGTTTGTACCGTCATGCACGGTCAACGTTTCCTGCGCGTTCGCCGCCCATGGGATGCAGAACAGCGCAAACATCAAAAACAATAGGAATTTTTTCATAATGTTTTTTTTTGGTGAATAATAAGGTTAGTTAAAAATATGTTTGGTTAAAACATTCCTTCTTTAGACTGAGGACTGTGGACTTTAGACTTTGGGGTTACACGTTAGAGATATGCTTTGGATATTATCTATTGGACATTAAGATTCTTCATTCCTCAGTCCTAATTCCTCAGTCTCTCGTCAAATTTCAAACGGCAAAAATAAAAAACACTCTCATACGAATGCTCGTTTTTCAATAAAAAGTTGTTAACAAGTTATGAACAGGGACCACTATTGATGCGATAATTTCAGGTGCAAAAAGGTGCCAACAAATTATTAACATTGAGTTCAGAATAAAAGTGGAAACGCATCGTTGACTCAGGGTTATTCCTCCGTTAATGTGACAATCATAGGTGCGCCCCATACACCTTCCTTGACAATGGTGATAAAACCATCTATTATACCCTCCGTAATGATGGCGTCAACACGAAGAATATTGGCTCCACTCCGCTTCTTGATATCATCAATATAGACCTCGGATTTACCCCTCATATAGTCATAGACCCGTTTGCGATCCTGCTCTTTCAGGTCGTTGTGATCCATTGAATCAAAGTGATAAAACAATTCCACCCCTCTCCTTACTGGCTTCGGCATCACTTCGCTCTCCATTTCACTTTTTGCCACTGGGCTGTCAAGCCAACGTTCTAACCGTTTCCACCAACGCGTATCGCTGATATGCGTCATAGTGCCCAAACGAGCAAGACGGTGCATTCGCTCTGTATGATGCTTCTCATGCCAATGCAACCAGAAATACATCCCCCAAACCAGCAGTAATGAAGCTGCCATTATCCAATAAAACTGGCCGTTAACGGAAACATCCCAATGGACAAGCAATGCCCAAATCCCCACTATAAGCAGATTGAGCAAAATTTCAACGGCGGTCGTGATGGGATGGCTGATCCCCATACTGACGAAAATGTGATGGAGGTGTGTCTTGTCCGGCTTAAAGGGGCTTACGCCATGGACAATCCTCAATATCATAACTCGAAGC
Organism: uncultured Bacteroidota bacterium; assembly: GCA_902786595.1. GTDB lineage: Bacteria > Bacteroidota > Bacteroidia > Bacteroidales > WCHB1-69 > F23-D06. Next base: position 78,037 of record CADADB010000012.1, on the reverse strand, counting down.
GTATCAAAGATCGGCACACTGAGGATGGCGACAGCCAAAACAATCAGATTAACCTCATGACCCAGTGTCTTTTCCCAAGCAGTCACATCACTGCCGACCAAAACAAGGACGAACCAGGTGAGGATCAACCCCATCAACATAGTACCGGCATCACCGATAAACATACGACTTCGGTTACCGAAGACATTGTGGAAAAAGAAAGGCACCAAGGCGGCGGACACCGCAAAAGCCAACACTGTGTCAGGGAGGTCACCGATGACGACAAAAGACAAACCGAACAAAATGCAATAGGTAATACACAACCCGCTACTCAGCCCGTTCACCCCGTCAATCATGTTGATGGCATTAATGATGCCAACACCTCCAACAGCCGTAATAGGCACCGCTATCCACCAGGAGAACTGCCCCACGCCCCACATTCCGTTAAACGTATCAACACAATATCCTGTGGAAAAGACAACCCCAAGTATAGTCAACATTTCTATGATGAATCGACTGAGAGCTGAAATGCCAATCATATCATCCATGGCACCGATGTATAGCATCAAAATGGAGGCACAAAGCACAGGCATAAGGCCGTTCATGGAAGTTGTGTGAAGCCAGGGTTGGAGTACCGATGCTACAAGTATGGAGGCCACCAGCCCGAAAAAGACGGCTATGCCGCCCAAGATGGGAACTGGCACCCGTTGCAGTTTACGTGAGTCTGGTGCATCCACAATCATTTTTGATTTTGCAATTCTAAGAATCTTGAAATACGACCAGTTGACAACAAAAAAAGCGAATAGCGCCGGTACTACAACTTGTAAGACTTGGTTCATAACTGTCTATTTGATTTCAAACCATTTTCACCAATGAATCATAATAATCCACATACTCTCTGAGCAATTTCTTCGAGTCAAATCTGCTCAAGACCTGTTCACGACATTTCCTTGTCATCGAGAAATAGAGTTCCTTGTCCATATAAAGTTTCTCAACAGCATTCTCTATATCCGATGATGAGTGCGGGGGAATCAAGACGCCCGTTTCTCCGTCCACTACTACCTCGTTACAACCAATGACATCCGATGCCACAGCGGGGACCCCCATAGCACCTGCCTCCATAAGAGATATCGGTAATCCTTCCCGATAAGAGGGTAGCATAAACAGATTCGTGACAGACAATATTTCCGGAATATTAAATTGCTCCCCGGGCGCAATGATGGCAGGATTGTCTTGGATGGTTTTCTTCGTGACCGGAGATATAGGATTCCCGTCATCCTCTATCATCCCTATCAAGAGTAATCTCATAGTTGGGAATTTCTCCGAAAGAGCCGTGAAAGCTTCCACCAGTTCGTCAATGCCTTTGTCTTTCACGATACGTCCGACAAACGTAAGCACAAAGTTATCCTTATCGAAGCCATAACTCTGCCTTATCTTATCTTTGTCGAACAAGCGGCCCGGATCAAATTTCGATGCGTCAACCCCTGAGATGCTCCCATTCCAAATCATTACGGGTTCTTTATCTGTGATATGGTCCTCCTTCAGCATCTGCCGTACACCTTTACTGACACTGATGACTTGGGTGGCACAACGGCACGAAATTTTTTCCATAAACATCAAAAGTTTCCTTTTGAAACCCGAGCATCCTTGGTATCGTAGTCCGTGACACACATAAATGCGCACCGGCACCCGCGTAAGCCATGCCGCGAGCATAGAGAGTAAGCCGCCTTTCGGGGTGTTACCATGCACGACACTCGGTCGCTCCCTGCGGAAAAAAAAGACAAACCGGAGTAGGGCAAGGAAATCCTGAAAGATGGATATCTCACGCGACATAGGAACACAATGCACCTTGACTCCGTAACGGATTCCAGCCGCCTCCAAATTCTCGCGTTGAGAAGAGATAGCGGTAATGTCAAATGTCTCCCCTATCAACTCGTACTGTCCATTCAAAAACTTCAGCGCATCAGGAATGGTAGTTACTATAAAGAATTTTTTCTTGTCCATAAATCATTTGTTATCAATGATATGATGGGTATGCGTAGTTTCCGGTATTCGCATGTAATCTCCGTAAATTCTTTTCAAGTACATATCGTAGTTACCCGGGACAGGAAACACTTTACCTTCGAATTCTTGACTTTCCATAGGGAAAATCTCGTCCCTCTTCCTCACCTTCTTCACCAATCCGACACCATAAGTGTGCCGGAGAGTGTCTTTATTGATAAAGCCAAACAACAACCGGTTGAATTTCACAAGCCATCCATTAAAACATTTCCATATCTTATACGCAAGCACCAACAACTTGTTACTTTTCTTGATTTTAAAGCTGAAATGGCGCATGGTGCCATAAAAAAAATGGCAAATCACCGCAGGCACCAACGGAACGGGTTCCATAATGAAAATATCAATGAATATGCCGTGATGCGTGTATTTCTCGTCAAACTCGCCTTCTGATATTGTACTTCTCTTGTATCTCAGTTTCGGAAACGGCTCTGTATAGAAAAGGTCGTTGTCATACGTCTGCAGCACAAAGTCCTCATTTTCCTTGAACAACTCCACAAATCTCAAATAGTCATCCCTCAACATTTCCACATCAATATCATCATCCCATGGGATGAAGCCACCATGCCGGACAGCTCCCAAACAGGTTCCTGACGACAGCCAGTAACGGATGCCGTTTTGCTTGCAAAACGCATCAAAAAAATCCAGAATCCTCAACAATTCCAGCTGATGGTTCCTCAAATCCGAGCCATCCGGATTATATTTCTGACGTAACTCGTCATTAATTCTCGCGTCTATCATTTTGATTGCCCATGTGATAATTATTATCCGCTATTTTCTCATATATAGTTTTATCAATTCCTCTTTCGATTTGACACCATAATTATAAATCACCCCCGTTTTATACAAATCCTTTCCTGTCAATCTTCCGTCAACATACCATTCCAAGCCGTTATAGTTTGCAAACCACGTCAACACTTTGTCCATCATAGGCGCAGAAATATTGAAAAAATCGAAATAAGAGCGGAAGACAAGCAAGCCCCACGGAAAATCTTCTGTAAACATCCGGGATTCTGTATCCGCATAATATTTCCCGTCTTTCTCCTTCATCGGCGAAAAAATAGACTGAAAGGAAGGAATATTGTTGATTTTTTCCGTCATTGCGGAAATGGTTGGGGACTCATAATGTTCCGAGAGCTTTTTTATGGCGGAAGTATCAATCTCTTGGATGGCATCCAAGAGACAGTGCAATTCCTCATCCATAGCGAACAATGTCTTTGAAGCTTTGTCTGACCAACCCACATAAAATTTCTGTTTTTCGTCAAACGCATCATCTATGCGTTTGCCTCCAAAAATCTCATACATTCGTGAGGTATGCAATATGGGGTTAGTCGGGGTGAGCGCTATTTCCAGGTAATTCGACGCTTTTTTTGTTTTCAGCCCACAGGACTCAATCCTCTCGCATGCCTCGTCAAGTCTGTTTCGATGAAGTGTTCCCACCACACTAAAGGGTTTCCAGCTTTTGAGATCAGTTTCCTCGCCATATCGGCGGACTCTAGCGATAAAAGGAACCCTTTGAAATCCGAAAAGGGTTTTCTTTTCGTCAAAGAAGTCATTAAAGAAAAACTCACAACCGCCCCCACCTGGCAACACCCCGACAAATGCGTTGTCAGAGACGTATGGAGCGAAATCCTTAAAAGCATCCTTTACCGCGAAATGTGGCAAGGCCACATATACGATATCCGCATTCCCGGCCGCCTTTTCTGGATCACCACTGACGCAATCTGGTCTGATAGAATATGAAAAACCACCTTCCACATCATTGCATATGATGCTGTCACGAAACCTTTCGGGATGTCGTGTGAACAAAGAGACGATGTGTTCAGGGCATGTGTGCTTGATATAGCACAACAAGGTGGTGCCAATGTGCCCGCCACCCAATGCAAACTTTCATATCAGAGTGTTTTTAATGCTTTTACCAACTTTACATTATCAGCTTTGCCTCGCACGGCAATCCTCATATAGCAATCGCCTTTCAAACCTTTCTTAGCCCGGCAATTGCTCATAAGGATATTATGTTCTTTCAACATCCGCATTACCACAGTCGAGGCGGTAAAAGGCGGTTGAATCTTGCAAAACACAAAGTTGGCCTGCGTCGGCATCACATGAAGCCACGGCACCGTTTTCAGTTCTTCCACAAACCGCACTCTTTCTTTCAAGAACTTCTCGCAAGCGGAAACATACTCATTTTCATACTTTGAGAAAATTTGCATGAAAAACTCTGCGAAAGAGTTGATGTTCCAAATGCTGACTTTTTTCTTGATTCTGTCAATCAAAGCCGTGTCAGCGGAAGCGAGGACTCCCAATCTCAATCCGGGGACTCCATAACTTTTGGATATGCTCTTCATGACGGCCATATGTGGATAGGTTTCCAGAACATTATCATGCAGCATGGATCCAGTACGCCAGGTTTCACTGAAATCCACAAAACTCTCGTCCAAAATCAGTCGCACTCCATTCTGTTCGCACCATCCCGCCAAGCGGAGAACATCCGCAACCGGGATGTAATTTCCCGTAGGATTGTCTGGATTGATGAGCAGCAGGGATTCAACGCAATGTTGAGCGAAATATTCGACTACATCTTCGGTCCCATACCGGAAATCTTCATCAGAAGGGATAAAGGTTTCCACCCGTTCGTCAGGCAGCCGGTTGGGATACTCCTCAAAGGTGGGGCGAATCACGCCAAGTCTGCCTTCGGTGGACTCTATCAACGCCTTGATAAGCTCGGCGGCGCCGTTGCCAGGCACAATATAGGACTCCTTCACGCCCCAACATTTGCTGGCGAGCAATGTGTTGACCGCCATACCGGACGGATACTCCGTCAGCAACGTACGGAAATTGGACTCCATTTCGTCCATCAGTTTTCCTGACGGAAAAAACGGATTGACCAAATAGCAGTAATCCAGCATTTGTGGGAAACGCCAATAACCACCGAAACGTCCGAAATATTTCTGAAGGATGCGACCATCATCGGCAAACAGAGCTTCAGCAATATCCAGGTCCTGTTTGTCGTCAATTTCATACCATTTTTCACCAGGTTCCAAGGGCAGTGCTTTCAGTTCATGAGTATTGAGGAAGGAGATGATTCGCAGCACATTCTCATAATACTCATTGTTTCCCACGGCTTTGCTGTAAGCTTCAAGAAAGGGTATGTATTTTGTTGACGAAAAATCTTTGGATAATTTGTAAATGTTTACCGTCTTATAGTACAAGTCCCTGTCAGAATAGCGGAACGCCGCCTTGGGGATGAAATTCAGTATCTCGTTGTCGTCATTGATGCGAACCATGGTTCCATCCATCCAAGTTTCATATTTCGCCACAAGGGCCAAATTCGGGAACGGATTTTCCAACAATTTCGTAATCAGCGACGCATCATAAATCAGATCTGATTCTAACAAAATAGTATCTTCCTGTTGCAAAAAGTCTTTTGCAAGATATAAGGAGTAAATGTTATTGGTCTTGTCATATATGGGATTTGTCACGTAAAGGAGAGGCATGCCTTTGTACTCATGTCCCAGATGATCAATGACGTTCTGTGCCTTATAACCGACCACCAGAACTACTCGAGACATGTGGGCTGCGGCAAGACATTCCAATGCTCTGTCAACGAGTTTTTCCCCATTAACTTCAAGCATACACTTGGTGTTATCCCGGGTATATTCTCCCAAGCGTTTTCCCATTCCTGCGGCGAGAATTATTGCTTGCATATTATAAGATTTTCATTAGTATTATACTACCATCAAAACAAAATTAAGTCCCAAAAACAGTCCCGTGATACCAAGCACCAGCAAATTCGGATTATTGAATTTCTCTTGATATTTGATAACCGGATAAAGAGTGATAAAGGGAATTAGGAACCAGCTCAGGTATGCAATTCTGTCTGTGAAAGCAATGCGTATTGCCAACAACCACACAGCATTTGCGAACACATACATATTGGTTATTTTAGACAAAAACGCATCCTCAATGTGATGTTTACGAACGAGATGGGTGGAAATAAACAAAGGCATTACCGAATAGATCAGGAAATCCCAACGGAAACCAATTTTGTAGCTGCTGAATTGGCGGTTCATGGTTTCCGAATAGTACTCCACCCGGTTATCTATAGGGCTAATCAAATCCATAAAAGGACTCATATCCACATTAACAACGGCCAAGACAAAACATAACGTCCAAAATGCATAAAACCATTTTTTTTCACTAACGATCATCGCTGCCACAAAACCTGCAACAGGGATAATCATACTCATGTGCAGAGCAATTGAACCGATGAGCAGAGCAATCATCAATACCTTTTTCTTTGAAGCAAGACCCAATATCAAAATTGCGATGGCAAATCCTGCGTGAATGGTATTTGTTGCATAGTTCACAAACCCGAGACAGCCCATTGTCATAATGAGAAAATATATGTTTTTCTTTTCAAAATAGCGGTTAGCAAAAACAAAATACGAAAAACAATAGACAGCTGCTGTTGTCAAAAAAAACCAGAAAACCTTGTTTTTGAATATTATTGCACAAAATGTCACATAAAACATCCAGCCCATATCCTTGTACCCATCTTGAACCCCCCATCTATACCTATTATGAAACATTGAGACATAGCGAGGTTTGTCTATGGAATAATCTACAGGCAATGATGTAATGGCAAAAATCATCATAAAACATATTACCAGCCCAAATAACAAATAAAAAGAGGAGAGTCTCTTTTTGTTCCACGTGAAAAAAAACAGTGTCAAAAAGATCAGAACAGGCAGGAAACGAACTATAAGATCACTTAACATGATTTCCTTTCAAACCAACAAATTTGTTCACAATAAAATAGTAACACAACTTCCCTAGTGTAAGCCACGTATGGCGTTTCCTTTGTCGTATCAACTTCACATACTTTCCCTCTGTGTATTTGTCCACCTCATCCCAATATGCTCTTCCTGCTTTGAACTTGCCGATAATTTGGGAGAACGAGAGTTGTTTTTGCCGTTGTGACCAAGAGCCAGGGACATCCACCCTATAGCGTCCCATGACAGCTTTAAGAAAACCGACCTTTCCTCTTAAAAACATAGTTAATATCAGTGGGGAATCGCCCACTTTGGTTTTCTGGTAGAAAGACGGCCTCGGTTCAAGCACATTCCCCTTATACAAAAGCGAACAAGTCGGGGCATACCTCCCGCCGACTTTGAAAAAGTCTTCAATGGGGCACTCTTCTACGTCTTTCTCATATCGGGAATTCAGTTGTTTGCCTCCCGCCGGATTGACATTTTCAACCGCATGGAAACACATGCTATGTTCAGGATGACTATCAAGAAAATCAACCTGATGTTGCAGCTTATGAGGGTCAATCCAATAGTCATCCCCTTCACATACGGCATGATATTTGGCATTAGCGGACCATTCCGCATAATACGGTCTTTTGGGCTTCCTTTGGCTGTAATGGTTCTCTCTCAGCAGCAAGACCGCAAAATAACAATTCATATTCGTCTTATGACGGGCAAAAATCACATGGGCGTATTCTGTTTCCTTCTCGTAGGCCACAGACTTGTCTTGCAAATCAAAATGTTCATTGACGAAAACTTTTATCAATTCTGCAGTTTTGTCCGTGGAAGCGTCGTCTACTAAAACGTAAACCACTGGAAAAGTGGTTTGCTGCATGACAAACCCTCCCAACGCATCCAATATATAAGGTTCATGGTTAAAAGTAACGCAACGGGTACAAACCTTGTATTTCATTTCATTCTTCATATCTTAAATGCTATCGCATCAATCGTGTCCTTATAAAAAACAATGAGCATATTGATTGGCGACCAAACATGCTCTTAATTATAATAAGACTATTCATACCCCTCAAACATCGTGTTTCGCTTCGGCCAAAGTTCTCGTATAATTCTCTCCGTATTTTCACCCATACCAGAACAAAACGCCGACTGGCTCAATCCTGGATGTGTGTTGAACTCAATTAAAATGGGTTCACCATTTTCTTCAATCGAAATATCCCAACCAATAATATTGAAATATGGCAATTTAGTATGTAGTCTCTTCACGTATGCAATCGCTTTGTCATACGAAGGCAGCTGGTATCCCTCAAGTGTGACACCTGTGTCTGAAACCAGTACATTGTCTTCACTATAGCCGCCAAATGCAGCTTTGCCAAGCTTACCGTCTTTTGAGATGGTAGTACTTATTCCTCCAGCGCATTGGTTGTCTATAACCTGACCATTACGTCCTATTCTAATCACTGAATAAATAATCAGCACTTCCATCCCTGAATGATAAGTCAGAATACGCAACGTGTTGACAGAAGTAGGATTTAGATCAGCTAATTTCTTGTGCTGTTTAACTCGCTCCTGAATCAGGAAATTGTGTTTATACTGTTTGAACAATTCCCTAACAGTCATGTTATTCACATTGGTTTTACCATCCTTAACCGTTAGCAATTTAACCCCATCCCCGTGTTTCCCCATAGCTGGTTTTAGGATAACATTTTCCATGTTTTGACAAAGTCGGACTGCGTTTTCCTCCGAAACAGGTTCTCCTTCATAATAGTAATAGCCATTCATGTTTTTCAGAATAGTATGAACGACGTTCTCACCCGCAAAAAGTATATCGTAGATATTCTTATCATCATAAGCATCTCTGAATTGGTAAACATTTGCTTTCTGAAGAATCTCCATAGTATAAAAATCCTTGGGGATATAGTCTTTTGAGAACACACCCGTACGTGAATAAAAATACTCATGGCAATAAAGTGGAACTTTACGTCCTATCAATCCTTTATAAAAATCGTTTACCTCTTTTTTTTGTGCACGAGTCAGTTTCCTTCTTACTTTCAAATCTTTAAAGTTTCGGGTAATTTTCTTAGTCAAAGCTTTCGCTAATTGACGCTTTCTAAAAGATTTCCTCAATTTTCCGAGAAGGCCCATTCCTAACTGAAGTTTATTAATTTCAACTACTTATTGATTGACCATATAATCTTCATCCCCCACCAATTCGTGGAATTTTCTCCTCACCCCCACTTGGCTGGCGGTCTGCTGACCTAACAACTGCCCCCAGTTTCCTTCAATCACCAGCCAACCGTCATCGGTAAGTGCGAAATCCCATGCCACATATACATGTTTGTAAAACACAGTACGGTGAAGTTCCTCTACAGTCTTTAACAATTCGTTCCAGCGAGGGACCTGCCAGCCCTTAAAGGGCAGGCCGCAATCCGGATGCTTTTCGAAATGGTTGTAAGACTCGTCAATGCCATCACTAGATACCACACCCGTCTTGGGATCCACATTCACCACAATGCCACCCGCGGCAGCATTGTCAACAATCGCGCCCCTCTTCCCCATACGCATACGGGTCCATATTACAGTAAACTTGCCGTCACGCAAGAATGAAGGGATTCGGATTGTGTTCACCGATGTCTCGTTCCATTGTCCCATGGCTGCACTTTGCCGGATACGCTCTTCCACCATCCAAGAAGGCCCTTCAGCCAACAACTCGCTACAATAGGCAGCAGCCCCCTCGTCATTTTCATACAAAAAAACATGCGCGCCCCTACCCTTCGATCCTTCCAAAGGTTTGACAAACACCTCGCCTTGTCTTTTGACAAATGCAACAAAATCGTTCATCCGTTCTGAAGAATCAACGACGATGGCCTCGCGTTTGAAATAGGGTTTAGCCAAGCGATAAAAATTATACTTGTTGTTGATCTCTTCTTTGAAAAGTTTATTATCTGAAACACGACACAATGTCAACAATCTGTCTAAATCTGTCTCGAACTCCCATCTTTCCTTTTCACTCCGATGGCGGAAATTGAAAAGGAAATACTCATACGGCAACGCTTTGTATTTAATCCAACATCCTACGACATCATCCGTCAAGGACTTAAGTAACGCGTTATCTTCCCTTTCCTCCTGTGTCAGAAATGTGTCGTATGCTTTATTCAAAGTGACCCGATAGACTTCACCATAGCCACATGGCTTGTCCATTTTCATCTTTTTGAAGATGAAAACCTTCATGCCCATGGGCAATTGGTTATATATCTTATTTATTAAGCCCACAGGTCCTTGAACAAACTGTCTGAAAGATTTTTGCTATAGTTTCCCATCAACCGAAGAATTTTCTGTCGGATTTCCTCATTACTGATCGGATTCTCCGGTTCCCCCTTGGGATAGAGAATCTCTTTCTCATATTCTTCACCGTTTTTCAGTCGGATAACCACCCGCGCCCCGCGAACTGCCGGCGATTGGGCTGTAAGGTTTTCATCCTCAACCACACTGACTTTATGCGTTAATCCGATAACATCGGAATCTTGGAGATTGGCCTCGTTGAAGTCCTCAAATCCAGCATTCCTTTTCACTATGGCCAAAGCCACACTGTATGGTGTGCTCAGCTTGGCTGAACTGATGCCCTTCACATCCTTATGGTCATGCCCTCCGACCGCCAATTTGTAGGTGTGAACCTCTACCCTATCTACCTGTTCGGGCTTCAGGTTGATATCATTTTTGATGGCAATAGCAGCTTCAATGGCAGGATGACAATGACGGCAGGCGGCATACATCTTCTGATAGATGCCTTCGATGCTATAATCTTCATTGAAATCAACTAGATATGACGGGGTCGGGGTATCCGTCAACACTGCGAGCAAACCGCGCTTGCCACCTAAGATATCATCCGGACCCGGCAAAGCCAAACGCCCCAACTGGCTTGCCGCAATCCCGTCCATTGCTGCACGGCCCAAATTGTAAGGTTTCAGTTCGGAAGCTTGCTCCTGTATTTCCAACACTCCGGCAGCACTGGTAACCGCACACGCCAAGGTGGATTTCAGTTGTTCCTTCGTGTAACCACATGCGAATGCAACGCCCACTGCAGAACCGATAGTGCCGCAGGTCCCCGAGACATGATAACCTCGTACCTTGTGTCCTGGCTGCAAGGCGCATGCACAACGCACAGCGGCCTCGTAACCCATTATCACCCCACGCAAAACCTCATCAGAGGTCAACTTTTCATCCTCGGAGACAGCAAGAACAGCGGAAATGACGGATGCTCCAAGATGTATCATTCCTTTGCGATGACCGTCATCCAATTCCAGCACGTGCGCACTGAATCCGTTCAGCAAAGCAGCATTAATAGAAGTGGTTTTATATGCGGTACCCAGCACGGAACACTCACCTCTGTCTTTCACCAATGAGTTGAAAAAACCAGGATGTTGCCGCTGCAAATACTTGGCACCTCCAACCACAACGCCCAAATAATCCAGCAGGCATTTCTTCGCCTGTCGAACCACCCTGTCAGGAATCGTTTTCGATTTGGCAAAAAGGCCTTCTATAAAGCTGTCTGTCAGATTCTGCTTCTTCATAACAATCTTTTCCCTTCAAGCTCCGATAATCGTCCTTGTTCAAAAGCCGCGATATTCCCCATCGCACCATTCATCATAGATTCGAACGCTTCGAATGAGAGCCCACCGATATGCGGGGTCAAAATCACATTTTCCAACTCTGCCAACTTGTATCCTTCTTTTATCGGTTCCTCATAATGCGTGTCCAATGCAGCAGCCAGGATATGCCCAGACTTCACCGCTTCGTACAAATCATCCGGATTGATGAGTTTGCCACGTGCCGTGTTAACGACTATCGATCCTTTTTTCATCAAAGCGAGAGTCCTTTGATTCAACATGTCAATATTCGCCTTTGTCAGAGGACAATGGAAACTAAGGACATCCACTTGAGGAAGCAATTTTTGGAATGATTCGCAAAATGTCAACGATAGACTCTTTTCAATCTCATCAGATTGTTTTACCACATCCGTATATATCACTTTTGCTCCGAACGGCTGAAGGATAGAGGCAACCAAACGACCGATATGCCCCATACCGACTAAACCTACCGTCTTGCCATACAATTCGTGGGTAGTCACACCTGTCTGCTGCTTTTTCCACGTATTGTGATGCACCTGCATATTAATTTGGGGCAGGCGCTTCAAAGTAGCAAGCATCAGCGTTAGCGTATGTTCCGCAACACTTCTGGCATTCACTCCTGCATTTACATAGACGGGGATGCCTCGTTTCTTGATCTCTTCCGTGTCCAACATCTCGGCGCCCACGCCAGTTCGCTGAATCATTTTCAGATGCTGGGATTTGTTCAGCACCGTCTGATCAATCGGCAATCGACCACTGACCAAAAAATAGTCCGCGTCAACGCACTCTTTGACGAGTTGTTCATAGGAAGCTTCATCCAAAGTCTTGACGACAAAGCCCTCCGGACAAGCTCTTTGAAGTATTTCCAAGGGCAGCCCTGTATATCTGGCGGTATGTAATATCTTCGGCATAATTTACAATTCTACAGAAGCGCGTCTCGGCTCGAAACAGCAACAGGGTCGCAACGCCACGATACGTACTCCGCTCGCCCGTTGGGGACCCACCTTGGCGAAAGTCGCCAACACACTGTGCTTGCCACCCAGCCCGAGGGGACCGATATTGGATTCGTTCACTTTTTCGGTGATTATTTTCTCGAAAACGGATTGTTTACCGAAGTCGCCATACACCATGGCCTCCATCATCAAACTGGTGGCTTCGAATTGTGAACGGCCGATGCCGACGGCCAGCACACATGGACTGCATCCGAGCTTGGAAACACCCTCTTTGGCGCGGCTGACAATCTCATCAATTACCACGTCAACGTTATGCTTATGAAACACACGCTGCGTGACGCCACGGATGGCGGGGCCACCGCCCAACATCAGCACAGTGAGGCGCAGCACGTCTTCCTTGACCGGTTTTATCAATATCGGGGAAGGGGCCAACGCACCACTGTCCTCGTCCAAGCCGCCGCTTTGGTCTATTCGGGCGTTGTCATCTCCTTTGATGGCCATAGGGCGGCCCGGAAGCTGGCGCAAGCCCTGTGCAATGCCTTCCTTTATTTGTTCCAGCAGTTCCCCTGTGACGTTGCAGTTCGGTCCCACCTCAAGGAAAAGATGCGGGATGCCCGTGTCGTCACACAAGGGACTTCTGTTTTCTTCTGCCACAAGTGCATTGTCTAACTCCTGTTGCATCACCCAACAACTTTGATTATTGGGCTCATTAGCAATCGCGTTGCGGTATGCAGTTTTCTGGTCTTCACGGAAGGTGGAGCCGGCACGGACAAGACATTCAGATACTTTGTCAATGATATTATTCATAGATGGATTCTCCTTTCGCTGCGGCGATGATGGCTTGGTATTTGACTACCTTTAACCTATTGAACGCCTCCATCCCCAATTCGGGGAATGCTACGATTTCCTTTTCCACGGTCTGGCTACCCAACAAGGCAGTCACTGGCGGGATTATTGCGAAAACAGCATTCTGCTCCGCCAACGCCTTCACCGTTTCTTTGGAGATTGCTCCCTTGCCAAGGTGCATTTTCACACCTGCCTTTGACAACGGCTCAAAGGTGCATTCAATCTCCACTTTGTTGCTTGAGGTGGGCCCCACACCGGCAGGGCTGACTGCCGTGTGAAAGATAACCGCACCTTGTAGGTCTATGCCCAAGTTCTTCAAAGAGCCGTTTTCTGCAGCATTGACAATTTTGGGAAGCACCGCATCTCGTCCAGTATAGATGTTCCCAGTAATGGTTACCACGTCGCCAACTTTCAGTTGACGAATGATGTCTTCTTTTAGTGGTGTTGTCAGCTCTATCATTATGCTCCAAACAGGTTGATGTATTCGGCATCATTCTTAATCACTCCGTACGCCTTGGAGCGCATCATGATGCGCTCCGCCCAATTTTTGTGCGGTCCAATCTCATTCATGCCCTTAGTGCCCTTGATGACTCCTCCTGAGGTGTGTATAATCTGATAAGCGTCATCATACTCGTCCTTGGTCACGGCCAACATGCCGTTGATATAATTTAAATGAGATGGGTGTATGCAGGTCTTGCCCATAAAGCCATTGGCTTGGTCTAAAACCAACTCGCGCATTAATCCGTCAACAGCATCGTTCACAATGGCCTTGCGTTTCATCAAGGTCTGCTGAAGATCAACCTTGGGCAGCTCCGCCAATCCTTTCATCCGTTTGTTCGCACGGAAATACTCCCATACGGGGCCGCTCACCGTATAATCGTTGTTGCGAGTGAAGACATTCAGTATGTCCATCAAGCAGTTCGACACGGTCATGATGTCGTAAATCGTATAATTGATGCCTCGACGGACACCGAAACACGAAGAGAAATCAGTCCCGCCCACGCGGACATTCAGCACAAGTTCCTTGTTGTGGTCAAGCACCCTTTTTATGGCAATCAACTCTTCCAATCGGCTCTCCTTGTAAGCTACACGGGCATCCTCAATGATGGGCATTCCATACAACACTTCTCCAGCCCGCTCATTAAGATCCACCAAATGGTCCATGTAAGCCGCTGCATTAATGCTGTTGAATTTGGGGAAATTAAAACCTGTAATAAACGGCACGGATTCAATAGGCAGCATTTTGGCAAAATGCTTGAATTGGTCCACACTGCGGACTCGGAAAAAGATTAGCGGGATATTTTCGTACGCCAACTCGCCACCTTCCACCTTTTGCCGTAATGACTCCAACACCTTTAGGCAGTTCTGCTCCGCAACCGGCACATCCTCTTCCTTGCAAGCATCCTCAAAGCACATCACCATGGAAGTGAGCCCTGGATATTTCTTTTCGATAATAGCTTGCGCGAAATCCTTCGTGCCCGGCATGTACATGGTAGCACCCAGGCAATATTGTAAAAGACTCCGATCCGTATATTTGTTGAACTCAACAGGAGGAATCACGAACTGATAGTTTGGATTATACTGATGATGCTTCATTTTATTTCGTATTTCAGTAGTTCAATATGTTTAACAGGTTCAAATTGAACTTTGAACTCACTTCGGTGAAACGATGGCTTCCGGATAATAGGTGTCAATCACTCTCTTGACCAAGCTTACCTGTTTGGCGCGCTGACGAGCTTCTTTCTCTGTGGTATCGTAACTGTGGTTAGCAGCCACAGAACCACCGGTTTTAAGATAAACCGGAGCGGCTACACGGATAAAGTCCGGGACCTCATAGTGGCGGATGAAACCACCACTGGATTTGGGATTCTCTGTATGCAAATCAATCGGCACATTGATAGCTGAGCGCATGGCTGCCAACATTTGAATCTGAATGTCACGAACCGGATTAATGCTGTCTGCCCCTAAAGTTTCCAGCACATGCGCCGAGCAGGGATTGCCGTGTCCCGAGTGGGCACTTACCTTGAAGTGGCAGTCTGCAGGGATATATCCGCTTTTGCGGGCTTCATTTAACGCCCAAAGCAATCCCTCGTCATAAATCAAGAATCCACGCACTCCCAAGCGGGCACCGCGACGGATTTCCTCTATGCCACGTGCAATCTGCTCCTCACCGCGCAAACGGTAACCCATGCGCTGGCCTTCCTCTGTTTTCACTGAAGCAGAAGTGTCGGTAGTAGCACGTGGACCGCAAGCCAACACGAGCTGAACGTTCCATTTCTTGGCATATTCCACCATCTTGATGATTTCGTCATCCGTAAGAAACATGATACCCTTTGTCTGGGTGACACGGTGTATTTGGATGCCGTACTCGTCTAAAGCATCCAACAATGCCTTCATTGGTCCTGGGCCTTGGATTCCAGGCACCTCAAACCGATACTGGCCTCCGTCTTGGAAACGTTTTGCGGATGTGGGCAAATCGTACAGATCGCCCCCCGGCATTCCGATGCTCTCAAGAAACTCGCGGGTTTCATTCATCGTGTAATATTTCATAAAATATCTCTGTTAAAATTAATCGTCAAATCATTACCTGCCTCATCATAAAAATGGAAATGCTTTTCAACATCTCCCATAACTTTTTTAAGATGGGCAATACTCTCGACCTTCATATGCAACCCTGCCACTTTTTGGGCTGAGGTGCCATCAGCCCCTATCATATCTCCAACTTTCTTCATCTGTGTAACGTGCATTATCTCAGGCAACTG
Source organism: uncultured Bacteroidota bacterium (assembly GCA_902786595.1). GTDB lineage: Bacteria > Bacteroidota > Bacteroidia > Bacteroidales > WCHB1-69 > F23-D06. The sequence goes on along the minus strand of CADADB010000012.1, from coordinate 62,042 downwards.
CGAGATATAATCCAATCCTTCAAAACGTGCAATCATTGCCTCTTTACCAAGTATAAACAAGTGACAATAGATATGTTTGAAGCGGGGATTGTCCTTTCCGGCAATAGAAAAATCAGCCATCCTGCCTGTAATGGCAAAATGGATCATCTGGTCTAAAGCACTAATGCCATTCTCTGCCATTGTATAAGTATAATGCTGGCCACCCGACAGACGATGACCCATCTCCATCACATAAAAATCATTCCCGTCTGTAAAAAACTGTACGGCAAGAACCCCGTTTTTCAATCCTGCCTTCTCATACATTTTCCGGACTTTCGCATCGAGTTTCTCTATATAAGCATTCGTGTATTTAGAGGGATAAATGCCGCACTGCGTCACAGAACCGCCATTCATAGACTTATGGACATATCGGTCATCGGTTGTGGACAAAGAAACAATCCCGTCTTGAATAGTATAGGAAATTGATATGCTGTCTAACTCCATATACTTCTCAATTACCACTTGTTTCTTCTTTGAAAACGACAAGGCGTAATCAAGACATTTGCCAAATCCCTCTGGTTTGTCACAAACCACCACTCCTCGTGAGCCACTATTATCAACTGGCTTGACAATCACTTTATTCTTTTCATTGATAATATTTGGGTCAAATGTAGCCAAATCATATTCTGGAATAACTGGGACACCATTGTCGCGACAAAGCTTTTTGAATTTGGCCTTGTCCATTGTGGTTTCAAAAACCTCCTTCGTGGCGTAGCAGGGCAACCCTGCCAGTTCGCACAGATGCTGGTACGGCAACAACACTAAGTCTATAAAGCCGGTCAAAAGACCATCAACATGATGCTCTCTGATTTTGGGCAACAACACGTCATAATCCATAATGCTGTCATTCCAATACTCATCAGCTATCAACTTGGCAGGTGCTTTTTCTACCGGATTGTAATCTGTCACTATTGTATATACACCCAACGCCTTTGCCGCATTGACAATTTCACAACTAATAGCATTGGCACCTAATATTAAGAGTTTTTTTCCTTTGATATTCATACAAGTAATCTATTTCAAAACAAAATCCTTGATCAGCCCCATCTCTTTGATACCATACCGCTGGTCAATAGGTATAGGGATCAGCATCTCGGCCAAATCATGTTCCAACATTCCCTCCTTCGCCCATTCTTTCACATTCGGCCAATAGGTGGCCACAAAAACCTTATTATCAATCAATTTCCGTTTCAGCGTCTCGTCTTCAGTCAGATATGGATACACCATAGGACATGAAAAAGAATCCATTGAAGGGACATCAAAATGATTCGTTTTGTGCAAATGTTCATGCAAATAGTCGAAATTTTCCCGCCGCCTGCTTTTCACGATTTCAAAATCAATGGAAGAAAGCATTCTCCGTGTCAGTTCCGACATACGTCTGATAGGTTGCCCTATCAGCCGTATGCTGTTCGATTTAAAATCGGCATAACCTTCTGAAGGGCCCAAATCTATACGTTTTAACAGATGGGCGCAATGATCAAACGACAAATCCCGTTCAAATGTGATCTCTTCAATATTTTTCAGACTATAGGCGACTCCCCCATCCGGCACCCCAACGTATTTTCTCGGACTGTAAATGGTGCTGACACCTTTTATCGGTTCCGCAAACCAGGCTTGCGCATTATCCACAATCAATTGTTGGCCGTACTGATCCGCCAATGCCGTTATGTATTCGTCTTTTAAGCCAAAGTAGTTAGTGTATACAAGATATTCTCCGCTTTTCAAAGAGGGCAAATCTTCTATTTCGAGTTTTGAATCTATCTGGTAGAATGTATAAGGAACACCCAATTTTTCAATTGGCTCTACGACCACATCACATGTGTAATAGGGCAAATACAATCCCTTCACATCTGCCAACGACCAAAGCACATATTCCAGTGCATTTCGGCCACTATTAAGCAACACCCCGTCATCATGAAAGAAATGACCTCGGTCGGGAAGCTCCAACTCAAAATAGCCACCTATTCCACTCGTTATCATTCCAAGACAATGCTCATATATTTGTTGATATCTTGCAAAATGGCATCCATTTCCTTTCGGGTTTCCGTTCTGAGGAAAAGAGTGCCAAGAGAAGTATTTGCTCCTGTAAAAAGAACAATTTTGTCCCCTGGCTTTGCACTATAGCCCTCATCTTTCACATACTTTTTCATAAAATCCGGCTCAATGTCAATGGATTTCAGAATCCCTTTCTTTGACGAATGAAGAATATAATTGCACCACACCCCGTCATACTGGGGCGTTATGACATTCTCAACGTGCATTCCCATCACCTGTTTAACCTCAGCCGTAACCAAATCCTGTCCGGTAGCCATGGTCTGAAGTTCCGCGATGCGGTTGCCACCGCCACGGGGAGACACTTCCATCAGATATGCCTTTCCATTCGAGCACAGTCTGCTTTCAACATTAAAGATACCGGTTTTGATTTCCAGCAGAGTAAAAAGCCGCTGCAATTCATTCGACAACTCTTTTTGAGAATCCCAAGGCATGGAAGACGGCCATATTTCGATAGCAGGAGTGTAAGGATTAGCAGCTGACACGTCAAACAATTGATCTGAAAAAGCCGGATAGACCAATTTTCCATCCACGGCGAAGACATCTGCGCTGGATTGATAGCCCACTATATCCAAAAAATCCTCTATGATAAATCTTTTGGAAAAAGAAACCTCTAATGCATTTTCAATGGAACTGCGTAAATCTTCTTCCCTTTCAACCTTCGTAACCCCTTTGCTTCCAGCAGAATCCACAGGTTTCACTATAACAGGCCATGTGAAGATATCCTTGTCATTTATTGCTTCATCGATATTTTCATAACCTTTTGCCTTAGGACAATTGAACCCGTGATCCGTAAGGAATTGGCGGAATTGGGATTTATCTTGAAGGACACAAGCAGATTCGTAAGAGCACTGAAACGGCAGTCCCATACGTTCTGCGACATATGCCGCACTGACTACACCCGGATCCACCCCGAACGACATGATTCCGTCAATCTTTTTTTCTTGAGCAACTTTCAATACGGCTTCCTTATCAATGATACTAACATTGACATACTCATCACTGTGTTTGTGAGCAATATTGTCTGGCAAATAGTCAGCAGTAATCACATAAAATCCCTGCTCGTGCGCCGCCTTGATGACTGGCAGCAGATAACGGATTCCGCCAAGAAGCATTAGTTTCTTTTGCATGTTTATCTCACCACCAAATCAAATATTCTATCCATATCCTCGTCGTCCAACAAGTGGTGCATCGGGAGGCAAATCACCTCATTGGCGATTCTGGTGGCCACTGGCAGATTCTCTGGTGCCGCGCTCGGCAAACCGCAATAGGTGCTGAATGTGCTGATCAGCGGGTAGAAGTAACGTCTGCCAAACACTCCTCTTTCTTTCATCTTGAAGTAGAGTTCATCGCGAGTCATGCCGTACTCTTCTGCATTAACAAAGATGGGAAAATAGCTGTAGTTGTGCCGTACATAGGGCATGTCATCAAAGAAACGTACGCCTTTCACATTGCGCAACACAGCACGATATCGAATCGCCACTTGATGACGTTTTTCTATCGCATCATCTACCTGTCGGAGATTCAACAGACCGTAAGCGGAACGCACCTCATCCATCTTGCTGTTAATACCGGGGGCCACCACCTCTGTCTCGCCCGCAAATCCGAAATTCTTAAGATAGTCAATACGTTTTTTTGTTTCAGCATCATGCATCACTAACGCACCACCCTCCAGGGTGTTATAGACTTTAGTCGCATGAAAACTCAATGTTGCCATGTCCCCTTGCTCAAGGACAGACTTACCTTTTACCTCCACCCCGAATGCATGAGCAGCATCGTAAATCACCTTTAAGCCGTATTTATCGGCAATGGCTTGGATACGATCCATGTCACACGGTTTGCCATAGCAATGCACCGGCATGATGGCTGTAGTATGAGGCGTGATGGCCGATTCAATCCGGTCGGGATCCATGCCACAGGTGCTTTCCTCGATATCCACAAACACAGGTTTACAACCGTTCCACCAAATGCTGTGAGTGGTTGCAACAAAGCTGTATGGGGTGGTGATAACCTCACCCGTGATGCGCAACGCCTGCAAAGCGGTAAGCAACGGCAAAGTACCGTTAGTAAAGAGACTTACAAACGGTACCTTAAGATACTCGCACAAAGCTTTCTCCAACTGCTTGTGGAACTGTCCGTTGTTAGTAATCCACTTGCTGTCCCAAATTTCCTTGAGCATCTGCTCAAACTCCGCTCTGTCAGGCAGCAGAGGCGACGTAACGGTAATCGTGTTTTTGTCCATATTGGCGGTTGGTTGTTGGCTTTTAGCTATTAGCTATTGGCCGTTATGATGAAACAATGGGTTATAAGATAGCTTCTTTGATACTCGCAACAATGTATGCCAAATCCTCATCCGTGACCATTGGACCGCTGGGGAGACACATGCCGACCTTGAACAACGATTCGGAAACGCCATTCACGTATGCAGGGGCATTCTTATAGACGGGCTGTTTGTGCATCGGTTTCCACAAAGGACGGGCTTCAATCCCCTTTAGGTCAAGCCACACGCGCATGGCTTCCACATTAGCATTGGGTTCGCAATCGGTATGCAGAGTCCCGCCACCGTGTACTACTCCAGCTGCGCCGCCCACTGCTCCTTGTACAGCGACACCGTAGGCACTCTCCTGCCCTTTTACCTTCAGCCGCTCGTCCAACAGAATGGTGCAGAGCCAAAAGTTCGAATCATAGCGTTCATCTGGATGGCTGTGGACCATAATTCCAGGCACATCAGCGAAAGCTTTCTCATAGAATTTTTGCACATACTTATGGTGGCGAATATGGTCATTCAAAACGGTCATCTGCCCTCGACCTATACCAGCACAAATATTGCTCAAACGATAGTTGTAGCCGATGACCTCATGTTGGTAATAAGAATACGCCTCGCGTGCTTGAGTCGCCAACCACATGACTCTCTGCCATGCCTGCTCATCGGGGCAAACCAATGCGCCGCCGCCTGATGTGGTAATCATCTTGTTGCCGTTGAAGCTCAGGACACCATACTCGCCAAAGGTGCCAAGCACCTGGCCTTTCCAACGGCTGCCGAAACCTTCTGCGGCATCCTCAATGACGGGAATGTCATATTTCGATGCAATTTCCATAATGCGATCAATGTCGTATGGCATGCCGTAAAGCGCTACGGGTACAATGGCCTTCGGTTTCTTGCCAGTCTTGGCAATTCTGTCCTTGATGGCTTCCTCCATCAGATCGGGATCCATGTTCCAGGAGTCTTTCGCTGAATCCACAAACACCGGTGTCGCACCGAGGTAGGTAATAGGGTGCGAGGAGGCGCAAAAAGTGAACGACTGCACGATGACCTCATCACCGGGACCCACGCCACAGGCAATGAGGGCAAGGTGCACCGCAGCCGTGCCGGAGCAAAGGGCTACGACACGCTTATTCTTCCCGACAAATTGTTCCAAATCGGCCTCAAACCCGTTCACATTCGGTCCAAGCGGCACCACCCAATTAGTGTCAAAGGCTTCTTTGATATATTTTTGCTCAACACCTGCATCGCTCATGTGGGCGAGGCAAAGGTAGATGCGGTTTTTTGTCATTGGTATTTTAATTTTACAAATTAGAAAAAGTATTATTACTTATGCTCGATATAAAGGGAAATAACCTGATTCTCCAGTAAAAGCAGGATCCTCTTTTTTTCTGGCCATAACAGCTTTTTTATAAATGTCTTCGTTAAAGATATATTTCCCAATATAGAAAGAAACATCCGGATCGGGAGTAAAACTTCGTTTGTATTTATAAATACCGTCATCCTTATGGTAACCGCCACCCAGGATAAACTTTTCACGCCCGGTACGGTTACACCATTTCAAAACTTCGTTTTTCAAGAAATCATTAGGTCTGTATTCGTAATACTCCTCAAGCGTGCCTCCTAAAAACGAATATGCATATTTCTCAGAGCACAACACTAATTCTGTTGAAATGATAACTCCATCCTTGCATACATGAAAATACATGAAGTTGTCAGGAAGCAGTTTCGCAATACGTTCAAAATAATCCTTTCCAAAATAATAATACGATTCTGCATTATTGCGATCCATCGTTTTGTCATAAATATGAATAAAGTCGTCCAAATGCGCCGTGCTGTTCTCCATAATGATTTCCAAACCACTCGATTCCGCTTTCCTGACATTTTTTCGCACCTTCCGGTCATAACGGTTCCAAATGTCGGTTTCAAAATCACCGATTGTATTAACAACCACATTGGCAAGAAGCTCAATGGTCTCGCCATAATAATGCTCGCGGAAATCGACATTGTCGAACAAATGAAACCTGTGGAACTCACAAATAATATTATGTTCCCTGCAATAGCTCGAGAAAGCAGTCAAGTATGCATCCATTAACTTCTCAATATCGGTCACATTCTCACATAATGGTCCCCCATAACCATATGGAGTCACAATATCATAATAAATCCGCCCGTCAATCGGCCATTTTATCTTTCTTAAAATATAAGTATATGTAATTCGGCCATAAGGTGATTCGAAAAAATATGTTTCACTATCACCGTCTATATCCTTATAAACTTTGGCATAATTGGGATTAAAATATAAATCCGGCATAGTTTTTATTATATTTCTATCACGAAAACAGTTTCTGTTATTTACTGTTTTTCAATAAAATAATCATACAAAAATCTGACCACATCGTCATTCAGTCCACTATCCGCGTATGTTTTGGATTTGCACCCGTTACAAATCACAACAAACCCGAATTTCCTGTCTGGGTTAAAAAACATAGCACTGTGTGTGCCATAACCGGCACCATTCATCCCTATCAAATCTTCGTCTGGTATTACATTAAGAAAATGCACAAACGACAACCCATACACGGTTTTGTTTTGCCCTTCCCTCATTTGTCTCTCACTGTTTTTTTTCAGCACACGCTTTCCATGCCTGCCTTTCCCATCCGCCATGTGCATCATCATATAATTTGCCAGATCAGTTGATGATAGGATCATCCCCGACGCAGGTCGTAGAGCCGTAGTGCTATATCCAAGTATATACTGGTTCATCTTCTCCGCTTTTCGAGCAAATGCCTTCCTCTGTACCACAAAGGAATCCTTCTTTGCATTATACCGACACGAATTGACGAATTTTGTGCTGTCCAATTTCGAAACATCATACCCGCCGTAAAGACGCAACGGGGCTAATATGTTTTTCTGCACATAAACATCATACCTCAACCCTGACGCCTTTTCAACGACAGCCCCAAGAATCGCAAAGCCCAAATTACTGTAATCAGCTTTCCCTCCAGGAGGATAGTCATTAAAAAGGGCTCTCACATCGCTTGACTTTTCTGGATTAACCTTGTCAAAATCATCATAGGGAGCACCCTTTCTCAGACTTGAACGATGACACAAAAGCATTCGAATCGTAATGGGAACATCTGGGAATTGTGGATTCCTAAGACTAAAATCAAGGTAACCATTCACGTCATCATCCAACGACAGCTTTCCTTGTTCCACTAACTGCATGATAGCAGTCCCCACGAAGGTCTTTGAGATAGAAGCTATATAGAACAGATCATCTTTTCGAATCGGATTTCCGTGTGTAGGGTTCTCTTTGTCGGGATTGTATCCGAAATCATCAGCATACACTATTTTACCCTCCTTCACCACCACCACAGTCAATCCTAAATTGCCATATTGCTGCCTGATGTGTTCGATTTCATCATGAACAGTATCAAATTGCTTTGACGACTGGCATCTTACCGCAACAAATGTGACCGCCAGCAATAATATCGAGAGTAACAGACGTTTGATCAAACCAGAATGTTATTGACTTTGCTTATTCTTCTGCTCTCTTGAGATACGCGTCAGTCGTTTCAAAACGGACATGATCTCATACTCCCCGGCATTTTTATGTTCAAAATATTCATCTCTTAAGATGGAACTCATTGACACATCGTAATATCTTCCATTTTTGAAAGCTGCCTGTCGCATCACGCCCTCTGTTGTGTTGAACATCGCTTTTCTCATGGCCATCGTTGTCTTGTGCTCATCAATTGCCGATCCATATAATCGATTCAGTTTCAACCGCTCAAAAGCATATTCATAAATGAATATATATGTCTCAATCCATGCCATGCCATCCTGATAATTCTTGTCGCCTATGAGCACACCACTGAAATTCGCAGAGCTATTGATATAATGTATATCACTCAGGCAGGCATAACCTATCATTTTATCCGTATCCTTTGCACATATTGCCCAAAACACCTGGTATGGATTATGACGCATCCGCGCCTTCACCCACTCCGCAGCTTCTTCCCTGCAAATTCGGCGGTTTAATCCCGTACTCAGTTTTTTAAGCTCGTCATCGTTCATCCATTGATAGATAAGATTTGCATCTTCTTCTTCAAACGCCCTGAAATAAACCGTTTTTTCCATATTACAACTCAATTTTATGATCTGATTGATAAATAAAATACCCTCCCCTGTCACTGTTGCACTGCACCTTTTGAATCTTCCCCCATATATCAGCATCATAGACAAAAGGATATTTGTCTTTGTTCTCAATGTAAGGCAGAACTCTGTTTTTAGTCTCTTCGCAAAGGAAGTACACCCCTGCATATTTCCTGCAGGTGAAAACCGGTTCAGTGAAAGTACCCGTTGCAATTTCCAAAACTCCTTTCACGAAATCATACCCCGTAGAAAGCCTTACCATATCGGAGTTGATGTATCCTCCACCCATACGGGCACCCATCTCTATGACGTAAGGCACACCTTCATTATTCATTTTGATTTCGGTATGCGACGCACCATACTCCACCTTAAGGGAATTGAGCAGTTTCAGAGTCAGATTCGAAATGTCCTCCCACTGTTTCTGGTTCAGATTGGCAGGCTGGTGATGCCCCATTTCCACAAAATAAGGCGCTCCCGTGGTGTCCTTGTCCGTAATCTGGAGAATATAATGCTTCCGTTTATAGGTGATGGCTTCAATGCTGAATTCCCTTCCTTCGATAAACTGTTCTACAAGAGCCGTTCGCGTAGGAGACCAGTCAAAAGCTCTATCTACAGCGGCGGGCAAATCTTTCTTTTCCGTCACTAGTGTAATACCCCGGCTACCGCCACTGTCCGACGGTTTGACAATCACCGGAAAGGGGATGCCATCCGCCTCTTCAACGGATTTGATGGCTTTGTAATCCGGACATGTCACGCCTTCCTTTTTCATCTGCTCGCGCATGGTGAACTTATTTTCCGTTAAGGCTTCACATTCCGGCGAATTACACGGGACCCCCAGTCCTCTTGAAATATAATAGACATACGGCAAAGCCGATTCTATAATAAAAGAGGTAACTCCTTGCACACCTTCATGCTTGCATATCTCAAGAATCCTTTCCGGTTCCCTAAAAGAGATATCATAGAAATGGTCTGCATATTTTTCAGCAGCGATATGGTCGTCGCTTTCCCTTCCAAAAGAATAAATCTCATATCCCAAGGCTTTCGTCTGTCTATAGAAGGAAAGATACTGGTAATTGGCTCCTAAAATAGCTATTTTCTTGTTCATCATTTACAGAACTGGTTTATGGTTTCCAGAACACGGTTCATGTCATCCTTATCATAACGCTGGTCTATCGGGATGCAAAGAAGGTGTTGGTACAAATATTCAGCTTCTTTGCAGACTTCGCCCAAACACTCCGCTTTGGGCCATACGACAGGAGCATAGATAGCATGCTGCACCAGATGTGCCTGTAAAGCCGCCCTGTCTTTTGTCAATATCGGGAAATAAAGCGGAACAATGTCTGCATTTAATCTGTCAAACATAGGACGGACATCCTGAAAATCGGCCAGTCCCAAAAGCAGAATCTGAAAATTCTCCCTTCTGCGATTCTGGAGAAAACAGACATCCAAATTGCTTTGCATCTTCTGAGAGGTTGGGCTTATGCTACGAAAACCATCTTGAGCTATCAAAATATCCTCAGCCTCACGGTATAGTTGAAGGAACGCCGGCTTCTCCCCTTCATGATCAAACAGATACTTGTATTTGGCATACGAAGCTTTTATTTTTGCCTGTTCCAAAGGGGTATCAGGCTGCTTCGGTTTATCTTGGAACTCACCCTCGCGACACACTGCAAAACCTCCATCAGGGGTACCCTGCCATTTACGGATGCTGCCCACAAAAAAATCAGCATCCGACTTGTTTTTTCCATCATATAGACATTGCGTACAATCTTCAATACTGAATTTGTTTTGCTCACGAAGTTCCCGGCACAAACTATCGGATCCCTTCACCGTGTTGAAGCCAAAATATCTGTGGAACAACACGACCGCAGCATCATGATCTTTCACACATTGGAGAATAAGGTCGGCGGATGTCTCCAGCTTTTCATTGATAGGATAATGATACACCTCATAATCCGCATTCAAGAACGGCTCAATCACCGTATGACAAGTAAATGGAGGAAGTACCGCCGATTTCTTCAACTGCGGATTCCTTTCTTCAATGGTCTTAATGGCAAAGCTGATGGCCGAACGGCCCGTTGACAGCCATACAAAGTCATTTCCTTTGCAGCCGAACTGTTCTGGTGTCCCCAGCGGCAAGTCTTTCAGCTCCTCGTTAGGGTTGATCCAAAAATTACTTCCTATTTCACTCAGCATCTTGTTGTTGTCTTTTTTTCGCGTAATACTCTCGCACTTTTGGCAAAAAGCCCAAGTCATCCACTTCCTGCATATCGGCATTTCCTGTGCCCACATCTTCCCGCTTGATCACGTTAATCACTGTCATCCAAAGGATTTTGATATCAAGTCCTAAGGTTAGGTGGTCTACATACCATACATCCAGTTCAAATTTCTTACTGAGTTTGCAGTGGTTCCGTCCGTTCACTTGTGCCCACCCCGTAATACCAGGGCGCACTTCCATTCGGCGGGCTTGCTCCTCGTTATAAAGTTCCAAATACACGGGGGTGAGCGGTCTCGGACCGATCAAAGCCATGTCTCCTTTCAAGACATTAAAAAGTTGCGGCAACTCATCCAGGGAAAGCGCTCGGATGAAACGGCCCACTTTTGTCAGCCGTTTGTCGTCCGGCAACAAACGGCCGTCTGGATACCGCTCATCGGTCATGGTTTTGAATTTGATGCACTTGAATAACTTGGCATCCTTGCCTGCACGGTCTTGGGTAAAAAACACACCTGCCCCCTTGTTGGCGAAATGCAACCAGAGCATCAGCACAAACAGCAGCGGCGAGATGCATATCATGGCAACGAGTGATATGCAAAAATCGAAAAGACGTTTCAAGAGATTCCTATACATGATTAAAAAACACTCATTTCAAAACTTTATGCCCGCCATCCAAGATTCGACCATTTTCCACCACAACACCCTCTTTGATCAATTTTGCCGGATTCCCGGCCACCATGCTATTGGCTGGAACATCTTTCACCACAACACTGCCCGCTGCCACCACAGAAGAATCCCCGACATGAACACCAGGCATAATGACAGAACGAACACCTATGATGCAATTCTTGCCAATCACAGTGTCGGCCTTGTATTTTCTACAATCATCATGCGCCAAAATAACAGAATCGAACAACACTTGACATCCATCACCAATATGTATTCCTTTTGGATTAATATTCTTATCCAAATGAGCACTTCGAGCGATTCTAACATTTTCGCCTATGTCCATTCCGAATATTTTCTTCAGCTTCCAATTCGTAAATCTGACAGTCACAAACCAAAGCCGTCGTCTCATTTCACTAAAAAAGCCTCTGTTTTTACTCATAATCCGTCAATATTTCACTAATTATGGGATCTATTTATTAAAATCAATTCATTTCTATGCCACAAAACTCCTTTATCAAAGCAAATAATTGTTTTTTCACGCCATGCCCATAGCGAACCTGCATCACGTCCAAATCCGGACCAAAATTTGCCTCAATAAATTCCACTTCTCTTTGGTTATTGATCACCACATCCCAACCTGTTATAGGATTATCCGTCTCTTTTGCCAATTCACAACAGTTTTCCACAATCGCATTCCATTGGGGTATGGTGTACCCTTGGAATTGGATCCCGCTGTCTGGATGACAAACATACCTGTTACCCTTGGAATCCGCGCCATCCGTCTCAATGGTGCCGTCATGGGGATTTATTTGAGCAGAGATACCACCTGCATGAGTATTGTCCACCACGCTGTCACCAACCCCCACTCTAAACACTCCTGAAAACACACATGCTTTTTCCTTACTCCCAACAGTGACAACACGTAGGGTGTTCAGACTCTTCGGATGAAATACTTTAAGTTCATCGCAAGACTCGATACACTGTTCCACTACCATTCGGTTTTTCACACATGATTCATACAGAGCCCTTTTATCTTGATAATCGTCTTCTTTATATATCTTGAAAACACCTTTCCCTCTTGCTTCATCACATGGCTTGACAATACAATCATAACGGGTTATCAATTCTGTAAATTGTTCAAACGTCGCCTCAGGGGCAAACAGCCACTTTCTATAGATATACTTACTATATTTCTTGAGGAATCTTTGTTTATCCCGGAAGACAGGCAATACCGATCCATTATTATATCTCCTATAGAAATAAATCATTTTCAATAAAGAGACATACTCGGACCGTTCTTCTTCCGATTTATTATAGAACTTATACATTTCGGCATACTCCAAATACGAGACCCAATGCTTTTCCAAAGCCTGTTTATAATCGTCAAAACTTCCTGACGATGCCCCTCCCTCAAATTCCTTTTCTGCCTCTGCCAAAAGACGTTTTTTTGTTTGTCGGACAAGGAATTCGGCATATAGTCTCTGGCCTCCCGCACGTGATATCAGTTGATTGACCCATGGCGAATAGACTATGCCTAACATGAAAGAATGTATCTTCCCTTTACTGCTCATAATTCATTTATGATTGTCCAAATATTTTTGCTAAACTTAATTATTGTGCCATATCTCCCGCAAAATTTTCTCCGTATATTTCCCATAGCCAGGGCCGAATGCAGACTGGCTCAATCCCGGGCAGGCATTCCATTCTATAATCACAGGATCTCCTGCTTCATCAATAGCCACATCCCAGCCGATCATGTTGAAGAATGGCAGTTGGTAATGAAGCTGTTTCACGGTCTCTATGGCCTCCTGATACGACGGGATTTCAAATCCATCCAATACAGTTCCGGAATCTGTTTTAAGAATTCCGTCTTCCGTAAATCCGCCAAAAGCAGTTCCTCCTATTTTGCCATCCTCGCCGATGACCGCACTGATACCTCCAGCGCATTGATTGTCTATCACGGCCCCCTTTCTCCCAATGCGAACCACCGAATAAATCACCAAAATATCCATATCAGAACGATAAGTGACTATCCTTATCGTGTTTACCGACGACTCGTTCAACTGGTTCATTTTTTCATGTTGCTTAAGTCTCTCTTGAATCTGAAAATCTTTGCCGTAATGATCGAAAAGTTGTTCAACAGTCCATCCGTTAATATTCGTTATCCCATCTTTCACTTCCAATCCATTGATTCCTTCTCCACTGTGATTCAGGACAGGTTTTATGATAGCGTGGTCCATATTTTGGCATAAGATAACAGCATCTTGTTTTGAAACAGGTTTGTTTTCATAGTAAAAATAACCGTTCATTCTTTTTAGAATGGTGTGGGGGTGTTTCACATTAGGCAGTAGGGTGTCCAACATGTTTTTGTCAGCGTACGCGTCACGATAAGACATCTTGTTTGCCTTCGGTATCATTTCCACCTCATGTAAACTTTTAGGGACATACTTTTTTGAATAAAATCCTGTACGCGAATAAAAATACTCGTGTGAATACAATCTTATCTTTTTTCCAATAATATCTTTATAAAAGCTTTGAATTTCTCTTTTTTGTTCCTTTGTGAGCTTCTTTTTATCCGACAGTTTCAAATATTGTTTTTTTATGAAAACATCAAGATGCAAGCAGATAATTTTCTTTCTTAAACTATCCACCATTCTATTAACAAGCGCATATCCGTTCTTACAAAGATTGTATAACAATCCTTTTAAACTATTACTAAGTTTTTTCACACTCATACCCATAACAACAGATTTGTTTCTATAATTGTTCCATCACTGGCTTGTTGAAATCTGACAAAACATTTCCTGTTTTGTCTGGCTCAAAGGCTATTAATTCTTTTTTTTGTTTTTTCACCCTTAATATTTCCAAATTGAGATATATTTAAGCGGATCCACCCCCATAACATCCAATACCGTTTCTTGCACTTTTTTCTTTACACCTATCTTTAATGGTGCTTGCATCCCTCCGTCAAAATCAGGGGCATGATTTCCTTCAATCAGTTCAACCCGACCATCATTTGTCACACATATATCCCAGCCTGCAAAACGAACATTGGGGACAGCCAAAGATGCGGCTTTACAAGTCTCGAGAATTTGCTCCCAATATGGAATGGTAAATCCTTTGATTGGTTTACCTGTGTCTGGATGATTTGAATAATGATGATTTTCAGCATCAATTGCATCTATCTCTATGGTTCCCGTCTCCACATTGACTGGGGCATAAACACCACCTGCATGAGTGTTGTCCACTACATTCCCATGCGCTCCCATGCGGAACAAAGCACCAAAAACAACACATTTATCTTGGCTTGAAAACGTGACAACCCGAATTGTATTCAAGGAACTCGGATGGAACGCCGCTATCTCGTCACAAGCTTGGACACACTCTTCTATCAACAAGTCTTCTTTCACGCATTTGGAATACAAAGCATCCAAATCATCTACTGCATCTGCGCAAATCTTAAAGACACCTTTCCCCTGCGTGCCGTCAACAGGCTTTGCAATGCAATCATGTTGCTGGATCATCAACTTAAACTGTTCCTTGCTCAAATCCTTAGCCAAAGACCATTGCCTATGAATAAACGTATGGTATTCTTTCAGGAATCTGACTTTGTCAAAAAAGAGCCCTCTCACGTTTCTATCACTTAATTTCCTATAGATGCAACGCATTTCCGATGAGGAAACAAACTCATCCCTTTGTTCTTCATTCAGCTTCCAGTACTCGTAACTATACATGTATTCCGAATAGGTGACCCTATGTTTCCAGTTGGCGCTTTTGAAATCAGCGAATGATCCAACATCAGGCTTATCCGTCTTAAAATGTTGTTTAGCCTCTTTAAGGGATTCATACCTTTGTCGAAACCACAGTATAACCTCCATGCTGAACTCAAACAATCTGCTGGAAAAAAATATTTCTTTTATTTTCATAATGTCAACACACTCTGTTTTTAATTTCATCAGGCATAAAAACAGCATCAAACAAGATTCTCAACACCTTGCTTTACTTCCATTTACCAGTTACTGTTGAAATTATTTGATCTTGGCCATAGCTCCTTAATAATCCTTTCCGTGTATTCTCCAAATCCGGGGCCAAAAGCAGACTGACTTAATCCTGTATTAGCATTCCATTCCAAAACGACAGGGTCGCCAACATCGTCAACGGCCATATCCCATCCCACCAAATCAAAAAACGGCATTTTAAAATGCAATCTTTTCACCGTTTCTATCACTTTGTCATACGAAGGAATCTCATAACCTTCCAATACCACTCCGGAATCCGTTTCTGTAATTTTGTCTTCAACAGATCCGCCGTATGCATACTTTTCCAGCCTGCCATCCTTGCCAATATTGGCACTCATACCGCCTGCACTTTGGTTGTCAATCACCTGGCCTTTTCTTCCGATACGCACCACTGCGTACACAATTAACACTTCCATACCAGAACGGTAACTTAAGATTCTGATGGTGTTAACCGATGTCGGGTTCAAGGCGCTCATTCTTTCATGTTGCTTCAGACGCTCTTGAATTTGGAAGTTTTTCTTATACTTGTCAAAAACCTGTTCAACTGTGGCCCCATCATGATTTGTGACGCCATTTGTCACTTCCAGACTTTTAACGCCGGTTCCATGTTTGTCAAGCGATGGTTTGATTAGCATATTGTGCATATTCTGGCAACGGCGAACCGCATCTTCCTTAGAAACTGGTTCTCCTTCAAAATAGAAATAACCATTCATGTTTTTCAGAATGGTTTTAGGATGCTTGACATCAGGTAGAATAATGTCACACATGTTTTTATCAGCCAAGGCATTTCTATATGGCATCATATTCGCCTTACCGATAATATCGGTGTGATACAGATACGTCGGCACATATTCTTTCGAGTAAACACCGGAACGGGAATAAAAATATTGGTGACTGGTTAATGAAATCTTTTTTCCAATGAGTCCCTTGTAAAATTCTTGAATTTCCCGTTTCTGGACTTTGGTAAGTGTTTTCCTTTCACTTAATGCATTAAGCGATTTTTTGATATACCGCTCCTGTATTTGACCGACACAATATTTTGTATAAAGATCGATTATTTTTTTAATTTTCTTAAACATTGTAACAAAAAGTATCGCTTAAACATCAAAAAAGTTTTTGCCGACAGTATTTCACTACGGTTTTAATATTAACTGGCACCAACATGCGATATGAAGGATCCCCTACGCGTGAGTTAGGCTTGCTCATGGCATCCTTAATCACCATTTCGGTATAATCCCCGAACGCCGGTCCCACGGCCGACTGGCTAAGTTCCGGAGTGGTGTTCCATTCCAACATGACCGGATCTCCCGCCTCGTCAATACAGATATCCCATCCCAACAAATCCTGGAACGGCAAATTCAGATGTTGTTCTTTCACCAGGGCTATCGCCTTTTCAAATGAAGGCACCTGATACCCTTCCAATTTGACCCCCGAATCCGTCAGCTCAATTTTATCCTGTCCTGGGGCGCCGTATGCAAACTTGCATAACGTGCCGTCCATATTGATTTTGGTGCTAATGCCTCCCGCCGACTCGTTATCAATGGCCTGTCCTTCCCTTCCTATCCGGATGGCGGCATACAGCACAAACACCTCCATTCCCTTACGGTAGGTCACAATCCTGATGGTATTTATAGAATCCGGATTCAGAGCATTCATGATGGGATGTTGTTTCACCAAATCCTGTATCAAATAGTTTTTCCCATATTTCACAAGCAAATCCTTAAGGGTTGTGCCCTTCTCATCAACAATCTCATTCTCGACATGCAGTTTTTTCACACCATCCCCATGTGAAGACAGCGTGGGTTTGATGATCACATCCCCAATGTTGGCACATAAATTTACAGCATCCTCCAAACTTACTGCTTTGTTTTCAACAAAAAAATACCCATTTCTGTTTTTCAAATGTGTGTGCGGCTGCTTCATATCCGGCAGCAAAATGTCATTCAGATTCTTATCCGAAAAAGGGACGCACCATGGCAGTTGATTTAAACGCCCTGTTAATTCCAAACGGTACAGACTGGTTGGAATATATTTTACTGAAAACAGCCCCGTCCGAGCATAAAAATACCGGTGCCAGTCTGTCGGGATCTCAAATCCTATCAAACTTTGCCAATAGTCTTGTATAGCTCGCTCCTGTTCTTTTGTCAATTCAACTTTATTAGGTAGTTTCCGATAACTCTCATTGACTTGCTTCAGATACTTCTCGATGAAAAGACTGTTTTGAATTTTTGTTTTAAGTCCCATGACGATATTTGTGTTTATTTCTTTGTTTTCCCCATTAAAAATCTCAGTATTTGAGCTCTTCTCAAATCATTCCTGAACAAATACAACAAGTCTTTGCTATTTGCCACGGCCACTTTGTTTTTATTTCTCCCAACTAAACAGTTTTTTAAACTCTTTAGAGTTTGCTTAACCGTTTGGGGTTGGAACAACATCTCCATCTTGCCAAAATAACCGTCAACCTGTTTTTGAATGATTGGGTATATATAATCATGGTATGCCTGCCTATTGGTCAACAATCCACAAACATATTCATTATGACGCATTGACTCCTCGCTATGGTCTATTTCAATTGCAATGTTGTCTATATTGCGAGTGTTGACCACTTCGTATGTAATTTGTCCATTCTCTATAGTAACCACGACACACCTTCCCTCATACCAGTGAGGACGATTCCAAGCGCGATACAAGGTGTCTTTCTTACTATTGAAAAAGAAATTCCCTAAACTATAAAAAATCGGTTTTCCTTTATAATCTTCCCAGCCTTGTGGACAATGCGGATGTGATCCAAAAACGCCATCAGCACCATAGTCAATAAAATCCCTGTATCTTGCAATGGTTTCCGGCATTGGTGCATCCACATATTCGATTCCGTCATGGGGTAACACGAACAAATAATCCAATTCTTTCTTCGCCTCCACAATCACGTGGTTAACTTTAAGGTCATTGATATAGGCGCAACCCAACCCTTTCCGTTCATCCGTATCCAGCAAGGGCCATGTATAAGCCGCAAACGACAAGGCCAGAAAACCGATTTTCTTCCCTTTGATTTCAACCACTTTCACCTGATACGCTTCATCATATGTTCCCGCGCCGAATGAAGCATCTCCTAAGGCGGCTTTTGTTTTCTTGAAGCCTTCATCACCCCAGTCAAAGGCGTGGTTGTTTGCTATTGAAAACAAATCGAAACCAAGATGGCGCAGAAATTCAGGTGTGTCGTCATTTTGAAAAAACCTTTCATCCTTTCTTGGAGGGAGCTCTATATCTGGTTTTAAAGGAACCTCAAAATTAACAATACTGCAATCGCACGATGTTATAACACTTTTCAACTCATCACTTGGGGTGATAAAAGAAGTGGATGGCTTAGAGCAAAAGTCACCAGCAAAAAAAAGTTTAATAATGTCACTCATGTTTTTTTCTTTTCCAAAACTGAAATCGGCTTGGGATATTTGTTAAAGTATAAGTAAACGCTTCCGGTTTAAATAGAATTGACCAACCGAAATAAATAAGAAGAAAAATCAAGGCCTTAACTATTCCGTCTGGATACAATCCAAGATGAAGAAAATAGCCTGAAACATAACTGATTACGGCAGCTATAACAGAAGCCACCCCAACAGGCATAATATCCATTAATTGTCGTGTCCATTTATATCCAATGTGTTTTGACACTAAACCAATATTGACAAAAAACGAAAACCATGTATTCAACACCACTCCACATAATAATCCTTTCATTCCAAACAGCATCAATCCGACTACAACCAGAGCTATTCCAATAGTTCTTTTAATAAGCGTCCACACAAACATGACCTTACTTTTCCCTATTGCAGATATTGTCTGTATATTCACATTAATCAAACAGTTCACCAAACCGGCTAAGCAAAGCACTTGAAAATATGGTACGCTTTGTAACCATCTATCAGAATACAACAACACAAATATTGGTTTTGCCGTAAGAATCAAAATAAAAACGAAAGGAAAAGTGATATAAGCAATCGTCACGGTCAGGCGTTTTATGATATTTATCATAGCATTCTTATCATCTTGAACCGCTGCATATAATGGATATGTGACTTGGGTAATAATAGACGAAATACTACTTGTCGCCAATCTTTCGGTTCCTAATGCTTTTGAATAATAGCCCATTGTGGAAGGGTTATATACCCTTCCTATCAATAGCCCTTGTATTTGCGTACCAAAATTGTTTAATAAATGTGTCAAAAACATATAAAACCCAAAACTAAACAACTCTTTAAACGATTTCCATGAAAAAGTCCAGATGGGCCGCCATTTGATATAAAACCAGAACACCATGGCTGGAATTGCAGCTGTAATAATGTTTTGCGCCACCAAGGCCCAAACGCCAAAACCTTTATAAGCCATGAAAATGGTAACACTTAATGCAATCAGCGAAGTAGTTATTGTGACAATTGATAATACTTTAAAATTCAGTTTTTTCTTCAGTTGATTGCGTTGTACGATGTTAAAAGCATATATAAAAAGGATCACACCCTGTACACGAAGCACATCGCATAACAGCGGAATGTCATAAAATCTCGCAATAGCAGGAGCACAGAAAAACAATATGGAATACATCAAAACCGCCATACCAAGATTCCAAAAGAAAATAGTGGAATAGTCCTCTTGAGTAGGTTGCTTTTTCTGGATCAAAGCGGAACCAAAACCACCATCAATGAAGGCTTCTGCCAGCACCATGAAGATAGCAAGCATACCAATGCATCCATAGTCATGTGGCGTCAGCAATCGAGCAAGAATAATACCCGAAACAAAAGAAATGAACATCGTTGAGTACTTCTGCAACGCTGTCCACACCATCCCGGAGGCGGCTTTTTTCTTTAGATTTTTCTCTGCCATAGAATTAGCTATTCGATAATAGCTTTTTTGATATCCTCAACTGTCACATCCTTCTTCCCCAACAGATATTGGATCGTTCTTGCATTCGACTTCAAGTCCTTGTTCAACAAAGCCGAAGCGAGAGAGGCTATACCCTCCTGTATGGAGGTGTCAACACCCACTAATTTGGCCACAGAGATATAAAGCCCCAACCCCATCGGAACATCCTCAAGCAGATAGCGGTGGTTGATGAATGAAGGGCCCTTGTTACTAGAATCGGCAAACGAGCGGAACACAGCCATGGCATCAATATTCAAATCCTCTTCATTGCGCCATTTGGCAGCTTCGAAATAATCCAGAGGTTCACAATCAAAGGCCTGCAAAACCTTGTTTTTCTCTACATCAAAAGCTTTAATAACATTGACTACGGAAGGCGTGAATGCCTCACGATACATCCAAAACTCTCCGTTGCTGTATTCGATACGCGAAGCGGAAAACAAGATACCGATCGGATGAACAATCATATTAGGATTGTGGAATGCCGATTCAAGGATATGTTTACGGGTGTATTTGGTGTTGTCGAAACACTGTGAAAGTGTGTCAAGAACCTCTTGTGTTCTAGCTACAGGAAGCACCGATATGGCGTTTCTCGGATTATAGAACGAAATCCTGACATACTCGTTATTAACGATTCGCCCATTGTACGCTGTAGTTTCCCATTCACAATAAGTAACATCCTTATTAATATACTTTTTGAAGATCAGACTGCCCATATAGCCGGGAACAAGGACTATTATCTGCCCATCACGAACAAAAGATGCAATAAGTTCCGCGACAAACCCATGCTGAAGAGTCGTTGTTGTCACCATGATAACATCAGCAAACTGCACAGCTTCTTTCACATTTCTAGTTATCAACACGGGCTTAACAAAAAACGAATGTCCATTACCTTGAACCGTATCATCTTTCACCTTAAAACCGTTTTCTTCTTGCATGATGTCAAAAAAGCGGCCATTAGTGTTGGACGTCTTCAACAATGCAACTTCATGTCCTTTTTCGTATAATTTGGCTGCATGGATAAGACCAGAGTTGCCACAACCGATAATTGTAAATTTCATATTATTTATTTATTTATTTTATTATAAGCAATTCAAACACAATCTGTCACATTTACTAATCTCAAATTTTCCCCACTTCCTCCACCAACATCTTCTGCGTCCTCAATATCATGGTGCCCCACGTCAACCCAAGGCCGAACGACGAGCACAACAACGTCAAAGGACGGGATTGCAACTCCTCACGGAGGTTGTATGTCATCAGCATCGGCACGGAAGCTCCTCCCAGGTTGCCAAACTCCTGCAAATCGTAAGGAGTCTTCTCCAACGGGAGCTTCAGTTTCTTCACGATACGATCAACAATCAGCTTGTTGGCCTGATGGATAAGAAAATAGTCCACATTCTCTGTCGTCAATTCGTATTTCTCCATCATTTTCTTGATGCTGATAGGCGGTCTTGAAATGGCGAACGAAAACACATCCATGCCGCTGATAAGAGTGTCTTTCGGGGCACGGATGATACCATTGCCGAAATCCTCTTCGAGAAACGATTCCGCCGTAATGGGATGACGGAACCCGCCATGAGGCGTGATCAATGCCTCATAACCCGAGCCGAGAGTGTTGAACTCTATGACGATATCCTCTGCCGTCGGATCGTACTCCAACGCCATCGCTGTGCCGCTGTCACCAAACAGAGGCACACGGCTCTTGTCCTTCAGCGAGCCCATGCGCAATGCTGTATCTCCCACCAACAGCAAAGCACGTTTCACCGTACCCGCACTGAGCAGGTTGCCCGCTACGTTGATGGCATACATACTGCCACAACAACCCATCGGAATATCCAACACGAAAGTGCTCGTCGGCAAGCCCAAACGATGTTGCAGGATACCCGCTGTCGGGGGCGTTTTGTAGTCACCCGTCACCGACCCGAACACCAGCACATCAATGCTCTCCTTCTCCCACCCCAACGCGGCCAGCAAACGTTCGGCTGCATCGAAACACAAGTCGGAAGTGCAAATGTCATCAGAACCGATGTAACGATTCTTGATGCCGACGGTGTTGTCGAAAATATCAGCTTCTTCTTGGGTGAAGATATCGAAGTCGGCGGTCTTCACCGCATGGTTCGGAACAGTGCCCGTAACACCGCGCACCGCCACATTCTTGATTTCCCAAAGTGCCATTACAATTCTATTTCGTATTTGCCAAGGATGGTTTTGGCGTTATCGTATGAGGTGAACTCGAGGATGTCTTCAGGATCAAGCATGATGTCAAACGTGTCCTCCACAGCGGTCGTGAGGCTCAACTGGCGCACACTATCCCACCCTTCCACGCTTTTGTTGTCAAACTCTGTTCCCAAAGCCGAAACCTCGACTCCGAAAACTTCGCAAAAAATCGCGTTCAACTTTTCTAAATTTGTCATTGTTGCCTATTCTTGTTTTTATATCAAAATTATCTTAAGTTCTGTCTAATTCTAAGTCTTAGTTTAAGTCTTAGTTTAAGTTTAAGTTTAAGTCTAAGTTATTGATTAACCACCTTCCCCGCCTCGTTGCGCAAAATGGTGTCAACGAGCTGTATCTCTATGTTCTTATGGAAAAGATGTGTTTTCTCTTCTATGAATCCAGGAAGACTATCAACGAGTTCAGGTTTTGTGATCAAGACAATGAGTTTCTCATCGTTGCCCTTGCAGTAGCAGTCAATGCCGTATTCCGACTTGATGAGGTTCTCCACCTCATCCAAACCGATGCGCAGTCCGAAAATTTTCAAAAACCGTTTCAAACGCCCGACGATGAAATAACATCCGTCAGCGTCGCGCCGTGCAAGGTCGCCCGTGTGCATCACGCCGTGATTCTCGTCCCCTTTCAGCAAGTCCTCCTTGCTATTGGCATAACCCAACGTGACGTTTTCGCCACGATAGACCATCTCGCCTGTCGCTTCTCCCTCAAAAGACTCAACACCGTTCTCGTCCACAATGGACAACTGCCCTCCGGGTTCCGCCATGCCAATGCTACACGTTTTCTCCATGGCCAATTCGGCAGGCAGATAGGCCATTCGCGCCGTGCACTCCGACTGTCCGAAGGTGGCGATGAACTTTTTGTCCTTGTCGTGGGCATATTGCGCCAAAGCGCGGAACATCTCCTCCGTCAACTTGCCGCCGCCCTGCGTGATGATGCGGAGATTGGGCAAATCCATCCTCGTGAAACGCATCTTCATTAGCAGCTCGTAACTGTATGGGACTCCTGTGAAACTCGTCGCCTCTTTCAGCATAGCCCAAAAACCTCTATCTAACAAAGAGCGGCCAGACAGCAACAAAGTGGCTCCTGCCAACAGATGGCTCGCTATGACCGAGAGCCCCATAGTGTAGTGCATCGGCAGAATGGCCATCGCTTTTTCCGTGCCGTCCATCTCGAACATCCTCCGCACATTGTCGGCATTGGCTTCAATATTGTGCAGACTGTGCCGCACTAGTTTAGGGCTTCCTGTAGATCCTGAAGTGGGTAACAGGAGAGCAAGATCAGGATGCATGGCAACGGGCGCGTACTCTGTCTTCAACAAAGAATAGCCATGGGAGGAAAACACCTTCTCATATCCCAGATTCTCGACCATTCCGTCTGGGGCCCAAAGGTATTCTGGCTGGTACAGGTCGCGAAGAGTCATATACAGGATCTCCTCTGTCTTAGCACTTAGAATCAACGGAACAATGCCATTAGCAAGAGACGCGATGTAACCCAAAAGTGAACCATTGCTGTTCTCTGCCATCAAGAATATCAACGACCTTTTCGGCAAAAGTTCTGCAAACTCTTCCGAAAAATCGCAAAGATCACCGTATGTCAGCTGTTCACCGCTGTCATCAACAACAGCAATCTTATCACGTTCCTTCTTGTCTATATCTAAAAACACCTTATATTATATTCTGCATTCTGCATTCCACATTAGATAGAGGCGCAGCCATCCACTCCCAATATGTGCCCGCTAATGTAGGAAGCTCTATCCGAGGCAAGAAAAGCCACCGCATTAGCAACATCCTGCGGAGTACCGAGACGCCCTAAAGCAATACGGCTGATCCGTTGGTCGATTTTATCTCCGGAAGCTTCGTACAATTCCTCGAAACGTTCCGTCTTGATGATGCCCGGGGCCACCGCGTTCACTCTGATCTGCATAGGCGACAATTCCTTTGCAGCTGATTTTGTAGCGGAAATGACGGCGCCTTTGGTAGAACTGTATGCTACCTGTCCAGGAGAACCGACCACGCCTGTAATGGAGGCAATATTAACAATACTGCCGCCACCCGTGCGAGCCATCAAGCGCGATACAATCTGCATCATGTCGATAACGGCGAACACGTTCACGGCGAACATCTTCTCCAACATCGGTTTAGTCACCATGCCCAATTTCTGGTTCTGGATGATGGCAGCGTTGTTCACCACCACGTCAATCCTGCCTTCTGTCTTATGGATGGACATCAATCCTGCCTTCACAGCAGCTGTATCGGTCACATCCATCACCACAGGGACAATTTTGGTATCACATTCCGTGGATTTTTCCGCAGCCCAAGGTTCCATATCGTCCATGACGAGGTCAGCGGCATACACCACCGCACCATCGGAGGCGAGCTGGTTGGCAATCACACGACCAATGCCACGGCCGGCGCCAGTAACAAGGCAGATTTTTCTTTCAAGTAACCTTTCCATAGTTAGTATAAAGTTTTCCCCCCGTCTATAATCAAAGAATGGCCTGTCACCCAAGACGAGGCGTCAGAAAGCAAATAGACGATAGCCAATGCCACATCACGAGGTTCACCATAGCGTTTCATCGGATATGTTTCCATATCCTTAGCTTTATCTTCGTCAGAATAGCTGCGCCCTGCCAAATTAGTATTGACCATACCTGGATTGACACTATTGCAACGGATACGAGGCGCTCCTTCTAAAGCCACATTGCGCACAAACACTTGTAATGCCCCTTTGGATGCTCCGTACATCGCGTTTCCCGGCGCAGTGGTATAAACCCCGCCTATTGAAACCGTGAACACCAACGAAGCGCCACTGTTGAATTTCTTTTTCTTCAACAAGCGCTGGGTGAGGTATATTGGTGCAAACGTGTTGATGGACATAATCCGCTCCAAATCCGTATTGTTGATGAATTTAACCGGAGTGGGTTTGGTGACGCCGGCATTGCTCACAAAACCGTCCAACAAAGGCAGTTCTGCAACCAAGGTGTCAAGAGCATCCTGAGATGTCAGGTCTGCCACTTTGAACTCATGGCCAACGCCTTCCAATGATGACAGCGTTTCTTGGAGACCAGCCTCATTGATGTCGGTCAACACAAGTTTTGCCCCGAGTTTGGCACACTCAATGCTAGTGGCACGCCCGATGCCTCCGGCGGCCCCTGTCACCAGAATCGTTTTTCCTTCAAGAGTGAATGGGTTGTATGCCATTACTAAAGCTTTGATTGCACTGCATTAAACAGATCCTCAATGGTTTCAGAATTACGAATATCCGTTGCCACCAAAGTGACATTGTATTCTTCGTCCGCCATGGCGATAACAGAAAGAGCAATCAAAGAACTCCATTCATCCAGTTCTTTGAATCTTACCTCTGCAGTCAAATTCTCTATCGGTGTATCATCAAATTGTTCGGCAAATTTTTCAATAAAATCCTTAATATCCATGTTAATTCAATTAAATATTATTACTTATAAAAACACTTACATTTCTGTCAATTATC
Source organism: uncultured Bacteroidota bacterium (assembly GCA_902786595.1). Taxonomy (GTDB): domain Bacteria; phylum Bacteroidota; class Bacteroidia; order Bacteroidales; family WCHB1-69; genus F23-D06. The sequence continues at coordinate 35,995 of CADADB010000012.1, read as the reverse complement.
AACCGCAATCTTCCTTATTGATTGATTATGCATTCCTGTTTTTGAATCAGAGCCAAGAGTAATAGCTAAAAACGACAAAAAATAAATATAAGGGGCGTAAAACATCCAACCTCTATGAAGGTAGACTAAAATCAAACTAAGCAGCAGAGACAATAGCAATCGCCACCTTGCCCTTCTGATTATTAATACAGAAGGTATTATACTCAAAATTAGACCTATTAGTCCAATAAACAATATAGTTCCCCTATAGTCCGACAAGGCATCCGTTGTGTCTCTATATCCGTATCCAAACAAAAAATCATAAGATTTCAAATTATGATACTTGCTTAGCGAATAATCACCTGCTCTTGCGTCAAGAGCCTTTTGAATGGATCCTGTTTCGTCATAATTTTCATATACTTTTTCCAAATTCCGTTCGAAAAACAAAGTTCTGACATCTCGTCTGATGTTTTGAGGTAATATCAAATATGTAAGGGAAAAGCCGATAATAATAAGTATCAAATATATAGATTTTTTCAAAGCCATGCTCGAGAACATGTTCATACATTCTACAAACAAAAAAATCAACAAGAAGCCAGATGAAAAAGTCAAAACTCCACATAAAATAATCCAAAAATTTCTTTTTTTCAACGTAAACCATTCAATCAGATAAAAAAAGCCAAGGATAATCGCCCAATGTCCAGGTTCTTGCAATGGACCACATGTTCTGGCTGAGACAATACCTGCTTTTGAATGAAGCGTCACAAAAGCACCATATACATAATAACTTATACCTTTACTTTGATGTAATGTAGAGCGTCCTTCAAATGTAAAATGAGGTAAATAGTGCAGAACTCCCGCAAAAGATAAAACAGAAATCACACTTGAGCCGATGGCGAAAAAGATAATTATTTTTCTTAATAGGAGGTAAGTCTTTTCTAACTCATCTTTGGGCCAAAAAAGCAGAAGAAAAAAACCTGCAAAATCGACCGCTTTAATAACTATTAGAACCTTATTACTGAAAAAAGAAAACAACCAAAAAACATACAACAACAGTGATAATAGAACAGCTACTTTACGTGCATTTGCATGAAATCTGTTGGATAGTTTCATGGATGAAAGAAGTATTCCCAACAATGAAATAGCACGTATGACAATGCTGAAGTTCCACCACAGGAAGAATGAATCTATCGCGACCAGAAACCACAAAGCTCCCGACCATGGAATAATATATTTTTCAAAAACATTTTGATTCATGCAACAATCAAAAAGGTCTCAATTTCAAGCGAAACAGAGGGGAAACTTACCTTCCCTTGTACATTTCTTCATAGTATTTCTGATAATCCCCACTAGTAACATTATCCATCCACTCCTGGTTGTCCAAATACCAACGGACCGTCTTCTCAATGCCCTCTTCAAATTGTAAGGACGGCTCCCAGCCCAGCTCTTTTTGGAACTTTGAAGAATCGATGGCGTAGCGCATGTCGTGGCCGGCGCGGTCGGTGACGTAGGTGATGAGGTTGAGATCTTCGCCCTCTGCCCTGCCCAACAAGCGATCCACCGTGTTGATGAGGACTTTAATGAGGTCAATGTTCTTCCACTCGTTAAAGCCACCGATATTGTAGGTTTCAGCCACCTTGCCCTTGTGGAAAATGAGGTCGATGGCTCTCGCATGGTCTTCCACATAAAGCCAGTCGCGCACGTTCTCGCCTTTGCCATAGACCGGCAGCGGTTTTTTGTGACGAATATTGTTGATAAACAATGGAATCAATTTCTCAGGAAACTGATAGGGACCATAGTTATTAGAGCAGTTAGTAACAACCGTCGGCAATCCGTAGGTGTCATGGAAAGCTCTCACAAAATGGTCGCTGGCTGCCTTGGCGGCGCTATATGGACTATGCGGCAGATATTTCAGGTCTTCGGTGAAGAACTTGTCGCCATAGGCAAGATGGTGCTTGCCGCTGCTTGCCTTAGTGCTGAAAGGCGGTTGAATTCCTTGGGGATGCGTAAGCTCGAGAGCACCGTAAACCTCATCGGTTGAGATATGATAAAAACGCTTACCCTCCCATTTCTCGGGAAGACTTTCCCAATAGAGTTTTGCCGCCTGCAATAACGACAAAGTCCCCATCACATTTGTCTGCGCAAAGGTGAAGGGGTCTTTGATAGAGCGATCCACATGGCTTTCCGCAGCCAAGTGGATAATACCATCGACATGCTCATCCTGCATCAGCTTATAAACACCATCGAAATCGCAGATGTCCATCTTGACGAACTTGTAGCTGGGTTTGTCCTCGACATCTTTCAGATTGGCCAAGTTGCCCGCGTAGGTCAACTTGTCGAGGTTGATGATTTTATATTCTGGATATTTGTTCACGAAAAGGCGAACAACATGGCTGCCAATAAATCCGGCACCGCCAGTTATGATGATGGTCCGCTTCATTTAATTATGAGTTATGAATTAAGAATTAAGAATTGAACCTTTCCTAAAAGTGTCGGAGGTGATGTCTTCTTTGAGTTCATCGATGACACGGAGAAGGTATTGTCCATACTGGTTTTTAAGCATCGGCTGAGCAATTTCACGCATACGTTCTTCCGTAATCCAGCCGTTGCGGTAGGCAATGCCTTCAAGGCAGGCGACTTTCAGACCCGTACGTTTTTCGATGACTTCCACGAAAGTGGAGGCTTCGGAGAGACTGTCGTGCGTACCCGTGTCCAACCAGGCAAATCCGCGCCCAAGGGTTTGGACCTTCAGCTCTCCATCTTTCAAGAAGTGCTGGTTCACCGTGGTGATTTCCAGCTCGCCTCTTGCGGAAGGTTTGATGGTTTTGGCCACGTTCACCACCTTGTTAGGATAGAAATAGAGTCCTACCACGGCATAATTGCTCTTGGGGTGTTTGGGCTTCTCTTCTATGCTCAAGCAGTTGCCATTTTTGTCAAATTCAGCCACACCGTAACGCTCAGGATCGACCACCCAATAACCAAAGACCGTGGCCTTTGATTCATTTTCTGCAGCATATACAGCGTCACGCAACAATTTAGTGAATCCATTTCCATAGAAAATATTGTCACCCAACACAAGACATGCACAGTCATTGCCGATGAATTTCTCGCCAATGATGAATGCTTGCGCCAAACCATCCGGAGAAGGTTGTTCTGCGTATTCGAAATGCACGCCATAATCGGAACCATCACCCAAAAGGCGCTGGAATCCAGGCAGATCGTAGGGTGTGGAAATGATCAGAATTTCCCTGATTCCCGCCAACATCAATGCCGAGATCGGGTAATAGACCATAGGTTTGTCATAGATGGGTAGCAGCTGTTTGCTAACCCCTTTCGTGATGGGGTACAATCTAGTGCCAGATCCTCCGGCGAGAACGATACCTTTCATGAATTAAGAATTAAGAATTAAGAATTAAGAATTAAGAATTAGTGACTTTTGAGTTTTTTAAGTTTATGTATAAGTCTAATGTCCATATTTATATCAGTCTCTTTTGAAAATGTCGCGGGTGTAAACTTTTTCAAAGACATCATCGAGACAGGAGTCATAGCGGTTAGCGATGATGGCCTGGGATTGTTTCTTAAACTCTTCCAAATCATTGACGACAAATGAGCCGAAGAATGTGCTGCCGTCGGGGAGAGTTGGTTCATAGATAATGACTTTGGCACCTTTGGCTTTCACCCGCTTCATAACCCCCTGGATGCTGCTTTGCCGGAAGTTGTCGCTGTTGGACTTCATCGTGAGCCGGTAAACCCCTATCACACACTCCCGTTCGCTGGCGGCATCATAGTCGCCACGGTTGTAATAATCGTAATATCCGGCTTTCTTCAGAACCTGATCTGCAATGAAATCCTTACGTGTACGGTTACTCTCCACAATGGCCGACATCATGTTCTGCGGCACATCGGCGTAATTGGCCAACAACTGCTTAGTATCCTTGGGAAGACAATAGCCACCGTATCCGAAGCTCGGATTGTTATAATGTGTACCGATACGCGGATCCAAGCATACCCCATTGATAATATCCTGCGTATTCAACCCTTTCATCTCTGCGTATGTGTCCAATTCGTTGAAGTAGGACACCCTTAACGCAAGATAAGTGTTCGCAAAAAGCTTCACCGCTTCAGCTTCTGTACTGCCCATAAATAATATAGGTATATCTTCTTTGATAGCACCCTCTTTGATAATAGCAGCGAAACAATGTGCCTGCTCCTCCAAATATGTGTTATCTTGATCATAACCCACGATAATCCTGGAGGGATAAAGATTGTCATAAAGCGCTTTGCTCTCCCGCAGAAATTCTGGGGCGAAGATGATGTTCGGTTTGCGACCGTTGCGGATAAATTTCTCTCTCACCGCGACCGTATAACCCACAGGAATGGTACTCTTGATAACCATCGTCGCCTCCGGGTTCACTTGGAGTACCTTTCCGATAACATCTTCCACGGCGCTGGTATCGAAGAAATTCTTCGTACTGTCATAATTGGTAGGAGCGGCAATGACCACAAATTCGGCATCACCATAACCATCTTCCCAATCTAGTGTTGCACGAAGCTGCAGTGGTTTATTGGCCAGATAATCCTCAATATATTCATCCTGAATGGGTGATTTACGGTTGTTCACCATGTCCACACGGGCGGGCACAACATCCACTGCAGTTACACGGTGGTGTTGCGCCAACAATGTAGCGACACTCAACCCCACATAACCGGTTCCAGCAACAGAGATGTTCATCAGACTTATAACTTGAACTTATGATTTATGAATAATAAACTTTGTTAAAAAAGTTGATAGTTAAGATATTTCCAAAACCTTTTGCAACCATTTTTTGGGAACTTTGGAGTCCCAGATTTGCAACTGACGGAAACGATGAATATCGCTCCCGATATAGTTGTATGCACCCTCTTTTAACAAATAGTGGGCTTTTTTCACAGCATCACCGCCATAAGCGCCAGACAGGGAGGCAACATTAAGTTGAAACCGCAGTCCCATCTTCTTCAAAGGCGCATAGTCACTTATTTTCATATACAAATAACGCTCCGGATGCGCCAAAATGGGATAATATCCTTTTCGTTTGATAGAGTCCAAAATATCATGCAGATCCATCGGAGGGGTGTAATAGGAGGTCTCCACCAACAAGGAATTGCCCTCGTGGCCGTGCGTAAGAAGATCATCTTTCTCTAGCCGATCCAAGAACAGGCCGTCCATCATATATTCAGCAGCCAAGTTCAGATGCAGGGGGCCTTGGTACGCAGCTTCAAGCTCAGCGAACCTTGCTTTTAATCCTTCTGTTGTATTAGGAATGTCCTCCATGACGTGTGGTGTACACCAAACCTCTTTAATTTGCAGCTTTTCATATGCTGCTAATATACTCAAAGAGGTCTCCATATCAGAGACCCCGTCGTCCACTCCTGGAAGAATATGGGAATGACAATCTGTAGCGCCGACCCAAACGTCAGCAATTTGTCTTTTTCCGAACAACATAATTATGCTTTATCGTTAATTTTGTTTGAAGCACCATTATCATCTTCATCGTGGTAATAGCTGCCATAATGGTAACCATAGCGATAACCATAGCGGTAACCATAGCGGTAACCGTATCTGTATCCATAACGACCCTCATGCGAGTATGTACCATTCAGAACCAAGCACATATTATTGTACTTGTGCGATTCGTAAAGTTTGTCCAGTTCCGGCAACATGCTGAGTTCCAAATTACCAGCACGTACGATGAAGACTGTATAATCCGCCATCCCACTGATAATCTGAGTATCAGCCACGATATCGATAGGCGGACAGTCAATAAAGATGTAATCGAAGTCCTTGCGCAAATCTTTGACCATTTCAGCAAATCGATCTGTGGCAAGCAACTCGGTCGGATTAGGCGGAATTGTACCCACCGGCAGCACTTTCAAGTTCGGGTGTCTGTTGTTAATCGGCACCAGTACGCTACGCACATCATCAATCTTTTCGGCCAGGTAATTACTCATACCGACACGAGGGCCATTCACATATTGGGACATGGAGCAGTGACGCATGTCACCATCAATGACCAGAATCCGTTTATTCTTGATAGCCAATGACATAGCGAAATTCATAGTGATAAAAGACTTACCGCTTCCTGGATTGAAAGAAGTAAACATCAACACATGACAATCATCACCTTTGCACATAAACTCCACATTCGTACGCATGACACGGAACGCCTCATTAATAGTACTTCTGGATCCTGCCTTGACAACAATTTCGGCCAGTTTGGCATTAGTTTCCTTATCATCCTTCTTCTTTCCCAAAAGTCCTCTGATGATTAAATTCTTACGAGTATCATTTTTAGCCGCCGCTTCTCCTGTAAGCGGAATTTCAGCAATGAACGGCACCTTCACATTCTTCAAGTCATCACGACCTCGTAAAGATGTGTTCATCTGTTCCCGCATAAAGATAATAGCTATAGGAATAATCAAACCCAACACAAAAGCAATAAGGAATATCATCATCTTTTTGGGCTTGATAGGACTTGATCCACCATTCGGATGCTCAATAACTCTGTTATTGTATGCAGTAAACGCCTGTGAGAGTTCATTTTCCTCTCTCTTTTGCAACAGATAAAGGTACAACGATTCCTTAACTTTTTGCTGGCGTTCCACAGAAAGAAGATATTTGGCTTGGGTGGGACTTGCAGCCAAATGAGCATTAACATTTTTTTCTGTGGAAAGAGCGCTTTGCATCAGTTTGTTCAATGAGGTTATCTGGTTATCAAGCGAAGCGATTATAGCACCACGCAAAGCGGTAATTTTCTCATCCAATTCCAGTACTAGCGGATTTTGGCTACTGCTACTTGCCACAAGGCTGTTTCGACGCATCATCATTTCGTTATACCTAGATATTTGACCTTCAATACCAAGGTTGTTCAATCCAGAATTGACTGGAAGTAATTGATCGTGAGATGCTTCTGATGCGATATAATTGCGAATGTATTGGGTAATGGTCAACCGATTGTTCAACTCCACAATGTTTTGAGTCACTTCGCGGTTTTGGCCCAAATACATAGAGGAAACGGCCTTCACATCAGGCAGAAGATTGGCGCTTTTGTATGCGGAAATATCATCGTCCACATCTCCAAGATCACCTTCTATTACTTGCAAGCGATCATCAATAAATTGAGAGGTGCTCAATGTAATCTGATTTTTGTCCTTCAACCAGTTTCCATTATACACAGCAATCAACATATTGATAATGTCATCAGCCCGTTTTTTAATGACATCTTCCACACTAATAGAGAGAACATCCGCCGATTTATTCATTTGTGAAACAGAAATTTTACTCGACAAGGATCGACAAGCGGAATTCATGGTAGAACGAGACACATTAATTTTCGGCCAAGACTTTGCCTTATAAAAATCGGTCTTGGTAACCGCAATTCTACCGACAGGTGTGGAAATCGTATCACCAAATCTCACCGTTATTTTCGGGGAAGACACATTTTCTCCCTTGAATTTAAAATCAGACAACACAACTTGATTTTTTTCCAGTTTCATCACCAACGAAGCATATTGCTCATCCGTAAGATCCAAAAAGTTCACCTTTACTGGAAGCGTCTCATCATAGAGCGTTGTCGGGCGAAACAATCCATCAGTCGTATAGTTCACATCAAGATTCAACTGTCTGACTGTCTCCATTTTATTATCCATGGATTGAATTGTAATCAGCTCGTTCTGCACATTTACATTCGTGCTCAACATTCCCACATCTGTGAAATCTGAAACATTTATAGCGGACCCACCTTTTTTGTCGGCCTTAACCAATAATTTGGCCGTTCGCTGATATACCGGAGCCGTCTTCAAGATGTAAAAAGTTGCGCCGGCAAGCATAATCACGATAGAAATCAGGAACCAGTACCAGCGGTTTACACACATGTATATCCAGTCCTTCAGAACCACTTCCTGAGTTTTTTCTTCTGCTATTTGATTTTGATTTTCCATACTATTTGCTAGGGGTTGAATGTTTACGATTAAAATGAAGTATAGTTATTGGACTCTGTTCCTGATAAGCAAAATGGTAGAGATAAGGGTTGCAATGGCTGATGCGGTGGAAATCCAGAAAGAAGGCGAGGAAAACACATTTCCATTGGCAGTGGACTCGCGGGCACGCTTTCTGGTGGGTTCCACATAAACCATGTCGTTTTGACAAAGATAGTACACTGGAGAATTGATCACCGAGTCAATTGAGGTCATATTCACCGTATATGTCAAGACATTTCCCAGAGAATCAGATCGAAGCACCATCACATTCTGACGTTTACCATTAATGGTCATGTCACCAGCTCTACTAATGGCCTCTAGTAACGTTGTCCTATCCGAATTGATATTGTATCGACCAGGAGATCGAACCTCACCGAAAATCGTATACTGGAGATTGGCATAATCCACTGTCACTATCGGGTCGTTTGCCAAATTTCTGGAAATCAACTCATTTTTTATGTAATTGACCACCTCATTACGCGTCATTCCAGCAATGTGGATTGTTCCCAGCACAGGGAAATCGATATTTCCGTTCTGATCAACAATATAGCACAAAACCCCCCTTGAACCAGTCATGTTATTGTTAACCTCTCCGCCCACATATCGATTGACGTAAGGTAAATTAAATAACGCGGTAAGATCGGGATCGTTGCAATTCACTATAATAGACAACTTGTCTTCTGTCCTAAAACGGATATCCGGTGACGGCAGGGCTATTCTCGCCGAGTCTGCGTTTATAGCATCCTGAAAATAGCTAATCTTCTTGTTCGTTGCGCAAGAGGCGAACAAAAAGCAGGCAAAAGCCAATAAGAGTAATTTGTGATTTTTCATGTACGTATGATTTAATTTATCTTTTCCAAGAACACGGAGGGGATGTAGGAGGTGGCCACCAGTGCCAGGCCTTCCACCGCCACCAAGAGACGGCGGTTACCCTTGATGCGTTTGATGTATCCCACACAATCCTTGTAGGGGCCGTCCAGGACTTTCACCCTTTGTCCCTCTTTGTATTTGACACTTTCAACGTCAAGATACTCCAGTCTTTCATCTTCCACCGAGGTGACCAACATAAACACCCGCATCTCCTCTTCATCTACTGGAGAGGCAATTTTGTTGCCGTTTGTTTTGTGGGTATATAACATCACTCTTCCATAAAGGGCTTTCTGCAAGTCCCAGACCTTTTCTTCTGAGCAATGCACGAATATCAATGAGGATATGGCAGGTTTTATAATCTCTTTTTGCTTATCTTCCAACAGCTTATACTCCCTGACTTTAGGATAGAAGGTTTCAACCCCTTGTTTCTGGAAGTCCCGGTCTATTTCTAACACTTTGTTATAGAAGACCTTAAAAGCATACCAATGTCGTGCGCTATCCTCTTGCTGTGTCACGTTTTCTGACTATTTTAACGATAATGCATCTATCAACCATGGTTTAACAAGTACAAAACCAACTATTCCCTCCCCAAAAAAGCGGAGGTTTCGCAGGGGATGTTATTTGTTAACATGCTGAAATCTAAGACCTTATGAACCCAAAAGGCCATGTATAGACTTCCCCTTATTATACAATTAAACCTATCGGCAAAGATAAACATTTTTCTTAATAGATATTAGTAAAATGCAATATTTTTCCTCCCGTTTTTTATCAACAAGAGGTTAATAAACGGCACCTCCCCACTAACCCTTTAGTTAGTAAGGAATTCACAATGAAAGAGTGGATTAAGGGGAAACGGGTTATCTGTAGCGGGCGGCGTTTTCCGCATCTCCCAGCTGCGTGTAGGCATCATACAGTCCCTTGCGAACAGCTTGAATCTGGTCGGGGTCGAAAGCGAAAGCAAGGGCCTGTTTGTAATACTCCACAGCGTGGTCGGGTTGGCTGGTGTGCAGGAAGGCGTCCGCCAAGGCCGAAAGCAACGCAGACGACTGCGGGAACAGCGTGGTCAGGTCCTCCTCCAGGGCGGTCAGCTCAAGCCACTGTCCGGACTTTGCGACGGCCTCCGCAAATTGCATCCAAAGGTCGTAGTCCGTGTCGTCCTCACGCAGCGCCGACTCGAAACAGGCGACGGCCTGCTCGTATTGCCGCGCACTCATAGCCGCCACCCCCTGACTTCTGTAGCCGCTGTTTTCCGTCGGGGTCTCTGGCGCGCTATCGGGTTGATTGTCAGCAGCATCCACCCCGGTCAGAACCTCCAGGCGCGACTGGATTTCGGAGGCCTTGTCAGGAGCTCCGGTTTTCGTGTAGCACGTGGCCAAAGAGCCGAGGAATTCGGGATTGTCGGGGATCTCGCGACAGACGGCCTCCCACATTGGGGTGGCCTCCTTGTAGTTGTCCGCGGTCATGTACGCCCGGGCAAGTTCCACTTGATACCAGATATTTTTCTTGTCCAGCTTAACCGCCTGTTTCAGTGCATTTTCCGCTTCCGTAAACTGTTGTCGCTCCGCATACACGCGCGAAAGCATGAAGTAGGAAGGGGCGTGCTTGGGCGCGTCCGAAAGGATGCCCGAGAAAGACTGCAACGCGTCCTCGTACTGCGCCGTGTAATAGTAGCGCAAGCCCTGGTTGAAGCGTCTTGAAATCGCGCGCTCCGTCACGGCCTCCTTCGTGTTGGACGCCGTGTTGCGGGTCTTCTTCGCCGGCTGGGCGACGCCGGAGAGCCATAGAGCCCCCATCATCCATATAAGCAACAACTTTCTCATTATCGGCTGTATTACTGTTTTCCGCTGTGACCGAACCCCCCGGCACCCCGTTCGGTGCCCGACAATTCATCCATGGAGGCGACCTCCACCAGCTCCACCTGTCGGAACTGGGCGATCACCATCTGGGCGATGCGCTCGCCGGGCTGGATTTCAAAGGGTTCCTGCGACAGATTGATCAGGATGACCCCTATCTCGCCCCGGTAGTCGGCGTCGATGGTGCCCGGACTGTTGAGCACGGTGATGCCGTGTTTGAGTGCCAACCCGCTCCGTGGACGCACCTGCGCCTCGCAATCGTCCGGCAACTCGATGAACAGCCCCGTGGGGATCAGCTTCCGCTCAAGAGGTTGCAGCACAACAGGTTCTGAGAGATCTGCACGCAAATCCATGCCAGCGGCGGAGGTAGATGCGTAGGAGGGTAATTCGTTGTGGGAGTGGTTGTATATCTTTACTTGCATTGGTTTAAGGGTTAAGGGTTATTGCACTATCTTCCCTTCTTTCAGGGCGCGGTCGTAGAGGTCTTGGATGTACTGGTTGACGACTTGGGTGCGGCGTTGGTTGAGCAGGAGCATGCCGGCGGCGGCGCGTTCTTCTTTGGTTTCATTCACCGAGCGTTGGGCGCGGTAGTCGAGCATCACCAGCAGCACGGAGTTCTCCCCTACTTCCTTTTCGATTTGCAAGGCGCTGTTGCGACCTCCAACTTTCTGAGCATCAATCTGGAAAGAGACCTCGTTCTGCAGGTCATCGAGGTAGAGCCATTCGTCGTCATCCAGCAGATACTCGATGGAGTCGCCCAGCATGGCGATGAGGACATCTTTTTGTTCCACGCGTTTGTTTTCGTCAAAGAGGATCTCCCGCACGTGAGGCAGCAGTTCCGAGTTCGTGGGCAGTTTCACGTAATTCACCCGCACAATCTCCTTTTCGACGGTATAGCGGTCGTCCAAGGAGTGGGCGAAGTTCGAGATTTCCCGATCGGTGATGGCATTGTTGGCTGTGTCGTTCATCCATATCTTGTCCAGATACCTTTGCGTCAGGAGGGAATTGCGGTACTCGGTCATTTCGCGGTCGAAGTTCTTCTCCCGCGGAGAGAGGTGGCGTTCTGCCTCGTGCAAGATCAGCTTTTCCTTCACCCAGTTGTCTATGAAGTCACGCACCAAGGCGAGACTGTCTTCCTGCGACAGTCCGGACGGCATACCCGCCTGCACCTCGGAGGTATAAAGCTTGTACTGGTACACCTGCGCCACCACCGGGTCCTCATTCCTGCGGCAGGAGGAGCAGAGCAGGAGCGCAAAAGAGAGCCAAAGGAGTGTTTTTTTCACTATCTCTTCAATATGGAACGGAAAACCTCCTCATTGAGTTTCACGGGATACTTTTTGTGAAGCTCCTCCACCCATTCTTTCTCCAGTTTGTCTTGATATTGGCTGATGACCACGGCACGGACCTCTTCCAAGGGTTTGTAAGGGTTGAGCGAGTCGCCGGTGGCGAATTGGGTCTTGATCTGTTCGTAGAACTGCTCGGTGCCCACCGTGTCCTTGATGGCGGCGTTCCACACCTTCACCGAATTGATCTCATAAATCATCAAGCCGTCATACACTTCGTTCACTACATCGCGATATTCGGGATATTTGGTCATCAGCTGTGTACTCTCATACTGCAAAATATCATCTCCCACGAAGCTAGGGAAGACCTGTTCCAGGAAGGTGGCCATCGGGACTTTCAATTGGGCCCCCTGGAAACGGGAGAGGTAGAATCCGAAATCCTGAGCCGTGATGCGCTGATCCGCATAAGTGCACATCGGTTTGAGCTTTTCGATGCCTTTCAGGGAATCGACGGCCACATTTTGGGACTGGAAGTAGTTGTCGGGCATGTTTTTCTTGAAGAATTTCATCGCCGCTTTTTTACCGCTTTCCTCGTAATTATACTCGACTTTCAACTTCTCCACCAAAGACTCCTTGCTCTTCTTAGAGCGGGCGTCTCTCGCCAACCTGCTCTTAATCATGTACTTGAACTCGTCATTCACCGTGGTGTAGATGACGGAATCCAGACGGAGGATATGCCAGCCGATGGCGGAAGGGACAGGATCGGAGATTTCGCCTTGTTTGAGACTGAGGGCGGCATGGACATAATTGCCCGGACGGCGGTTCGGGGTGAAGGGTTCCATCCGTCCCCCGTTGTTTTTGGTGGCGACATCGTCGGAGCACTCGGCCGCAATGTCATTGAAAGAGGTCCCGCCTTGGAATTTCTGCTTGATGTAGGCGCATTTTTTCATCTCCTCATCATGATTCACCTTACTGTTCAACGCATTGGTGTCCTTGATAAAGATCTGGGACACATACAGTTTCGCCACTGCGGGAATCTTGTCCTGCACATACACCAGATGGTAGCCGAACTGCGTGCGCACCGGCATGGAGACTTGCCCCACCGGGGTGGTGTACGCTGCGCTCTCAAACGGATAAATCATCTCCAGGACTGAAAAATAGCCCAATTCCCCGCGGTTCCCATACTGGGTACGGTGAGTCTGCGGGTTGACACGGTCTTGCGCGGAGGGATCGTCGGAATAACGGACCGCAGCTTCATTAAAATCCAATCCGTTGACAATTTCATCCCTGATTTTCAACGCCTTATGATATGCAGCAAGGGTATCCTTCGGGGAGGCATCCTCGGGCATCATAATCAGGATATGGGACGCGCGGACATGATAGCGTGCCCTGTCGGTGGTTTCATTCAGCAACTGGTCACTGACTTCCGTGTCGATCAAATACTGCTGCGCATATTGGTTCTTATAGGATTCCCATTCTCTTTGGAAGACTTTGGCCGTGTCCAATTTCATGGCCCGGGCTTCCTGAACCTTCATTCTGTAATCCGAGTATAGCCGCAAATACTCCCGCAAATCCGCCTCCGTGGCCTCCGACAACATGCTGTTCTTCTGATAAGCTTTGATGAAATCCGACTTCGTGACCTTTTCCGAACCCACCGTCATCAAGACGGGATCGTCATTCTGAGCCCGCAAAGAGGTCATCGACAAGAGCAACAACGACAGCATCAAACAAATAATCTTTTTCATAATTTACTGAATATCAATAACTATCAATTAATATCTATGCTTCTTTTAAATATGGCAAAGATAATATATTTTGAGAATTCTGCAATAATAAATTTGACGTGTGATGTATGACTTGGGACTAACTATCTCTACCAAGCTCTTGCCCCTGACGGGGCTGCTTAAGGAAAATGTCTTTTTTAATTGAACTTGGGACTTGAGACTTGGGACTTGAGACCTTAACCCTTAACCCTTAACCCTTAAACCTTAAACCTTAACACTGTCTTTCGCCCTGCTAGTAGTAACCAAGAACACGCCGAAAATAACCAGCACCAACGCAATCGGTTTATTCCAGGTGAAGACATCCTGTCCGACCGCGATGGCCAGGGCAGCGGTGATGATGGGCTGCAGGTTGCTGTACATGCTGACGGTGGTCGGGCGAATGTGGCGCAGCGCGACAGGCAGGAGGTAGTAGGCCAGCACCGTGGCGAAGATGGCGACAATGCCCATGTTGACGTAGGCCATGGCTGGGGCGGTGCCCATGAGAAGCGGAGAATCTTTCACGGTGGGGATGGCGAGCGGAAGACTCAGGATGGCGCTGAACAGGAACATCCATTTCATCATGGTCACGGGCGAGTATTTCGGGGAGATGGCGCGGGTGATCAGGAGGTAGGTGGCGTAGAACAAAATATTCACGAAACAGAGCAGTGCCCCGGTGTTGCTGTAGTGGGCGTCTCCGTGCAGCGAAAAGAGAATCATCATCAGCGCACCGGCAATGCCGAAGAAGACGCCCGCGGCCTTGCGGGTGGTGATCGGCTCTTTCAGGAAAACAGCGGCCATCAGCATCACCACCAAGGGTGACATGGCCGAAATCAGAGAGACGTAAGTGGGTGATATATAACGCATTGCCTCGGCAAATGCCCATAATGTACCGTAGAGGGAAACCGCCCCGAGGATGATGATCCGCATATCGTGCCACCCTACCCTTTCCCGCGGGGTGAAGAGCGAAATCAGCCAAAAACCCGCCGCCCCGACCACCAGTCGCAACGCCGTGTAGACCTCCGGAGTGATATACTCCGGCACCACCGCCTTCGAACAGTTCGGATTCACCCCGAAGATGATATAGACGGTGAGCACCGCAAGGTGACCGATCCATTTCTTGTTTAATTCAGAATTCATAATGCATAATGCATAATTAAAAAGGGCTGTTGCCGGTTATGGCAGAGCCCTGGTTTGGGTTAAGGGTTAAGGGTTAAGGGTTAAGGGTTAAGGGTTAAGGGTTAAGGGGTAAGGGTTAAGGGTTAAGGGTTAAGGGTTAAGGGTTAAGGGTTAAGGGGTAAGGGTTAAGGGGTAAGGGGTAAGGGGTAAGGTCCTAAGTCTTACGTCTTACGTCTTACGTCTTCGTTAGTTTTTCATCGCGGCGATCTCTTTGACGGCTTGGATGCAGGCGTCGATGTCGGCTTCGGTGTTGAAGGCGCCGATGCTGAGACGCACCGTACCGTCAATCTTGAGCGTGCCGAGGCATTCGTGTACCAGCGGGGCGCACTGCAGACCCGTGCGGCAAGCAATGTCGTAATCGACATCCAGCATGGTGCCCACGTCCATGGCTTCGAAGCCCTTGATGTTGATGGAGAGCACAGGATTCTGGTTCTCCACGGAGGTGGCGCAGTAGATGATCACGCCGGGAACGTCCTTGATGCCGTCGCGGAGACGTTTCCACAAGGCCATCTCCTGATTGTGGATGTTCTCGATACCCTTCTCGGTAATCCACTTCACGCCAGCGTGCAGACCGCTGATACCCAACATGTTGATGGTACCGGCTTCGAGACGATACGGATATTCCTCAAGGTGGTCACGGACGGCGGATTTCACGCCAGTGCCACCGAAGCGGGTGTGGCGCACCTCAACGCCTTCGCGCACGTAGCTGCCCCCGATACCGGTGGGTCCCATCAGGCATTTGTGGCCCGTAAAGGCGTATGCGTCAACGTTATAGTCGATCATGTCCATCTTCACCGCACCGGCGCCCTGGCTACCATCGACCACGAAGGTGATGCCGTGTTCCTTGCAGACCTTACCGATCTCCTTGATGGGTTGCACCGTGCCGATGACGTTGGAGCATTGCGTGCAGACCACCATCTTGGTGTTCGGACGAATAGCTTCTTCGAACTGTTCCGGATGCACATAGCCCGCCGCATCGAAAGGCAGATAGGTCACCTCGATAATCCCCTCTTTCTCAAGATGATAGAGCGGACGAAGCACGGAGTTGTGCTCCAACATCGTGGTGATGACATGAGAGCCCTTCTGCGCCAGACCCTGAATCAGGATGTTCAGGGAATCGGTGGCGTTGTAGCTGAACGTCAGACGTTTCTCATCGGTACCGCCGTTGAAGAGCTTGGTGAGCATTCGGCGCGTTTCCGTCAGAACTTCACCCGTCTCAATACCGGCGTCATAGCCCGCACGTCCGGGGCTCACACCGTGAACACGATAGAAATGATCCATAAACTCGTAAACCTCATTCGGTTTCGGGAAAGATGTTGCTGAATTGTCTAAATATATCATATTCTTATGTTTTGAATTTTCCAAGCGGCAAAGATACACTTTTTTCGATTTGCGATTTGCGATTTACGATTTACGGTTTCGCGGTTGGTTTCATAGAACGATTATTGCCTATTTTCATCGAGGATTATACCTTGGAGAATCTTCTTGAAGAGCGGGTTGAAGGGTTCGGCTTCGACGAGGACTTGGTTGTGGGTTACGGGGTGGTCGAAATAGAGCCGGCGGGCGTGGAGACAGATGGAGGCGTCGAGTTCGGGGCGTTTGGCACCGTACTTGAGGTCCCCTTTGATGGGATGTCCGATGTGCGACAGTTGTGCCCGGATCTGGTGGTGACGGCCGGTGTGCAGTTCCACCTCCAGCAACGAATACCGTTCCGAATGCGCTAACAAAGTGTAGTCCAGTTCGGCATATTTCCATCCTTCTTTCTCTGTGTCAGAGATATACGACTTATTCTTTTCCGCATTTTTGAACATATAGTTCACCAGTTTCCGTTGCGGAATCTCCGGGATGCCCTCCACGATCGCCCAATAGAACTTGTGCATCTCGTGTGCCTTCAACAGTTTGTTCATGCGGTCAAGGGCCTTGGAGGTGCGTGCGAAGGCAATCGCACCGCTCACCGGCCGGTCGATACGATGGATGAGACCGCAGAAAACGTTGCCTTCCTTCTGCTTCTGCACGCGGATGTAGTCGCGCACCTTCTCCACCAGCGGTTCCGCACCCGTGTCATCGCCCTGCGCCAGTTCCCCAGGCAGTTTGTTCATGATAACCAGGTGGTTGTCCTCGTAGAGAATGCGTTTGGTAAATTCCTCTCGGGTCTCAGTATTGTTCTGATTCATTCGGGAAGCTGTTTTCTTTCACATCGGAGATATAGTGCTCGATGGCGCCCACAATCTCCTCGCTCAGGTTGAGATAGCGGCGCAGGAAACGCGGGGTGAACTGCTGGGTGATGCCCATCATGTCGTGGAAAACGAGCACCTGACCGGAAGTGTGGCGGCCGGCGCCGATGCCGATGGTCGGGATTTCCAGACTCTCCGTCACCTCTTTGGCGAGGGAAGCGGGAATCTTCTCCAGCACCAGTCCGAAACAGCCGTGCTCTTGCAACAACAGTGCGTTTTTACGGAGCTGCTCGGCTTCTTCCTCGGATGTAGCGCGCACCGCGTAAGTACCGAATTTATTGATGGATTGCGGAGTCAAACCGAGGTGACCCATCACGGGGATGCCCGCGCTGAGGATACGGTCGATGGACTCGATGACCTCCGAGCCGCCCTCCAGTTTGATGGCGTCGGCGCCAGACTCCTTCATGATGCGGATGGCCGAGTTGAGCGCCTCTTTGGAGTTGCCCTGGTAGGTGCCGAACGGCATATCCACCACCACGAGAGCGCGCTTCACGGCACGCACCACCGACGAGGCGTGGTAGATCATCTCGTTGAGCGTGATGGGCAGCGTGGTCTTGTAACCAGCCATCACATTGGCGGCGGAATCGCCCACCAAAATCACGTCTATCTTGGCCATATCCAGCAACTTGGCGATGGAATAGTCGTAGGCGGTTAACATCGCGATGCGCTCGCCCTGCTGGCGCATCTTCATCAAAGTGTTCGTCGTCACCTTCGTGACATCCGTGGATAAATACTGTGACATTTCTTTCAAAAATTATGGCGGCAAAGATATAATTTTTTGCTATTGGCTGTTGGCTTTTAGCTATTAGCTTTTTGAGGACTGAGGACTTGGGACTGAGGACTTGGGACTTGCACATAGCAACGACAGGCATTAGACTCCCTTCTTTAGGGGGGCCAGGGGGATTCTTATTGACTTAAACTAATGACTTAGACATAGACTCCCGACACAGATTATGACATTAACAATGACTAAACATCCACTCACTAATCACTATTATTATTCTGGGCGTTCCGGCGCGAGGAAACAACGCTTCCAAGCGTCGCAAAAAACATCATCCACCCATTCTCGCATATCGTTCCTCCCTCCATCCGCGCCGTCGGGCTGTCCACTACAATGATTTTTGGCCCTCGATACAACATGCAAAAATGCGACATAACCTCACGGTAGGGGCGAATAATTATTCGTCCCTACATCACCGCGCCAAAAATCATTTCCGTTTCCATCCCTAACGCACGCTCGTCCAAACATTTACACATTTCGCGGCGAATCACCCGATCCCCTCGCCCGAAACATTTTCCCGCGCCGCGAACCCCGCACCCGAACCATCCTCCGATGATGGAATCCGTGCCCGAATCCGGCTACAGACATGCAACCGCTAAGGCGGTTGACCATCAGCCATAACGATATTGCACCCGCTCTGTAGAAACCGACCCGAACCGCCAGTAGGGCTGCCGCAATGCGACAGCCCTACAAATCCTTTCATCGCCTCATCGCCCTTCATCGTCTCATCGCAAACAGCGCGCAGCCCCACACGGCCACGCCCTAATCTTGCATCTCACACCTCCTACGTCTCACGTCTAATTTTAATCATGGAGGCAGCGGACAGAATAACCGTAGTACTTTGTGGCATCGTAGTCCGTTTTCACAGTTAGTGTATTCCACTGTAAATAGCAGCCGTAAACATAGTTATTATAGTTTACCCTTGAGGTCCAAAAATAGGCATGTCTATTCGTACAGTAGAATCCATTGCACCAGTAACCAGCAGGAACAGCGCCAAAACCAGATGCGTTGTTTGCGTACACATTCTGATTACCTGGAGCACATTCCCATTCAAAGCCGAAATAGCCCCACCAAGACGTGGAAACCATAGCTTTGGCTATTTGATTGCTGTCATTGCCACAAATATATTCTTCTTGTGAACTCAAATAATCAGTCAACTGCGCCCACTCCGCACCACTTGGAATATGCCAGCCCGTGGGACAAATCCCCTGCGATCCGGGATTATAAACACCAGTGCTTAGATGCATCGCCGCAGGCCAATTATACAGGTAGCCTCGTTCTTCTAATGGAATGTTAGAACTGCTGTAATCATAGTAGTATGGATCGGTATTACTCCAGGTGGAGCCTGTAGGGATCGAAGCACCATTTGCGTACTTTGTAGTGCGTAAATTCTCCCGCATCCAGCATTGATCCCCAATCTGTACCGTGTTATAGACATTGCCATCCCTATCGGTAACAGTTGGGATATTTGGACAAGATTTGGCATAGGTAAACGAAAATATTATCGTCTGTGAAACATAAAGCTCCTGTATAACATGCCTACTCTCCAATTCCTCACCGTTGATAATAGAATATCCCACAAATTCCATCTGATCGCCAAGATCGAACGGGTTGTCGGTGGCACCACGATGGGCGGTTTTGGGTTGCGGTAGAGACGTTGCGCGCAACGTCTCTACGATACCAACAATCGTAATGACATTACCGCCGCCGTTGCCACGGTTCACCATCTTCACCGAGGCCGTCCGACCGTTCTGGCGAGCCGTCAGGAAATAGATGCCTGCGGAGGCGAGAGAAATACGTATTTCGTGAATACCCGGTTGTAGAGGCAAGAAAATTTTCGCCCCTACGATACGCCCAGTTATGTCTGTTATTTCTATGGCCACATCCCCCGGTTCCGCCACCTGCAGATTCACAAACGTGGTTCCGTCGAACGGATTGGGGTTGTTCTGCGACAATACAAGACCATCTTGTTGCATATAGTCGTCAACACCCGTGGCGCTCATCAACAACACCGTATCAGGCCACAACAGCGTCTCCTGCCATCCCTTAGTGAGATTGCTGACAACCACACGGTTCAAGGGAATATGATGGTTAATAGAATCGCGCCCAGTAAATGTAATTACCGTGGACTGCGCATCCAAGAATGTCACCATCAGACAACATAACAACATTGTTGTAAAAAATCTTTTCATATCGTTATGATTAAAAAACAAACAATCAGTGCTGGCAACGGCACCAAAATTATCCATTATCAATTATCCATTATCAATTATCCATTATCAATTAATGTTCACGTCTCTACACATATTTCACCACACTCTTCATCGTCTCCATCTCCTCCATGTTGATGAGGATATTCTCGCTGAGGAAGTCGTTGACCGGCTTCATCACGCGGAAGACGTGCGCGATGCGCTGCGCGTAGTCGTCGCGGCAGAGGTCCTTGGGCTTCAGCATGCACGACATGGCGTAGTCCTTGCAGGTGAGGTATTCGGGATGCGGAGAGTCTTTCGGCAGACCGTTGGGGATGCGTTTGTAGTGTTCTTGTCCGATGGTCGGCACCAACTTCTTGAGCTCGGGCTCCTCCACAAGTTTCACGAAATCAGCCATTTGTTCAGCGACGGCACTGCGCAACTGGTGCATCTCCTTCGTGGGAAGCCACCACACGCCGCTCGCCAACATCACCTGCTCCGGCTCGATCTGGATGTAGTAGCCGCCCCAGTAGGCCTTTTTGCCGTACTGGTTCATGTACGCCCCGAGATGCCCTTTGTAGGGGGTCTTGTCGGGCGAAAAACGGATGTCGCGGTAGATGCGGTAAGTGCAGTCCTTGGGCGTGAGTCCTGCGATGGACTCGTCGAACTCCCCTATCGCTGCTATCACATTCTCCACCAGCACGTTAAACTGCGCCCACGCGGCATCGTACAGCTCGCGATGCGCCTTGAACCACTCGCGGTTGTTGTTGGGAATCAGCTCACGGAGGAAGGAAAAGAGGATTTCGTTGGGACTCATAATGGTTATGGGTTATGGGTTATTGAAGCCCGCGCGATTTACGACCTGTAGGGGCGAATAATTATTCGCCCCTACAACGTCCTATTCATCGCATCATCGTATCATCGCAATATCATTCCACGTGTTTCAGTTTCTCCACGACCTTCGGTCTGTCCTCCGCGTAGGTGACGCCGAACCATTCGGCGGTGGTGGGCAGGACGCGTACGGTGGCGAGACCGCGCTGCATGACGGAGGTCACCGCGTCGGGGATCGGGAATTCGGACTTGATGTTGCCTTCGTTGTCCTTCAGGAACTGCGCGAACATCTCTGTCAGCGTGTCGAAGAAACGCGGGGAGAAGCCCCAGAAGTTCATGGAGACGGGTTCCTCGCCGGTGAGCGGGGTCACCACGCCGTCCTCGTCGTTCTGGATGCCGTCGGCCGTGCGGGCGATCTTGCGCATCTCCTTGACAATCGTCAGGTAGCCGTTTCCATCAACTTGGCAGACACCACGCGAAACGGTGCCGTTCTCCGACAAGGTCTTGTCCAAACGGTAGCCGACCATCGCGAAAGCAGTGGGGTCGTTGGCCGTGACGTCGCGCAGGTAGTCGCCCAGAATCTGGAACGGCTCTTTGCCGTAGAAGTCGTCGGCGTTAATCACCGTGAAGGGTTCCTTGATAGCATCTTTTGCCACCAAGATGGCGTGCGCGGTGCCGTAGGGTTTCACGCGCTCGGGGTTCACGGAGAAGCCCGCGGGCAGCATGTCCAATTCCTGGAAGACGTACTCCACCGGGATGACGTTCTTGTATCTCGGCAGGATGTACTCCTGGAAGTCGGCCTCCATGCTGCGGCGGATGACGAGCACTACTTTGCCGTAGCCGGCTTGCGCGGCGTACTTCACGGAGTAGTCGAGGATGGTTTCACCATTCGGACCCATCTGGTCCAGCTGTTTCAGTCCGCCGTAGCGGCTTCCCATGCCGGCGGCGAGGATAAGTAGGGTTGGTTTCATACTATTTCGGTTTTATTTATACTTTCGTTTGTGAGCCCCACACTGCGCTTCGCTTGTGTGGGGTTATTACCCCCCTGCCCTGCGGGCATCCCCCCTAAAGGGGGGAGTGGTGCTTCGACCGTATCTTTTGTCAATCATCGTCCATTCATCGTCTCATCGTCTCATCGTCTCATCGCCTCATCGTCACATGGGGGTGATGCGGCGGGCGAGGCGGGCGCACAATCCGGGGAAGAACCGTTTGATGTGGGCCATGATGAGTTCGGAGCTGCCGACGAGTTGTTCGCGCTTCTCCTTGGCGATGGCGTTGAAGATGATACGGGAGGCCTTCTCGGGGGTGATGCCGCCGGCCTGGCCCGCGTCCATCTTGCCGTGCTTGCGGCCGTCCTTCTCCAACGAATTGACGGAGATGTTGGTCTGCACGCGGCCGGGCGTGAGGATGGTGACACGGATGCCGTCCTTATAGTTCTCGGCGGCCACAGTCTCGAAGAAGCCGTAGAGGGCGTGCTTGGCCGACGAGTAGGCGCAGCGCAGCGGGAACCCGAAGAGTCCGGCGATGCTGGTGGTGACAGCTAACTGTCCCCCACCCTGCTCGATCATCTTGGGCAGCACGGCCTTGGTAAGGATCACCGGGGCGTAAAAGTCGATGTCCATCACCTTGCGGATGACGGCCATGTCGGTCTCCACGGTGGTGCCGCGCTGGCTGATGCCGGCATTGTTGTAGAAGACGTCGATGCGCCCGTAAGCGTTGAGGGCATCAGCGGCGAGCTGCGGCAGCGCGTCGGTTTGTCCAAGATCGAACGGCAGGCAGGTCACGTCTTTGGCGCCCAGTCGCAGGCACTCCTCGCGCACCTGCTCCAGCAGATCGGGTTCTAATGCCGTGAGGATCAGTCGCGCCCCCGCCTCCGCAAAGCGGAAAGCGGTCTCCTTGCCGATGCCGGAGGAGGTGCCGGTGATCCAGACGACTTTGTTGGTATAGGTGTTTTTCATATTATCACTTTAAGTCGGCAAAAGTACAAAAAATTCTTCCTTCATGAAAATCTCGCGAAAATTCTATCGGATAATTTAACTAATTGAATTACATTTGTTAAAATTAAATCACATCAAATTGATAATCAATATCAAAAAAATTTTATAAACACTTGACAGATATGGTTTTCTGTTGTATGTTTGCACCCGTGAATCAGTCACAATTTGTAATCAATCCCGTTTTCCGCACGACAAGTGCGGTCGCGAAAATTCCCGGGGAATACTCCCGCGCCGGCACTGCGGTGCCGGTGCCAGAAAACACATTGGTACGAGAGGATAGCTTCGGAATAAATCAAATCGCTTGACAGATACATTCTGTCCTTAAGAATATTGCATCAGTAGTAATTCATCATTCAGCATTCAACATTCAGCATTCAGCATTATAGTGTCCTATACACCACCACCGACTCCCCACCATCCGCCTCCACGGTGAATGCATCGCCTACCGCTTCGTTCAAACTTCCTTCCCATAACCAGTTGAAAGAACGGTTGTTTACAGGATATTTCAGCCCGTTGAAGGAAAGTTTCGTGTGCAAGTTGCTCGGGAAGACGGAGACCTGCATTCCCGGAACAGAACGGAACATGGACGTACCGCGCATCACGTTGAACACGCCGTGCTCGGTCAGCATTGTAAGGTTCATGGTTTCGGAACACATCACTAATATGCTCAGGTTGGCGATGAAATGGTCCTCGCGCAGACCACCGCAACCCAACAGCAACACGTCATCGTATCCGTTCGCCTGACAATATTTCAACGCCTTCTGGAGGTCGTTGTATTCCTCACTTCGGTCAGCGTGATAAGGGATATTGTGTCGCGACAACTCCTCGCGATCCATCGAATCCCCGTCACCCACGATGACATCTGGTATAATGTTTATAGACAATAACTTCTGAAGCGCACCATCACAACAAATGATGCGCTTCATTTTACGTAACAACCGTATTGACAGTTCAGACGAAGGGACCTCACCGTTGGCTACAATTGCCGTGGTGAAAGGATCGAATTCCGTCAGCCAGAACGATATAAGAGATTGATTCATGTCTAAATCCAAAATAGAACCCAAACCAACCACTAATTATCCATTATCCATTATCAATTATCAAATAATTAGATCCATCTCACAATATTGAAATCCTGGTCGTGCGGCAGCAACTCGTGGTTGGGGATGACGCGGACCGCGCAGTCCCACACACCGATGCGCTGCGCCGTCTCACAACAGACGAACGTGCAGATGCCGTCGCGCTCCGTTTCGAACACGAAAGGCACCTTGTATTCCAACTTGGGTCTCCGGCCATGATCTTCAGCCGTGACAAACACCATCTCCACTTTCACATCCTGGGGACGCAACGACCCGAGACGCATCTCCAGGCGGCATTGCATACGGTCGCCCACGCAATAGGTGTTCTTGTCGTTCTTGGGATAATCCACGCCGACACACTCGATGTCGTTCCAACCGGCAAGGACGTTCTCGCGCCATTTGAGCAGAATCCGGACATTTTCGTTGTCATTGGCGCTCAACAGACGGCTTCTGTTCATCAATTTGTGATAGAACTTGCGGTAATAGTCGTCCAACTGGCGCTTCATGGTGAAATGCGGGGAAATCTGGGTGAAACATTTCTTCATCATGGAAACCCACTCAGTGGGAATGCCTTGCGCATCACGATTGTAGAATGCCGCCGTAATCTGCTCTCCGATAATGTTATAGAGCGTTTCCGCATCCAATTCGTCCTGCAAACGGTTGTCCTGATAGGTAATCTGCTCTTTGAGCGCCCAGCCGGCACCGGGAACATAACCCTCGGCCCACCAGCCGTCCAACACGCTGAGATTCAGCACTCCGTTCATCACGGCTTTCTCACCGCTGGTGCCGGAAGCTTCCAACGGACGGGTCGGCGTGTTCATCCAGACATCGCAACCCGACACCAACTTCTTGGCCAAGATCATGTTGTAATTCTCCACGAAGATGATCTTGCCGATAAATTCGGGACGACGGCTCAGCTCGATGATGCGTTTGATGAGATCCTGACCGGCCTTGTCGTGCGGGTGCGCCTTGCCGGCGAAGATGAACTGCACCGGTCGCTCGGGATTGTTGAGCAACGCCTTGAGTTTCTGCTCATTCATGAAGAGCAGATGGGCACGTTTGTAGGTGGCGAAACGACGGGCGAAACCGATGGTGAGCACATCATCGCGCAGCGCCTTGAGAGTAGCTTCGATGAGCGCGGGCGACTCGTTGCGGGTGCGCATCTGCTCGGCCAGCATCTCTTTGATGGCCGTCATCATCTCCTGGCGCAACTCCTGCTTGATGAGCCACAGGTCTGCATCGGGAACGTCGTTTATCTTCTTCCATACCATCGGATTGGAGCAATCCTTGGTCAAGCCTTCGCCAAAAATGCTGCGGTGCAATGTCTGCCATTTCTTGTGCGCCCATGTCGGATAATGCACGCCGTTGGTGACATAGCCGATGTGCGATTCTTCTGCGAAACGCCCCTCATAGAGGTCAGCGAACATTTCCTGCGACACACGCCCGTGAATGCGGCTCACCCCGTTGATTTCCTGGGAGAAACGGCACGCGAGGATGCTCATCGAGAACTTGTCGAAGGTGTTTCCGTCGTGTCTGCGGCCGAAGCCCATGAACGTCTCCCAACTTACGTTGAACTGCTGGGAGTAGGTGGCGAAATAGGTGCGCATCAGATCTTCCGTGAAGGCATCGTGACCGGCGGGCACGGGCGTGTGGGTGGTGTAAAGCGACGAGGCCTTCACCAACTCGACCGCCATCTGACGATTCACATGCTCATTCTGCATCACTTGCAGGATGCGTTCCAGATTCAGGAAGGCGGCATGGCCTTCGTTGAGATGGAAGATGGTCGGGGTTTCGCCGATGGCCTTGAGCATACGCACACCGCCGATACCGAGCAGAATCTCCTGTTTGAGACGGTTTTCGACATCGCCGCCGTACAAGGTGGCCGTCACACCGCGATCCTCCTGCCAGTTCTTATCAAAGTCAGTATCAAGGAGATAGAGCGGAATACGACCGACATCCACGCGCCAGATGCGGGCGTAGAGGTTACGGCCGGGCATCGCCACGCTGACCATGAGCCAGTTGCCATCCTTGTCCTTGTAGGGCTTGATGGGCAGTTTGGAGAAGCTTTGAGGCGGGTAAAGGTTGACCTGCTCGCCGTATGCGGAAATCTGCTGCTGGAAATAGCCATAGCGATAGAGCAGTCCCACACCGAGCATGTTCACGTTGCAGTCGCTGGCCTCCTTGAGGTAGTCGCCGGCCAACATGCCAAGACCGCCGGAGAAAATCTTCAGCTCGTTGCTGATACCGAACTCCATGCTGAAGTAGGCGATACGGTCCTCCTCGCGGTTGCACGGCTCCTGCATATAGGCCGTAAACCGTTCATATACATTCTTCAACTTGCTGATATATTCTTCGTTATGGGCGAAGTTCTCCATTCTTTCCAGCGGCAGCAGTTGCAACATGTGAACAGGGTTTTCTTCGCATGCCTTCCAGAGGGAGGGACCGGCAATTTCCTCAAACAACTCGCGGGCCTCGAACGTCCAGCTCCACCACAAATTCTCCGAAAGTTTCTCCAAAAGACGCAGCTGCTCAGGCAGATGGGATTTCACAGAGACGCGATGCCAGTCCGGTTTCTCCACTTGAAGTTCCTGCACCATCACGCCCACATTGGAAGTCTTGTTCTGGTATTGCGCGTAACGCTCGCCGCTCTTACCCAACGCAATGTCGTACGTCTTCTCATAATTGGCGAAAAGATGCGTCCACAGGGCTTTTTCAGCGATATTGACCGCCGTCTTGCGGATGTCGGCCATGGCCTGTGGGGTACAATGGTTGTAGAACAGAATCTGGTCCGCGATGGCCTTCACCACCTCATCGTCGTTGTGGTCAGTGCGCTGAATCACACTGACGCTCTGCTGCTGGGTGAAGTGCTCCTGCACCCACGCGCCGAAACCGGCCAGCGAGGTCGTGATGGTCGGGATACCGAACGCGATGCTCTCCAACGGAGTATAACCCCATGGTTCATAATAAGATGGGAACACGGAGAGGTCAAAGCCAATCAGCAAGTCATAATATTTCATGTTGAAGATGCCGTCCTCGCCGTCCAAATAGACAGGGGCAAAGACCACCTTCACATTTTGTTCAGGACTGTTATGTAATCCGTTATTGTTCAACTCGTTGAGAATCGGGTCATGGTAGGGATCGTGTAGCACATGGGTCACGAAACGGTCGGACATGGGCACACCGCTCACGGGCTGGGTCATTTGGGCGGCCAGTTCTTCCTGGCGACCGCTGTGACCGGCGGGCACGGTGAGGAACGCCACGACGGTGCGGTCCGGATTGGCTTCGGCAACCTTCGCCAAGCTCTTGATAAACACATCGATACCCTTGTTCTTGAACTCATAGCGACCGCTGTTGATGACCAGCAGGGCGTCGTCTGGAATCTGGGTCTGGATCAGCGTGGAGGCCACCTGCAAAAGCCGTTCACGGGCAACCTTGCGTTTGCGGTCAAACTCCTCACCTTTCGGCACAAAAGCATTCTCGAAACCGTTGATGGTAATCACATCGGCAGGTCTCTCGAAGAACGCCGCGCACTCACGATTGGTGATCTCACTCACCGTGGTGTAGGCATCCGCGTGCTTGGCCGACAGAGACTCCAACGAAAACTTGGACTGAACTCCGAAGCGTTGAGCCGTATCAAACGGATTATATTGCTGAATATCAGCGTATAGCGGAAGACCATTCCCGGCAATGCAACGACCGAGGACGGTGGCGTGGGTGGTGAACACCGTGGCAATCTGCGGGGCCACAGATTCCAAGTAGAGAATACCCGTACCCGTCATCCACTCATGGAAGTGCGCCACGATCTTGTCCATCGAGCTGCAATAGAAGTTGTAGAAACTCTCAATCACGCGGCCAGCAGCATAGCCGAACAACGCGGGCTCGATATAATCCCACTGTCCGGAAATCGAATCCAGTTTGTAACGAAGCCAGAATTTGGTCAGAATCTCGTTCTTTTTCTCAAAAAAGCTGGTAAAATCCACCAAAAAGACAATCGGGGAACCCACAATCTGCCATCTGCCGATGCGCACTTTCAGACCGTCGCGGGCCACGATGTCGCGCCAGTTCTTGAACAGCGTGGGGTCCTCCACAAAATCGTCGTTATATTCTTTCGGAATGTCAGGACCGATACAGATGTAGTGATCATGATAGTTGCCCACCACGGTGGCCGCTTTGGTGGAAAGGACGGTGTAAATGCCGCCCACTTTGTTACAAATCTCCCAGGAAGTTTCAAAAAGGTAATCGCTATACTTCTGATTCATAAATAATTAAGGCAAATTTATCAATTCAATAAACAAGTTGCAAATGTAACAAAAAATAGGCAATATTGCAAAAAATAGTATCTTTGCCCGCAATTTTTTTGGTTAATGAACATCTATAAAGCTGATTTACATACGCATACGCTTTTCTCTCCTTGCGGTGATTTGGACATGACGCCGGAAAACATCATCGCGCTCGCATTGGAGAGGGGCATCGATGTGATCGCCATCACCGACCACAATGCCACGCGGCACTGCCGTCTGGCCGAGCACTACTCGCACAACCGCGACATTTTCGTGCTCTGCGGCGCGGAGGTGACCACCAAGGAGGAGGCGCACTGTCTGGCTTATTTCGGCGACCACGAGTCATTGGACAAGTTCCAGGCCTACCTCGATGAACACCTTCCGAACATACCCAACGACCCTGACATTTTCGGCGACCAGGTGCAAATTGACGAAGAGATGAACATCGTGTATGAGGAGCCGCGTCTGTTAACCTCCGCCATCGACCAGAATGTCAACCAGATCGCGGACAAAGTCCACGAATTGGGCGGTTTGTTCGTGCCCGCGCACATCGACAAGATGAAGAACAGTCTCATCGCGCAATTGGGTTTCATCCCGTTCGACTTGGACTATGATGCGGTGGAACTCTCCAAGCACGGCAACAAAGACGAAATCTTGAAAGTCCACAAATATCTGAAAAACAAGATGTTCACCAGAAGCTCTGACGCTCACATACCCGATGTGATCGGCACCGCCCCCTGCTACCTGAAGATGGAAACCCGCAGCTTCGAGGAAATCCGGAAAGCCCTCCACGGCGAAGACGGCCGCGAAGTCCTACTGACACTTGAAACTTTAAACCTTAAACTTTAACCCTTAAACTTTAACCCTTAAACTTTGAACTTTAAACCAACCAATATGACCGTAAAAGAATTAGTAGAAAAAATGAATCTCACCGTGTTTTGTGGTGAGGACAATATGGACACCGAAATCAAGGGCGGCTATGTCTCTGATTTGCTGAGCGATGTGATGGGCTTCGCGCAGGAAGGCCACGCTTGGGTGACCTTGCAGACCCACAAGAACGTCATCGCCATCGCTTCGCTGAAAGAGCTGGCGTGCGTTATCCTCGTGAAGGGCAACAAACCCGATGAAGACATGCTGGAGCAGGCCAAGGAAGAGGACATCCCCGTGTTGGGAACCACTGAGCAGACCTTTGAGGTGGCCGGACAAATCTACACTTATCTAAACGCTTAGTTATGAAAGATTTGTCGATGCACATCATGGACATTCTCCAGAATTCCACCCGTGCAAAAGCAAACAACATCACGCTTGAGGTTCTGGAAAACCACGATGCGGACACACTGACGTTGATATTCAAGGACGACGGCTGCGGCATGAGCGCGGAAACCGTGGAGAAGGTCATAAACCCGTTCTTCACCACGCGCACCACGCGCAAGGTCGGCCTCGGGTTGCCCCTGCTAAAGCAGAACACCGAGCAGACCGGCGGCTCCATGAAGATTGAGAGCGAGCTGGGCGTCGGCACCACTGTCACCGCCATCTTTGGTTTGACACACCTTGACCGTCCCCCTATGGGTGACCTCGCCGGTACCATGGTGCTCACGATTGCCGCCCATCCCGAAATCCACTTTGTGTTTCATTTCCAACGGGTTAAAGACGGGAAGGAAGAGGTTGAATACGTGTTGGACACGGATGAAGTGTATGAAGCGCTCGACGGCGTATCGTTGCAGGAGCCCGAAGTGATGGCGTACCTGAAAGAGATGGTGGAGGAGAATATACGATAGGGCTTAATCAAAGACGTAAGACGTGAGACGTAAGACGTGAGACGTGAGACGTAAGACGTAAGACGTAAGACGTGAGACGTTGGGGCAAGAACGTGGGCAAAAGATCAAAGGTCAAAGCCAAAAGCTAAAAGCTAAAAGCCAAAAGCCAAAAGCCAAAACAACAGGTTCACATATATCAAAAAAAAATATACCTTTGCGACCGCTTTTTGCAAAGCAATATTCATTTGTAAGTAATTGAATTTCAAATCAATATGGAAATCATCAAAACTGTTGAGAAGTTGATGGAGGTTGCCGTGCGCGAACGTGCCGCAGGTAAGACCATCGGTATGGTGCCGACTATGGGTGCTCTCCATGAGGGGCATCTCTCGCTCATCCGCCGCGCTCACGAGGAGAACGATGTGGTGTTCTGCTCCATTTTCGTGAATCCCGTGCAGTTCAACAATGCCGAGGACTTGGAGAAGTATCCCCGCACCCTGGAGGCCGACGTGAAGCTGATTGGCGACCTTGCCGATTACGTGTTTGCGCCCACTGTGGAGGAGGTCTTCCCCGTCGCGCCCACCGAGGTTTATGACTTCGGCACCGTGGCCAACGTGATGGAAGGCGCCGCACGCCCGGGACATTTCAACGGCGTGGGCGTCATTGTGCGCCGTCTGCTCGAATGGGTACGTCCGCACAAGGCCTACTTCGGGGAGAAGGACTACCAGCAGATTGCCGTCATCCGCGAGATGTGCGCCCAGTGCCGCATCCTTGCCGAAATCGTCCCCTGCCCTATCGTGCGCGAGCCCAACGGTCTGGCCATGAGCTCCCGCAACCGCCGCCTCTCGGCCCACGAGTTCGAGACCGCCGCCAACATCCACCGCATCCTCGAAGCATCCAAGCAGTGCAAGAGCGTGCCGGAAATCCAACAGTTCGTGGAATCGGAAATCGCCAAGATCCCCGAATTCCAGCTCGACTACTTCGAAATCGCCGATGCCAAGACCCTCCTCACCACCGACACGCTCGACAACCCGAACGGCGTGATGGGATTCATCACGGTGTATGTCGGACCGGTGCGGCTCATCGACAACGTGAGGTATTAGCTATAGCCTATTATTTGTCCTGTAGAGACGTTTCAGGAAACGTCTCTACACTTGCAAACCGATAATTTCTAATCTTTAAGCTATTACTCCCTAACCTTATATCATTAGCTTCAATAACCAATAACCTATAACCCATAACCATTATAAGATGAATATAGAAGTCCTGAAATCGAAAATACACAAGGCCACCGTCACGGAGGCGAATCTGAACTACGTGGGCAGCATCACCATCGACGAGACGCTGATGGAGGCCGCCAACATGATCGAGAACGAGAAAGTGCAGGTGCTGAACGTCAACAACGGCGAGCGTTTGGAAACCTACGTCATCAAGGGGGCGAAAGACTCCGGCGTGATCTGTCTGAACGGTCCCGCCGCCCGCAAAGCCGCCGTCGGCGATGTAGTGGTCATCATCTCCTACGCCTCCATGGACTTCGAAGAGGCGAAGCGTTTCAAGCCGACGATTGTGTTCCCGAACGGGGAGAACAAACTGTAGCTTTTAGCTGTTAGCTGTTAGCTGTTAGCTTTTAACCTTTGACTTAGACATAAACTTAGACTTAGACTAATGACTTTTGACCAATCACAATTCACTAACCCCAAGCTTCAATAACCAATAACCCATAACCCATAACCATTATAAAGAATGTACAAACTCATATTGATAAGACACGGACAAAGCGAATGGAATCTGTCGAACCAGTTTACGGGATGGACGGATGTGGATCTCACGCCGCAGGGCATCGAAGAGGCGAAGCAGGCGGGCCGCATCCTGCGCGACGAACCGGGGTTGGACATCCGCTACACCTACACCTCGTTCCTGAAACGCGCCATCAAGACGCTGAACTATGTGTTGGAGGAGATGGACCGGATGTGGCTGCCCGTTTATAAGACCTGGCGACTGAACGAGAAGCACTACGGTGCGCTGCAAGGACAGAACAAGAAGGAGGCCGTGTCTATTTATGGCGAAGAACAGGTCACCAAGTGGCGCCGCAGCTATGACGTGGAACCCGAGCCGTTGGCCGACGACGACCCGCGCCACCCGAAATTCGACATCCGCTACCAAGATATCAAATTCAAGGCCGCCCGCCCCGCCACCGAATCGCTGATGGACGCCACAAAGCGTATTATCCCGTTGTGGAACGTCAGCATCGTGGAGTCACTTCGCCAATACAAGCAGGTGCTGGTTGTGGCTCACGGCAACAGTATCCGCGGTATCATCAAGTTCATGAAAAACATGTCCAACGAGGAGATTGTGAAGCTCAACATCCCCACCGGGGTACCTTATCTTCTGGAATTGGACAGTGAAATGCAGGTCATCAGCGACCGCTACCTCGGCCTCTCCGACGAAGAGCTGAAAGCCAAGCAGGACGGTGTCGCGAACCAAACCAAAGCGTGACTTTATAGCGAAAATATTAATGAGCAAAGCCCCGGGAGATGAATCTTTCGGGGCTTTGTTTGTGTTTAAGGTTAGAAGGTTAGCGGTGGGAAGATTTGCGGGCGAATTCGAAGAGTTCAAGAGGAAGATGACAATAGCCATCGGGGTGCTTGTCCAGATAGTCCTGATGGTACTCATCGGCGGGGAAGAAATTTCGCAGCGGGGCAATCTCCGTCACAATCGGCTGATCGTACAACTTCTGTTTTTCATCGAAAATGCGTTTGATAACCGGTAGTTCCACCTCATCCGTGTAATACACGCCTGTCCGGTAGCGCGTACCCTCGTCATGCCCTTGGCGGTTAAGCAATGTAGGGTCAATGGCATGGAAGAACATGTCGATAAGAAATTCCAAACTGACCCTTGTTTCGTCATAAACCACCTTCACCGTTTCGGCGTAGCCAGTGGTATCGGTATAGACTTCCTCGTAGGTCGGATTATCGGTGTTGCCGTTGGCGAAGCCCGTCTCGGTTTCCAAGACTCCGTCAATCTGTTTGAAGTAGTGCTCGGTGCCCCAAAAGCAGCCGCCGGCCAAATAAATCTCTTTCATAGCGACCGTTATCTTCTTCCACGGGCATTCATGGCACGCATCAGCCCTCTGGTTTTGCCAGAGCCATTGTTCACGGCCTTCATCACCTTGCGGATGTCGTCGAACTGCTTGATAAGGCGGTTAACATCCTGAATATCACGGCCGGAGCCGCGTGCGATACGTTTGCGGCGAGAACCGTTGATAATGTCGGGGTTGGCGCGCTCCTCAGGGGTCATCGACTGGATCATCACCTCAACGCTCTTGAAGACATCATCGTCAATGTCCATGTTACGGATAATCTTGCCCATACCCGGAATCATGCCCATGAGATCCTTCACGTTGCCCATCTTCTTGATCTGCTGGATCTGCTGGTTGAAGTCGTTGAAGTCGAACTGGTTCTTGGCCAGCTTCTTGGACAGTTTGGCGGCCTCCTCGTCGTCGAACTGCTCTTGCGCACGTTCCACGAAGGAGCGGATGTCACCCATACCGAGGATACGCTCGGCCATACGTTCCGGATGGAAGACATCGAGTGCCTCCATCTTCTCGCCCATACCAACAAACTTGATGGGTTTGCCCGTAACCTTGCGGATGGTAAGCGCGGCACCGCCACGGGTATCGCCGTCGAGCTTGGTGAGGATAACACCGTCAAAGTTGAGTCGGTCGTTGAAAGCTTTAGCCGTGTTCACCGCGTCCTGACCCGTCATGGCGTCCACCACAAAGAGGATTTCCTGCGGGTTGACGGCCTCCTTGATGTTGGAGATCTCGTTCATCATCTCCTCATCCACAGCAAGACGGCCAGCGGTATCGATGATGACCACATCATAGCCATAGTCTTTGGCATGACGGACAGCATTCTTGGCGATCTCAACAGGTTTTTTGTTGTCGGGTTCAGTATAGACTTCGACGCCCACCTGTTGCCCGAGCACCTGCAGTTGGTCAATAGCGGCAGGACGATATACGTCACAAGCAGCCAGCAACGGCTTTTTACCGCGTTTCGTTTTCAGAAGGTTGGCAAGCTTCGCACTGTGGGTGGTTTTACCGGAACCCTGCAGACCGGCCATCAAGATAATGGCAGGTGAGCCCTTGAGGTTGATATCGACCGCCTGGTTGCCCATGAGCGAGATAAGCTCATCGTAGGTGATCTTCACCATCAACTGGTTGGGCGACACGGCGTTGATGACATTCATGCCGATGGCCTTCTCTTTCACACTGTTGGTGAATTCCTTGGCGATGGCATAGCTCACATCGGCGTCAATAAGCGCCTTGCGGATCTCCTTGGTGGTCTCGGCCACGTTGATCTCGGTGATCCGGCCTTGGCCTTTCAATATCTTAAACGAGCGTTCTAATCTGTCAGATAAACTTTCAAACATGGTTATATCATTAGTTTTTCATTCATTTTTTTGAAGGCGCAAAGATACACTTTTTAGCGGTTAATCGGTTAACGGTATATAATGATAGTGCATTGTCCTTCCTTAACCCTTAAACCTTAACCCTTAACCCTTAAACCATTTTCATCCCTTTTTCGGCTCCATATGGAGCGTCACGTGCGTCTCCGCCCCAAAACGCTCTTTCAGAAGATTTTCAATAAAGGTGGCGCGGTCGTGAGCGACGTTAAGGGTGGTGTTGCCGTCCATGCGGATGTGCGCCTCGATGGCGATGCGGGCGCCAATCTTGCGGGTACGCAGGTTATGCGGTTCGCATACGTCCGGACAGGAGCGGATTATATCTTCGATTTCGCGTTCCGTCTCGGCAGGCAAAGAACATTCCGTCAGCTCGTTCATACTGCCATGGAGCACATTCACGGCCACTTTCACCAGCATCGCACCGACCACGATGGAGGCCAGCGGGTCGAGCACGGTCCAGCGGTCGCCGAGCAGGATGGCCCCGCCAATGCCGATGGCTGCTCCGATGGAGGAGAGGGCGTCGCTGCGGTGATGCCAAGCGTTGGCCACCACGGCTTGCGAATCCAAACGTTTGCCAGCACGCGCCGTGTATTGATAGAGCAACTCCTTGACCGCGATAGAGATAAGGGCTGCCCAAAGTGCCAGTCGCCCGGGAGCGGGCAGTTGTTCCCCGTGAAGCCAGTCAACGAGTTTCAACGCACCGGAAACGATGATGCCGATGGCGGCGGCGGTCAGCGCCAATCCCACGAAAAAGGAGGCCATAGTCTCGAACTTGCCGTGGCCGTAGTCGTGCGACTCGTCCTGCGGCTTCGCGCTGACCCGCACGAAGCAGATGACGATGAGGTCGGTGACGAAGTCCGACAGCGAATGCACCGCATCGGCCACCATGGCGGCGCTGTGTCCCAAGATGCCAGCCACGAACTTGAAGGCCATCAGCGCGACATTGCCCGCGCTGCCCACGAGGGTGACTTTGTAAATTTCCTTTTCGCGATTCATACTCTTTGCCATTACGGAATCTGTTTATTAATCGGCCGCGAAGATTTTGCCCGCACACCTAACGGCGTGCGGGATGGCCGTTGCCGGAAACATCGTCGGGGGCGGGGCATTGGGCGTGGGGATCGGGCACGACATCCATCCCAGGGTGTCGCTGCGCTCCACCCTGGGCTACCGAGCCCTTCAGCCCTAACGGGCTGCTTCGGGGTCGGAGCCGTTCCCCAAATTCGCAACGAAAACCGTGGCAGACGCACCGGACGTATCCAAATTCGATACGATTTCCCACAATCCGTTACGGACACGGGAATCGGCAGGCCGCTAGGTCTGTCGGGCTCGGTAGCGCAAACGGGCACGGTACGGGTTCGCACGCCGTCAGGTGTGCGGGCAACAAAGGCTCCCAAATCCGTTTCGGACACGGGAATCGGCAGGCCGCTAGGTCTGCCGGGCTCGGTA
>CADADB010000011.1 GCA_902786595.1 uncultured Bacteroidota bacterium | reverse complement strand
CCACATGATAGGAAGTGTATGGATTTTCAATATATCCCGTGCAATACGTTTGCCCTAACACATATATGATGGCACTATCCAAAGACTGACCTGGATAATAGTATTCATACCGAGCTCCCGAAATCCCGTCTGTAAACCAGAACTCCTTGCCTTCGTTCTGCGCACTCGCCATTTGTGCGCAACCCCATAGGACAAGGGCGATGATGATGTATAACCTTTTCATATCGCGGAGGTTTTTATTGTTGCCGCAAAGATACTTTTTTTTAGGCAATAGGCAATAGGCAATAGTAATTAGTGATTAATTTTTCGATGAATTCCAAAGTCTATGTTATTTGTCTAAGTTTATGTCAAAAATACGTCTAAAAAAGCGAATAAAAAATCCAAAAAAAACCGTATTTTTGCCGTCTTTTTCAGAATAGAATAAAACCAATAATAACCCAATGAAAAATAAAGTCATCGTCGCTGTTTTCAGCATGTTAGCCATTGGAACTACCCTTTTCGCGCAGTCCCCGAACAAACATTACCAGCAGAACAAAACCAAGATGGACCAGCTACTCAACGCCATCAACTCCATGTATGTGGATTCGGTGGATTTCGACCCTTTAGTCGATAAGTCCATCAACGAGATGCTCAAAGAGTTGGATCCACATACGGCCTATATTCCGTCCAAGGACGTGGCTGCCATGACCGAGCCGCTGCAGGGTTCCTTCGATGGCATCGGCGTGACTTTCCAGCTCATCAAAGACACCATCAACGTGATGGAAGTCATCATCGACGGTCCTTCGGAGAAAGTTGGACTCATGGCCGGCGACAAGATCATCAAAGTCGATGACACCGTGGCCGTGGGCAAGGACATCAGCAACGACTGGGTGCGCAAACACCTGCGTGGCAAAAAGGGCTCCAAGGTGAAAGTCACCGTGGTGCGCGGCCGCAAAAAGGAGCCCATCGACTTTGTCATCACCCGCGGCGCCATCCCGATGTACAGCATCAATGTCAGCTTCATGGCCGACTCCGCCACCGGCTACATCAAACTTGAACGGTTCGCCGCCACTTCCACCACTGAACTCAAAAAGGCCATCCGCAGCTTGAAAGAACAGGGCATGAAGAACTTGATTCTCGACCTGCGCGGCAACGGCGGCGGCTACCTCAACGTGGCCTTCGAAATCTGCGACCAGTTCATCTCCGGCAAACGCATGATTGTCTATACCGACAATTTCCGCAAAACCGGCGAGAAATACTTCTCTTCCGAAGAGGGCCTTTTTGAAGAGGGCAAACTGATTGTACTTGTTGACGAAAACTCCGCCTCCGCTTCTGAAATCACCTCTGGATGCATCCAAGATTGGGACCGCGGACTGATCGTCGGGCGCAGAACTTTCGGTAAAGGATTGGTACAGAAACCATTGCGACTTATTGACCAATCCGAAGTGCGTCTTACTATCTCCCACTACTATACCCCCACTGGCCGTTGCATCCAGAAACCCTACGACGACGGTTTGGACGCTTACTTCAAGGATCTACAGACCCGCGCCAACAATGGCGAATATTACACCGCGGAAAACATCAAATTCCCGGATTCACTGAAATATAAAACGCCAAAGGGCCGTGTGGTTTATGGCGGTGGTGGTATCATGCCCGACATCTTCATCCCGCTGGATACCACCAAATACTCCACCCTTTACAATGAAATCGCCAGAAAAGGCGTGTTTGGCAGCTTCTCCGTCGATTATCTGGAAAACAATCGCGACGCGTTATTGAAACAATACCCGAAATTTGAGGATTTCCAAAAGAATTACAAGATCTCCGATGATTTCTACAAGGAATTTATGGCTTTTGCCAAGGAAGAGGGCGTGAGCGACAAAGCGTCCTTTGTCTTTAGCGACTTCGCCAACGCCTTCCTCAAGGAGAACAAAGAGAAACTGGATTCCCTCTATAAGAGCACGGAAGATTTTGACCAGCAGTCTTTTGACACAATGTTCACCAATTACCTCAACAAGACCTACGCGGAGCTGCAACATCTTCGCAACGAAGAACATGCCGCCGAGTTCATCAAAGAATATCTGCGCTTTGAAATTGCCCGCGGGCTGTACGGCTACGGCGATGCCTACCGTGTCTTCCTCGAAAGCGACGACACTTTCCAGCAAGCTGTGGAGATTATGAATAACAAGAAGATCTTTAAGAAGTATAAGGTTGACTCTGGAAAATAGCTTTTAGCATTTAGCTGTTGGCTTTTGGCTTTAATTGGCTTTCAGCCAATATGCCAATAGCCAACAGCCAATAGCCAATAGCCAATAGTTAGTTCAACGCTTTTTCACGCAACGAGTTGAATCCGTAACCCAAGGTTTCGGAAGCATCTAATATGGTGACGAATGCTTTGTCATCGATTTCGTGGACGAAGTGGATGAGCACGGGCAGCTGTTTGCGCGAGATGGAGGTGAAGATGATCTTCTTTTCATCGTGATTGTACATACCCTCACCGTTGAGGTATGTGCCACCGCGGTCCAGCTCATCAAAGATGCGTTGCCGTATTTCTTCGTATTTGTCGGAAATGATGAGTACCGCCTTGTTCCCGTGGAAGCCAGCGATGACCTTGTCCATGACAATTCCCGTCACATATATCACCAACCAGGAATAGAGCGGAATAGTCCAGTCTTTGAAAGCAGCCAAAGCGATGAGCACAATGGTGGAGTCCACGCAAATGAGCAGGGTGCCTAACGGGATATGTTTGATGTATTTGCCGAGGATCATAGCGATGATATCGGTGCCGCCGGATGTGGCACGGGTCCTGAAAATCAAACCTAGTCCGATACCGATAATCACACCACCGCACAATGCGAGAATAAAGGTGGCGGAAGGATCGGGAGTCATGGGATCACCAGGTAAAGCAATCAACGGTGCGTAGCCATAGACCTTCTCCCATAGCGAGATGAAAGCCGGCAGTGTGATCACTCCCACGAGCGTTTTCGCCCCGAACTTCGGACCGAGCCACAACGTTCCGATAAGCAGCAGCGGCAAATCGAGGCAGATGCCCGAAAGACCGATGGGAAAGTTGAACACGTGGTGCAGAATGATGGCAATACCATAAACACCGCCTGGCGCCAGCTTCAGCGGCGAAATGAACACCACAAACCCGATGGACATGATGAACGTGCCCAAGATAATCAGGGCGTAGGTTTTGATGATTTCTTTACGTTTTTCAGCGGTTAGTTTCATATTATCAAGTGGTTAAATTGAGGCGGCAAAGATAGTATTTTTAATTATGAATGATGTATGATGTATGATGAGTGATGAATATTCATAGGAATAATACGCGCAGATACGCGAGATACGAGGAGATATAATTACCGGCTCACCACACGGTTCAGACGCTGGGATATGACCTTCTTTAACTGGATGATTTTGTTCAACTGATTCAAAGCAAGAGCCATATCTTCTTCTGCCAATTCCTTGTTTTCCAGAATTTTATGTATGGTTTCCGCATCCTTTTCCAAAATTCTCAGTTTCAGGGTGAGCAGAATGTTCTGCACCTCATTCTGTAATGCGCGGATATTATTGCGCGTGGTGTGTGTATGAATGTCGTATTTTTCTTTCCAGCGTGTGCTGTATTTGGGTTCCTCCACTGGAATATTCTGAATCACAAACTCGCTGACCTGCGGATTGTCCGACAACGTGAAATTGCGGATAATCTGATCCTGGTTGCCGATATAGGAAGCCCAATCCACATACTGGTTGAAAATCTTTTCCAATAAAGGATAATGGAAGCGGATGTCCTCTTTGGCCATCTCGTTGCAGACATATTGATCGACTCGAAGTCCGTTCGCATGCGACTCTTCACTCTGCCCGACCTCATAAATCACATAGTTGCCGTAGTTTAACATCAACAGAATCAAATCCTTCTCCGCTTCAAACAGTAAATCCGTCTGTTGTGAGAGATCAGGATGCTTTTTAGTTTCGATAAGGTCGGGAGTTTCCTGCTGATCTGCCGTGACAGGCACGGTAACACCTTGCTGTAGCCCTTGCTGCTGTTGTTGCTGTTGCGCTATCCGGCTCTGCTCCTTCGTTTTTTCCCACACAAAACGGCGCAGATTCATATTGAGGTCGTTCTCCGACAAATCAAACAGTTTCGCGCACTCCTTCACGTAAAACGCCCGCTCGATGTTGTCCTTTACACAACTGATGGATTTCAGAATCTCGTTCACCATGGAGGCACGCTTGATGGGGTCATTGCCCGCCTCTTTCGACAAGATATCCGCCTTGAAGAGCAGAAAATCTTTGGATTCGGAAGCAAGATAGTCTTGTAACTCGCTGTCACGATGTTTTTTGGCGAAAGAATCAGGATCTTCGCCATCGGGAAGCAGACAAACACGTATTTTGAGTCCCTGCTCTAACAGCATGTCGATGCCGCGCATGGAGGCCTTGATGCCCGCCATGTCGCCGTCGTAGAGCACCGTGATGTTCTGGGTGCGCTTGGTGATCATGCGGATCTGGCCTTGCGTGAGCGAAGTGCCGGAAGATGCCACCACGTTCTCCACCCCCGATTCGTGCATGGAAATCACATCGGTATAACCCTCCACCAAATAGACATTTTGCTGTTTATGGATGGCGTTTTTGGCGAAATAGATGCCGTAAAGCGTATCACTCTTGTGGTAAATCGTGTTTTCGCGGGAGTTGACGTACTTTCTCGGATCTTTGCCGTCTTTTTTCAAAATACGCCCACCGAAGCCGATGACCTTGCCAGCATCGTTGTGGATGGGGAAAATCACACGCCCACGATAGATGTCATACAACTTTCCACTCTGCGACTTGCCCGTCAGGCCCAATTCTGTCAGGTATTCCTCTTTATACCCTTTCTCCAATGCCGCCTTCGTGAAATTATCCCAGCCATCGGGACAATAACCGAGCCCGAATTTGTCAATAGTGTCATCCTTGAAACCGCGTTCCTTCAGGTAGGCCATGCCCATGAGCTTGCCCTCCTCGGTGTTGCGCAGCTGTTCCATAAAGTACTTTTGAGCGAATTCGTTGACTATCAGCAGACTTTCGCGCAAACTACGCTGTTGCCGTTCCTCGTCGCTCTCGTTACGCTCATACTCCAAAGGGATGCCGTATTTTTTGGCCAGATATTCAATAGCTTCGGGATAGGTCATCTTCTCATGCTCCATCAGGAATTTGACGGGGTTTCCCGCTGCATCGCACACGAAGCACTTGTAAATGCCGAGGCGCGGGCTCACATGCAACGAAGGATTCTTGTCATCATGAAAAGGACAAATACCCACAAAATCCTGTCCTTGCTTACGCAAAGAGACAAAATCGCCGACCACTTCCTCAATACGGACGGAGGCCATCACACTGTCTATGGATTTCTGTTTGATCATTGCGGCAAAAATACGTTTTTTTTAAACTTGCGGATTTTATTTGTATTTTTGCACCCTTTTTTGAAAGAACAATGAAGAAAACAGGACTCTATTTCGGCTCATTCAACCCGATACACGTCGGGCATTTGATTATTGCCGAATATCTGCTGGAACATTCTGATTTGCAGGAACTTTGGTTTGTGGTGTCACCGCAGAACCCGCTGAAGAAGAAGGCCTCGCTTTTGGATGACCGCCAGCGTCTGCACCTCGTAAACCTCGCTATCGGCGACGACCTGCGTTTCCGGGCCTGCGACATCGAGTTCTCGCTCCCGAAACCCTCCTACACCAGTTACACGCTACAGGTGCTGCGCGAACAATACCCGCAGCGCGAGTTCTGCCTCATCATGGGCGAAGACAACCTGCAGACCTTCACGAAATGGTTCAACTACGAGTACATTCTGGAAAACTACCACCTCTACGTCTATCCGCGTCCCGGTTACGACGGCGGCGACTTCCGCACGCACCCGCATGTACACCTCGTGGATGCGCCCCTGATGGCCCTCTCCTCCACGATGATCCGCGACAACATCAAAAACGGCAAGTCCGTACGATATATGATGCCTGAGAAGGTGTTCCAGTATGTGGACCAGGAGGGATTTTACCGATAAATATAACGATGAGGCGATGAAGCGATGAGACGATGAGGCGATGAAACGATGATAAGATGATGAGATGATGAATTAGCTGGCAAGACCAATTATAAGAATTATTCCTTGAGCAGCCCCGTAGGGGCAAGAGCTCGGTAGCCCTGGGATCATAACGAAGAACCAAAGATTATGAGCTTCAAACGATATAACATAGAAAATCTGGAAATCCTCTCCGCAGGGGCGGAGGGAAAAGCCGTCGGCAAGGTCGATGGGCTGACGGTGTTTGTGCCGTACGCGGTGCCTGGCGACATCGTCGATGTGGAAGTCTATAAACGCAAACGCGGCTATGCGGAGTGCAACCTGCTGGCTATCAAGCAGCCGTCGCCCGACCGGGTGGTGCCGCCGTGCGGACACTTCGGTCACTGCGGCGGATGCAAATGGCAGATGCTGACATACGAGAAACAGTTAGAATTCAAGCAGAAACAAGTTGAGGACAACTTCAAGCACCTCGGCAAGTTCGAGTTCCCGCCGCTGATGCCCATTCTCGGGTCGGAGAAAATCTACTACTACCGCAACAAGCTGGAATACACCTTTTCCACGATGCTGTGGCTGACCTACGACGACATGAAACGGCAGGAGCAGGGCGAATTCTTCGAAAACCGCTGTCTCGGATTCCACGTGCCCGGCATGTTCGATAAGATCTTGGATATCCAGCACTGCTGGCTGCAGGCGGCCCCGAGCAACGACATCCGTCTCTTCTGCAAGCAGTACGCCATCGAGCACAACCTCGACTTCTACGACCCGCGCCAGCAGAAAGGGCTGTTGCGCAACCTCATCATCCGCACCGCCTCCACTGGCGACCTGATGGTGGTGCTCATCGTCACCAAATACAACCAGGAGGTGAAAGATATGCTTGCCGCCCTTATGGAGCGATTCCCCGAAATCACCTCGCTGACTTTCGTCATCAACACCAAGCTCAATGATGCCATCTTCGACCTGCCGTTCCACCTCTATGCCGGTCAGGACTACATCACCGAAAAGATGGAGAACTTGCAGTTCAAGGTCGGACCGAAGTCGTTCTACCAAACCAACAGCGAACAGGCCTACAATCTCTACAAGGTGGTGCGCGAATTTGCTGATATACAAAAAGATGAGGTTGTTTATGACCTGTTCACCGGCACGGGCACCATCGCCAATTTCGTGGCACACCAAGCCAAGCGGGTGGTCGGTATCGAGTACGTGGATACTGCCGTGGAGGACGCGAAGATCAACTCTGCACAGAACAACATCACGAACACGGAGTTCGTGGTGGGCGACATGGCGAAGATCTTCACCGACCAGTTCATCGCGCAGCACGGAAAGCCGGACGTGATCATCTCCGATCCGCCGCGCGCCGGCATGCACCCGAATGTCATCGAACAGCTGCTGAAATTGGAGGTGCCGCGCATCGTCTATGTGAGCTGCAACCCAGCCACGCAAGCCCGCGACCTCACCTTGCTCGACCCGAAGTACCGCGTAGAGAAGGTGCAGCCCGTGGATATGTTCCCGCACACGCAGCACGTCGAGAACGTGGTGCTGCTGAAACTGCGATAGAGACGACAATCCTTTTAATTGTCCCCAGTTGTCCTGGTTGTCTTCCTTTCCGACGACAACTGGGACAACTTTTTTCAGAAAAATTATACTTTTGCCGTATCATTCTAAAATGAGACAATATGCGAAAAATCATACTCATGACCGTTTGCTTCTGGACCTTATCACTGACCGCCGGCCATGACGGTCCCAAACGCCCCATCGACGGATTGGCGCATCGCATCCTCGGGGACATGGACACCTGCTTTGTATTTGTCTATCAGCCCGATACGGTGGACTTTTTCTTGATAGAACCTGATCCGGATAACCGAGACCTGTTTTCTGGCAAAATCCGTATCACCGGCAACAACGACAACTCGTTGGCGGTGGGGCTGAACTACTACCTCAAGCACATCGCGGGCGTGCATGTCTCGTGGCTGCTGTGCGAACCTGTGGAGCTCCCTGTCGAGTTTCCGACTCCCCTCGGAACCATTCGCAAGGAGGCCCTCGTGCGCGACCGTTTCTTCCTGAACTACTGCACTTACGGCTACACGATGCCGTGGTGGAAATGGCCGCAGTGGGAGCGGTTCATCGACTGGATGGCGCTGAACGGCATCACGATGCCGCTCGCCATCACCGGACAGGAGGCCGTCTGGTACGAGGTGTGGAAGGAGTTCGGAATGACCGACGAGGAGATCCGCAGCTACTTCTCCGGACCGGCGCACCTGCCGTGGCACCGCATGGCCAACCTCGACAGCTTCGGCGGTCCGCTGCCGATGTCGTGGATAGAGGGACAGAAAGAACTACAGCAGCAGATCGTCGCCCGCGAGCGCGAGTTCAACATGACGCCGGTGCTGCCCGCCTTCGCCGGACACGTGCCCAAACGGTTCGCCGAGATGCACCCCGAGGCCGACATCCAGCAGCTGAGCGCATGGTGCGGCTTCGAGCCCACCCACTTCCTCAACTCCTCCGACCCGCTCTTCGCCAAAATCCAGAAAAGCTTCATGGAGAAGGAGATCGCCCTCTTCGGCACCGACCACATCTATGGCGTCGATCCCTTCAACGAAATGGACCCGCCCAGCTGGGAACCCGACTACCTTGCCAAAGTATCTCAAAACATCTACGCCTCGCTGCAGCAGAGCGACCCCGCCGCCCGCTGGCTGCAGATGACCTGGGTGTTCTACTACAAGCGCAAGTCGTGGACCCCCGAACGGCTCCGCGCCTACCTCACCGCTGTGCCGCAAGACAAGCTCGTGCTGCTCGACTACTTCTGCGAGAAGACGGAGGTGTGGCGTACCACCGACGGCTTCTACGGACAGCCGTTCATCTGGTGC
The DNA here is from genome assembly GCA_902786595.1 of uncultured Bacteroidota bacterium. Lineage (GTDB taxonomy): Bacteria > Bacteroidota > Bacteroidia > Bacteroidales > WCHB1-69 > F23-D06. The sequence continues at coordinate 80,563 of CADADB010000011.1, read as the reverse complement.
TACCTCGGCAATTTCGGCGGTAACACCATGCTCGTGGGCAACATCAACGAGCTCGAGAAGAAACTGGATGCCGCGTTGAAGGAGGCCGGCCCCAACATGACCGGCATCGGCTCCACATTGGAGTCCTTCGATGTGAGCCCACAGATTTACGAATACCTCTTCGACCGCGTGTGGGAGAGCCAACCCGATGTGCATCAATGGGTTGAAGATTGGTGTAACGTGCGAACGGGGTCGTATCACCATACCGACAAGTGGCAACTGCTGATTGACAGTATCTATAAGGACTGGTCATTTTACGGTCTCGGCACCCAACTGGTGGCGCGGCCATCGTTGGAGGGCCATGGCACATACTACACTAAACCCTACTATTCTTATAATAATGACACACTTAAAAAGATTTGCGAGTCATTTGTGGCAACACGCATTCTTGAGCCCTGTCAAGGATATGTCGGCACGAATTGGGAGGGTAAATATAAAGATTCTTATAATTACGATATAGTCAACCTCTTCTCACAATGGATGGGCAACCACTTCATGGACATCCGCAACGACTTCACCGTGGCGTACAAAAATCGTGATATCAAGGAGATGAAACGGCAGGTAAAGATTGCCAACCAGCTGTTTGAGGATGTGGATGCATTGCTCAACACGCATCCCGCTTTCATGTTAGGACCGTGGATCGAGGCGGCTCGCGACTGGGGCACGACGAAAAAGGAGAAGGACTACTACGAACGTCAGGCGCGTACGCTGCTCACCGTCTGGGGCGGTCCCGTGCTCAACGACTACGCTAACCGGATGTGGGGCGGACTCGTCGGCGACTACTACGCCAAACGCTGGAACCTCTTCTTCGACGCCGTCATTAAGGCCGTGAAAGAGGGCAAGGAGTTCGATGAGAAGGCCTTTGGCGAGGAACTCTCCAAATTCGAGCACAAGTGGACCGAAAGTCACACGAAATACCCCGTGGTGCCGCAAGAGGTGAAACGAAAAGCAGGCGGACTGGCTCCCAAGCACCCCACTTATAATGCTGCATGGGCAATTTACGAGCGGTGGATGGAATAGCAAAGGAAATTTTGACACAAAACCCGCCATCTTGTCACCAGAAATGGACAATTTGTCCACATTTACTGAATTTTGGCACGAAAAAAGGGCTGGCACGCGGTTTGCATTATAGGTAGCGTCGCCGATGCGAAAGCGGAGGCGGACAGAAATGAAAAATTAAAAAGTCTAACAATAAAAGAAAGGAGTTCATTATGCTACCAGTAATGTTTAAAAACAGTTGGTTTCCTACCATGTTTGAAGATTTCTTGAACAGCGACATCATGCCGCGCACCAACACCACAGCTCCGGCCGTGAATGTTAGAGAAGACGAAAAGGCCTACACGATGGAAGTGGCCGCCCCCGGCATCAAGAAGGAATACTGCCGCGTGAGCATCAACGACGAAGGCAACCTCTGCGTCGCCATCGAGAACAAGATGGAACACAAGGAAGAGGAGAAAAAGCACCACTATCTGCGCCGCGAGTTCTCCTACACGAACTACGAGCAGAACTACACGCTGCCCGAGGATGTGGACAAAGACCACATCGAAGCCAAAGTGGAGCACGGAATCCTCACCATCACCCTGCCGAGATTGCAGAAAGAGGAACCTAAACTCGCCCGCACCATCGCCATCGGGTAATCTTTTAACCAAAGCCAATGATTTTACGCCGCATTCGCAAGAGTGCGGCGTTTTTTTATGCCTTCAATATTCGTATTTTATGTACCTTTGCGGCCTGAAAAATAACGATTATGAACGAAAAGAAAATTGATACCGCTGCCGCCCTCGGCAACGCATTAGTAGATAAAGTGGACCATTTCCTGCACCATTTCACCAGCTATGCCACGGATCTGGAAGTGGGCATCCACCCCGAGACCTTCGACATCATCCTCGACAGTCCCAGTAAGATTCCAGAAGATTACCGCCGTCACAACATCGCGGATTTCATCCTCACCAACGCCAAAGGCCTGTACGAACCCGACGAAAAGGTGATTTTCCAGGTGGCGGAACATTATTTCTAACGATGACACGATGAGGCGATGAAGAAGCGATGAAAAACGATGAATTGTAGGGGCGTATCGCATACGCCAAAACACGATAATTATGGCAGCTAAAAAAAACAGCAGTAGTTCAATTAGTTATAGCGACCTCGTAGCGCAAATCAAAAACAAACAGTTTGCGCCTGTTTATCTGTTGCATGGGGAAGAACCATTCTTCATCGACCGGCTCTGCAAGATGTTCGAGGAAGGTATCCTGGAACCTGAAGAGCGCGACTTCAACCAAGTGGTGCTGTACGGAAAGGATACGGAAGTGGATATGGTACTGGCCAACGCCAAGCAATTTCCTTTCGGCAGCCCTTATCGCGTTGTGATTCTGAAAGAGGCCAAAGAGCTGAAAAAAATCGAATTGCTGGATTCTTACGTGGAAAACCCAAGTCCGCAAACCATTTTGATTGTCTGCTACAAATATGGTAAACTGAAACAATCCAAAACCTACAACAAACATGGGGTCGTTTTTGTGTCGGAAGGGGTAAAAGACTGGAATCTCGCCGCCTGGATTCAAGATCTTGCGAGCCAGACGTTCAACTACAAGTTGAACCCGCAGACTGCCGCCATGCTGAGCGAACACATCGGCAACGACCTGTCCCGAATCTTCACCGAATTCCAAAAGCTACAAGTCGCTCTGCCTGCGGGAAGTGAAATCACACCGGACGTGGTCGAAAAATACATCGGCATCAGCAAGGAATACAACATTTTCGAACTGCAGGACGCATTGGGATCACGGAATCTGTCTAAAGTCTATAACATCATGCTCAACTTCACGATGCATCTGAAGGACAATCCGAACATCCGCACCATCTCCATGCTGTATTCCTATTATCACAAAATGATCCGCTACCATCTTTTGCCCGACAAAAGCAACGATGCGCTGAAAACCATTTTCGGCAACCTGTCGCCGAACTTTATTGCCCGGAACGTCGGAATCGCCAACAACCACACTTTGCCGCAGCTGACCAAAATCATATCCATCCTGCGGGAATACGATTTAAAGTGCAAAGGCGTTGATTCCAGCAACGACGACGCCGAGCTACTGAAAGAAATGATTTACAAGATTACCCATGTATAAAATGAGAAATATTCGTAAATCCTTTGTAGAGACGTTTCATGAAACGTCTCTACTATGTTTGCTGTGCATCATATTGGGTATTTTTTCTCTAAATGCCCAGCCACCCACCGGTTATTATTCCGCCGCCCAGAACAAAAGCGGCAACGAACTACGCACGGCTATGCACAACATTATAAAAAACCATACATCGTTGTCATACAATGAGTTATGGCAGGCATTCTACACTACAGACGTTAGACCCGACAACGGAAAAGTATGGGACATGTACTCCGACCGCCCAAACGGAACTCCCGCCTATTATTTCACCTTCGGCAGTGACCAATGCGGCACCTACTCTAGCGAGGGCGACTGTTACAACCGCGAACACTCCGTTCCGAAAAGCTGGTTCGGCGGCAGCGTCGCACCCATGTACACTGACCTTTTCCACCTCGTTCCCACCGACGGTTTTGTCAATTCCAAGCGAAGCAACCTACCGTTTGGCAAGGTAATCAATACGACCTGGACCAGCACCAACGGTAGTAAAGTGGGCACGTCCAACATTCCCGGTTATTCAGGATCTGTATTCGAACCCATCGATGGTTTCAAAGGCGATTTCGCCCGCATTTACTTCTACATGGCGGTTTGCTACATGGACAAGAACCTCGGTGTGGAAACGCAGTCCAACTTTTCCGGCGGCGACCTCAAACCATGGGCGAAAGAGCTGCTGCTCCAATGGGCCGCCATGGATCCTGTGAGTCAGAAAGAGATCGACCGCAACAATGCCGTCTATCAACGCCAGCACAACCGCAACCCGTTCATTGACCATCCTGAACTGGCGGAGAAAATCTTCGGTAACGACTCAAGCCCTTTCACTACCGGTATATCATACTATTCCGTCCAATACGGATGGGACGTATATCCTAACCCTGTTGCTTCTATAATCAACATCAAATCTATTGATAATCAAACTGATAAATTAACAGTTGAGCTTCAAGATATCGCTGGAAGAACACTGCTCACCCAACAATCTGACAATGTCGATAACATTCAGATTGACCTGTCCAAATTTCCCATGGGACTCTATCTAATAAAACTCTCTTCCGAACACGGCATTCAAATCCATAAAATCGTAAAACAATGAGTATCATTAAGATAACCAAACAATTTTCCTTTGAAATGGCGCATGCGCTGCGCAACTACGATGGGCTGTGCCGCAATATCCACGGCCACTCCTACAAGATGGACATCACCCTCGCCGGACAACCGCTACACGATGAATCTTCACCCAAAAACGGGATGGTGATGGATTTTGGAGACCTAAAACGACTTGTCAATGAGGAAATTATATCCTTATTGGATCATGCTTTGGTGCTGAATGCCAAAACCGATGCACAACTTGTCGAAGTGTTGAAACAAAATTACGAGAAAATAGTCATCGTGGATTTCCAACCGACCACTGAAAACCTTCTGAACTTCATTGCCGATAAAATCAAAGCGAGACTGCCTGAAAGGGTGGCGCTTACCTGCGTGCGCTTGCGGGAAACCGACACGTCGTATGCGGAATGGATACCGTAGGGACGTATCGCATACGTCCACTTTATTGGAGAATATCGACAGGTGTGACCATGCCTTGAAGGGTGCCGTCAGAGCGTCCGTTATCCGTGATGAACAACATATCCAGACGTACTTTGCGCGTTTTCGAACGCTGGAATTTGAGACTGACATCTTCCACCGTTGTATTTGGATCAATGAAACCGTAGTGGGCTACCGATTCGTCCGCTAAGCGGATGAAATTTGCTATATCTCTGAATTTCAAGGTTTCCGAAAGAAGAGCGGAACCGTTTTCCGCCACAATCCTCATGAGAGTTTTGGTGCTGAACACCCCGACAATCCGATGGTTTTCGACAATCGGGATGTAGGAATAGTCGTTGCGCTGCATCACCTTGACGGCGGCAAGGACGGAGTCTTCTGGTGAGGGGGCGAAAATCTGTCCCGCACGGATGGCCACGCGCATCAACGTCACCGGATTGAGCGAATAGTAGAGATTGTTGACTTGTCGCACCGCTTGGTCGGTGACAATAACCATGTCGTTGCCCGCCTTCGACCAATCGTAGTGCGACAGCAGGTTGCGTAACATTCTACAGAATGCAAGATTGCTGCGAAGGCCTTTGTACTGGGGCATCTGCTCCAGTTCCTTCATCTCCGTGATATTCAGGTTGTTGAGCGCCCATTCTTCAATCTCACGGTATCTTTCCAAAAATTGTCCAGCTTTGTTTTCCATTTTTAGTACACTATGTGCGGCAAAAGTACAAAAAAGTTCAAAGTTTAAGGTTTAATAGCCAATAGCTAAAAGCCAATAGCCAACAGCTAATACACAAACCTACCTTTTTCGACATCGAACCGTGCGGTGTGATCGAAGCCGCAGCGTTGCAATTCCGCCAATGCCTCAGGCACAAACAGCGTCAGTTCCTCCGCCTTGTGCGCATCACTGCTCACTATCACGGGAATATCGGCTTTGCGCGCTTTCATCAGCAGTTCTGTGGAGGGATAAAAGTGATCGCAACGCTTTTTGTATAATCCACGGGTATTCACCTCAATGATAACATCGTGTCGTTTAATCAACTGTATCGCCTTGTCAGCCAAGACTTTATACCAGCTTTCATCTTCCGTGAAAAAGCGATCGCGATTGTGCATTTTGATTTTGTCGAAATGGGCGATGATATCCAAATGCTGCGTTTCCAGCATCTCGAATGTCTGCTCCCAAAAAGCAGTCACCGCCGCCTTGATGTCGTTGTCGAACAAATCCCGCAAACCATTATCGTAAATCTCTTGCTTGGAACCGTCAATGAACCAAAGTCCGTCGCCATGAGGCGGCCGCACGAGATGCACGCCACCGATGACATAGTCGAGATTATAAGTCGTGTGCCAAACGTCAAAATCCTTGGTAATCCCGGGGACAAATTCGCATTCCAACGATTTCAGCAACTTGATGTTTGTTTTCTGTTGCAGTTGCTCAATTTCTTTTATATATTCCGGAATCCTTTCTTCCGAAATGGCGAAATTGTTCTCAAACGGCACCGAGGAATGCGAAGAGAAACCGAGCTGCAGGAGTCCGCATTTCTCGGCCTCACGCACATGCTCTTCCAATGTGCTTTTGCCGTCACAGTAAAGACTATGGGTATGATAGTTAGCGGGGTAATGGTTCATTTTATAATGGTTATGGGTTATAGGTTATGGGTTATTGAAGCTCTTCCTCTTCCGTTGCTTCCTCCTGTATGCCATCGAGAATGTTAAGCATTTGGTCGCTACGACCGACATGGGCTCTATTATAGAGGTTGCTGAGAAAGATGATGATCACGTTGTCGGAGGGGCGGTAGAGGAAAAGATTCTGGAAGCCGTTCCAAAGGCCGCCGTGATAGACGAGTTTGCCGTGTGCGGGACTCTCCTCAATGCGGTAGCCGAAACCGTAAATGTTTTTAGGCAGTGTGCCGTCTTTCAGCTGGTTTTCGCGCTGCGAGGCGAGGTCCACCCACTCTTTCGGCAGAATTTTATAATCGATAAACAGGGCATTGGCCCAGCAAAGCATATCCTCTACGTTGGAATAGATCCCTTTGTCGCCAAGCACCCCGTTCAAACGGTCATATCGGGCAACGACTGCCACCTTCCGGTGCCCTCGGGCAATCGGAATATCCGATGGCAACGGTTGTACAGCCACATCTTCCGCTTTCGGATCCACATCGGCATACCTTTTCCCGTGTTTGGCATCAATGCCTACCAATTCCGTGAAAAAGCAGGTGTTTTTCATCCCGGCTGGCTTGAATATGTTCTCGTGAACATACTCTTCAAACGATTTGCCGGACACTTTTGCCACCAACGCGGCCAAAATCGCATAATTGGTGTTCACATATTCGAATTTCGACCCTGTAGGAAACGTTTTGGCGTATTTCTGCTTTTCTAATACACGCAAAAGCTGTTGATTATCAACAAACGCCGAAGATCCATATACAGGATATTTGAACTTGAAATACTCTGGAATACCTGTAGTATGCGACAACAGATGCTTGATAGTCACACCGCTATAAGGAAGATTCGGAAAATATTCTGTAATAGTGTCTTCAAGACTGATTTTTCCTTGCGCACAGAGCTGCAACACAGCTACCGCCGTAAATTGTTTGGAAATAGAAGCCAAATCGAACAGCGTGGTTTCAGTAATCTGATTGTCTTCCGCCGGGTTGCAACGTGGGGGCTCTCCCGTCAGACGGAGCTCCCCGTAGGCATGTTCCACCAGCACCGTGTCACGCACGGCCACCAACATCGCACCATTCAACTTTTGGGACATGTCGTTAGCCACAAACTCCAGTCCCTCAACATCATAGCGATCAACAATAGTGTCCCAAAGTTGTTTTAGATATTGCTCTTCGGTAAGAAAAGGCGTATAAATGTCCGCCCGCAACGACAATGCGAGGCACAAAAGTACGGCTATAGAAAAAAATGCCTTTTTCATCACAAATATACGCACAAATACGCGTGATACAAGGAGACATTAACCGTTCATGGAATTCAAGAATTCCTCATTATTCTTCGTGTCTTGCATATTGCTGAGAATCAAATTCATAGCTTCAATAGTTGTCATATCAGCAATATGATTGCGCAGGATCCACACTTTCTGCAGCGTGGCAGCATCCTGCAACAGGTCGTCGCGACGTGTGCTGGAAGCCACGATATCAACAGCGGGATAGATGCGTTTATTGGAAAGCTTGCGGTCGAGCTGAAGCTCCATGTTGCCGGTGCCCTTGAACTCCTCGAAGATCACCTCATCCATACGGGATCCCGTGTCGATCAAAGCGGTGGAGATGATGGTCAGGGAACCGCCGTTCTCCACATTACGGGCTGCGCCGAAGAAGCGTTTGGGCTTCTGCAAAGCGTTGGCCTCGACACCGCCGGAGAGCACCTTGCCGGATGCGGGCGCCATCGTGTTGAAGGCGCGGGCCAGACGAGTGATGGAGTCAAGCAGAATGCAGACATCGTGACCGCACTCCACCATACGTTTCGCCTTGTCAAGCACCATATTGGCAATTTTCACGTGACGTTCCGCCGGCTCATCGAACGTGGAGGAAATCACCTCGGCATTCACACTGCGTTGCATATCGGTGACCTCTTCAGGACGTTCGTCAATAAGCAGGATGATGAGGTAAATTTCAGGGTGATTATAAGCAATAGCATTTGCTATGTCCTTCAATAACACGGTTTTACCCGTTTTCGGCTGCGCCACAATCAAGCCACGCTGACCCTTGCCGATGGGAGCGAACAGGTCTATGATGCGGGTGGACAAGTTACAACCGGGATGGCCCGTGATGTTGATTTTCTCATCCGGGAACATCGGGGTGAGATAGTCAAAGGGAATTCGGTCGCGGATGTCTTCGGGAAGACAGCCGTTGATCTTGTCGATTTTGGTCAGCGGGAAATATTTCTCGCCAGGTTTCGGCGGACGGATGGCGCCATAGACGGTGTCGCCGTTCTTGAGGCCGAAGAGTTTGATCTGCGACATGGAAACGTAAATGTCATCAGGGGAAGAGAGGTAGTTGTAGTCGGAAGAGCGCAGAAAACCGCAGTTTTCGCTGGTGATTTCGAGTACGCCCTCGGCCATGACAGATCCCTCATATTGGGCATTCGCCAAATAGGGAGGAATGGCTTCTTCCACTTTATTGGCGGAAGATTCCGCTTCTTCAGAAATAGGTTTCTCGTTATCTACCTCTTTTGGTTTCTCAGAATTCTCATTATTCGTTTTCTTTTTGGGACGGCCGCGACGAGGTTTGGCTTCTGCCGTTTCCTCGGAAGCTTTTGTCTTTTCTCTTTTTTTCTTAGAGGATTTGTCAACTGTATCTTCCTCCGAATTGCCTTTATTACCAGAATCTGACGGTTCTTTCTGTTCCGGTTCAGCAGCCAACTGAGGTTCCGACTCTTCATCAAAAAGAGGATATTGAATGAGCTGGTGCTTTTTCGGAGTCTCTTCCGAGACAATTTCAGCAGGAGCTTCTTCTATCTTGACGGTCTGTTTTTTGGGGCGGCCACGGCGTTTTTTCTCGGGCGCCGGTTCAGCAGATGCCGGCTTTTCTTCCTTTTTTTCCTCTTCCTGAGTGGCGGTGGCTTTTCTGGAAGTGCGTGTTTTTTTCGGCTTTTCTTCTGCCGGCAGCGGATTGGCGAACATCACCACATCGTCTTTTTCTGATTTGTCGGCGACGATTTCAGAAATTTTTTCCGCCACGATTGATTTTGCCGTTTGGAACAAAGGCGTGGCTTTCTTTTCCACCACACGGGCTTTGTCCTTCATTTTAGTTTCATTCGAAGTGGCCAACAAACTTTCACCACCTCTCACAACTCTTCTTCTTCTGGGTTTGTTCTCAATAATATCTGACATACTCGTAAATTGTCTTTTGTCTTAAAATTTGATTGGATTAACATAAACGGAATCCTGTCTTGAATCGAAAACCCCTCTTGCCTTCCGTTACGCAACGTCATTTTGAAAAGCGGCGCAAAAATACAATAATTATTGACATCTCCAAACATTTTTTTCGTTTTCGGTTAGCGAATTATCAAACATCGTAAACCGCAAACCGTAAACCGTATTTATGAACATTTCACTATTAAGAATTTTTATGAAAAAATTTTTCCGAAGGAACGAAAAAATAAGTATTTTTGCGGCCTTGATTGGAAAGACTAATTAATTAATAAAAACATCAAAAAAATGAAAAAACTTTACACACTTCTCGTAGTTGCTTTAATTGCTGCAACTGCAAGCGCACAAGTCGTCAAAATGGACGTTGGTGCAAATCAAAATCGTCAAATGCCCGTCAAGGGCATCCTTAAAGCTGATAAAGGCGCACCTGCTGAAGGTTGGCTTTTCTATCAGGATTATCTTGAATCTTACTTTGGAGAAACCTGTGCGGATGGCTCTGCTTTCTATTTGAAAAGCGACTCTCTTGGCCTTTATGAGTATTCTGACGGTCTTGGCCACGCATTTGTTTATTCTGTCAGCCAGACTTTCGACTTCGAATCTGATTTCTTCGACTATGCATCAATGGGTGGCGACATCTCTTTCAAGCACAGCCCCTCATTGAATGTTGACTCTGTCTGTGTTTACACGATGTATCTTCGCGATGAGCAAATGCCTGCTGATGTGATGGATACCCTCGTTATCGGCTTTGTTGCTGACGATAATGCTCCTGAGTATTATTATACTAATTATCCGGAAAGCAGCTGTTTCATTAACTTCGACTACGATCCTAGCACTGGCGTTCAACAAAATGCCCAAGTTGTCAAAATTCCTCTTGGACCCAATGATGTTAGCGAACCTGCCGATGAACCCAATTCTTATTATTTGAAAATATTTGAAATCCCCGTGAATATCACCAATGTCACTGCAAAACGTTGGAACATTGCCTACACTTTCATTTCTGGTGAGAATGCCGCTTTGAATGACACTCTCCATTCTTCATTCTCTCTTTATACTTTCAACAGCAATGATGGTGCTGGTTATAACCCGTCCTCCGGCAACCCCAACATTTGCGACAACAGAAGCCACGGCGGAATGGTACGTTCTTTCAATAACGGTGATGTTGACTATTTCTATCCCATGTTCTTCTTTGACAATTACAACTACCCGAAAAACTTGGGCTTGAAAATTTCCTGCACCAACTGCGAAATCGTGAACGTTCCTGAAATCGAGAAGAACAACCCCACTGTTTATCCGAACCCTGCCACGAACAACTTCACCGTGAACCTTGGCAACGATGAAAAAGCTAATATCCAACTCTTCAACATCGTTGGTCAACAAGTTTATAGCGAAACCTTCACGGGCAGCACTAATGTGAGCGTGGCTAACCTCCACAGCGGCGTTTATATGCTCAAGATCAACCAAAACGGCAAAGTCTATACCACCAAAGTGGTTGTGAAGTAATTTTGCTGATACAATATTATATAAAAGGGATGGCTGCAAAGCTGTCCCTTTTTCTATTTCACGATTTGCGGTTTGCGATTTTCGCAAATCGCAAATCGCAAATCGCAAATCAAAATGTACAATTTCAACGGAAAACTTTCTGAAAACTCACCCATCATCATGGGTATCCTGAATGTCACGGAAGATTCTTTCTATGACGGAGGAAAACATCTGACAGAAAAGGACATTCTGCTCCGGGCGGAACAAATCCTTGCAGAAGGTGGAGATATCATTGACATCGGGGCTATGTCCACACGGCCGAATGCATTGGAAATCCCTGAAAACGAAGAAATTTCCCGGATAGTGTCGGCCGTCAAGCTAATACACGGTCGATTTCCCGATGCCGTACTCTCCATCGACACCTACCGCGCTTCCGTGGCCAAAGCCGCCGTGGAAATTGGCGCCGACATGATCAACGACATCTCCGGCGGCACTTTCGACCCCGATATGATTCCAACCATCGGACAACTGCAGGTGCCTTACTGTTTAATGCACACATCTGCGAAACCATCTGAAATGCAACAACATACAGAATACAAGGATATCCTCGCCGACATGTTGCAATTCTTCGGTCGACAACTTGAAAAACTGCATGCACATCACATCCACGATATCATTATCGACCCTGGCTTCGGTTTTGGCAAAACACTGGAACAGAATTATTTTCTGATGAAGAATCTGGAAACATTCCAACAACTGGGTTTTCCCATTTTAGTCGGTATTTCCCGCAAATCCATGATTTACAAACTGCTGGATACCACACCCGAATACGCGCTCAACGGCACCACTGCGCTGAACACCGTGGCTCTGATGAAAGGAGCCGATATCCTGCGCGTCCATGACGTGAAAGAGGCCGTGGAGGTTCGAAAAATCGTAACCCTCTTGTAGAGACGTTTCATGAAACGTCTCTACCATCCTATCGCTAAGCCTTTTTTACCTTCTAACCTTAAAAATACTATCTTTGCGAAAAATTTCAAAATGAACCGAAACCATTTAACCATCTGCCTGGGCCTAATCTTGACAGTTCTTCTAACAAGCTGTTTTTCAAGAAGAAACAATAAAGACGACAATTCCAGTGAATCCGTCATCTATCCTGTGGATGTCATTCGTGACACATTAGTCGCAGACGTTCACAGCCAAACCACCCTGTATCCTCTACAGGATGAGGTATTAGAGAGTTTCCTGGAAAAAGCCCAGGACTTTCAAGGGCATAAGTGGAGGGCAAAATCTGTCTTCCCTGAAAAATGGGGGGTGGAATGTGTGGAACGGCTGCCGGAAGGGCGGGAATTGTGGCTGCTGCAGTCTGAGAACCGTGAATGGGTCTATCTCGCCACCACCTCCGGTTTTGGCACGCAGCGCATCCTTGACGTGCTGCCTGTTGCCATAAGTGTGGCCAACCAGCGCGGTGAAAATCTGGAAACCGAACAATGGCATACCTTGCGTCTCCCGAGCGGCGAGTTCCGAACCACAAAGGAATACGAATGGATACACTCCGTGTCGAATGCCACGAAACAGGATTTCATCAACGACCCTGAAAAATATCACCGCAAAACAAACTTGGTCGAACAATTTTTCATCAATAAAGAAGGCCGTTTTGAAATGTCCGAAATAGTGGATACCCTTCCTAACTACAATGCAGTCGTTTTCTACTTTAATCCGAACGACAAACCCGAGATGTGGGACGAAACCGCCCCCATGCTGCAAGCTTTCTGCGAGGAGAATGGCATCATGTTCGAAGAGGTCAGCGGAAACTTCGACCGTGTGACCGTACGCAATTTCGACCTCTCCTTCTCCCTTGAAACCGATATCACTCCCTACATCGACCCAGCCAGCTCCGGCATGGTGATGATGCGCAAAAATGAGGTTCCCAAGTCGGTCATTTTCGGATCTTTTGAATATATGCAAATGGAGATCCGCCGTTACTTCAAAATTCGTTCTCTGTCTGAATACTAAGATGTTATCGCGCTTCTTGCAAGAATTACGCTTATTGGTTGGTCCTGATTTCCGACTCAATCGCTACCTTTTGGCGGTTAGCGGCGGGGCGGATTCAACGGTCATGGGATCGCTGTTCCATGATGCCGGGCTGACATTTGCTGTAGCGCATTGCAATTTCCATCTCCGCGGTGAGGATTCCAACCGCGACATGCACTTTGTGGAAAACTTGGCCACCCAATGGCGTGCACCAATTCTCATCCGCGATTTCGACACCCTAACCATTCAGCAAAACTCCGGTAAATCAGTGGAAATGGTGGCGAGAGATTTGCGCTATTCCTGGTTCAGGGAGCTCTCCACCGATTTTGACTTCATTGTGGTGGCGCACAACTGCACCGATAATGCTGAAACACAACTGCTTAATCTATGTCGCGGAACGGGTTTGAAAGGATTGTGCGGCATCCCACCCGTGAACGGTAAAATCATTCGACCCTTGTTGGCATTTACTTCCCAGGAAATTCGACAATATGCTGAAAAACAAGGTATTGCACACGTTGAAGACTATACGAACATGGACGAATCCATTTCTCGCAACCGAATCCGCCACTCCGTCCTCCCGCAACTGGAATGCATCAACCCGCAATTTTTAGCCACAACGGAACGCAATCGACATCTTTTGCAACGTCAATATGCTTATTATCAAAAATATATAAAAACAGAAAAAAACAGAATTGTATCCGAAAACGGTGAAAAACACTATATAAACCGACAATTGCTGGAAACCTGCGAAGACAGAGAACTTGTTTTATATGAGATACTTAACGAATATGGGTTTTCTTCCGATATAAGTGAAAAACTGGCCGCTACTACGCAATTCCAATCCGGTAAACAATTTTATTCTGACTCTCACATCTTATTGATTGACAGAGACTTTTTTATCATTCAACCTGCTACAGAATCGGATAATAAAACGATTACAATCGGTTCCTTGGATGAATTAAAACAATATTTTTATGTTGAGGAGTTTGAATATCAACAAGATATGGTCTTTGAGAAAAGCCCGGACTCTCTTTATATCCCTAAAGAAAAACTCAACTTTCCGTTGCAGATCCGTCCGTGGCAGCATGGCGACTTTTTTTACCCGCTCGGTGGAAAAGGCCGCCAAAAGCTCAGCGACTATTTCACCGACCATAAAATAGACCGTTTCTCCAAAGAAAAAATCCGGCTTCTCTGTTCAGGAGATAATATCCTATGGATCATTGGTTTACGTTCTGATGAGCGGTGGAAAGTGTGCAAGACTTCTACCGAATGTTACCTAATAAAACAAAAAGCAGAAATTTATGAATAATCCCGAAACCATTACCCCGAAACGCACACCAATATTATGGATTTTGGGTATCATCACGATGCTCAATTCCGCCTTTTCTGCCATCGCCTATATCTGCTGGGCTTTCGCACCGGACTATATGTTGAAATCCATGGAGACAATCAAGGATATGGGCATGTTCCCGACAGACCAGGTGGATCAAATATTGTCCATTTACACCTCCATCAACAGCTGGCAATACCTGCTTCTTGCCGCTGTGCAGCTTATGCTGTTCGCCGGCGCGTTCCTTATGTTGGCGAAATTGAATAAAGCCGGTTTCCACGTTTATACCATCGGTAAAATCTTGGAATTCTGCGTGATGAATTTCGTCATTGGCGGACTTGTGGCCATGGACCTGAACGGCATCATCATGTCCGTGCTGTGGGTACTGATGTACGCCACCCAACTACGATACATGAAACCCTTTGACAATCAAAACAATAATGACACATTACAAAACACTGACTCTGTGACATCTGAAAATAATCCATCCCATGAATAGATCCGATTTTCCCATATTAAACGAAAAGGTTTACGGCAAACCGCTCGTCTATTTGGACAATGCCGCCACCACGCAAAAGCCGCAAGTAGTAATTGACGCGCTGAATGATTATTACCTCCACATCAACAGTAACATCCATCGTGGGGTCCACTGTCTCAGTCAGTTAGCGACCAACGAATTCGAACAGGCACGGGAGGCCGTGCGGCAATACATCCATGCGCCTACCACGCAGGAAGTCATCTTCACGCGAGGAGCCACTGAGTCCATCAACTTGGTTGCCAGCTCTTTCGGACGCACCTACCTGCATGAAGGCGATGAGGTCATCATCTCCGAAATGGAACACCACTCCAACATCGTGCCATGGCAGTTGACCTGCGCGGAACATGGCGCGAAACTAAAAGTATTACCCTTCAACGACAAAGGAGAGCTGATAATCAGCGAATTAGACGGTCTTATTACGGACCGAACCAAAATTGTGGCCGTGACACACGTCTCCAATACGTTAGGAACAATAAATCCTGTTGAAGAGATTATCCGCATCGCGCACTCACACAACGTGCCTGTGCTCATCGACGGCGCGCAATCGGTGGCGCACTGTCCCGTGGATGTTCAAGCTCTCGATTGCGACTTCTATTGCTTCTCCGGCCATAAGATGTATGCTCCTATGGGTATCGGCGTAATGTATGGTAAATCACAGTGGCTCAATGAAATGCAGCCCTACCAAGGTGGTGGCGAAATGATCAAGGATGTAACGTTCGAGAAAACCACCTACAACGACCTGCCCTTCAAATTTGAGGCCGGCACCCCTTCCGTGGGCGATGTCATCGGCTTGCGCAAAGCCATTGAATACATCCAAAGTATCGGTTTGGAAAGGATCGCGGCATACGAACAGGAACTGCTGGCTTACACCGCCGAAAAACTGTCCAAAATCGAAGGGATGCGTTTCATCGGAGAAGCAGCCCATAAGACAGGGGTTATCTCCTTCCTTGTAGGTAACATTCATCCTTACGATATGGGCGTTCTTCTTGACCATCAAGGAATTGCGGTGCGCACAGGGCATCACTGCACACAACCCATTATGACCCATTTCGGCATTTCCGGCACCGTCCGCGCCTCCTTCGCCCTCTATAACACGTTTGAGGAGGCAGATGCGCTGGTCAACGCCGTCATCAAAGCTAAAATGATGCTGGCTTAAGGTTCAAAGTTCAAATGATACTATGAATAATACAAAGAAAAACACGTTTGCTTTAGTCACGGGCGGAAGTTCCGGAATCGGGCTCGCCTATGCGGAGGAGTGGGCGCAACAAGGATACAACATCTTGATTGTCAGTAATCGCGAGGATTTGAATGAGGAGGCGAAAAAGAGCTTGCAGGCGATGTTTCCCGAACAACAAATCGTAACCCGATATCAAGATTTGACTGCAGAAAATGCGGCGCAGGAGCTGTTCGACTTCTGCGAGAGCGAAAACCTCATCATCGAAGTGCTGGTCAACAACGCCGGCATGTTCTATTTTGGGGCGGCAGTTGACAAGCCGATGGCACTGAGCCACAAGATGACCATGCTGCACTGCACCACACCCGCGGATTTATGCGTGCTGTTCGGGCAGAAGATGAAAGAGCACCGGTGTGGTTACATCCTCAACGCCGGTTCCATCACGGCTTTCATGAGCTTCCCGACCATCGCCGTCTATCAAGCTTCGAAATCCTATTTGTTGAAATTCTCAAAAGGAATTCACTATGAACTAAGCCATTACGGAGTGAAAGTGTGCTGTGTCTGCCCTGGAGCCGTTGATACGGACCTCTATAATCTACCAGTAAAAATGCGGAAGCGTTTGTGCGCCATTGGCGTCATGCTGAAACCCAAGCAGATTGCCAAACGCGGTGTCCGCGCAACCCTGCATGGCCGGAAAATGAAAATCCCCGGAGCCATCAATTACTTTTTCCTGTTGTTGTGTTTTCTGTTGCCGGGATTTGTCATTGATCTCGTGAAAAAGAAGTTTGTATAATCTGTAGAGATGTGCATGTCTCGTCTCTAAATGTCCTCAAATCACAAAGCGAAATTTTCGTACCTTTGCCGCCATTTTAAAACTGACGAAACTTATATGCTCTATCCAGATAATTTTGAGGAGAAAATCGGTTTTGACATCGTGCGGCGGCTGATCCTGGAACACTGCCTGAGTCCGCAAGGAGCGGAAGCGGTGGAAAGTATGCAGTTTATGACCGACATGCTGCAGATCATGCCCGCATTGGAAGCGGTGGAAGAGTTCCGCCAGCTGCTGCTCTTCGATGAACCCTTTCCCGCACAGGACTTCTACGACCTCCGCGAAACACTGAAACGGCTCCGTATTGACGGTACCCATATCGAACTCGAAGAACTCGCCTGCCTGCGCGGGTTCATCCAGTCCATGACCAACATCTTCGTCTATTTCAAGGTGCGCCACGAAGACAACCGTTACCCGCGCCTTTGGTCGATGTGCGCGGAGATGCCGCTGCAGCGCGACCTGACGAGCGCCATCAACCGCATCTTGGACGATAAAGGTCAAATGCGCGACAACGCCTCCGACGAACTGGCCCACATCAAAGGAGCGATGAATCGCCTCTCCCGCGATGCCGACCGACAAATCCGCAAGATTCTTGCCACTGCCAAGCAGGACGGCATCGTGAAGGAGGATGCCGAAATGACCATTCGCAACGGACGACTCTGCATTCCCGTTTCCGCCCAGTTCAAACGCCGTTTGCGCGGTTTCGTACACGATGAGTCCGCCACCGGACAGACCGTTTTCATCGAACCGACGGAGGTTTTTGATGCCAACAACGAACTCAAGGAATTGCAAAATGCCGAACAACGCGAAATCATCCGCATCCTGACGGAAATTACCGACACCATCCGTCCACTCATCGATGACCTACTCGATACCCAAAAACTGATGGGCAAATACGACTTCCTTCGCGCTAAAGCCCTCTTCGCCATCGACATTGACGCTTCAGTGCCCCATATTCATCCGAAAACTATGGTGCAGTGGTACCAGGCCAAACATCCCCTACTCTACCTCAACTACAAAAAACACCACAAAGAGGTGGTGCCGTTGGACATCCGATTGCTGCCTGAAAAACGGATTCTGATCATTTCCGGACCCAACGCCGGCGGCAAGTCCGTATGCCTGAAAAGCGTTGGCCTACTGCAATATATGATGCAATGCGGCCTGCCCGTCCCAATGCTGAGCACCTCGGACATGGGCATCTTCGACCATATCTTCATTGACATTGGCGATGAACAATCCATCGATAATGATTTGAGTACATATAGTTCTCATTTGCAGAATCTTAAGATGATGGACGAACATCTTAACGCCAAGTCGTTGTTCTTGATTGACGAATTCGGCAGCGGCACCGAACCTACCCTAGGCGGGGCGTTAGCCGAATCGATTTTGGAACGTTACTACGACACGAAAGCGTTCGGCATCATCACCACGCACTATGGCAACCTCAAGATGTTCTCCGACACGCATCCGGAAGCCGAAAACGGTGCCATGTTGTTCGACACCAATGCGTTACTTCCGCTTTTCGTCCTCAAAATCGGTAAACCCGGCAGCTCTTTCACCTACGAGATTGCCCGCCAAATCGGACTGAATCCGCAAATCATCGACAATGCGATTCAGAAATCCGGCACGGCTCAAATCGACTACGAACGGAAACTGGAGGAAATTGAAATCACGCAGATCGAGACGGAACAGAAGCTCAAGATGGTGCGTGCCGCCGATGACCAATTAGCGGTGATGATTGACGAATACGCCGAGAAGTTCGCTCAACTCGACAAACAGCGCAAGGAGATTCTCACTAAAGCCAAAAACCAGGCCAACTACATTGTGGATAGCGCGAACAAAATCATCGAGAACACGATTCGCGAAATCAAAGAGTCAAAAGCTGATGCGGAGAAGACCAAGGCAGCTCGGGAAGAGGTGAAATCCTTCAAAAAAGAGATGCAGAAGGAGATTGAACATGTGGAGAAAGCGGAGGCCGAAGCCGTGAAAGCCCTCATTCCTGTCCATCGGAAAAAAACGGTGGAGAAACGACAGACTGCGGAAGAGGTGCAGGATAAGACCATCCGCGTGGGCGATTCCGTTTATATGCCGGATTCACAAATTGCTGGCGAGGTAACACAAATTGACGGCAATGACGTGATGATTTCCTTCCATTCAGTGAATTTCCGCACCAAACTCGACAAGCTCATCAAAATCAGCAAGAAAGAGGCGCGAAACGTGGAAAGAGGCCACGTGTCGCAATTCAACACCGGCACCATTGCGGATGCCCTTAACAAAAAACTCTCCGACTTCAACAGCACCTTGGATGTGCGCGGGCAACGGGCCGAAGAGATGATGCACAATCTGGAAGAGTATTTGGATGAAGCCGAAATGCTGGGCGTAAATAATTTGCGCATTCTTCATGGAAAAGGAAACGGTATTTTACGAAGCGTTGTAAGGCAGTATCTATCTAAGAGACAGAATGTTGTGGAGTTTCATGATGAGATGCTCGAACTCGGTGGCGCAGGCATCACAGTAGTAAAATTGAAAAAGTAGCGGAAAATTTTTTATTTTCGCCGTTTTCTAAACGATTGAAATTATGGCTCAGAAGAAATTTGCCGTCATAGGCGCAGGTCAGTTCGGTCAGGCAATCAGCTTAGCCCTTTCGGAAAAAGGGTTCGAGGTGTTGGTCATCGACAAAGACATGAAAAAAGTGCAGAATATCAGTGACGACGTAGCTTATGCCGTCTGCACCGACGCCACCGACAAACGCGCCCTGCTCAACGAAAACATCAAGGATTTTGACGCCGTAATTGTGGCTATCGGCGATGATTTCGTGGAACGGCTTCTTTGTATCTCCAACCTCATTGACTTGGGCATTGAAAAGATTTACAGCCGAATCAAAGGCACTCACCAGCAAACCATTCTGGAGAAAATGGGCATCACGGAATTCCTGTCGCCCGAAGAGGAACTGGCAACCAATTTAGCGGAGCGTCTGAGCAATCCTAACATCTTGTCCTACTTGCAGATGCCCGATGAATACCGTATCGCCTCCATCATTGCCCCCGACCGCCTCGAAGGACTCACCCTCGGCGACATCAACTTCCGCGACAACCACCACCTCAGCTTGGTAACGATACGACGTAATTTTGAGGAAATCGAAAACAAGGAACTCACTACAAAACAGCACATTATCGGTGTGCCCGACAACTCCACCGTCATTCGCAAAGGCGATGTTTTCGTACTGTTCGGCAAGGACCGCGATATAGACAACTTCATCAAAATCAATCTGTAATGTTCTTTTTCGGAAATCACGACGAGTACAACGGAAAACTCCGTGTTCACATTGTGAACCACAAAGACCGCATACAGCGGATTTTGCGGATTTGCAGCTTGGTGATTTCCATCGTGACCATTGCGTGTATTTTCTGCTACCACGGCCTTTATATCACCCCGCAGGTTAAAACGCTCATTCGCTGGATAATACACATCAGTCTCTGCTTCTACGTAGCCAAATATTTCGTACAGCTCTTCTACTCGTTGCATCGCAAAGAATACCTCAAACAATCGTGGGTGGAATTTTTGATTATCCTTCTGCTCATTCTACAGTTCGTCTCCATAAATGTTTTCCATATAGACATTGTCAATGCGCATAATTTCGAGAATATCTATCTGATATTCATCCAGTTCTACTTTTTGATCATTGTTCTGGTGGAGATGGCGAAGATGAGCAGCACCTTGGGAAAATACCATCTCAGCCCTCCCATATTGATGGTCGGGTCGTTCCTTTTCCTCATATCCATCGGTACTATTCTGCTGATGATGCCCCGCATGACCACCAACGGAATCTCCTTTATTGACGCACTTTTCACTGCAACCAGTGCCAGCTGTATCACAGGACTTTCGGTGGTAAGCACATCGGCCTGTTTCACCTTCAAAGGGCAGGTGGTGATTCTGATGCTGATCCAGTTGGGCGGTATGAGCATCCTCTCTTTCGCAACGTTCTTCTCTACGTTTTTGTCGCGCTCCATGGTCGGTCTCCGCTACCAGTACATGATTCGCGACATGATGTCTGCAGACCGTCTTTCCGATTCCGTGGGGTTGTTGCGAAGCATTGTGCTGACCACTTTCATCATTGAAGCAGCGGGCGTGGCATTCCTTTTCACCTACTGGAAATCGACTGGTTTCTTCATTTCTGACAAGCAAAACCTCTTTTTCTCCATTTTTTACACGGTATCAGCATTTAACAACGGTGGTTTTGTGCTCATTGACGATAGTCTGCTAAACCTTGGTGTACCGGGCAGTTATTTCCCGCAAGTGGTGATTATGGCGTTAGTATTCCTTGGCGGCATCGGCTTCCTTACCATCCGCGACTTCTTCAGCTACCGCTACATCCGCGAACGTAACAAATACCACTGGAAATCGCTGATGCCGCAAACCAAAATCGTCCTTTACGTCACCTTTGCCATTCTCATTATTGGCAGCATTCTATTCTTCCTGCTGGAGTACAATAACACTTTGAAGAATATCGATGGTATGGGCAATAAAATTTTCACCACCATCTTTCAAGTGGTCACCTGTCGTACTTCCGGTTTCAACGTGTTGGATATCAATATGATGCACTTGTCAACTATCCTCTTGATATTGTTGGCCATCTTTATCGGCGGCTCTCCCAGCTCCACCGGTGGCGGTATCAAAACCACCACATTGTTCATTGTCATCAAATCTGTGATCGCCACTGTACAAGGTAAGAAAAACATTGAGTTCGATCATAAAGCCATCTCGCCGTCATTGGTGGAAAAAGCAACCACCATCATGATGATGTCAGCGGCGTTCATGCTCATTTCCTGTTTTCTGCTCACGGTCGTGCAACCGGATGTTCAGCTGCTTCATGCGCTGTTTGAATCCTTCTCGGCCTTCACCACGTGCGGATTGTCCACCGGCGAATGCGCCAACTGGAACTGGATGGCAAAAGTGATCCTCATTGTCAACATGTACTGCGGTCGTATCGGCACGCTGACGATGGCCTTCGCTCTCACGCGCCACAAAAAAGAATCCCCGCATCAGTATCCCGATTTGTATATCATGCTGGGTTAAGGAGGTAGGAATTTTTATTACTTTTGCCACCGAATTAAAAACAAAGATTATGTTGGAATATTTTCACAACGTCCCGTTTTCCGTCACGGTTTGCGACAAAGACGGTAAAATTCTGGAAATGAACGAAACCGCCGAGCGCGTGCTCAGTCACGGCAAGCACATCGTCGGCCAAAACCTGCTGGACTGCCATCCGGAACCTGCCCGCACCAAACTGATGGAAATGCTGAAAAACCACAACCTCAACGCCTACACCATCGAGAAGAACGGCGTGAAAAAGCTGGTTTACCAGTCCCCATGGTTCGAGAACGGCGAGTTCGCGGGCTACATCGAACTGTCGATGGAACTGCCTGCGGAGATGCCGCATTTCGTGCGACAACCGAAGTTGTAATGGTTATGGGTTATAGGTTATAGGTTATTGATGCCTGTTGTTTAATGGTTAATGGTTGATAGTTTACTATTAAGAAACAGCAATCAGTAATATTTTACAACAACCCGTTTCAATAACCTATAACCTATAACCTGCTTCAATAACCAATAACCTATAACCATTAAAAAATGAAAAACGACACCGAAATAACCTACGGAATGCGCCCCGTGATGGAGGCCATCGAGAGTGGCAAGACCATCGATAAAGTCTTGTTCCAGAAGGGCTTGCAAGGCGAACTGTTCAAGCAGCTCTTCTACGAGGTTCGGCAGCGGAAAATCCCGTTCCAATACGTGCCGCAAGAGAAATTGAACCGACTCACGCGGCAAAACCACCAGGGAGTGGTCGCGTTCCTGTCGGCCATCGAATACTGCGACATCTACAACATCGTGCCGTCGATTTTTGAGGAAGGCCGTGTACCGTTCCTGCTGCTGCTCGACAAAATCACGGACGTGCGTAATGTGGGCGCCATCGCCCGCTCGGCCGAGTGCGCGGGCGTGGATGCCATCATCCTGCCGCTCAACGGCGGGGCACAGCTCAACGAGGATGCCGTGAAAAGCTCTGCCGGCGCCCTGCACAAGGTGCCCGTCTGCCGACATTCCAATCTCGTGGAAGTAATTCAGTACCTGAAAGATAGCGGCATCGAAGTCATTGGCGTGACCGAGAAGGCCAACCACGCGCACTATAACAAGGATTTCACCGGACCCGTCTGCCTCATTATGGGCAACGAGTACGAGGGCATCGCGTGGGACTACCTCAAACACTGCAACGATACGGTCACCATCCCGATGGTCGGCACCATCCGCTCGCTCAACGTCTCCGTGGCCACCGGTATCGCCCTGTTCGAAGTCGTCAAACAACGTAATCCTGTGAAAGAATGAAGATTGGCGTACTTTCCGACACCCACGGCTTCCTGCATCCCGACGCGTACTCCTTTTTCAAGGGTTGCGACGAAATCTGGCACGCCGGCGACATCATGAACGATAGCATCTTGGACGAGTTGCGCATCATCGCCCCGACGGTGCGTGCTGTCTATGGCAACTGCGACGACTGGGATATTCGCCGCGAAGTGGATGAGTATGAGGTTTTTACCTGCGAGAAACACAAGGTTGCGCTGATGCACATCGTAGGTTCGCCTGGACGTTACCAGCCGAAAGCGCTGCAGATCATCCGCGAGGAGAAGCCGACTATTTTCGTGGCGGGTCACTCCCATATCCTGAAAATCATGTACGACAAATACCATAACTTGCTGTTTATCAACCCCGGAGCGGCTGGACTGTACGGTATTCACACGCGCTTGACAATGCTGCGCTTCGAGATCGAAGGCGAGGAAATCAAGAATATGGACATTTACGACATTCCCAAACAAACGCCGGTAAAATGATTGCTAAAGAACCGATAATCACCGTATTAGGCCCAACCGCCACGGGCAAGACCGGTGTGGCGGTGCGCATTGCGGCCGAGTTGGGCGGCGAAATTGTGAGCGCTGACTCCCGTCAGGTGTTCCGCCGTATGGACATCGGTTCCGGAAAGGATTTGTCAGAGTATCAATACAATGGAAATCCCATCCCCTATCATCTCATTGACATTGAAGAACCCGGCGTGGAATACAACGTGTTCCGTTACCAGCAGGCGGCTTACGAAGCGATGGAGAGCATCCGCGCCCGAGGCCATCGCATCGTGCTGTGCGGTGGAAGCGGCATGTACGTGGAAGCGGTACTGCGCGGCTACCGGCTCTTCCCCGTACCCGAAAACCCCGAACTGCGTCGCGAGTTGGAAACTTACACGGATGAGGAACTTACGGAGATGCTCGCCGCCTACAAATCCCTGCACAACGACACCGACACGTCCGAACGACCGCGCCTGATCCGCGCCATTGAAATTGAGGACTACTACGCCAAGCACCCCGAATTGAGCGAGCGCGTAAGACCGCTGGACTCCGCCATCATCGGAATGTGCGGCGAACGCGACCACATCCGCGAGCGCATCACACGACGCCTGCAGGCACGTCTGCAGGAAGGTATGGTCGATGAGGTGAAGGCCCTCCTTGACGAAGGCATCCCGCCCGAACGGCTTATCCGCTACGGTTTGGAGTATAAGTTTATCACCCAATATCTTATAGGCGAACTGCACTACGGCGATATGGTCTCGCAACTCAACACGGCCATCCACCAGTTCTCCAAACGACAGATGACCTGGTTCCGTCGCATGGAACGCATGGGATTCAATATCCGCTGGGTGGATGCAGACTTGCCAGAAGATGAGAAATTCCGACAGATTTACGGGTATTTGCAGGAAGACGGGATTGATTTGGCTGTTGGCCTTTAGCTGTTAGCTTTTGGCTATTAGCCATTGGCAACTATCACCCCCAAACGTCTTAGATCTCAAGTCTTAAGTCCTAAGTCTTAACACAAATAAACCGCAGAGAATCAAAAAGCATCTCTGCGGTTTTGGTTTCCCGCGCCCCGGGATTAATGGCTATGAGATTGGAACGCGGGACTATATGTGTTTTTCGTAGAGACGCAATGCATTGCGTCTCTACAGGTTAGAATATCTGGATTCCGATCTCCCATTTCGGCAGATCGATCGGATAAATATCCTTTTTCAACAGGTTGGAGATACGGTACTGACCATAGATGGCGAACCGTCTCGTGATACCCACACGCAAGCGGACACCGTAATCTAACCTGTTCATCTTATCAAGCATATATTCGGACTTCTCGTAGGTGAAAAACTCTTTGTCTCTGTTCCCGGCGAATTTATAGCGACCACCGGTGTTCCATTCACCGAAAATGCCCGTATCCAAGTACCAGTTTTCCATTGCGGTGTTGCCCAAGAAGAAACGTTGGAACAGTTCAAGATCGAATTTTGTCACTTTCAGGTTGTTTTTCGTTGTATGGATACCCTCCATCGTTGCCGGCATCATATCGGCTGGCAAAAGGAGACGGTCCACGGCATACCAAGAAGAACCGAATCCGATACGGAATCCCAGACCATACGCCCGCGCTAACTTCCAGCTGTTATCGAAAGCCACGGTCAGCGAACGGGATGCACCGTTTTTGTCGCGCAAGGGTCCCGCTCCCGGAGCTTGCCATTGCGTGGGAATCATGAACGAAGCATTCAGCACGAAGCTGAATTTGTATTTTTCCAGAATCCCGCGTTTGTAGATATCGTTGTCGGGCGTGTCGAAACGGCGGTTGCAGTTGGCTGAACGGGACTCCGCCGCCACCAGACTATCCACCTTGGGCAGCGTCTGCTGACCATAAAGATATTTCAAATGCTGACCATCACTCCAGATTTCCAATGTCTGCCCTTCTTTCAACCAATATTTAGGGAATTCCAACGCTTGTCCTGCATTTTCCACATCCCTTCCCTTATACAACGTGGATTCACTGTATCGTTCTATTGTGCCGTCGCCATTCACAATCTTGAAGAAAATCTTGGATTCGGGGTCTTTGGAGGTGACGTAAATCGACTTTTCATTCTCATAGAGCGTCAGATTGTCCTTCACTTCGGGCTTTTCGCCGAAGAAGTAGCCGGCTTGCGGTACACCGTAGCCGAACGCATAGTCGAAGTAAGGATAGTGGTTGCCGGACTTCTCAATCTCGGTCTTCAGCTGCCAGGCGGTGTATTCGGGGTGCAGCTGCTTGACGCACGCGGCGAAACCAGCCATCATCGGGGAGGAGAAGGAGGTGCCGGATGCCCTTGTGAAGTTGCCTTTGCTGCCGGCTACCAAGTTGTTTTCGCCCAAGGCCACCACGTTGGGTTTCATGCGACCGTCCGCCGTGGGACCGAACGAGCTGAAACTGGCGATGACATCTAAACTTTTCACGGCACCCACCGACAAGATGCTGTCGGCATCGGCGGGAGTGATGAGCATTCTCCACTCACTGTCATCACCTTCATTGCCCATGGAGTTGCACACCAAAATACCCTTGCGGGCGGCGGTGTTGGCGGCGCGGGCCACCATCGAGGTCTTGCCGTCCATGTGTTTGAGCATATAGCGCTGTTTGCCGTAGCCGAGGGAGCTGTTCACGATGTCGGCACCGTTCTGGTCGGCCCATTCGAGCGCCTGCACCCACCAGACCTCCTCCTTTTTCGGCTCGGAAGCCACTTCCGTGCGGGCCAACAGGAACTGCGCATCGGGCGCCATGCCAAGCAACTGGTTTCCATTTTTACCCGCAATGCAGCTCAGCACCATGCGACCATGTGAGTTGGCTTCATACACGTTCTCTTTCTTCTTCACGAAATTCCAGGTCTTGACAATCTGCTGGTTATCACGCAGATGCTGGAACGCGGGGTGGGTGTCCACATCCGGGAAACCGGCGTCAAATATCGCCACACGCACGCCCTTGCCGCTGATGTTGTGCTGCTGGAACAACTCCCCGTGGTGGATACTGACCTGCTCCGTGGAGAGAGGAACCCTGTCTTCGGTGATTTGCTCTTCAGCAACTTCCATATCACTGGCAATCAGCTGGATGCCCGCCACAAAGGGGAACTGCCGAATCACGGCGATCTGCTCCTCCGTGGCCATTACGCCGGCCGCGTTGAGCCACCGCGACGTGCCCACCAGCTCCTCACAGACGGTCTCCACCTGCGCGGCATAGTGGCTGTTCACGGGATAGTTGGTGATATCATAGAGGTCTGCGCCACATTGCGTGTAACGCTCGATGGCCTTCGCATCAAAGTACTGATACGGATCGAATGTGGTGTTCTGCTTGTCCGTGAAGAACACCCAGTAGCTGTCCTGCGCGATTAGCTGACTTGCCAATGCACAGAAAATCAAGGTGATGATTGTTATTTTTTTCATATTGTAAGAAACTTTTTCAGTTAGTAGTTAGCAGCTAAATCGCGACTCAACTACTAACTACTAATTACTAACTACTAATTACTAACTGCCATGATTTCCTCCATCGTGATTCCCAGCAACCGCATATTCTTCAGAAACTCCGGCACCTCCTCCTCCATGAATTCCTTCTTCCGGATGGCGTGGATTTTCTCGGGGGCATCCTCGTTGACGAAGAAGCCGATGCCGCGTTTGTTGGTGATGATCTCCTGGTTCTGGAGGCGTTCGTAGGAGCGCATGACGGTGTTGGGGTTCACCTCGAAGGCGACGGCTAACTCGCGCACGGACTTGGCCCGCTCGCCCGGCTTCCAATTGCCCGACAGGATCTGCTCATAGACCCAATGCTCAATCTGCCGGTAGATGGTTTGTGTGCTCTTGAAATCCATACTATGCCTCCGTTTCTCTCATTCTCAAAAAACTCATCGCGTAGAAATAGACAATTGACACACAGCAGACGACATACGGGAACCATTCTTTGGAAGTTGCAATGTAATGCTCTGTTTTATAATAGTTTCCGTTGCGAATTTCCGCTGGAACCACCGCCAAGGCATTCAGCCATTCAGTACCCGCCATAAGGGCACCCAAAACCAACGATACGACGAAGCCCGTCAGCATCAATTTCCAAAATGGACTTTTCTTGAAATAGATGGCGGCAAAGAACATGGTGGAAATACTGGTGAAGAATAACAGAATGTTCAACCCATGGGTGGGAATCTGAACTTTTATGAATTCACCTAAATTGTGGATTCCGCATGGCGCAAAAATACCCGGACTATACACATTCACTATGCCATAACCCAAAACCTGTCCAATCAGCACAGACAAAACGATGCCTGCCACGAAATAGATGTTGGACAAAAACATACCTGTCACCACTTTTTCGGCGTTGGTCGCAGGTGTCATCAGGTAGTGTATCCTGCTTGAAGATTGGTGCAGCTTGGAAAAGAAGCGACATGGGTAATAGACCATAAACACAACTGCCGCAATTTTTATTTCCGTCAGATAGGGATTGCTGGACATAATCGTCATGAGTAGCGATAATGCCGTCATGATGCCAAATGAATAGATGACATCATTCCGCCAGTTTTCGTAAAAATAGGCCTTGATTAATTTTATTATATTGTTGATATTCATAATTTTACGGTTTTATTGGTGAGACGTTTCAGGTTGATTTTCGGATAGGGAATCGGCGTATGCCTCTATTTCATCCAGACCATTAAAATGCAGTACCTGCGTCGAATCCTTTTCGATTTTCTCATATTTGATTCGGCCGCTGCGGTAGCCGGTCTGGAAGTCGATGGTGTAGCCGATGACCAGGCCCAACACCAGAACTATGGCGGTGATGATTAAGATTTTATTCGTGTATTTTTTCATAATGCTCTGATTTTAAGGTTATTTGAATAATTCTGTAAATTCCTGCTTGTTTTGAACAGCGGCATTGAAGAGCAGTTCCAAATCAAGGGCGGAATCAATGTGGTTGACATTTTCCTTTACCTGATAGATGCCACGCGGGGTCTCCTCGGTATAGAACACCTTGCCATCCTGCGCCTTCTGGTCATCAACATCGAAGAGCAGCTTGTCGGTGATAACATCGCTGGAGGCGTTGAGGATCATGCGGCCGTTGTCGAGGATGGAGACCGCGTCGATGAGACTGTGCAGGTCGCGCACCTGGTGGGTGGAGATAATCACCGTTTTCTGCTCGTCGGCGTAAGCGGCCATGATCTTGCGAAAGATGCTCTTGGTCGGGATGTCGAGACCATTGGTGGGCTCGTCCAAGATGAGCAGCGGCACGTTGGTGGCCAGTGCGAACGCGATCATCACTTTCTTTTTCTGACCATGCGAGAACTTGTCGATGAAGCCCAGCATGTTGTCCATTTCCATCTCTCTCAGGTATTCCACGAACTGTTCGTGGCTGAAGTTAGGATAGAACGGCGCGAAAGCGGCCTCGAACTGTTTGATTTTCAGATGAGGAACGTAAATCTCCTCTTGGAGGAAATAGATGTCGCTCAGCTGTTTGGCGGTGCGTTTGTGCGCGGGCTCGCCATCGATGAGGGCTTCACCCGCCTGCGGGAATAACAAACCCGTCATGATTTTCAGCAGGGTGGTTTTGCCGGCGCCGTTGCGGCCGAGCAACCCGTACAGGTGGCCGGGCTCCAACTGCCAGTTCACCCCGTTGAATAATTTGCGGTTTTTGTCGTACCCGAATTCTACATTACTTAACTGTATCATATCGTTATTTTTTAATTAGTGTATTAGTGAACTAAAACACCGCAAAAGTAATACACTAATTAATACGATGAACATTTTTAGAAAAATTTTTTCTTGCTGATATTCAATATGTTGCGAGAAACAATAAATTTTTACCGTAAAAAAGGGTGAATTTTTCGCAGAAAATCGGGGTTGATGGCGCAAAAATGAGGTTAGAAGGTTAAGAGGTTAAAAGGTTATATGATTATCTGTAGAATTGTTTAAAACAAAAAAGAGACGCAAATATTTGCGTCTCTTTTTTCATCGTCTCATCGTCTCATCGCATCATCGTCTATTTCCCGTATGCCACCTCGAATTCCTCGTAACCTTCGATGATGTCGCCGACCTTGATATCGTTGCAACCATCGATGTTCAGACCGCAGTCCTGACCGGCAACCACCTCCTTGACATCGTCTTTGAAACGACGCAGGGAGCCGAGTTTGCCAGTATAAATAACGATACCGTCGCGGATGAGGCGGATCTTGGTGCTACGCTGCAATTTTCCGTCGAGGACAATACAACCGGCCACGTTGCCAACCTTGGAGATGTGGAACACTTCGCGAATCTCGATGTTGCAAACCACTTTTTCGCGAATCTCCGGTGAATGCATACCCGCGATAGCATCTTTAATCTCATTAATAGCGGTATATATAATAGAGTATGTACGGATGTCAATCTGTTCGGCTTCGGCCATCTTGCGGGCGTTGGCTGACGGACGCACCTGGAAGGCCACGATAAGGGCATTGGATGCAGTGGCCAGCATCACATCGGTTTCGGTCACCTGACCCACGGATTTGTGGATGACGTTGACTTGGACTTGTTCAGTGCTGAGTTTCAGCAACTCACCAGCCAAAGCTTCCACAGAACCATCGACATCACCCTTGACGATAATGTTGAGTTCCTTGAAGTCGCCGATAGCGATACGGCGTCCGATTTCTTCGAGCGTGACATGCTTTTGCGTGCGCAGACCCATTTCACGGGCGAGGCGAGCGCGTTTCGTGGCGATACCACGGGCTTCCTGCTCAGACTCGCAAACCTTGAACGTATCACCGGCCTGTGGGGCACCGTTGAGACCTAACAACAACACGGGCTGCGCAGGACCGGCGGATTTCACGGGCTGATTACGTTCGTTGAACATGGCTTTCACCTTGCCGAAGCAGCTTCCTGCAAGAATCGGGTCACCCACGGAGAGTGTGCCATTCTGCACGAGCACTTTCGCGACATAGCCACGACCTTTGTCCAAAGCGGACTCAATGACTGCACCTACGCCGGGACGGTTCGGATTGGCTTTCAAGTCAAGCAAATCAGCTTCTAACAGTACTTTTTCCAACAATTCTTGAACATTTGTACCATGTTTGGCATCGATTTCCTGGCATTGGTACTTGCCGCCCCACTCTTCCACAAGGATATTCATGTTGGCCAGTTCCTCACGGATTTTGTCGGGATTGGCGTTGGGTTTGTCGATCTTGGTGATGGCGAACACCATCGGGACACCGGCGGCCTGAGCGTGGTTGATTGCCTCGACCGTCTGCGGCATCACGGCGTCGTCAGCGGCGACCACGATGATACACAAGTCCGTGATCTTGGCACCACGGGCACGCATAGCGGTAAACGCCTCGTGACCAGGGGTATCGAGGAAAGTGATCTTACGTCCGTCGGGCAGACTCACTTCGTATGCACCGATGTGCTGGGTGATACCACCTGCCTCACCGGCAATAACATTGGTCTTGCGGATGTAGTCCAGCAAAGAGGTCTTACCATGGTCAACGTGACCCATAACGGTAATGATTGGGTTGCGCGGTTGCAGATCCTCTTCAGCATCAACATCAGCTGAATTGTGCATATTGTCCTCTTCTTCGGCATCAATGAATTCGACATTAAACCCGAACTCCTCTGCCAACATTGCAATATTTTCTGCATCAAGTCGCTGGTTGATGGAAACGAAGAGACCGATACTCATACAGGTGGAGATAATCTTGGTGACGTCCACGTTCATCAAAGTAGCCAACTCGTTGGCGGTGATGAACTCTGTCACGCGCAAGGTCTTCTGATCTTCGATTGCTTGAAGTTCTTGTTCCTCAATACGTTCGTGAATAAGCTGACGTTTCTCCTTTCTTCTTTTAGCCGCTGTGGAAGTCTTTTTCGTATTGCTTTCAAGACGCATTTTGGTCTCTTTGATACGACGATGGATGTCTTCCGCAGAAATCTCCACTTTTTCGGGCTCCTGTTTCTGTCTCTTCTCTTTATCGTCCTTACCATTCGGAATATTGGCGGCCTTCACGGGTTTAGCCACGCGTTTTCTTTTCTTTTTCTTCTTATCCTGGTTGTCGCCATTCCGATGTTCCTCTTTCTTACCGTTTTCCTTATTGTTCTGGAGTAGGGATAAGTCAATGGTACCGAGAATTTTCGGTCCTTTAAGCTGATTCACTACCGTTTTGATGTGTTCCGGAGCTTCTTGAACCGGAGCGGGGGCAACAGTAGGTTCCTGTTGAACTTCTTCTTCTGGTTTTGAATCTTTCTCTTTGGTTTGAGCTTTTGCCGGTTTTTCTTTTTTCTGGACCTTCTTCTCTTTTGAAGCAGTTTTCTTCTTGGGTTTCAAAGACTCCAGATCCATTGTTCCGATGATTGCCGGGCCTGAAATATGCGCAACTGTCTCAATATGTTCGGTTTTTTCGTCTTGTTGCGGAGTTTCAGCAGACTCCTGAACAGGATTTTCAGAGATTTCCTCCTGGGTTTCAAAAGCGGGCTCCTCTTTTGGATTTGCCGGAGTATCCATAAGAGGGGCTTCTTCGTTTTCGACTTGTTTCTTTTCGGAAGACTCTTCCTTTGCAGTGCCGGAAGCGGCCTTCTTGGAAGATTTCGCCAAAGTTTCCGGTGGAACAGAACCGATGATTTTCACCTCAGGACCATGAACCTCTGGAGCTTCAACTGCTGGAGCATCCACAAGTTTGGTCGTATGGATAATGATGTGATGACCGTCCTGTTCCTCTTCACGTCCTTTTTCGGCGGAATCGGGTTTTGATTCTTCCTTCTTGTTCTTGGAAGGTAATATCTGCTCAGACTTCTCCTTCACCAATTTGTCCTTGGCCAGTTCTTTCTGCAAACACTGGTACATCTCCACAGACAACTTGGAGTTCGGGGTCGGGGCGTTGATCTCAAGCCCGTTCTTGGCCAGTATGGCGATAATCCTGTCATTCGACACGTTAAACTCTTTGGCCGCTTGTCCTAATCGCGGCGTTTTGATTTTTTCTTCCGGCATGATTATAAATCTGGTTAATTAATTCTTGATTGGGTTATTGAACAGATGCTTTATTTCGCTAACTCTTCCTTCACGGCGGCAATCATGGCGTCCACGGTTTCCTCTTCGAGGTCGGTGCGACGGATGAGTTCCTCGCGGCTAAGTTGCATGATGCTCTCCGCGGTGTCACAACCAATGCTGATGAAGGTATCGATCACCCATTGGTCAAACACATCGTTGAATTCAGACAACGGGATGACATATTCTTCTTTAATGTCATCTCTGAAGACATCAATTTCATATCCAGACAATTTGCTGGCCAGTTTGATGTTATAGCCACCCTTGCCGATAGCCAAGGAGACTTGGTCGGATTTCATATACACATTGGCGGTCTTGTTTTCCTCATCCAGTTCAATAGAAGATATTTTGGCAGGATTAAGGGCACGGGCAATCAGAAGTTCTTTCTTGTCCGTATAGTTGATGATGTCTATATTTTCGTTACGGAGTTCGCGCACTGTATCGTGGATACGGCTACCTTTCACGCCGACGCAGGCACCCACCGGGTCAATGCGGTCATCGTAGGTTTCCACCAGCACTTTGGCTCTTTCGCCGGGTACGCGCACGATATCGCGAATCATGATGACACCCTCCTCAATTTCAGGAATGGCACGTTCCATGAGACATTCCAGGAAGCGCGGGGACGTACGGGAAAGAAGGATGCGCGGCGAACCGTTGACCACATCCACGGAAGTGATGACGGCCATGATGCTGTCACCTTTTTTGTAATAATCAGTAGGAATTTGCTCGGATTTCGGGAGTACCATCTCAACGCGATCGTCGTCAATCACCAGAATCTCCTTTTTCCAGACCTGGCTCACTTCGCCCGTGATGAGTTCACCTTTCCGGGGCTCATATTTATGGAATATGACATCCTTTTCGTGTTCCATGATCTTGTTGCTGAGGTTCTGACGAAGGGCAAGAATCTCGCGTCTTTGAAAATCAGAAAGCTGAATCTGCTCAATCACTTCTTCGCCAACTTCAAAGTCGGGTTCTATCTTTATGGCATCAGACAAGGCGATCTGGTTGGCCGGATCCGTCACCTGATCGTCTTCCACCACCTTGAGGGAATGTTGGATCTCAAGGTCACCGCGGTCAACATTGACAATGACGTTGAACTCGGAGTTCGCACCGTATTTCTTGGTTAGCGCACTTACGAAAACATCTTCCAGGATATGCATAAGAGTCTCTCTGTCAATGCTTTTGGATTCTTTGAAATCCGCAAAAGTGCTGATAAGATTTATTTGTTCTTCCATCTTAATAAGTATTAATGTATTTAATTTTAACTCACAAATTTTGTAAAAAAAACTCCCACCAAATCGGTGAGAGTTTCTTGTTGAGCTAGCAGGACTCGAACCTACACAGGCAGAACCAAAATCTGTAGTGCTACCATTACACCATAGCTCATCCTTTATCATCAATTCGGCGGCAAAAATACATTTTTTTTCAACATACGGCATCTGAAATAAAAAAAATTTTTTCAAACACCATGATATTAAAAAAAGTGTATTTTTGCACGCTCTTTTGAAGCAAGGCCCCTTAGCTCAACTGAATAGAGCATTTGACTACGGATCAAAAGGTTGCAGGTTTGAATCCTGCAGGGGTCACAAAAACAAAACGCTCAATTTTTCGCAAGTTGAGCGTTTTTTAGTTTAATAAAATATGAAAAGAAGCATTATAACCTTTTTGATCACAATCCTTTTTGGATTCCTTTTTGCCCAAAACGAGCAAATTCATTACGATGTTCATCCGAAATTCCCGCATCACGCCACCGCGGAAGAGAAAATGATGATACCGTCGTTGTCGCAGCAGGCACACTTGCGCGATGCCGTTTATCCCGCAACGCCCGTCACCGCCGTGGCCGAATTCCAGCCCATGGGCAGTGTGATGATTGCCTACCCTCTCGGCGTTCCTGTCGAACTGGTGCGTGAATTGTCGCAAATCACTCAGGTGAAAGTGATTGTGGACACCCCTTCCGACAGTATGCAGGCCAGTAATTACTTCAACAATAATCAGGTAAACATGGCCAACGTGAGCTTTTGGCTTATCCAGCACGATTCGTACTGGACCCGCGACTACGGCCCTTGGTTTGTCGTTGACGGACAAGATTCCGTAAGGGTGATTGATTTCGTCTATAACCGTCCGCAACGTCCGAACGATGACGCGGCTTTGGAATCTGTGGTTGACTTTATGGGTGTTAGGCGTTACGAGATGCCGTTGGTGCATACGGGCGGTAACTATATGGTTGACGGCTATGGCACGGCGGCCTCCACCATGTTAGTGTTGCAGGAAAATCCTGCCGAAACGGAGTCCTCCATCTTATCCATGACCCAAAACTATCTCGGCATCGACAACTACATGATTCTTCCTGATCCGCTTGGCGAGTACATCGCGCACATCGACTGCTGGGGCAAGTTCCTCGATGTCGATAAGGTTCTGATTGGGCAGGTACCGACCAACGACCCGCGCTACAGCAACTACGAGGACGTGGCGCAAACTTTTGCAAACGCCGTGACCCCGTGGGGAAACCACTATCAGGTTTACCGCGTCTATGCCAACCCGAGCGCCAATAAAGCCACCCCATATACCAACTCGTTGATTCTCAATGACCATGTTTTTGTGCCCGTGACCGGCAACTCTCACGATAACGAAGCCATTGCCGCCTATCAACAGGCCATGCCCGGCTATACTATCGTGCCCATTATGCAGAGCAATTACACACCGTGGCTGAGCACTGATGCTTTGCACTGCCGCACCCACGAATTGGCCGATCCCGGGATGCTCTATCTGAAACATTACCCGTTGTTAGGCGAGGTTTCCCTTGACGACCCTCTCAACATTTCCGTCACAGTCAAAGCCCTGAGTGGTGCGGATTTGGTGGCTGACTCTCTTCTGGTCTTTTTCCGGATCAATCACGGTGACTGGCACTGGCATACGCTGCAAAATGTTTCGGATGATGAGTACACGTTTTCCTTTACTGCCATAAACTACCTCTATCAACCTGGCGACACGGTGGAGTACTATCTGTATGCGAAAGACGAGTCGGGGCGGACGGAGAAGCATCCCTACATCGGAGCCGCTGACCCGCATGTGTTCCATTTCGGCGGGGTCGGCATTGAGGACAGGGAACCTTTGCAAGTGCGCGTCTTTCCCAATCCTGCCTGTGATTTTGTAATCGTGCAAGGCGAAAATCTGGAGGAAATCACCGTCTATAACGCTTTCGGACAGCAAATTGACCATATTTCTGTTCATGGTGACAACAGCGTGAAGATTTCCAGCAGCCAATGGGCCGCAGGGGTTTATATTCTGAACATTAAGGATAACCAAGGACGTATGGCAGTGAGGAAAATCTGCCGATAAATATCGTTTGAAGTAAATTTTTTTTTCATAATAATAATGATGGCAAATATTTTTTACTTTTGCATCATCATTTAAAATCTATTGCTTATGAAAAAAAGTTTACTTTTCTTTTTGTTGATGTTTGCCGCAGTGTCTTTTACGTTTGCGCAAACCGTTGTCTTCAGCGACAACTTTGATTCCTACACGGCTGGCAGCCATCTGGCACAATCGAACTCGGCCTGGACGACTTGGAGTTCCGCACCAGGTAGCTCGGAAGATGGTGTGATTTCATCCACACAAGCCGCTTCCGCCCCTAATTCACTGTACATTACCGGAAGCAACGACCAGCTGTATCCTTTCGGTAATTACACCACGGGACACTACACCCTCACCTTCAACTATTACGTGCCTTCTACAGGGAATGGTGGCTATTTCAACATCCAGCACATCCTGAAAAATCAATGGGCTTTAGAGTGCTATTTCAACAGCACTGGCGGTGGTTACCTTAGTGTTGGCGGTCAGGAATACAATTTCTCCTCCCCCACCAATGCTTGGTTCCCCATTGAGTTTGACGTGGATATGGACAACGACCAAGCAACTCTCACCATCAATAATGTGGCTGTTCACACCTGGCCTTTCAGTTACCAGCAGGGCAACACCAATGGTGTCAACCAGTTAGCAGGCATCAACTTTTACGCCGGCGCTCCCAATAACGCCACCGGCACCTACTACGTTGATGACTTCATCGTCACTGAGGTTTCCGCTGCACAAGTAGGCCAATTCGCTGTCACTACCGAAAACCTCACTTTCTCCATGAATCCGGATGCCACCGCTTCCCAAACTTTCGAGATGAGCAACCCCGGTACTGGTGGCACAGATTTCAACGTCATCGTCACTTACGATATCCCGAATCCTAATCCGGCATCTACCGGTGTTGTGGATATGCACTACTATATGGACGAACCTTACAC
Organism: uncultured Bacteroidota bacterium; assembly: GCA_902786595.1. Taxonomy (GTDB): domain Bacteria; phylum Bacteroidota; class Bacteroidia; order Bacteroidales; family WCHB1-69; genus F23-D06. Next base: position 43,387 of record CADADB010000011.1, on the reverse strand, counting down.
TTATGTTGGTTGGAATGGCGAAGCCGCTGATGTGGATCTCGCTATCGGCTATCCCGCCTCCGCCCTTCAACAGCATATCGGCAAAACGCTGAATGAAATTCATTTCTACATGAATGGAACAATTCCCACGGCCAAGGTGCGTGTTTATGCAATGAGCAATTCCATCCTGAATCCTGGTCCCGGTGCCGTTCTCTATGAGCAAACATGCACCCCCGACAGCGGTTGGAATTCCATCCAGCTCACCACCCCGTTCTTGATCGACGGCAGCGACCTCTGGTTCGGTGTTTGGTTTGTACAACCCGAAGGTGCATATCTCGCTCCTTTGGATGGTTATATGGCCAACGACTACAGCTGCTGGTATAAGAGAGGTTCCACGTGGTACAACCGTTTCACCAGTGGCACATACGACTACAACTTGTGCATTGGCGGCAAAATCGACGGCACGCCCATCACCCCGTGGCTGACAACAAGCCCCGCTTCCGGTAGCATAAATGCTGGCGCGAATGTGACCGAGACAGTTACTGTCAATTCTAACGGCATGAATGTCGGAGACACCAAGAGCGCTAATATTCACTGCTTCTCCAGCGATATTGAACACGGTGAGGTCATTGTGCCCGTTTCTCTGACCATTACCGATGTCTCCGTCAACGAGCACAACCAAATCGAGGTGAAAGTCTATCCTAACCCTGCAACTAATTTCGTGCAGGTGTCTTCCGACCAAATCCAACGTGTGGAAATCTATAATATGATGGGTCAACTGGTGTTCGAACAGAACTACAACGAATCTCATATCGTGATCTCCACTTCCGGCATCGCCCCCGGCACCTACGCTGTGAAAGTGACGGCATCCAATGGAACCATCACCAAGCAAGTGGTTGTAAAATAAGCACTGATTTTCATTTGAATATTAAAGGGAATGTCAATTCAATTGATATTCCCTTTTCTATTGCCTATTGATTGTTGCCTGTTGCCTAAAAAAAATGTATTTTTGCCCCCAAATTATTCACAATGAAAAAATTGTTTCTATTATGGCTTTGTGTCTCGCTGGCAATCGGTTTGTCGGCGCAAGACACGACCAAAACCTATTGGAAAAATGGTAAATTGATGTCCCTTGGCGTGCAAAAAAAGGGTGTTGAGCAGGGACATTGGGTATATTATCATAACAACGGTAAAAAATGGACCGAAGGTGATTATAAGGACGGAATTAAAATTGGCGTCTGGAAAGTTTGGTACGATGACGGCAAGCTCGGCCAGGAATACCATGCCGATAATGGTCCGTTCAAAAGCTGGTACCAGTCGGGAAAAGTCGAGTCAGAAGGACAATTCAAAGACGGTCACCGGAATGGTGATTGGACATTTTATCATCCTAACGGACAACTATTTAAAAAAGTCACTTACATTGACGACAGTATTCATGGCCATGTAATCGAGTATTTTGACAATGGCGAAAAATACTTTGAAGGAACCTACGAAATGGGGCTTTTGGAGGGCGATGCCTCCTGGTGGAACCGTGGTGGGAAAAAGGACATGGAGGGCAAACTTGTACATGGGTTGCAACAAGGGCTTTGGAAATTCTACGACAATGAAGGCCGGCTCGGCAGTGAGGGCAACTTTGAAAACGGTTTGCAGCACGGCAACTGGACCTATTTCTATGAAAATGGAAAAGTATGGCGCAAAGGCAATTACGTTGATGGCAAGCGCGAAGGACTCTGGAAAGCATGGTATGAGGACGGCAAACTGCAACGTGAGGGCTCCTTCAAAAATGACAAAGAAAACGGCAAGTGGGTTGCCTACTTCCAAAATGGCAAAATCAAAGACCAAGGCACCTTCAAAGACGGAATAATGGATGGTTTTTGGGAAGGATGGCGTGAAAATGGATTCAAAAAATACGAAAACAACTATAAAGATGGGCATTTGAACGGACTTTGCACCATGTTTTGGGAAGAAACGGGCAAGATGCAACGACAAGGGAAATATGTCAATGACCTGAAGAACGGTGTCTGGAACGAATATGCGCAAAATGGTCATATACTTTCCAAAGGCAAGTATGCCAAGGACTTAAAAGAGGGAAAATGGGTGTTTTACAATATGCACGAGAAAAAAATCCGGGAACAGAATTTTGTTCATGACGTACCGGAAGGCGCCTTTACCGAATACTATGACAACGGTGTGAAACACACGCAAGGAAGTTACAAGAACCGTTTGCGCCACGGCAAGTGGTCAAGCTGGACCCCACAAGGAAAATTGTATTACAGCGCCATTTTCGACAATGGCCATAAAGTGAAAGAAGTGTATGCCTCCGACCCAAAGAAAACTCCCTTTTAATCTGTTAAAAAAACATAAATCCCTGCGCGAGATGGTGGGGGAATCCAAGTTAAAAATAGTGAATATGGAAATCAAGACGTTTCATTTCAATCCGATCATGGTGAACACCTACATCTTGTCGGATGAAACAAACGAAGCGGTGATTGTGGATCCAGGCAACTGCCAGACTTACGAAGATGCTCAGATCCGCGATTATGTTGCGGCAAAGAACCTGAAAATCAAATACCTCATCAACACGCATCCTCATATCGACCACATCGCGGGAAACCCGTGGTGTGTGGCCGAGTACCACCCGCATGTGCTGATGCACGAGGCCGGGATGAAAGAGTATGGCCGGGCATACGCCTACGCCACGGTTTTCGGCTTTGAGATTGAAAAAATGCCCAATCCCGACCGCTATCTTCAAGAAGGCGACGAAGTGACCTTCGGCAACCAGCATCTGAAAGTGCTCTACACTCCCGGTCATTGCGACGGCAGCATCTGTCTCTATAGTGCTGAAAACAAACTGATACTCACTGGCGATCTGATTTTTGAGTTGAGCGTCGGGCGCAGCGACCTGCCATCGGGCAACGAAGCGCTGCTGCAACAAAGTATCCGCGAGAAAATCCTCACCCTGGACGATGAGGTGACGATACTCCCCGGCCACGGTGACCCTACCACCGTGGGACGGGAACGGAGGGAGAACCCCTTTTTGGTGAGAGGATAAGAGATAGATTAATGATTAGGATAAATTAACATTATAAATATGAGTCAAGTTCCGACTTTTTCAGAAGAAAATTTAGAAAAATTAGCATTCCATTACAAAGAGATATTGAAAGGTTTGGGAGAAAATCCCGAACGGGAAGGCCTGTTGAAAACCCCGATGCGCGTGGCGAAAGCCATGGATTTTCTGACGCATGGATACCGACAAGACCCGAAAGCGATTCTTGAAAGTGCCTTGTTCCACGAGGATTACAAACAGATTGTGGTGGTGAAGGACATCGAAATCTATTCGTTGTGCGAGCACCATCTGCTGCCCTTCTTCGGAAAGGCGCACATCGGTTATATCCCGAACGGCACCGTCGTGGGTCTGAGCAAGATTCCGCGCGTGGTGGAATGCTATGCCCGCCGGCTGCAGCTGCAAGAACGACTCACCTCCCAGATCAAAGACTGCTTGCAGGGAGTGCTGAATCCGCTCGGTGTGGCCGTAGTCATTGAGGCGCAGCACCTTTGCATGTCCATGCGCGGCATCCAGAAGCAGAATTCCGTGACCACCACATCGGAGTTCACCGGCGCGTTCCTCAAAAACGAGAACACTCGTCAGGAATTCATGCACCTCATAGGAGCCAACTTACATTGATGTAGAATGTTAGGTCGCTCTTTCTGTCAAAGAGTCTTGTTTTTGCCACTTGTTTTTTTTCTTAATCTCTTTTTCCTCTGTCGTCTGACTTGTCTGTAACGGGTCGCTTGATACCCAATGCTCTCTTCGCGAACTTCGGAAACAAATTCCGAATCATTAGGGTATGCGCCTTTTTCATCCGGATGGCGCAACACGCACACCAACGGTTTCCCGACCCATTCCTGAGGCAGGCAAAGGGTTACCGTGTCTTTTTGGGGAGTTAATATCAATTTTTTCATATTTTTGATTTTTGAAAGTATTCTCTTCCTGATAATCATTTTTACACAAAATGACCGTTATTTTTCCTTTTTCTTCGCCTAAGCGAATCTTTTTGTTTTTTGCTATTTATTTTTTTAACATGTTTATAATCAATTAGATATGTTGCAAATATAGATAATTTCGGCAATAATTCAACAAAAATGAATTTTTTCTTATTATATTGATTTTCAATATTTTATGGTAGAATAATTTTTTATTTCGAAAAATCACTCTCATATTAAAAAAAGTGTATTTTTGCAACCTCAAAAAAGAGGCGTTTCAGTAGCTCAGCAGGTAGAGCACATCCCTTTTAAGGATGGGGTCCTGGGTTCGAGCCCCAGCTGGAACACGAAAGAGTCCGGATAACCGGACTCTTTTTATTTTTCATCATTTTGGCAGTCTAAGCAGAAAAAACGTATTTTTGCACTTTAATAGAAACAAAAATGAGAAAAGTCGTTTATTTGGGAGTTGTCATTCTCCTTCTTGTGAGCTGCAAGGCACAACAAAAATTAGTTTCCGTGAACAAGGATACCAACGAGATTGTACTGAAAAAAGGGCAATCCTGCGAAATTGAATTCATCACCAACGCCTCCACTGGTTTTTGGTGGCAATTGGTCAATGAGAGTGATATCAATATTGTGAAAAGTGCCGGCGACCGTTACACAAGCGATGCACCTGCGGGTATTGTAGGCGCTTCAAGCCATCGTTTCTGGAAATTCGATGCCGTTCAGAAGGGCTCCCAAACCCTGCACTTTGTCTATGCACGCGACAATATCGAACAAGCCGCACGCACTCGAGACATTACGATTACCGTGAAGTAGATGCCGACTTTACGCATCGCCATCCCTGCCATGGACGAGCTGGACTACCTGCCCGTCACGTTGGATGCACTCTCCAAACAAGACACACGCCTTCCTTTCGAGGTATATGTCTGTGTGAATCAACCAGATGAATACTGGAACCATCCTGAACGACAAACTGTATGCAAAAACAACCAAAAACTGTTGGAATTTCTTCACGGTTACAAGTCCTTGACACTTCATATTCTGGATTTTGCTTCGCCAGGACTTGGCTGGAAAGGGAAGAAAACGGGGGTTGGCTTTGCACGCAAAGTATTGTTTGAACGGATATTATCTGAATGTGACCCCAAAGACATTATCATTAGTCTGGACGCCGACACGACATTCGGAACCTGCTACCTGCAATCCGTGGCAGACCGGTTTGAGCGGAATCCGGAAATGACCGCTATGTCTGTTCCCTACTACCACCCGCTGAACGGCGGCGATGAAATCCGTGACAAGGCGCTCCTCCGATATGAAATATATATGAGGAACTACGCCGTTAATTTGCTGAAAATCAGCAGTCCTTACGGTTTCACCGCTTTGGGCTCGGCCATAGCCATGCGTGCATGCAGTCTTAAGAAAATCGGAAACATCACCCCTTATCAAAGCGGGGAGGACTTTTATCTTGTCCAAAAGTTTTGCAAAATGGGCGGTTTAAGTCTTTTTAACACCGAATGCGTCTATCCAGCCGGTCGCTATTCCGACCGTGTTCCCTTCGGGACTGGCCCCGCCATGAAACTAGGTGCTGAAGGAATTTGGGACAGTTACCCGATTTATCACTTCTCGTTTTTCACTTCTATTCAAGAAGCATACGGAAAATTGAGGGAACTTTATGAAAACAAGCTTTCCGTCAAGGATAATGATTTTTTGCGGTTTCTTCAGAAAGAGAATCAAAAACCGGACATTTGGCAGGATATTCGAGAAAATGTATCTGATTTCCAACATTTTGTAAAAGCATTCCACCAAAAAGCCGACGGACTTCGGATTCTGCAGTTTGTGAGAGCCAAACAGCAGCAACAACCTGATCTGGAACGAAATGCCTTATACGACAATTTCCATTTTTGGATGCCGGAAAAATGTCCAAATTGGCTTATGCCATCGCAACACTGGCACCAATACACCCTTGAGCAATTAAATACGCTTAGGGATTTGCTTTTCAATGAAGAGGCCCAAATGAGAACCGATTATGGATAGATACCACTAATATGTGAAAATCCTATACGATCAACACAACATCAAAAAGCAAAAGTTTCTTTTAAATCTTCATAATTTGCAACTTTTAACACTTTTTTGGTTGCTATTAATAATAAATGCAGCTATCATGTTAAAAAAGGCAAATTTCAACTTAACTCAACAACTGCGCACTTTTTATCACTAATGATGTTGTTTTTATGGCAAAATCTAACTTTTGACCATTATTTTTCATAATTTATTAAAATCAATGGTAAAAATATTTACTTTTACCTATAATAACTAAATCATTATGGTAACAAATAAAAATTTTGAAGTAGTAATTCTTTGTGACGAGGAAGCTAAGGTGGATTTGCTAAAGGGCTTATTATCAAAATATTATTCCATTAACATTGCCTTTGTATGCCACCATACCGCAGAAGCGGTGGATTATTTGAACAACCACACCCCTATGATCTTTTTCCTGGATTTGGGATTTTCAGAGGTATTGCACGACATCAGAAAACCTCCTTTTATCGTTGGACTGTGTGACATGATTCATACAAAAAAGGTGAAACAGTTTCTTAAAATGGGATTTTTTGAGGTGTTTTACGCACCTTATACAGAAAGGGAGCTGAACAGCATCATGGGGAAAATCCTGAACATATATGGAACGTACAACAAACTGGATCAAAAGATGCTGCAACGAGTGGAGGAGCAAACCATGTCGTACAACCAAGACGATCAGATCCCGAAATCCATCTTTATCATGGGCACCCGGAACGAGGAATCCATCCGCATTGTTTTCGACAATGTCCTGTATTTCAAAAAAGTGGGGAATCAAGTGTGCGTCTATTTTGAAAATGGTTTCAGAAAATATTTCCGTAGTAATCTGAAAATGTTCCACAACAAATTCCCTAAAAACAAATTTCTGAAAATAAACCGTTCTGTGGTGGTCAATATGGACAAAGTCACCGGTGTGCTCAAAAACCGCATTTTGATTGCCGACAATGCCACGTTTGATTTGTCGCGCTCTTTCAAAAAACCATTTAAGGGGATGCTGTCGTTGTGATCCGAATCGGTTCGGGTCATTTTTTACAATTTAATCCAACGTGTAGAGACGTTTCCTGAAACGTCTCTACCGCGGTCTTTTGTTAGTGTGCGTATTTGTAATTTATGTACCTTTGCCGATTAAATTTTTGTCATGAAAAAATTGTTAATCGTTATTACTGGATTATTCTTTGTCAATTATAGTTTTGCACAATGGGTTTCTCCGGGAAACGGACAAACCTACACACTTGAATCCCTATGCACAGCCGCACCTTCAGCTGTTCAAGCCAGCACATCAGGACACTATGTGATTTCACAAAATTTAACCTTATCGGCTAATGACATGCTGACACTGGAATCTTCCGCAATGTCTGTAGTGGTCAACAACGGTGTCACTTTAACGATTATAGGTTGTTTGCAAACGGAAACACGAAACCAACCTCTTGTCTTTCAAGGGGATTCAACACAAAACAACTATTTTGAACTCCGTTTTGAGGAGTCTTCGTTGAGCTCGTTATTGAATGTCCACTTTCGCTATTGCCAGGGAATTAAGCTGATAAACAGCGGCATGGTTATCGATTCTTGCGAATTTGATCATTTTTCGAATCATGTCATTGGTTATATAAACTGTCATCCTGTGATTCGGAACTGCTATTTTCATGACAACCAAGCGTGTGCCATCCAATCGGCGGTCAATGCTGACGGGTGCCCGAGAATCTTGAATAATGTTTTCTATAACAATGTTTTGGCGAACACCAATAATCCCCAGATCAACATCGGACCGGGCACAACGGACACGATTTTCATTATCGGTAACCGTATCGAAGGTGTAGCCAGTACGATGTCTGGTGGCATCGGCATTTCCAACTTGTCGAATCCGGGAGTCACGCATGTGCTGCTGAAGGACAATGTAATCACGAACAACCGCTATGGTTACACGCAAAACGGCTATCGTATTTCCGCTGAAATTTACGATAATCAGTTTATCGACAATGACTTGGAGGTAACACCGAATAACGGTGGCAGTGGAATCAGCATTTACGGTTACGACACTACCTGTGCCGCCAAGCTGCGCCGCAACCTCATCACCGGCAACCTCTGGGGTGTCACCGCCATCTATTATCATCATTTGGATATGGGCACGGCAGAGGATTACGGTTACAACGTACTGTATAACAATGGAAACGGCGGTGTGGATTACGAACTGTACAACAATGCCAACAGCAATATGGACGCGGTCGGCAACTACTGGGGATACTCCACCGCCGATTCTGTCGAGAATGTAATTTTTCATAAGCCAGACAATGACAGTTACGGTTTAGTTACGTACATCCCTTTCTGTGTGTCGAATCCGGAATCCATGCAAAACAATCTTTTAACGAAAATTAACCTATTTCCGAATCCTGTCACTCATGGGGCAGTCACATTGGAGAACCCTACGGAAGAAAATTTGAATTGGAAGATTTTCAATATAGCGGGACAATGCGTGATGTTCGGCGAGGCGCAGCCAGGAACGAACCGCATCGCCACGAAGGGATTAAAATCAGGAACATATCTTGTTTACATACAAAAAGATAACACTTTTATCACTCGAAAATTGATTGTTCGGTAATATTATGAGCAAAATAATCTTCAGCATTATAGGAATACTGTTTTCTTGTTGCGCTATCGCGCAGCAGGATTTCCGCAACCCGAATCTTTCCATTGATGAGCGAGCGCAACTCCTTTTGAATCAACTCACTTTGGAAGAAAAGCTAGGCATGATGGAACATCAGAACCCGGCCATAGAGCGACTGGGTATTCCTGCCTATAGTTGGTGGAACGAAGCATTGCACGGAGTGGCACGTAACGGTTACGCCACTGTATATCCTATGCCAACCGCTTTAGCCGCCACTTTTGATGACAATTCTGTGCAGGAAATGTTCGGCATGATTGCGGACGAGGCCCGGATGAAGTACTATCGCGCTCAGCATGCCGGCCAATACGGCGATTATACCGGACTGACGTTTTTCACCCCGAATATCAACATTTTCCGCGACCCGCGTTGGGGAAGAGGCATGGAAACCTACGGCGAAGATCCTTACCTCACCGCCCGCATGGGCACCGCATGTGTGAAAGGGCTACAACAGCAAATCAATGGCCGCTACAAGGCCCTTGCCTGCATCAAGCACTTTGCCGTGCACAGCGGTCCCGAAGCCGACCGGCACTCTTTTGACGCGAATGTCAGCGGCCGCGCCTTGTGGACAACCTATCTGCCTGCTTTTAAGTACATTGTAAGTCACACAGACGTGGGCATGGTGATGTGCGGTTACAACCGGCTGAACGGGGAACCCTGCTGCACCAATAATGATCTGCTCGTCCAAATACTTCAAAATCAGTGGGGTTACGATAACCTTTTTGTGACGGATTGCTGGGCGTTGAACGATTGTTGGGAGCGTGACACGGTGATTCCGCGGCACGAAACGCACGCTACCGCCGCCGATGCTGCCGCCGCCGCTTTCGGTTCCGTTATCGACTTGGAGTGCGGCAGCGGTCTCAATGCCTTGAAAGATGCATACATTAAGGGATTAATACCGATGTATATTATTGACAACCATGTATTTAAAATACTTAAATCGCGTCTCGCTTTGGGAATGTTTGATCCTGAGCAACCCTTCACTCAAATGCCCGACACCGCCAAGTTTGAGGAAAAAGCTCTCGAAATGGCGCAAAAAAGCATCGTCCTTCTTCAAAACAAAGGGAATATCTTGCCGTTGCAACCTGGAAAATTCAAAAAAATAGCTATTGTTGGGCCCAATGCGGCGGATTCGGTCATGTTGTGTGGAAATTATAACGGCACACCGCGCCATGCCGTAACCATCTATGAAGGTATCGTCAACTATATCCATACGTTGCCAGAAAACCAACGTCCTAAAATCTATTTCGACACTGCCTGTCACCATGTTGATGGCAAGTATCGTCTGCCGCATGATTTTAACCGTCAGATTTCCAAGTGCGATCTTGTGATTTTCGTGGGTGGGCTTTCCCCTGAGTTAGAAGGCGAAGAGTTGAAAGTAGAGATGGACGGATTCCATGGCGGCGATAGAACAAATATCGATCTGCCGCGTATTCAGGAAGGTATGTTGATGAAAATCAAGAAGATGGGAAAACCTATGGTATTTGTTCTCTGTTCCGGCGGTGCGGTAGCTTTAGACTGGGAAGATGAGAACCTCGATGCCGTGCTGGCGGCCTGGTATGGCGGTCAGGCGGCAGGAACCGCCGTGGCTGACGTGCTTTTCGGAAAGGTTAACCCAAGCGGCAAACTGCCCGTGACTTTTTACAGTTCCCAAAACGAACTCCCGCCCTTCGACAGCTACGAAATGGAAAACCGCACTTACCGTTTTCTGACCGAAAAGCCGCTCTATCCTTTCGGCTATGGCCTGAGCTACACAACTTTCGAATATGAGGATGGACAATACAATCCTAATGAGCATACATTTTCTTATTCCATAAAAAACACGGGCAACTGTGATGGTGAAGAGGTGGCGCAGCTATATCTGACCAACACTGGAGACAAACGCAGTCCTGTGAAAACGCTGGTCGGTTTTCAGCGGGTATTCATTCCTAAAGGAGAGTCCCGAACGGTTACATTCCATGTTGATGAAGATTTCTTTAACACATACGTTGATGATTACCAGCATTTTGAGTGGCATTCCGGAACGTTTGTGTTCCATTATGGGGACCAGAAGTTAGAGGTGAGGTATTGAGTTTAAGGGTTAAGGTTCAAGGGTTAAGGGTTAAGGTTCAAGGGTTAAGGGTTAAGGGTTAAGGGTTAAAGGTTAAGGGTTAAAGGTTAAGGGTTAAGGGTTAAAGTGGGGATAAATTAGGGTTGCGGAGATAATCCAATTTTTAGTACTTTTGCGCCCTCAAATTTACAGAAAATGAGTGTAAAGCCGATTATTGCTCCGTCGTTGTTGTCGGCGGATTTCAACCGATTGGGAGAAGAGATTGCCATGTTGAACCATTCAGAAGCAGACTGGATTCATCTGGATGTTATGGATGGTGTTTTTGTGCCGAACATCTCTTTCGGAATGCCTGTCATCAAGGCGGTCAGAAAGTTGTCCGAAAAGCCGTTGGACACACATCTGATGATTGTGCAACCGGAACGTTACATCCAAACTTTCAAGGAGATAGGTTGCGATATGCTGACCATCCACTGGGAGGCCTGCACACATTTGCACCGCACGATATACCAAATCAAAGAACATGACATGCTGGCGGGCGTAGCCCTCAATCCCCACACACCGGTTGCTGGATTGGAAGACATTATACAAGATGTTGATTTAGTGCTGATTATGTCTGTAAATCCTGGCTTTGGCGGTCAGAAATTCATCCAACGTTCGCTGCACCGCATTGCTGAACTCCGCGCAATGATCAAGCGCAATCATTCGAATGCGCTCATCGAGGTCGATGGCGGCGTAAATGCGGACAACATTGCGGACATCATCAAGGCCGGCGCCGACGCGGTGGTAGCCGGAAATGCCGTTTTCAAAGCGGAAAATCCCGAAAATATGATTCATCAATTAAAACACTTATAAACAATGAAAAAGCTTTTTATTCTTCTTTTTGTAGGATTGTGTTTGATTTCTAATGCGCAAACCGTCACCTACCAAGATATTTTGGAACAAAAGTCGGCCAAAGAGTTAACCGGGAAAAAGGGTGGTGATGACATCACGACTTATGTGGCGTCCGACGGAGTAACGTACAAGATTGGCTCCACCATTACATACGGTTATCCGACAAATGGCAAATATTATGTCTATTTCAAGGATGTTACAGGAAGTTGGTTAAACGCACTGGCAGAAGATGAAAAAGCTACAACTTCTGATCGTGCGGTAAGTCAAGAGCGTGCGGAGCGTATCGAAAACCGTGCCGGCGGTGTAGCCACCATTAAGAGAATCCAATGCGTGCCTGTGGATCCTTTCAACAAAATGACATGCGGCTGCAAAATCTACCTCGTGCTGAATCGCGGCGGTCTGGCCTGCACCAACTTTGAAGAAGCAATTGCCACAAAAGAGGTGGTCGTCAAAGCTAATCTGGAAGAGATGGCCTCCGATGCCGCCATACAAGAATTGAAGAAGTGGAAGGAAAAACTGGATCTCCAGATCATCACCCAAGAGGAATATGATGCCAAAAAGGCGGAATTGATGAAAAGAATCAAGTAAATTCGAATGTTTATGGAAGAAAAAAAGAAAAGTACTGCCTATAGCATGTTCGTCATCGGATCGCTGTTCTTCGTATTCGGTTTCGTGACATGGCTGAACAACATTTTGATCCCCTACATGCGCACTTCCTGCGAACTGACCACCCAAGTGCAGGGCTATTTGGTGACGTTCGCCTTCTACATCGCCTATTTTGTGATGTCGATTCCGTCTTCTTTCGTGTTGAAGAAGACAGGATACAGCAACGGCATGGCATTAGGGTTGGTCGTCATGGCTATCGGCTGCATGATGTTCATCCCGGGAGCGAAAATGCGCAGCTACCCGATGTTCTTGCTGGGTCTTTTCCTGCAAGGCAGCGGATTGTCACTGTTGCAGACCGCCAGTAACCCCTTCGTCACGGTCATCGGTCCGATTGAGTCGGCGGCGCGGCGCATGAGCATCATGGGCATCTGCAACAAGGTGGCCGGCATGATCGGCATCCTGGTCCTCTATAACGCCCTGTTCAGCGGCAAAGAACACCTCTTCGAGAGCATCAAGGAGATGGCCCCCGGTCCGGAAAAAGAAGCCATGCTGCAGCAGCTCTCCAACGGCGTCATCATCCCATACCTCATCATGACGGCCGTTCTCATTGCATTGGTGCTTTTCATCAAGACGGCGCATCTGCCGGAAATCGTTGAGGAAGAGAAAATTGTGGACGGCAAGAAGACCAGCATCTTCAGCTTCCCGTATTTGTGGCTCGGCGTTTTCGCCATCTTCTTCTATGTGGGTGCGGAAGTTATCGCCATCGACACTTTGATTCCTTACGGCGACTATTATGGCATTCCCACCGCAGTTTCCCATTATTTCGGTGTTTACGCTTTAATCGCCCTGTTGGTGGGTTATATTTGCGGCATCCTGTTTGTGCCGAAAGTTATTTCGCAACGGCAGGCCCTGATCATCCAGTTGCTGCTCTCCGTCGCGTTGGTTATCGTGGCATTGTGCACAACGGGCATTGTCTCCATCATTGCCATCATCTGCCTGAGCTTCGCGCACGCCATCATGTGGCCCGCCATCTGGCCGTTGGCTATCCATGATTTGGGCGACCACACCGAGTTCGCCTCCGCACTGATGGTGATGGCCATCGTGGGCGGTGCCGTGATGCCACTGATCTACGGACGAATCGCCGATGCGGTGAACCCGCACTCCGCCTACGCGTTGTTGTTCGTCAGCTACGCATACATCTTGTTCTTCGCGACGGTGGGGTATCGGATGGAGAAACGGTGATGCGATGAGAAGATGAGAGATCATATAGGGGCTTTTATGTCCCTGTAGAAGTAGAGACGCGCCAACGGTACGTCTCTACTTTTTTTTAGAAATTATTATCGAAAAATGTTTGGATATTAAAAAAAGTGTATTTTTGCATTGTCGATTCTGCGGATTCGGCGGCCGGCGGCCAATTCATTCATTTGGGTTGGTCGTTCGTATTTTTATAAACCATCCTCAAACTCTCGCCTTCTCTGATCCACACTTCGGTCACTTTTTTCCCTTCTAATATTTTTCCCTTTATTCGAGACTTAATATAATTCTCTGTCAATTCGGTTTTATCTATTATTATTTTATCGGATTGAATCAACCCATGCTTGAGCATATTCTTTATAGCATGTTTTGGGTTTTCTGTAATATATCCTTCATGTTCATATCCTTGGCCATCCACTAGCATATCAGGGCATTTGCCGTAATAAGGCGTTCCACGAAGAGTGCAGAATATTTTGTTATAAGCAGGGTTTTTGTACGGCACATCCAATTTCGGCGGCATCACCACCAGCTTACCTTGTTGCGCGAAGAACATCGAGCAAATCATGATACGATGGAAATCTTCAGTAGTACGGTCAATGGCATTATACACTACCACCTTCCCACCATTCGGGTATGTTGCAACCACTTCTGTAGAAAGGTCAATCGGATGTTTTTCAATATGTTCCTTTTTCAAATCTGTCTATTTAGATTTGGCAAAGATATAAATAATATTAATACAAAAATAACTATATATTTATTAATAATTAATTGTAAAAATTGAAAAGAATGTTGAAAGTGTAGATGTTATTCGGTTCTTCACGTCGTTGGGTGTCTAAAAGAGGGTATCATTTTCTCTATTATTCAAAAATTATATACATTTGCAAGCCAAAGAATAAAGGATACATGGACAACCAAATTATTGAAACCAAGGTCATCGCCCGTATTCGCAGCGAGTTCCCGACGAAGTTCGGGATCCCGAGGCAGAGCGGGTTGGTGTCGTCGTTGCGGGCTCGTATCGTGTTCGAGCCCGCGTACCGGAATGCGGAAGCGCTGCGCGGCATCGAGGAGTTTTCCCATTTGTGGCTGATCTGGGGTTTCTCGGAAGTACAGCAGGAGGGATGGTCGCCGACGGTACGTCCTCCACGACTCGGCGGCAACCGTCGCATGGGTGTCTTCGCCACGCGCTCACCTTTCCGTCCCAATCCCATCGGACTCTCCTGCGTGGAGCTCATCGAGGCCGACCTCAACCCCAAGAACCCTACCCTACTCGTGGGCGGTGCCGACCTCATGGACAACACTCCGATTTACGACATCAAACCTTATCTGCTCACCACCGATTGCCACCCGGAAGCCACCAAAGGGTTCACGCAAGAGCACGAGGACTACCAGCTTGAAGTGGAAATCCCCGACGTAATCGCCAAAAAGCTGAAACCCGAAAAGTTGGAAAAATTGCGTGAGGTACTGGCCCAGGACCCACGTCCCGCCTACCACCACGACGAAGAAAGGGTTTATGGTTTTCCGTTTGACGGATATGAGGTGAGGTTTCGCGTCAAATCGAACCTCGTTGTTGTAGAATATATTAAGAAATTAAGGAACAAAACATAAAAGTTCTATTCCTAATTATGCATTATGAATTATGCATAATGCATTAAAACCGGTTCACCCACTCCGCCACCTCCGTGGCTGAAATGTTCTTCATACACTTGAAATGTTTCCGCCGGCAGCTGGAGCTACCGAATTTGGAGCACGGGCGGCAGTTGAGCGGACAGACCTCGAAATTACGGAACTTTTCGCGTTCACCGGGCATATAGGGATAGTAACCATATTCGGGGATGGTGGAGCCGAAAATGGCCGCCGTGGGCTTGTGTAACGCCGCCGATATATGCATCAGGCCTGTGTCGCCAGTAATCACACAATCAGCATGTTGCAGAATGGCCGCCGACTGGTACAGCGTGTATTTGCCACAGCCGTTGGTAGCGCGCTCGCCGAGCTGAGCCACCACCTGCTCACCCTCCTCAAACACGTCTTTGCCACCCAACAGCATGATGGGCTTGTGCAGAATGCTGCCGATTTCCACCACTTTGCTCACCGGAATACGTTTCGTGAAATGCTGCGCCGCCAACACGATGGCCACGAATCCGTCGTCAAACATCATCGGCAGATCATCTTCTTCAAATCCTTGATTTTCAGGAATATAAAATTCCAAACCTTTGTGGTCATTATGAACATCCAATTCCTTGACCGCTTCAAAGTACCGCTCCACGATATGCGATTCCGGCAAACCGTTCATCTTGAGACGATAACAAATCCACTTCGAAAGATTATACTTATGGAATGTATAGGAAGGCACTTTCAAGCGGCGAACCACTTTGCGGGAACGCAACGTTTTCTGCAAATCAATGACCACGGTGAATTGCTCTTGACGTAACTCATCAATGGTTTGACTTACATTTTCAGGGTCATAAATATGCACCTTGTGAATGTGAGGGTTGTTCTCAACCACAGAAACTAAATCTTTTCTGACCAAGAAATGAACCTCTGCCTCAGGCAGTTGCTCGTTCACCGCTCTGATTACCGGCGTGGTCAGCACAATGTCGCCGATGGAGCTCAGTCTGATGATTAAAATTTTCGGTTGCGACGGGGGTTGAATCTCATCCATATAGCGTTAAAAAATATTAATTCTCTTCAGAAGTTGCTTTCATATAATTATCCACAGGAGTGGCGTAAATTTTCAGGAGATTGGCACGCATTTTTTCCTCCGGCACGTCACTGGTATGGGATTGCATTTCCAAATAAGCTTCAAACTTCGACTTCTCTTCCGGAGTGTAATGGTGGGCATATTCCTGATTCTGATGCATCAAATCATGCGCGATATAGTTGTTGGGATACAGCACATAATTCTTGTATATCTGTTTGTCTATCAGCTTACAGACAAAATAAAGTTTGTCATTGTTGTTAAGATTTTCCGGAACCTGATCCAGTTCATCGCCGAGTGGATGGCCAATGGTGAGCGCTACCCTACCCTTCTGCCCGAAAATGCCCTGTTTGATGCTGTTGAAATCCTCGCCCGGCTCCTTCACGTACGGACCGTTTTCGCTCAAAGCGAGTTCACGGGCTTTCATTTTGTCGCAGGACTCATACTCGTAGGAGACCGTCAATGGGGTGATGTTCATCCTACGCATAGTTTCAAGCAAATTCTTGTCGTTGCCCATGGTAATCATCTTCAACAGACCTTGCTTGGTGTAATCGTTGCCGTCTTTGGTGCGCCCATCACGCTGGGCAATCCATACAGATTCCTTATCTTCAAAAAGCGAATACTGGATATAGGCAGCCAATTTCTGGAAATTGACCAACTTCTCGCGCATGGTTCCTCCCCGCTTCACCTTGATCATCTTGTTCAGCTTCGCGATCTCGCCCAACAACGGGGTGGTGAATAGGTTGTCACCCATCGCGATACGGGAAGTTTTCTTCTTTTCAATGAAAAAATAGTATTGCAACAACGCGGGATCCAACGTGATGTCGCGATGGTTCCCGATAAACATATAAGTCTTGTCCTCCTCTAAATTTTCAATTCCCGACAAGGCAATCCCCTTGGTTGACTGGGAAAGGAACACATCCAGAAAACGCTTGTCAAAATCCACCTGAACCTCTTCAATGGTTTGGAATTTATCCAAGTCTTTCCGAAAATCCTCCACATTGTAATTCTGAAGACAAAGACGCAAAGCATCTTTAAATCGGGGATCCTCCATTAACCGATAGTACGCCTCCTTGAATTCAGCGTCCGTATAAGGCCTAATATCTTCAAAATCCATTCTATCCATAATCAGGCCGCAAATATACGATTTTTTTGGGAATTAATACTTTTTAACTTTTTTGAGATTTCAGACATGAGACGTGAGACGTGGGACGTGAGACGTAAGACGTAAGACGTGGGACGTAAGACGTAAGACGTGGGACGTAAGACGTAAGACGTGGGACGTAAGACGTAAGACTTCGGTGATAAACGGTGATAATAAGTATTATAGGTAACAGTTTAAGTCTAAGTTTAAGTTATAGTTATAGTCATAGTCATAGTTTCAGTACTCCCGAATCCTGTTTTCAATGGCCACTATTGCGTCGCGGTACTCGGCAGCTTTCTCGAAATCCAGCTCCTTCACCGCTTTTTCCATCTCTTTACGATATGATTTTTTCTTTTTCTCAAGCTGTTCCACATTATACATGGACAAATCTTCCGCAACAGCGGACATTTTCTTTTCCTTTGGAACATACTGAACCCCTTGTTTTTTTTGCTTGCCGTTCTCTCCTGACATTCCTGTGAGCAACATCTCGTCCGACTTCACCACCCCTTTTGGCACAATGTGATGTAACTCGTTGTAAGCTATCTGTTTGGAACGACGGCGATTGGTTTCGTCTATCGTCGCCTGCATCGATTTGGTGATTTTGTTGGCGTAGAAAATCACCCGACCATTGACGTGGCGCGCGGCACGTCCAGCCGTCTGCGTGAGCGAACGCACGTTGCGCAGGAAACCCTCCTTATCTGCATCCATGATGGCCACCAAGGATACTTCCGGCAGATCCAAACCCTCACGCAGCAGGTTTACGCCCACTAAAACGTCAATGGCTCCGGCGCGCAAGTTCTGCAAAATCTCCACTCTGTCAAGGGTTTCCACATCGGAATGAATGTAACATGCTCTTATTCCAATATTTATAAGGTAAGTATTCAACTCTTCGGCCATGCGCTTGGTCAGTGTGGTCACCAACACGCGTTCGCCCTTATCGACAGTATCTTCAATCTCGTTCAACAAGTCGTCAACCTGGTTGGTGGCGGGACGTACCTCTATCGGCGGATCCAACAGTCCCGTGGGCCGCACCACCTGCTCCACCACTACCCCGCCCGACTGCTCAAGTTCGTAGTCTGCCGGCGTCGCGCTCATGTAGATCGTCTGCCCCACCAGCGCCTCGAATTCGTCGAACTTCAGTGGACGGTTGTCCAAGGCGGCAGGCAGCCGGAAACCGTACTCCACCAAGTTGATCTTACGGGAACGGTCACCGCCGTACATTGCCCCGATCTGTGGCACCGTGACATGGCTCTCATCTATCACTAACACAAAGTCTTCAGGGAAAAAGTCAAGGATGCAGAACGGACGCATCCCCGGCTCACGCTTGTCGAAGTAGCGTGAATAGTTTTCAATACCGGAACAGTATCCCAACTCCTTCATCATCTCCACATCATACGTCACACGGTCTTCCAATCGCTTGGCTTCCAAATGTTTGCCGATTGATTTCAGATAATCGCGTTGTTCACCCAAATCCAACAAAATCTGATTAATGGCATCGTTCATCGTCTGTTGCGTGGTGACGAACAAACTCGCCGGATAAATCACAATGTTCTCCTCTTTGGTGATGACCCCACCCGTAGCCGCCTCGATAATTTCCAGAGTCTCAATCTCGTCGTCCCAGAAAATGATACGGAAAGCGTGCTCGTTGTAAGGCGGGAAAATATCCACTGTGTCGCCCTTCACGCGGAACTGTCCGCCTTGCAAATCGAGTTCGGTGCGCGAATATAGACTGGCTACGAACTTCAGCAACAGCGCATTGCGGTCGATTTTCATCCCCGTATGCAGATGGATGACATTCTTGGAAAAATCATCCGGATTTCCGATACCGTAAATACATGACACTGAAGCCACTACAATAACATCACGTCGTCCCGACATCAACGCTGCTGTAGTGTGAAGCCGCAATTTCTCAATCTCGTCATTGATGGACAAATCCTTTTCAATATAAGTATTGGTAGTCGGAATATACGCTTCCGGTTGGTAATAATCGTAATAGGAAACATAGTATTCTACTGCGTTTTCGGGAAAAAACTGCTTGAACTCACTGTAGAGCTGGGCGGCGAGCGTCTTGTTGTGGCTCAACACGAGCGCAGGACGGTTCACCTGGTTCAGCACATTCGCGATGGTAAACGTCTTGCCGGAGCCAGTCACGCCGAGCAATGTTTGCGCCTTGTCGCCATTGTTCAGCCCCTCCACCAGTTTTTTGATGGCTTCGGGCTGGTCCCCGGACGGTTCGTATGAAGATGTAAGTTTGAAGTTCATTCGGTTTGCGGTTTGCGATTTACGATTATTGGATATGTTCACTATTCACTGATCACTGATCACAATACAACAAACGCCGATTATTAAAACCGGCGTTTGTTAATTCTGCAAAAGTAATAAATTTTTAGAATCTGTAGCGTACGCCCAGTGCAACGCCATAGAAACCTTGGTACCAGTGGTATCCATTTCCTCTAGTGAATCCCAAGACATTGACCATAGGACGCCAGTCTAAGCTGAGGTTCAACGGGATATTGAACTGATACTCAACACCGATTTGTGCACCCACATTGAGACGGAAAGGAATGTAGTCATAATCATGCCACCAGTGACCGAAACCAAAACCGACACCGACACCAGGACCTACGTACCAATTCCAGCCGCCATTGATGTTGAAAACCCAGTCAAACATAGCGTTCACATCGGCGTATGCCCAACCGTTCCATACATTTGTCGCACCTGCATCAAGTTCCACCATGAAACCGCTACCAATACCATGTTGATAAGAGAATTCCAAGTTGTAACCAAGACGGCCACCGATAGCGCGGGGCTGTGCAAAAGCTACGCTTGCAACGGCAAGCATAATAACCATTGTTGTAAATAACTTTTTCATAATACTTGAATTTAAGTTTGAAAATGCAAAATTAGCTTTTATTAACATTTATATTCTGGTCATTTCAAACAAGTTATAAACAGACTTATGTAAATAAGTAGATACGTTTCCTGAAACGTCTCCACTGCTTCCTGAAACGGTCTTCTTGTTCCCTGAAAAATCTACTGAGTAAAATAGAGGAATAGATGTATTCGTAATTTGTGTACATTTGCCGTTCGGCTTTTACAAATATTTATTACGATTAGAATAATAACTAAATTACTGATAATATGAAAGATATAAAACGCTACACGGTTACATCGGCTCTTCCATACGCTAACGGTCCCGTTCATATAGGACACCTTGCCGGCGTGTATGTGCCAGCGGATATCTATGTCCGCTACCTTCGCAACAACGGCAAAGAGGTGCTTTTTATCGGCGGTTCCGACGAACATGGTGTGCCGATCACCATCAAAGCGCGCAAAGAAGGGGTGACCCCGCAGGATATTGTTGACCGCTACCATAACATCATCAAGAAGTCTTTTGAGGAGCTCGGCATTTCTTTCGACATCTACTCACGAACCTCGAATCCCACACATCACGAAACGGCCGCGGAATTCTTCAAATATCTGTACGATAATGGTAAACTGATAGAGAAAGTCTCCCAACAATATTATGACGAGGAAGCGCATGAGTTCCTCGCCGACCGCTACATCACCGGCACCTGTCCGCACTGCAACAACGAACATGCTTACGGCGACCAGTGCGAAGCGTGCGGATCTGCCCTCAACGCCACTGAACTTATCAACCCTAAATCGGCTCTCAGTGGCAACACTCCGGTTCTCAAAGAGACCAAACACTGGTATCTTCCTCTGAATGAATATGATGCGTGGTTGAGAGAATGGATTCTGCAAGGACACAAAGCCGACTGGCGTCCTACCGTTTATGGACAATGTAAATCGTGGATCGAACAAGGATTGCAACCCCGCGCCGTCACCCGTGACCTCTCCTGGGGCGTGAAAGTGCCGTTGAAAGAAGCCGAAGGTAAAGTGCTTTACGTCTGGTTTGACGCGCCAATTGGTTATATATCAGCCACTAAAGAATGGGCTAAGGAACATAATACCGACTGGAAGCCCTGGTGGCAGGACGAAAGTTCCGAACTGGTGCATTTCATCGGCAAGGACAACATCGTTTTCCACTGCATCATTTTCCCGTGCATGTTGAAAGCCCATGGCGGTTATATTGTACCCACGAATGTCCCGGCTAACGAATTTCTGAACCTCGAAGGTGACAAAATCTCTACATCCCGCAACTGGGCAGTCTGGGCGCACGAATACATTGAAGATTTCCCTGGAAAACAGGACGTTCTGCGTTATACGTTGACATCTATAGCACCGGAAACCAAAGATGCGGATTTCACTTGGGCGGATTTCCAAGCAAAGAATAATAACGAGCTTCTCGCCATCTTCGGCAATTTTGTGAACAGAACAGTGGTTCTTTCCCACAAATATTATGGCGGAATTATTCCTGAATGCGGTGAACTGACCGATTATGAGAAGGAAATCATTGAAAAAATGGCTGAATTCCCAAATAGGATAGGGGAGTGCATCGAACATTACAAGTTCCGCGAAGCGCAAGCGGAGTTGATGAATCTGGCTCGTCTCGGCAACAAATATCTCACCGACACCGAACCTTGGAAAAAACAGAAAGAAAATCCGGAATATGTGAAGACTATTCTGCATATTTCCTTGCAAATTTGTGCTTCTTTGTCTATTCTTTGCGAACCTTTCCTGCCTTTCACAGCGAAAAAACTGCAAACAATGCTCAATTTGAACAATAAAAACTGGTCAGACGGCGGTCGTCACGATTTGTTGAAAGCGGGTGACCAACTCAATCCAGCGGAATATCTGTTTGAAAAGATTGAAGATGAAACCATCGCCAAGCAGGTTAAAAAGCTGGAAGACACCAAAAAAGCCAATGAAGCTGAAAATGCCGATGTCATTCCCGCCAAAGAAGATGTCACATTCGATGATTTCCAGAAAATGGATGTCCGTGTAGTAACTGTCTTGGCAGCCGAAAAAGTGGCCAAAACCAAGAAACTTCTGAAACTCAAGGTGAACACTGGCGTTGACACCCGCGAAATCATCTCCGGTATTGCCGAATATTACCAACCCGAAGAACTTGTTGGCAAGCAAGTTTTAATGCTTATAAACCTTGCTCCCAAAAATATCAAAGGAGTGGATTCTCACGGCATGGTTTTGATGGCTGAAAACGCTGATGGAACCCTTTCCATCATGCAGCCACAGAAACGGGTGAAAGAGGGAAGTACCGTAAAATAATGACGAGACGATGAAGCGATGAGACGATTATTTTCATCTTCGAAACCATTTGTAGAGACGCGCCATGGCACGTCTCTACGTGTTTTTACGCAACAAATTTATATGCAGTCAATTACATCAAAATCCCAATAAAATAAGGACTTTTCAAACATATCAACAAAAAAATGAGTATGAGAAAATTACAATGTTACCAACATCAAAATGTTTATAAAGTGACTAATTATCCAAATAACGCAAGTTACGATTTTATATCTCTGTGAAAAAAATTGGGATAAAATTATATTGCACAAAAAAAATGATTTTTGAACTGAATTTTTGAACTTTCAACCGTCATTTAAAACCAACTTTTTATCCACTGAAAAAAAAATAAAAGAAATTGTTCGGGATATATCCTTATTCATAATCTGACAATTACAATTAACAATCATGGCTCATAAGTGTTCATTACTTTTAATAAATGACTTTTCAAAATTTTCTTTAGAATTGTTATCCACATTTCAACAGCATTAATAATCATAGAACATAAAATTTCTATCATTTAAAGAAACTGAAAGCGAAAAAAAATTGAATGGATGAAGTCTTGAAATCATCCATCTTTTTTGTATTTTTGCAGCCAATATATAAGTAGGAAAAATGAAGATATACATTGGATCGGATCATGCCGGTTTTGAATTGAAAGAGCTGATAAAAAAGCATTTTGAAGGTGTTTTTGAATTTGAGGACAAAGGGACTTATTCCTCTGAAAGCGTGGATTATCCTGATTTTGCCCATGCGGTTGCCGAAAGTGTTTTGAAGGAGAAAGATGGGGTAGGGGTGCTGATATGCGGCACTGGCAACGGGATGAGCATGGCTGCCAACAAGCACGCCGGTATCAGAGCGGCATTGTGCTGGGCACCCGAAATCGCGGCTTTGGCCAAACAGCACAACAATGCCAATATTCTCGTGTTGCCGGCACGCTTTATCTCCAGTGATCTGGCGATAGAGACGATGAATGTTTTCTTCAATTCTGATTTCGAGGGAGGAAGACATCAAAGAAGAATCGATAAAATAAACTTGTAAACATGAAACCTCCATTCTTAGAACAGGATTTTGACAGCATCAGGCAGAAAGCTTATGCTCTTCGTCACAACTATTTTGACGATATGGATAAGCATTTGCTCACCCTGGAGTCTTCATTGATGAAGAAAGGGTTGAATGTGCTCTGGATCAAGGATAAGGATTCTTTGTTTAATGCATTGGGCACGCTCGTGAAGGATAACAACGCCCGAAGAATCACTTTTGATACACAGATTCCTTTCGAATCCCATTTTCAGCATCTCGCCGAAGTGGTTCCGGTTGAATTGGCCGAGAATTCTTCTGATGACATTGATCTTCTTGTTCTGAATGCCGATTTTGCAGTATGTGATAGCGGTTCACTGGTCTTTTTGGATAAAAAATCAAGTTATTGCTTTAACAAAGCCAAAAATATGGCTGTTATAGTCAATATTGACCAAATTATTACAAATAAGCAAGACTTGTCTTTCTTCATTTCGCTCAAGTATTTGGCGAAAGAAAAGAAGATGCCTTCCGATGTGAAAATCATCCAGAATAAACTTCAGTATGTTTTTCCGTCTCACCTCTCTTATCTTTCGGATCAGGTGATATCGCAAGAGGATATGAATATCACGGTTATACTTTATCTTAATGATATTGAGGATATTCTATCTTCCGAGATTATGAAAGAATCGCTTTACTGTGTTCAGTGTGGCCAATGTCTGGAAGTTTGTCCTGTGGCATCTGCATGCGACAATATATCTCCCATTGAACTGGTTAAGATGAATTGTTTGGACAAATACAACGAATCGCAGCATCTTTTCTCCCATACCACGCTATGCGGAGCTTGTGAAGCGGCTTGTCCTGTCAACATTCCTCTTGTCCGGCTGATGTTTTCTGAAATGCAGGCATCCAATATCGTGGCTAAACCTTCCCGCTCCAAACAGCTCTATTCGCTGTTTTCAAAAAGAAGCAAGTTGAACAAAGCAAATCATTCGTTTTTCAGATTTTTCTTCATAAAACGCTTTTTTGGACAGAATAAATCCCTGGGAAACTATTTTCAGAATCAGAGAGGGGATTTTTTCAATATAAGCTATGAACCTCCATACGAAGACAATCCTAATGAGCTCATCAAAGATACAGATATTGAACGATAAAATCAGGCAATTTCTTAAGAAATTTTACCTGAATAAGTTATGCAAAGGGGTGGTCTTCTTTGTCATTATCCTGTTGGCCACTTTCATTGCATTTTCTTTGTTTGAGTATTTTTCCTATTCCAATACCATAGTCCGGTCTATTCTTTTTTATTCTTTCATTGCCCTTGCTTTGGTTACGGCCATCGCTTACATTATCATCCCAGTAATGAAAATTGCAGGGCTTGGCAAGCAGCTTACCAACGAGGAAATAGCTCGAATTGTGGGAAAACATTTTCATCAGATTGATGATAAATTATTGAATGTAT
Source organism: uncultured Bacteroidota bacterium (assembly GCA_902786595.1). GTDB lineage: Bacteria > Bacteroidota > Bacteroidia > Bacteroidales > WCHB1-69 > F23-D06. The sequence goes on along the minus strand of CADADB010000011.1, from coordinate 18,365 downwards.
TTGAATTGCAAAAGCAGATGGAAAGAGGGGATTATTTAAGTTATGATCTTCTTTCTGCTGCTATTGACAGTAAAATCGATTCGTTTAAGGCATATTCTTTTGTGCAGGCGATTCCGGTGGAGAAAACCAAGCGTATTGCCTTGTGGATGATACTTCCTATTGCTGTTTTCTTACTTCTTTTTTCCATTAAAAAGGAACTTTTCACAGAACCCACCAAGCGCATTGTGCATTACACGGAAGTTTATGAGAAGCCAGCGCCCTATTCCTTCATTATCACCAATGATTCTTTGAAAGCATTTCAATATGAAGATTTTACGGTAAACGTGAAAGTCGAAGGTAGTGAGGTTCCGGATGAGGTTTATGTGAAAATCAAAAACAGGAATTACAAGTGTGAGAAAAACAGTAATTCCACTTTTTCCTACACTTTTTCGAATTTAAAAGAAAATACTGATTTCCAAATTGTTACGGATGAAGTTCAATCTTCTTTGTATGAAATAAATGTGTTGCCGAAGCCAGTGATGCTGGGTTTCAACATTACTTTGCATTTTCCGTCATATCTGAACAAACCTGATGAGGTGTTGGAAAATGTGAGTAATTTGACAGTACCGGAAGGCACTCACATTACGTGGAAATTTGTTACCCGGAATTCTGAAAACCTCATTCTCATTGTTGATGACCACGAGAAAGAAATATCTTCCGAAAAGGATTCTTATCTGGTGGATATAACTGCCAAAAATTCCTTCACATATTCGATTGTTAACAAAAACAAGTATGCGGTAAGCAAAGATACGCTTTCGGATGAGGTGAATGTGATTAAAGACATGTATCCCGACATTATAGTGCAATCCCAACAGGATTCGACGTATAATGACAGGATTTATTTCAAAGGAAACATAAAGGACGACTATGGTTTTTCCAAATTGCAGTTTGTTTATAACAAGTTGAACAAGGACGGGAAAATCTTATCCTCAAACAATGTTGTGCCCATTAAAATTCAAAATAGTGTTACCATTCAGGATTTCTACTATTATTTTGACCAAAATATGTTCCAGTTGAATCCTGGCGAGCAAATTGAATATTATTTTCAAGTGTTCGACAACGATGGTGTGAATGGGGCTAAGTCAACCAAGTCATCGGTTCAGTCTTATCGTGTCCGCACGATGGACGAGATTGAAAATGACCTGCAGAAAGCCGAAGAGCAAACTAAATCCGATTATGCTGATTTGCTGAAAGAATCCAAGGATTTGGCGAAAGAAATAGAGAAAATGCAGCAGAAAATGGTGCAGCAGAAGGAACTTTCGTGGCAGGATAAGAAGAATCTTGAGAAATTGATGAAAGATTATCAGCAATTGCAAGATAAGATAAACGAGCTCAAGGAAAAGCAGGAAAATCACCAGCAGGTGGAGAACCAGTACAAGAATGTAGATGAGGATATTTTCAGAAAACAACAGGAGCTTCAAAAGCGAATGGATGAGATTCTTACGGACGAGATGAAAGAGATGATCAAGGAGTTGGAAGCCATGATGCAGAATATGAACAAGGATCAGATCCAGGAGCAGATGGAGAAAATGAAAATGTCCACTGAGGATATAAACGAGTCTTTGGATCAGCAGTTGCAGCTTTACAAGCAGTTAGAAGTGGAAAAAAAGCTGAATGAGGCGGTTAAGAATATGCATGATTTGTCGGAAGAGATGAGAAAAAACGCTCAAAAAACCGAAAACAAGCAATATTCTAAAGAGGAGCTTCTTAAGAAACAGCAAGAGACTCAGGATAAATACAATGAAATTAAAAAAGACATCGAAGAGCTGAAGAAGCTCAACAATGAGCTTGATGATCCCACCAAGTTCAAAAACACAGATGATATTCAAAAAGATGCCGAGCAGAACATGCAGCAGGGAATGCAGAATATGGAAAAGAACAACCGTTCTAAATCTGCCGACAACCAGAAAAAAGCAGCCGACGATATAGACCAGATGGCGGAGCAGATGGAGCAGGATTTCAATGAGAGTGAATTGGAAAACATTGCTGAAGATATTGCCACAGTACGCCAGATTTTGGACAATTTGGTCAATATTTCCTTTGATCAGGAGACTGTCTTGAAGAAAACACAGAAAATGAGTGCTTTGTCTTCCTCTTTTTCCGATGTGATGAAAAAGCAGTTTGAGGTAAAGCAGAATATGGGGCATATTGAGGATTCGTTGAATGCTCTTGCCAGAAGACAAGCGGCGGTAAAACCCTTTATTCAAAAGGAGCTTTCAAAGATTCAGAGCAATATAGAGACGACACAATCCGAGTTGCAAAACCGGAGGGTTTCCGCGGCTGCAAAAAACCAACAGTTTGCGTTGACTTCCATGAACAATCTGGCGTTAATGCTGATGGAATCCATGAAGGACATGCAGCAGCAACAACAAAAATGTAAGTCAAAATGTAACAAATCCGGAAATGGATCGTGTAATAATCCTGGAGGTAAAGGCAAACCGAAAAAAGCAAGTGCACGGGAATTACAGCAGCAGCTTAACCGTCAGATGGAGGCGATGAAAAAGTCAATGGAGCAACAGCAGAAACAGGGTCAGACGGGAATGCCGCAGCAGAATATGAGTGAGCAGTTTGCCAAAATGGCCGCCCAGCAGGAAGCGATACGGAAGATGTTGCAGGATTATCAAAACGAGCAGAAGTCGTTGAATGGGGTAGGGGACAAGTCGCTCGATAAGATCATCGAGGATATGCAGAAGACGGAAAAGGAGCTGGTCAATCGACAGATTACCCAGCAGACCATCAATCGTCAGAAAGACATCACCACACGTCTTTTGCAAAGCGAGCGGGCAGATTTGGAGCGAGAGAAGGAGCAGGAGCGCAAATCCAACGAGGCGCGTCAGATTCCGAACATGAATCCACCCAAGGAGTGGAATTTTGACCGGCAACAGATCCAGCAGAATGAGATGTTGCGCTCTGTACCGGCAAATTTGAATTATTATTATAAGGCAAAGGCGAACAACTATTTTTATAACATTGAATAATTTTAAGGATATGATTGAGATATTATTGACCGATTTGAACCAAAGTGATTTTTACGAAAAGACTCTTCAAACTATTGAAAATGTTTGCGAGGATTATGCCATTGAGAAAGAGTTTGGCACTCTATCCATGGCCAATCAGATGGTAGGGGATTATCTGACCGACCACCTTCCAAACTTCACCTTAGATGTCGCTTTTTTGATTGACAACGATGAGGTGTCGTTCAATTACACCTTACAGAACGGTGATTTCAAATCCTTGTCTAAGGAAGATGAGGACAACACCGCTCTTTTTGTCTTAAAGTCTTTGACTGATGAGATTTCATTTTCCACTGATTCAGAAACACTTGTTTCCACTTTTCACGTGAAAACAAAGTTTACGGTCCAACGGACGGTTCGCTATCAAGAGATAAAGAAAAACGTTTTCAAATATTAATGAAAAGGTTCATATCGGTCTTTCTTATCCTTATATCCTTTATTGGGATTAACGCCCAATCGCAGAAATTTTTGTTCATAGGTAACAGTTATACTTCCGTCAACAACCTTCCTGCTATTGTCCAACAGATTTACAATTCTACAGGTGAATCTGTTTCGGTTACCTCTATGGCTCCGGGTGGTTACACTTTCCAGCAGCATTGTACTTATTCTATGGATGAAATACAATCCGGAGGTTATGACTATGTGATTTTGCAAGAACAAAGCCAGTTGCCTTCTTTTCCGGAAAACCAGTTTATGCAGGAATCTTATCCATACGCTCAACAGCTTTGTAATGCTGTCCGGCTGTATAATCCTGACGCCAAGATTGCTTTTTACATGACTTGGGGGCGTAAGAACGGCGACGCCCAAAACTGTATCTATTACCCTCCTTTGTGTACGTACGAAGGTATGGATAGTTTATTGTATGCCCGGTACATGATGATGGCTCAGGATAACCATGTGTGTGTCTCACCCGTGGGGGCGGCTTGGCATTTTGTACGTGACCATTATCCCGAAATTGAGCTTTACCAATCGGATGAAAGTCATCCCGCTTATGTAGGTTCTTATATTGCGGCTTGTTGTTTTTATTCGCTCTTTACCGGCCGTAATCCTCTTGATATTCACTGGAACGGATCCTTGGACGATTCGATGGCCTTCAAGGCGAAAATGGCCGTTAAAACCGTTGTTTACGACTCTTTGTCTAAGTGGTGTTTTGAAGCCGATACAACGCAGATTGATTCAACTGGTATTTCATCCTACGGGATAACGAAAAGCTCTATTTCTGTTTATCCTAATCCAGCTCAAAATAGTTTTAGATGGTCGGTGAACCCTGATGTCGAAGTAAAAACATTATCTGTTTACGATTTGCAAGGTCGTCTTTTGTATCAAATATGCGCTACGAAATCTAATGAGATAGATGTTTCGAAACTGGAAAGCGGCCTTTATCTGTTGGAAATTTTTGACGGTAAACGTTCATACAAAACCAAATTTTCCATTGTCCGTTAATTATGATTACTTTTGAGTATATTTCCGATAGTTCATTCAAACCGTCCGTGTCGCACAAGATTTGGCTGCAACAAGTGATACGTCTGGAAGGTAAAGTCCCCGGTGATATCAGTTACATATTTTGTGATGATGACTACATGTTGGAACGTAACATCGAGTTTTTGAATCATGACACCTATACGGACATTATCACCTTTGACCAGTGTGTGGGTGATGTTGTTTCGGGAAGTATTTTAATCAGTGTGGACAGAGTCGTTGAGAATGCGAATAAGTTTGGGAAAAGCTTTGAGAATGAGTTTTTGCGGGTGTTGGTTCACGGCACTCTCCACCTTTGTGGCTACAAAGACAAGTCTGACGAGGAAGCCAAGTTGATGCGTCAGAAAGAAAACGAGGCATTGGCGATTTTAAATATTTAATTCCATAACAAATTTATAATCAGAAATTTTCGGATAGTTTTCACGTGAAAAGATGGCGAATGAATACGATATCATAGTGGTGGGAGCCGGTCATGCGGGATGTGAAGCGGCGGTGGTCGCTGCCCATCTCGGGAACCAGGTGTTGCTCGTTACGATGAATCTGGCGTTGGTGGCACAGATGTCATGCAACCCCGCCATAGGGGGTATCGCGAAGGGGCAAATCGTGAGGGAAATTGATGCACTGGGCGGCATGTCAGGTATTGTAACCGACCACACCATGATTCAATACCGTATGCTGAACCGATCCAAAGGACCGGCTATGTGGAGCCCCCGCGCCCAATGCGACAAGACCGCTTTCTCCCATTATTGGAAATATGTTATTGAGCATACACCTAACCTCCATCTTCGCCAGGATACGGTTACGGAATTGTTAATGGATGAGCATACCGTACTCGGTGTCAAAACTCAATTGGGAAAATCTTTTCTCGCGAAGAAAGTTATCCTGACCAACGGCACTTTCCTCAACGGAATAATCCATGTGGGTGAAGTGAATTTTTCCGGAGGCAGAATAGGGGAGAGCGCCTCTTTTATTTTGTCAGACCAACTCAAAAGCTGTGGGGTGAGAACCAACAAACTCAAAACGGGAACTCCGGTGAGAATTGACGGCCGAACGATTGACTTTTCAAAACTGGAAGAACAGAAGGGAGAAGATAATCCAGGACGATTTTCATTCTCCAAAACCCCGGAATTGAGGAATCAGCTCAGCTGCTGGATCACCTATACGAATGAAAAAGTGCATGAAATGCTACGGGATGGATTCGACAAGTCGCCGATGTTCCAAGGCCGAATCCAAGGAGTTGGTCCCCGTTACTGTCCTTCCATCGAGGATAAGATTGTCAGGTTCGCCGACCGTACCCGTCACCAACTATTTCTTGAACCCGAGGGGAGGAATACCAACGAATACTACCTTAACGGTTTCTCTTCTTCTTTGCCTGAGGACGTACAACTGGAAGCCATACATCTGATTCCCGGATTGGAGAATGTGGAGATTTACCGCCCCGGTTACGCTATTGAATATGACTATTTCGATTCCACGCAATTGCATTACACGCTGGAATCAAAAGTAGTCAAGAATCTCTATTTGGCCGGCCAGGTGAACGGCACGACAGGATATGAGGAAGCGGCGTGCCAGGGATTGATGGCCGGTATCAATGCACACCTTGCCATCAAAGGGGACGAGCCGTTGGTGCTCACCCGCTCACAAGCTTACATCGGAGTCCTGATTGATGACTTAGTGAACAAAGGCGTCCAGGATCCATACAGGATGTTTACTTCCCGTGCGGAATACCGTATCCTGCTCCGTCAGGATAATGCGGATTTCCGGTTGACGCCCATAGGACGTAAGCTTGGTTTGATTGAGGATGAACGATATGAGCAGTTCCTTGATAAGTACGAAAATCAAAACACTATCGTCAACTATCTCAAGCAACACACAACGCAATACCAGAAAATGAATGAGTTGTTGGAAAACAAAGGTACCAACCCTCTCCATCAAAATGTGAAGCTGGAAACTGTTTTGTTGAGACCCCAGATTTCTATCCAAGATATCATTGATTACGATACAGAGTTTTCGCAATTCCTCCAACAAATAGCGGCCAGCCAAGAAGAAATCTCCAATGCGGAAATTTCCATAAAGTACAGTAGTTATATCCAAAAAGAAGAAGAACTCGTCCAACATCTTTCTAATTTGGACAATATCAAACTGCCCGCAGGAATGGATTATACCAACATCAATTCCTTGTCAAAGGAGGCGAGGGAAAAACTGGCAAAACTCCAGCCGCTCAATTTGGGTCAGGCCTCAAGAGTGAGCGGTGTCAGTCCGGCTGACATCACCGCCCTGATGATTTATTTGAAAAACGTCGAACGACTCTATTAAATATCTGAAAATCAATAACATATATCAAAATTCCCTTGATTTCGGATTAAAAATCATCGGGAGCAATTTATTTCAAGAATTATTTTTTGGTCTTAAATTTTTGATATTTTCGATATGTATATTGAATATCAATATGTTATGATAATCTTGTCAATGGATTGTGTTTTTTCAGAACTTTTTTTTAAGAAAGATGAGCGTAAAAGAAAAATGCGTAATTTTGCGCTTTGAGTTTTCGTTATATCAGTAACAATCAATTTTTCAATTATGGAATTAAAAGGATCTCAAACGGAAAAAAATCTGCAGACTGCTTTTGCGGGCGAATCGCAGGCACGCAACAAATATTCTTACTACGCTTCCAAAGCGAAGAAGGACGGTTACAACCAAATTGCCGCTCTTTTCGAGGAAACTGCCGCTAACGAGAAGGAACACGCTAAAATTTGGTTTAAACTTCTCCATGACGGCAAGGTGCCGGATACCATTACCAATCTGAAGGATGCAGCGGACGGTGAAAACTATGAATGGACGGATATGTACGCCGGATTCGCCAAAACCGCCAAGGAAGAGGGTTTTGGCCACATTGCGGCGCTTTTCACCATGGTGGGTGAAATCGAGAAGCATCACGAAGAGCGTTACAGAAAGCTGTTGGCCAATATCGAAGGCGGACTCGTTTTCTCCCGCGACCAGGAGATGATCTGGCAATGCAGCAACTGCGGTCATATCGTGATTGGCAAGAAAGCTCCCGAAGTGTGCCCGGTTTGCGACCATCCGCAATCCTATTTCCAGATCAAAGCCGAGAATTTCTAGCTTTGAACCTTGAACCTAATTGTTCTACCAAGTTCTTGCCCCTGACGGGGCTGCTCATGGAAAATTTCTGTCGAAATTCAGTATCGTAATTAAATCAATATTTCATCAACAATCAATCCAATTATTATGAAGAAAAAATTCGTTTGTACCGTGTGCGGTTATGTACATGAAGGTGATACTCCTCCTGAAAGATGTCCTCAATGCAAGCAACCGGCTTCCAAGTTCAAAGAACTTGTGGAGGATGGAGGATTGTCATTTGTCACTGAGCATGTGCTTGGCGTTGCCAAAGACAGCGACGAGGAGATGATCAAGGATTTGAACGCGCATTTCATGGGCGAGGCCACGGAAGTGGGCATGTATTTGGCCATGAGTCGCCAGGCCGACCGCGAGGGTTATCCCGAGGTGGCTGAGGCGTTCAAGCGTTATGCCTTCGAGGAGGCCGAGCATTGCGCCAAATTTGCCGAGTTGTTAGGCGAGGTGGTCTGGGATACCAAGACCAACCTGGAAAAGCGTATGATGGCCGAAAGCGGCGCTTGTGCGGACAAGATGCGCATCGCCAAACGCGCCAAGGAGATGAACTGGGATGCCATCCACGACACGGTTCACGAAATGGCCAAGGACGAGGCCCGTCACGGACAGGGATTCGAAGGGCTTTTCAACCGTTATTTCAAAAAATAACAGGTTAACATCCAATCAATTAACACCCTGATTTGAGTGCTCAAATCAGGGTGTTTTTGTTATTTTATGTTTCTAACAATTTTTTAAGATTTTTTTACAAAAAAACCTCTTGACAAACGCCATAAAATATTGTATCTTTGCGCGCTTAAAATTTATTTAATGAAATTATCCGAATTCAAGTATTATTTGCCTCAAGAACTTATCGCTTTACACCCTGTGGAAGAGCGTGACGAGGCACGCATGATGGTGCTCGACAGAAAGACGAAAACCATTGAACATAAGCTATTTAAAGACATTATTGACTATTTTGACGAAGGCGATTTGTTCGTGATGAACAACACCCGTGTCTTCCCCGCTCTGATGTTCGGGGAAAAGGAACAGACACGCGCCCAAATCCGCGTTTTCCTGCTCAGGGAGTTGGACGAGGAGAGCCGTCTTTGGGACGTGCTGGTTGATCCCGCCCGGAAAATCCGTATCGGAAACAAACTTTCGTTCACGGAAGACGACAGTCTTGTAGCCGAGGTCATTGACAACACCACCTCTCGCGGCCGTACCCTGCGCTTCCTCTTCGATGGCGACCACGATGCCTTCAAGAAGAAACTGATGGAGATCGGCACCACCCCGCTGCCTAATGACATCCAGCGTCTGCGCGACATCGAGCCGGAAGACGAGCAGGATTACCAGACCATTTATGCCACCGAGGAAGGTGCCGTGGTGGCTCCCGCCGCCGGTTTCCACTTCAGCCGTTTCCTGCTCTCCAAGATGGAGATTAAGGGTATTGAACGCACGTACATCACCTTGCACGCTGGATTAAGCAATTTTAACGATATTGACGTGGAGGATTTGTCGAAGCACAAACCCGATTCCGAACGTATGATTATCCGTGCGGAAGTGGCCGACAAGATCAATGAAACCAAGAAGGCGGGGCACAAAATCGCGGTGGTCGGCACCACTACGATGAAGGCGTTGGAGTCTTCCGTTTATGACAGTGGTATGGTGAAAACCACCGAAATGAACGGTAAAGAGGACATGTGGACCAACAAGTTCATTTATCCTCCCTACCATTTTAAAGTGGCCAATGCCATGATTACTAATTTCCACGCTCCGCAAAGCTCCATGCTGATGATGGTGGCGGCGTTCGGTGGTTACGATTTTGTGATGAAGGCCTACAAGGAGGCGGTGGCGGAAAAATACCGCTTCCTCACTTATGGCGATGCTATGTTGATTATTTAACGTTTTTTAATACGATATAACTATGTCAAAAGCGTATCAAGACGCAGGCGTGCAGCTGGAAGCCGGCTATGAGTCGGTGCGCCTCATCAAGAAACATATTTCCCGCACCAACCGCCCCGGCATGATGGGCAACATCGGCAGCTTCGGCGGCATGTTCGACTTGGCCTCTTTGGGCTATAAAGAACCCGTTTTGGTCAGTGGCACCGACGGCGTGGGCACCAAACTTAAACTGGCGTTCATGATGGACCGCCACGACACTATCGGGCAGGACGCTGTCGCCATGTGCGTGAACGATGTGCTGGCGCAAGGTGCGGCACCCCTTTTCTTCCTGGATTACATCGCTGTAGGGAAAAACCATCCCGCTAAGATCGAAGCCATCGTGAAGGGTGTGGCTGACGGTTGCGTGATGTCCAATTGCGCCCTCATCGGCGGTGAAACGGCGGAGATGCCCGACATGTACGATGAAGACGAGTATGACATCGCTGGCTTTACCGTCGGCGCGGTCGAGAAATCCAAACTCATCGACGGCTCCAAGGTCAATGTTGGCGACGTGCTTATCGGATTGGCCTCTTCCGGCGTGCATTCGAATGGTTTCTCGCTCGTCCGCAAAATTGTCTTCAAAGACAACCAGTTAGACCTCAATACAAAATACGACACCCTTCCTGACACGCTTGGCAACGTACTGCTCACGCCCACGCGCATCTACGTGAAGCCCGTGTTGGAAGTGTTGAAAACAGTGGATATTCACGCGATTTGCCATATCACCGGAGGTGGTTTCGACGAAAACATTCCGCGCGCATTGCGTCCCGGTCAAGGCATTTTCGTTGATGAGCACAACTGGGAAATGCCCGCCATCTTCCCGTTCCTCGAAAAGTACGGAAAAGTCGATCATCGCGAGATGTTCAACGTCTTCAACATGGGTATCGGCATGGTCTTGATGGTCGATCCGAAGGATGCCGACCGGACCGTGAAGATGTTCAACGAGTTGGGAGAGAAGGCGTTTGTTATCGGAAATGTGACCGATAAGGAGGGTGTTGTCGATATCAAGTTAAGGCAATAGGCAACAGGCAACAGCAACGAACAACCCCAATATAATAAAAATACTTCCTTAAGCAGCCCCGTAGGGGCAAGAGCTTGGTAGCCAGGGGTAAGCAAAGCGCAACCCTTGGAATCGAAACGAAAAAAAAGCATTATGAAATACATCGGGCCACATGTCAGCGCATCGGGTGGGGTGGAGAATGCCCCGTTGAACGCCATGCAGGTGGGTGCGACGGCCTTTGCGCTGTTCACCAAGAACCAGCGGCAATGGTTTTCGACGCCTTTGAGTGAGAATTCCATCGAAGCATTTAAGGTAAATCTCGAAAAATCGGGCATATCCGCTGATTATGTGCTTCCCCACGACAGCTACCTTATCAACCTCGGCAGCCCCGAGGCGGAAGGACTGGAAAAATCCCGCAATTCATTCCTCGAAGAGATGCGGCGTTGCGAGCAACTCGGGTTAAAAATGCTTAATTTCCATCCGGGCAGCCACCTGAAAAAGATTACCTTGGAGGAATGCCTGACACGCGTGGCCGAGAGCATCAACTTCGCATTGGACAAAACGAGCGGTGTGACGGCTGTGATTGAAAATACGGCGGGTCAAGGCACCAATGTAGGTTTTAGCTTTCAACATTTGTCTTATATCATCGACAAAGTGGAGGACAAGAGCAGGGTAGGGGTCTGTTTGGACACCTGTCACACCTACTCCGCCGGTTATGACCTCAAAACGGAAAGCGGTTACAAAGCCACATTCGAGGAGTTTGAGGATGTGGTCGGGTTCAAATACCTGCGGGGCATCCACCTCAACGATACAAAAAAGGAGTTCGGCAGTCGGGTGGATCGTCACGACAGCATCGGCAAGGGACTCCTCGGCATGGAATTCTTCGAACGGTTCATGAAAGACTCCCGATTCGACAACATTCCGCTCATCCTCGAAACCCCGGACGAAACCCTTTGGGCGGAAGAGATAAAACGGCTATTAGCTTTTAGTCTTTAGCTATTGGCTGGCAGCAGAATCCTACTAAAAGAGGGTTGGGGAGATTATGACTTAGACAATTGACTTAGACATAGACTATTCACAAATCACAATTCACTACTAAATCGAGTTTTTTTCGAAAGAGTGTTGGCATATCAAAAAAAAGTGTATTTTTGCCGCCGATTTCAACTGCTGCGTTCTTCTAACGGTTAGGAATCAAGATTCTCAATCTTGCAATACGAGTTCGATTCTCGTACGCAGTACAAAACAAGGCCATCTGTCATAAGCAGATGGTTTTTTGTTTAGGGTTTAGGGTTTAAGGTTTAAGGTTTAAATAGATGAAAAAGTTGATCTACTGGATTCAGAATGCAAGGGCGTACGCGTTGCCGCAGAGTGTGCTGCCGGCGTTGGTGGCAGTGTTCATGGCCGTCGGGCACGAAGGTTTTTCCGTTGTGTTGAGCATTATTGCGGTTTTGGGTGTGATGTTGGCTCATTTGTCCGTCAACCTTTTCGACGATTATTTTGACTATCAATTCCATAGTGAAGAAGTTCGAGAGCAGACAGTGGCGGAGGGACAGCGCGCTCGTATAGCGAAAAGTCCGTATTTGACTTCTGGAGAGGTGACCCCACGTCAGCTCTTCATAGTGGCTTCCTTGTTTGCACTCGCTGCCATATTGTTGGGTTGCATAGTTTTTGTAAAGCGTGGCCTTATTCCGGTTTACATTGCCTTGGCGGCCGGATTCCTGGGATTTTTCTATTCAGGCAAGCCCATCCGGTTCTGCTATCATGGTCTGGGAGAATTGGTTACAGGACTCATTTTCGGTCCTTTATTGATGGCGGGCGTGCACTATGCGGCGTGCGGTGAGCTCAACACCGGTGTTTGGGTGGTGGCTGTCGCGGTGGGTCTCTGGGTCGTCAACATTCTATATACGCACTCCATCATGGATGCCACTGCCGACCGAAAGGTGGGCAAAAAGACCCTGTCTGAGGTGTTGAAGGTTCGTCCGTTGCAGCTTGCCGCCTCTGCCGTTTTCAACTTCACTCCGTACATCATTTTACTTGTTTCTCTGATTACCGGATCTTTGCATTCTGTTTTCGCGGCCATTTTCCTCATCTTGCCGCTTTCCATAGCGCTATTCTACCTGTTGTATCAGTTCTGCTATCATCCCGAGCGTGAGTTCAGGCGCAGATGGTGGTACGGCCCTATCGAGCATTGGGATCAGATTTCGGAAAACCACCTCCAATGGTTTGCCATACGCTGGTTCTTGGCCCGCAATATCCTGCAGTTCGCCAGCATTATTTTCATTGTTTGTTCGTTAATCGGACGTTTGGTCTTGGGCTGTTGATTTTTGGCAAATCCGGTACCCGCCGGTCTTCTTGCTGCCGGTGTACTCGATGAGACCCTCGTCTTTGAGTTGTTTGAGGATGCGGTTGACGGTGGAAAGTGAGACGTGGAAGTGTTTTTTAATGTCGTTGCCTTTGCAGTCAGGATGCGACTTGATGAATTCGAGGGCTTGTTGGAGGTTTTGTTCCTCTTTCTCTTGAAGAGAAACGACATTTTCGGCGGGGCTTTTTACAGACTCGACCATACCCTGTGCTTGACCCGGCTCTGGTTCCTGTTGTAGCGGGGCGTGTTCTTTCAGCAAATTTAGCGCATTGTCTTTATATGCATCGGTGATTGGGAAGCCTACAATGCCTTTTATGGTCGATAATTCAACATATACTGAATAGTCATTGAAGGAATTAACGTGATTGTAAAATACTATGGCATTTCGGGATATGCGTACGACAAGTTGGCTTCCAAGTTGTTTTGCGAAAGTAGACAAGGAACAATTACGGATATATTTTTTACCATCTGACGTAAATATATGAGTATAGTTTTCTTCTTGTTGGCAATAGACAATGTCACTTATGGATATTGTTATCATTTCGTTATTTTTATTCTTGTTGTTGCTACTTTTTGCAATAATAAGATTGTTGATTCTTTTCATAGAATCATTGATTTCCATATTTTCCTGAATGGTGTCTTCCAACAGGCTGATTAGAAAGAATAACCCAACAAAACACAGATTTCTGATAGGTAGTAAGATGGTGAGTAAAATGATGTATTCCTGTAGGGTCGGGTTTCCAATTTGAAGAATAATTTTGCTGATTTGTGGATAAACCAGTATTTCCTCTGCGATAGCGGTTGTTAGAGCACTGACGAAAGTGAAAACAATATATAGTAAGAACTTTCTCTTTTTATAAAAAAAGGGAAATAGCACGAAGTAATTCAGAAAACAAATAGAAATGACGAAGACAGCAGTAATCGGCTCCTTATATAAAGCCCCACAGGCGGACGGCCTCAATATGGAGTAGTAAGTGAAACCATATAGAACAAGTGCTGTGAAAAGCACAAATAAAATAACTTTTATGATTTTTTGTTTTGGGTTATCGTTCATTTGCGAATTTTATTTTTTGCCTAAATACATGTTGGGTAAACTAAGATTTACATTTGCAAAGATAAAAAATTATAGGAAACACATAACTTTTTTTAGCCAAACAAGGATCGTTTATTGTGTCGTTATGAATTGTTTATTGTGTCATTCTTCAAGCTCATAAAATATTCGTCACAGACACGTCAAATCCTTCAGGTGACATAAAAACCATGTTGGTTGAAAGAATATTTTTGCATGACAAACATTACAATAAAAAAAAGTATGAAAAGGAAATTATTGTATTTGTTTTGTGGATTTCTCATGTTAACACTGAGCTTTTCAGTCCACTCATGTAGTAAGGAGAATCATGCGGGTCAGCATGGAAGTCGATTGGTGCCGTTAAGAGGTGGAGCCAAGACTGAGAACCAGTATTGGATGTTTTGTGCCATGGGTCATGATGGATCAAGATGCCCGGGATGTATAACGATAAACGGCAAGAGGGTGCACATTGATTGTCAAGGTGCCGGAGATGCCTGTCTTAAAGCGACCCGAATAACGTTACAGTATAGTGTTGACAGTGTGTTGACAGCTTCAACGTTGGACACCTTCGGGTTGACAAATTTAAATATCTTAAATCTGCCAGCTCGGTCATTTTCTTTAGAATTTAACGACGGAGTGTATGTTTATCTGAACATTCCGGGTCAAATGGTTTACCGTGATGCCACCACGCAGCAGTTTACGTTTACGGGGCTGTCTTTCACGGACAGGCCGTTGTATTAACAATTTCAAACATAAAACAATCATTATGAAAAAATTAAGTTTATTATTGGGGTTTATTTTGTGCCTTTTGTTCACTCAGGCCCAGCAATTTGTTCAGTATTCTGCTGACAGTTCGAGGATCAAGTATGCTACGTTCCGAGAGGCGGAAACAACCGGTATGACCCAGGAGGTGTTCTTTGCAACCTTCTTAGGCTTGGATTCGCAGAATCGATTTGTTCCCTCAGATACGATGTACTCGCCAGATTCGGCTTATACATATATTAAGTATAGGCAACAATATGCCGGCTACGAGGCGGAGGGTGCCATGGTTACCCTCACGTACCATAATCATAGTATTATCCGATTTAACGGATACTACATTCCGGCAAACAATCTTCTATTACGAAACTCTTTTTCAGATAATGATGCCATAACTGTGTTCAAACAGTATTACAATTGTCAGAATGACTCTTGTGATTGTTACGTATCAAAACTGGTCGCGTACAATTCATTATCTAAAAAAACACAACTCTGTTTTCAAATCCAATGTACAGATCCAACGTTGTACAACAAAATACTTTACGTTTCAACGGAAGACTTGTCCATTTTCAAAGAAAATGATCTGCCGGGAGCTGGCTTTAATGCCACATTCTGCACAATGTATAATGGGGTGAGACAAGGTTTTGATTGGGCATATACCAATACATACCGAATCTTGCAAGATACCAATGCGGAAGTTGTTATCTATCGCTTGGGTGCTAACCAATATATAGGCGATATACAGGGTATGAATAGTGTAATCACTAATAACTCGAATGTTTGGTGTAATAATTCCTATCCTCAATATATGTTAGACGCCTATTGGTCTGCCACTCAATTCTCAAATTACTTACAGAATGCATTTAACTGCCCAAAGAACTATTTTCAGCGTTATTGGAATAACAACTTAAATACGTATGAAGTTGCAAATCCGTTAACACCCATATATATCGCCACAAACACATACGTGGATCAAACTTTTTGGGCGAGGATTCATTATAGCCCTGATATTTTGTGCCGTGAATATTCTAATCCTTATTATAGAAATATAATAGTGATAGGCCAACCGGGAACGGCTTTCAATCCTAAAGCATCTATTGATGAAACAGTTCATGAGTATGCCCATATTTTTTCATATCAGTCATGGAGGCCAAATCAAAACCCTTCATTTATAGATATGGAATTGAGTGAAGCGTGTGCAGATATATGGGCTGCTGTTATTACAAACAGTGTTTACTATGATGAGGGTAAAACATGGAAGATTGGTGAAGATATTGTACTTCCCTCGTCAGGCAATACGTGTGTTCGAAATCTGGCAAATCCTTCAGATCCTTTTGCTGTAATTCAAATGGACGACAATTTATGTCAACAGTCGGGGGTTACTGCCTATCAAAAGAGTGGCGTTTTTTCTCATTGGTTCTATCTTCTCACACATGGTTATTCTGGAACCGGTTGTGATGGGATGTGTTATAATTTCTCTTCTATGCCTATTGATTCAGCTGCGAAGCTGTTATACTATTGTGAAACAACGGGATTTTATAATGAAATGGAATATTCAGATGTCTGTAGAGCCACATTGGATGCAGCGGAAAATTTCAGCAATCCAGAAAGCATAAAGGCATCGGTACTGGGAGCTTGGAATGTGGTCGGTGTCAGGCCTTACTACACGGGTATAGGGCAGTTCGGACTTTCCTATTCCAGCAATAATAACTCAATATACACCGTGGATAAGGATTTGGTCATTGATTCATCGAGAACTCTGACCATTAAAGGAACTGTACGTTTGGGAGACACCTGCTCTATTATCATCCTCCCAGGAAGTAAACTCGTTCTTGATGGTGGCACGCTCACCTCTGCCTGTTCTGGCGAATTGTGGCAGGGCATCGAGGTCATTGGAGACCGCACCAAACGGCAGTTTGCCATATATCAAGGCACCGTGGAACTGAAAAACGGCGCAGTTATAGAGAATGCCCACTTCGGAATCCACACAGGATACCGAGGTGCTGCCTCGTATGCAACAGCGGGCGGTATCATCTTGGCAGATAGTACATTCTTCATCAACAACCGCTGTGCCGTGTCCTTCATCTCTTACGAAAACACAATGGGAAACGGTACCATAGTTGACAATCTAAGCCATTTCTACAGATGCGAATTTACTGTGAATGACAACAATCTTTTCGCGCAGAACTATTGTCAATTTATCGACCATGTGACAATGTGGGACGTAAGAGGTGTGTTGTTTAAAGGTTGTCGCTTCTCGAACTTTACCACTGTTACGGGAAATCGTCACCATGCCATCTATACTGAGGATGCCGGCTTTCAGGTTGGAACCTATTGCCGTGCCCAATATTCAAGTTGCGAATGCCCTGAAAACCAATCTGTGCGTTGCGAATTCTCAGGTTTCACAACGGCAGTGGAGGCAAATACCACAAACAATCAACAAATCGTGATGGTTGACCAGGCCTTTTTCCGTAATAATGACATAGGCCTTGAAATCAACGGCAACAACTTTGCCATAGTGACCAGTAACGACTTCAATTTGCAGAACATGCCAAGCAACTCGGGGAATACAGGGTTATATCTCAATAACTGTAGCGGTTACCAGGTGGAGGGAAACCGTTTCCACAGAGCAGGTCTTCCTTACCAGATCACATCCACTGGTATCAGGGTGAATAACAGCGGAACGTCAGACAATAGCATTTACCGTAACATTTTCGACACTCTGAACTACGGCATATACGTGTCAGGCACAAACGGAAACACAGCGAGCGGCTTGCAGATGCTATGCGGGGACTTCAGTGGGAACGTCACAGATATATGCCATGCGACGACCAAAACCACCGTGTCACCCTTACAAGGCAGTCTGCAGATTAGTGCGGGGAACACTTTCCATGGAACAAGTAGCTACAATATAGAGAACACCTCGAGCCAGAGCATAGTCTATTTTTATACGGGTAAGGCCAGTGCGGGCAATTCATACTATCCAAATTTGCGAACAATAACTAATGTTTTGCCGTATGTGAGCAATACAGCCAACTCTTGTGCATCCACGTTATGCAATGGGGGAAGTACGCCAAGGTCACTAGCTGGTTTCCAATCAGGCATGGATTCCTACAGCGCTGCTTTGTCGGATGAAAACACAGACGTCACGTATGGCGGCACTGTAGAGATGCAAAATGTTGCGTCCCTGCAGACCCTGCGCCAAACCCTTTCGGACACCTATTACGCCGCCGTTCGCGAGATAATGTCCGACACCGTGTTGGATCTCAACGAACTGGAGCAATGGCACACGGCCGCACAGCCCATCGGCGACCCGTATTCGCTGACGGAGACGCGGTTCATGCTTGGATATTCCGAACCGTTCACGGCCGATGCCGAGGATGCGGAAATGGCGAACTACGCGGAATTCCATGCGCTGAAACTGGCGTTGGTTAACGACAACGCGGACAACGATAACAACGACAACGCGGACAACCAGGACAACAATAATTCGCAAAATTCGCAAAATTCGCCGATGATAAATTGGTATTCGCTGACAGAATCGCAGATCGCGCAGTTGCAGACGATTGCGGA
>CADADB010000010.1 GCA_902786595.1 uncultured Bacteroidota bacterium | reverse complement strand
AAATAGAATTTTTCCATTACATACATCCACCCCTGCGCACTTTTTTTTATTTTTCTTGCATTTTCTTTGTAACATATTGTGTATCAGTGAAATAAAAATACATTTTTCCGGATAAAAAGCCCGTTTTCGGGTCATTTTTAGGGTGCTTTTTGCATTTTTTAGGGGAAGGGTCAGGAAAAATTTCGCAGATTTTTGGCGTTTTGGCGTAAAAATCGAAATTTCGGTTGGTCCAGGAAGCCCATCAAAAGACCCGAAAACAGCATATAGCGCTATAATACAGTCACTTATAAAATATCGGAAATGATAACATATTGATAAATAGTAAATTAAATAGTAATAAAATATAACATTAATATTATATATACAATATAATTATTTACGCGGGGCTAATAGTTTCTTTGAGGGACTCACTTCGTTGCGTGCTTGCGTTAGGGATAGAAGCGGAAATGATTTTTGCCGTGGATCTTTTTGTAAAACATTGACACACAATAGGTCGTGGAAATGGACGACTATTCATCCCCAGGGTGGAGAAAGGCAAAAATCATTGCAGCGGATAGCCCGACGGCGCGGCGTTTTGAAAGGTTATAGGTTATGGGTTATGGGTTATAGAATGGGGTTGTTCGGAACGATAGTGAGAAATGGTGGTGACGCCGCGCCGGAACGCCCTGAAATAAAAGAGAAAACGAATATAGAACACTAATTTTTGTTGTTGGAAAATATTTTTTCAAAAGGGGGTTGTTGAAAAGAAAAAAAGTGTATTTTTGCAGCCCCAAAAAAGGTACATATAAAAAAACTGAAATAATATGAAAAGAACCTATCAACCCTCTAACACGAGACGCAGACATAAGCACGGTTTCAGAGAGAGAATGGCCACAGCAAACGGCCGTAGAGTGTTGGCTGCTCGCAGAGCGAAAGGCAGAAAAAAACTCACCGTGTCTGATGAAAGTCTGGGCAGAAAATAATCCAAAAAATCTGGATTAAATTGTAAAAAGAAGGCATCGGTCTTCTTTTTTTTTGTATTTTCGCCAACTTTTTAATGAGCGATTTAACAACGGTAGAATGAGAAAAATAATCATCAGTGCATTGGTTATGCTGACCTTCCTCACCGGATGGGGTCAAAATGGAGGCACATCGATTGACGGGATTGTGGCAGTGATTGGCAAATCCATCATCATGCGATCGGACCTTGAGAAGCATTTCATGGACTACAAAGCACAGTTCAAAACTATCGAGGATCCCGACGAGGTGTATTGCAGTATTCTGGAAAACTTGATATTCAACAAGTTGATGGTTAACCAAGCAGAGTTGGACAGCATAGAGGTCACCGATGAAGAAGTGGATTACCGACTTAACACCCGTATCCAATACTTTCTGCAACAGACCGGCGGCGATGTCAAATACATCGAGAACTATTTCAACAAGTCGATGGCAGAGATCAAGAAGGACATGCGGGAGATGATGTACGAGCAGGCACTCATCGAGCAGGTGCAGTCGAGCATCACGAGCAACATCACCGTGACGCCGTCGGAGGTCAACCAGTTTGCCGCCAAGATCGGTCCCGACAGCATGCCGATGGTGGAAACGTCGTACCAGTTTGGGGAAATCGTCAAGATTCCGCCGGTGAGCGAAGAAGAGGTTGCCGAAGTGAAGGAGCGACTGAACGGTTACCGCGAGCGAATCCTTCGGGGCGAGAAAATCGGTGCTTTGGCGCGTCTCTATTCTGATGACCCTGGCAGCGCCTCCAAAGGCGGTGACTTGGGGTTTGTGGAGCGTGGCACGCTGTACCCCGAATTCGAGGCGGCTGCTTTCAACTTGAAATCCGGAGAGGTGTCTCAAGTCGTGAAAACGCAGGCCGGCTACCACATCATCCAGATGATCGAACGCCGCGGGGAATCCATCCGTGTGGCGCACATTCTGATACAACCGAAACCGTCAACAGACGAACAAGTCAGGGCCATCACCTATCTTGACAGTGTACGCCAAATCATCCTCGACGAGAAGCTTACGCTCGAGGAGGCGGCCAAGCGTTTCTCCGAAGGAAGCACAAAAATGAACGGAGGCATGGTGGTCAATCCTTATAACAGCTCCCTAACCTTCGACCGACAGACGTTGGACGATGCCACTTTCACCACCATCAACAAGCTGATTCCCGGGGAATACTCCGAATGTGTCCCCTTTGTCAATGACGACGGCGTGATGGCTTACCGCCTTATATATCTCAAAGAAAAGGTGTTGCAGCATAAGGCAAACCTCGTGGAAGACTACGACATGATCAAGAATGCCGCCCTGGAGCAGAAAAAATACGATGCGATGGAAAAATGGGTGGTTGACAAGGTAAAAGTGACCAACATGAAGATTTCGGAACAATATCGGTACTGTCCGTTCGTTAGTAAGTGGCAGATTCCGTGATGCGATTTACGATTTACGGTTTACGATTATTAAGATTAAATATATATGGATTTAGAGAAGAAGACAGACATTGAAGCGATAGAGTCGTTTGTGGAAAAATACAAGGTTCTGCGGGAAGAGATTGCGAAAGTGATTGTGGGGCAGGACGATGTGGTGAAGAATGTGTTGATGGCGATGTTCAGCCGGAGCCATGCGTTGCTGATTGGTGTGCCTGGTTTGGCTAAAACGTTGATGATCACGACTATCGCGAAAGCGGTAGATATGACATACAACCGTATCCAGTTCACTCCCGACCTTATGCCGTCGGACATCATGGGTGCGGAAATTCTGGACGACAGCCGTAATTTCAAATTCGTGAAAGGTCCCATTTTCGCCAACATCGTGTTGGCCGACGAGATCAACCGTACTCCTCCGAAAACGCAGTCAGCGTTGTTGGAGGCCATGCAGGAGCGTTCTGTGAGTATGAACGGAACGACCTACGACCTGCCGAACCCGTTCTTTGTGTTAGCCACGCAGAACCCTATCGAGCAAGAGGGAACCTATCCGTTGCCGGAGGCGCAGCAGGACCGTTTCATGTTCAACATCATGCTGGACTATCCGAGCACGAGTGAAGAAGAGGAGATAGTGAAGCGCACCATCCACGGCGACATGGCGGAACCTCAGCGTGTACTTACGGTGGAAGAGATCATCTTCTACCAGAAGTTGCTGCAGAAAGTGCCGATCCCTGAGAATGTCTATCGTTACGCCGTGAATCTTTCTACGCTTACCCGTCCGGGCACTGAAAAGGCGCACGCATGGGCGAACGACTACCTGTCGTGGGGTGCGGGTCCCCGTGCTTCCCAGTTCCTGATCATCGGTGCGCGCACACACGCCGTGTTGAGCGGCAAATACTCGCCGGACATCGAGGATGTGCGTGCTGTCGCCTACAACATCTTGCGTCACAGAATCATCAAGAACTACAAAGCAGAAGCGGAGGGCATCACCATCGAGCAGATCATCGACAAGCTGCTGCAAGCTGCCGATGCCCGGTAACGAACGATTTACTATATGCGGAAATCTTCCTGGAAATGGATCCTGTTTGTCTCGGCGGCGGCGATTTTCACGGTTATTATCATCTACTCCAACCGATTAATCAAGAAAATCGCCCAAGAAGAGCGTCAACGTATTGAAATCTGGGCAGGAGCCATCACCTACAAGACACAAATCATTAACGAGACGGAAAAGTTCTTCGACTCCATACGCATTGAGGAGGGGAACCAGGCGTCTATTTTCGCCAAAGCGGTGAAAAAAGTGGCGGAAGCATCTCTATACGAAGACATCACCTTTTATCAAGACATTATTTCCGCCAACAAGACGGTGCCCACCATCATCGCCAGTCCAAACGGGAGCATCGATGCCGCCATCAACCTGCCCGACAGTATCCTCGCGATGCGGAACATTCGTGAATTAGGAGATGGAATACAACAATTCGACAGCTTGAAACTGCCCTACTATCACCGTGAATATGTGATGGTGTATTACAAGAACTCCCACATCTATGGTGATTTCCGCGATATGATCGACAATCTTTTGGAATCCTTCTTCCAGGAAACCGTCATCAATTCGGCTTCCGTGCCGGTCATTATCACCGACAGCACCCAAATCAACGTCATCGCCGCAGGCAACATAGACTCTTCCGCCCTCCGGTCGCCGTTCAAAGTGAACGCCCGGTTGGAGAAGATGCGGGAGGAGAACGACCCAATTGTATTAGAGTGGCTCGATCACGGGAAATGCTATGTGTTCTACGAAGAGTCGTCTGTCCTGACACAATTGAGACTATTCCCATACATCCAATACGGTATCATTTTCGTGTTTCTTCTTATCGCCTACTTGCTGTTCAGCGTGACCAAACGGTCGGAGGAGAACCGTGTCTGGGTGGGCATGTCGAAGGAGACGGCGCACCAATTGGGGACTCCCATCTCATCGTTGATGGCTTGGACGGAGTTGTTGAAAGAGATGCCCGTGGATCCTTCCATACCGCAGGAAATCGGCAAGGACGTGCACCGGTTAGAGACCATCGCACAGCGTTTCTCGAAAATCGGCTCCGTGCCCGTGTTGGAAAAGACCGATATTGTACCTGTCATCGACAATTTCACCAATTATCTGCAAACCCGTATCTCTTCCATGGTGAACATCCATTTCGAGAAACCCGACCATCCCATCGTGCTGCCATTGAACAAGCAACTATTTGAATGGGTGATAGAAAACCTGTGCAAAAACTCCGCAGACGCGATGAACGGGAAAGGGGACATCACAATTTCCATTCTTGAAGAGAAAAACAAAGTGTTTATTGACATCACCGACACCGGAAAAGGCATCCCTCCGAAGATGCAAAAGCGCATATTCTCACCGGGTTACACATCCAAAAGCCGCGGTTGGGGACTGGGACTGACACTTGCCAAGCGTATCATCCAGAACTATCATCGCGGAAAACTGTTCGTGAAATCCTCTGTCATTGACCAAGGAACCACGATGAGGATACAGTTGAATGGCGGGTCTCAGGACTGAGGACTGAGGACTGAAGACTGAGGACTGGGGACTGAGGACTGGGGATTACTAGTTCAGATACTCATATGAATATAGGAGGTCTTTTTTCTCCGTTAGGGTTTCGTCGTCAAACCAAGTGCTGTAAACTTTTGTGGGGTATTTCTTGTAATAATCGTAGGCATACGTAAAGGAATCGGATTCCGAGAAGATATCGTAGGAATCCGTCACATATACCCCAATGGCATTGTTGGCGCTACAGAAAAAGGTTTGCGGTTCGTCGTTCAGCAATACATGATCGAGTAAAAGTGAGAAGTAATTCTTCTTAGGATTGATATTTTCGTCATAAACATACGTAAAAGTCAGATTTTGAACACTGTCAGGGCGGTCAATCTTCATTTTCATATATTTGACATTATTTTTCTCCCATGTAAAATCAATTTCTGCTGAACTGTAATCATAACGTTCGCTTTTTGCATCTGATTTGGAAAGATATGTGACTAATTCAGGGGCGAAGAGGTGCAGAATGTCAGGAATTGTCCCAGCCGCGGACTTGGCGGATTTCTGAATGGAAATGTGGGACAGTTTCTGTTTCTCAAAAGAAAGCGAATAAGTTTCGACAAGTTGGTCGCCATAATAGGTCTTTATAGTCGTAAGCGTTTTCCCATCATATTCGAAATCAGTGTGTTGGTTATCTGTTTTGATACTTGAGAGGAGACCGTTTTCGTATTGGTAGAGATAAGTCTGGTCCAGATCCCCGTTTTTCTTATAATACTCCACCTTATGGAGCTGTTTGTCATTCCACAACCACTTTTCTTGCAGATAATGCCCGTTGGTTTCGTTATAGACTTTGTAAATCTTCATTTTGGGGTTGAACACGCCCAGATTTTCTTTTTCACAAGAGACAAAGGCGACAATCATCGCCATGGTCATTATGGAAAGTACTAATTTCTTCATTATTAAGATGTTTTATAATAAAAGTCTTATCACGCCATTGTAAGGTTTCTTTTCAGTGTGCAAAAATACACTAAATATCCTTCCGTATTGCCAAAAAATGTACTTTTGCAACTCCTTTAAGAGAAGTATCTATTAACGTAAATAAAATCTTATGAAGAAAAATCTCGTAATCACATTGTTATGCAGTCTGATGGTTTTTAGCGGAACCATGGCCTGCACGAATTTCATTGTCACGAAAGGAGCCAGCAGAGACGGTTCCTGTTTCCTGACATATGCGGCAGACTCCCATCAGTTATATGGAGAGCTGTATTATCGCCCGGCGGCGAACTATCCTGCCGGGACGATGATGGATGTCATTGAGTGGGACACGGGCAAACTGCTCGGTCAGATTCCCCAGGTGGCGCACACCTATTCCGTGGTCGGCAACATGAACGAGTTCCAGTTGGCTATCGGCGAGACCACATACGGTGGCATCGAAGAGTTGGAGCAAGGCCAGGGACTGATTGACTATGGATCCCTGATCTACATCACACTGCAACGGGCCAAGAACGCCCGCGAGGCCATCAAGGTTATTTCAGAGTTGCTGGACGCTTACGGTTATGCCAGTGAAGGCGAGTCTTTCTCCATCGTGGATCCCAACGAGGCCTGGATTATGGATCTCATCGGCAAAGGCGAGAAAATGGTTGACGCGAAAGGGAAAGTGATGAAGGGTTGGAGCAACGGTGCCGTGTGGGTGGCCCGCCGCATTCCCGACGGTTATGTCTCCGGACACGCCAACCAGTCACGCATCACCACCTTCCCGCTGCGTGACGGCAAGACTTCCATTACCAACAAAGAGTTAGACAAGATTTTCCTTCCGACTGTGGAGACGGTCTATTCTGCCGACGTCATCTCTTTCGCTCGTATGAAGGGTCTTTATCCTAAAGATCCGAAGCAGGCCCCCGATGCACAGTTCAGTTTCTGCGACACTTACAATCCCATCACTTTTGACGGCGCCCGTTTCTGCGATGCGCGTGTGTGGGCTTTCTTCAACCATGTGAACCACGCCGAGGCCGCCAAATACGAGGACTATGCCCGCGGCGACAATCTCAAGCACCGTATGCCGCTGTGGATCAAACCTGCCAACAAGGCCCAGATTGACGCTCAGTTCATGATGCACATGATGCGCGACCACTACGAAGGCACCACGATGGATATGAGCAAGGATCTCGGCGCAGGTCCGTATGCTTGTCCTTACCGTTGGCGCCCGATGACATGGTCTGTAGATGGCAAGAACTACATCCACGAGCGTGCCACGGCAACGCAACAGACTGGTTTCGTGTTTGTGGCCCAATGCCGCAGTTGGCTTCCCGACATGTTCGGCGGTATTTATTGGTTCGGCGTTGACGATGCCGGTTCCAACTGTTTTGTACCGATGTTCTGCGGTATCACCGAGATTCCGGAAGAATACAAGGAAGGTAACGGTTCCATGGTGGAGTACTCCCCCACTTCCGCGTTCTGGACCTTCACGAAAGTCAGCAACTACGTTTATACCCGTTACAACGACATGATCAAGCACGTCAACGAGAAACAATCCAAATGGGAGGGTAAATTCGTGAAAGACATTGAGCAGATGTCCGAAAAGATGAAAGACCTTTGCACGCAGAATCCTGACGCCGCCCGCAAACAACTCAACGCTTATTCCGCTCGCGCGGCTCACGATGTCTGCCAAGATTGGAACCGGCTGTTCGAATACCTGCTGGTGAAATATCACGACGGCAACGTCAAGAAAGAAGAGAACGGCAAGTTCACGACAAACGGCAATGTGAAGCCGCAAGTGGTGTTCCCCGACCAGCCGAAATGGCCTGACGAATGGTACCGGATGATTGTCAAAGACTGCGGTAAAAACATCGAAGCGAAGTAATCTATTGCGCCTTCAACGGCGTTCCAACACGGCCCCGAATCGAACATATTGATTCGGGGCTTTTTTATTTCAATTTTTTTTCTATTTTTGCCACGTTGTTTCGTCCAATGGACAGACAACTTTTATAAGAAAGCGCGTTTTCGCTTTTCCGTCAGTGTGAACTTGGACCATTCGCAATGTATGCACGGATAACGAGAATTGAGCTTGCCTATTCAGTATATAATTGCCAATAGGTGGGGCTCATTCTTCGGTATCTTGCATACAGGGAGTCCAAGCCCTACACTGGAGATTCGAGGAATAAGAAGCTCCACTTTCTTTATGTTTTACTTAACAACAAGCAACATGGACTCAAACAGCAAATCGCCTTACATTACCTCCACTGGAGAGGGGCACCGCATTATAATCCCAAGAGAGATCACCACTATTGAGGAATGCGAATTCCTTGGCATCGATGTTGAAACTTTCATCCTTCCCGAAGACATCACCGCTATAGGCAGAGGGGCTTTTATGGGATCTCGCATCAAAAACATCGTATTGCCGGACAGTTTGACTGAAATTGCGGACGATGCTTTTTCTGCTTGCCTAAACCTCAAAAAGGTTTATTTGCCTTCCGGGCTCAAAGTCATTGGCGCCCGCGCTTTTATGGGGTGCGACAACTTAGAGTCGGTGGAATTTTCTTCCGATATACAAATCATTGGAGACGAAGCATTTGCCTTTTGCAGAAAACTGAAAAACGTCACCATGCCCGATAAAATCATAAAAATGGGAAAAAACGTGTTCCACTCCTGCCCCTTAAACCTTAAACCTTAAACCTTAAACTTTGAACCCTACTCCTGCACATACACGCGGGGCACGCGCTGCGAGATGCGTGTCATCAGCTCGTAGCTGATCAGTCCGGCGGCTTCGGCCATCTCCGACACAGTGTTGCCCTCGCCATAAACAATCACCTCATCACCTTCGTGCACACGCAAGCCCGTGATGTCAAGCATGCACATATCCATGCAGATTTTGCCTATGACAGGCACTTTCTGCCCTTGGACCAGTACTGTTCCATGCCCATTGCACAATTCACGCGGGTAACCGTCAGCGTAACCAATAGGGATAATAGCCACCTGCGTGTCGCGTTTTAACCGCCACGTGCGATTGTAGCCGATGGTTTCGCCAGCAGGAACCTGTTTGATTTGAGTGATGACTGTCTTAAGGGTCACCACATTGTGCAATTTTGTCGCCATTTCGGGAACTTCCGTGCAGCCATAGAGCTGGATGCCGAGGCGAACCATATCGAATTGTGCTTCAGGGAAACGGACGATGCCCGCACTATTGAGTATGTGGCGCAGAATCTTGTAGTCGAAAGCGGCGCAAAGGACATCAGTCATGCGCCCGAAAAGAGCGATCTGGCGGCGAGTGAAGGCGTCTTCGGCGGGATCCTCGGCGGCGGCAAGATGCGAAAACACCGAGGCAATGTGCAGCTTCGGGTTGTGCTTCACAATGTCAATGAGGCGTGGAAGGTCCTGTAAATCAAAACCCAAGCGGTGCATACCGGTATCCACTTTGATGTGGATATTGAATTGCGGGATTTCCGGATGTCGAGCCAGCACTTGCTCCAGCTGTTGAAGGTAATAAAAATTGAAGATTTCCGGTTCCAACCGATGGTTGACCATCACCTCGAAACTGTGCGCCTCCGCCCCAAGCACGATGATCGGCGTGTCGATGCGGCGTTTGCGCAGACGCACACCCTCATCAGTGTAGGCCACTGCCAAATAATCAACTCCCTGATCCAAAAGCGTGTTAACCAATTCCACATCACCCAGACCATACGAAGATGCCTTCACCATCGCCACTATCTTCGTATCAGGACGCAATCTGTTTCGGTGGAAGTTGAGGTTATAAGCCAACGCAGGCAGGTTCACCTGCATGATGGTCAAATGGGTCTTGTGCTGAAGTGCGTTGACGACCTGCTCGAAATGGAAATTCCGGGCACCCTTCACGAGGATAATCTCGTAGGAGATAGGCAGGTCGGGCAAATGTGCCAACAACTCGGAAGTGTCATGGAAAAACTGCTGTTCTTCCAAATCGAAAACACCCCGGTAGCCCTCAAAGCTGCTACCGACTGCCACCAGACGTGAAATATGGTGCCGCTTCAGCTGTGCATTAAGACGGCGAAAGTCGTCTTCCGTCAACTTCCCGACTTGCTCGAAATCGGAGATGACGAGTGTCTTTTTCGTCATCTGCGTCTGCGTGTCCAAGAAATTGAGAGCGGCGGATAAAGAGTTGATATCCAAGCTATAAGTGTCATTCACTATCACCGAATGGTTGCGTCCCTCCATAATCTCCAACCGCATGCTGATATGGGTGAGCCGTCCCAGCCGGCTGTTGATTTCCTCGGGTTGGAATCCGACGACCAACAATGTCACAATCACATGCGTGACATTCTCCAGTGATGCGCTGTCAATGAACGGGACCGTGTAGTCGAATCCACCGAGCGATATGACGGTTCCTCCGGATTCTGCACCGTGCATCTTCACAGGATAGGTACTGCGGGCGTCACCCCAGGAAATCTTCTTCAAATGGGCGTATTCAGGCAACTGCAAAACCATATTAAGTTCTTCATTATCATTGTGATAAATCAACATTTCCACATTCTGGAAAAGTTTCAGCTTTTCAATGATTTTGCGGTTGTTGCTCGGAAAGAACTGAGCGTGCGCCGCCCCTATATTGGTCAGGATGCCGATGGTCGGGTCAATGATTTCGGCCAACGCACGCATCTCGTTAGGTTTGGAAATTCCCGCTTCAAAAACGGCAATGTCATGCTGGTCAGACATTTGCCAGACAGAGAGCGGCACCCCGAGACGTGAGTTATAACTGTCAGGGCTTTTTACCACCTTGAACTTGTCGTCCAAAATAGATGTAAGCCACTCTTTGACAATGGTTTTGCCGTTGCTACCGGTAATGCCGATGACGGGATAATGGAAGCGCTGGCGATGTTTCTGCGCCAGCCGTTGCAATGCCGTTACGGAATCGTCCACAAAGAGGAAATTGGCACATTCGCACACCGTATAAGTTTCCATAACTTTGGTTATCACAAAGTTACGAACTCCCATCTCGTATAGGGAAGGGATATACAAGTGGCCGTCGTTTTTCTCCGTCTCAATGGCGAAGAAGAGGGTGTGTTCCGGTTCGAGCACCTTGCGGCTGTCAATGGCCAACTCGGTGATTTGGCACTCGGGAGATCCGAGGACAGTCTCTTTCGGCTCTATAAAAGTGATAATATCAGCCAGTTGCATGCCCTATTTTCGATTAATTCCAAGCTGCAAAGGTACAAAATAATCTTTTTATGGGTATCTTATTTATAATAAAAAAGTGAAAATCTGAAATCCATGAAAAATCGTACTTTTGCGGCCTGAAAAACGGCTTATGCGCTACTTTATCCATCTGGCATATAATGGTTCCACGTTCTTCGGCTGGCAGATCCAACCGAACCACCCGTCCGTGCAGGAGACGCTGGAAACCTGCCTGTCGCTGCTGCTGCACGAGGAGCGCGTGGCGGTCACCGGCTGCGGGCGCACTGACACTGGCGTGCACGCCAGCTCTTTCTACGCACATTTCGACACGGAGAAGGTTTTCTCCCGAGACGAATGCCGGCAGTTGGTCCACAAACTCAACAACTTCTTGCCGAAGGAGATTGTCATCTTCGACCTGTTCGAGGTAGCTCCGGACCTGCACGCCCGCTTCGATGCCGAGAGCCGCACTTACCAGTACCATGTCTGCACTCGCAAGGATCCCTTCAAGCTCCAGTTCGCCTACCACTGCCATAGAGCCATCAACGTAGAGAAAATGAACGAGGCGGCGGCATTACTCCTTCAGAATGAAGACTTTACCAGTTTCTCGAAAGTGCATACGCAGGTCAACAACTTCATCTGCCACGTCACCGAGGCGCACTGGGACCGTGTGGATGACGAACTTATCTTCACCGTCACGGCAAACCGTTTTCTGCGCAACATGGTGCGCGCACTCGTAGGCACGTTGTTAGAGGTCGGCTTTGGCAAACTCACCATCCAAGACTTCCAAAACATTATCAATCAAAAAGATAGATGCGCCGCGAAAACTTCCGTACCCGCGAATGCACTATTTCTGACGGAAGTGCGTTATCCTCGAATGCTGAATGCTGAATTATGAATTATGAATTATGAATTATGAATTAAAATGGGTCATTATAAAAACATACTGATAAGCACGATTTATTTGATATTAGCGTTAACGCTGGCATTCACCCTCCCCTCCTGTCACCGCAACAACAACGTGGAGGCGAATCTCGAGTTCTCGGCAGACACGGTGATGTTCGACACGGTGTTCACCACCATCACGTCGAGCACACGCTCGTTCACCGTGCGCAACACAACGGCTGCTCCCGTGGAGGTTGACATTGCGCTTGCGGGCGGCAAACAGTCCTACTACAGCATCAACGTGGATGGCGTGGCGGGCACGGAGTTCCACGGTGTGGAAATACCTGCACACGACAGCATATTCGTCTTCGTGAAGGTCAACATCAACCCCACCGACCAAAATCTGCCCTATTTGGTAACCGATTCAGTGATGTTCTACCAGAAAAACAGCGTACAGTCGGTGCAGTTGGTGGCTTTCGGGCAGGACGCGCACTTCATTGTCCCCAATGCCGGTAGTTCAACCATGCCCTATCGGATTATCGCGCACGCAAACGAGCACGTGCACTGGACCAACGACAAACCGTGGGTGATCTATGGTTGGGCGGTGGTGGATTCCTTAGGCAAGCTCACCATCGACCCTGGCACGAAAGTGTATGTGCACCATGGCGGCGGCATCTGGGTCTATCGCTACGGCAACATCCACGTCAACGGCACGTTAGACGAGCCCGTGACCATTACCGGCGACCGGTTAGAATCCTTCTTCGCCAACGACTACGCTCAGTGGAATGCGCTATGGATCAACGAAGGCAGCGAGGACAACCTCATCGAAAACGCCATCATCTCTAACGCCTCGTATGGTATTCATTTAGAGTCACTTGAGGAATTCACTGGCAACAAGACTATCATCAACAATTCTGTGATCCATAACAACCAAGTGATGGGAATCCGAGCAGAAGGTGCCGTTTTGGAGATGAACAACTGCCAAGTAAGCAACAATGGACAGTACAGTCTTGCCCTGATGGTGGGCGACTTCACACTCAATCATGTGACGGTGGCCAACTACTTCTCACAATCTTCCCGCAAATCACCCGCAGTGGTCTTAACCAACAATTTCGAAAAGACAGAAGTCATTGGTGGCGAAGCGGTTAACGTCGTTTATCTCGGCGATGCAAACGCCACCTTCAACAACTGCATTATTTACGGAGCTTTGGACAATGAGTTCGGAACGGGCACCAAGAGCGGTGCGGAACTGAACTACACGTTCCACAACTGCATCGTCAAAAAAGACTCCATACAGAACCATCATTTCGTCAATTGCTTCAACGCAAATCCCAAATTCATAGCCACTTACGGGCAGAACTACAATATTGAGGAGACCTCTCCTGCAGTAGATGCGGGCATGGAGGGCTTATGCATCACCACCGACATTCTCGGCAGGTTGCGCAACGGCGTGCCGGACATCGGCGCGTACGAATATTATCCGATTCCGGAAGAAAAAACGCGGAGGTTCTAACCCCCCCGGCCCCCCTAAAGGGGGGAGTCTAATGACTGCCGCGACCGATCAACAGCTAATAGCTAAAAGCCAACAGCTAATAGCCAAAAAAATTGTATCTTTGCCGCTCATTTGAAAAAGCATTTACGATGAGCGTTGAATTATCAGAACAGGAAATCATCCGCAGAAAGAAATTACAGGATCTGCTCGATTTGGGCATTGACCCCTACCCCGCCGCCACCTACGAGGTGAACGCCACCACGGCCGAGATTTTAGAGAAATACCCGAAAGACAACAGCCTTTTCCAAGAGGTGAGCATCGCGGGACGTATTATGAGCCAGCGCATTATGGGCGCTGTCTCCTTCTACGTGCTGCAAGATGCCGTCGGCAAAATCCAGGTCTATGCCAAACGCGACGAGATCTGTCCCGGCGAGGACAAGACGATGTACAACAGCGTGTTCAAGAAATTGGACATCGGCGACATCATCGGCGTGAAGGGTTTCGTGTTCACCACGCAAACCGGCGAAATCAGCATCCACGTCAAGGAATTCACCATCCTTTGCAAGTCGGTGTGCCCGCTGCCCATCGTCAAGGAGAAGGACGGCGTGGTGTATGACGCCTTCCAGAACCCGGAGCAGCGCTACCGCCAGCGTTACATCGACCTCATCGTCAACCCGCAGATCAAAGACACGTTCATCAAACGCACGCTGTTGGTCAACACGATGCGTAACTACCTGAACGAAAAGGGATACCTCGAAGTGGAAACCCCGATTCTGCAACCGTTGTACGGTGGCGCGTCGGCCCGTCCCTTCAAGACCCACCACAACACGTTGGACATGACGCTCTACCTGCGCATCGCTGACGAGCTGTATCTGAAGAAACTGATCGTGGGCGGCTTCAACGGCGTCTATGAGTTCTCCAAGGACTTCCGCAACGAGGGCATGGACCGTTTCCACAACCCCGAGTTCACCCAAATGGAGCTTTACGTCCCCTACAAGGATTACAACTGGATGATGGACACCGTGGAGGAGATGGTCGAGCGCATCGCCCTTGCGCTGCACGGCGACACCAAGGTGCAGGTCGGCGACAACATCATCGACTTCAAGCGCCCGTGGAAACGCTACACCATGTTCGAGGCCATCGAGCACTTCACCGGCACCGACATCTCCGAGATGAACGAAGAGCAGCTCGCCGCCTTCGCCAAGACGCAAGGAGTGGAGGTCGATAGTTCTATGGGCAAGGGCAAACTCATCGACGAGATTTTCGGCGAAACCTGCGAGTCGAAGCTCATCCAGCCGACCTTCATTTACGACTATCCCATCGAGATGTCCCCGCTGACCAAGAAGCACCGCAGCAAACCCGGTCTCACCGAGCGTTTCGAAGGAATGTGCAACGGCAAGGAGATTTGCAACGCATACTCCGAGCTCAACGACCCGCTCGACCAGCGCAAACGTTTCGAGGACCAGCTGGAACTCGGCAAGCGCGGCGACACCGAATCCATGGTTTTGGACGAGGACTTCCTCCGCTCCTTGGAAATCGGCATGCCCCCGACCGCCGGCCTGGGCATCGGCATCGACCGTCTGGCGATGATCATGACCAACTCTCCCTCCATCCAGGATGTGCTCTTCTTCCCGCAGATGCGTCCCGAGAAGAAACAGGAAGTCGCCAAGGACGAGGAATTCACCGCGTTGGGCATGGATGCCGCGTGGATCCCGGCGTTGAAAAAGCTGAACATCCTGACGTTGGAGCATCTGAAAAACGCCAACCCGAACAAGCTGCTGAACGACCTCGGCGGATTGCGTAAGAAGCTGAAATTAGAGGTTCCCGCTGCCACGTTGGAGGCCATCAAGGGCTGGATCGAGAAAATCGGGTGATTGGCGGTTGGCTATTGGCTATTAGCTATTGGCTATTAGCTGTTGGCGGTTATTTCGATTAAACGAAGTTCTATTATGAAAAGCAACTACTTTTTAACGGCCATTATCACCTTTCTGTTTGTGATGTCGGGGGTTGCACAGATTCCCACCATCGAACTGGTCTATGTAAAAGGAGGGGAGTTCCTCATGGGCTGCACTGACAATTCGAATTCCGACTGTGCCCGCAATGAGATTCCGGCCCATCCAGTAAAGCTGAATAGTTTCTATATTGCCAAATACGAAGTGACCCAAGAACTTTGGATGGCGGTGATGGGTGGCAAGAACCCCTCCAAAGTTATCGGCGACAGCTTGCCGGTAACACGAGTAAGTTGGTATGACGCCCAAACTTTCATCGGTAAACTGAACCAGCTTACGGGCAAGAAATACCGTTTGCCCACCGAAGCGGAATGGGAATATGCCGCTCGGGGCGGACAACTTTCAAAAAATTACAGATTCAGTGGGTCAAACGACTTGGAAGAGGTGGCATGGTGCAAAAAGAACAGTGGGAACAAGCCCCATCCTGTCGGCACAAAAAAGCCAAATGAACTGGGAATCTATGATATGAGTGGCAACGTGTATGAATGGTGCAACGATGGCTACGATTTTTACGAAATGAACTACTTCGAGACTGTTAATAATCCGCAAGGGTACAATTTGAGCGAGTTGAAAGTCTTTCGTGGCGGCTGCATGACCAGTTATTGGGATGTCTGTCGCGTTTCCGCCCGCAACCCAAACACCCCTAACTACCAGTTCAGCTATACAGGATTCCGTTTGGCGATGGACGAAGACAAGGACTTTTAATGTACATTGTGTGATTCTCGATCAGAGCACTCTAACGAATCCAAGATATTCAAACAGACGCTGAATCAGGGCAGTTATCCGCAGGGTGAAAAAAAATATTTCCCTGACAGGTTGCCATATCGGAAAAAAGTGTATTTTTGCCGCCGATTTGAGCCGAAGTGGCGGAATAGGTAGACGCGTTGGTCTCAAAAACCAATGAGGTAACACTCGTGCCGGTTCGATCCCGGCCTTCGGTACTCCAAGAAAAAAGCACTTAGCCAAATGGTTAAGTGCTTTTTTTATGCCCGTTCTTTCGGGCTTTTTGTGGAGCCGACGGGAGTCGGACCCGCGACCTCATGCTTGCGGAGCATGCGCTCTACCAACTGAGCTACGACCCCTTGTTTTTCGGGCGGCAAAAATACAAAAAAAATGTAATTTCGCACCCCTAAAAATCACGGCCATGACCAAAATCCTTTTTGTGTGCCACGGCAACATCTGCCGGTTATACATTCTCCTGGCACTCCAAGGGATCCAGGCGCTGGAGCAAGGGGTCTCACTCCTTCGAAACGGGAAGCGCAAAACCGTCTGATTCCATCTAATTATCCTGCATTTTGCCTTGGGTGATTTCCACACACTCTTTCAAGAATTGTGTGTCGGGATGATCTTCTCCTAAGGCCGCTTTCAAAATAGCGAACGCTTTCTGGAAACACTCCAGAGCCTGGGCATACTGGCCTTGATGATAGCAAACATTCCCGATATTGTTATAGCTGACAGCCACATCATGATGATTCTCGCCATAGACGGACTGGTAGATCGCCAGTGCCTTCCGATAGTATTCCAAAGCTTGGGCATAATCCCCTTGCGCCTTGTACAATGCTCCCACGTTATTGTAGTTGGTCGCCACCTGCGGGTGATTGTCGCCATAGACCGACCGGATGATAGACAATGCTTTATGGAAAGACTCCTGAGCTGGGGCATAATCATTCTGGAGAAAGTACACCAACCCGATATTGTTGTAACCTACTGCCACATCGGGATGTTTCTCGCCATATACCGATTTGCAGATCGTGAGAGATTTCAAATAATATTCCTTTGCCTGGTCATATTCACGTTGGGCATAGCGAACAGCACCCATGTTATTGTAGCTGCCCGCCACATCAGGATGATTTTCACCATAGACCATCTTTCTGACATCCAATGACCTCTGATAATATTCCATTGCCTTCACATAATCACCTTGCGCATAGCAGGTAAGACCGATATTGTTGTAGCTCATCGCCACATCGGGATGGTTTTCCCCATAAAAAGACCTGTTGATGGTCAACGCTTTCTGGAAATAATCCATAGCTGGGGCATACTCCCCTTTGCTATAGAGCGCCCCGCCTATATTGTTATAACTGATGGCCATATCGGGATGTGGTCCTTCGTAAACCTTATCCCATATCTCCAAAGATTTCTGGTAGCACTGCATGGCTTGCTCATAGTCTCCTTGTGTTTTGCAGACATATCCGATATCGTTATAGCATGCTGCCACGGCCGGATTGTCATTCCCATTTTGAGAGACCGCCTGGCGGAGGGCACGCTGGTAATAGGCGATAGCCCTGGGGTAGTCGGCGAGGTAGTCTTCCACGAAAGTGCCAGCATCCAGCTGCCAGTCCACCTTGGTAGTATCGAGCTCTGCTCTCAGTTCCAGATAAAAGGCGGCGGAGTCGTTCTGGAACTGGGCGGAGAACCTCTCGAAATAGCCATAGCAGCGGCGGGCAACCTCCTCGTTGTCGGCGGCGAACACTGCCTCGGCGCGACGCAGTTGTTTTTTACGTTCCTGGAGGGCCTGGCCCTTCTTCTGCTGCTCCAGCACCTCCTGACGCACATCGCCACGGGATGCCAGGAGCGAGTCAGCCTTCACAAAGTCGCCCTGCTCAATACAGAATGACACTTGGCGGTAGAACTCGTCCAGCAGGTCATAGTCTAGTTCGGCATAGCGCCTGGACATGTCGGCGATGAGTCGTTCTTTATTCTCCTGCTCTGCATAAAGGTTCTGTAGAGCTTGGCGGTACTCCTCCTCCGTCAGTTTGTTATGTTCCTTGAGGGAGTCTATCTCCTCTTCGCGCTGCTGCAGTTGCTGCTGCAGTTGGCGACGGAGTTTCCGCTCGGCAGCCAGCTGGTCGTCGGCCTGCTTGTCGGGTGTCTCCATCGTGATTACCAGCGGGTTGGAGGAGCAGGCATACTGTTTCTTCAGCACGTCGGGGTCGGAGAGCACATAGCCCTGCTTCCGCACATCGCTCAGGAAGAATTTTTTGTCGGGCGCTGTCAGGGTGAAGTTGCCGTTAGCATCACTCACAGTGGAATGGCCACCCGTCAGCTGGATAGCCGCACTGGCGATACGCTGGCCCGGAATCAGCTGACCTTTGCTGTCCAGCCGCCCTTTGGTCTTCACATACCCCTTCTGGGTGGTCTGTGCTGAGACCATCGAGATGGCGGCCATGGCTAATATGACGGAGAATATAAATCGTTTCATAATAATCGTAAACAAGGATATGACGATGAATTATTGTCTGAAAATACAATAGGTATCGCCGCAGGGCATATAGAGACTGTCCTCATGCAGCGGGATAGATGCCATGATGGGATAGGTCTTCTTTTGTGCCGCCAGCGGGATGGTCAGCGTGACAAGCCCCGTCTCGTCGGACCTTACAGTCTGGCCCTCTATCACGATCTCCACGCCAGACAGATATTGTTCCGTCTGCGGGTCGTAAAGGCGGAAACGGATGTCGCCATAGACTGCCGGGTCGCGGGCCATATTCACCGTCACCGTCTCGGTCAGCACCACCGTCGTGTCGGTGGTCAGGAAGTCGCGGCAGGAGACGGTCACATGGACCGGCTTGTTGAGATACTTGTGGGGGATGTTGCGGAAGACCACCTTCCCATCCATCGTCCGGAGAGTGTCCGTCTCGGTCTTGTTGGGGAGGACCAAGGTCACCACAGCATCCTGCATCTCCGGCAGGTTGGCATTGTATTCCGAGACCTCGTTCACCCGCAGGGTCACATCCATAGGCAGGCCATGGCGCCATACGCCGACCAGCGCCGCGAACACAACGAGTATGCCGAGCACCCAGGCGAGGGCCTTACGGATGAGCTGTCGGCGGTGGCGTTTCCATATCGCGTCGAACTCCACATCCAGCAGTTTGGAGACAAGCTGCACGTAGGCCCGCTCACGGTTCAGGTAGGAGATCCGGTGAACATCCTCATGGATGTTGGCGGCGAGGATCTCGTGCAGTCCCAGCGTCTCCACCATGGGATTGAAACATTCTGTGTCGGGGTCGCCGCTGTGAGGTTCGCCCTCCACGATGAAAAAGTGTATATCCTGGGTCCTGCCCAGTTGGTGGAAGAAGGCCATCTCGCGGCCCACCCACTCCGACTTGGCCGAATGGGGCGAGCAGATCACCACCAGATGGCGAGAAGCCTTCAGCCGTTCCTGCAGCTCCTGCGAGAGGCCTCCCGGCTGGATGTCGGTAGGCGCGAAGAAGACCGGCTGGATGGGCGTCCGCTTCCAGCCGCGCTCGCTGCACAAGGTGGCCGGCATACGATAGTGCTCCAGCTTCTTCTGCAGGCGCTTCCCCCACTTCAAGTCATGGGAGTTGTAGCTGATAAAGGCAAAATATTTATACTGCTGCTCCATAAACGATAGGCACAAAAGGGTTATTGATGTTTAGGGACTATCTCAAAGCCACTGACCATCAAGAACTTCAACGTCTCGGTGCTGGTCTCCCGGTCATAGGCCTTCTCCTCTTCAGGCAACTGAGCATAGGGAATCAGACAAGGATGCTTTTTGTCGGCATCATTGCGCTCCGGACCATAGGTCCAGCCTTGGGCAACACGTGCGGCCGCCCACACCTCGTGGACATGCTCGGCCATTCGCTCGGCGACAGCCTGCAACTCTTCGGGAAGCTCCACATGGGAGGTGTCAACAGTAATCGGAATATCTGGGGTATGATTCATCGTGGTTAGGGTTTTAGAGTGTCGTCATGCGTAACAGCCACGGGATATATTGCGAAATCTCATAGTCCAGCTGTTGCACGTCTGGAGGCAGTTGTTCAAACGGACGAATATCATAATGGACATACAACTCCTTGTTGTTTTGCAGTTCTCGGTCGTAAGATGGGTTCTCGTACTTGTCTTCCGCCTTCTTGGGCTTGCGAAACCCCATCAACAGCTTCTCGGTATTCCAACGGTTGTGCTCCACACGGGCAAGCATCTCGACCTCCTCGGCGCTGAGGTCTTGAAGGTCTTGAGACCGGTCATCGGGCTCCAGTCCCCGCATGGTCCTCAGCGTAGCCAATTTGCAGGAGATGCTGTATGCGCAATAGAGATTCGACCATTTCTTGGCCATGGTCAGAGCGCGCCAATAGCGGTCGGCCTCGGCCCACAGTGCGGTGGCGGGCATGGCGTCCAGATCTGCAAGACTGGTAAAATGGAAGGTGCTGTAGTCGGCGGTCTCATAGAGATAGTTCAACAGTTTGGCTTGCTTCAGCGGGGTCTCATCAGACCAATAGGCCATGTCGTTCATGCCGAAAGGATAGATGTTGGCATAGCGATGTCGGCGTCTCTCCTGCACCAGCGTTCCGTCCTCCACCTTGCCATAAGTATACACCTTTTCGTCAGCCGCCCGCAGGTTGGTGACGAAGTCGTCGGCACGATCCTGACGGATGAAGACCGGCACCGCATTGTCGTACACCTCGTCGGGAAGGTTCATCCCCGTCATGAAATTATGGCGCTGGTCGGATCTTGTGACGAAGATGGAGAGGTATTCGTGATCCTTATCCTGCGCCCAACTCTTGATCAGATGCTGGATTCCATCAGCATAGACATCCCCTTTGACAAATTCAAACTCGGTGTCCAGGAAGTCCGTGTCCGGCAGCTCCCGGGAGACACGCTGATCGATTTTCACAGGAAGATACGCCGCATCATCCTTCGACATATCGCAATAGAAGAAGGGCTGGACTTCAAAATAATGCCGGTTGCGGGTGACGAACAAGCGCATCTCCTCGTCGGCATTCTTCTCGATGAATGTGATGCGTGTCCGCAGGGCTTTATCGCGGTTGACATTAGGAAAATGGAGCAGATGGGCCGCTTCCATAGCCAAAGAGATGGAGAAGTTCGTGATTCCCACAAAGACCAAATGCACCCGTTTCGTGTCCTCATAGCATATGCCCTTGCCATAGACAGAGGGATACGGGATCTCCACAGCCACATTGTTCTTCTCCTTATAGGAACGGCGCACAAAGACTTGGGTGGCCCAGTCATCATAAAAGTTATACGGCACAAATTCAATCCCCAAGTCGCCGATCTGCGAGAATATTTCGGTAGTCTTGAAAGCCGAGTAGGTGTCAAAGTCTTCGAAGACGCAGACAACCCGTTTCGGAATTTGGTTGAAGTGGTTTTCTGTCAGATACATGTAGATGTTATCCACGCACTCCACGTTGATGGCGTCATGTTCCGGTCTGGTTCGGTTGCCGACGATATAGATAGCCTCTGATGATTCCAGATGGATATCCTGGTAGGCATCTTTCACCATCCGGTGACCGTAGGCGATGAATATCTGATCCATCTTGTCGCGGGCCACGGAGCGGAGGAGTATCTCATGCAGCTGTTTGGCATCCAGAGCCGACAGCAGCACCACATCTGCTTTAGGCGTCTTGGCAAATATCTCGGTGATGATAGACGGAACCATGTCATCATAGCCCATGATGATGTAGTGGCCGCTCTTGACATAGTGCAGCAGGCCGTCGCGGTGCGCATCCACGCGGTTGTCGATGGCGTTGGTGATAAGACCGATCATGATGCCGTTGAAGATGATAAGACCGAAGAGGTAGGAGATCCCGCTGGCCACCAACAGCCATCCATGGGTCCCCTCGCCAAAATAGACATAGCTATACGCGCTGGTATCTATCAACAGAAACAACGGCAACGACCACACCGGGATGCCTTTGTA
This sequence comes from uncultured Bacteroidota bacterium, assembly GCA_902786595.1. GTDB lineage: Bacteria > Bacteroidota > Bacteroidia > Bacteroidales > WCHB1-69 > F23-D06. Next base: position 68,273 of record CADADB010000010.1, on the reverse strand, counting down.
TGCACAATAGGCTCTCCAGTCAGAACCGGAGAAGGAGAGCAGCAAGTAGGATATCAGCAACAGGACGACAAACAAGACCAGCAGGATGAGAATCTGCCGACTGAAGCTGCGCGACATCGCCCTGTCGAGGAATAGTTTGACATTATTTCTCTTTTTGGACATAACCTATATTTTATTTAAGATTATACCATTATACGCTTGCCAGCCGCAAAAGTAACATTTTTTTTAGCATTGATAACGAAAAAACTATATTCAAAGCAGATAGCTAAAGTCAACTTTCGGCGCGACCACCATAAAAGCCACCCCACAATAAAGAATAATTGCGTACCTTTGCCGCCGCGAAACGACAGGGATCCGTTCTTTGTTCGTGGCGCATTAAAAACCTGATATTAAAACTGTTAACCATAATGAAAAAGAACGTGACTATCATTACTACGTGCCTGTTGACCGCAGTTTTGGCGGTGACGGGCTGCTGGGCCGTCACGAAAAGCAACACCGACAGCGACCCCACCCCGAACCAGTATGCGAACACTATCACCGCGCCGCCCGTGCCGCAGGCCATGACCTTTGCAGGAGAAGAGGTGCCGTTGGATGTCTATTGGGTGCACGAGGCCCTCGACCGAGAACTCATCGTCAACTGCTACCAACATTCGAAGACGTTGCGTATCCTCAAGCTCTCGACCCGCATTTTCCCTGTCATTGAGAAGATTCTGAAAGAGGAAGGCGTGCCGGACGACTTCAAGTACCTTTGCGTGGCAGAGAGCGGGTTGGAGAACGTCACTTCACCCGCGAGTGCCGGCGGATACTGGCAGTTCATTCCTTCCACCGCCAAAGTGTATGGTCTGGAAGTTTCCAACGATGTAGATGAGCGTTGCCATCTGGAGAAATCCACCCGCGCCGCGTGCCGTTACCTCAAGAAGATGAAGAACCAGTTCGGCAGTTGGACCATGGCGGCGGCCGGCTATAACCGTGGCGACGGCGGTCTGCAAGCGGCGGTCGATGACCAGCAGGTACACGAATACTGGGATATGTGGCTCAACAACGAGACGTCCCGCTATCTTTACCGCATACTCTCCTTTAAGCTCATCTTCGAAAACCCGCAAGAATATGGGGTCAAACTGTGTCCTGCACAGATGTATCATCCCGTTGAGACCAAGACCGTTAAGGTGACCTCCTCGATTCCCAGTCTGCCGCGCTTCGCCGAACAACACCATGTCACCTACCGCGAGCTGCGCAACCTAAACCCGTGGATCCGCAACAACAAACTGACCGTCGCCGGAGGGAAATCCTACGACATTGAGATTCCCAAACACCCGAAATCAGACTACAAGGACCTCTACAAGGATTGCGAGAATCCGTATTTGAATTTAGGCAACGGGCAATAGGCAATAGCAAACACACAGTTAACGAAAAAAATGTATCTTTGCGGTTTGTTTGAAAAATCAAGACAGCAGTTTATGAAAAAGGCATTAGTTTATTGTATCGCATTGAGTGTCATTATCTTGGCATCATGCTCATCTCCCAAAAAAGTGAAGACGGAGGAACCGTCTGCCACCACTGGAGCCACGGAAAAGAAAACCAAAACCAACAATACACAAGCGATGACGAAAGTTTTATTGAAAACCACATTCGGTGACATCACCATTGCGTTGTACAACGACACGCCGGCGCACAGAGACAACTTCCACAAGTTAGTGAATGACAAGTTCTATGACGGTGTACTTTTCCACCGCATCATCAAAGGGTTTATGATCCAGGGTGGCGATCCTGACTCCAAAACCGCAAAATCGGGTCAACGACTTGGCTCTGGCGATGTTGGCTACACCATCCCCGCCGAGTTTGTGCCGGAACATTTCCATAAGCGCGGTGCTGTTTGCGCTGCCCGCATGGGCGACAACGTGAATCCTCAGAAGGCCTCTTCCGGCTGCCAGTTCTACATCGTGGATGGCACAGTGTATGACAATGACAAGCTTAACATGATCGCCCAACGCACCGGCAAGACCTTCACCCCTGAACAGATCCAGGCCTATACCACCATCGGAGGCGCCCCGTTCCTTGACGGCGACTACACCGTCTTCGGCGAAGTCATCAGCGGCATGGAGGTAGTCGATAAAATCGCATCCCAGCCAAAGGACGGTGCCGACAGACCGTTAGAAGACATTAAGATTATTAGCGCAACGGTCATCCGTTAATTGAGAATTGAAAATTGAGAATTGAGAATGAAAAGCATAGACGAAATAAGAGCGGAAATTGAGAGTTTCAAAATTGATAACGCCGAAAATCTGGAGCAGTTCCGGATTCAGTTTTTAAGCAAGAAGAGCGAAATTCAAGCATTGTTTGGAGAGCTCAAGAACATGGCTCAGGAGAACCGCAAGGAGTTCGGCCAGTTGGTGAACGATTTGCGCGACCTTGCTCAGAGCCATTATAACGAGTTCAAAACTGCCATTGAAGCCGCCACCGACCGCAAGAGCAACCTCATCCCGGACATCACCCGTCCGGCCTCAAGACAGCAGGTTGGCTCGATGCATCCGATTTCCATCATGATGGGCGAGGTACGCCGGATTTTCGAAGACATCGGCTTCTCCGCCGTGGAAGGTCCCGATATTGAGGATGACTGGCACGTGTTCACCGCCCTCAACTTCGCGGAAGAACATCCCGCCCGCGACATGCAAGACACTTTCTTTATCGAGCTGCACCCTGACGTGCTTTTGCGTACGCACACCTCGTCGTTGCAGGTGCGCACGATGGAGAAACAGCAACCTCCCATCCGCGTGATTTGTCCGGGTCGCGTATTCCGCAATGAAGCCATCACCTCCCGCGCCCACTGCATCTTCCATCAGGTGGAAGGTCTGTATGTGGCTGAAAACGTGTCATTTGCCGATATGAAGCAGACCCTGCTCTATTTCGCGCAACGTATGTTCGGCGATGAAGTCCGCATCCGTTTGCGCCCCTCTTACTTCCCGTTCACGGAGCCGTCCGCCGAAATGGATGTCTCCTGCAATATCTGCGGCGGAGCCGGCTGCAACCTTTGCAAGCACACCGGGTGGGTGGAAATTCTCGGCTGCGGCATGGTGGATCCCAACGTCCTCGAAAACTGCGGCATCGACAGCACCAAATACAGCGGGTTCGCTTTCGGACTCGGCATTGAGCGCATGACCATGCTCAAATACCGCACCAACGACATCCGCCTCTATTTCGAGAACGACGTCCGCTTCCTGCAACAGTTCAAAGCTGCGACTAAATAATGCATAATGCATAATTGTTGGGGTCGCTCGAAATGATTGGTTCGTAATATGTTGCAGTTAGCATTGACTGTTATTATTTCATAAACCTTGATCCTTAAACCTTAAACCATAAACCTTAAACTATAAAGATACAAACACCAAAAAATATGACCAAAACCCAAAAAAGAATCAACAACCTGATCGGTCTGATCATCGGTATAGTGGCATCCGCCGTCTATATCATGACTGCCGAGCCAACCGTGTCGTGGTGGGACTGCGGTGAATATATCGCCACCACCTCCAAAATGCTTATCGGTCACCCACCTGGAGCACCCACGTTCCAGATTCTCGGTCGTATCGCCACGCTCTTTGCCGGCGGCGATGTCACCAAGATGGCATACTGCATCAACTGTATGTCGGCCGTTTGCAGCGGCATGACCATCATGTTGCTCTATTTCAGCATCGTACGTCTTGCAAGAAAGCTCGTGGCAAAGTGGGGTGAACTGAACACGCCGCGCTTTATCGCCATCCTCGGCACCGCATTGGTTGGTGCATTAACATACACATTTTCAGATACTTTCTGGTTCTCTGCAGTAGAAGGTGAGGTTTATGCCATGTCTTCTTTCTTCACTGCATTGGTGTTCTGGTGCATCCTGAAATGGGACGAAGAATATGAGAATCCGAAAGTCAACGTCAACCCGAATCGTTGGATTGTGCTTATTGCTTATCTGGTGGGACTTTCCATCGGTGTGCACTTGCTGAACTTGCTGACATTGCCTGCTATCGGACTGATTATCTATTACCGCATCTCTCCGAAAGCCACTGGTATGGGAGCCGTTCTTGCTTTCGCCATCATGTCGTTTGCATTTGGTATTTTCTGCTCACCTCTGTGGATGATTCTGATTTGGCTTTTCGTTACGACCCCGCTACTCATCCTCTGCGGCAAACGTGGTGCGCTCACTTCCAAGGCGGAATGGGGCGTTTTGCTTTCCCTCATCGTTTCCGTGGCATTGCTCGGATTCATTCTTTGGGGCATCGTACCGCAGGTGGTGAACCTTTCGGGCAAGTTTGACCTCTTCTTTGTCAACACACTCCATCTGCCGTTCAATTCCGGCGTGATTTTCTTCTTCCTGATCATTGCCGCCATCATCGGATGGGGTATTTGGTACGGTCACAAACGGAGCAAACCGGTGTTTACCATCAGTGCATTCTCCTTGATGATGCTTATTATCGGCTACTCCACCTTCATGACGCTGGTCATCCGCTCCAATGCCAACCCTACCATCGACGAGAACAGTCCGGAAGATGCCGTGTCTCTCCTTTCATACCTCAACCGTGAGCAATACGGCTCAAACCCGTTAGTGTATGGACAAAGTTACAACACTCGCATCATTGGTCAAAAGGACGGAAGCCCCATCTATTATCGTAATGAAGAGACCAAGCGTTACGAAATCTCTGATTCCCGCAAGGGCACTGAATACCAATACGATCCCAAAGGATGTATGTTCTTCCCTCGTATGTGGTCGTCCGAGAAACAGGCGCAATACATCGACTGGCTGAACAACCGCTACAATTCCGACAGCCCTTCAGACAGAGACAACCGTCGTCAGCTGGCACGTGGCAACCTGCCCACCTGGCAACAGAACATCAAGTTCTTCCACACATATCAGCTCGGTTACATGTATTGGCGTTATTTCATGTGGAATTTCTCCGGCCGCCAGAATGACCTTCAAGGACATGGAGACTATCAAAACGGTAATTGGATTTCCGGTTTCGGAACCATTGACAATCCGATGGTCGGCAATCTGAAAGATCTGCCTGCCGCCATAGAACGCCCTGGACATAACAAATACTACTTACTCCCACTTTTATTAGGGCTCATAGGGCTTATTTTCCAAACGAAGAACGATGAAAAGCACTCCTTCGTAGTCTTCATGCTCTTCGTAATGACGGGCATTGCCATTGCCATTTATCTGAACATGTACGCCTTCCAGCCGCGTGAGCGAGACTATGCATTCGCCGCGTCGTTCTACGCTTTTGCGATGTGGGTTGGATTCGGCGTGTTAGGGATCTACCGTCTTTTCGAGAAATTACAGAGCAAGAGTGTCCAAGCCATCGGTGCTGTACTCACCACATTGGTGTGCGTTGGCGCGGTACCGTGTGTGATGGCCAAGGAAAACTGGCACGACCATGACCGTTCCGACCGCTACACTGCATTGGCGGTAGCCAAGAACTATCTTGACTCGTGCGAACCCAATGCCATCTTGTTCACTCTCGGCGACAACGACACCTTCCCGCTTTGGTATGCTCAGGAGGTGGAAGGATACCGCACCGATGTGCGTGTTTGTAACCTTATGTTGTTGAGTACCAGTTGGTATGTGGATCAAATGAAACGTAAGGCCTACGAATCGGATCCACTCCCCATTTCTATGAACTGGAATCAATATAAGGATGGCACCAGAGACGTTTTATACCTTGAAGCGGCTAACAATCAATTTGTTGACTTGAAAGCAGTCATGGATTATGTGAAGTCCCCGGAATTTGACAACCAGAGGGCTCTTTTCCTGTTGAACCAAAAGAGCGGATACCGCAGCAACGGACGTCCTATCCCGGCCAGTTTCTCTCTCCCTGTGGATAAAGAGAAAGTGCTGGCGACAGGAACCGTTTCTGAAAAAGACTCTGCTCTCATTGTCGATCGCATGAGATGGAACATGAAGACCACCGGAGTGAATCCGCTCACGAAAGCTTATATTGTGATGATGGACATCCTGGCCAACAACAACTGGGAGCGCCCGATTTATTATGCTTCCACTGCTGGTTCAGAAGCTTATCTTGGCTTGGAAGATTATTTCCAGCTTGAAGGTTTTGCCTATCGTCTGGTGCCCATCCAGAACACCTCACGCTCTTATGGCGAGACAGGCCGCATCAACTCAGAACGGTTATACCACAACCTGATGGAAGTGTTTGACGACCATAGCCGCGTGGATGCCGTCAAGTATCCGAACGCTCCCAAGCAAGAGCCATATCCTTTTGCATGGGGTGGTTTCAACGATCCGAAACTGTATCACAGCGAAGACAACACCCGTTTGGTGCCGCTGATGCGCAGACTTTATGCCCGTCTTGCAGAGCAACTGATTGCCGAAGGGGAAAAGGACAAAGCGCTTGAAGTGCTGGTGCATGGCAACGAAGTGCTGCCAGACTGCAATTTCCCATACGTTTCCGTTATGTCCTACATTTATGGTCAAACGCATGGTTGCATGACCTATATGGAGGATTTCTTCAAAATCGGCACGCCGACCGCCAACGCGAAAGGCATGGAAATGGCCAACAAGATTTGGGATGATCAGGTGGAGTTATTCAACTGGTATAACGGCTGCGATGACCGGACACTGAACTACCGCAGCAGCGACATTCACTACGATTTCCTGTTCTTGTATTACATGTTGAATAACATCAAATATCCAGACAACAGTCTGGCTCAACGTTACAAGGAGATGAAGATCGACAAGGTGGCCATGAATTACGTCAAATCGCTGCAAGGAGACATTTCCGCACAGCTTCGCAAGGCCGACATGGATCAGCAGGCCATTGCCGGTGCGTTCCAAGAAATGCACCAGCTGCAGGAAATCGCCACCATTATTGGCGACAAACAAACTACTCAAAAAATCAAGGATATTGCCGCCTCACAATTAGACATGATTAACAGTCTTTCACGTGAATTAGGCGCTGCCTTCCGTCAATTCTACAACAGAATGGATGTCCCTGAGCAGCTCACAGAAGAAGTGGCTGACGAAGAAGTTACTGAGGACTAACAATATACTTTATTATATCCCCTTATGAAGAGACGTTTCCTGAAACGTCTCTTCATGTTTTAAAAATTATTACCTTTGCAGATTGATATCTACAAACGAAAAACATTTTCATTATGAAGAAATTTGCAGTAATATTGTGCGGCTGCGGCACCTTGGACGGCAGCGAAATCCACGAATCGGTGATGACCTTATTAGCCATTGACCGCAATGATGGTGAGTATCAAATCTTTGCACCAGATGATTGGCAGTATCATGTGGTAAATCACGTCACGGGGCAACCGATGGATGAGAAGCGCAACATGTTATTGGAGGCGGCACGCATCGCCCGCGGCAATGTAAAACCCATTGAACAATGCCGCGTGGAGGATTTCGATGCGGTAGTCTTCCCGGGAGGCAACGGTTCTGCCAAGAACCTCTTCACCTACGCCATTGAGGGTGCGGCCTGCACCGTGCGCGAGGATGTGGCGAAGGTGATCCGCGCCTTCCACAACGCCGGCAAACCCGTGGGTGCTCTTTGCATCGCTCCTGTGATGATCGCCAAAGTGCTGGGGGATGTTACCATCACCGTCGGCAGCGATTCTGGCACTATCCGCAATGTGGAAACTTTCGGCACGAAGCACGAAATCACTGTCCAAAAAGAGGTTTGTGTTGACAAAGCCAATAAAGTCTTCACCACGCCTTGCTACATGTTGCCCGCCCGTATCGGTGACATCGCCGACTGCGCCGACAACCTCATCAAAGAAATGCTTAAAGTGATGTAACCCTTTTAGACGTAAGACGTTTGGATGTTTCAGCTCATCCGACCTTATGAGGTCTCTCACGTCATACGTCTCACGTCGTACATCTCACGTCTCAAATGAACAACATTGTCATTGTCGGTTTTTCGGGTGCGGGAAAGAGCACCGTTGGCAAAAAACTCGCCAACAAGCTGAACATGACCTTCGTTGACCTTGACTTATACATCGAAGAAAAATATCATACGGCGATTCCCCTACTGTTTCAACGGTATGGGGAATCGGCTTTTCGGACATTGGAGTATGTGGCATTGCAGGAGGCGCTATCAATAGAAAACGCCGTGATCGCAGTAGGCGGCGGTACTCCATGTCATGGGGACGCCATGACGCTGATCAACGCAAATGCCAAAAGTATATACCTACAACTTAATGAGAACGAAATAGTTGAACATCTTTTACATTCAAAGAAAAAACGCCCGCTGACAAGCCACCTCAATGAGGAGGAATTACGGGCGTATGTTCACAATACATTATCGCAACGGGAACCCTATTACCTGCAGGCGCAGATAGTGTGTCCGTTAGAAAAAATGGGAGACTTAACCCTATAACTATTTCACATTTTCATATTTCTTGCCGGGGAAGAAACGCGGAACGCTCTGACAGTACTTCTCGTATTCCGGATACTTTCCGCCGCTGATCTCTTCTGCCAGCGACGAACTTCCCTGGAACAGGACCACCAGCAGCAGCGCACCGATCACGCTCCAGTTGAGAATGCCGATTCCGGCAGCGATGGAAAAGAGGTAGAAGCACACCCAGACGGACTGTTCGGCGAAATAGTTGGGATGGCGGCTCCGTCCCCAGAGGCCCGTGGTGTTGAATCCTTTGTTGTATGGAGCGGGTAATTCCTCCAACTTTTTCCCCTCTTTGATCATCGCCCACTTGCGGGTCTGGAATTTCCATTGCTGTTCGTCAGCGACAGTCTCCCAGATGATGAATCCTAACATCAGCACGGCCGCAACGGCATCCAACCAACCGAAAGGTTTGTCGGAATTCATAGCCACCAATGCCGGGAAAGTGGTCATCAACACCAGCACGTTTTGGTATATGGAGATGAAGAAGAGGTCGAACAATGCCCAAACCCATCGTTTTTGGAAAGGCGGGCCGGAACGGAGAATGGCCCAGCGATAGTCCTCTTCCCCTTCCCAGAACTTGAGTTTGTATGCCCCTTTGCGGGCGAAATTCATCGTGAGACGGAGGCCCCAAAGGGTGGCCAGGACAGCCATCACCACCAAGCGGGCGCTCATACCGCCCTTGACGGCAATCACCCACGTGTAAACGATGGGGAGCAGACTCCAGAGTTTGTCCATTTGGCTGTTGTTTCCGGTAAGCTCGCCCACGATAAAGCAGAACGCAGCGCTGCAAGACACGATGATGCCCAGAATCTTGAGCACTTCCAACTGCGCCTCATCCAATGTCGGGCCAACAGTGAAATAGAGGATCGGGCAAACCACGATGGACAGTATCAACAGGGTGCCCATCAAAGGGATATTCATTTTCTTCATAAGAACATTATTTTGAGGCGGCAAAAATACGCAAAATGTCTGGATGCGTTTTCGTTTGGTTGAAAAAATTATCTCCGCATATCGTACGTATCCATGTTCTCGTTTGTTTTCCGACATCATCCGAAAATATTGTATTTTTGCCGTGTTGTTGCCAAAACGGAAGATGCTATGATGTGAACGGGTACATATTATAATGTTATTGCAATTATGAAGTATTACTTGCTTATCCTGCTGGTTTTTCCTCTGATAGTCGGAGGCCTGGAATTGCGTGTCATCATCAAAAATCGGAGGCGCGCCCATGAGAAACGCAAAAACGCCCGGCATTTTCAGCATTTTAAAGAAACAACTTCTCCATTTGGGGTTCGTAAAATCAAAGTTGTCTGTCAGGACGAAACATTTCTCAAGGAATTAGTTTGTGCTGCATTTGACATCGAATGGGAATCCCTGCAGACTTGCCCTGTCAACACATCTAAGGCTCAATATATTCCAGGAACGCATCCTTTCGCATGCTTTTCCACATTTTATCTATAATAATGGACTCGCTCTGTTATGTTCAACGTGAAGTCCGTGATCAGCAAGCGTTCGGTTTCAAATACCACGATGATCCAGTGCACCTGAGATTTTCTTGCATCTACAGTCCTTCCGTCAGGAAATGCCTCAAGCTGAGGTGCGTGATGCCGTCCGAGTCCTGACGGCTGACTAACGGAGTCATTGAGATGACATATTTCGGGTAGTTGTCCTTGATAACCCGCAGATTGCCAAACTCACGTTCACGAGTGACCTCATCGGCAATAATATACGATGCCTGCACATATACGCGCTGACCTTCAGACTTGGTGCAGACAAAGTCAATTTCTCCAGCTTGCAGCTGACCCACTGTCACTTCATAACCGAGACGTTTCAGATGGCTATATACGATATTCTCTACTACCTTCTCTATGTCACCCTCGCGTGTGCCGCCTGCAAGGGCATTACGGATTCCGTTGTCCTCAAAGTAGAACTTGTCGTTGCTCTCGAACAGCTTCTTCCCGTGTATGTCGTAACGATGCACACGATGTATCATATAAGCATCGCACAGATATTTGGTGTAGTTAATGATGGCAGTTGAAGTGATGTTGTCGCCCTGAGTCTTCATATACTTGGCGATGCTGTTGGCCGAGATAATCTTCCCCGTATTGTCAGCCAGAAACCGAACAAGATTTTCGAGGAAAGGAACGTTACGGATTTGATATCTCATTATCACATCTTTCAGCAAAACAGTGTGATACACATCCATCTGGTACTCACGCGCATCCTGTTCGTCAAGACCCATCTTCAGCAAGCCCGGCAGACCGCCAAACTGGATATATTTTATGAGCGTGTCGTCGGAGTCAGGTAGCTGATGAAACAACATGAACTCCTCATAACTCAATGCTTGGATGTAAATTTCCTTGTAACGGCCGCCGATAAGGGTGCTCAAGTCACTACTGAGCATCTTCGAATTAGAGCCGGTAACGACAATCTCTATATCTGCCTCCTCATAGTAGCTGCGCACGCTCTTCTCGAATCCTTCAATGTCCTGAATCTCGTCAACAAGGATGAAATTCGTTTTGGCTTTGTTACGCCTTGCATCAATATAGGTGTTCAAGTCCTGGTAGGTCCTGATGTCGTCAAACTCGTGTTTCTCCTTGTCAATGAAGATAACATTGGCCTGTCTGTCCTTTTTCATCTTGTCTCTGAACAGACGAAGGATGTAGCTTTTGCCAATTCTTCGCTGTCCCGTCAGAATGATGATGGTATCTTTGCCGAGATAATGCTCGATCTTTTCTAAATAGCTCTGTCTTAATATCGCACTCATTTTGTGTTTTATCTTTTATAAAAGAAATTCGCTGCAAAAATAACATTTTATCTTTTACAGAAGATAAAAATCGTCGTGCAAGAATAAAAATTTTCCCGCAGACTGCGCAGAATAACGCAGACCTTTTTCTGCGCAAATCAGCGGGTTCTGCGGGAGAATAATCCATTAACAAAACAACCACGCATACACCCCCGCCCCGATCAAACACGGAATCAGTCCGATGAGCATTCCCCACAGCGACTGCACGAAGTGGTACTTTTTCTGATGGTAGGCCGCGTCCATGTGTTCGGTGCCGGGCAGACGCACGGACTTCATATTGGCGAAGAGCACCCAGTCGAGGAAAAAGCAGTCGTACCAGTCGATGACGAGCCAAATGCCGTAGCTCAGCGCGAACGCCGACCAGAAGTTGTAGGCACCGGCCAACTTCATCAGCCCGAGCATTACAGCCAGGGTGATGAGCAGTGCAAGGCCTTTCTTGAGCAGTACAGTCTTGGTGAAGAACTTCGACGGCACGCGCTCGTGTGTCTTGAAGTACTCCTCCTGGATGTCCTCCGGGTAGTCGTGGATCCACCACACGGGATTCTTCACGAGCGGAATCAGAATCATGGCCGTGAACGCAGCGGTCATGACGAGGGTTTCGATGATGATGACGGTCCAGTTCATATTTATTGTGATTAGTGATCAGTGATTAGTGATTGGTGATTAGTAAACGATCACGGTTCTGTTGTCTGGAGCACCACTATCGGGTGCGCGTTCGACACGAAAATCACCCCGTCGTAGAGTGACTTTGGGGAGACCCAATCGCGGTACGACATGGGTAAAAAGGCCATAAGTGGGGAGTAACCTTCGCCCACGTCACCCATCCACGTGTAATCCGTAATCTGATGTTTGAGTGTGGTGCCGTCCGGGATTCTCGAAAAATCGAGCCAACAAATCTCGTATCCGCATTGTTTGGCGGCTTCGGCCAACGGGTCTTTTGAGAAGAAAGTGTGGTTGCTTCGTTTGCCGCTCTTGCCTTTCGGCAGACTGACTCGCGCTTTGTAGAAATCGGTGCCGATGACGAAATAGGCCTTGCCGAGTTCGTTTGCCAGCCGGGCTCCCATGGCCTTCCCCTCCGTTCCGTAGTCATGGACACGCTGGATGTGCCCGTTGTGCCCCGAGATGAAAATGCATTCGTTGCCACGGAACGCCTCCTGTTCCATAATCCAGTGCGTGTTCACGAACATCAGCGAGTCGCGCAGCGCAATCCCTTTCGACATGTTGTCCATCACCTTCCCTACTGCGATGTTTTGGAGCAGCATATCCGCAAAATGCACTGCCTGCGCGGTTGTTGAGTCGTTTAATTGCAACAATTCCTGCCTTACCTCTTCTATCACTTTCGCTTTTTGGTCGGCGGTGAAGGAGGCTGAGTATTTGCCCTCCGACTTGTCCCAAAGCTTCTCCAGTTCCACCGTCGGAATTGCAAAAGTCTTGGCAGCCTCCAGCAAATACTGGTAGCTACACTCGTAAAGTTGCATGTCGAACCCATAGAAGCGCAGGTCTTCGCCTTCTTTTGCCGTCGCGTTGTATTTGCGCATCCAGTCAATAAGCTGCGCCATCTCCTTAGTTCGATAGATGGGGAAGCCGATGGCCGCGGCCGCCTTCTGTGCCGTGCCTGGACCGCCGTGGATGTAGCGGTTGACCGCCTCGCAGCCGCCATAGTCGCCCTCCAGCGCGAATGCCCGCACGCTGTATTTCTCAACCATCAGTTTGAAAACATCCAGCTTGAGTTGCTGGAACTCGGCGTTGCCATGCGTCGCCTCGCCTAATCCGATGATGCGGACGGAATCGGGGATGGTGATGTCGGAAATATTGCCTGTATATTTCGCAAATTCCTCGTTATCAATTGGTTTTACTTTCGTGAAGCCGCCGAAGTATCCGTAGAAATACAGAACAACAATGCCGCCGAAGATCAACATCAGCAGAATCCAGCGAAGAGTGTGTTTGTTTGAACCTTTGCTTGTCATAATCTGATTTTTTCCGGCGGCAAAAATACGCAAAATGCGGGGACACGTTTACATCATTATTTGTATTTTTGCACCCGTATTTAATACTCGAAAAATGAAAAAACTGATTGTCATATTGATGGCGTTTGTGATTGTAGAGACGCAATGCATTGCGTCTCTACAGGCGCAGGATCTGGCGCACTACAAACGGATTGTCAAAGAATTGAGTTCCGCGAAGTACCAGGGGCGCGGCTATGCCTACGGCGGCGCCAACAAGGCTGGGAAATACCTGTTGAAAGAATACAAGAAAGCATGCGTGGACGAAGTGAGGTGCCAGCCGTTCACTATCGACATCAACACATTTCCCGGCAAGATGGAAATGTCTGTGGATGGCAAGAAATTGACCCCGGGTGTCGATTTCTCCATGCGCGAGTACTCTCCAGGCGTGCGCGGCACCTACAAACTCTACTATGTTGATACGAACAACTACGATGCTGAGAAGATGTTTGCCGACCTGGCGAAACCCGAGTACAAGGACTGCTTCGTGGTCTGCGACTTCTGGTTCTCCTACCGTCACTACGGCGACTTCCAGAAGATCTGGGGCGGCACTGAATGTGCCAATGCGGGGATGATTCAAACTTGGCCTCCCTTGCTGAAATTCTACAAGGCATACGGCGAGAAGGTGATGGGCAAGCCCGTCATCTGGGCCACCTCCGACTTCCCGAAGGATGCCAAGACCATCACCGTCAACATCGAGAACGAGTTTCTGAAGGACTACGAGCTCTTCAATGTCATCGCCAAGGTGGAGGGCAGGCGGCACGACAGCTGCTACGTCTTCACGGCGCACTACGACCACCTCGGCAACCTTGGCAAGAAGGTGTTCTATGCGGGGGCCAACGACAACGCCTCCGGAACCGCCGCCATCGTGACGCTCGCGGCCTATTACGCCAAGAACCGTCCCGAGTACGATATGTACTTCATCGCCTTCTCCGGCGAGGACGCCAACCTTCGCGGCTCGGAGTATTACGTGGATCACAACCCCGTCGTGCCGCTCTCCCAGATCAGGTACCTGTTCAACATCGATATGATTGGCGACAACAACCCGGTGCAGTACTGCGAGGTCAGCGACGAGGGATTGCGCGGTTACGCTTTGATGGAGCGAATCAACGATGAGAAACACCATTTCAAGGGACTGAACCGTGCCGAGCTGGAGGGAAACAGCGACCACTATCCGTTCGCCCTGCGCCACGTGCCGTGCATCCTCTTCGAGAACGAGAGCGGCGACGCGTTCCAGTACTACCACACCGTCAACGACAACTGGGAGCACGCGGTGTTCGACACGTACGAGCCGCTGTTCCGGTTGGTGCGGGATTTTATCGAAAGGTATTGATGTAAACATCCCGTTATGAAGAAATACAGAACCCCCATCCTCCTGTTCGCCATTTTTGAGATCATTGCCGTATCGCTTTGGCTCTCAACAGGTAACCTCTTCTTTCTGCTGAACTTTTCCTACATCGGCATCTGCCTCGGCGTCGGGGGAATATTGATGGCAGCAGGGTGGAAACACGCCCGCGAGTTCGTGCAGTTCACCGTGGGCAGCTACATTTTGGTGTTCCTCGGCCTTGTCTGTCGCGAGAACATGCAGATAGAGGGATTCTGGTACTATCTGCTCTCCGGGGTTGTCGGGGCGGGGGTGCTGCATTACCTCATTGCCAAGATCTTCGGACCATTGCTGTTCGGGCGCGGTTGGTGCGGGTTCGCCTGTTGGACTGCCATGATCCTCGACCTGTTGCCCTACAAGCAGCCCGCGAAACCACGGAAATCCTTCGGATGGGTGCGCTATGTGATGTTCGCGCTGTCACTCGCCATCGTTATCCTGCTGATGTGCCTCGGCAAAGCCGACAAAACGACGATGTTCTACCTTTTCGTGGCCGGGAATGTGCTCTACTACGCCGTCGGAATCGTCCTGGCTGTCGTGTTGAAGGACAACCGCGCTTTCTGCAAGTACATCTGCCCCATCACGGTGTTCCTCAAACCGATGAGCTACTTCTCGTTACTACGCATCAAGTGCGACGAGGCCAAGTGCATCCATTGCGACAAGTGCCTGAAAGTCTGTCCGATGGAAGTGGAGGTCAACAACAACTCGCGCAAGCGGAAGAACGCCACCGAGTGCATTCTTTGTCAGCAGTGCAAGAAGGCGTGTCCGGTCGGGGCGCTGAAATAGTTTCTCCCGCAGACTTCGCAGACTGACGCAGACCTTTTTTCTGCGAAAATCAGCGAGTTCTGCGGGCATCCCACTACCACACAAACGGAATCACCTTGTAGCGAACTTTCTGTTTGTACTCCGTGTATCCCTCAAGTCCCTGCTCCAAGACGGCCTCCTCGTTGCGGATGCGCTTGACGATGATGGGGATGTAGAGCAGCATAATCAAAAACGACCACGGGGAAGCCAGTACCAAAGGCATAGCGAGGAAGAGGACCAGCGTGGCGGCGTACATCGGATGCCGCACAATGCCGTACAGCCCCGTGTCCACCACCTTCTGATGCTCCTGCACTTCGATGGTGCGCGACAGCCAGACGTTCTCGCGGAGCACCTCGGCGTAGAGTGCATAGCCGATCAGGAACACCGCAGAGGCCACATATACCGCCCAATCCGGCAACAGGCACCATTGGAAACGGTAGTTGAGGCCGGCCACCACGAACATCGCGAGGAACATCAAGCCGCTTAACGCGACCACCCGCTTCTGTTCCCCTTGTTTCTCTTTGGCATCCAACCGCTTGCGCAACAGTTCGGGCTGGCGGAGCATCAGCACCACACCCGCAATGAACATTGGCCCGAACAGCAGGGCGATGAAAAGCCATCCCTGCCAGTAGGCGAAAGTGCCCGCCGGCAAAAAAAGCAGCACACCCACCAGCACTAATCCGGCGAGGAACTTTGTCAGGGCTTGGAAAAAGAGTTTTGAAGTCATATCCTTTATGTTTTGTTTCTCCCGCAGACTGCGCAGACTGACGCAAAGCTTTCTTTGGTTTTTGTGGGATTATCATTCAAATATACCATGCTATTTTGAAAATGCATCCTTCGGGTTCCCATCTGAATCCATCAGCGTGTTTTGTCCCCAAACACCCGCTATCGGATCCTTACAAGACAAACTTCACCGGCACAACATAATAACAACGGATAGGTTTGCCTTGCATACGGGCGGGCGACCACTTCGGCATAGACATAACCACCCGCACGGCTTCTTGGTCGCATTCGGGAAAAAGCGGCACCTTGATCACAGGGTGACTCAAACTCCCGTCCGTTTCCACCACAAACTCCACCAAAACGGTACCGTGTATCCCGTTGCTTCTTGCTACTTCTGGATACTGCACACTCCTCTTAACATAGGCATCCATTGCATCCGGACCACCTGGAAATTCTGGCATCTCTTCCGCAAAACGGAACACATTCTCCCGCCACGAATCATCCTCTTCTGTATCCGAAAAATCAACATCTATAATCGTTTCACAGATTATCGTGTCTGAATAGAACAAATGCCCCGATTCTTCTGGGAGATGATTGTCCTCAATTTCAACTATTCGATTTCGCCGCATCTGCTCTGAAACGATCACGTCAGGCATCAATTCATCCACATATTCAGAATAATCGACTGTGTCATACGGCAAACCATCTGTTATCTCACACCAATTTCTGATATTAATCAGGTCGAACAGGTGCAAATTTTCGGAAGGAGTCACCAATTGGTGTTGGATGTGGCCTTCTGAGGATTTGGTAGTCATCACAAAAAGACCGGGCACTTTGTTGGACGGAGTTATCCAGGTCTTGAACAATCCGTCGTGGTAGGCTGGTATTTCATAATAATACAAGTCATTTGTGAAGTGAACATCCAGATATGGGAGCAAGACAGGTTCCATCCCATAAAAAATCACTGCACTATCCGTCAACTCGGTCACGTATGGGTTATCCTCCGAAAAAAAGTACCGTCCTCGGTATCTCATAATGGGAAACCATAGCCTCGGCACATTCCGAAACAGAGTGCTATCGAGCGGCTGGTGAAGAAGTTCGCGATACTTCCGACTGCAAAATTCCTCACCGGGAGGGTCTTCAGACTCCAAAACAGATTGTTTAGGGGTCATCTTCAAGGCGTATTCGGTATGGTCGTTACGTGTTCTGGAACGGATAAAATAATTTCTCACGCACGTATCGGCTTCTCCAAGATTTCGGAAGATGAAGAATTGCCGGCAGAGGTAATCGGTGTCGTGTTCCGTAAAAGGATCACTCCATTCATAAACAACTGTACTCCATTCGTCGCGATTTACATAATATTTCAGTGGCACCTCTACAGTTTTCCCATCGATAATAGTTTGGAATTGGAGAAGGGATGAATCTGCAATGTCTATACCATAACCGCCGTTCAAGAGCACCTGCGCCGATCCGAACAAGGCCGCCAAGAACAAACCGACTAAGAGCGACAGACGTTTTTTCAAATCAATCATTGTCAATTCAGAACTTTGGTTAGAAAGATTTCAAATAGAAGTAATATTCATAAAAACATAGCCATATACCTCAGCGGGCAAAACAAAATCAAGTTCGTGTTTGCTTTTTTGTCGCAAAATACTTTATCAATTTTTCTACGCAGCATAATGCAACTTTTTTCCAGGATTCAGACTGCAAAAATACAACTTTTTTCCAATTTATTGGAATGTGTAATGCAACTTTTTTCCGACAAGCGATATTCCTTTCTCCAGCAGATCTCGCAGATTAACGCAGATCATTTTCCGCGCAAAATCAGCGAGTTCTGCGGGAAAACTATTCGGCTAATCTTCTTTCACAATCGGGTAAAGCTCCACGAATTCGCCCTGGTGGCTTTGACCGTCGTTGATGAGCTCGGCCATCTTCTCTCCTACCGTGTCAATGTCGTGGAAGCCGGGGAGACTCATGTTACCGTTGAGGTCGGTGGTGGTGGGACCCGGGTGCACCGAGAAAATCTCCAACGGGGTGTTGTGCTGCTGGAACTCGATGGCCATCACGCCCATCATGGCGTTTTGGGCGGCCTTGCTCGTCACGTAGGCTAACGGATGCCAGTAGGGACTGATTTCCGACGGCACGGTGACATTGACAATCCGGCCGTGGTTCTTCGCAAGCAGAGGCATCAGCAGCTTGGTGAGGGCGAAAGTGCCGATAAAGTTCACGTCAAGGGTTGCCCGGATGTCGCTGAGTTCCGTATGGAGGCTGTCCACGCCCATGTCGCCCGGGATGCCGGCGTTGTTCACCAACAGCGCAAGTTCAGGGTGTTTGTCGTTGAGCTCGCGGGCGGCGTTTTCCACGCTCGCAAGGTCGGCCAGTTCCACGCATACCCATCCGGGCACATCGATGCCCAAGGCGGTGAGCTCGCGGATGGCCTTCTCCGCACGTTCCTGATTTCGCGCCCCGATGATGATTCTCCAGCCGCTCAAGCCGAGATGTTTTGCAATGCCAAATCCGATTCCTTTGTTGGCCCCAGTGATGAATGCAGTCTTTTCTTTCATTGTTTAACGTTTAGAAATTTGTTTGATAAGAGGCCGCGAAAATACACTTTTATTGGTTTTCCCGAAGATTTTGGAAACTACCGTAAACCCTATTCCTCCCGCTTCCAGAGATAGTCCGCTATCTGTAACAGTAAACGGGCATTGTCGAAACTCCCTTTGACGTAAAACTTCTCTGGAAGGCAGGCCGAGACCCATCGTGAAAGCGCAATGCTGTAGCATCGGAACGGGATGCCGTTGTATTCCGTCAACCACGGGATGAACCAGGCATATTCGTTACGCAAATTGAAATGGATGAAACAGAGCGTGTCATGACGGCTGTTGATGATCTGAACCTCGAACCAATAGACTCCGCCTGTGGTCCTCCAGTTTTCATCTTTGTACAGGATTTTCCGTATTGTGTTGGCACTCAGCGTGTCGATTCGATCTGGCACTGATTGGTAGAAATTCTCCGCATAATCATAATCAAAAGCATTAGTTCTTCTTCTGGGGTACACATACATCATGTCCTTTTTGTCCAATTCGTCCAATAGTTTGTAGTATTTCCGGCGGTCTTTTTCAGCGATTTGAAATTCGGCGATATTGGGAATGCGGGCGTAGTCGCGGTTGATGTCGCGAAGGATGCTGTCCAATTCGTGACGACTGGCGGTATGCGGGAACTTTATGCTTTTCCGTTTGTATTTGGCGTTGGCTTTCGGAAAACAGGGGTCATACTGGTCCAAGACCAACGTGGCATGGCTCGCCTGCAGATCGCCGTCAGATGTGACAAGATAACGGACCGTGTCTCTACGATATTTGGTAAGCCCGCCGCAGAGAACGACCTCGATTATCGGTGCTTTCAGAAAACCCTCCAAAGGCGCGGAAAGGGTGTACGGACGCAGCTGATCGTCGGCAAGGGAGTACGTGTAATGCCGCTGCCCGTCCCAAAACAGCGCCACACTGTCACTTAATAGTTTGAATGTTTCGACATCCATTGGGAGATACTGCTTGCGATACCATCTGCCATCCAATTTGTCGGCGAAGCAGAGCGTGTTGCGGAAGTCAACGCCCCAAAGCTGCTTGCCGCCGTCCCTCACCATATAGGGTTTTTCGATGCCCTCATCCGAAGTATAGCCACGGAAAGCGAAAACCACCCCATCCTCGTCTGCCTTGCAGAGGAAGCCACCGACCGTCCATACATACAATTTTCCGTGATAGACAGCGGCCTCTGCAGGCTTTGCGGGCAGTGGTTCGCCGGTGAACGGCCGGTAATCCGTGGGGGAGCTGAAATCAAGCAAGTCAAGATTGTCGGTGATGGCAATCAGATGTCCGCGTTCCCTGTCAGGATAAAAATCCGTGACCTTGACCGGAAAACGCTGCCACTGAAGGTTTTGAGAAGAGGAGTAATAGACCTCCCTTCCTTGCCGAATCACCCATAAATCATTCCATATCAATACTTTGTTGATTTCTTTGCTTTCTCCTAACGGAGAGGGAATCCGTTTTGAAGTGCGCCAATTGTCTTCCGTCAGCATGAGCGGAAAAGTGTCGTGCTTGATGTTGACTCCAGCTAAGCCATACAGCCCGTCGCGCATGTCAAATGCCGTGACATTTACCCAATCTGTTGAAATAACCGGCCGTTCCAGTGGCGTGAAGGTTACGCCATGGTCTTCGGAATAATAGAGAACAGCTTCTTTGCCGGATCCAGTCAACCAAATATGACCTTGGCCATCTGTGCAAACTTGTCGGAGAACTACATCCCCGCTTACGGCTTGCTGAAACCAACTTTTGCCATGGTTTTCAGTGCGATAGCAATGACTCCATTTTCCCCACTCGTCGTATGTGACGGCTACGGCGGTGTTCGTGTCTATAAAAGAGAGTTGATTTACGGTTATCCAAGTGTTATCGTTAACGAGAAAGAGCGGTGAGGCACAATGCCAGTCGGAGTGGATGTCATCGGTGTAATAGACTTTGCCCCGCCCCGATGTCAGCCAACAGGTTCCGTCAGGTGCGAGCGCAAAGAGGGGAAAGCCACCCAGCAAATCAAGTTCAGCACGATAGTCACGGTTTTCGTGCTCCTGCGCTATGCCCGAGAACAGCAACGAAAGAATGACCAGCACAAGGGGGATGTTTTTCATATTGAGTTCATTTAAACAACTTTACAATAATGACGCAAAAGTGTCAAAAGGTTGCAGTTTGTCGTATTTTTTCCCGCAAACTTCGCAGACTGACGCAGATCTTTTTTCTGCGAAAATCAGCGTAATATGCGGGAAAACAAACTACCGTATCACCTTCGTGAACACCGGCGCTTTGTCTTTCTCCACCGTCACAAAAACTTGGATTTCGTCGGTGGGCATGTCCGGCTTGTCCTCGCGAGGAAGGTTGACGGCGGTGAAGAGGTATTCCGTGCCGTCGGGGATGTCGCGGGAGGCCACCGTCTTGGCCTTGGCGTGGATCATCGGGTAACCATCGACAGCCGCGTCGAAGATGGCGGCCTCGTCAGCGCTTGCCTCGTGCTGCACGGGAAAGTCCGCTAACTGGACATATTTGCCTTCAAGGAATCCGTTGACTATCAAGAAATTGTCCACCTCCTTGGGCATCGCCTCCAGACGGGCGGCGCGGACTCCGTAGCCGGGCAAGATCTCCGCACCAGGCTCAGCCGCCGCCAAGTCCTTCACGCTGGACTCCAGTCCGCCGCTGCCGAAGGTGCAGAACGGCACAATCTTCTTGCCGCTGAAGTCAGCACTGTTGAGGAAGGTGGTCACAGGCGGCGCATACGTCCCGAACCACACGGGGAAGCCGAGGAAGACGACGTCATAGTTGGCGATGTCCGCTTTGACGGGTTGAATCTCAGGGAGGATGCCCTGCTCTTGATCTTTCTTGCAACGATCGATGGTCGCCTGGAAATCAGGGTCGTAGGGTTCTACCATCGTGATTTCCTCGATGTCGGCACCGAGTTTGTTGGCGATTTCCTCCGCCACGGCCTTGGTGTTGCCGGTCTGGGAGTAGTAGAGAACCAGCATCTTGGGGGCTTCCTCTTTCGGGGTTTCTTTCTTGGAACCGCAGGAAACGGCGGTCAGCGTCACGACTGCGAGGAGCAGTATCAGTTTGGGACTTTTCATACGATTGTACTTTGAAATTTGAGATGCAAAAGTACTATTTTTCCGATAATTCTCCCGCAGAACTCGCAGAATATCGCAGACTTTTTTTTCTTCGCAAATTAGTGTTGTCCGCGGGAGACTATACGAAGAACAAACATACCCCCGCCACGCTGATGACGGCACCGATGACTTCGCGAACGGTCACCTTTTGGTGGAACAGGATGGCCGCCGGGGCGATGATTAGGATGGGCGTGAGGGCGAAGATGGTCTGCGCGATGCCCGCAGAGGTGTACATCGTGGCCAAGAGCGACGCGCTGACCCCGATGAACGGGCCGAAGATGGTGGAGGCGAACACGCACCACATCGCCTTGCGGTCGTGGAAGGCGCTGCGCAGTTTCGCCAATCCGTCCTTGCTGAACAGCATCAACGACAGGAAGAAGCCCGCCAACCCGATGTAGGCGCGGATGGTGGTGGCGGCGAAGGGCACGCAGATACTAACCGGCAACGGCAGCAATGCGCCCTCAAAAACCGCATCCTGGGAAATGTTGAGTGCTGTAAGCGCCGCATCGTAGTGTTGGAGTCCCATCTTGCTGAGTACCAGTCCGAAACCTTGGCAGATGCCGGCCATCGCCGCGTAGAAGATGCCCTTGGCGGGCAACTTGAAACGCAATCCGTGATGTTCCGAATCATCGTTTTTCGAGAGAATCGACAGGGCGATGCCGCTCAGGGTGACCACCATCCCGAGGATGGCAATCGGGCGCATCTGTTCGCCAAGAAGGATTCGTCCCGTGAGGGCTGCCGTGGGGGCCGAAAGGGTCATGAAGAGCTGTCCGAAACGAGACCCGATGTGGATGTAGCCCTGCATCAGGCAGTAGTCACCGATGACGTAGCCGACCACGCCCGAGAGCAGTAGCCAGCCCCAGGTGCCACCATCGGCATAGCGCGGGTAGGGGACGCCCATCACCAACCATAGGGTGAGGACAAGGAAGCACAGCGACATCGTCATCCGGATCGTGTTGAACGGCAACGAGCCCATGCGTTTCGAGCCCACCTCGGCAAAGAGTGCCGTGGCGGTCCACGAAAGGGCAACGAATAGGGATATCAGCTCACCTACGAACATTATTACGATAACTTGTTTTCAGAGATTTCAGAGATTCTCCGCGCCACCTCCTCCGGGTGGTCCACCAATAGTTGTCCGTGGTTCATCTTCGGGAAGACCTCCACGTGCGCATCCGGACAAAGCAAGAGCAGGTGTTTGGCCTGCGGCTTCGCCACAAAGGCCTCCTTGGTGCCGTGCCAGTAGTGGATGTCAGCTCCGTGAATAGATTCCAATTTGTTGGTATATACCGATTTGTAGCCTTCTAACACAGCGCGTGTTTTGTCCGATGGGAAAACTTTCCTCACTTCATCCAGCAGCACATCGAAGTAGTGCGAGTGGAAAAGCCACCGCCAGAATCCGGTCCAGTGGTAGCAGGTCCAGACATTGAGAGCTTGGTAGTAGCGAAGCGGTCCCACGGTCCATTTGGGCAGCGGCAGCAGCGGCGCGGCATCCATAATGGCGTGGTCGATGGTGATTTCGTTGCGTTCCAGCATTCGCGAGAGGATTTTGCCGCCCAACGAGAGCCCGTAGGCGACATCCAACCGTCCGCCGAGGTTCTCCTGCACATAGCGGATGGCCTGCGCCGCCTGATCATCGACGGAGGTGAAACGCGAGGGCTTGCCGAGCAGGAATCCGTCAACATCCACCGTGATGATGCGGAAGTCCCCCTTCAGCAATTCTATCAACGGAAGGAAAATCTCATGCGACACACCCAAGCCGGGAAGCAGCAAGAGGGTCGGTTTTTCGGGAACGCCGTAAATGTGGAAGTCCATAGAACAACGGGTTAAAATAGCAACGTTGCTAATGACGCGGCTTGACATCCGAGCTGCCAGATGCAGGGCAGTTGATATTAGGATGACACTCTTCAGAGGAGGTCCCGTACGTGAGCGTACTGGCACCGCTGAGTTCCACATTCAGAGCAGAGCAGACCGTGACATCGGCATCGCTGGCGCCACTCATCACCCCATACACCGACATGGCCGAAAGGTCAGCTGCTTTCAAAGTGCTGGCCCCGCTCAGGTCTATCTCCATCTTGGTCTGGCAAACACCGTTTATAATGGCATCCGAAGCCCCTGACAAGTCAATGTCCAGTTCAGCGGCTTCGATAGAGCCCCGATAGGTTGACGCACCGGAAAGTTCTATGTTCACATTGTTCCCTCTAAGATCTCCTGTGAATGAGGAGGCCCCGCTGAGATCAAGGCCGTACAGGTTGGCAGTGGCAGGGATGACGGCAGTGGCTTTTCCGTTATACATTGTGTTCGGTTTGAATCCGATTTGCAATTCACCATTAACCGCTTTTACCACCACCCTGTCGTGCGCCAGCTCGCCCACCGTGACGACCACCTCTGTCACTTGGTCGCTGACCGTCACCTCGAAAGCATTGCTCACATCAAGTTTCGTGTATGCCCCGTTGATAGGATAGTTTTTGGTGGCAGGAGTACCCCAATCTTTTGTGCATCCGAAAAAAAAGATGCTCAACGACAGCAGAATGACAA
This sequence comes from uncultured Bacteroidota bacterium, assembly GCA_902786595.1. Taxonomy (GTDB): domain Bacteria; phylum Bacteroidota; class Bacteroidia; order Bacteroidales; family WCHB1-69; genus F23-D06. Next base: position 43,921 of record CADADB010000010.1, on the reverse strand, counting down.
TGTTTTTCATATTTGTTTTAGTTTAGAATTTTCCGGCGGCAAAAGTAGCAAAAATACAGGGAAAGATTTTCATTTAGCGGAAAAAGTCACTACTTGACTCGATAGAACTCCCACGTGTCGCTGTGGCCGTCGCGGTAGGTGAAGCTCCACTGCAGTTTCTGGTCCGTCAGCGTGTCTAAATGGAACTTGTACTCGTAGTCAATGCTGCCGCTGACGACCTTGATGATTTCCTGAGCCAGTTCGTTCTCTTTGTCGCCTTCAACCACCTCCATTCGGAAGGTTTCTTTAATGCCGGCGAAGTAGAAATCCTCACCCTCCAAACGCCACTTGCTGGGACTGACATAGTTGAACACCCACGTCACAATACTACTGTCCTGAAGGGTGGCGGTATAGACTTGCCGGGCAGAGTCGAGGGCGGTGCCATCGGGGTGGAAGTCCATCGTGCCGGTCTCGTGTACATCAAGGTGGGCTCCATCGAGGTCATAGTCAAAGGCGTGCTGGTAGGTGTAGTGGCCGAGAACATGGGCGGAAGAGGTGTTCTGCGCCATACAGCAGGAGGCCGCGACAACCAGGAACACCGCAACCGCAAAAATCGCTGTAAACAAACGTTTTAGCTGGTTCATACTTTTCAGAATTTCGCCATGAACTTCGCGCTCTCCACCACGAACCGTTCGTGGACACCTTCGCCAACGAGCATTTCGCCCTCGAAGCACTTCACGGAAAAAACCAGGCGGCGACGATCGACTTCGATGAGTTCGGCCTCGCAGCGGATGGTCGCGCCCACGGGACTGGCTTTCAGGTGCTTGATATTGACGGCAATACCGACGGTGGTGTTGCCTTCGCCGATTTTGTCGCACACGGCCATCAGGCAGGTTTTCTCCATCAGGGCGATCATCGCGGGGGTGGCGAACACCTCCAACGCGCCGGAGCCATAGACCGCGGCGGTGTCTTTGTGCTCCACCACCAGCTGCTCGCTGTGGCGGAGACCGATCAGGGTGTTAAATTCGGTCATAGTAGGATGTTTTGGGGTGCAAAAATATTCTTTTTTATTGGACTTCCATATCAAAAAAAATGTACTTTTGCAAACTCTCGTTATAACGATAGTTTTATGGATAATCTGACATTATATCACGGCTCGACGAAGGTGGTTGAGCGACCTGAACTCGGCATTGGAAACCCGAAGAATGATTATGGGTTGGGATTTTATTGTACTGAAAACCCGGAACTTGCGAAAGAATGGGCCAGCACCGAAAAGAGCGATGGTTTTGCCAACCATTATGAACTTATCCTTGATGGGTTGCAGATTCTTCGATTGAACACAAAGCCCTATCATATTCTGAATTGGCTTTCGATTTTGCTGAAAAACAGGACTTTTGTGCTGTCGCAAGGATTGCCATCGGATGCAAAAGAATACCTATTAAATCATTTTCTGCCTGATTATGAGCCATACGACTTGATTGTCGGCTACCGGGCCGACGACTCCTATTTTGCATTTGCGAACGCTTTCCTGAACAACACCATTTCGCTGGAGCAGTTGCGCAAGGCAATGATGTTAGGGAATTTGGGTGAGCAAGTGGTGTTGAAATCCGAAAGGGCCTTCGCGCAATTGCATTTTATTGAAAGCATTCCGGTGGATAGCAGCCAATATTATCCCAAACGGATGGCGCGTGACCGGCAAGCACGCGAGGACTTCCAAAACCAAAAAACAATGGCCACCGCCTCTGATGCCATTTACATGATTGATATTCTGAGACAAAACTGGAACAATGATGACCCCCGCCTATAATCAACTCTACCTTGAGGATGCCATGCACAACTTGGGCACGATGCTCGATTGTGCTGTCCGTGTCGCGCATTGCGATCTGAACGCCTATTACGAGATGTTCCTCTCCAGCGGAATCGCCGCACAAATGGAGACCGGCAATCCTCGCTATGTCTCCGGGTTGTCAGGGATGGAGCTGATGAGAAAAGTACTGACGCGGTCATCCGACATTCGGATCCCCGAAACTGAATTCAGCCTATTTGAACGCACGCCCGAATACTGGGTAGGATGGGCGTTGGCCTATTACCAATGGCAATCAACCTACTCGTTCTCATTCATTCAGCGTAACGGATTGGATATCAATACAGTACTTTCGCTTTATCCCACCTTGCACGAAGCGGATCTCACGAAATTCGTGGCCACAGCTGCCGCCATTATGAAACGGCATTTGAAAGAGCGCCATAATATGCTGAAAACCATAAGAAAGCAGCAACGAATCACGCAAAAGCAGCTGTCGGAAATTTCCGGTGTTTCGTTGCGCATGATCCAAGCCTACGAACAAGGGGACCAGGACATCCGGAAAGCCGAGGTGCAGACGGTTTTTGCCTTGGCCCGCGTGCTCGGATGTACGCTTGAAACCCTGTTCATTTGATGAAGTTAACTACCGCGTAATTTGATCTGACGCCTTCTTCAACCGGGGACAATCATTCAAATTCTTTTTGAAGTTCCTTTGCGGAAAACCTCGCATAGAATACCATCCTTCAGTTGTTTTATATGCGACACTCACACTTGCTGAATGCGACAACATTCGAATCAGATACTTGTAAGGCATGAGCAAAGTCTTAACGCCCCCTGCCGCACTTGAAGAATCGACAAACACCTCATCTTCATATAAAACATCCACCAGTGTGGAGGTGCTATCATGGAAAGCGATTTGAACACTGTCCATTTTGTAATCTTGGAAGTTGGTGATCACGAAACTGGCAAGAGGATCTTCACCATCCTTATCTATGGTAAGAATCATATTGGCAAAGTGCCAAGGGGTTTGCCAGGGGTCAGGGGTAATCGTGTAGCACATAAGTTCCACATCTGTCGAATACACGGTTTGCCAATCCATGAGGCGACTGATCGACTCGCTTGAACAATCGCATTGTAGAATCCGTTCATCCCTTGGCGCTTGTGCCCAAAAGTTGTCTGCCGTAGCCCGCATCATCAGGGTAAACTCAAACGCAGAGTCATTGGCTATGACATCAGCCATTCGATCCAGCATCCGGCACACCTGATCCGAATGGGCTTCGACAGATTGGGTGCTATCCTCCAGGAAATAATAGACGGAATCTATCAAATTGATAAGCGAAAGCCGTTGGCTGTCGTTGATTTCATAATCCGCCGCCCAATCCCGCAGGAAATCCGGCCAGCGGACTTGCTGGTTTTCTTCATCGGTCTTTTGGGATGTGGTGCAAGCGGAGAATGCGGCGATGCAAAGGAGAATAATTGCGAATTTGGTAAAGTTTCTTTGATTCATTGTTCTTTGGGGTTTTTATTTACATATATCAGTAACTTCCCGGAATTTTTCAAAACAAGTTCACAGATGTGTGGATTTATCATTGTCATCGTATGAAATTTCCCTGAAACTGGCATGGTTGTCAAAGTGCATGCGCACATCACCGGTGTCGCCAAAGCTGTTCTTTCCCACCATGATGTCGGCCATGTCTTCCGAGGGGGAATTGTCTTCAAATGTATCAAGATAATAATACTCCGGGCGATAAACGAACATTACCATCGAAGAAAAACACTCAAGCTGATACCAATCCCTTAAATCGCTTAACCATGGACGTTTAGAGCCATCCCGAGTTTCCACCGAACGGTTTAGCCAAGAGGTCAGTATCACCGCCAGTTTTAGACTATCTGCGGCCTGATATAGTTTCCTGAGTGCCTGCGATTGTTCTGTGTGATTGTTGGCACACCTGATTCCATGCATACTGTCGATAATCACGACCCGCACCTGGTTCTCCTGATGTAGCCGCTCCATACGACTGACAATCTCATCCACACCTACTTCCAAGTTGTGTTCTAACCAGACAGGGGCTTCTTTCATCATTTGCACGGCTTCCTGTTCCACATCCCGGCCTTTTCCTATGTGAAACCCTATCTTTTCCATTGCATCGATAACATCCACGGGTGGCGTTATCTCATTGCAAGGCACGGTTTCCCAACTGCCGGTTAGGGAGGCCTTAAGTCTTCTCACGATTTCCAGCTCGGTCAGATCGAGGGAAAAATACGCCGTGGGCACTTTCTGAACCACCCCTATATTGCGCAGAAGGGACACGGCGAAGGCCGTTTTGCCCATCCCCGGTCGTGCGGCAACGGTGCATATTTGCCCTGTTCGCAGTCCGCCGGTAAGGTGGTCAAGATGTTGGAAGCCCGTGGCAACGGTTTCGCTCTCAGTGTCGAGGGGAAGGGTCATGAGGTGGTTGAGTTTCATGATGGGGTGGTTTTTGTTGTATCGAAGTTTCGTTTGTTTTTTGATCATTTAAAGTTCCGGCAAAAGGGTGTCGCTCACAAATGTCCTGTTGCTGGGAGCAAAAACTCTCGTCCGATCAATATTACGGCCACGGCAGTACACTGCCGGAGCGGGGAAATTCCCCTTCTATTTTAGAAGGGGTGGCCGGAGGCCGGGGTAGTAATATAAAACATCAGAATTCCTATTGAAATTCAAAAGGATACGCACGTAAGGCAAGATAACAGCATCTAATATTCCTATTTCAATCCTCATGCTAACATTTTCCTGTGCGGTTGTTTCCAGAATGCGATTTCAGCCATATTGCCGGCTTTTCGGTTGTTGCGTGCGTAGCCCAACAGTTCTCTGTTTTCAGAGAGACAGTGGACGTATCGGTCTTTGATTCTGATGTCGTTGATGATGGTCATTGTTTCACAAGGAATATTGATATTCAGTATTACTACCCCGCCCTACGGGCACCCCTTCTAAAATAGAAGGGGAATTGGCTTCGGCCGCAGCGGCCTGCTGTGGCCGGGAAAAGCACAACAACCGCCCGTCTTTTCCTCCTGTTTTGCGAAGAAACGATACTCCAGTCCAATCAATCGATGACTAAATATAATGCTGCTGCCACGAAGCCGGTCCAAAGGAACGTCAGCACAAAGAAGTTTACTTATTGCGGATTGTTACATACTGTCTGAATACAGCGAGATATCTTTACGAAGTCTGTCACATATCTTATTAAAAACGATACCGCCAAGTTCTATCTTTCTTTCTGACGCTGTGCTGCTTAACTGATCACAGTTGTCAATAATATGTCTTTTGACATTCTCATACGCACTCCTTTCTCCTACATTTACAAATTCGCCACTGACATTTGTTTTGTCAAGAATACCATCATAAATATAGTATGCGGTAAAAAGCATCTTTGTGTTTGTTGCCATAGGCATATCCATCGGTAGACCATCATCAAACATATCCAAAAAACCATACGGATTTGCATGCTCGTTTCGACACGCCTGCCCCACCTTACTAATCAAATGCTTCTGGTCTCGAATTAAAAGCATCATTAGTCTTGCAGAAGCTTCGTCATGAACATTTGTCTTGTTGGATTCTAAAGCTTGGGAAAAGCACAGAAATGCATTTTCTGCCCGAACCTCTTGTATATCCTCGTCTGGCTCTTGAAAACCGAGACATACTTGGAAAACCTTTCCGATTAAAAGAGGTTTATCTAACTTAAGGAGTTCACCTGGATTGTGAACGAAATAGTTGTATATTTGGTTTCCATGTCGTTCTAAACCAGAGTAATCTTGAGCTCCAAAAGCTGTCCATGCAGAAACAGCATTAAAAGTTAGTAGATCGTTCATATACGTTATGCCTATTTTATCCTGTTGGCTCTTCAGTTTTATGGTAAATTGTACAATTTTCGGCACCACTGTGTTATAGCTTGTTTGTTATCCCCGCCTCATCTATCACCAAACTGCGGTCGAGGGGGATGTATTTCGCCTGACCGGAAGATCCCGTGATGTAGTAGTTCTTGGCCAGATCATCGCTGAACCGGCTTACAAAGGCGGCGCGGATGCGGCTGCACTTTTCATTGATGGAATTGCCGGTGGAGTCAACCAAATCGTCGATGCTTTGCTCCATTTTAGCCGCGTCATAACGGTTAGATATAAGACGGTAAATCTGCAGCAACTCCTCGCGGTAGTCGATCAACTCCTTGAACCGCAATCCTTTGGAATGGCGCAGGTAGAAGAAATAGACCACCTTGGAGAGTGTCGGCAGGGAGATTTCCATATCGTTGTAGTCGGGCAGGAAAATGCCGTAATCCTTGGTGATGCGAAGCGTGCTCAGTTTTGGGTCAGGCAATGCAATCAGTTTCTTTATGACAAAGTCGGACACCCCAATCGAGCGCATTTCCTCGATTCGCTGCCGGATTTCGTCCGCCAGCACATCGATTCTCCCCCAGTCCGCGTTGTCTTTGGGGTCAACATCCACGCGCTCCCGCAAGCGGCTATAACGCAGGGGCTGTTCAATAAGCGTACTATGAAATGTATTCGAATCAGGACGAGGCGCCTGCGCGATGGCCGTCAACAATTGCTCGAATTGGGTGTCGTTACTGTACAGAAGTGGAAACAGAGTGAAAACATGGCCGTCTAAAGAGGTCTCTTCATGGCGCATTAGCATGGGTAATTCCACGATTTGCAGAGGCAATTCGGGCATTTCGTCTTCTTTGTCTATCCTGTAGGAGAGGATTTCCCGATAAGTGTCTTGTATCCACGACGGATCGGACTTCGCCTTCTCTATCCAAGCGGAATCGGTCTCCGGCCAGTTGTACTCCACAATTTGCACCAGCTTGTCCAACATTTCCGGCAAATAAGTAAACGATTTGCCCAAAATACGGCAAGCCTTCTCCATATTTTTGTGAAAGTACTCGTTGACCTCTTCATTCGCGCCCGCCTCGATATACAGCATCATGCCATATTGAGGCTCAAAAGGCAGGTCCCGACTGAACAAAGCCTTCTGACGATGGACTTCTTTTGGCAGTGTATCATTCATAATATGAGCACTCTTTCTTACAATTATTAACCGGCGCAAAAATACGATATTTCGGGTGATGAGGGCGGGGTTTGCAAGGCTTGCAAAGAGGGGGGTGTTTGTCTCTCCAGCGTCTCGTCGCCGTTGAAAAACCTAGCGATGCCTTGCTGATTGTATGTTTGTTTGGACTGATTGGTTCACTAAAATTACCACAAACAATCATATAATTCACTAAATGACAGCTGGTTGCAAAATATTCTTGTCATAAAAAGTTCACCTGTCGCGAATTGTCTGAAATGGTGATTTCAGGTGTCGTTCTGTAAATATCAAAAGAGAATATTTATACTTACAAGACCAGTTCATTTTGGTATAATAGAGAGTATAGTATCAAATAAGTCCTTGAATTTAACATTAAAGGCTATTCCATATCTTTGACATAAAACATCTTCAATCTCATTAAAACAAGCGACATTTTGATTAAATGATTTTGGCAAAATGCTGGACATTAAACAATACATCGTCCCATAATATGAGTCTGAAACTGCTTGATTGTCATATGGAAATAGTACGGAAACAGCATCTTCCTTTTCCGTGAGAATGATGTTGAAAAACAAGGCATTCCCATCTTTTGTAAATATGGACTTTATTTGGTTTGCCATTTGCTTCATATCACTATCATCCGCGCCATGGTATCTGTATTCTGTGATGTGTATCACAATAGGTGGGTATGACGATTCATGTTCCTCTGCCCAGTTCTCAATTATATCTCGAGCTTTATTTAGGGCTTTATATAGTTTTGCATCCCCATCACTATTAGTTTTTATCCATGTTGGTTGTTTTATCTCGATTGTTTTTGTTCCTTGTCGTGTCTTAGTTTTTTTGGACATTGTTCTAACAAACAATGGATTATCTTGGAGCTCTTTCAAAGTATGAACATTTCCTTTTTCAAAGCAACTATACGCATAGTCACCATATCCAATAACAGAAATATTATACTTATCATTGAGGACACCATTACTTGTATTACTCAAAATAAGTTCGTTTATCACTTTATCAACAATGCCTCCTTCAACTCTTGCCTTGGACATCTTTTCACCTCCATACTCTATCTTTTCTTCTGTGGGATACGATTGATTAAGTATGAAGAAAATACCAGCTGGATTTTCCCGAGTAATGGCTGAAGAATAAGGTATCTTAAGACAACTCTCTTTTCTCTCAGAATCCAATGTTTGGAAATCGGTCAAATTCAAAATATAGTTAAGCGAGATGTGATGTGGTACCAGTATTTCTGCCTGATAATAGTCTTGCTCGTCATCATCAACCTCAAATTGGTTCCTTTGTTTGACTGTATTGAAATGTATTCTGCTAAAATCAGCGAAACTCTTTCCCTTACATGAATCTTTCCGAACCGCATTCTTATCTGAAAAAATATTACCCTTTATAAAAAGAACATCTGTGTCAATTTCCAATATCACAGGGTTTACGATTCGTTCATCCTGTATTGCTGTAAACATCATTGGATGTTTCTTGCATAAACTAACCCTAACATAATTTTGCAAATTTTCTTTATAATCCAGTTCGTGCGACAACGCCGACCCACCTGGCCTGTTTATTCTAATTCCGCGTTTAATACAATCACCATAAGAGAACAGTCCACCATTTTTGATTATAGAATCAACATTGTCACGGTCTGTGAAGTGATAAAACTTTGTAATATTATACTTCTCAAGAAGTTGCTTAAACTCTTTGTAATCCTTCCTTCTATTCATCGAAATCAATTGCTAATTGTTTGTTATTGTCGTCAACCACTGGGAGCTTCTTAAATGAATACTCTTTTGTTTGCCATTCATGAACACGTCGCCCAACGACCACATGGTGAACCGTTTTCTCTATCACTACATCATCATACGGAGGCAATCCCTCTACGTATGATTTAACCAAAAATGCGTGAGACAAAGGCTTGGTTAGATCCTCAATATTGCTATTTGTCTGATAATCTAATAATACGAGAGTGACGTTGGGGTTTTCTTGGCAAAAAGCCCTTAAATATTCAATGGTATAAAAAGCTTTATGTTCCAACATCCACTTATATGTGGGAATGTATATTTTTCTACGAGCATCATGATAATTAAGTAATATTTCACCATCAACACCTTTCCTGTGCCCCAAGACTTTACCATAAACTCGTGACGAGCGTTTTAGACCTTTCATAGTGTTGTTTAAAAACAATTCCGTATCAACATCAGCGTTTTCAAACACTTTCAATCCTTGCCATACTGCTTCTACACAAGAGGCTTCAACTCCTGGTGAAAAACTAACAGGTATACCTCCCCATGGATAAAACGGACTTAATTGCCTTAATCCAAGATATGGTGATTTGCTCGTCACATCACAAAACACCGCATTAGGATATTCCTTCTGCAATGTTTCTTGTTTCTTTCTTTTTGACTCAATTACTATCATCTTCAATCATAAATACACGGTCGGCTAAATAGGATGGTATCTTATCAATAAGAATATCTCTAATCTTGGATGGGACAAATATTTTTTTTGGCGATGCTTCAAGCAGAAATCCGCACCCGATTTGCTTTATTGTTTGTGGAATCACAATCTCTTGAAGAGAATACGCATTTGAGAGTGCCCAATCTGCGATTTTTTCTACTCCGACTGGAATTTCAAACCTCGTATCTTTACCATAATAATTAATGAAAGTCTTTCCTTCATCATAATATATTGCCATGTCTTTAACAACAAATCTTTCAGAAAAAGACACGATTTCACTCAGAGGGCAAGAAATAAATGGATCTCGACCAAGTATTTTTAGGTTTTTCGGGAAAGTTATCGAATCAATACCGGTAAACGCAAAAGCCCTGTCTTGAATCTCTCTTACTGTGTCAGGAATTTTTATATCACCTAAGTTTTCACAACTGAAGAACGCATCAAGGCCAATTGTTTCCAATCCTTCATGAAAATCAACCTCAATTAATTTCTTGCACCAATAAAATGCAGAAGTGCCAATCTCTATTATGGATCGTGGTAAATATATATGTCTTAAATTCATACAATGAGAAAAAGCACAGTACCCTATCTCAGTTACAGATTCGGGAATATCAACATGTCTAATATCAGATTCCGAAAATGCATAAGCTCCAATTGTTTTAACCCCATACGGTATTTCAAGGTAGTCCTCCCCATTTTGAAAGAAATAAATAAGAGTGTGAAAGTCTGATGTATACAGACAATTATCTTCACAAATGTATTTTTCAGAATTAGATACTATATCCTGAACCCCCGTAAAAGTACTTCCTGCAACACTCCGCTTAAGTGATCGAGGTAATACTATTGATGATAGATTCACGCAACCATTGAACGCATTGTTCCCTATCTCTTCTAGACCTTCATTAATTCCAACATATTCCAAATTCTCGCATTGGTAAAATGCATCATCTCCTATTCGCTTCAATGATTGAGGAAATGTAATTGATTGTAAAGACTCGCATTCGTAAAAAGCATTCTCGCAGATTATCTCTGTCCCTTCTTTTACTTTATATTGATTTAAACTTTGTTGTTTTATGCTTCCAAATTCGCTTTCTTCATCAAACATGCTTATTGAACCACCGTATATTCCAGCACTATCGAATCCTTCTTCTATACTATATTTCAAAAGTTTTTTCCCGTCTTGACTATAAAGAACACCATAATCGTCAATAGTAGCAGATACAATTTCTAATCCTGTGGTTCCCGTTTCTTCAGAGACTTCTTCACTATATTCAATTTCAATGATAAGCTTTTTTGCCGCCGCATAACCTTTGTCAGCAGATTTTCGAATCCACTCAACAGCTGCATCTTTATCCTTGTCTATCCCCTTGCCAAATAACAATGCAACACCTACCCTAAACTGAGCATCACGAAGACCTTTATTTGCCGCTTGCAAATAATACTCATAAGCTTTCTTGTTATCAGGATTTCTTTCATCAAGACCATTGGCATACAATCTTCCTATTGCAAACAAGGCTTTATCATTACCTTGGGCAGCTGCCTTTTGATACCACTCCATAGCTTTGCTAATATTTCTTACACAAGGGTCTGTGCCGGTTTCATAGAATGCACCTATCCTTCGTTGTGCAGGATGATAACCTTGTTTAGCGGATTTCAAAAACCATTCAAATGCCTTCACTGTATCACGTTTACTTGTAATGGCAAAAGAGCTGTCAATCTCTCCACGATTGGACATAAGATAATGACCAATCATAAATTCTGACATAGCATGCCCCCTTTGAGCAGCTTTGAAATACAAATCCATTGCCTTTGTCTTATCCTTGCGAACTCCCCATCCGAAATAATATGCTTCAGCAAGTTCATATTGAGCATCCAACAATCCCAACTCAGAAGCATTAAGAAAACAATGAAATGATTTTGTCAAATCCTTTTCTATTCCAAAACCATTACGATAACACAATCCTAAGCCATATAAACCATCTGCATCCTCTTGAGATGCTGCTTGTTTATACCATTTAAATGATTCTTCATACATTTCATTATCCCAACATTTCCGCGCCAGCTGCAATTGCATTGTAACATTTCCCTTTTCCGCCATCATTTTTAGGCCGTCTTCATAAATCTCGGATTGCTGCAAGTCGTTTCGCGTTTCATTAGAATTGCCATGTCCAATTTTTACGAAAACATCACTAATTATGGATGAAATCTCCGAATCATTTAATATCGACAATCTTGTAATAATCTCATTTGCAGGAAGCTCGGTGAAATTATCCCCATCGAAGAGAATATACGGCTTGACGTCTTTTGCATTGAACAAACTTGAATCCCTATACAGTGCTTTTAGCGATAGAAGAATTAGGTATGCGCTCAAATCATCGTTTTTCTTGGTAGAATTAGTTGTTTCAATGTGTCCGTCAATATCCGAAACAACAATATGACCAGTATCGTTCACATAAAGTGAATCGACATTTAGTTCATGCCAAAAGCAACCCTTTTCTTTAACCCATTCTACAACACAACTAAAACTATCTGCAAGTTTTGAGATAAGCGAGCAATTTGCAATGTTTGTGTTGATAAAAGAAATAAGGTTTGTCGTTTTGCAACAAGGAATAACAACAACTGGAAATTCATTAGCATCCGAAATCGCAGTATCTACAAATAGCTCGTTAGCATAATATTTAACTCCATCAGGGATCCATACACCTTGACTATTATTAATTTGCTCATACAATGTTTCTCTGCCTTCTTGTTCATCAGTAAAACATTTTACATTATACTCTAAATCGGTATCCCTATCTTTCATCCGAAAGACAACACCATGGTTTTCTTTTGAATAAGTTGGATTTCCATCTGTACCAAGAACAAGCTCCAAAGATGTCAAAGTTGCAAGATTATCATTTGCAACACGAAGAGATTCTATATATTCTGAAACTGTAGGGTATTTCATACATGATAATTTTGTTGTTTTTTATTTGTAGATTTATTTAGTTTACAATTCCTGCGTCAAAACTTCTTAAAGAACACAAGGTACATTCAAAAAGGGAATGTTTACACTATTATTTTTTTAACATATTTTGTCCTTTTACTTATCCGAGACTTTCTTGCAGTATTATATTATAACATCTCAGGGTTAAGCCAAGATTCTTCAGGCTTTGCTATTAATCGTGCATCCTGGTACACTTCATCCAATCCAAGTATTGTTTCGAGAGTATATAACCTTTCTTCCGAATGAGGAGTTAATACTAATGCAAAATCCGGATGTGACGAATAAGATGTTTCTAAATAAATCGGCATTAATAACTGAATTCTTCTTGCTGTAGGGTAGTACATAGGTACAATAAACTTGTAGTTTCGTTGTGCTATCTTTTTTGCAAGTTGTATTGCATTGTTAAGTCTTCGTCCTAAATCATCTGTTGTTAGTACTTGGTATTTTTCAGGGAATCTTTCTTTGCGTTCTTCAATAATATGTTCATACTTCTCTAAATCTTTATCAATATCCCAATCACAGTGGAATATGATTTCGTTTATGTCCTTAAAAAACATTGGTGGAATAGGATTTTTTGATGTGTCAAAGCCCATCTTTTTCAAACTCATCATGGAGGGAGATATCTCAAGCTCGCTCAAATAACATTTATTGGATATTTCAAGAAGAGAACCAACTATTATCAAATCATCTCCAAATTTGTTAATGAGATTCGTATTAAACAACGCTTTGCTGTGGTCTTTGTTGATAATTATCCTATCAGGATAGTTTAACGAATCTTGTTCATAGAAAAGCCTATCCAATTCAAACTGCAAATAGGATTTCAATATTGGATTTTTAAAAGTATGGTCTTTTTTGCGTTTATATTCCCATGGCTCAAGAATGGTTTTCTTCTTTAGCTCTTCCAAAAACAGATTGCATTCTTCTATTGAATCGAAAACCATACGTCCTACATAAAACTGTTCTCTTAAATCTTGTGCTGACTTAAAATCCGCTTCCGTACCCCAAGTAATTCCCTCAAAACGTCCTAGTTTGTTTTTTGTGAACCAACCGACTAAAACTTCGCCATTTACAGAGATACTTGTGTTAAATTTAACAAATTTTCCTGTCTCCGAAGTTACTACGGTACCATCTGGAAATTTAGTATAACCGGCGCCATTGTAATGTTCAATATCGGAAGTAATATAGTCTCCAATATTACTCTCTGTTATATCATGACCACTTATGGTTTTTAGTTTTTCCCAGCAAATTTGATCAATGTATCCGTACTTTCTTAGTTTCAAATTTCTTTTTCCTCCCCATGTAACACCTATGAACATGGAACCGTTTTTTTGGAAATGGCCATAGATATCATTTCCATTTGCATCTCGCCATGGCAACCTGAATCGAAATCCTACACAAGAGTCACTTTCTGTAACATTCCCGTACTTGTCAACATATTCAAGAAAAAAAACATCTGACTCTATGAATGCATTAATTTCATTTAAAGTTATTTTGCGACCCAGTAAAAGTGATAAAATTGACACGCAATTTTGTCCTTTTTCATTAGTTTTCAAATTTTTTACACTTCCCAATTTTAACAAGCCATATTTTTCTTCCATAATCCATTATCATTTATAAGTATGCATTTTTATTACTCAACATTTTCAAATTCAATCAATTACTTTGTTGAATTGGTTCATAAACACCCAATTCCACGCAATGCGTTCCATCTGTGTCAGAAGTGACAACACCTTTCATCGGAGTATCAATGAAAACATCACAATAATACTCATCTTTAGACAGTCCTTCTTTCTTTATTTTACGCGAACAATTTCCACAATATGGAATCATAGTTCCAAATGCTTTCATACTATCTACATTTTTAATATCTAAAAATCTTTACTACATGAGGGCCGCAAGATAGAAAAAAAATTGAAATAGCGGACAAAGCTAAATTTTTTTTCTTGCAATACAACTATCCTGCGCAACCTATTTTCGCACCAACAACCCTTCAATCCTACTTGTCAAGTTTCGGATTCGTCATGTATGTCTGCCCTGGACTATGACTCGGTTTGGTGCGTAAGAGTGTTCCGTCGGCGACCAAATCAGGAATCACGAAATTTTGCAGATAGTCTGGACTCTTTTTCAAAAGCGTAGCCAATTCATCAATTGAATGATCTACGACACATGCTTCGATGATGCACTCCCGCAACTGCTCTTTTGTCATTCTTGGCTTGATTTTCTTTTTTACTATTCTGTCCACGATTCGCTTGTTCTCCGTCAAATGGTCAGTTGCAACACTGTTTCCGGAAGTTCCAATATTAGTTCCAATACTAGTGGTGCTATCAGCATTGATTGTCAGATCGTTAGTGCCACTATTAGTTGCAATATTAGTTCCAAGGTTAGTTCCAATATTGGTTGCATCATCAGTTCCAATATTAGTTGCAACATTTGAACTTTCAGTTGCATCATTATCGCGCCAGATTGTAGTGACGAACTCGGCGCTCAAGTCTATCTCCGGATTTTTTTCTCATTATCATCACTGTTTAAATACAGCTGCAATATTACGGGTGCGTTTATTTATGCTAAAGAAAGTGGGAAACGGACTTCGCGTGCCGGAGGCACGATATTCGAATAACCCCACATCAGCGTAACGAAGTGGAGCGCAATGTGGGGTGACGGCGGCGGCAGCACGTCGATGGCGTGTTGAAAACACGCTACTATCAGAGAGTCGAGTAGTGGCGTGCCTCTGGCACGCAGACTTCCGCCGCGCATTCCACCCCACACTGCGGCCTGTCGGCCTTAGTATGGGGTTATTGGAATTGCGTGCTTCCAGCACGCTCAGCACCCCCTGATTCTCTCTTCTTCTGCTCCAACTCCCTCACCGTGCGCTCGACCACCTGCTCAAGCTGGTAAGTGGATATGCCAAGAGGTTTGTTGATGTCCTTCAACGACCATTCCACCACGGTCTTGTCCGTCGATTTGCAGATGATCAGTCCCACGGTGGGGTTGTCGCCCTCCGCACGCAGCAACTCGTCAACGGCGGTGACGTAGAAGTTCAGCTTGCCAGCAAACTCGGGGATGAACTTCACCACCTTCAACTCGACGACGACATAGCGGTGCTGCGGAATGTGATAAAACAGCAAATCTGGGAAAAAGGTCTGCCCACCCGGCATTTGCAGCTCCATCTGACGCCCCACATACGAGAAACCCTTGCCCAACTCCAATAGGAACTGCGTGACCTTTGACACAAGCGCATCTTCCAAATCGTGCTCATCATATTTCTCGTTCATCGAAAGGAATTCGAAATGGTAGGGGTCTTTCAGCAGTTCTTTGGCCAACTGGCTCTCCGTTGCGGGCAAAGTGTTTGCAAAGTTGGTGATCGCCACACCTTGGGATTGATACAGATGTTTGTCAATATTAGCATTAAGTGCCAGACGAGACCAACCTCTATCCACAACCTGCTGAACATAGAATAATGCTTCTTCTAATGTCTCGCATCTGGAAACAACATCAATATGTTGTCCCCAAGGCACTTGGCCAAAAAACTCAGGCATTTCTAATTGGCCAACGACTCGTTGGCCTTTTTTATCGCCTTCTAATTGGTCAGCGGCTTGCTGGCCTTTTTCAAAGGCTTCAAATTCGTCACCAGCTTGGTGACTAATTTGGCCAACGGGTCGTTGGCCTTTTGTAACTCTTTCATAATAAAACGAATACCATTGCTTCATATATTTCACATTGGAATATGAGAAGCCTGTTTCATCGGGGAATGCTTGTCGCATATCGAGGGAAAATTGCTTAACCACGCCAGATCCCCAACGCTCTTCAGCACGCAGTGCCACCAAATCTCGGCCTACGCTCCAGTAAAACTCAAGCATGGCGGTGTTTACTCGAACTGCGGCTTTCAATTGGCTTTGGCGGAAACGCTGCTTGATGTCGGCCATCCATTGCACATAGCCCTCGTCGGAAGTCATCATGTCACGGGATACGAATGTCGGTTTTTTATTCATTTTGTTAAAGGTTTAGTGAGCTGCAAAAATACATTTTTTTTGCAAACATACAGATAGTTTATTTACAATTCACACCGACCTCGTCCTTATGAAATGCCCCTCCTGAACGGCGGCAAAGGTCGCGACAACGGCTATAATGACCATTGGCACGACAGACTCCAGAAACACGGTCAATGGAACTCCGACGAAAAGCAGAAGACCAGCCGCCTTGTTGGCGATGGTGTGCGGGAAAACACATTTCTTGTACATCACTATGGCGGAAATCTGGTTGATGACTTTGATGACGACGATTGCCGCGCCCCAGAGCCAGAGCCAATGGGGAAGAGCCAAGACAGGGATCAGCTTTATGCAACAGCCGACCACAAACGCCAAATCTGCCAGACTGTCCAACAGTGCTCCTGTTTTGCTTTCGCAGTGGAGTTTCCTTGCCAAGAAACCATCTACCATATCGCTCAGTCCGCAGGCGAAATATATTACCCAAAAGGCGACACTTCTCACATCGAAGAGGAGGAGACCGAGAGCGCCAAGGAACCGGAGAACTGTTATGAAGTTTGGGAGGTGTTTCATTTGAGTATAAAGTTCACCACCGCAAACACCAGATGGCACACCGCAAACGCTGTGGCGAAGAGGATTGCCGGTAGGTTCTTGCGGTCGGCGGCAAAGAGGATGAACGCCAAGCAGGGCGGAATAGTCAGCAGGAGGATGACGACGGGGTTTACATTGGCTGTGTAATATAACACCCATCCGATGTAATAGATTGCGATACAAACAATTGTGGCGATGATAAGTGGCGAGAGATGAGGTTTGCTTTTGCTCTTACGGATGACGAAACAGAGGCACGCGACGGTCAGGACTTGGAACACGGAACCGATGGTGTCCACCACTGGCGTGATCGAATCCGTGCGCAGGATGTCGTTCGGTGCGGGAACGGCAAACCAGATGAAGTTGGGGAGCATTACCAGCAGGAAAAGGAGCAAGCCCCACGGGTCAAAGCCGAAACGGTATTGTTTTAGCGGTTTCATAGCGTTTCGATGGTTTTCTGCAGTGCCTCGAGAAACCGGGCCGCGTCGCCGCCGTCCATCTGCACGTGGTGGAACTGGAACGAGACCGGCAGCTTGGTCTTGAACCATTCTTTGCGGTATTTGCCCCACATCACCATCGGGTTGAGGAACTTGTCGGTGTATTGGTTGACGATGCAGTCGAGCTCGGTCTGGATCATCGCGGAGGTGCCGACAATCATATAGCCGTCGAGGAAGCTGCTCGCACACTCTTCCGCCACTTTGGTGGTCAGCGCGATGTAGTCGCGGTTGAACTGCTGCAGGTTGTCGGTGAAGGGGATGTCGCAAGAGTTGATGCTGCCCTTGCGGTTGCGCACCACCACGTTGATGGCGATCTGGTCGTAGCGGAAGAGCTTGCCGTCCTCGGGCAGCAGGTGCAGTTCCTCAGTCCGGCTGGCGGTCTTCCCGATGCACCAGCACATCAGCGTGTTGAACTTGATGCCGCTCTTCCGGCTGGTTCTCAGCAGTTTGCTCACGTTCATTGTCTTCACCAGCGTCACCATCGGCATGGGCGCGGTCATCCACATCTCGAAAGCGAAGGCACGCGGGGTTTCCTGGGGTTGTACTTCGGTTTTCATACTTATCTCTTTTTCAGCACCACCAGTTCGGCATCCGCACCATCTTTCCCGTACTCACTCACGAGGATGTGACGCTCGTCGCAAGCAATTCCGAAACAGCGACCGTTGCCTTTTTCCACTTGGTTGCCCCAATAGGTGGCATTGTCGTCGAGGAGTTTCACCTTGTTGCCGTTGAGGGTGTACTCCATGTTGACGAACGAACCTTGCAGGATGAAGAGGTTGTCAATGTGCGGCATACCCTTGATGCCCAACGCATTGACCTCATCAACAAGCTGCTGCTTGATGGGCGAGGTGGCGTGCGGCAGCTGGTCGGCGGGTAGTTGCCAACGCTTCAGATTAGGGTAATACTGACGAAGCACGCCCTTGTACTCTTCGCGGGTGAGGTTTTGACCGGTGTTTTTGTTGTACTCCTCCACGAACTGGGCGCAGAACTCCACCATCTCCTCCATGGTGAAGTCGCCGGTGAAGGCACCGTCTTTGTAGCAGTAGATGCAATATTCTTCGTTTTTGCTGCCGTCGGCATTGGTGCCGAGGACCTCTGGGGTTAGCGGCATTCCGCAGCTCTGACAAAATTTCTGTTCTTTATCCATATTGATTTCGTTTTTTGTTCTGTACTGCTCCATACTGCGCTTCGGCATCGCTCTCGCGCCACAGACGCAGCAAGATTCTATCGGTTTCCTCATTCGAGAAATTTTGAGGCCGCAAAAATACAATGTTTTTGTGTGATGGGAGCTATATTTGGCGGAAAAATGTGTTTGGGATTTGCCCTCAGACCTATGGCCTGCGGGGATTGAGACTTTTCTTGACAGCATCCAAAAATGTTGTATTTTTGCACGATTTATTTTATTCAGAAAATTATGAAAAACACCATCATTATTCTGCCGCTACTCCTCGGTTTAGTGGCTTGCGGACAAAACAGCTCCATTTCAGACTTATACGAGACGGACTCATTCACCACAAAAAGCGGAAAAACACTCAAGATTCACGCATTGGTGCATGCAAGCATCCGTATCGAGTTTGATGGAAAGGAAATCGAAATCGACCCCGTGAGCCAATACAACGGGCGCGATATTGACTACGCCGCATTTCCCAAGGCCGACTACATCTTGGTTACCCACGAGCATTTCGACCACCTCGACAAGACTGCCATCGCTGCACTCTCAAAAGCGGAAACGCAACTGGTCACCAACCGCCGCTGCGCCGACCAATTGGGATTCGGCACCGTCATGGCCAACGGCGACCGCCTCGTGCTCAACGACTGGTTGACCGTGGAGGCCGTCCCTGCCTACAACACTACCGCCGGACACCTTCAGTTCCACCCCAAAGGTCGAGACAACGGCTTTATCCTCACTATCGACGGTCTGCGGATATACATCGCCGGAGACACGGAAGACATTCCGGAAATGGCTGACATTAAGGATATTGACGTGGCTTTCCTGCCTTGTAACCAACCCTATACCATGACGGTTGAACAGTTGGTGCACGCCGCTAAGGTTGTCCAGCCAAAGGTTCTGTTCCCGTACCATTATGGCAAGACTAAGGTAAGCGGAATCCCTGAACTACTGAAAGAAGCAGGTATTGATGTTCGCATCAGACATTACGAATAAAAAAACTATAGATTTTCACCTTCTAAGCACCACTGGTGAAAACTGAATTATCTGTTTCAGCTATTCTTATATCCCCGCCATTTTTCCACCACTGCCGCAAAATCTTCTGGCAGTTCCGACTCGAACTGAATCATCTTGCCCGTTATGGGATGCTTAAATCCCAGTGATTTAGCGTGCAACGCCTGACGCGGCATGAGATTAAAGCAGTTACGGATGAACTGCTGGTATTTCGTAAACGTGGTGCCTTTGAGGATGCGGTTGCCGCCATACGCCTCATCGTTGAAAAGCGGATGTCCTATGTACTGCATGTGCACGCGAATCTGGTGCGTGCGACCAGTCTCAAGCTGACATTCCACCAGCGTCACATAGCCGAAACGCTCCACCACACGCCAGTGCGTAACCGCGTGTTTGCCTTGGTCGCTGCCTTCGGGAAACACCGTCATCACCATGCGGTCTTTGGGGTTGCGCCCCACGTTGCCGACAATCGTGCCGGAATCCTCTTCCATGTCGCCCCACACCAACGCCCAATACTTGCGTTCCAGGTCGTGGTCGAAGAAAGTCTTGGCCAAGCGCATCTGCGCCAGCTCATTCTTGGTCACTGCAAGCAGTCCTGAAGTGTTCTTGTCGATGCGATGCACCAAAAGCGGCTTCATCGGGGAGCCGTCCTCCAATTTCTGGTCGCGGAGATAGTAGTAGAGCGCATTGACCAGCGTGCCGGTGTAATTGCCGTATGCCGGATGCACCACCATGCCCGCCTCCTTGTTGACAATCAGCAGGTCATTGTCTTCATAAACGATATTCAAGGGGATATTCTCGGGAAGAATCTCCGTGTCGTTGGGTGGATTGGGCATCAACACGGAAATCGTGTCTCCTGGACGCACCTTGTAATTTTGCTTCACGGGTTTGCCGTTCACCAGAATACAATCCGCCTTCGCTGCCTGCTGCACTTTGTTGCGCGACGTGTTGGCAATCAGATTAAAAAGGTACTTGTCGATGCGGAGCATTTCCGTCCCCGCCGTGACCTCAAACCGGAAATGTTCGTATAATTCGTCTCTCTCCTCTGGATTCTTTTCTATATCACTCATAGCTTTAGCTTTTGGCCTTTAGCTTTTAGCCGATGGCCAACAGCCAATAGCTAAAAGCTAATAGCTAACCCTACCTGTTGCAAGCTTTGCAGATTATCTTCTTCGCCTCTTCGTTCTCCAAAATGCAAGTAGGCAGTTTGTCCACCAGTCCGCACAAGCGTGCAGAATTCTTATCTGCAGCCATCTGTACTGCTTTGGTGAAGAGTCCGCTCAGATAGGTTTCCTCGCGGTGCGCCGCCAAAGAGACGTATGAGAAGATGAAATCTTCTGAAATGGTCGGGTCGTCAAGGAAAGGATTCATCAACGAGAGCGAATACATGTATTCGTGACGTTTATTGAAATAAGAGGCCAACTTGAAAGCGTTTTTCCAGCTGTCCAGCTTTTCGTTGCGGATTTCCTTGATTTTGGCATACGTGCTGTTAATCAACGCTGTGGTCTCTGTACTGGCGGGAATTGTGTCCAAATAGTTGATGACTTTGAACTGATACTCCAGGTTCAGACTGTTCACTCGGTCTTTCGGGATAACAGGGATGCCATAGAGCCGGTCGATGGAGGCCTGAGTCTTGGCAATGTCCGCCGTGGTGTTGATTTTTGCAGCCAGCACATCCGCTACCGTGGTGTTATACATCAGCAACTGGTTGGAAGTGTTGAGATTATATATCTTCACCATCTGCTCAGCCATTGCCGGGGTCAACTTCGTACTCTTGTAATATTGAGCATAGAGTTTGTTGTTCAACAATGTCTGATACTCTTTCTTGAATGGAATCTCCATCTTTTCCAGCGAGGAGGAAGAGAATTTTCCGCTCTCGACCTGCTTCAAGATATAATTTTCCACCGACATGGCGAAGCCGATTTTTTTCGGGTCCTTGACCGCATTGTTGAATTTCCACAATGCAAAAGTCTCTTCACTGGACGGGGAATCGGCATAATAGGTTACACTTTGACGAAGTTCCATCGTACGCAAAGGAGCCAGATAATTGGTATCCAACACTTTGGCAGCATAGCGATTATACAGGCGCAACTCTTTGGCCGCCTCTTCCAACGTCTTGAAGCTCAAGTCATAATACTCTTCGTGTTGGGTGATTTTCTCCTTAAACTCGTCCCAACAATAATCATACACCAACTTGATGTCCATACCCGGGAAATAGCGTTGTAAATCCTTCTTGATGGCAGCGGCGCGTTTCTCTTGGATGGCTTTGTAAGATGCATCTTGGTAATAGTCAGGAGAAATGTGGGAGATAAGCTCCACGCTGTTCACCTTATAGGGTGGCAGATTTGGGTCTTTTTTGTCAAGGCCGAATCCGGCAGCCGTGTAATCTACTTTTTTGACCTCGTAAGGGAACGAAAGAGTGACCGTGCCATCTTCAGGGGAAATCGTCCATTCTCCAGTGCTCTTGACACCGTCTTCATCTTTCACGAAGTTGATTTTCTCGGTGTAGTCGGCCCCTTTGCTCTCAATATGCTTGGAAATAATCGAGCGACACACGCGGTTACCCTCCTTCAACACCAACACGGCGAGTTCCAGATTTTTACTGTCATCAACATTTTCGGGTAATGTGCCAATTTTCGCGATAAGTTTGCCGGATTTGAGGTTGGCATTCTCATTGGCAGCCAACAGTTTCTCGAAAGTGATGGGTTTGGTGACTGTTCCACGATGGGAGAGATCGTAATCCACCTGATGGTTGTCACACTCGTATTGCCCTTCCTGGATAATATCGATGGCGATGGCATCGCCCTCCTTGCCGATGAGGCGCTTCAACTCTTTGTAATTGTCGCAGTTCATGTAGATTTCGCCGTTTTTGTTCAACGACACCCACTCGGAGAGCATTTCCAAACCAGGTTCGGTGGCGCATTTTTTGCAGATTTTCTCATCATAACCTTTCAAACCGGCCTGCCCTTTGGTATAAGGGACATCCTTGTCGTTATAACCCGCCTTGTAATGATTGAAGGTGCGGTCATTACCGAGGACAAGGGAAGTGTACATGCTCTTCATGGCGACATCCGTGTTGAAACCGAAACCCATATAGGTGTATTGTTCGTTGAGCATCACATCGGCGGTTTTGACATTTTTGAGGATGGATTGCACCAAGGCGAGACAAAGGTCATAGTAGGAATACTCATTCTCACCCATATAGGCCTTCGCTTTAGCCACCAATTCTTCGCCATTGCCGGCCAATCCATACTTGCGCAAGCGGAAATAGGTGGTCTTGTAAGGAGCATTGTTTTCCAATGTCTTTTCATCCTTAGATGCCTGATAATCAGCTTGGAACTGAGCCACGGAATCTAAACTGACGTCGTGTTTCATTTTCGGGACATAGCGGAATTCGGCACGTGCAAGATCCACCATGTCGGTGAAACACTGGTACAGAATCCTCTCGTCATAATTATTAGGCGCAAAATTTCGCGTGTATTTGGCATTTTCTTTCAATGATATTGGATCAAACTTGCTGTATTGATTTTCAGTCTGAGCAAACAGCAACACATTGAAAAACAGAGTTATAGATAAGAATGAAAGGATAGATTTTATATTCATAAACGACATTTTTAAGATTTCAATTTAAATTTAGCAAAGGTACATAAATTTCAAAATCAACATGCAGCAGTTCATTTTTTTTAGAAAAAATATATAAAAAGTTCCGAGATTACATTGTCCTATATCCATAGTCCCGGTCCAAAGTCCTACGTCCCAAATCCAAAAAAATTGTATTTTTGCAGGTTTTTTTTCAAAAAGATATAAAATGCAGAATATCAGAAACATCGCCATCATTGCACACGTTGACCACGGCAAAACCACCCTCGTGGACAGAATTCTTTACCAATCCCATCTCTTCCGTGAGAATCAACAAGTGCAGGATTTGGTGCTGGATAACAACGATTTGGAAAGGGAACGCGGGATAACCATTTTGTCCAAGAATGTTTCCGTAAGATATAAAGGAGTGAAAATCAATGTGATAGACACTCCAGGACACAGCGATTTCGGCGGCGAGGTGGAGCGTGTGCTCAACATGGCCGACGGTGTGCTCCTCGTCGTCGATGCTTTTGAAGGCCCGATGCCGCAAACCCGTTTTGTGACGCAAAAGGCAATCGAACTGGGACTTAAGCCCATCGTGGTCATCAACAAGGTCGATAAACCCAACTGCCACCCCGACCTCGCGCAAGAGGCCGTTTTCGAGCTGATGTTCAACCTCGGCGCCTCCGACGAACAGCTGGATTTCCCCACCGTCTATGGTTCCGCCAAGAACGGTTGGATGGGTCCCGACTGGAACACCCCGACCACCGACATTTCCTACCTCCTCGACACCATCATCGAACACATCCCCGCCCCGAAAGTGGAGCCCGGCAACCTGCAGATGATGATCTCCTCCCTCGACTACTCCTCATACGTGGGACGTATCGCCGTGGGACGCGTCAAACGCGGTACCATCCAATGGGGACAGACCGTCTCATTGGTGAAACGCGACGGCACCGTGCAGACCTCCAAAATCAAGGAACTGTATGTGTTTGAAGGACTTGGCAAGGAAAAATACAAGAATCCGGTGGAAGCAGGCGAAATTTGCGCGCTGCTCGGTCTGGACGATTTCGAGATTGGCGACACCGTGGCGGATGCCGAAAATCCGGAACAGTTGCCGCCCATCAAGGTGGATGAGCCGACCATGAGTATGCTCTTCACCATCAACAACTCCCCGTTCTTCGGGAAAGAGGGCAAATACGTCACTTCCAGACACTTGCGCGACCGTCTTTTCGCCGAGTTGGAGAAAAACCTCGCCATGCGCATCGAGGAGACCGACTCCCCCGACCGTATGAACGTCTTCGGGCGCGGCATCCTGCACCTCTCTATCCTCATTGAGACGATGCGTCGTGAGGGTTATGAGTTGCAAGTGGGTCAGCCCCAGGTGATTATCAAGGAAATTGACGGGCAGAAATGCGAACCCGTGGAGCAGCTCACCGTGCTGGTGCCCGAGGAGATGTCAAGTCGCGTCATCGACTACGTGTCCCGCAAGAAGGGTGACCTGATGTCTATGGACACCGTCAACGACCGCGTTCACCTCAACTTCAACATTCCGTCCCGTGGCCTTATCGGACTGACCAACCAGTTGCTGACAGCCACCGAGGGTGAGGCCATCATCTCGCACCGTTTCATCGAATTCCAACCGTGGAAGGGTGAAATTGCGGGTCGTCACGCCGGTTCGCTTATCGCCATGGAGACGGGTCAGGCCTACGCCTACTCGCTGAACAAACTGCAGGATCGCGGACGTTTCTTCATTGAGCCGAACGATCAGGTGTATGCCGGACAGGTCATCGGCGAGCATATCCGCCAGACCGACCTGGTGGTTAACGTCTGCAAATCCAAGAAACTGTCGAACATGCGCGCCGCCGGTTCCGACGAGAAGCTGATTCTCGCCCCGGCCATCAAATACTCGTTGGAGCAGTACATGGAGTTCATCGCCAAAGACGAATATCTGGAAATCACACCACAGAGTCTGCGCGTGCGCAAGATCATCCTTGACGAAACAGAGCGCAAACGCGCCGAAAAACGCACGTCCGACAATTAATTTGCACGTAAATCATGCAGAGGGAGGTCTTTTACGAACATCTTTGTGAGGAGCTGCGCCAAAACAGAGGCCTTTATCCTTATTATAAACTAACCGATGGATCTCCGGCGCGCCAGCAGTTCCGCAAGGCCTATTTCATGCAGCGTTTGGAGTTTTTGGACCGGCACATCGACCTCAGCAAGCATCCGAAAATATGGGATTGCGGCTGCGGCTACGGTACCACGGGCTTCTATTTCGCCATGAAAGGGCAACCCGTTTATGGTACCACGCTGGAATATTACCCCGAGGAGTGGGAACGCCGCCGCCAATTCTGGAATCAATACGGCGACACCTCGCTCTGCACGTTCCAATACGCTAACCTCTTCGATCAAAACATGGAGGAAAACAGCTTTGACTACATTATCTTGCAAGACACACTTCACCACATCGAACCGTTGGACGAAGCCCTGCCGATTTTCCGCCGTGTGCTCAAACCCGACGGAAAACTGATTCTGATCGAAGAAAATGGCGGCTGCTGGATCAAAAGCGCGATGCTTTTTGCGCAACGGGGCAACAAACGGGTGATTTCCATGTATGACGACACCCTGAAAAAAGAGGTACTGATGGGAAATGAGAATATCCGACCTGAGAAAGTTTGGCGAAAACATTTTGAGAAAGCAGATTTCCGAATGGAGGAGAACGCCCTTCAATACATACGTTTCCTGCCGTCTTGTTGCTTCAATGAAAAAAAATTGCAAAAAAATATAGAAAAAGAGCAAAAGATATGGAAAAAAAGCGCATTTTTGCGCCGTCATGCGTTTTGGGGAATTAACATGGTGTTTGTGAAAGGGCGATGAAAGACGATGAGACGATGAGACGATGAAAAAAACAGAGGGATTTTAAAGGGCAAGAATATTAATAATGAAAAAATAAAACAATTCAGCATGAACGAATATACCGAACAACAAAACAACAAGCCCGAGACCAGATCGCGCAAGTTCTGGCGCGTGGTACTGGGCTCCATGGTGGGTTTCGTGCTCGCCTCCATCATTGTTTCCATTCTGAGCGTCCTGATGTTCCTTGGAATGATTGCCTCTTTTGAGAAGATGGGCACCTCCACGTCCACCCCGAATATAAAGGACAAAAGTGTCCTACTTGTGGACCTTTCCCCGAGTATCTCTGAACGTGCGGTAGATATGCCTTTCAGCTTCGGCGAGTACGCCCAGCAGGGCTTGGGTTTGGACAACGTTTTGGCCGCCATCAAATCTGCGGCAGGAGATTCCAAAATCAAAGGTATCTACCTGAAATCCAAAACAGTAACAGCTTCTCCCGCTTCCACTAAAGCTATTCGCGACGCCCTTTTGGAATTCAAGAAGTCGGGCAAATTCATCTATGCTTATAGCGACATCTATACGCAGAACGGCTATTACGTAGCCACCACTGCCGACAAGATTTTGCTCAACCCCACCGGTGACCTCAGCTTCAGAGGATACGCATTCCAACTCATGTTTTATAAGAATCTCATAGACAAACTGGATGTAGATGTGCAGATTTTCCGCCACGGGCAGTTCAAGAGTGCGGTGGAACCCTATTTTCTGGACAAAATGAGCGAGGCGAACCGCGAACAGTTGTCCACACTGGCCAACTCTCTGTGGGCGGTTCTTGTGCAGGATATTGCCAAATCCCGCAAACTTTCTGTGGATCAACTGAATAACATCGCCGACAGTTTACTCTGCTCTTCCCCGCAAGAGGCATTGAGCTTAAAATTAGTTGATAATCTGGCTTATGCCGATGAAGCGGAGAAAATGATCAAGGAAAAACTGAACTTAGGCGACAAAGACGATATCAACTACGTGACCATCAGCCAATATGCCAAGACTATCACCCATAAAGAAAACAACTCTGACAAAGTTGCGGTAATGTACGCGTATGGCGAGATTTCCGATGGTAAAGGAGATGGTAGTCTTGGTATTTATTCCGAAACTTTCATCAAAGAATTCCGCAAAGTATATAAAAACGATAACGTGAAAGCCATTGTGTTGCGCGTCAACTCCCCTGGCGGCAGCGCGTTAGCATCTGAAAACATCTGGCACGAGATTGAACTCGCCAAAAAAGCCGGCAAAAAAGTGGTGGTTTCCATGGGCGACTATGCGGCTTCCGGCGGTTACTACATATCCTGCAATTCCGACTATATCTTCGCAGAACCCAACACCATCACCGGCTCCATCGGCGTGTTCGGTATGGTTCCCTCTTTGCAGAAATTCATGAAGAATAAGCTCGGCATCACAATGGATGAAGTGGGCTCCAACAAACATTCCGTCCCTGGCGGCCTGTACCGTCCGATGGACGAACTGGAAAGCCAGAAGCTGCAGGCATCCATCGAAGACATTTACGCCACGTTCACGAAACGTGTCGCCGACGGTCGTCACTTGTCAGTAACCTATGTGGACAGCATCGGTCAGGGTCGTGTATGGGCTGGCAGCGATGCACTCGAACTGGGTCTTGTGGATGCACTCGGCAACCTCGACGATGCCATTGCCAAAGCGGCTAAATTGGCCTCCCTCGACAAATACGACATCACCTATTATCCAGCACAAAAGGATTGGTTCTCTTTGATTTTCAACATGAAAGACGAAGAGGTGGATGCCGCATTGCGTCAAAAAATGGGACAGTTCTACTATTTATATGACGGTGTGCAACAAGTGTTGGACAACAGTGGGATACAAGCGCGTATGCCCATGCTTTTCACCATTGAATAACCTTAAAATCAACAATTATGAGTCCTGAATTTTATACCACAGCTTTTAACATATACCTTTGGGTGATGATTGGCATCGCCGTGGTGGTTTTCATCTCCCTTTACTTTGTGAAGGCCGGTTATGGCATGTTCACCACCAGCAAATGGGGTAAAAGTATCAACAACAAGCTGGCCTGGTTTCTGATGGAATTTCCCATCTTCCTGGCCATGATTGTCATCTGGCTCGCATCCCCACACCGATTCGACCTTGTGCCCATGATTTTCCTGCTGATCTTTGAAATCCACTACTTCCAACGATCACTAATCTTTCCTTGGTTAATGAAAGGAAAGAAGAGCCAAATGCCCCTTGCGGTCATGTTTATGGGCATTGCCTTCAATATCTTAAACGCCATGATGCAGGGCTACTGGATATTCTTCGAGTCCTACAAGCAGAATTATCACGTGCTGGGACTTTCCTACACGGATGTCGCGTGGCTTTGGTCGCCGCAGTTCATCATCGGTGTCATCATTTTCCTCTTCGGATTCTATGTCAACCTGCGCTCGGACTACATCATCCGCCATCTGCGTAAGAGCGATGAGGATACGAAGCATTATCTTCCGGAAGGTTTTATGTTTGAGTACGTTACCAGTGCCAACTACTTCGGCGAACTGATGGAGTGGCTCGGGTTTGCAATCCTCACATGGTCCATTTCCGGTCTGGTGTTCTTCATCTGGACCTTCGCCAACCTCGTGCCGCGCGCCAACGCCATCTATCAGCGCTACAAAGAAGAGTTCGGCGAAATCATGGAGAAAAAGCGTCTGAAACGGGTGTTCCCGTTTATCTATTAGCTGTTAGCTGTTGGCTATTAGCTGTTAGCTTTTGGCTTTTGGCTGTTAGCGGTTGGCTGTTAGCTTTTAGCGGTTTATAATCTGTTAACAGCTTGTGATAGACAAATTTAACGGCGAAATTTCTATTGAAACTTCGCCGTTAAATTTTTGTCGTCTAAAGGAAGGCGTTGTGGATAGACCCTGTAGTCCTTCCCCAGCTTCTCCCACGCCTGATAACACTCTCGTATCTCGTTGCGCCAACCCTTGCGGATGAAAAACTGTCCGGTGCGGTCCCAGAAATCGTTGATTTCAATGACGACCGGCCCTTCATCGGTGATGGCAATGTCCCAGCCCGCGACTTTGCAATACGGGAACGCTTGTTGGAAACGAATTACTTCCGCCTTCACGGAGTCCCAATTCTCGATAATGACCCCATTCAATGGATTACCGTTGTCGGGGTGGCAGTCAATGTCTTTTACGTTGTGCCAGCCGTCAAACTGGATGGCGTGGCGGATTTCGCCAGTCTCCACATCGACGCAGACATCCACGTTCCCGCCGCCGCCGGCATTATCGACACAACGGCCTGCCCTACCGATTTTGATAAAGGTGGCGATTACCTTCGCTGAACCGTCCGGATAAAGCGCGGTCATGAAGCGCACCGTGTTCACCGAAGAGCCATTGAATGCTGAAAATTGGTCGGTTTGACGCACCACACTTTCGAAAATCAGCGCCTCCTCGCCCAAAACGGACGAAAGGGTCAGCTCCTGTCCGTCAAAACGGGTCATTATAGCATCATCATCTTGATAATCAATGTTTTTTATCACCCAGACATTATCGCCATGCGAGCTTTCCGTAGTCTTGATGACGCAAGATTGCACCCCTTTGGCCTTCAGGATTTGCAACACTCCAGCGAGATCTCCGGCACATTCAGTATGAACTGTGTAACGCGCCTCAGGTTGGTAGTAGCAGTATAGTTCGGATGTCCTTATTCCTGTGTTTTCCAGCATCTTATGTGCCACATACTTATTCCGAGCCAAGGACATATATTTCAATGGATTAAGCAGATCCAAGTAGAAATGTTGTTCGTTCAGACCCAAGAAATCCCGACGGAACGTCTCGCTACGTTTCTCAAATTCAAACTCGTAATATTCCTCATGTGTAAGCCCTTTGGCACGATAGAGGGAGATATAGTCGTGCATCACCTTCATCCGCTGTGAAAACGGATACATCCGTGCGAGTTGGATGGCATGATAGACTGCGGCTATGTTGTTTCTTATTGACATTAACTATGACTTAGACTATAACTATGACTATAACTATGACTTAGACTATTGAAAATTCACTGCTCACCGTTCACTGTTCACTGTTCACTGTTCACTATTCACTATTCACTATTCACTATTTACAGATGTGTGCGGACATAGTGGTATTTTTCATCCATCTCGCGTTGGATGTCCAGATCAAAGATGCGTTTCATACCTGTCGCTTTCACGGAAGCAGGCATTCCCGCCAACATTGTGTGGGGTTCGATGTTTGAGAAGTCCTTGTTTACCAAACTATTGGATGCGATGATGGTTTTGCTCGGCACGACCGCTCCCTTGGTAAAGGTGGTTCGGTTTCCAACCCAGATGTCATCACCGAGAATAATAGGTTTGGTCAAGGGTCCAACCTCCCCGTTGCGGTTAAGGTTCTGCACATAGTGGAACGTCGTGTCCATGAACTGGCAGTCCCAGGCGGCGCGCACGTTGCTGCCGATGACAATCTTGTCGAAGCAGAAAATCTTGAGGTTGGTGCCGAAATAGGATTCCCTTTCGCCGAACTCCAGTGTTGCGTTGTCGGAGACCACCACGTAGGAGCCGTGACCGAAGATAACGGGTCCGTTGAAAATAACAGTGCCGCGCAGGTTCCAGATGCACTGCTGGATGGCGGTGTCCACGTAATGGTCGTTCTTCCCGATCCGGATCATCCCGGAGCTGATCGGCCCGTTGATGACGATTTTCCCCGCCAGACTGCGGAAGGTCACCTTCCCGTACAGCCAAACCGGCAATTTCTTCGCCACCGCGAAGGGAAAAACCTTGAAATTGAACCAGAGGGTTTTAAGTACGTTGATGGTTCGTATGATGTATAAGAGGGTACGCATTTTTAACTATGACTATGACTATAACTATGACTATAACTATCGATTTAACGCGACTACTTCTAACCTTTAGCTGAACATCGCGGTTTCAACAAGTTCGCAGATGATGTGACCGAGCATGATGTGGCTTTCCTGGATGCGCGGGGTATCTTTTGAGGGCACATTCAACAGGATGTCGGCATATTCTTTCATTGCGCCGCCGGTTTCGCCGGTCATGGCGATGATTTTCACGTTCATCTCTTTGGCCTCCTCGAAAGCTTTGAGGATATTCTTGGAGTTGCCCGAAGTGGAGATGCCCACGACGACGTCACCGGCTTTGGCGGTGCCGCGCAGGAGCCGCGAGAAGATAAGGTCGTAGCCGTAGTCGTTGCCCACAGCGGTAAGGTAGGAGGTGTTGCAGTGGAGGGCTTCGGCGTTAAGCGGCGGCCGGTCGAAGTAGAAACGGCCAGAGAGTTCGGCGGCGAGGTGCTGGGCGTCTGCCGCGCTGCCACCGTTGCCGCAGAAATGGACTTTGCCGCCGCCTCGCAGCGATTCGGCAATCATGTCCGCAGCTTGCTGGATACGGTTTTGAAATTCAGGATTATCTAAAATCGCCTGCTTCACGGCGATGGATTGCTCGATGGATTGGGGTATTCTTTGGTTCATTTTGGGTTTATTTCTTCGGAAAATGTAGAGACGTTTCATGAAACGTCTCTACTATCCATTTCGTTCGTGTATATTATAATTTGATTACATTATGAAAAAACTCACAATTCCTTCTGCGCCCGTGCATAATCTTCGGGAATTCCGATGTCGATAAAATAGCCGTCGGAGGGCATGGCGTAAAAACATTCTTGCGTATAGTATTTGGTCATAATGTCTTTTTCAAATGAAAACCTCTTCGATTGGGGATATTTCTCAAATAATCTTCTGTTGATGAGATAAACCCCGCCGTTGATGTAACCGCGTCCGAAAGTGACCTGCTTCTCGGCGAAAAGGGCGATCAGATTGTCTTTGCTGATGGTGACGCTGCCGTAACGGGAGACATCTTCGACTTCGCGAAGAACGATGGTAAGCAAACTGTTCTTCTCTTGATGAAATTGCTCAAAAGCCGTCAAATCCACTTTGAACATCGTGTCGCCATTGATAACCAACACATTGTCCGTTGTGCATTTGGACATAGCGAGGAGTATGCCGCCGCCGGTACCTAACGGTTCTTCCTCCACGGCGTAGTCAATCTCCAAGGTTTTATATTTCTTTCCGAAATAATCCACAATTTTTTCATGTAAGTAGCCCACCGACAAAACAACTCTTTCATACTCATAATCAATTAGATAGTCCAAAATATACGTTAAAAAAGGCCTTCCGTTAACGGGCGCCATCGGCTTGGGCAGGTCTTTGACCACGCCTTGCAGCCGTGTGCCGAGTCCACCGGCCAAAATAATCGCTTCTTTAAATTCAACACTCATCGTCTCATCGTTTCATCGCCTTATCGTCTCATCGCCTCATCGCCTCATCGTTTCATCGCCTCATCGTCTCATCGTTCATCGTCTCATCGTTTCATCGTCTTATCGTCTCATCGCCTCATCGTCTCATCGTTCATCGTCCACGTTTTCAAGCCTTCGGTGACAAATTCGTAGCGTTTCGACTGGCCGCCGAACTCCGCAAGGCGGTCAATGACCTTGTAGCGAGCATTGGAGGGACAATAGAAGAACATGAAGCCGCCACCGCCCGCACCGGAAATCTTGCCGCCTGTGGCACCTGCTGCGATAGCCGCCTCATAGACCTCATCGATGAACGCGTTGGAAACGCTGTCGGCCATCTGCTTCTTATGTGTCCAACCTTCATCCAAAATCTGCCCGATGGCATCCAAATCGCCTTTCAACAGCACCTCTTTCATCTGAGCGGCTTGTCGTTTCAAGGCCAGCATCGCATCGATGGATTTCTGCTTCTTTGCCTGAACGTTTCTCTGCTGTTCCTCAATGATTTTCGCAGAAACATGGCTGGTATCCGTATGGTAGAGCACGAGGTTGTGCGCCAGTTCGTCAAAATAGCGTTGACGAACATGCAACGGATTGACAATCACGTTGTCGCCGATGAATTCCATATAGTTGAAACCGCCGAAAGTGGCAGCATATTGATCCTGTTTGCCCCCGGCCATTCGCAAATCTATTCGTTCGATTTCGTATGCAAGTTTAGCAATGTCGTACTCCCCGAGCGGAAGCTTCAGCCACTCCACGAACGCACCGAGAATGGAGACCACCAATGTGGAAGAAGTTCCCAATCCTGAACCAGGAGGCGCGTCCACAAAGGTGCTCATCTTGAAAGACAACGACTTGTGCGTGAACTGTTTAACAATACGGTTATACACCCCTTTGTGGAGGATGAAATAGCCCTCTGGGGTTATCTCCTCAGTAGCCGTTAACGTTTCCCCAAGCTCCTCTTTGGCTGGATTGTCAAAGACAATTGTGCCATTGTCCAACGGTTCCAACGTGGTGTAGGCGTACATGTTCACCGTGGCATTGAGGATGGCGCCGCCGTAAATGTCGGAAAACGGCGAGACATCGGTACCGCCGCCGGCGAGACCTAATCGGAGGGGAGCTTTACTTCGGATTATCATAATCGAATGATATTCAACTGTTTAGTTCTTGTTTGATTTCTGATTTCCCTATAAAAAACGGAAATGCAAATATACACAAATTGGCGGATATTGGTAGCGATACTATTTTTCGTTGTTATTCGTGTATCACCTCCCCCATCACTTCCACAAACCTTGACCATGCGTATTTCTTTTTCTCCTCAGCCACATTCCGTTCAAATTCCTCTTGTTTCTGCTCTTGGAAGAAACGGTAGAGGGCGTCGGCAATCTGTTTGGCATCGGGCTCTGTCACGTAGCCGATCTTACCATCGGGGACGATTTCGGGTAGTCCTCCCACATTCGTCACTAGCATCGGTTTTTCGAAATGGAAGGCAATCTGGGTGACACCGCTTTGCGTGGCGGTCTTATATGGCTGTGCCACGATGTCGGCCGCGCTGAAATAGCGGTTCACTTCGCCGTCGGGAATGAAATCCGTACAAAGCACCACCCTGTCTTCGATTCCTAAGTCCTTGATTTGCTTGTAATAAGGTTCTGGATCTCCATAAAATTCCCCAGCCACGACAAGTTTCACGTTCTGTTGGCGAAGGCGCTCGTCAGCAAAAGCTCCCAACAGCAAATCCAGCCCCTTGTATGCCCTTATAAAACCAAAAAACAGCACATAACGGTAATCTGGACTAAGGTTCAGCAGGGAAAGGGCGGTCTCTCGTGAAAGACGTTCCCCGTAATGGTCATAAATGGGGTGCGGAGAGAACCGTTTGGGGCAGTTGCGCTTGTCGAATTTCTCAATGTCTTTGACGACCGATTCCGAAAGCGCCATGAATCCGTCCATGGATTTCACGAAATAGGGTGGAAGTATCTTGTCCAAAACATTAGGTTCGTGAGGTATCATGTTGTGAACCAACGCAATAATCTTGGTATGGTGGTTGTGGCGCACTTTGCGCGCAATCGTGCCCATACAAGGAGCCATAAACGACATCCAGTATGCGAATACGAGCACATCAGGACGTTTTTTTGACAATTCTTTGCCCACTTTCAACCAATTGAACGGGTTACAGGAGTTCACTTTACGATATATTTTCAAGTCGTTTGGAGCGGGGTCTGGACTGAACTGGGTCTTCCCTGGGAAAAGAAAATTGGGATATTGCAAGGTAAAGGTGTACATCTCCACCTCGTGACCCTGCCTCTGGTATTCGCCAGCAAGGCGTTCGTTGAACGTGGCGAGGCCACCACGGTAAGGGTATGCTGTTCCGAGGATGATGATTTTCATTTGATACTAATTTGAGCGGCAAAGATAGCTAATTTTTCGTACTTTTGCAGCCCTGATTTTTGATAATAATAAAATTGAAAATATGAAACCTGCTCTTAAGAAAACCCTTATCCATTGCGGAATCATTCTGTTCTTCTTTCTCATAGCGGCCGTCTATATGTCTCCTGTCTTTGATGGCAAAGTCATCCAACAGGGAGATACGATGAAAGTGGCTGCCATGGCTAAAGAACAGGTTGATTTTCAAGAGAAGACTGGACAATTCACGGCATGGACAAGTTCCATGTTCAGCGGTATGCCCGGATACCAGATTTCCTCACCTCCGGCAAAAACCACCCTTGCCCCGATAAAATCGCTTCTAATCATGCGTCCAATGGGCTGGGAACGCAACATCGCGATGATTTTCCTCTACCTGATCGGTTTTTACGTCTGTCTGTTGGCGTTGGGATGCAATCCCTGGTTGAGCATGTTGGGCGCCTTGGCTTTCGGGTTGGGGAGCTATAATATCATTATCATTGAAGCTGGACATATCACCAAGGGTTGGGCGATGGCGATGATGGCCCCCATATTGGGAGGTATGTTGTTGGCATTCAGGAAAAATTATGTGTGGGGCGGTATCCTCTTTACCCTCGCTTTGGCATTACAAATATACTTTAACCACATTCAGATCACATTCTACACGATGCTGATAGGTATTATCTTAGGGGTGGTGTATCTGGTTTATGCTCTTAAAGATAAAGAGATAAAGTCTTACCTTATAGGAATATGCGTCTTGTTGATTGGTGCTGTCTTTGCCGTTGGCAGCAACGCCCGGCACTTGATTGTCAATCAGGAATATATGAAATACACCATGCGCGGCGGTTCGGAACTCACTGTAACCCCGGAAGAGCTATACAAGGACGGTGAGCCAAAGTCCACTACCGCTTCAAATGGCCTTGACAAAGATTATGCTTTCTCCTGGAGTTATGGCAAAGGAGAGACATACACCTTGCTTGTTCCCGGGGCCTACGGCGGCGGATCCGGGGAGACGGTAGGGACGGACTCGGAGTTCTACAAGACTTTCCGACAGAAACAGGCGCCACTCTATTGGGGCGACCAGCCGTTCACTTCCGGACCGGTCTATTTCGGTGCTATCGTCGTCTTCCTCTTTGTGCTTGGTCTTTTCGTTGTGAAAGGTCCTGAACGGTGGTGGCTTTTGTTGGCGACCATTCTCGGCATTATGATGGCTTGGGGAAAGAACCTGATGGGATTCAACAGTTTCCTCTTCGACCATCTGCCACTATACAACAAGTTCCGGACCCCGTCCATGAGCTTGGTCATTGCCAATGTGACCATGGTAATATTGGGAGTTTTAGCCCTGAAAACTATCTTCGACAAAGAGAATCCCGTTGACAAAAAGAAATTAAACCTCGGACTATACATCTCCACGGGCATCACAGCGGGTTTTATCCTGCTGATGATGGCATTGTCAGGCAATTTTTCTTTCTCAGGTGCCAGCGATGTGCAGATGGCCGCCCAGTATGGCAACCAGTGGGATTTGATCAAAGATGTGCTGGTGAAAGACCGTAAGGCACTCTTTATGTCCGATTCTTGGCGTTCACTGATTTTGATTTTGGTGTCAGCCGTTTTCTTGTGGCTGTATATCAATCAGAAAATCAAACAGTCCGGCATCATCATCGGGGTGTTGTCCTGTCTGGTGCTGTTCGATTTGTGGGGTGTCGATCGCCGCTACCTCAACGATTCCAACTTTGTTTCGGAGAAGCGTATCAAGCTGAAACCCAGCCAGACCGATCAAATATTGGATCAGTATGCCGCACAGTTCAAAGACGAGGACTATCGCGTGTTCGACTTGTCGGTGAACACTTTCAACGACTCCTACCCCTCCGCCTTCCATCACCAGATTGGCGGATATAGCGCCGCGAAACTGCGTCGGTATCAAGACATTATAGATTTCTACCTCTCCCGCCACATCAATACCGGTGTGCTGAACATGTTGAATGCACGTTATGTGGTGGTGCCCGGACAGAATGGGCAGGCACAAGTGCAACGTAACCCTGAAGCGTTAGGCAACGCTTGGTTCGTGAATACATGTCAGCTGGTGGATGATGCCAACGCGGAGATTCTGGCGCTCAACGAATTGAATCCGGCGGACACAGCGGTCATCGACAAGCGTTTTGCAGAAATGGTGCAAGGGAAGAATTTGGAGCGCGACAGCAATTCTGTCATCACCATGGTGCATCAGAAGCCGTATAACCCTGATTATTTGGTATATAAAACCAAAACTGGTAAGGATCAGTTGGCAGTCTTCTCAGAAGTCTATTATGATCCAGATTGGAGAGCTTATATTGACGGCAAACCCGCTGACTACTTCCGCGCCAATTACATTCTCCGCGCCATGGTCATCCCTGCGGGCGAACACACCATTGAATTCAAGAATGAAGCTCCGCTGTTGCACAAATGGGATAATATAACGCTGATTATCTCGATCTTAATGCTTTGCTGTATGGCAGGGGGCATCGTGTGGTATTATAGGAGAGAGAAAAAATCATAATTTCTCCGCCAAACAGAACGCCTCATAGATATTGTCTTCCAACGAACAGTATGTCCATGAGCCATACCGGCCGATAGAATAAACGCCTGCTTTTGCAAGCATCTGTTTTTTCTGCACCTTGTCCGCTTCTGACTGACGGGTGATGTGCACATACGCGGGATCCATCATCACATGGTGCGAGGCCACCAAATGCTGGTCGGTGACGATGCCGGCTTTTTGCAAATCCGACAAAGTGCGATGAAGCAACTGCTCCACATCCACGTCGTTATCTTCGTGGTTGAATCCGATCTCTACATATAGCGACATTTTATCTTGCCCAATGATGTTGTCATAAAAACCGACACGATAGAAAACTAAATTCCTGTCTGGAAAATAAATCCAATTGTTTCGGGTTTCAGGGCCTTTTTTGTCAAAACCGAGATTGAAAACCAGCACTTTGTTCCACGAATAGATGGATTTGTCGTACTCCACACCGCACATGTCCAATAACTTCGGGAAAGGCGCGGAAGAAATCAAATGGTCGAAATGCAAAGTACGCTTGTTGGTGACAGCGGTTTTGGTGGACATATCCACTGAAACCAACCATTCGTTAAAGCTTATCTTGGATTTGTCCACGTGTGATGCCACCGACTCCACCACTTTGATGACGCCACGTTTCGGATAGAGGAAAAAAGCATTGTACGACCGGTTCGTAGAATTCCGGAAATTTTTGATTATCTGCTCTTTATCTGCGTATGGAAAGAATCTTCCCATCGCATCGGTATCCAATTTGTCCAAATCCGTGGCATACAGCTTCTCGTTATAAGGAATGAGAAACTTTTCGGCAATGGATTTCCCGAATTTGGCATATAACATGCTCTTGAAAGAGTTGATTTCCGCATTGTCCTCTATGGTGAACAAATCATACAAGCAGTCAATGAATTCCTCTTTGTCCAATTGATGAATATTCATTTGGAAGGGGAAGTCCACATGCAGCCCTTTGTAGTATATCTGGGTGAACTTGTGTACCTTGAGCATCTCTTCCTCGCTCAAGCGGCTCATCACATAATCTTTGATGGCTTCTCTTTGAAAATGGAAGAAGTGCCCGGAATAATCCCACACATAGTCTCCCGAATAAATTGTCTTGCAATAACCACCTATCTCATTCTCTTTTTCGATGATGAGATAATCGTTTTTCGTGGCAGCGGCGTAACTCAAACCGGAAATCCCGGCTCCTATGATCAAATCCATTCTTGCTAAGTTATAATGTTGTTTTTCTTGATATACCAGCGCAGGGCAACCGTGGCCAATGATGGACAACAACGCAGTAACCGAATCAGTGCCTGCATTTTTTTGTCACTGCGATAGTAGCTGTTTTCTTGGTAATCGGGAACTTGTTTCATCAGTTCGTCGTATATTTCACAGTAGGTCGCGGCTTGAGGGCGGCGGCTGTTGCGAATATAATTGGCGACGGAGGAGAGATACCCCTTCTTGAGATACATGTAGTCCAACTCGTGCTTGAACTCGTCGTATGCGCCATGGTCTTTGGCGTATTGCATCAACTTGCCGAAAACCGCCAGACGTTTTTTGTATTTGTCGCTCTGCATTGTTGTAGTCACCGAGCCCGGACGGATAAGATAGTGATACAGCGGGCGGTCAACGTAGGCCACGCTGCGTGCTTTCATCCAGACGCAGGAGACAAAGTAGCTGTCATCGGCCGCACGGTCTTCCGGGAAACGGATGTCGTGGGCGAGAATCATCTCACGGCGGTAAATCATCGAGGCAAAAAGCGAGACATAATGCGTCAAGATGTAGGCGCGTTTCTCGTGTGTCAGTTCCCCTTCCGCCACATGGGGATTGACGAGCAGGTCGCCCGTAGAGCCGTCGGGGAAGCATTTCTGCATATAGCAACAGCAAATGTCACTATCCGATGCTTTGGCTTTGTTGTAGAGCACCTCCAACATATCGGGCTCGACTGTGTCGTCGGGGTCGATGAAGGAGATGTACTCGCCTTGTGCCTCGGGAATGCCGAAGTTGCGGGCCATGCCAGCGCCAAGGTTATGTTCAGGGGTCAACACTCGGAACTGCGAAGCACGCGGATGCCCTTCTATAGTGCGTTGCAGGATGGCGATGCTGTCATCGGGACCGTGGTCGTCCACGAAAAGGAACTCAACCTCGTCGAGCGTCTGAGCCAACAACGACTTTGTGCAGGCCTCTATATATTCGGCCACACCATAAACGGGAAGAATGACGGAAACTTTTGCCATAAGAATCTATTGTAAGAAATTTCCGGCAAAAATACACATTTTCATGGTACACGCAGTATGCTAGTGGTACCATTAATACTGAATTCTATAAAGACGGATGTTTGGATAGATAACCCTGGTTTTCTGCTTTTCGATTGTCCAGTTTTTAATAGGTGTCATGAAATTTTCTCCAAACACACCCTTTAGCCAATCTTCTGTTTTTTCAGGCATAAAGAACTGATGACTAAAATACTCTTTTTCGATTATCGGACATTTTTTTAAAGGCCAAATGTGACAAGGGAAGCCATCCGTTCTATTGGCCTCTTTCCATTCTTTGGTCTCATGACGTTCAACTACATAGCAAAAATAATCTTCTTCATCATATTCAAAGAGATAAAAAATGTCAACATGAACACCTTTATAGGAATATTGTTCAATAAGGTGCTTGTTTTCTCCTTTGATATAATAAGAAGTTTCTATCTTAAAACCATTTTCCTCCATGATCTCTATCATATTATCAGGACGCTGACTATATAAAACGGTCGTGTCAAGATCATTGTCAAATGGAATAAAACCATTATCTCGATATAAACCTAATTGGGTTCCGAAAATTGGGAGCAGCTGAACACCTGCTTTACGACAAATCTCGTCCATTTTAATAAAGGTTTCGACACCATATTTTTGGAAATTCTTAAATTTTTTACGATTGGTAAAAAAAGTGTCAATATCGACAAGTTTTTTATAAAGACCCAATTTTAGGGCAATTTTTACGATAAAATCTCTCATAATAGAAATAATTGTTTAATCGTTCTGAATCTGAATAAGAAGAGGGGATTGTTTATATCCAAAATTTGTCTGTTTCGTGTTCTATTGTAATATCTTTGCTGTTGTCTTTTAGTTTGTTATATATTTTTGCTGCGAATACGGCATCATGCAAGCCAAGACCAATATTATAGCTCAATATTCTCTCTTCAGAAGATTCACGACCAGGCAAATCCCCATGCAAAACGTCACTTATTTCGGCGTATTTACGGAATTTGTCAAAGTAGCGAAAACCGTGCAAATGTTCTGTGTCGTCTCCGAAGACTTTGTCAAAGAACAAATCGCAATTTTGGAAACCTTTTGTATGAACTGGGATGACAAGACACCCTTTCCTAAAAAGCGAATCATCAGGACATAGTAATTCATTAGTGTTGGTTATACAGCTAATGATAACATCTGATGCAGATACAATCTCTTCAACAGTGTCAATCACAAAGAATTCCACATTGCCGTATGCTTTGAAACGCTCCATAAACGATTCAGCCTGGTCTTTAT
Organism: uncultured Bacteroidota bacterium; assembly: GCA_902786595.1. GTDB lineage: Bacteria > Bacteroidota > Bacteroidia > Bacteroidales > WCHB1-69 > F23-D06. Next base: position 3,153 of record CADADB010000010.1, on the reverse strand, counting down.
AGCGTAGTAGTCTAACCCTGTGATTCTTATTTGGTTCTGATTCCAACAGGCAAAGCAAAGTTGCACGACCAGTATTTCCTAACCCTAACAAACCATAATCACAATTGTCTTTTACTTGAAATGTCTGCGCAGCCAAAGTCGCAACTGCACCTGTACGCATAGCTGTTATCCAGTCAGCGTCCATCATCGCCAAAAGTTCTCCCGTAGTGGAATCATAAAGCAACAGGTCACTGCCCAACGAAGGTGTTGCACCTGCTATCCTGTGCACTATTTTAACGCTGAAAAAATGATTTGGAGCGGGCAAAACACAAGGCATTGTGTTAAAAAAGTCGTTGCCTTGCGGATGAATGCTGATTTTGGCGGGAAGTTGTGCATTTTGCTTCATTAAAAAGCTCTCACGCACCCAATTGACACATTCGGTTGCCGGAATATTCAATGATTTTATCTGCCGTTGAGAAATAATTTTCATAATTGGGTCACAAACTTTTCAATGTTTCAACAAGATAATGATTATCATTACGGTCCCTCACTGCAAGACGGATGTAATTTTCGCCGTTAAAGGATTTTTTTGTGCTACAATCCTTAATGAGGATATTGTGTTTCAGAAGCCGCAAAGCAAGTTCATGTGAGGTGAATCCAGATTTTATTTTGCAAAGGAAGTAGTTTGCCTGGCTGCTGTAAACTTCAAGAAATGGTATATCCCGCAACTCTGACAAGAACATCTCTCTCTCCGCACGGAACTGATCACATGCAGAGAGATAATCTTTATGATATTTCTCATAAATCTGCATATAAAATTCTCCGAAAGAGTTGATATTCCAAATAGCCACTTCCTTTTTTAGTTTGGTAATAAGTTCGGTATAACCAGAAGCAAGTACGCCCAAACGGAACCCTGGCACCCCATAGCTCTTGCTAATGCTTTTCACGACAATGAGATGCGGGTTTTCTGAAAGAATCTTATTGTCAAACAGCGAGAACTGTCCATCCACCTTTGCAAAATCCACGAACGATTCATCCACTATAAAACGAATCCCCTTTTGCTTGGTCCATTCCAAAAGTCCCAACAAGTCAGCAAATGGAATGTAATTGCCAGAAGGATTGTCTGGGTTAATCAGCAACAAGGTGTCTATGTCTTTGTTATCAAAGAAGTCCTTAAGTTCGTCTGCCGTATATTTGAATCCTTCTGTTTGCGGGATGTACTGTACAAGATTATGTGCATCACGGCGGTTTGGATACTCCTCAAAAGTTGGAATCACATTTCCAAGTTTTCCAGTCCAGTTTTCCATCAACGCTTTGATCAGTTCGGCGGCTCCATTTCCAACAAGTATGTATTCCTGTTTTACACCAAAGTTCTTGGCAGCAAGCAACGAATTGACTCGCATTCCCGAAGGGTACTCGCTCATCAGTATATCAAAACTGGCCTTTATCTCGTCAATCATTCTTTGTGGCGGAAAAAATGGGTTGACGAGATAGCAGAAATCAAGCATCTGCGGATAGCGCCAATAGCCACCGTATCGTGATGATATGGCCTGGAAGTGTTCGTCTTCTGTTGGGGCGAACATACCCGAAGCAATGTCAAGATCCTGAACATCATCAATTTCATACCAAACTTCACCAGAAAGCGGGAGAGCCTTCAACGGAGCATCATGCAGATGGAGAATGACCCGTAACACCTGCTCGTAATACTCATTATTGCCCAATGCTGTACTATATGCAGCAAGGAAGGGCACATAGTATTTGGAAGAGAAATCCTTACTGAACTTATAGATATTAACCGTTTTATAGTACTGTTTTATCTCTTCGAAACGGAAACGATTCTTGTCTATAAAACGTGTTATCCTGTTCTCTTCATCAAGTGTCACGACAGTTCCATCCATCCAACTCTCGTATTTGTCCACAAGCGCAATATTTGGACTATCATCTTCAAGAATTTTTTGAACCACAGCAGGTTCATAAATAAGGTCGCTTTCCAAAAGAATAGTATCTTCCACTAGCATGTAATCTTTTGCCAAATAAAGCGAATAGATGTTATTTGTTTTGTCATAGATGGGATTGTCCACATACTCAACAGGTGTACCTTTATAGTTGGCACCTACATAATCTTTCACATTCTGACCTTTATAGCCAACCACAAGGACCACACGCGAAACACCCACGTTATGCAAAGTCTCCAGCGCCCGATCAATAAGACGAACGCCATTTACTTCAAGCATGCACTTCGTATTGTCCTGAGTGTATTCACCCAAACGCTTCCCCATTCCTGCTGCTAAAATAATTGCTTGCATTTTTTAAGCTATTGATAAGTAGAAGATTTTGCTCTTTCTGTTAATTTGACAATTGTATTTTCGCACCATCCTGCCAAAGAATCCTTGCCAAATGTTTACGGCTGCAAAAATACAAATATTTTTTCCTCACCGCACTACCGTCACACTAGTGTTCATCCGTTGGAGTTTTTTGGCACTGGTCGCACAACGGAACTCTATCGCACAGTAATATACCCCGTCGGAAACCCCAGCTGCATCCCAATTGAGCGTTTTTCTACTCTCCTGACGGCAAACCTGCTTACCCCAACGATCATAAATCTCCATCTCCAAACTAATAAAATCGCCCTCCAACCGCGGAACGAAAACATCGTTATATCCATCGCCATTGGGTGTGATAATATTCGGCAAGCTTATCTGACAAGGCCGTCCGTCAATCTGTAGGAAATTGTCTGTTGTGTCGCACTCGGCCTGCAACCCCCCATATTGCGCCAAGCCCTCGCCATTGTCGTTAACTACGATATACAGCGGATACGAGTTTTCAAACTGCTTCAACACCTCCTGACTAATTAGCAAAGTGATCGTTATGCATTCATTTGGCTGAAGACCTTGCGATATCTCCTCAGTCTGCACCAGTTCCCCAGATGCAGCATAAACGGATACATATAGGGGTGGGTCAAGAGTTACTTCGCCGGTATTGCAAACTTCTATTTCCACAGACAAGACATCGCTTTCAAATACCATAGTCGGTGTGCCCGATATGGTCAGATTCGCCAACAATGTTAACGGTTTACCATACTGGTCAAGCGTGGTGGCCTGCTGCAGAAAGTTGTTGTAAGGGCGGCGCACAATCCCGTCGGGGTCGGTGAATACCGTGGCGTTATTGAACAAC
>CADADB010000009.1 GCA_902786595.1 uncultured Bacteroidota bacterium | reverse complement strand
GAACATCCAGTACCGTCCTGTGGGCGGCAGTCTCACCACGGCCACTTCCAACACCAACTCCTACACCATCACCGGCCTCACGGGTCTGACCACCTACGAGATCCAGGTGCAGGCCGACTGCGGCGACGGCAACCTCAGCGATTGGACGGCCGCCATCACCCCGCAGACCACCAATGTGGGCATTGCCAACTATCTGGAGAACAGCGTAATGTTGTTCCCGAACCCGGCGAACGATTACATCATGGTTCAAAGTTCAATGTTCAATGTTCAATCGGTTGAGGTGATTGATGTATATGGTAAGGTAATCAATGTTATGAACGTGACGGAAAATCCGACCCGCATCAACGTTCATGGTCTCGCCAACGGCATGTATTTCGTGCGCGTGACCACGGATGAGGGCACGGTGACGAAGACGTTCATCAAGAAGTAGGATTTGCGATTTACGATTTACGATTTGCGATTTGCGGTTCTCGAAAATCGTAAATCGCAAACCGCAAAAGGGCCGTCCGAGTGTTCGGGCGGCTTTTTTTTATACAATAAAATAAAAACCGTGTAATCTACGGAAAAAATTTGTATCTTCGCTCCTTGTATTATGAAGTTAATCTTATCATTAATAAAATCCGATTAATATGAAGAAATTATTCATTTTCAATCTATTATGCTTTTTATTAGCATTTGGATTCATGCCTGGCGCACAAGCGCAATACGACCCGTGCGCCATTTCCACGCTACCCTACACGGAGGATTTCGAATCCGCCTCTTCGGGTGTGCCTACTTGCTACAATCTTAATCCGTTAGGAATTTACCAGGCAAACGGCATGTTGCAACCCTATATTAACACATATCAGCCACATACAGGGTCCAATGCACTCCGCGCCTTCAACAACTCCTACACCGACACAGCAGCTCAAGTACCCACCCTCATTTTACCCCCACTTGACGAATCTTTCGCCATGTCGGATGTGGTGATGGAATTCTGGGCCCAAACTATTTGGAACACAAGTCCCTACTTTGTAGTAGGCGTAATGGAAGATCCGTACGACCTGTCCACTTTCACGGCAGTGCAGACTGTCAATTCCACAGCATCTGACGTTTACGCGAAATACACGGTCTATTTCTCTGATTACACTGGTTCCGGGCACTACATTGCCATCAAATTCGCAAACACCCCGGGCGTTTTCGGCAGTATGGTGGTAGATGACATCACCTTGGACTTGGCCGGATTGTGTTCACCTGTGCTGAACCTCGCCGTGAACAACATCTATGGTGCTGACGTCACCATCAACTGGTCGCCCAATGCGTTGGGTGGTGCCAGCATGTATAATACAAGACTGGTCAATCTCGATGATGAATCTGAAATTTACGCCAACACTTACGACACTTTCTACACTTTCTCAGGTCTCTCCTACTCCACCAACTACCGCGCCTTCGTGACGGCGGTTTGTCTTAACGGTCAAGAGAGCGCAGCCGACTCTGTGGACTTCTCCACAAGCGCCGCTTCTGTGACATTCCCCTATTTCGAAGACTTCGAGGGTGACACCACCGACTTCCTGCCTATGTACAGCTTTTCAGGCAGTGGCCCCAACCAGTGGGTATATGGCTCCGCCGCCGGGCTTCCGGGAGAGGACAACCCAACAGAAACCGGACATTCGCTCTATATCTCTCCTGACAGCGGCGCCACCAACGTCTATACAAACACTGTTTCTGACGCATACGCCGTTTTCAACATCGCCTTCCCTGAAAACGAGGCCATCGAATACCACCTCTCTTTCGACTACAGGGTGGAAGGCGAGGCCAGTGATTGGATGGAATACGACTATCTGAAAGTGTATATGCTGGACGCCGGCGTGGCTATTCCTTCGAACGGAGAGCCCTCCGGCACCGCCCTGCTGCACAATTTGGGCGAGGTCGCCAATCACCCCAACTGGACAAACTTCGACGTGATCCTGAACAATGTCGCCGGTTCCTCTAAACAAATTGTGTTCTACTGGTATAACAACGGATGGAACCTGTACGGCGACAGCCATCTGGCCGCCGCGGTGGACAACATTTCCATTTCGGGCAACTCCTGCGGGCAACCCAGTGGTCTTACGGCAACGGACATTTCGACCGATGGGGCCACGTTGAGCTGGAACGAGTTTGGCTACGCCACCAATTGGACTGTGTTTTACCGTGCAGTAGAAGGCAACAATGAATACACCGAGATCAGCGTGAGCGGCACGCCATCCACCACGCTCACAGGTCTGACCTCCAACACTGAATACGAATTCTACGTGGTGGCCGACTGCGGTGGTGAATTATCCAACCCTTCTGTTACCGCCACATTCCGCACCGATTGCGGATCCATCACTGCGCTTCCTTTCACCGAATCCTTTGAAGGCGGATTATACAGCAGCAGCCAAAACACCTTCATTGCATGCTGGAACCGTCTCACCTCTGACAACAACCATTTCGCATACATCGGCGAAGGTTCCTGGTACGCTCACGGCGGCGACCATTACTTGGACTTCCACTACACTCCGAACTGCTTTGACATCGCCATCATGCCGGAGTTGGGTGAGGACATCGACGCCAGCGACCTGTTAGTGACGTTCTACGCATGCCACACCAATTACGGCTACGCCACGCTCGGCACCCTGGAAATCGGCGTGATGAGCGACCCTAACGACACTTCCTCCTTCGTGGTGGTCGATACCATCAACATTTCAGAACTGGATGGCTATACCTACGCCATGCAAGTCGTTTCTTTGATCAACTACAGTGGAAACGGGAAACACATCGCTTTCCGAGTCTCCAACTGTGATGGCTGCGGCTACTACATTGACGACATTCTTCTGGAGCAACGTCCCGCCTGTATGGCACCTATGAATCTCAGCGCCACGAATGTTACCGACGAGAGTGTGACGCTTACTTGGGACGAACTTGGTGACGCCACCGCATGGAACATCCAATATGGCCCTGTTGGTTTCACCGTTGGACAAGGAGGTGTTACTGTCAACGCCGATGCCACTACCTTCACGGTGACGGGCTTGGCCAACCTGGAATCCTACGATTTCTACGTACAGGCCAACTGCGGCGATTCGCAGAGTGACTGGACCGGTCCTCTCTTCGTCGCCACCGGTGTCATGAACATGGGTGTCACCGGAAGCGACACACTGACCACCTGTGCCGCCATTATCAGTGACAATGGCGGTATCAACGGCGACTACAGCACCTATTGCGACTACTTTGTGGTAATCAATCCCGCCACGGAAGGCAGCGGACTGCAGATCACGGGCACCTGCGACCTGAGCGAGGGTTCTTACGGCTATGGCGAATCCCACCTCTACTTCCACGAAGGGGCTGGCACTGACGGCACGCTGATAGCCAACTACACTGGTGTAAACAACAACATTGCCGTGGCCTCCTCCGGTCCCATCACCGTACATTTCACATCCTCATACTACTCGGGTGCTGGCTTCGTACTGAATGTGGCTTGCGCCACCTGTACGCCTCCGTCCAACTTGTCCATTGGTGATTTAACCCCGAACTCGGCCACCGTTTCTTGGGAAGGCAACTCGGATCAATTCACCGTGTATCTTATTGGAAATGACACTCTTACTGTTAATACATCCTACACATCTTATTCTTTCAACGGCTTAAGCAGCAACACCACCTATAGTGTGAAAGTGCGTTCCCTGTGCGGTTCTGATTCCTCCCTGCTTTCCCCTGCGTTGGTCTTTACCACTCCGTGTGACGCTATTACCATCACGGCTGATGACCCGTGGACGGAAGACTTTGAAAGCTATACCGGCAGCGGTAACCAACCGTTCCAATGCTGGGCAAGACCTGTGGTGGACAACATCTACGACGCCCCGTTCGTCTATTGCGGTTACGGACCTTCCTGCCACTCCGGTTTGAACTCTGCCGAGCTGAAAGGTTCCAGCGAGATGCTGGTGCTTCCATTGTTTACCAATAACGTGCATGAGCTACGCCTCTCCTTCTGGGCCACTTCAACAGATCCTTTTTCCGGCGTACTCGAAATCGGTGTCATCAACAACGAGATGGATCCCAACAGTTTTGAGCTTCTGGGCACAGCGGGAACACCCGGGCCGCGTGGCGCCGACACTGCAGGAAACGGCAACTACATGGGACCGTTTGACTTTGGCAATGCAGCCATGGCCAACGGCAGAATCGCTTTGCGCTACAACAACAGTGCTTCCTATTCCTCATGGAATCTGGATGACTTTGTGGTGGAGTTGGCTCCCGACTGCCCCGTGCCCACCGACCTCACCGTCTCCAATGTCACCGCATCTGAAGCCACTGTCACTTGGAGTGCCGAAACGAGTGCTACTGCCTGGTCGCTCCAATACAAAGCTGACGGTGCCAACTGGGGATCTGAAATCCTTTGCATAGCCCCCACATTCGAACTCACCTACCTCGCGCCCGTCACCACCTATCAAGTGCGCGTGAAATCGATTTGTGACAGCTTGAATGAAAGCGCCTGGTCCACCACCGTCTCTTTCACCACCGAATCCTCCGTGGTAATCGTGGAGCCCACCGTGGAAACCTCTGCTGCATCCGACATCACTCCGAATTCTGCCACTCTGAACGCCACCATCACAGATATGGGCAACCAAACCATTATCGCCCGCGGCTTCCAATGGAAACTCTCCACCGCAGACACTTACACGGACATCGCCGGCTTCGGCACGGGCAACACCTTCTCCACGACCCTCACCGAACTGACCGCCAGCACAGACTACACGTTCAGAGCATACGTTTCTACTATCAATGGCACGCAGTACGGCGAACCGATGACCTTCACCACGCTGCCCGAAGACACGCCCGAACCGTGTGAGACCCCGACGAACTTGCATGCCTCCGAGTTTGATGCCCACAGCATCACCATTGGTTGGAATACCAACGCCAATGTCAGCAGTTGGAACATCCGCTATCGCGTTGAGACCGGCAGTTGGAACGATGCTACCAGCACTACCAACACCTACGTGATGAGTAGCTTGGCTGCCGAAACCGTTTACGAAATTGAGGTGCAGGCCAACTGCGGCAACGGCAACTTGAGTGAGTGGTGCGAGCCCATCCATATCAGCACATCCTTCGATGGCATTGAGAGCTGGTTGGAGAACAGTGTTGCGTTGTTCCCGAACCCCGCCAACGACGTTGTCAATGTACAATGTACAATGAACAATATACAATTGGAGGGTATCGAAGTAATTGACGTTTACGGGAAGGTTGTCCGCACCATTGTAGGGGCGAATAATTATTCGCCCATCCGCATCAACGTTCATGGTCTCGCCAGCGGCATGTATTTCGTGCGCGTGACCACGGACGAGGGCACGGTAACGAAGACGTTCATCAAACAGTAACCCCCCTAGCCCCCCTAAAGGGGGGAATTAACAGACTCTGAAGCAACAGTTGTCTGGAATGTAACATGGACGAGCCCTTGTCCCCCCTTTAGGGGGGGGGATGCCCGAAGGGCAGGGGGGTATTAATTCGATACGATATAGACAAAGGCCGTTGCCGTTATGGCGACGGCCTTTTTTCCTTTCAAAACGGCAGGATAAAAAAAGAAAAAAAATTTGTCGCGCCATATCAAAAAAAGTGTATTTTTGCAGCCGCAAAAGAGGGGACGTTAGCCCAGTCGGTTTAGAGCGCTGCCTTCACACGGCAGAGGTCACTGGTTCGAGTCCAGTACGTCCCACAAAAAGAGCAGATATCACGGATATCTGCTCTTTTTTTTATCGTTTTTCATCGTTTTTATCGCTTCACCACTTTCCTGACACAAACCCCTTTCGATGTGGTGATCTTGACAAAATAGACACCTTGCGGGAGGCCGCTGATGTTGAAGTGATCGGACGGATGATTGATGGTTTGCAACATTCTTCCTGAAATATCGGCAATGTCTATCCGTTCCACCCTCGCGTCGCCCTGCAGCGTTACTACGCCGGTGGTCGGATTCGGATATAGACGAAGGTCATCCGTTTTGAGCGACTCAATGCATGTCATATACTCAGGATAGATAATCACATCGTCAATCGCCACACCGTTTTGCGCTTCTGGAGTACCATAGTAATAGAAAGCAAGACGAACAGTGTCGCCGTCGTTGACATCGAAAAAGGCCTGCTGCTCGGTCCAAAACGCATCTACATTTGAACGCTCGGCAATCAACGTACCGTTGGCCGACAATGTGTATGATTCAATGGTGGAGGGCATTATGGCCCTGTCCTGCCATTTAACTATGTAATGTCCAGGAGTTACGATGGCAGGTGTGTACAACGTCTCGAACACGCTGCCGACAAGATAAATATTCTTGGGATTTATAAAAGCTGAAATATGGTGATCATCTGATGATTCCGGCAGTATTCCCGCAAACGCCTCCCATGAGACTTCGTCTATTTTGTTATCAGTGGCGAACCAACAGGTAGGTTCAGACTCAAAATCCATCGTGTAGGGGAAACGGCGTATGATACAGAGGGAGTCGTCATCGCCGTGAGGCACAAGATTGCTAATAATCCTATGGTTATAGTTGTATGCTTGCGTCAAATCTGTACCATTAGTTGCCATGTTATTAAGCGCAAAGAAGCCGTTTCCCTTTCCAGACCAGCCCCAGTTGAAATGGAAATGGTTTGTCTCGTCATAACCGTCGCACAAGAAGCAGTGGGGCCGTCCCGAAACAGGATACCCTAAATAAAGAATCGGCTGGGAAGCATCAAGCTGTGACTTGAGGATGTCAATCCACTCTTGATCAGAGAAAAAGGAGCGAGCCAGATGCTGGGCATTGAAAGAATAGCCAAAATAACTAATCATGGCATTGAGTGTGTTGGAACGGTAAAGACGGGGGGTGGGGGTAATACTGGCAGTGCTTCCATTTCGACCATACCACATATCAACAGCAACACCGCAATGATACATCAATTTTGCCACGGCATCTATCTGGATTGAATCAGAATAGTCACCTATACTGTCTGGCATATTGTCGTAGTCGTAAACCGTGTTTCCGAAATCAACTTCGTGCAATCCAAGTCCGTTGGGATAGTAGGCATGGGAACCGGTGCCACGGTGAGGATACTGATAGTATTTTATCAACATGGCCATAGCTGTCGCCACGCATCCAACCACAGCGCGGAAACCGAGTGTGCTGTTGACAATGGGGCACTGTGAGTTGTAAGGCCAGCTCTGAGACCAATTCGTGGTCAGCAACGGCCCGACCGAATTGGCTTTAGCACCGAAAGGAGAAACAACGTTGCTTTCCGTAAGTTTCTGCCATTCTAAGAGTGCCTGTTCACTGGCCTTGACACCGTTTGCGCGGCAGTAGTCAATTTCTTGCTGATAGCCGTCAAGCCAGAAGCTCAACTCGGGGCTCATATCGTCGGCTTTACAGAAGTCATTGGTGAACGAGTAGCCCAGCACAGGTTCCACACAGTCATCTGCCGAGACGATGACAAAACCTTTGTAGTTGCGGTTCTTGAACACATAGAAGGCATCCCACGAGAGTGTCACCTGTTCCAACGCATCTTGTGTCAAGGCTTCCTTGTCCAAAGAACGGCTGTTCCAGAAATTGCACGCCACCTGCGCCGCCTTCGATTTGTCAACAGGACCCGCCGTCGCCACCCCCGCCTTGACAATCAAAACCGTCATCGTCAAAAACACAACTATCTTTTTCATAAGGTTTTATATTTATCAAAAGTACTCCCATCCCAAAATTTCTTCCCATCATATTCGCTGTGTCGCACATCGCATCCATTTTGTTACATCGGAAATTTTTTTTTACAGAAACTCATTGCTTCCCCCCCGCCCCTCACCTCAACAATCCGTCTCTAAAAACATCCTAATCCGATACTACAGACAATGATTTGGACATCTTTCAACAACAACTTGTCCAAATGTATATCGCAAGGTATAGATTTGGATGTTTTTCTTATTTCTTGTCCTGTGAAAATTGTATCTTTGCCAAAATTTTTCATTTCGAAAACCTTCTAACTTTCTACCCATAAAAGAATGATACAGAAATCGCAATTAGTCGCGCAAGACCCCTATCTGAAGCCGTTCCGCACCGCCTTGCAGAAACGGATGGAGCGGGCGTATATCCGTGAGCTGCAACTCACCGACGGCGGCCGCACGCTGCAAGACATCGCCAACGGCCATCTCTACTATGGATTGCATAAGACAGAGAACGGATGGGTGTTCCGCGAGAAAGCGCCCAACGCCACCGCCGTCTATCTCTACGGCGACTTCTCCCAATGGAAAATCCTCCCCACTTTCGCGCTCACGCCTCTCGGCAACGGCGACTGGGAAATCGAACTGCCCGATTTCGCCCTGCAGAACGAGATGCTCTACAAACTCTGGATGGTGTGGCCGTCCGGTGCCGACGAACGCCTGCCCGCCTACTGCCAACGGGTAGTGCAGGACGAAAACACCAAGGTTTTCTGCGCTCAGGTTTGGGAGCCAACGGCTTACGAGTGGAAAAACGCCATCCCGCCGAAACCCGGTCACCCGCTGATCTACGAAGCCCACATCGGAATGTCGTCGCAGGAGCCCAAAACCTCCTCCTACAAAGAGTTCCAAGAAACGGTTCTGCCGCGTATCAAAGACTTGGGTTACAACACCATACAGTTGATGGCCATCCAGGAGCATCCCTACTACGGATCCTTTGGCTACCAGGTGTCCAACTTCTTCGCCCCGTCGTTCCGCTTCGGCACCCCCGAAGAGCTGATGGAGCTCATCGACACCGCCCACGGGATGGGCATTTCCGTCATCCTTGACGTCATCCACTCGCACGCGGTGAAAAACGCCAAAGAGGGTATCGGCTATCTGGACGGCAGCGACCACCTCTACTTCCACCACGGCGAAAAAGGGCTGCACAAGGTGTGGGATTCCCGCTGTTTCGACTACGGGAAGCAGGAAACAATCCTCTTTCTGCTCTCCAACCTGAAATATTGGCTGCAGAAGTTCCATTTCGACGGCTTCCGCTTCGACGGCGTGACTAGCATGTGCTACCACGACCATGGACTCGGCGTGGATTTCATCGAATACGCCCAGTATTTCGACGGGAATGTCGATGAGGATGCCATCACCTACCTCACGTTGGCCAACAAACTCGTGCGCGAGGTGAAACCCGACGCACTGACCATCGCCGAGGATGTAAGCGGAATGCCCGGCATGGCCTACCCCGTGGAAAAGGGCGGCATCGGCTTCGACTACCGCATGTCCATGGGCATCGCCGACTACTGGATCAAAACCCTCAAGACCCAATCCGACAACGACTGGAGCATGGGCGAGATTTTTTTCAAGATGACCGACAAACGGGCCGAGGAAGAGACTATCAGCTATGTGGAGTGCCACGACCAGGCGTTAGTTGGTGACAAGACACTCATTTTCAGAATGATTGACAAGGAGATGTACGATCACATGTCCGTTCTCACGCCCAGTTTGATTGTGGATCGGGGCATCGCGTTGCACAAAATGATCCGTTTGGTGACCTTGACGTTATGCTCCGGTGGCTACCTCAACTTCATGGGCAATGAGTTCGGTCATCCCGAGTGGATCGACTTCCCGCGGCAGGACAACGGCTGGTCCTTCTACCATGCCCGCCGCCAATGGAATCTGGCCGACGATGAGTTGCTGAAATACAGCGGGTTGAACCGTTTCGACCGGGACATGATCCACTGCGTCACAGAAAACCGTTTGCTCGACACTCGGCCAGTTGCCCTCTGCCAGAACGAGGGCGACAAGGTATTGGCGTTCCAACGCGGCGACTGTCTGGTTGTCTTCAACTTCCACCCTGAGAAATCCTATTCCGACTACGCCATCGAGTGTCCTCCCGGCAGCTACCGCATCATCCTGAACACGGACGACCCGCAATACCACGGTTTTGGCAACATCGACGCGGATGTAACCTACCACACCTCCACCCTTGACGGCAAGTCCCGTCTGCTGCTCTATTTGCCCTCGAGAACGGCGGTGGTGCTGAGGCGGGGATAGTACCACGAAGAACCGTTTCGACTGTCCTATTATCATTTTGTAAGTTCTTTGGTCGATTTCCTGCGATTTCGGCACTATGCAGGGCTGTCTACAGGGTCATTTTGCCGACGTCAGCAAAATGATAAATTTGTAAAAGCACGTGCAAAATTGCAGGAAACAGAAAAGACGATGTCGGGCATCCTGTATGAGAATGAAGCCGCACCTCTACAAAACCGCCATACGGTTATACAAAAATGCGTTACGCAAAATTGTATAATCAAGATTTTTGCTATCTTTGCAGCCGAAACAATTTAATTGGATTACGGTTATGAAAAATCCATTTCTCACATACGGATATAATGGGCCCGAGTACTTTTGCGACAGGAAGAACGAGACCAAACGCCTGATCACATTGCTGCAAAACGGCAATCATGTCGCCTTGATGTCACCAAGGAGAATGGGCAAAACGGGGTTAATCCGCCATTGCTTTGCCCAACAGGAATTATACAATGAGTACTATTTGTTCCTCGTAGATATATATGCCACGAAGTCACTGGCAGAACTGACTTACGAATTGGGAAGAACCATTCTTTCAGTGCTGAAGTCAAAAGAGCGGAAAGCATGGGAGCGTTTCATCCAAATCGTTGGTTCTTTGCGAACCGGCATCACCCTCGATGCTTTCGGACAGCCCTGTTGGAACCTTGAGTTGGGTGATGTGCAAACGCCCAAGACTTCTCTTGACGAGATCTTCCAATACCTAAGTACGGCTGATAAACCTTGCATTGTGGCGATTGATGAGTTCCAAACTATTATCGACTACCCTGAGCAGAACGTAGAAGCCCTTTTGCGAACTCACATCCAAAAATGCAACAACGCGTGGTTTGTATTTTCGGGATCCAAACGACACATGATGGGTGAAATGTTCTCATCTCCAGCAAGACCTTTCTACCAAAGTGCATCAACACTGTCGTTAAAACCTATTCCGCTTGAAGAATACACCTCTTTTATCACACAACATTTCGAACAAAACAAATATAAAATAGAACCAGAGGCCATCCGATACATGTACGAGAAATTCGAAGGCACCACATGGTACATTCAAAAAATCTGCAATGAATTGTTTGCTATGGCTGAGCCAGGCATTCCTTGTGGAATAGCTGATGTGGACACTGCCATCTGTAATGCCGTGGAAGATAAGGAAGACACCTACCAAGATTTGATGACAAGACTTTCTTCCAGACAAAAAGCATTGCTCTTGGCTTTGGCACATTCCGAAAAAGATGTGCAACCGACCAGCGGAGATTTCATCCGAAAATTCCATCTCACTTCCGCCAGCGCAGTTCAGAGAAGTATGTCCGCCCTGCAAGAAAAGGACATTGTCACAAATAGTAACGGCAAGTACTTCATCTACGATTACTTCTTATACTTTTGGTTGAAAAATAAATAAAAAACTGTCATTATTCGATTACCCACAGTCTCCTAATTTCCGCCTTTATCCGCCACGAATCGTCAGAAAATCTTCCCAGTCGCCAAACACTAAAAGCAAAAAATTTCGTATCTTCGCGGCTTAAAACCAAAACCCTATGGCTGAAGATTTTGAAGATGAAGAACTGAACGAAGAACTGGACGAGAATTCTTCGGATGTCATTATACCACAGGAAGATACAGACGATAACACGCAAGACGAATCGGGATTGCACAAGGTGATTTTCGCGCAGTCGATGTACCGCGAATGGTACTTGGACTACGCCTCCTACGTCATCCTCGACCGTGCGTTCCCCGACGTTTACGACGGCCTCAAGCCCGTGCAACGCCGCATCCTGCACTCCATGGACGAGTTGGAGGACGGCCGCTTCAACAAGGTGGCGAACATCGTGGGTAACACCATGAAGTACCACCCGCACGGCGACCAGTCCATCGGGGCAGCACTCGTGCAGATGGGCCAGAAGCACCTGCTCATCGACACGCAGGGTAACTGGGGTAACATTCTCACCGGCGACGACGCGGCGGCTCCCCGTTATATCGAGGCGCGTCTCACCCCGTTCGCCAAGGAGGTGGTCTTCAACCACAAGACCACCGAATGGCAAGTCTCCTACGACGGCCGTAACCGCGAGCCCATCGCGCTGCCCGTCAAGTTCCCGCTGCTGCTCGCCCAAGGCGTGAAGGGCATCGGCGTGGGCATGTCCACCCTCATCCTGCCCCACAACTTCAACGAGTTGATTGACGCTTCCGTACATATCCTGCGCGGCGAGGATTTCGAGATCTATCCCGACTTCCCGACCGGCGGCACCATCGATGTGAGCCGCTACAACGACGGGGCTCAAGGCGGAAAGATCCGCAACCGCGCCAAAATCAGCATCGTCGATAACAAGACTCTGGTAATCAACGAGATTCCTTACGGCACCACTACCGAAGACCTTATCTCCGAATCCACCAACTCCATCACCAAGGCCATCGATAGCGGAAAACTGAAAATCAAGAAGATAGACGACAACACGGCGGCACAGGCGGAAATCTACCTCCACCTGATGCCTGGTGTCTCCCCCGACCAGACCATCGACGCACTCTACGCCTTCACCGACTGCGAAATCACCTACTCCACCAACGCCTGCGTGATATGGAACGGCAAACCCGTCTTCACCAACGTCAAGGACATCCTGCGCATCAACACCGAGAACACCCTCAACCTGCTGCGCAAAGAGCTGGAAATCGAGCTCGACGAGCTGCGTCAACAATGGCACAAGGTCTCCTTGGAGAAAATCTTCTTCGAGAAGCGCATTTACAAGGAGTTGGAGAAAGATGCCGAATCCTGGGATGCGCAAATCGACCGCATTGAGCGTGCCTTCGACCCCTACCGTCCACTCTTCCGCCAGGAGATCACCCGCGACGACGTGCTCGCGCTTTGCGAAAAGCCCGTCCGCAAGATTTCCAAATTCGACATCAAGGCCGCGATGGACAAGCTCGCCGAAATCGAGCTCAACATGGACGAAGTGCAGAACCATCTGGACCACCTCGTCGATTATGCCATCAACTACTTCCTGCAACTGAAGAAAAAATACGGTGCAGACCACAAACGTCTCACCGAAATCAAGAGCTTCGACAACATTAATGCGGTCACCGTGGCCGTGGCCAACCAAAAGTTATACGTCAACAAGAAGGAGGGCTTCATCGGCACCAACCTCAAAAAAGACGACGATGTGGAGTTCGCCTGCCTCTGCTCCGACTTGGACGACATCATCGTCTTCCACGAGAACGGCGAATGTTCCATCAGCAAGGTGGCCGACAAGCACTTCGTGGGCAAGCACATCATCCACGCGGAGGTGTTCCGTCGCGGCGACGACCGGCAGATCTACAACATGATCTACTCCGCCGGCGTGAACGGCCCCGTCTATGCGAAACGCTTCAATGTGGGTGGCGTCACCCGCGACAAGAAATACGACCTCGTGAAGGGCAGCAAGAACGCCAAGGTGCTCTATTTCACCTCCAATCCGAACGGCGAGGCCGAGGTGGTGCATGTGAAACTCAAGCCCAAACCCAAGCTCAAAAAACGCGAATTTGACTTCGACTTTGGCTCCTTAGCCGTGAAAAACCGCGCCGCGTTGGGCAACATCGTCACCCGCTACCCTGTGGCCAGCATCACATTGGCGCAAAAGGGTATCTCCACACTCAGCGCCATCGATGTCTATTTCGAGTCCGCTGTGATGCGTCTCAACAACGACGGTCGCGGCGAGTTGATCGGCTCCTTCCACGAAGATGACAAGATCATAACCGTTTATAAATCCGGAAATTACAGAATCACCGGTTACGAAACCTCGCTCCACTTTGAAGACGATCTCGACATCATCCGCAAGTGGAAGCCCTCGATGATCATCACCGCCATTTATCAGCTCAAGAAGGACAAGAAGTACTTTATCAAGCGTTTCCAACCTGATGTGTTGATGAAAAAGGTCGATTTCTACCCCACCGACGGCACCGCCAAGTTGGTGGCCTACTCTATCGACTACCTGCCGCAAATCAAGGTGGTCTATCACGCGAAGAAGTCCGACACGGAAGACACCACCACGGTAATCCCTTGCGCTGAATTCGTGGAAATGACCACCGCCCGTGCCAAAGGCAAACGTCTCATTTTCAACGACATCAAGTCCGTGAAATTCATCGAGCCGCTGCCATACGAGGAGCCGGAAGAGGAACCCGAACCCGAAATGCCCGAAGAGGTGGAACCCGTCACCTCCATGGACGAGGAAATCGCCAAGGAGGTTTTCAACACCATCTCCGCCGACAAATCGGACCTCTCTCCTGAAAACGATACGCCCGGCACACAATTAGGGTTGTTTGATAACCTGTAGGGACGCGATTCATCGCGTCCGAATCAACGGATTCATCGCGTCCGAATCAACGGATTCATCGCGTCCGAATCAACGATTCATCAACCCAAACAAACGGCGTGCGCGATAAATCGCGCCCCTACGAATAATAACCGTAATATTTGATGTTACGCCAGACCATATATATTGCAACCATTGTCATCGTTGTGTGTTTCACCTCCTGTCGCGAGCGCATCGAACCGCCCACCCCTTACAACATCCCGATTCCGAAGGGTTTCCCCACGGTGTTGAACATCCCCGCCGACAACCCGATGACGGTGGAGGGCGTGGAACTCGGACGGCAGCTCTTCCACGACCCGCACCTTTGTGGCTACACCGGCACGGAGCCCGACTCACTGATGTCGTGCGCCACTTGTCACCGTCGCGAATGCAACTACGACATCGGCACCGACAACCCGCGTTTCCCCGACGGGAAGCCGCGCGGCCGCACCACTGGAAAACCCACCATCCACAACGTCATGCCGCTCATGAACCTCGTCTTCAACCACGAAGGTTACTTCTGGAACGGGCTGATTTCCAACGACAACCCGAATCCGAAGCAACGAACCATCGAGGATATCGTTCTGATGGCCATCACCGCGGACGATGAGATGTGTGGAACGGAGGCAAGCGCCGTGGCTGCCATCAAAGCCGACAAGAAGTACCCACCGCTGTTCAAGAAAGCATTTGGCAGCGAAGAGGTCACGATGGACCGCATCCAAAAGGCCATCGCGCAGTACGTACGCTCGTTAGTCGCTGGAAATTCCAAATTCGACCGCTACCTGCGCGGCGAGGAGCAGCTCACCCCTCAGGAGCTGCACGGCTACGTCCTCTTCACCACCGAAGAAGGGGCTGACTGCTTCCATTGCCATGGCAGCGCTGGCAGTCCAATGTTCACCACCAACCTTTTCTACAACAACGGGTTAGATGCGCAACCTGCAGACGAGCACGACCGCGCCAGCGTCACGGGCGACCCTCGCGACCGTGGCGCCTACCGAGCCCCTTCGTTGCGCAACGTCACCCAATCTGCACCCTACATGCACGACGGCCGCTTCAAGACTCTGGATGAGGTTCTGGAGTTCTACAATTCTGGAGTGCAAAACTCCCCGACCATCAGCCCTTTGATGCACCATGTCAACGATGGCGGAGTTCGCCTCACGCCAAACGAGATTGCCGATTTGAAGGCGTTTTTGGAAACACTGACGGAGGAATAGTTCATGGATGAACCGTAGGGGCGAATAATTATTCGCCTCTACACGGTATTCAGGGGGCACACACCCATTCCACGCACAATCTTCTCTCCTATGGCGCATTTCAGACATCGTTTCTGAGAGCAATAGCGGTCCATCAGTTCCAACTGTGCCTGCGAATCGTAAGCACTTCCGCTCGGGAAGGCACTGTCAAGGAAAAGACGGGTTGTCTTGTTGTCTTCGTAAGGTATCCGTTCCAACAATCCGAGCGCATCCTCCTGCATCTGGTCATTTCCCGTAAATCGCGCATACGCAAAACGAATAGGCACAACAACATTGATAATCAACGAGTTAATCACCAACACCCCTATCCCGGACGCATGCTTTGGACTACTTTTCCCGAACATGTAATGGGTTTGCCAATATTCGTCAGGAGCCAACGACAACCAACTCTGCAGACCCGCCATTCCCGTCTTCAACACTTTGTCTGAAAGCGTGTTACCCGTTTCGTACAACATCTGAGCGAACTGAGCCAATCTCAAAGGCGGGAAATTCTGCGGCCGTAACCGCAACCAATTCCACTGATGAGCCCCTACAGGACACAACTGGTACTTATATCGCAAATAATCGTATTCGTAACGTAATCGCTCCGCATACTCATCACAATATTCCACATCCAACAATCCTGACTGCCCGAAAACGAGCGCATAAACCTGCAAACGCGAAGACAGATGGTTTCGAACAATGCGATATGGCAAACTCTGCGCCAGCAGCTCAAAAGCCGTAGCATTTTTCTTGCACCCGAAACCTATTGCCATCACCCTGTATATCAATTCGTTCCAATCTGACTGACAACTCATCAACGTACTTTGGAACATATTCTGACGATGTATCATCCTTTCCATTAGCACCCCCGACAGATGACTTTGAACAATGAGAGGATCCACACCGGGCAACCGCGATCGGCAAAGCAACATATCGGGCACCTTCATCAGCGAATCGTAACGGCCAAACATCTCCTGCGGAATCCTATCCTTGAGTTCCAAGGTCGGAACTACCTCATTTCCGCCCAATTGAATCTCCAAATCATGCTCATAGACCACATGGAGGATCACCGACTTGTATTTGTTGTCCTCCTGATGTCTGTGCCGCAGCCAGTCGGAACTACGACAATGTATCTCCACACTGCCGACCCAGCGGACATCGTCTATCATGACTACCGCCTGCAAAAAATCTGGACCCGCATCATAGTTGTGATAACCCGGGAACACCACATTTAGCTGCTGTCCCCGCGAAGTCTTCAAGTTCATGAAATCATAGTGGCGATACTGCCACACATAGTGCAAGAATTCTTCTTTCATGGTTTTAATTTTTAATAGTTTCAAGGTATCAAAATCAACATTATTTCATGCCGCAAAGATACAAATATTTTCTATATATTTGCAGCGTATTAAAATTATTTTCACTAAATAAAAAAAAACAATGAAAACCGAAAAACAGCTACAGGGTCTGATCGGAGAAGACCTGGCCACAAATCTCTTATTAAAAAAAGGTTACAGAATCCTGGAACGCAACTGGCACTGCGGTCATTTGGAAGTGGACATCATTGCGGAAAACAAGGACTATCTTGTCATCGTGGAAGTGAAGACCCGGAAAAGCACGACGTTTGGAGCTCCTGAAATTTTCGTGGACACACAAAAACAGCGGCATCTTATACGTGCCGCCATGTATTACGCAAAATTCAAAAATGTGACGAAAGAGATCCGCTTCGACATCATTTCTGTAATCAACAGTCCTGAGTTACAGGAAGTAAACCATATTGAGAACGCATTTAAACCCAAGTGGTAAAAAAAAGGAAAACCCGTAAGCCGGGTTCTGTTCTATGTTGTCATTTATCTCGAACATGCGTCACCGCATGCCTCTATCAACCTACCCTCCGGGTCGGACGAGCAGCCCTCAAGCCCCGGTTTATTTGGTCTTTCAACCCATAAGGTTTACCCCCGCCGGCATCACTGACGGCGGCGTGAGCTCTTACCTCACGTTTTCACCCTTACCCGAAAACGGGCGGTATCGTTTCTGTGGCACTGTCTGTCGCACTCGCGCGCGCCTTCCCGTTAGGAAGTATGGTGCTCTGCGTTGCCCGGACTTTCCTCAGCCATTCGGCCGCGACAACTCGGTTTTCCTTTTTTGACTTGGCCCTATTGCCTATTGCCTAATAATTCAGCATCACCGGCATGATCAGCATCAGCACATCCTCGTTCTCGTCATGTTGGACCGTGGGAGCTATGAGAGCGGCACGCTGCGGTTTCGAAAACGACATCTGGATAGTGTCAGCGTCAATATTCTCAACCATTTCGCGCAAGAAACGGGAGTTGAAACCGATTTCCATAGGTTCGCCATTATATTCACATTGGATACTCTCCGCGCCTTTGTAGGAGAAATCCATGTCTTCAGCCGTCAAATTAAGGCCGGAATCCTGCAAAGAGAGTCGCACCTGGAATGTAGATTGGCTAGAATAGTTGCCAAGACGACGAATAGACTTCAAGAATTCATCGCGTCCGATAGTCAGCACATTCGGATTCTCTTTGGGGATGACTGACTCATAATTCGGGTATTTACCTTCCTTAAGCGACGAATACAGCTCAAAATTGCCGAAAGAGAAGCGAATATGATGTGTCTCGTCAGAATAATCTATATGAACCGTTTCATTGAAGTTTGCAAGGATGTTTTTGAGATGCGCGATCGGCTTTTTAGGCAGAATGAAGGAAGAGAAATCATCCGTCTTCACTTCGGAATTGCGATAGCGGACCAGTTTATGCGCATCCGTGGCCACAAAAGTGACATGGTCGGATGACAATTCGCAAAGCACACCCATCATATTAGGACGAAGTTCATCGTTTCCTGTTGCAAAAATCGTCTTGCTGATAGCACGTTGCAGCACAGTGGCGCGTATCTCGAAACTCTTCGGAGAGGATATCGGCTTAACCGTCGGATACTCGTCGCTGGGGAAACAAGGGGCACCGTATTCGCCGTTGGAAGAGGTGAATTTCAATATATTGTTCTCCACATCGATGGCAAAAACGAGCGGCATGTCCGGCATCAATTTCAGCGTCTCAAGCAGGATCTTGGCGGGAACTGCCACAGATCCTTCACCTTCCACATTATCCAATTCTATTACGGACGTCATCGTGGATTCCAAGTCCGAAGCCGTGAGTTTCAACTGGTTACCTTCAATAGTCACTAAAAAATTGTCTAAGATGGGCATGGTGCTGTTCGTTCCCATCACGCCGTTGATGGCATTTAAATTGCGATACAAGAGGTCGCTTGATACGATGAATTTCATATTAATATCTATTTTATTTCAAACTGCAAAGATACAAAAATAAGGATACGCACGGACAAAGTTTTTTCTCTGCAGAGACGTTTCATGAAACGTCTCTACTGTTTTTTGGAATTCTCCTCCCTTAGTGCTACCATCTCCTCCAACTCTGCATACCACGATTCACCATACTTGGCAATCAACGGTTCTTTAAGGAAGCGATATACAGGGACTTTCAGCTTGTTGCCATTCTCCACCGCCGTCTTGCAAATCGACCAGTGGTCATAGTTCAAAGCATCGTAATCCCCTACCCTTCTGATTCTTATAGGATAAAGGTAACAAGAAGCGGGCTTGCGGAACGGTATCTCCCCATTGAGGAAACACTTCTCGATGGCGCATTTCTCGACACCATCCTCGACAAAAGCGAATGCGCATGCATTGTTGCTGTCAACCAACGGAGTTTCAAAAGAGTCATCGCCGTTGAAGACAAAGGTGCCGCCGTTTTCCACTACGGCGACACCTTCTTCGGTCATATATTTTTGGTAATCAGGAAAATATTCCTCCAATTCGGCTACTTCTTCGGGAGCCACAGGCGCACCTAGATCCCCAGCCACACAGCACTCACCCTTACACTGCTCCAAATCGCAGCAGAAACACTTGTCGATAAGCTCTTCCGAAACGAGGACATTCCCTACTATAAGCATCGTGTCCAATTACTTGAGACGTTTGAACTGACAGGTGAAATGGCGCATCAGCTCGGCTTCCCAAGTAATCTCCAGACCGCGTTTGATTTCGTGACGACGGTCATAGACGTTCTTAAGGGCGGCGGCAATCACATCCATGTGATTGTTCGTATAGACGCGGCGCGGGATGCACAAGCGGACAAAGTCATTGCCTCCAAAGCGGTTCTCGCGGGTCACGGGATCACGGTCGGCTAAGACATAACCAATCTCACAAGCACGGATACCGGCTTCAAGATAGAGTTCGCAAGTAAGCGTTTGTGCCGGGAATTCCTCTTTCGGGATATTGGTGAGCACCTTGTCGGCATCCACGAAGATAGCATGACCACCGGCAGGACGCTGATAAGGGATGCCATATTCATCCAACTTGTCAGCCAGATACTGAACCTGTTTGATACGTGTCTCTACCATATCAAACTCGATATTTTCCTTCAAACCGACGGCCAAAGCGTCCATATCACGGCCGTTCATACCGCCGTATGTCAGGAAGCCCTCAAACGGGATGCAGAAGAGTTTCGCGCCTTCGTACCACTCTTTCTTTCTGGTGGCGATGAAACCACCCATGTTGACAAGACCGTCTTTCTTGGCGCTCATGGTCATGCTGTCGGCATAGCTGAACATCTCCAGGCAAATCTCGCGAAGGGTCTTGTTGGCGTAGCCCTCCTCGCGGGTCTTGATGAAATAAGCGTTTTCAATGAAACGGGCACTGTCGATATTGACGGGCACGCCATATTTGTGGCAAAGTTCGCAGGTCTCACGAATGTTCTTCATGCTAACCGGCTGGCCACCAACGGTATTGTTGGTCACAGTAAGCACCATGAACGGGACATTGCCCTTGTTCTCTTGCAGCACTTTCTCCAGTTTCTCCAAGCTGACATTACCCTTGAAGGGAACTTCCAGCTGAGTGTCGTATGCCTCGGGAACAGTCACGTCGATAGCGAAGGCCTTGCGGCTCTCGATATGTCCTTTTGTGGTGTCGAAATGGGCATTGCCAGGAATCACCTGACCGGGTTTCACCAGGAAGCTGAACAGCACATTCTCAGCTGCACGGCCTTGGTGGGTCGGGATGACATACTCAAAACCTGTAAGTTCGGTAATTGTATCTTTCATGTGATAGAAGGAGCGAGCGCCACCGTAACTCTCATCACCCATCATCATGGCACTCCATTGACGATCACTCATCGCACCGGTACCGGAGTCGGTCAGCAAGTCGATGTAAACATAATCGCTCTTCAGCATGAAAATGTTCTGGTGGGCTTCTTCAAGCCATTTCTCTCTTTCTTCTCTTGTGGATTTCTTAATGGGTTCAACCATCTTGATTTTCCACGCTTCTGCAAATGGTAATTCCATAAATTCTATTTATTAAGTTATTAATTTATAATTATTTATATTACTAAAGTGTCTTATATTAAACTTTAATGCGTGTTTTATAGATGTTTGCTAAACGCTAAAAGCCGATGACAACAACTAATACACTTTCGTGTATTCCAGAGTTCCATCCTCAGAATAGAAACGCCATTCACCCGTCTGCCGGCCATGCAGGTATTCGCCGGTATAACGGACATTCCCATTGGAATAATAAACCGTATAGCGACCTTCTTCCTTACCGTCAACATAATACGCTTTCGTTTGCACGGTGCCATCCGGATAATAGGCATACCAAAGCCCTTCCCGATTGTCCGAATGAACATTGCCGTCTATATAAACATGCTGATTCTCATAATAATGAGTTTCATGGGCCAATTCGGATGTGGGGTTTCCGGCGCTGTCCATCACATAATAGGCCACCACCTTGGGGGCGTCATCCTCATATCTGTTCAGGACCACCTTCGCATAAAGGGAATCCGCAAAATCCACTGGCGGGAACACATGCAAACTGTCAATGAATGCCTGCTCTGCGTCAACAGCTTGCTTTTTCTTGTTGAAGTTTGAAAATGCGAGGAAAGCAAGTGCTGCCGCCAACAAACCGAAAGCGATACATAGCAGAACGATATGGATTGTGCCAAACGGCTGTTTGTTCGCCTTCCCTGCTGTCATTTCGTCTTTCTCTTCCATTCCGACTGATTATTTTTTCTTCTTGAAGGATCTGTTCAGTTCATCGATCACCTCATTCGTAATATCATGGGCGGGATCCGCATACAAGAGCTGGCCGCCGTTTTGATATGTGAAAATGTAAGAGGCGTTATACGAAGCGTTCACGCGTTTCGCCGCTTCATTCAGGGAATCGGCCATCTGCTCCAACGCAGCTGCATAGCGGGCTTGGAAATCCTCCATATAGTTGCTATAGTCACGTTGCAAGCGAGTACTCTCCTCTTGCAGGGATTGTTGGGCATATTGTGCCTGCTGCGGGGTCAGCGAACCCGAACTGTAATTCTTCTCGAAATTGGCGGCCTTATTCTCCAACGCTTTCTGGCGGTTATTGAAAACAATCTCTTGTTTCTGTTGCTCGGCCTCCAGGGTGTCTTTCAGGATTTTCACCATCTCATACTTCTCGTTCACAGAATCGATGTTGATATACACCACCTCACCTGTACCCACTTCGGTCGGCTTTTGCACCACCGTGGCCCTGTTGCCCTTATCCGCAAAATGCAGGATAAACAACGCTATCACAGCCGCCAGCAGCACGCCTTCAATAATCCAGTGGCATAAAGAGGAATCTTTCTTAGAAGATGTCTTGACCTCTTCTTTCTCTGGCATTTCCTCTGGCTTGTTTTCCACCACAAAACCTTTCTCATCCACTACGGTTGCGGCATTTTCCACAACCTCATTCTTCATTTCTTCAAAATTTTCTTCCATTATCTATTTTCAATTATCTAATTTCAATGATCTATTAATTTCCCACGTCCGAGAGATACTTGATTCTCATGATCCGAATCTCCTCCATCGTGTACTCATCCTCGCCCAACACGCGCAAGGCCTCTTCTGCCGAATCGGTATCAGCATTGGCGAAATAGTCGATGATATCCTCCTGATGATAGGGCTCGATTTCCTCGTCAATATAATAGGAGATATCGATTTTCGCACCGGAAGCCACAATATGCTCGATTTCGGTCAGTAATTCGTCCATATCCAGACCCTTGGCAATGGCGATATCCTCAAAACTAATCTTATGGTCAATACCTTGGATGATAAACAGCTTGTTAGCGGATTTTTTCGCAACAGTCTTCAGCACGAAGTCCTGCGGGCGGTCAATTTCGTTCTCCTCGACATATTGCTTGATGAGTTCGATGAAACGGCGGCCGTACTTTTGCGCCTTGCCGGGACCGACACCCACCACGCGGGTCATCTCCTCCATCGTGATCGGGTATTGGATACACATGTCCTCCAATGACGGATCCTGGAAGATGATGAACGGCGGAAGATTCTCCTCTTTGGAGATGGTCTTGCGAAGGTCTTTCAGTAAACTGAACAGCACCGTGTCGAAGGCCTCCTCCACATTTCCGGAAACTGCATCCACAGCTTCGTCATCGTCTTCATCCTCTTCAGTGACAGGTTTGATGGCCATGATCGGATAAGGATTGGTCATATATTTCATACCCTTGTCCGTGATCTTCAACAACCCGTAATTCTCTATATCCTTGGCTATAAGATTGTCAAAAATAGAGACACGCACCACATTCGACCAGAATTTCGGGTCATAATCCATACCCTCGCCGAACTGTTTCAGCTTCTCATGATGGAATTTCAAAATGGATGTGGTCTTATTGCCACAGATAATGTCAATGATCTGGTCTTCCTTGAATTGTTGCTTTACCGCCTGAATCACCTCCAGCATCAGCTGAATCTGCTCGGAAGCGTCCATTTTCGGTTTCGGGTGGTTGCAGTTGTCGCAATTGTGGCAATTCTCCTCATCGTAATTTTCACCGAAATAGTGCAGCAGATGTTTACGGCGGCAGTTGGTGGATTCGGCATACGCAGCTGTCTCGGCCAGAAGCTGCTTCACGATTTCCTGTTCTGAAACGGATTTCTTTGCGGAAAATTTCTCCAACTTGTTAAGATCCTTTTGATCATAGAAGGCGATGCAGAGTCCTTCGCCATCATCCCTACCGGCACGACCCGTCTCCTGATAATATCCCTCCAAGCTTTTGGGCATGTCGTAGTGAATTACAAAACGTACATCCGGTTTGTCGATACCCATACCAAAAGCGATGGTAGCCACAATAATGTCGGCCTTTTCCATCAAGAAGTCGTCCTGGTTCTGAACCCGGGTTTTGGAATCCAGTCCGGCATGATACGGCAAGGCACGGATGCCATTCTCCTGCAGCAGCACTGCCAACTCTTCCACTTTCTTACGGCTGAGGCAATAGATGATGCCTGATTTTCCGGGATGATTCTTAATGAATTTAACAACCTCTTTATCAACATCTTTGGTCTTTTCGCGAATCTCATAATAGAGGTTCGGGCGGTTGAAGGAAGAGATGAACACCTCTGCCTTGTCCATGCCCAGATTCTTCTGTATATCGCTCTGAACTTTCGGTGTGGCGGTGGCTGTGAGGGCAATCACCGGCACATTCTTCCCGATTTGTTGAATGATTTTCCGGATGTTGCGGTATTCAGGGCGGAAGTCGTGCCCCCACTCAGAAATACAATGGGCCTCGTCAATGGCATAGAAGGATATGTTGATGTCCTGGAAGAAATTCACGTTCTCTTCCTTAGTCAAAGATTCCGGAGCCACATATAGCAGTTTCGTCTTGCCTGAGATCAAGTCCTTCTTCACCTCGGCGATTTCCGCCTTGTTCAACGAGGAATTCAGGAAATGAGCGATTCCGCGGTCCGTACCGAAAGTCCGGATGGCGTCCACCTGGTTCTTCATCAAAGCAATCAAAGGAGAGATGACGATAGCGGTGCCGTCGCTCATCAAAGCCGGAAGCTGGTAGCACATGGATTTACCACCTCCTGTAGGCATTATCACGAAACAATCCTTCCCTTTCAGCAACGTCTTAATGATTTTCAGTTGATCACCTTTGAAAGTGTCGAATCCGAAAACCGTTTTCAATGTCTGATAGATAGCTTTATCCGTTATTCTCTTCATGCAAGAAAGAAATATAATTCTACAATAAATTAATGCTTTTGAGCTATAATAAATTTAAGTACAAAGATATAAAATATTTGATATGAAATCGTCTAAAAAAAACACAACAAATAATTTTTTTTTCAACACTCGAGAACATGAAGTTTTCATGTTCTACGTTCACTCCGCAAAGTAGATTTCACCCCTTTTTCAACCGGAAAAAACGATTTTTTGTATCCCACGGAGCGCAAATTCCGTAAATCGGGCAGAAACGAGGGCGACAGCAGTTCCGGCTCATCCGCAGTGGAAACTGAATATTGGATTCGCGGCGGCAGTTTCAAGGCACGAAATATGGCATTCACCACCGCAAAATCCGTCCGCGCAAAACCACTGCCCAAATCATAAACCCCGTTTTGGGGGCGATGCAGCATAAACCAATAAAACACTCGCACCGCATCTTGCACATACAGATAATCCCGCGTCACACCTTCCCCGTCATCATCCTGTTCTTTTTTGGGAAGTATGGCTGTGCCCGTTTCAACAATCTGCCGGTAATACATGTTCACCCGAGAGACAAGCTCACCGGAACATCCCTCATAACGACCGTATATCTCCCCTACTCTGAAAATGTACCAGAACGGCGGCTTCCGATACTGCTTTCCTGTCCATTGGGCGAAGTCATCCGGCCGGAAATCCGAGACAGGCGATTCCGTGGGTTGGTGAAAAGCGTATAGCAACGGAATTGAATAGCTAGCCGCCAATGTCCACAATTTCTGCACAATTTCCATCCTGAACACAGACAATGCCGTATTCGGAATTCGCTTATCGCAATAGACAACCCATTTCACGTCCCTGTAATGCCCTGGAAGAAAACGGAAAAACTCGTCCTTGTCCGAAAACGGAACGACCAAGTCTCGAACTGACTCACGGCCTTCATCATCCACACTAGCACTCCACAACGAATCCGAATCGCCGGCATCCCGTAACTTCGCGACCATCCGGTCTCCCAAAAAACCATCTGAGCCAAATACAACAATCATACTAAATCTGTTTCTGCAAAAATAAAAAAAACGGGCATTGAAATGCCCGTTTTTTTGAAATTATGAAAAAGTCTTTTGAAATTAAAATTCCCAGAGATCGCTCTCGAATTTGCGAAGATTTTCAGTGATTCTTTCAGACTCGATACGCTGATCCCGTGAATTGGCGATATAGTCGTCAATAGAGCGGTCATAAACGTTAGACTCCTTGTAAATCAGACTCGAGAAATCACGTTTCCAAGTAATCAAGTCGTCAAAAGAGATACGGGCTGCATTGTTCTTTACGTTAAAGACTTCCTGTTTTGCTAAAAATGGACGAAGTTCATTGTAGTAAATATAACCGAGTTTTCTTTTCATCATCACAGCCTTCACATCTTCAGCATCCTGATCTTCATCATAGAATGAAGAATTATTGCTCTGCTTCTCATATTCGATGATAGGTTGAATCATAAGAATCTGAACTCTGAAAGTAGAATACTGCTTGTCAAAATACCAAACCTCCTTCACATTATAGGAGATGATATCCTTAGGTTCCAATTGAGTGATAAGTTCCTCTTCACCGATTTCCTCACCTGACTCCAAGTCAATTTTGGTGATAGTCTGCACATTGGAAATCAATCCTTGCAGTTCATCGCGGGAATACGGGAATGTACACATCTCATCGGAATAAACAGGGAGGACACCATCCGTGCGTTCCGTGTTGGTCATATCGATGGCATCGAAAATAGTCTGTCCAAGGCTTCTCCAGGTGCCGCGCACTTCCGTAGGGAAATAGAGCGGATGGTTGACTTTCTCGCGCAAATCTATGGTGCGCCAAACAGTCCAATAGTACATCACATCAGCCTGTCGTACAGGCGGGTAACCTATCGGTTCGGCAAAATCACCGACATTAACCTGTTCCCATGGAAATTCCACAGGAGTGCGGACAGGTTGTTCCAAAGTGCTGCCTTCAGTAACATCTTCCTGAGCGAAGACGAAACTGACTGCAAACAGCATCATTGCGAATAAAGTGAACTTTTTCATAATTGTATTTGATTTAGAATTACTATCTTACACGAACGGAGAACTCATCCAGTGTACGGGATCCAGCTTCAGAAGAGACTTTGATGTCGCTGAAATAGATGACTGTGTTGGAGGAAGCCTTCTGAATGGCGGCTTTCGCCTTCTCACTCAATGCACCGCCTTGACAAACAATGGCAGGTTCTTCCATACCCTTGACCACAAGAATCACACGATAGGAATTGACAGACCATTTCAAGTCATACACAAAGTCATCGCCCATCGTGGCACGAATGACAGGATTTGCTAAAATTTCAGCCTTGGGGCGTTTGCCACCACGAATGTTGGCACCCAATACGGCGCGTGGATCCGGAACTCGTTTCACACGGAACGTGGTGGAGCCCATGGTCTTAGAGGATTCTCCGACTTTTGCGGCAACCGTTGCGGTCACTGTCTTGCCGATCAACGAAGCGGGCACGCTCACGTTGAACTTACCACCTCCTTGAGAGGATGCGCTACAACCCGGGAAAGAAACGCTCAATTTATCGGGAGCCACAGGGCCAGACACGGACACGGGGTTGGCAATACCGGCATAGAGCACGTTCATCTTATCTGCAGCAATGGTTGCAGAAGGTGTCAGCACCGTGTATTTATCCCTGAAACCATAATATTTGGGTTGGCCGTTAGGATCCATGATTTTGATCAAACCAGCGTATTTTTGCTCACCGGTACCACCAGTACCGATTTTCAGTTTCACAAGACCATTCTCACCTTCCAGCTTGGTAGCGCCACCGAGACCTTCTTCTGTAAGCGTATCCACTCCCATCTTGTAATAAACCTCAGGAGTCGATTTGCTGTCGTAAGCAGCCACAATAATGTCTGCCTCGTATGAATCGCCAGAGAAGACCATCTGGGATTTCGGAATGGAGCGACCCGACACATTGTCGAACTTGAAGTCGTCGGCGCTAATAGAAGCCTTGAGGTAATTGAGCATCACGGATTCGGCGTTCTTCACCTCACCGATCATCTTGTTCAACAAAGTGGCGGAGGCTGCGGCGATAATGTGATCAAAGTTATGCTCTTCCCAAGAGACGGTATTCATGTCCTTGGTATAGGTGGCATCCACATTCAAACCGAGAGCTTCTTCAAGGCGTTTCTGGTCCTCTTTTTTCGCCAACTTCAGAATGTTTGCCTTATATTTTTTAATCTCAGCTTTCAGTTCCTTCGCATGACCATTGTTAATCATATAGTCTGTGGGAATATCGAAATTGTCTTTTTTGACAATGTCGCCAACCCTTT
Organism: uncultured Bacteroidota bacterium; assembly: GCA_902786595.1. GTDB lineage: Bacteria > Bacteroidota > Bacteroidia > Bacteroidales > WCHB1-69 > F23-D06. The sequence goes on along the minus strand of CADADB010000009.1, from coordinate 198,822 downwards.
TCAACTGTTTCTTACCATCCACTTCAACAAGGGAATCGCCATCAACAGCGAAAATAAGGTCATTACGCATCTTTTCGATATATTTCACCATGGCATTGGATTCCTTTTTCAGAATCTGAGCTTTTCCGTAGGCTTCGTCAACTTTCGCGCCCAGAATGGTCTTTTGACCGATAAACCACTGGTAATCGTTGGCATTCTGGTTGGCTGCGATGTTAGTGGAGGTGACCAAAGTGTCATCCACGACCACGAAGGCGTTCAGGATTTCCGCAGAAACGTTCAACGCCAACATAGCGGTGTACACCAGGTACATCATCTGAATCATTTTCTGTCTCGGGGTTTCCGGACAATTTGTTGCACCCATATCTCAAATAAATTTAGTTAGTTAATAGGTTAATGAACTAAATGAATTACTTCATTGCGGCGAGCATGTTGCCGTAAACGTTGCTTAATTTGGATATGTTCTGGGTTAATTTGTCCATTTCTGCCTTGAAGCTGTTTGTCTGCTCCATGGACTTGGCAGTTTGATCGTATGCGGCAGCCAGTTGAGAGACAGCCGTGGTTGCTCTCTTCACGCTTTCAATGTAAGCGGCGGTAGCACCACCGTCAACCTCAAGATTCTGAGCCACTTTGTCGTATTTCAAGGTCAAATTACGCACTGACTCGGAAGCTTTCTGGAGACTGCTGGTATAGTTGTCGGTAGAGACAACTGCATCGGAGACGCCTGCCAGTTTGTGGGCATTGTCGCTCAGGTTGCGCATGCCAGATGCCAGACTTTCCATCAGTTCAGGACCGATTTTAGCTTCTTCCAGCATCTTGTCCAAGGCCTGAGTGGGAGTCATCGAGTCGGTCTTCACTTGTTGTTTTTTCTCACGGCGAGACTTCTTCTCTTCCTCTTCGAGTTCAAGATCCATACCGGTGGCGAGTTCAGGGTAAACCAATGCCCAATTGTACTCCACATGCAAGGGTTCGAAAGCGGAGAAGAAGAAGATGATGGACTCCGTGAACATACCAGCCATCAGCATGATGTTTGCGCCGGGCCAGTGCAAAATTTTGAACAGAGCACCCATAATGACGACGGCGGCACCCCATCCGTACAACTTTGCCATGAAGTTTTTGTAACCTTTCGATCTGACTAATTGATCAATCTTACTCATTTGTTTGATTTTTTTAAGTTAATGATTATTGAATATTAAATGATATTTCGGAATTGGATTTTAATAGACATGTGACGCGCTCTTGCTGTTATTGTCACCTCTCTGGCGTCCCATGAAGGATTGCACATTACGGAATCCAATGTATGATTTACAGGTATCCTGGAAATCGTATGTTCTGGCATAAACGGTCGTGAAATAGCTGACATCCTTCCAAGAGCCACCGCGAATCACTTTTCTCTTCTTCACAGGAGAGTCGTCTTTCGTGGCATAATAGACGTAGGAGGGGTTCATGTCATGCGTGAAATTGGTGGCTGCCTCATCGTAAGCATCCTCGCACCATTCCGCCACATTGCCGCTCATGTCGAACAGACCCCAGTCGTTCGGATGATAGTGGGCGACAATGCCGGGATAGAAGTTGTCGTCTGCGATATAGTTACCGCGTTGCGGTTTGAAGTTGCTCAGGAAGCATCCGTTGCGGTTGGTGGTGTAAGGACCGCCCCAAGGATAGGAGGTCAGCGAGTTGCCGCCGCGAGCTGCCCACTCCCACTCTGCCTCGAGAGGCAAGCGGAATTCTTTCTCAAACGCATATTCCTTGCCGGCAAGCCATGACATGCGCAACTGGGTTCTCCAGCTGGAGAAGGCCTTTGCCTGACGCCAGCTAACACCAACAACAGGATAGTTGTCGTATTGAGGGTTGGAGAAATAGCTCAACACCATCGGCTCGTTGTAAGAATACACAAAATCATGTGCCCAGCACAACGTGTCGGGGTAAATATTCACCACCTCGTGTTTGATGAAGCGCTGCCAGCCATTGCCCATACTGCTCGGACGATTGGCATAGAGGCCTCCGAAATCGTTTCCTTCCTTGTCGAACTCCTTGTGGGAAGCGCCGAAATTCTCAGGGTTCTTGGGATCCTGATAATTACGGTAATCAATCCACCAATACTCATAGTTGAGCATAGAGGTGTTCAAACGTTCAGAGCTATAATGATAGAAGCGGGTATTCAACTTGCTGAAGAGAGGGGAAAGAGCGGACTGGACCTCTTCGTTGTCGGAGTCCCACGGGATCTTCTCCTTCCAGTTGATCAACTTCGGCTCGATGATTTCTCCTTCATTTTCGCCTTTTTGATATTTCAAATAATGGCCGTATTTCTCCTCGTCCGTGATTTCGGCATCACCGAGAAGCGTGTGGGCGATGGAGTCGCGCACCCAGTAAACAAACTGGCGATACTCATTGTTGGTGATTTCCGTCTCGTCCATCCAGAAAGCGGCCACGGTCACATTCTTCGACTGCTGAGTGAGCGCGAAGGGGACATCCTGGTCGCCACCACCCATCAAATAATGACCGGTTGGGACATAAACCATCCCGTAAGGTTCCAAATCAAGGAAATCCGGACGGTCTTTTACACCGACAAGTTGTCCATCGCCGCCGTTTTTACACGACACCATCAGCACGAATGCCATTGCAAATAAAATGATTACCCGTTTCATATTATTAATCTATTTTAAATTTCAACACTGTTATTAACGTCAATATGTTTGTTTTTAGTATCTGTTCTTGTAAATATAACGAGAATTACCGTAACCAGAGAAGATTTCGGGCTTGTAGATGTCAAAGCAGTAGCGGACTACGACCTCAACATCACCGAAGCTGCGGTGTTTCTTGTATCCCAATGAGTTCGTGGTAAAGCTGTAAGAAACTCCCAAGTCTAGGCCTTTGAGATAAATATTGGAGGAGTTATAGAAGGGACGAGCGCCGAAAACAAGTGAGACGGCATCTTGGAAACGGTAGCCGAGACCACCCCAATAGACGCCATTATAACGAGCCAACGCCAAGACTTCCCATTGGAAGGTCTTAAAGTCCGTCTTCACCAAGGCCTGCGGAATCAATTCCCAGTTGGGATTGAAAGGCATCACCCAAGTGTATCCTCCGTGGACGTACAGCTGTGACGAGCGGTTCGGGCCATACTCACCCGAAACTCGAAGCACCTGATTCTTGTCGAACAGAGCCGCAATCTGCGTCCATCCAGCACCGACATACCATTGTTCCGCCTTGTACATGACACCAAAATTGAAATCCAGATCCAAAGTGGATTCAGAAAGCTGGTCTATGACGGGATCGCCCGGCTGGAGCGGGTTCAAAGGATCTGGCTTAATGGCTTGATTGAAGAGGGACACTTGAGCGCCAATACCCAAATGACCACCGCCAACACGAAGCTTATATGCATAACCAAGCTTAACACCAGTATTGCTGTAAATGCCTATTCTGTCATGGACCAAAGTCACACCTAAGGAACCATGCAGTTTTTTCAAGTAAGATTCAATGCTGAAAAGGAAATCCTGCGGAGCAGAACGGAAAACTGAGTCATTGTTGATTGTTGTGCTTGAAGAAGGAACATCACCCCATCCTAAATACTTGTTGTTGTAATCTGCAGTGAAACACAAGGTGTTATGCTGCTCACCTATACCGCCGGCATTATAATATGACGTCACCCACGGGAAAAAGGTGAATTGTGCGTCATCTTGCGCAAAACTTGTCATCGTGACAAACGTTGCCATCAGCACTAGCAGACCAACTTTTACTATCTGTTTCTTCATATCACATTCGAATTGTTTCGTACATTAACTCACAGACAATCAATGTATTATACAACTTCTCCTGCCTTTGGATTTTATTATTTCCATTCATATACGACCACTCTACTCAAAAAGTTACACAATACATTTCAAGTCTAATTTTTTGAAGTGACAAAAATAACATATTTTTTGATTTGATTCTTTAATTTTTCAATTTTCTGGAAATAAACCCCATTTTTAGCTTTAATCACTTAATTACCAGCTGTTTAACACATTTTTTGGCTGTATTTTTTTAAAAATCAGGCATTTGACTAAAACAATGCGTTAAGTGTCACGGACCCTGTATGAACCGTTGCATGCCCTTGCATAGCACGCCCTTGATATTGCAATAAAACCTGAAGGAATTGAGTGACAGATATTTGTACATTCGCCGTCCAAAGTAGATTCCTGCCCAAAGAGAGACCATCCAACATGAAATAGGAAACCGCAGATCCCTGCCCCACATCGCCTTTCAAATACACATATTCCGCTGATAATGAAAAGGTTCCCTTGTTTAACCAACGATACATCCAAGATGTCTCGACATGAAAACGGCGTACATGCTCTTCCCCTTGAAGGTTATGCTTATAGACAAACTGGCCTGACAAACTGCCCGTCAGTTTGTTCTGCAACTGCAGCCGGACAAGAGTTTCTGTGGAATATGCCTCCACTAAATATTGTCGTGAAGTGAAACAGCTTGAACTGTTACGGGTTTTCTTGTGGTTGAATGAAGATTGCAGGTAGAGCATCTCCACCGGTGTGCTTTTCAGCACAACTTCTTGGCCGTCAACGCTGTTTTTCTCCAATCCATAATACAGGAACTGGGTGTTCGAGGTCTTGTGGACGATAACGTCGAAAGCAAATACAGCACCGCTATTGTTGAAAGAAAAAGTATTGGAAAGGTTCATTCGGTCGGCCACAAGGTTAGAGTCCTCCGTTGCGCGTGGAAACGGGTTGAACATCATCGACTTATGCTTTAGCGAAGTATTCATGGTCAACACATCTTGGAACCTGGACAAGAATTTGCGGAACCCTTTCTTGTTGCCCCAGACAGCCGCCGGGCGCAGCTGGACGCTTTGAGTCCATTCGCTTTCATAGACGTTGACATAATCCGTACCGGCAATCCAGACTTTGATATACTCCGCTTCATCGGCAAAAAGTGCCACCTCAAATTCGTCAAGTTCCTCGATTCCATTGCCATTGTAATCCTTCCAGACATGCGTTCCCTGCCCCGTTGCTACTTTGATAAACGTAAACGTCTTCTTCAGTTCCATACCGTTACCTGTACGATAATACATATTGAGTATCAGCGAGTTTTTGAGAAAACGCCCTGTGTACTGAACATCACCGACAAAATAATGTTCGGCGCGACGAAGTGAATCCATCAGCGTCTGGTGGCGATAAGTGGCATTCATCGTAAAGCTTTGGTTCTTGATTTGGGCGAACCTATATTGCACTTTCGCTTCATGGATCAACAGATGATGGTGTAATCGCTGCGTGTCTGGTGCGAACTCCAACCGATTCTTGTAGGCGAGCAAAAACTGATGCTTGGCATTCTCCGCATTGCGGATGGAGGCGTTCATTTCATTGAACGCATAACTGTTCAACCGCAAAGACTGCCGTTCCTTATCTCTGAAAATATTATATTCCAACAAGTTATCTAATCCAACGACTAACTTATCCCACTTTTTAGAAAGGGAGATAGAAGAAGTCAGGTAACGGCTTCGTTGGATGGAATCGCGAGTGACCAAAAAACTCGTCAGGGTCTTAAGTTGCCAATTTTTCCATTTGTCTGCAGAGGAAAATTCGTTTCTAAGGGCATTCACATCCCCGACTCGGTCAAAAAAGTTCACATGATATTGCAACTGATGCTTGTCTCGCTTCGAAAGACGGACCCCGGCATCCAACAGCCATTCCGAACTGTTTACAGAATAGTCCGAAGAGAGATTGTACTGGCGGGCAAACTCCACATCCCGAAAAGACTCGAACGGGACGAAATTTTTATGGACAAACTGCATTTGGGCGTGACTTACCATAAGCCACGGCAATGAATCGTTCCGAGATTTAAATGTTTCCACATCGCTGATATTCAAATGGTAAGAGAATCCCACATCATCATCTCTATCTTTTCTGGAGAATGTATTTTTATCCAAATGCGACAAGGCAAATTCCGTTTGTATATGGGTATTCTTTCTGGCCGAGAGATCCAATCCAATCGTAGCCATTTGTTGAGAGGAGGGGGATGTAAGCAACAAAACGGGCTCGTATTCGCCTTGGGGGATTCCGTTTTCGGGAGCCACCCACTCAAAAACCCGTCCATTCGCAGTACTGCTCGCCAGCCGATAGTTGCCTTTTCGAGGGCCCATATAGGTAAAGGATGGACTGAACAGCGTTACGTGATCATTGGTTGAAAATTTATATATTGAATATACAATATTATTGTATATGGAATCTATTTTCTCATATAGCACCCTATCCTGTGAAAAAACGGCAGTGTCAACAACTGGATAATAGGCCATCGTGCCTGCATCGCCCAGAGCGGCAAGAAAACGTTTGTTATCATTCGTCAGTTCTGGTTGAATTGATTGGTTTTTCAAATCCTGTTCATGGAAAAAATTGACATATAATTTCAGCGGACATTTCCCTTGGATTTCTAACTCATTATGAGTAAAAAGATTATATCTTGAATAATGTCTATTCGTATATTCAAACTCCACTATTATGCGCTTTTCTGTAGAGACAAGCATTTGAGGGGTGAAGGTGATTTCCGCTGTATTATAGTCCACCACATAATCATTTTCCGCACCGCGCGCAAGCATCTGACCGTCAACATAAACACGTTCCGACCCCGCCACCATGACGATGGAAACCTCACCATCGGCACCATATAGCTTATATGGCCCTTGTACACCGTTTTGCACCGTCAAATGCTGGCGGGCGAACTTGCCCTTTGCCATTCCCCCACCCGCCTGATTCCTCATTTTGACATTCTCAGAAAGTTGGGAAAAGACTTTGGCATCCAGTCCCATCATATTCCGTGAGACGCGCAAAAATTGGTCATCGCGGAAACTCCAAACCACATCGCCTGCATTGATGGTTGCCACCTCTTTAATCTTGAGTGCTATGAAAACGCTACTGATATCCTGGAGCGTCTGGGTATTGCCCTCTGGTTGGATAGGAATATTTTTGTCGGAAACGGATGCTATAATTTCCACATCATCAGACAATTTGCCGGAAATCTGCAAATTAAGCGCGGAATTAAGGACAAGATCCTGGCTGGTGCCCACCGTCACGCCCCGCAAAACCGACCCATTCGTATATAACTCATTGTCATTCAAAATATTTTGGATAGAAGTAAGTGGATAATCGACGGTTTGGTGATGTGCTTGTCTTGGCTCGATATCACGGGAGGATTTATGGGCCACCGGCAGGGAAAGATCACTTGGAAACACCTCATACTGAACGAAAAGGCGCTTCCCTAACAGGGAAGAATCCAGAAAATACAGCGTCGCCGTCAGCGGGTCAAGACGATATTGGCTCTTCTGAAGGTCCTGAATCTGAAACGACTGAGGGACAATAGAGACGGTATCTAACCGCACGCACATCGAATCTGCCACAAAATGACGGACGCGCCATGAGGAAGTTCCCTGCGCGACTGCGTTTTCACAGCACAACGAGCAGACAACGGCCATCAGAATGAGCAGTTTTTCTTTCATCAAAAATATCTGATAAATAAATGCGGCAAAGATAACTCTCTTTTCTCAAATTTCGTATTTTTGCAGCAAATTTTTTGGCATGGAGAACATAGAAAAATATGCAATGAAAGACACCCGTTCAGGGTTTGGGGCCGGCTTGTTGGAAGCGGCGGAAAAGAACGAAAACATATTTGCACTCACGGCTGACGTCACGGGTAGCGTGAAGATGGGCGATTTCAAGGCGGCCCACCCGGAGCGTTTCATCCAATGCGGCATTGCGGAGGCCAACATGATCGGCATCTCCGCAGGTCTGGCATTGAGCGGCAAAATCCCTTTCGCCAGCGCGTTCGCCGGTTTCATTTCCGGGCGTGTGTATGACCAGATCCGCATGACGGTGGCCTACTCCAATCTGAATGTGAAAATCGGGGCTTCGCACTCCGGCATCACCGTTGGAGAAGACGGCGCCACGCACCAGATGATGGAGGATCTCGGTCTGATGAAGATGCTTCCCAACATGGTGGTCATCAACCCCTGTGACTATAACCAAACCAAAATGGCGACCATCGCGGCTGCCGAGTACAACGGGCCCGTCTATATCCGTTTCGGACGCCCCGCCGTGCCCAACTTCACGGAGGAGAACAAACCTTTTGTCATCGGCAAGGCAGAAGTCATGCAAGAGGGTACGGACGTGACCATTTTCGCCACTGGACATTTAGTGTTTCCAGCATTGCAAGCCGCCGACATGCTGCGTGAGCAAGGTATCAATGCCGAAGTGGTCAACATTGCCACTATCAAGCCATTAGACGAAGAAACGGTGCTGAACAGTGTACGCAAAACCGGTTGCGCCGTGACTGCGGAAGAGCACTTCCTGAATGGCGGCATGGGCGACTCCGTATGCCAGTGTCTCAGCCGCAACTTACCCGCTCCCGTCGAAATGATCGGCGTGAATGACCACTTTGGCGAAAGCGGCACCCCCGACGAGTTGATGGCGCACTTCGGTCTGGACAAAGAACACATCATGGATGCCTGCAAGAAAGTTATCAGTCGTAAATAACTTATAATCAGCTTATGCCGGAAATCACCGACGAATTTATCCTGTCACTTTTCAGCAATGAGAAGACCAAAGAGAAGGCCTTCGAACTGCTTCTGAAGAAGTATCAGAAGCATATCTATTACAATGCACGCCGCATCGTGACCGTCCACGAGGATGCGGATGATGTCACGCAAAACGTGTGCATCAAAATCTGGAAGAATCTGGACAGATTCCGGAATGAGTCGAGTCTTAAAACCTGGATTTCAAGGATTTGCGTCAATGAATCTTTGACATACATCGAAAAAAAGAAAAAAATGCTGAATCTAGATGATGACGAGAGTTACACCGACTTCCTGTTGAAAACGCATGATGACTTCAGCACCGTCACACCGAACCAGATCGAGCAGTTCCTGCAGGAGGAGATTGCCAAACTGCCGCCAAAACAGCGGGCCGTATTCACCATGCGCTACTATGACGAAACGCCCTACGCTGAGATGTCGAAGATTTTCGACACATCCGAAAGCGCGCTGAAAGCTTCGTATCATTTTGCCGCAGAAAAAATCAAAAAAAATATTTCCGAGCGTTTAACCTTTTAATCGTTCCAAAGTCATAAGCTTGTAATTTTAAGAGATATGTTTGATTTAGAGAATTTAGATAAAACGGAACATTACAAGATTCCAGAGAATTATTTTGATGAGTTGCCCGGACGGGTCATGCAAAACATCAAGCGTGAGCAACAGCACAAGAGGACCGTTATCACCTCCGCCGTCGCTGCCGTGGCTGTTCTGGCGATTGCTCTCGGTATTTTCTTCACTGTAAGCGCCCCTAATGAGGGAACTGCTGTCACGCAAGTCCAACCGGCCACTGCTTCCGTTTCCGAAGAAGAAGCCCTCGAAACTGTGGCTGCTGATTATTACAGCGAAGAGTTGGCCATGATGGATTATTACTTGTATGCATATTAACCTATAAAAGAATTGAATATTATGAAAAAACTATGGATTTTATTGCTTGTCTCGGCATTATGCGCTTCAACCAGTCTTTTTGCTCAGGAGAAGAATCCAAAGGCAATGGTTCAAGAACGACTCGCTTTCATGAAGAAAAACCTGACACTGAGCGGCCAAGAGAACCAGAGTTTCTGGAAAGTTTATGAAGAGTATCTGAATGCGGAGATGAAGGTCATGACCACCTACCACAAAAATCTCGAGAAACAAGGCATCAGGTTGGGCGCACCTGGAACAAACAAGGAGGCCATTGACAAACTGACCGAAAAACAACTCACCTACCTCCAAGACCAGAAGTTCGAGATGCGCAAGAACCTTCTGAACCTTGAGACTACTTACTACAAGAAATACAAAACCATCTTGAAGGCCCACACAATCAAGAAATTGTATGATCTGGAATATCGATACAAAAAAAACATGACGGAAAAGAAAAAAGAGTTGAAAAAGGACGAACCAGCATACGTGAATCCCGGAAAGAAAAAACGCTAAAAGAAAGTGCCAAACGGCACTTTTTTTTTGTATCTTTGCCCGACTTTTAATCTTCAACAAAGATGGAATACAATTTTCTGAAAATAAGCACATCCGAATCGGTCTGCACGCTGACCATTTCCGCGCCCAAGTCGCTTAACGCCTTAAACTCCAACATTCTGAGAGAGATGGACGATTTCCTGTCAAATCTGGACAAGGAGATCCGTGCGTTGATCATCACCGGCGACGGCGAGAAATCGTTTGTGGCGGGTGCTGACATCTCGGAGATGCAACCGCTGAATGCGGAGGAGGGCGAACGCTTCGGTGCCGCCGGCGCAAAAGTGTTTCGCAAAATCGAGACCCTGCCTATTCCCGTCATTGCGGCGGTGAATGGTTTCGCATTGGGCGGTGGCTGCGAATTAGCACTGGCCTGCGACATCCGCCTCGCTTCCAACCGCGCCAAATTCGGCCAACCTGAAGTCGGTCTGGGTATCATCCCCGGTTTCTCCGGAACGTACCGTTTGGCCAAAATCGCCGGCATGGGCGTTGCCAAAGAACTCATTTTCTCCGGTCGCGCCATCAAGGCAGACGAAGCGCTGCGCATCGGATTGGTCAACGCTGTCTATGAACCCGAGCAGCTGATGGAGGAGGCCATGACCCTCGCCAAACGCATCGTCAAAAACGCACCCATTGCCGTCAGATACGCCAAAGAGTGCATCAACGAAGAATACGACTTGCCCGCCGACGAGGCCATCGCCTTCGAAAGCCGCATGTTCGGCAAATGTTTCGACACCAAAGACCAGAAAGCCGGCATGACCGCCTTCCTCACCAAGCAGGAAGCGCATTTCAATAACGAATAATTATCTATCATTCAATAACTTAAATACCATATTATGAAAATTTGTGTTATAGGTACAGGTACTATGGCCAAAGGTATCGTGAAGGCATTCGCCGCCAAGATGCCCGTGGTCATGAAGAGCAGAACCCAAGCCAGCTTGGACAAGGCCATGGGTTCCATTTCCAAATCTTACGCCAAACTCGTGGAAAAAGGCAAGATCACTGAGGACACCATGAATGCCATCCTCGGCAATATCACCACCACCACGGACTATGCCACTTTTGCGGATGCCGACCTCGTAATCGAGGCCGCCGTGGAGGACATGCAACTCAAGAAGGATGTCTTCATGGAATTGGACAAGATCTGCAAACCGGAGACGATTTTCGCCACCAACTCTTCTTCTTTGTCCATCACGGAGATTGCGGCTTGCACAAGCCGTCCGGCACAGTTTATCGGCTGCCACTTCTTCAACCCCGCAGACCGCATGGCGTTGGTAGAGGTCATCAAGGGTCAGCTCACCTCTGACGAAACCGCCAAGTGCATCGTCGATCTGACCACTGAAATAGGCAAGACCCCGGTTCCGGTGAACGAAGCTCCCGGATTTGTGGTGAACCGCATCCTCATCCCGATGATCAACGAGGCAGTGGGCATTCTGGCTGACGGTATCGCTTCCGCTGAAGACATCGACAAGTGCATGATGCTTGGTGCCAACCACCCCATGGGTCCGCTCGCGTTGGCCGACCTCATCGGCAACGATGTGAATTTAGCCATCATGGAAGTGCTCTACAAAGAGTTCGGCGATCCTAAGTATCGTCCTCACCCGCTGTTGCGCAAGATGGTCCGCGCCGGACTGCTCGGCAGAAAGACGGGCGAAGGATTCTACAAATACTAATCGGAAAGGTGCGTCGGAAACGGCGCACTTTTTTTAATGCATAATGCATGATTTGTTGTTTGCGAGACGGGGAATGTTGAGGTTAGAATGTGGTGTATAGACACGAGATGTCGCCCTCGCTGCGGTACATCAACAACAGCAATACCAAGGCAAACACCACGATGGCGGCCAACACTTTAACGGTTTTCTTTTTCCAAAACATACTCTCTGATTCTTTGATAGATTAAATACCCGCCGTAACTGTTGTGATGCTGCCAATCTGCGAAAACACCGGGCTCGGTTGACAGGTCTGTACAATCAATGTATGGAACCTCCTCCTCTTTTAACACCTTGACCAAATCCGCTGAAACCGCCTGGATTTTGGGTAACTCGTCAGGATGAACTTTAGCGTATGCTTTCTGATTGTACGGTCCCATGACATACACCACATCCACTCCCCGCTCCTTGCAGAGCCGGATCATCGTACGAAGCTCATCGCAACGGTACGTGGATTCGGGATGCGGCCACAGCGTGTAGGAATGGACATCAAAGTTGGCGGAGACATTCAGCGTATAATTGTAACGGCTCTCGTCCGGCTTGGCGCAGGCATTGGGCAGCTTGGCGATCTTGGAGGAATCGAGCCAGACAAGACTTTGTGCAAAACGCTCGGGATTCATCCAGAACACCAAATCCTGGTAATATTTCCGACGCAATTTATCTGTCTTAAAACTTAACAACTCCACCACCCTGTCAAACCATCCCAAAGATCCATTATTTAGTGCCAAGATCCGTTCAATATCCTGATTTTTGGGGCGATTAGCGTCTAAATACGCCGCACTCGACACATATCGGTCGAAATAATCCTCATTGCTGAAAGCAAGCTTGCCGCATCCGTATGCCGGGTTGATGAAATATATAACCTTGAGGTTTTTGACGTTGTCATTGCTCTGAATCAATGGAAAATAGGTGCAGGCGGTGCGGCCCGCGCCAGCGATCACCGAGAACAGGCAGTGAATCGAGGTGTCCGCATTCAAAAAGTCGTAATAGTTGCCTTTCGGGCGGCCATTGGTCTCCGAAGTCCCCAGAACGAGGTACCCTCCGTTACGCTTGACACTTTTCAGCAAAAAATCAGTATAGAGCTGGTTGTTGTCGCGAAGCTCCTGATGCCGGATTGTATAGAGTTGTCCCTCCCGCTCAGGACACTCCGGAGCATGGTATGTCGGAATAAACAGCGCGACAACAAACCAAAAGAGAACGGCTATTATCACCAGCAATCCGAGCCAAGACAACACTTTCAGACTATACAACCTTTTCATCAGAACAGCAACTTAAACATTATCAACAATTTATCTACAGGATAATTGAAAAAGACCCAACCAATCGTCACAAAGACAAATGTGAAGAGAACACCGGCAGTCTTTCGGGGAATTGTCACGGGTCTGACCGGTTTCCCGTATGTAAACAGCTTATACACAGAAAGTCCTAATCCGTGCCACAGTCCCCACAACACGAAATTGAGCGTGCTTCCATGCCACAGTCCACAAACCAGGAACGTCACCATATATGCCATCACAGAGACCACCATTCGGTATTTGGCAATGGGAAACCTGTTGAGAAGGGAGATGACCGGTTTGAAGACGTAAATTTTCAGGAATGTGGAAAAGGTGATGTGCCATCGTTTCCAAAAATCGGAAATATTGGTTGCAAAATACGGATTATCAAAGTTTTCGGGTGTACGGACACCCATCATATAGGCCATGCCGATGGCCATGTCGCAATAGCCGGAGAAATCGATGTAGATGTAGAGCGAGTAGAGCACGGCGGCAACCAAGACAGCACCCCAGGGGCCGAAATGCGGAAGGAGAATCGAATAATCCACCGCGTATGGCTTTATCCACGGGATAATCAACAGCGTTTTGACCGCTCCGAAGAAGATCCGGCCCACGCCCGCGAGCAACATCCGCGCATTGAAGCGTACATGGGTCGTGTTCATCCAGTAGTGGAAATTGTTAAGCGTGTCGATCGGGCCGGCCATGAACGTCGGGAAAAAGAAGAGGTAGTTGAGGTAAGTCAGGAAATTCCGAGTGCGGAGAGTTCCTTTATAACTTTCAACCAGCCAGTGAATTATACGGAACAGAATGTACGACAGACCGATTTTCTCCACCGAGAGGAAATGCTTGTCCAGCATGTCCGTCCACCAGCTGCCGAGCCACGACTGCACCAGGGGGTAGTTGCGAATGGAGAAGAGCAACAACAGCAAAATCAGCGAAACGGAGAGCAGCCAGCCGGCTTTTCGACGGGAAAGCAGCCATCCCGCGCCGTATGTGAGGAGTGCCAACAACGAAAGCAGGAACAACGATTTCGGTGTTGTGATATGGCACAATATCAGGATATTGCCACCAATGAGGAGTATTTGGTTCAGCCAAGATTTCCGGAACGCCCATTTGCAAGCCACAAACAGGGTAATGAAGATCAGAATCTCAAAAGGAAGCGTATTTCCGGAAAACAACATACGAGATGAACTTGGGTTTAAGGTACTTTGAGGCCATTACCTCACCGTCAACTTCTTACGGCCATCCTGCAATGTATCGTTCCAATAGTCGTCATACCACCACACCAGCGTGTCCGTTTTGGTTGCGTAGCCGCTCCAATGCCCCAACACTCGATCGCTGTTGAAATTCGTCAATGCCGGTAGCGGGTTGGTAAACGGATTGCTTCCAAAAGCGGCCTCAGTGCCAGCGGAAAGCAAATAAAGATACGTATGATGGTCAATTTGGGTATGTTTAACATACACAGTGTCGCCCGGGCGGAAGGTGATCCGTCTGAAATTCTCCCTGTCTTCTTCGCTCAGCAGGTCACGCATCAGAATGGAATAGCCGTAACGGGAAATCTCATAATTGAACGACAATCCGTTGAAGGTCCGGTCGTCAAAGGCCACCGGCAAATTGCAAACCCAGAGCCGATCGGTCAACTTCGGGGAACGTACCTTACAGAAAAACGCATAATAATTCACCTCGTTCGGATCATCTGACATCAGCACACGGATGGTAGCCATGGTGTCATCCAACAAATCCGACGATTGGTCAAAACCTATAGAGTCCAAGTCGAACGATTTCGGAATATAGGTTTCGGCTGTATAAGTTTGTCCATCGTACTCGACCGAGAGCGTGTAATGAGTTTGTTCTTTCCCCAGCACATTTTTCCCCACAAATGCCATATAGTAAGGGGCTTCGGGAGTAATCTGCCATTGCAGCTCTTCCGTCTCGCCTGTTTCCGAAGTGACAAAGACCCGTGCTTGCGTCCCATTCACCAACACATCGTTCATCAAAGCACCCAGATTGATTTCTGAAAAATAGGGGATACTCTTTGAAAGCATGACCATGGCGGGTGAGCCGGTCTCAATAGAACCTTCAACCACCAGCTTGGGCTGATAGTCAGGCAGTTTCATATCTATTTCCTGTTGACATCCGAACATCATCAGGCAGACAGCCAAAAGGATCAATGCATACCATATTTTCATTATACACTCAAGTCTTTGGAAATCGGCCGCGAAGATACAAAAAAAATGTATTTTTGCACCCTTCCCGTCTAATGAAAGGATCGGAAAGGGATGTTTATCGGCGGGGCGCAACGCCCCTTCAAGCAGAACAAGATTATGTTTTACCAAAATGTCATAGAACCATATATCCGTCAGACGGAACAGAACCCAGACCAGACTGTGGCGAGAATTGACGGCCAGGTGTATTCCTACGCGCAATTGGCACAGCGTATCGCTCCGATAATGAACGAATTGGATGCAATGAGCATTACCCGGACAGGCATTGTGATGAAACAAGACCTGACCTCCTGCGCCGCCCTAATGGCCTGTTTGTTCAGCGGAGTGGTGGCAGTGCCATTGCCAGACGCTCTCCCCGAAAAACAGCTCACGACTATCCGTCAGGAACTTGAATTGTCACAAATACTGACCGTTGAGCGCATGCACTACTACTACCGCATGACTTTCGAGGATGCGCTCTGTCGGATTGACAACGGGCTCTACCACATTGACGATGAGCAGCTTGTGAGCATATTGTGTCATTTCAACAATGGCAATGGCATCACTTTCGAACATATTTATGCAAAAAGTTTCCCGAGACAGAAAAGATTCTCTCTGACCACCGTTTTCCAACTGTTGTTACCCGAATTTCCCGCAATATGTTCCATCTTCTAAACAAAAACCTCAACATCCAACTGTTTCTTTTGGTGATTCTGGCTGGATGGTCTGGATGGCTTATTTTTTCACAGATGAATATGCTGCCACAGGACGGCTCGATGCTGTTGTTCCAACATTTGGCCGCATTATGGACCAAACACAACACAATTGTCCGCATGATCGTCTTCGTCATGGTGCTCACCATGGCCATCGGTGTCATCAGGCATTTCGACAAAAACCATTTTTATGAAAACAGGACCTATATGCCGGGCATTATATTCCTGTTATTGCTCAATTGTGGAAAATTTCTGCATTTTTTCACCCCCAGTTTGCTGACCAGTTTTTTCATAGCACTCATATTGTTGATGTACTCTCCCAACGAGTCATCCGCGCAGCTAAAAGACCGCATTTTCACTTTCGGCTTGACGATTGCCATAGCCACATTATTGGATATCAGTGCTTTCGGTATCGTTTTGTTTCTTATACTGACGATTTCCATCAACAATGTGACCTCCACAAAAGACAACCTCATCTTATTCTCAGGGCTTCTGATTCCTTACATCTACGCTTTCGCTATCTCATACATCATTGGTTCCCTGCCCGTGTTCGTGCAATCATGGCATGACCTGAGCATTTTCGAGCCAGCCAAACAATTATCCCAATTGCGAATCATTGATTATGCGACTTTAGCGCTTTTCATTCTGACAATCATTCTTTTAGCAATACGAGACAAACAATTCTTGGACAACAAGTTAATTATCATCCGACAAGCGTTTACTAACAATCACATTCTGTTATTTTCCATGTTGCTTTTCTTGTGGTTAGGGAATGTGGCCTTTCCTATTGCTTTGACATACTTGATTTTGCCTGTTTCCATATACATGGCCATAGCCGTGATTCCCAAACGACGTTGCTTGCTAGTGGATCTTCTGATTGTGGCATTATGTGTTCTCTTATGGCTCTAAAATCCCATTTTTCCCCCTCCCCTACCCTTGAATGCGGTTGTGACGAAGTGGGCCGCGGCTGTCTCGCCGGTCCTGTATGCGCTGCCGCTGTCATCTTCCCATACGATTACACCAACGATGAAATCAATGATTCCAAGCAACTTACAGAACACAAACGAAATCTGTTGCGGCAAATCATTGAACGTGACGCCGTGGCATACGCTGTCACGGAAGTGTCGGAGGCAGAGATCGACAAGATGAATATTCTGCACGCCTCCATCCACTGCATGAACCTGGCTATCGGGAAGCTTGCCGTGAAGCCGGAGCTCATCCTCGTTGATGGCAACCGATTCCGTGACCAATGGGGTATTCCCTATCGCTGTGTTGTGAAAGGGGACGCCACCTACCTCTCCATTGCTGCGGCTTCCATTCTGGCCAAAACCTACCGGGACGCCCTCATGACCAGATTGGCGGACGATTTTCCCGCCTACGATTGGGCACACAACAAAGGATATCCCACCCCTAAACATATCGCAGCCGTCAACCAATACGGCTTAACTCCCTATCACCGAAAGAGTTTCCATCTCAAGAACCAGCTTTCCCTGGATTTATGACACCCGCTTCCCTATTCCCTGATTTTTTTCAATGCAGAGTGTAATATTTTCCTTCAAATTTCGTCATAGAAATATTGAAATCAGATGCTGACAGAAAAAGAGATAGAAATCATCGAAGGGTGCCGCAAGGGCGATGAAGCCAGCCAGAAGTGCCTGTATCTCACTTATGGCCCGCTGATCAAAGGTATCTGCGTGCGGTATGCGGAAGATATTCAGGAGGCGGAAGACTTCTTCCACGATATCTTTATCTTTATTCTGACTCATTTCGAGCATTTTGACAAGATTACGACACTGGGAGGATGGATGCGTACGATAACCATCAACAAATGCATTGATTTTCTGCGTCATAAGAGAATCAGAAGCACTATCCCGATGAGCAGTCTTGTTGGTGACTTCAATGATGCGGCAGCGCATGACTATGATGGCATCCCTATGAGAGAATTACAATCTTTCATAAGTCAACTTCCTGTAAACCAGCGCACTGCCTTCAACCTTTATATCGTTGACGGCATCAAGCAAGAAGAGATCGCCAACATGATGCAACTGACGCAGAACAATGTCAGCACCTTGATTTCACGCGCACGGACAACCTTGCGCAAAAAGATCAATGATTTTTGGAATAAAGAAGAAAAAAACGAACATCAATATGAACAGTAACCCTATAGATGAACTCCGTAACATGGAGGTTCCCGTTTCCGAGCAAGAATGGGAATCCATTGTCCACGACAAGCGTTATGTGAAGAAATTCGGCAAGAAACCGGGTCTGTCTCCCAAAGGGCGTGCCGCACTCATTGCCGGTGCCGCCGCCGTATTGGTTTCTATCCCCATATTGGTCAAAACCCTTTCTCACAATGTCACTGACACCGCGCAGGCAAGTCCAACCGTAACGCAAGTTATTGACACTCAAACAGGAGAAAACGACAACTCGCAATCTACTGTCTCTCCCGTGACTCAAAATGTCCCTGAGACCCAGCATCCGGAAACGACACCGCAGATGCTACCCTCCGCCAGCAGCGCCACAACAAATGCAGCCATCCACGAGCAATCCACTTTGACGGCCGTAGCGGAAGCAAGGGCTCCTATTGCAAGCAGCACGTCTCACACAAGCGTTCCTGCCACCCACGCCGCGACCCAGCCAACGGACAATGTCAGTACATCTTCTGAGAAACCAGCCAACATAGCGACAACCGAAAGCTTAACGAAGCGTCATCCAGTTGTTGAAAACCAACCGCAAATGGCAAACGGCATCCCTGACGAGAGCAAACCTGCGCCGGAGAAGAGTCCAGATGATACAGAGGCCGATGTGGACGAGTTTTTCATTCCATCCGCATTCACACCTAACGGAGATGGGCTAAATGATCTATACTTTGTACAGGCGAATTTCGTTCCCCGCACCTTCGAGATGAGCATTCTGAACCGAAACGGCGACCTGGTGTTTCTCACCCGTGACATGAACATCGGCTGGGATGGTCAGCACCACGGACAGACATTGCCCAGCGGAGTGTATGTCTGCATCATCAAATACACTGACCGTCACGGAAATATACAGAAGAAACAAGGACAATTACTGCTTTTACCGTAATGAACACTGTCAACCGCGCCATTCCACCCGAGATACGGCCTTCAGAGCCATTCTCCTTACCCAAGCCACGCCTTTCAAAGCTACCCAACGGCATCCCGGTTTTCTATTTTGACAACCCCAACTTAGATTTGATACACATCCTGCTGCAGGTGAAAACAGGCGCTTTGTATCAACCGCAGAAGCATCTCTGCAACTTCGCCTATTCCTTGCTCAAAGAGAGTTCGCCCAGATTATCTCCCGAAGAGGTTTCCGAAAAATTGGATTATTTCGGGACAAATTTGACGGTGAATGTGGGAATGGACAATGTCCAAATCATGTTTTCTGTACCCAAAAACAATTTGGGACGTATTTTGCCTGTCATTTCGGCATTTCTTATCTCGCCTGTGTACCGGGAGAACAATCTGAGTATCTTTCAGGACAAAGAGGTGAAAAATCTGGCATACAATGAGCAGAAAACGGACTATTGTGTCTGGCGGATCATGTGGCGGGAGATGTTGGGAGAAACTTTCCCTGCCGTCTCCGAATTCGCCACAACAACATCCATCCGTTCGGTGACCACTCAAGCTCTACAAGACTTCCACAAATACAGTTTCTGTGCAGAGAATCTGACCGTTTTCGTCACTGGGAACACGGATATGGAATCCGAAAAACTGATTGAAGACGCTTGGATGCCCGTGCCGCATGGCATTCCTGCGCCAGAACTTCCGGAGATTCCTTCTCCGGAAAGTCACGGAAAGCTTTTTTACCAACCTAAAGAGAACTGCATGCAGTCTTCCATCGTGTTATGTTCACCGTCCATGAGCTTCAACGACCCTGAGCGCACTGCTTTTTCGGTCCTCAACACTTTGACAGGCGGATATTTCAGTTCCCGCTTGATGCAGAACTTGCGTGAACGTCAGGGGCTCACTTACGGGATTTCCTCTTCCAGCACATTTTTTGGCAGACAATCCGTGTTTGCCATCAGTAGCGAAGTCAATGCCGACAACACCAGACTTGCCATGGACGCTTGTTTTGAGGAACTTCAACGACTGCAGAACGAGCATGTTAGCGACGACGAACTCAACATGGTCAAGAACTATATGGCCGGCATCCAACTCCGCGCAGCGGACACATCCGTGAGTGCCATGCTGAAATTCGCCTATTGGCGCCGCTTCGGACTGGACGAGACAGAGATGTTCCGGTATCTCTCTGAAATAAAAAATGTAACTCCTGACGACATCATTATTTTGGCAAAAAAACATTTTTCATATAATAAATTCACCCGAATCATCGTTGGTTTATATTCTTAAGGAGAATGATAAATATCAAGAAAAGTGGTTTGTTAGTATTGCTGATGGCATTAGTCATTGGCTCTTTTGCATGGAATCCGCCAAAAATGCAGTGTATCAAGCTGTTGAACAACAACCAGAGAGTGAAAGTCTCCTGGAGTTGCAACGACTGCGCGCATTTCAGAACATATTATTTCTATGTGAACGGAATTCTTGCCGACAGTCTTTTCGGCTATAGCAGCAGCACCCAAAATTATACCCTTTGCGACTACGGTTCAAAAGAAATCAACATTCCATCCCCGGCGAACTATTTCGACTGTTACATTATGGCGGTTGATTCCAACGACAACCAGTACTTCTCCGACACCATTCACTCCATCAATCTGACCGTCACTCCGCAGAGCGACAACACGATGGCGTATCTCGAATGGGAATCCCCAACCTCCACCCTGAACAGCTCATGGGGCAGCACTTTTGACATTTACAAAAAACGCGCCTTCGAAGACGACTTCCCCATTTCTCCCTTTGCTTCTGTCCCGAACACCCAATTGAATTACACCGACACTTCCGATGTCTGCGACAACACTATTTTCTACCAAGTCAGCATTTCCAACTTTTATTCCAACAATGAGCCACCCTGTAGTTTTATGACCACTATCGGTTCCGCCCATTTGGTGGACAGTACCAGCCCTGCGCCTCCGGTTCTTGACAGCGTGAGCGTGACTCCTGACAATGAGGTGATACTCGGATTCCATGAAACAGAACCCTACATGATGGCTTTCATCATTTATTACATAAATCCCAATGGCACGATTCCTCTGGACACCGTTTACGGTCAAACCTACTGGATAGATCCCGTCATTGACCCGAACAACGATTCCCGTTTCTACCGCATCGCAACGATGGACTCATGCGGGAACGTGTCCCCCATGATCAACAATCAGCAGTGCAACATGGGAGTTCACTTAGTATCATCGGACGCCTGCCACAGAAGCGCCACTATCCAATGGACCACCTACACCAACCTGTTCAACGACATAAATCATTTCGAAGTGTTGCTCAGCAACAACAATGGCGCTACTTGGGAAACCGTCGGGACCACTACCAGCAACAGTTATCTGATTGAAGGACTGGAATTCAACCAAGAATATCGTGTTTTCGTCCGGGTAGTCAACAACGGAGAGACCATCACGGCAAGTTCCAACCGCATCAATTTCCATATTTCAGCTGAGGAGTCCGAAGATTTCACGTATATCAGCTCCGTTTCCGTCATCGACAACCAATACATTCAAATCAAGGTGCTTACGAGCGGTGACACGCTGCCTTTCGAGACCATCACCTTGCAGCGGAGCGAAAACGGAACCGATTTCGAACCCTTTAAGACGCAAGCCCACCAGAACGGCACGGCAGCCTATGTTTTCTACGACAGTCTTGCCAATTTCGAACGGAACACCTACTACTACAGGACTTTTGTCATAAACCACTGTCACACAGACGCTGGATATTCAAACATCTCCCACAACATTCTGCTGCGCGGCGAGAACAATGCGCAGACCAATCTCCTTTCTTGGCATGGGTATGACAATTGGGACGGGGATGTGTCTGACTATTTTGTGATGCGCAAAGTGGAAAACGAAGAGTTGTTCAACGCCATTGCCGATGTAGTCCCTTCGTCGGTCAACAACTTCTCGGATGACATCTCCCAATTGTTTGAATCCGGGTCAAAATTTCTCTATTACATTGAAGCAAAAGAAAACACCAACCAATACGGTATTGAGGAGACCAGCTATTCCAACCTTATAACGGTCATTCAGCCCCCCACGTTGTATATCCCCAATGCTTTCAGACCGTTAGGTGCCAACAACAAAGTCTTCAAACCGTCGAACTCGTTCGTTTCCATCGAGAATTACAAGTTTTCGATATTCACGCGCACCGGCGAGTGCATATTCATGACGACCAATCCTCAGGAAGGATGGGACGGACGTATAAACGGAATAGTGGCCCCCATGAACGTTTATGTTTACTACATTGAATACATGATGCCCGACGGCACTATTTTGGAGCGCACAGGAACTGTGACACTCGTAAGGTAAGCATCCACATTCACGAATATTTTTCAAAACGCTTGTTCGTTGAAATGGCTATTAGACTGACAAAAACAAAAAGAACGCCCCTGAAAGAGAGGCCTTTCCCTGACTATTCTCCAAAAGAGGAATTTTGGAATTCCATCAGCCATGCCCTTGGGGTGATATGCGCAATAGTGATGATGTGGATGGCGGTAAAGGCATCCCTTAACCACCAGGACGCTACCGCTCTCTTCTGTAGCATTGTATATGTAGGTTGTGTTTTCATCACTTTTTTAGTGTCGAGCATTTACCATGGGCTTCCGAAAGGGATGCCCAAGCAGGTCATGCGCGTCGTTGATCATTGCGACATATTTTTCACCATAGCAGGCACTTACACTCCTATCATGCTTATCGGGGTTTTACCCGTCAACCCGGTTATGGCTTGGTCTATTTTCATTGTGGAGTGGGTGTTTGCCGTCATTGGAGCCACCCTCAACGCCATCGATCTCAAAAAATATTCCACATTTTCGATGATTTGCTATCTGGCCATGGGTTGGTGCGTCATCATCAGTTTGCGCGATGCGGTCATAGCCATGACATGGCCTGGGTTCGCCTATATTCTGGGCGGTGGCGTGGCCTACACCATAGGGGCGGTTCTTTACCTCATCGGCAAAAAGAAGCCCTACCGGCACTTCGTATTCCACATCTTCGTGCTGCTGGCCGCCATCATTCAGTTTGCCGGAATCTATCTTTACTTGTTGCGCTAAATTGTGGAGACGTGTGTATATCGTCGCCACAGAAAAATCACGCATCCACGGTCACCACGCAACGCACTTTCTTGAAGGACGGGAGCTGCTTGAACTGCCGGAGCACCTCGGCCAATTGCCGTTTCCTCCCAGCGAGAGAATGGTCGCGGGACATCTTGATCCAGAAATCCTGCAGATAAAAGTTCTGTATGCGGGACACCAATGGTGCGGCGGGTCCCATCACATTGCCAGCGAAGACTTCGCGCAACATTCCCTGCAACTGCATCGCCGCTGCCATAACAACCTGTTCTTCAGGATGCTTTAGGGTGATTTTCACCATTCGGGTAATGGGCGGCAAACGGAACTGCTGCCGTTCCGCAATCTGACTTTGATACATCGTGGCGAAATCATTGCTTTCCACATATTTCAATGCAGGGTGATTGGGCTGGAAAGTTTGGATGACCACCTTGCCAGGCACATCCTTTCGTCCTGCGCGGCCGCTCACCTGCGACAAGAGTTGAAAAGCCCGTTCAAAGGCACGGAAATCGGGAAAGGAAATCAACGCATCGGCATTGAGGATGCCCACCACGCTCACGCGATCGAAGTCCAATCCTTTCGTCACCATCTGAGTCCCGACCAAAATATCCGTCTTGTGTTCCTCGAAGTCGCTGATAATTTGCTGATAAGCATTCTTTGAGCGAGTGGTATCCGTATCCATCCGGGCGATTCGCGCATCTGGGAAAATCGTCGCCAAAGTGTCTTCCACTTGTTCTGTTCCAAACCCTTTCATTTCAATATCCGTACTATGGCACGTCGGACATTCATGCGGCACTTCTATGGCATAACCACAATAATGGCACTTCAGCAAATTAGTCTTTTTATGATATGTCAAGGTCACGTCGCAATACTGGCATTTGGGCATTGATTCGCAGGTGTGACAGATCATCCGCACCGCATATCCCCGTCGATTCTGGAAAAGGATGACCTGTTCTTTCCGTTCCAATGCGGTTGCCATCTGCTCAATCAGGAAATCAGAGAACAGTCCCTGAACCTCATGTCGTTTGGTGGCAAGATTCATGTTAACCGTGTAAATGTCAGGAAGTTTGCTGTCTGCATAGCGTTGCATCAGTTCCACGAGGCCGAACTTATGGAGCTGTACGTTAAAGTAGGTTTCCAATGAGGGTGTGGCGGTACCTAACAGCGTTTTCGCCCCGTGAATCTGTGCTAGCATCACGGCTGCGTCGCGTGCATGGTAGCGCGGGGCGGGATCAATCTGTTTGTAGTAACCATCATGCTCCTCATCCACAATTATCAACCCCAAGTTGGTGTACGGCAGTAGCAAAGCCGAGCGGGCCCCGAGAATCAGCTGGTACTTGGAAGTGTCGTCAACCTCGCCGCCGCTCAACACGCGATTCCATATCTCCACCCGCTCATACTCGTTGAATCGGGAGTGATACACGCCGACCTTGTCTCCGAAATATTTCCGTAACCGATTAACAATCTGCGAGGTAAGAGCAATCTCAGGCAAAAGATAGAGTACTTGTTTGCCCTGTTTCAGTATTTCGTCAATCAGCTTGATATAGATTTCCGTCTTGCCGCTTCCCGTCACGCCATGCAACAAAGTCACGGCAAAATCCCCGAAATTGCGCTTAATATCCCGATATGCCTTCTCTTGAGGTTCCGACAAGCAAACCTCGGCCGCATTATCTGTGGAAAACTCCACCAGACGAGATACAACTCGCTCTTCCGAACGCAAAACACCCTTTTTCAACAATGTCTGCAAGCTGCTTTGGCTGACATGTTCAGCTTTCAGCAATTCCGCTTTGGGGATAGCTGCATCAAAATGATAGCGACCCTCTTTTCGGGTAAGCATCATAAATCCCAACAAAGTGTCGGCCTGCTGCGAAGTGCTGGCCTTCGCATTCAGTCGGTCAAGGAGCTCCATAAAGGCAGTTTCCTCGTCGAATGGAGTGGCCAGTCTGACAACCGTCTCTTTCTTAGGTTTATACGGATTTCTTATCTCCTCATCTGTAATCAAGGCGTGTTTTTCGACCAGTGATTTGATAATGGGCAGCACTTTGGCAATCTGCAAGCTTTTCCCAACCTCGGCGACGGTCATAGTCTCCCGATGAAAGAGCAACTCCATCACATTCAGTTCAAAGGGGGTCAAGAGAGAAACATCCCCGTCGAATTCGGGATGGATTTTCACCTTGGTTTCACTGGCGAGGCGCAACGCGGAAGGCAGCGCCGCCGCCATCACCTCCCCTATGGTGCACATATAGTATTCGGCCATCCATTGCCAGAGTCGGTATTGCGCCTCAGAAACCACTGGCCGATCATCAATCACATCCAGTATATACTTGACTGAAAATTGTTTAGGAGCATTCTCATGGATTTTCTCCACTATTGCTGCGTAAAGTTTGTTGTTCCCGAATGGGACGATAACCCGCATTCCAAATGCGACTTTGCCGTTCAATGCCTGGGGCACACGGTAAGTGAAACGCGCCTCTAAAGGCAACGGCAGAATCACATCGGCGAAAAAAGTCTGCATGAGCGCAATTAGTATAAACTGGGGATTATCTCATCATCCTTGACTTCCAAGAACTGAACATTCACATTCTCATAGCCACCGTCAGAAGACTTGTCAAAAGAGAGCGGGAATGCAATCGGACTGACTTTCACACGGTCATGGTCAAACTGGTTGAGGACTAACTGCGCGAAATAGCAGGTAATGTCGTACCCTTGAAAAGCAAAATTTTCCAAAGACGGCGGTACACCGTATTTCTGAGTATAATTATAGACGAATGTCTTGGTCTTTTCCGCATCATAATCGACATAATAATCCGAGAAAAAATGCAGATTCAGTTTGGAATAATACTCAATATCGTAAGTTTTTGAATCCAACCAGGTTTGTGGCACCACAAATGTCAGATTGTCCGTTTTTTTACTGTAAATAAGGTTTCGGGAGATGATGAGATTCTGGGCGGGATTATCGTAAAAAGTAACGACAAACTGTGGTCTGTCAGGTATCAAACGGGACACCACGGAAGAAGCGTTGGGCGTAATTTCAAACGCGATATGGTTGTCACGGAAATATTTCAGATATGCCAGCATTTCCTTGTTTTGGGAGCTGGAATCCCCGTAAATGATAATCGGAGAAGCTCCGGACTGCTGCGCCAGAAATGCAATCATGGCGGGACGCGCCTCCAATGACGGGATTAACTTATAGACATACTCATTCCCTTCGACAAAATCCTGCCGATTGGTAAATGGGTTCACAATCGGAATGCGATACTGCTTGGCATACTCCGCTGCAATGGAAAAGAGTTTACTGAAAAAGGGGCCGATGATAAGATCCACACCCGACATCAACTCTCTGTCTTCCATTATCCTACGCAATTTGGCTTCGTTATTGGAAATGTCACGTACAATCACTTCAAAATTTATATTTTCGCCCTTGCTCATCTCCTCGATTGCCATCTGTGCCCCATTCCAAAAGCCCATCAACTGATAAGAGCGCACAGTTTCTATGTCCTCAATCTCTTTAACGTAAGGTGAAGTGTAATTTTCTGAATCAAAAGGAATCAGATATAATATCTTACATGTGGATGGCTCTGCTAGTGCAGAAGCTATTCCAAAGATAAGACAGATTATACATAGAGTTGTTTTTTTCATAATGGATAATTGATAATGGATAATTGATAATTATGTGGAGAAACGATAATACCTCGGTTTACTCGTTCTCTTCACTTGTCTATCTTCTTTCTACATTTCAGCATCAGAAACGTTCAAGTACCGTGCGGCAAAGCGTTTCCATACGGTCGTGATAGCTATCCAAGAACTTGCAAGTCACACGATTGGCGATGATGAGGCAGACGGTCAGAGCATGATGTCCGAGCAGGTTGCCGAGGCCGTAAATGGCGGAACATTCCATCTCCATATTGGTAATAGCAGTTCCTTGATAATCAAATGTTTCGATCTTTTGATTGAGCGAAGGATACTTAAGGCCAGCGCGAACCTCCCTGCCTTGCGGGCCGAAGAAACCCGGCGCACTGACGGTGATACCCTTCGTCATGTCATACCCGATACGAGTGAGGAGTTCCTTTGACGCGGCCGTGCAATAGGGATACGGCAAGGTGCAATCCCAGCCGGTGTGTTGGACAAACGCCTCCACGATATCCTCGCGGATAATATCTTTCGTGTCGTAAAAGCGCAGCACGCCATCAATACCGAAGCCGAAGGCAGAAGCCACGAAGCTACCACATTCAATATTGGGATTCAGCGCACCGGAAGTTCCGATACGCACCAGATTGAGGGAGCGGTGTTCGTCCTTGACGGTACGGGTGGGCAGATCGATATTGGCCACGGCATCCAATTCGGTGAGCACAATATCGATATTGTCTGTACCCATCCCCGTGGAAATCACGGAGATCCGTTTTCCTTTGTAAACACCTGTATGGGTAATCAGCTCACGGTTTTGCTTCCGCACCTCCACGGTGTCGAACATGCCGGAAATCATCTCCACGCGCCCGGGATCGCCCACCAAAACAACATTGTCAGCCAGCTCCTCAGGATGTAAATTGAGATGATATATGGCTCCGTCGTTTTGCAGCGGCAACTCGGATGCGGGTATCTGTTTTTTCATAATTCTGATTTTAGAATGAAAAGGCAAAAATACAAAAAATACAAATCGGAAAAATTTTGTATAATTGCACACTTTTTTTTAGGCAATCCATCTATCATATAGAACAGTGACTGACAAAATTTTGGGCACTTTTTTCAACCGCCTGCTGACCACGGCCATCATGTTTGCTGTGGTCATCATCAACACCAACCAATTTGGCGCTGAAGGTACTGGCACCATCGCCCTAATCGTCTTGGGGCTGACTATCCTACAGGTACTCAGCAATTTCGTGGGCGGCTCCACGCTGGTTTATCTCACTCCGCAACGCGACAATTTCCAACTCATCCTGCTTTCCTACGCTTGGATGCTGGTCAGTTCGGGGGTTGGCACCATTGTCCTGCATCTGCTACGGCTGATTCCCGACGGATATGCGCTATTCCTCTTTATCCTGTCCATAATCTACAATGTTTATTTCATACACATCAGCATTATGCAGGGGAAAGAAGACATCAAACTGTTCAACATCCTGCAACTCACTCAAGCCCTCCTGCTCATCGTGTTCCTCTCCACCGCCCTATTCTTGCACCATTGGGGCGGCTATGACATCCACATTCGTATCTATCTGTTTTCTTTTTTGTGCTCATACTTGGTCCCGTGCATTATAAGCTGTTTCTATATTCGCCGCCGCATTCGTTTCGGAAGTTTCGAAAATGCGGGCAAGCTGTTCGGGGAGATGGTGCGATTAGGATGTTGGACACAACTCGCCAACCTGGCACAATTGCTCACCTACCGAGTGAACTATTACTTTATCCAACGGTTTATCAACACTGGTAAATCATTAGGAATCTATGACTTAGGCAATAAAATCTCCGAAGCGGTTTGGATAATTCCGAAGAGTATATGCGTGGTGGAATATGCACGCATTGCCAACTGTCAGGATCCTGAATACACGAAGCGTATCACACTGATGCTGCTGAAATTCGTGCTTGCCGTTGTGCTGGTTGCGGTGCTCGTGCTTTGGATGCTTCCCGCCTCACTCTTCGCCTGGATTTTCGGTCCCGAATTCGCTGGCTCCAAACCCGTGATAAACAGCTTGTTACCTGGCATAGTTTCCTTGTCATGCCTGTCCATTCTCTCTCACTATTTTGCAGGGCATGGTAAGTTCCACATCAACGCCATCGGCTCTTTCATCGGTCTGGCCGTCACGTGCCTGTTAGGACTCACATGGCTTTCCGCGGAGGCCAAAACAGATCCCGTGAACGCATTACGGGTAGCCGGACACATCTCCAGTATCGCCTATTCCAGCACTTTTCTCTACACCTTGATTCTATTCATTGCCCGCACCAAATCCACATTTCAGGATTTCCTGATCACCCGTCGAGACATTCTTTTACTGAAAGAGAGCATCTCCTCCTTATCAATATTCCACAAAAAAGACCGGTCATGATTGTTGTGCATTTTCCCTCCTGGTTCCCGGATGCGGCGAAACCGCTGAACGGCAACTTCATCCTGCGGCAGATTGAAGCAGTTGGAAGATGTACGGATTCCATCATCCTTCATCACACCTCCGATGATTATACGCCGGACATACCCGAAAACATCCATTTCCAGCCAATACACTATCACAACAAAATCGATCTACTTACAGCTTATATATCTGAATTCAAGAAAGTTATTGAAAAATACGGAAAGCCAGACCTTATTCACCTTCATATTGCGCTTCCGCTCGGCCCCATAGCGGCTCATTTGGCCAGGAAATATCATATTCCTTTGATTATCAGCGAACATTGGTCTGTATATCAGCCCATGAACCGGCATCAACTTAACATCTTTCAGCGTAAAGCGTTACAATACACCTACTCTACTGCCTCACACATCACTGCCGTGTCGCAAAACCTGCTCAACAACATCTGCGCCACCGTGCCTGCGGCCTTAAAAAAGCCACAAACTGTGGTCGGAAATGTGGTGGACACCAATCTGTTCTCTCTTAAAGACAGTGGACTATATAACGGAAAGAAGCAAATTCTGCACGTTTCCACTTTGGACAACGATGCGAAGAACATCATGGGCATTCTACACGCCATCAAGCAGTTATCCACGCAACGTTTTGATTTCGAGCTAAATATAGTACACGATTTCCAAAACATAGAAGCAGAGGAATATGTCCGCACAAACGGTCTTTCAAATATCGTTCATTTCTTGGGCCGAAAAACATCTGCGGAGATTGTCGGGCTACTGCACCAGTCTGCTTTTTTCCTATTGTTTTCCAACTACGAGAACCAACCGTGTGTGTTGTTGGAGTCGTTCTGCACTGGCACACCTGTGGTAACAACTCCTGTCGGCGGCATTCCAGAAATCGCCAACGAAAACAATGCTGTCTTCGTTACCCCAAAATACGAGGATCAATTAGTTGAAAAACTGGATTATATACTGAACAACGGCAAACAATTCTATCCCGAAATCATCCGAAAACAGGCAGAGGATATTTGTTCACCCGATGTCATCGGTAAAAAATGGACAAGAATTTACCATTCCATAACCGCAACTGCCAACGGTCAAAAAGCCAACAGCTAAGAAACCTGCACCAGCTCCACCTTTTCGAAATTCTTCAGAATCGAGGTGATACCTTTGACGTTGTCGTACCGTTTCATCCGTATCTCCAAGGTAACCAGCATTTTGCCGTCATTTTCTTCTGCAGACTTGTGCATCTCATAGTTCAGCACTGTGATTTTTTCCTGACGAAGCTGATTCAGGATTTCCGCCATTACGGCGTAATCCTCCGCCAAAAAAGTAATCCGGCGTTCCTTTTGTGAAATATAAGGCAGATAGACATTAATCAGGCCTAAGGAGATCAGCACGATGGCGGTGGTGACCACAGCAATGAGATACATGCCGTTTCCGCAGGCGAGTCCGATGGCGGCGGTAACCCAGAGGCCGGCGGCTGTCGTCAACCCGCGCACCATCTGTTTCTGCAGGATGATGGTGCCCGCGCCGATGAAACCGATGCCCGTAACCACCTGAGAGGCAATGCGCGACGGGTCGAAACTCACATGGTCGCGATCCAACATAAAGTCGAAGCCATAGACAGACAGAATCATGAACAAGCAGGACCCAAGCGCCACGAGCAGGTGCGTCCTGACCCCCGCCTCCTTAGCATGATACTCTCGCTCAAACCCAATGATAGAGCCCAAAAGCGTTGCAAGCAGCAAGCGTACGATAAATATTTTCCATTCCATAACTACTACTTCAGTCCTGGAAATTCAGGAGAATGCCGGTAATAATCAAAGTTCAGACGTTTCGTACGCGGACTGAGAACCAATGTGTCTTCGTTATGCCCGGACGTATTGTCCAACATCAGATCCGTGTAAGTATAATTACGTGAAGCCAGCAATCCATACGCGGATTCATCCTCCGAAATGAAATTGGTATATTCCAGATTGTTCTGCACGATGCTGCTGCTGGGGGTCGCCACTTCTCTGTACGTCAGATAGTTCTTATTACCCGCCCAAATCGTGAGACGCAGACAATAATAGGTGTCTGTGTAGCGCGTGACATTGGGATTGGTTTCTATCGCTTGGATTATCGTGGTGAAAAAGGTTTCAGGAGTGAACGAATTGAATGAAACCTCGGATGAAGAGGAAGCTCGGATATAGTCACCGTTGAGTCGCTTGGTAATCTTCTTATGCTCAATTGCCCCTGTTGCATTATCCACTTCAATATAGGAGAAAGTAAGAAAGACATCATACATCGCGGCATTATCCGCCTGTGAGAATCTCATCTTGTAGGGTTGATTAAGGGTCATATTCCATGAATAAATCGGGCGGACGATGGTGAAATCACCCACCATCACCGTTTCCGCATACACCTCATCTCCAGTAGTGCGACGATTAATCACCAAGCGATAGACAGATTCATTGTCCAGTTTCCAGTCCGAATAATAGAGCAGCTGTTTGGGGCTGGGGAAATACCCTTCTTCCCTCATGACAGCCGTTGTGGTATCCAATATGGCACTACGCACAATCTTGCCGTTCCGGTACTCCTCCAACCGGACCTCGATCGAATCGACCGGATAATAGACGTTATCCCAATCCCCTGCTTCTAGCAAGGCATTCTCGTCGGTGATATAACCGCGGTAAATCTTGAAATAGTGAATGTCGTCCTGAGCATTCAGAATGCCGTAAGAAATGGTAATATCCTTGAAATCAGCCGTCAAGTCAATCTCATGGCATTGCGAGAAAAGAATGCTCGCAACTACGCACATCAAACCAATGGTGAATGTCTTTTTCATATTATTCGTCATAATCTGGAATTTCGCGCAACCATCTGGTGCCCATTGTCTGACCATACTTGTTGACGCGGGTGTTTCTATAGAATTTTTCGTTAAAGAAATATATCAAACGGGCGGAAAGCATGTTGTTGTGATATTTGTGAATTTCCGAAACAGGAGGACTATTAGGGTCATTCAACAGGTAGTCGAATTGCGCCAGACGAATAGGCACCAACGAGTATTCATAGCGCAGATTCAAGCTCAAATTCTTATACAAACGGATGCTGATGTCAGCAATGATTGACCAGTCGCTCTTCTTGTATGTCCCGGAACGGGCTGTTATAGTGCGTGTATAGCCGTTATATATCTCATGAGCGCGAACCAGGCGGCTCCACGCGAATCCCAATCCGAAAGTGCACCCCGAATAGGTTTCTTCATAGTGCACCATCACTGGAATCTGCACATAATCAAGGGAAATGTTGCACTTTTTTGTGGAATCCAACGGCACTGACCAATCCACATCCGTGAACATGGACGGGGCGTAGTTGTCCAAGTTAAAGTATCCCGGCTGACAACGCTTAACAGATCCTTTCATGGAATAGAGCATCTCAATAGACACCTGCCAGGTCTGCTTGCGGTTCACCGGGAGCGTCAGCCCAAGACCACCGTTGAATCCGACCTTATAGAAGCCGTGGACATCGTCGCCTTCAATCTGGGCGAAGTTGGCACCGGCAATCACAGAACCGATAAAACGCTGAGCATTAATATCTTGCACAAGAAACGCGCAAAATGTGAAAGCTATAAATACCCGTATGATATTATTTTTCATTCTTTACAAAAATTACGGCGCGAAAATACACTTTTTAATGGATAATGGAGAATTGATAATGGATAATTAATTGGTCTTACGCTAATGATGTGTGTGAACTGTGAGTTGTGCTAAGAAAATGGTATTAGTATAATTAGAAGGTCATGGGTCAAAAGCCAGCGGCCAGGTCATATTAGAGTTAAAGACTTAAAGACTTAGAGTTTATCCATAAAGAATCACGTACACAGATACGGTTCCCCATTATCAATTATCAATTATCAATTATCAATTATCAATTATCAATTATCAATTACCAAACCGATTCCCAGTCTTCCGCTTCTCTCACCGAGGTGTCTCGCTGGTATTCCAGCAGTTTCGCATACTTGAGGAAGCTGTTGTGGGCGACGGCGCGGGAGAGGACGTAACCGTCAAGGCCACCGAGGATGCCGCCGCGGAAGAAGTAGTTGCTGATGAAGGCCGCCAAACCATGGAAAAACGGTGAGAAAGCATTGGCCTTTTTTCCCTGCAGATAGAGAATTTTCGCGCCCCGTGAGCTGTAATTGCGTTCGGGTTTCGAAAAAAGACTGTCATAGTTTTTGTAGCGGTAGTGAGTGATGTCGGCTTTAAGTCGCAAGGTATTCTTCTCTGGCACGAAGGCGTGCTGCTTGCGATCGAGAAAGCGCAGTTTGTCCTTTCGATAAAGCCGCACAAGCCAGTCGGGATACCAATTGCAGGCCTTCACC
Organism: uncultured Bacteroidota bacterium; assembly: GCA_902786595.1. Classification (GTDB taxonomy): domain Bacteria; phylum Bacteroidota; class Bacteroidia; order Bacteroidales; family WCHB1-69; genus F23-D06. The sequence goes on along the minus strand of CADADB010000009.1, from coordinate 165,292 downwards.
CACCGATCGCCGATGTAGTTACGGCGGCGAATCGCGAAACCATCATACGAGGTACGCTCCAAATCAAGCTGTTGGATGGCTGTGACGAGTTCGTCCGTCAGCCGTTCGTCGGCATCGAGACTGAGCACCCATTCGTTCTTGGCGTGTTCCAGCGGCAAGTTCTTCTGCAGGCCGTCGCCGATGTAAGGGTGCACGAACACGCGTGCGCCTGCCTTCTCGGCTAATGCCACAGTGTCGTCCTTGCTGCAGGAATCGGTGACAATAACCTCGTCGCACACGCGCTGCAACGAGCGCACGCAGGCCTCGATGTTCTTCGATTCGTTCAGGGTGGTGATGATGCCGGTGATGTTCATATCAAACTGCACTTGGGTTTCGGCGGCAAAAGTACAAAAATTTAGTTTCGGGTTTCAAGTTCAAGGTTCAAGTTTGAAAATTGAAGAAGGAATGCTACTTGATTGCCTAAAAATTGTATTTTTGCAGCTGTTTAAAACCTTCAATAAGATGAAAAGAATTATCGTTTCCGCCTATATTTTGGTTTCTTTTGCGCTTTTCATGGCGGGCTGCACCCACTATGTGAACTGCACCTGCGCCTACGACCTCGAGAACGAAGTAGTGGACTCCGTGCTGTGGAACGCGGCCGGACAGCCCATATACCTCAAGTCAGGGCATGACCTCCCGCAAGAGAAAACCTTCATCCGCGACACAGTTTCCGCCACCGGCGACTGTTCGTCGCTGAACTCTTACGACCCCGTCGGCATCGACTATCCGAATGTCGGTCTCCGGCTCCACGCCATCGTGAACTGCTGGGAGAAATAGTGATACGTATTCGTCTAAAGAATGGCTGAGCTATTGTATCGAACAGCTTAATCAAAAGGCAGATCCTTGAGGATCACCTAAGTCCTATACACAAACCTGTCCACACGCTTCACACCTATCTCATGCAGCCATGCAACGCTGCGGTCGGTGTGGGCTTCGGTATTGAATTCAGGGATGAGGGGCACGCGCACAATCACATTGTCGGGCCCTTTTTCAGAAAGTACGAGGCGCAGATTCGACAACACTTGCCGGTTCGACTTGCCCGTGTAGTTGCCATACACCTCATCATCGGTATCTTTAATATCCACAATTAGTTGATTTACAGCTGGCAGCACCTTTCTCACAAAATTATCGACTACATTGAGGGAAGTTTCCAACGTGAGTTTCCAGTCGGGACCGCACAGTTCACGAAAGCGGACGATAAAGTCGGGACGCAGAAGCGGTTCACCGCCGCCGAAGCAGACCCCGCCACCTGTAGCGAGGAAGTAGAGCTGGTCGATGAGTACCTTGTCGTACAGTTGTTCAGGCGTATAGAACGGGAGCTTTTCGACAGGTCCGAGACACGAGGGATTAAGGCAATAGCGGCAACGCAACGGACACCCGTGGAATGCTGCAAGCGTGGTCACCCCCTCGCCATCCACGCCAATGCGGTGTCGGGCAATCCCAATAAAAGGAGCAGAAAGGTCGTTTGTTCCCATCAGACAGTGTATTTGATAGTCTTGCAAAATCGATGGCGCAAAACTACACAATTTTCGCAACCCCAACATCCGTTTCATGCATTGAGTCGTTGATTTTACGCGAAGATAGTTAACAAAATTAAATAACAATTATATCTATTTGTTAATATAATTCCATAAATAACTATGAATCAAGACAGAAAAAAAATTCTCAAAACCATTGACAAAATTATCTTTTCTTTGTATATTTGCCACATAATTTTTAACCTTTGAAAGTATGGAAAATATTACACAGACAACCGTCCCGGAATGGGACACTTTGATTGAAACCACGCAAGAAACAAACATGGTGGTTAAAGAGACGAATCAATTAACCCGATTGCTCCGCGAAGAGCAGCGCAAAGAATTCACAGCGATGAAAGAAGATCAGCGACAACAGAAGGATGATTCCCGCCGCGACATGGCAGAGCATCGAGAACGGATGAAAGAGATAGACAAACGGTTGGACAGAATCAGCAAGATGCAAGTAGAGGACAGAATGCTACAACAGGAGACGGACAGACTGCAAAAGGAAACGGACAGACTACAAAAGGAAACTTTCGCCCAAATGAAGGAAACCGACAAGAAAATCAAAGAGTTGGCCACACGGTTTTCAACCACCACCGGCAATATCATCGAAGGGCTGATGAGTTCTTCTGCCACCGAAATGTTCCAGAGAGCCGGCTACGACATGCACAGCAAAGCCAAGAACGTGTCCCGGAAGTCCAAGAACCCCAATGAGGGCATGGAGGTTGACGTGATCCTGCACAATGACACCACTGCCATCGCCATAGAGGTCAAGGCAAGTTGCGGGAAAGGCGACATTGACCGTTTCCTGCAACAGATGGAAAAGTTCAAAAGGTTGTTTCCGCTATATGCAGACAAAGAGGTATTAGTGGCCATCGCCGCCGTAAACTATGAGAACGATGCCGACAACTACGCACACGAGCGCGGCCTCATTGTGGTGCGCACCGACAGCTACAACTTCTTCAGCGTTGATGCATGCGACAAGGAGAAGTTGCTGAGATTCTAAATCTTAGTCTAGGAATTGTATCCTACACTCGCTCTATGCTCGCGCCCAGATTGTTCAGCCGCTCCACTATGTGTTCGTAGCCGCGGTCGATCTGCTCGACGTTCTGGATCACGCTCCTGCCTTCGGCACTCATGGCCGCGATGAGCAGCGCAATGCCGGCGCGGATATCAGGAGAGGACATTTTAGTGGCTCTCAGGCGTTTTTCACGCGCAAGTCCGACCACGATGGCGCGGTGAGGGTCGCACAACACGATCTGCGCGCCCATTGACTGCAGCATATCGACGAAGAAGAGGCGGCTTTCGAACATCTTCTGGTGGATCAGCACGCTGCCCTTGGCCTGGATGGCCGTCACGAGGGCGATACTGATGAGATCGGGGGTGAATCCCGGCCACGGCGCGTCGGCGATGGTCAGGATGGAGGCCTCCCGCGGGTCGGAATAGATGCGGTACGGTTCCTGCCCGTGAACGATGAGGTCGTCTCCCACCCTTTCGAACTGCACACCCATCTTCCCGAAGGTGTAGGGAATCAGCCCGAGATGGTCACAGGCACAGTCCCTGATGGTCAGCTCCGACTGAGTCATGGCGGCCATGCCGATAAAGCTGCCCACCTCGATCATATCGGGGAAAATGCGGTGCGTGCACCCGTGCAACTTCTTGACGCCCTGTATTTTCAGCAGATTGGAGCCAATACCGGAAATCTTTGCGCCCATGTTGTTCAACATCGTGCAAAGCTGGTACAAATACGGTTCACAGGCGGCATTGAAGATGGTAGTCTCACCCTCCGCCAGCACCGCCGCCATCACAATGTTGGCCGTGCCCGTCACGGATGGCTCGTTGAGCTGCATGTAGCACCCCTTCAACTGCTTGGCTTCCAGCTCGAAGAATCTCTCGTCCGGGGAAGTGGTAATCACCGCCCCCAACTTCTCCAACCCCTCGAAATGGGTGGTCAGCGGGCGCCGTCCGATCTGGTCACCACCGGGCTTGCCAGAGTAGGCCTTGCCGTAACGGCCCAACAGAGGACCGAGAACCATGATGGAGGCACGGATCTTGGTCGATAGCCGTGCGAACTCGTCGGTGCGCAGCTGCTCGAAATCGACATCCTCGGCCTGAAAGGTGAACGTATGCTCGTCCACCTCCGTAATCTTAACACCCATCAGCGACAGGATTTGCCTGTATCGCTGCGTGTCAAGGATGTTCGGGATGTTGGATATAGTGACCGGCTCGTCAGTCAGCAACACGGCCGAGAGCACCTGCAGGGCTTCGTTCTTCGCGCCCTGCGGGGTGATCTCGCCGCTTAACCGATGGCCGCCTTCAATGATGAATTCTGCCATTATTCCGGAATGACAATCGGGAACTTCTGGGTGAACTCCATGCGGTAGGGGGCACCAATAATGTTCGACAGGAAGTCGGTGTATTGGTCGGTGAACATGAACTTGTTGGCGTCGTAGTAGGCCGCCGGCAGCGGGAAGTTGCCAATGTTGCCCATCTCGATGGCATCAGTGTGGAACTCCTCGAGTTCATCGTAAGGAACAATGTCACGGAGCACAGGCATCTTGCCGTAGTCCTCGCGGAGCAGCAGATCCACGACCTTGTCGGCCAGCGTGGAGGTCAGACGGCGGTCGTACTCATAGCACTTGCCAGAACGAGGGATATAGCCGGAAATTTGTCCACGGGCCTCGATGCCGAGTCGTTTGTTGATTTCAGAAGCGATGACACCACTCACGCCGCCGAAACGCGGGTGACCGTATTCGTCGAGGTCTGAGCTGGCATACACCATGCCGAGTTCCTGTTTCTCGTCATCCCACCAGCGAACGCCCTCGGAAACGGCAATAATGAGACTATGTTTCGGAGAACGCATATACATTTCCTTAACAGATTCAAAGAAGAACTCCTTGCGCTCTTTAGTCATCTCAACCTCAGGTACAAGAGCCATCTGGGCACCGCCAAAGGAAGCAGAACCAGTAAGCCAACCAGCATCGCGACCCATCACTTCCAACACCATGATGCGCTGATGCGATTCATTGGTGGTATGCAGTTTGCTCGTCAACTTCTTGACCGCCATGGCACCTGACGGGAAGCCAGGACACAACACGGTCTCGAACTGCTGGCCATTGTAATGATGATATGTACGGGTGCGCAGGTCGTTGTCGATGGTTTTCGGGAAGCCGATGACCGGAATACCGTATGTTTCGTACATCTTCTTGGCCGCGCCGTTGGTGTCGTCACCGCCGATGGTTACCAACACGTCGATTTTGTAGCGCTCGATATTGCGGAGAATCTGTTGGGAACGGTCCTCGGGACTTTTCTTGCTCGGGAAAGGGTTGGTACGGCTTGAGAGCAGTGCGGTGCCGCCGTAAAGGCCGTTATAGGGTATATTGGTCAGATCAACGATGTCACCATCGCCAAGCAGTCCTTTCCAGCCCTTGAGCACGCCATAAACGCGAAAGCCAAGCATGGAGGCGCGGTTGCGCACGGCTTCGATGCTGGAGTTGATGGCCGGAGTGTCGCCACCGCCGGAAAGAATTGCTAATGTTTTGCCACTGAAGAGTTTGTCTTTTCTCATATTGATGATTTTTAATGTTAAATATTCATTTTTCGCGCAGAATCGCGCCATGTAGAGACGCGCCATGTAGAGACGCGCCATGGCACGCCTCTATTATTCCCCCAACAGCTCCATCGTTTCACTACGATGTGCGGTGTCGGTACGGATAAGGGATTCCTCTATACTCATTTCCTTCAACAGTCCGTCCAGCATTTTTCCCACCACATATTCCTGAATATCAAAATTCAACGGAACGGTTGTGTATTGAGAATATCGCTGAAGCATGTCATTCCACACCGGAGTGACCCCGAAAAGATTCATACGGATGGAAACGGGAGTTTGGAATGCGGATTTCAAATATTGGTATTTGTAGATTTCAAAATATTTGGTGATGGCATTCATGTTTCCTTTGATGAGGGCGTCATGATCAAGAATTTCCAGAGAATCAATCGCAGTGGTGAACAGCGGGGCAAGCTGTGCCTTGCAATTTTCCGCCAAGCGATTCGTGTGGAGAATCAGGGAGTCTGCCAAATTTCCATATCCGTGACGGCTTAACGTGTCAAAGAGAGAACTTTGCAGCACACTGTAGTCAATCCGATACGAGCCATTGTCATAATTGTAGAAACCGTCAGCCACGCACAAATGGTTAAGGGCGGTGTCGGCAGATGCCCTCAAGCAATCCTTGATGGCGAGTTCCTTCTGGTTATTTGTATATAACTGTTCCACATACTGGCCTGTCTCATCCTTGCAGGAGAAAAGCATAAACACAGAGAAAACAGCAAGACCTATCAATTTTAACTTTTTCATACTATCACTTTTTTCAAGCTGCAAAAATAGTATTTTTGCCGAATGAATCAACATTTAATCGAAACAGAATCCACGAACGCCTGGTTGATGAGTCTTGCCAAAGAGAAACGGGGTGCCGGGACATCATTGCCGGACCTTTACGCCGTTTACACAGACTTCCAAACAGCGGGGCGCGGGGCGGGCTCCAACAAATGGCACAGTTCACGCGGACTTAACATCCTCACCAGCATCTACTTCGAAACAGGTCTGGCGGCCGCCGACCAATTTGTCTTCAACCTCTGGTTCGCGACCTCCACCCGCCGTTTTCTTGCCAAGTACGTACCGGAAGTACTCATCAAATGGCCCAATGACATGTACATCCACGATCGCAAACTTGCCGGAGACCTCACGGAGCATTCGGTCTCTGGAAACCGCCTTGACTTTACTGTGGCAGGCATCGGCATCGATGTCAACGAGGAAGTATTTCCCGACTGGATTCCCAACCCCACTTCGCTTTTCCTCGAAAGTGGGCACCGTTATGACATCGGCACGCTGATGGACGAATACCTCGCAGTACTGCGGGAACGCCGTCAGCTGCTGAACCCTGAACACAGTGCCGAACTCCGCGAAGAGTACCTATCGTATCTTTATCGCCTCAACGAGCTTCAATCGTATAACATTAAAGGACAGCGAATTACCGCCATCATCCGCAACATCGACCACTTCGGCCGTCTAGTGCTGGAACTGCCGGACGGGAGGCAGGAGGCGTATGGGTTCAAAGAGATAGGATACGTGATTTAATGTAGAATGAAGAATGTAGAATGTAGAATTAAGAATTAAAAATTAAAAATTAAGAATGATAAATGATAAATGATAAATGACTATACTCTTCATTCAGCATTCATAATTCAGCATTCATAATTCATAATTTATTATTTTCGCACCCAGAAACACCAAAGATCATGACCAAGAAAATCCTCTATATCCACGGGTTCAACTCCGCGGGTGGCGGGCACAAGGCCCAGGAACTGCAAAAAATGTTCCCCGACTGGCAAGTGCTGTCGCCGACATTCGACTACAAGGACCCCGCCGGTGTGCAGAAGAAGCTCGACTCGCTCGTGCGCACGCAGCGCGTGAACGCCGTCATGGGAACCTCCCTCGGCGGATTCTTCGCCATCTACTGCGCCAAAAAGCACAAGCTTCCCGCCATGATCATCAACCCAACCACACGGCCTTCGGAAACCCTCGCCAACCATCTCGGCAAGCAGAAGAACTATGTCACCAAGGAGGAATACCAGTTCACCGCCGCCGACCTCGCCAAGTTTGCCGACTTCGAGCGCAAAATTTTCGACAAACTCCCTTGCGACGACACCCTCCTCCACTTCGCCCTCTCCACCGACGACGAACTCCTCGGCGACCACCACTATCTCGAAGAAAAATTCCCGAAATGTCAAGACNNNACCAGCAGGGACACCGCTTCGCTGGGGTGAAGATCCTGAAGCCGATTATTGAACGGACAATCTCGACGAAGAGCTAGGGCTAGATGTTAAAAAAAACTCATCGGTTGTTTTTGTTTTTTTTGTATTTTAGCCGCCTTAAATTTAAATAGGAAAATTGTTGTAAAATGAAAAAATACAAAGTCTGTTTAATCATCGTAAGTTTCTTGTTATCAACTTTTTGTTGCACTTACGCACAGTCTGTTCTGCGTCCGGCGGACAATCTGTTCCGCGACTGCCAGTATGAAAACGCGCTGAACGAATACAAGAAAGGCATCAAGAAACTGAAATCGAACCGCGTGGAAATCCAGCGCGCCACCTTCCAGATTGCCGAGTGTTACCGCATCATGGGTGATCTCAAGAAAGCCGAGCAGCAGTATCTGCGTTTGGAAAAGAAGAACTATCAGAAGGACAACCCCATGATTCTCTTCCACTTAGGCAGCATCTACAACCTGCGCGGCGACTATGACTTGGCCCTGAAATATTACAACAACTACAAAAAGCGTGTTTCCGACGACCCGCGCGTTGACGTCCGCATCGACGGCTGCAACAAGGCCAAAATGTGGAACGAAAACCCCACCCGTTATGAAGTCGAAAACCTCAAGAAATTCAACACCAAAGAAGACGAATGGGCACCGCGCTGGGCCAACTACGACAAACGCAACGCCATCATGTTCTCCTCTAACCGCGAGGGCTCCGTCGGCAAAGGCACCGACCAATGGACCACCGGCGCATTTTCCGACATCTACATCACCACGAAACCCAAGAGTAAAAACACCGACTGGCCAGGTGAATGGTCACCCGTAACCACTATGGATAACGGCGGCACCCTCAATACCGGCGTGAACGAAGGCGAAGCATGCGCCAACCGCAAGGGCTCTGTCGTCTATTTCACCAAATGCCCGCAAGACAAAAAGAAAGTTCAAGGATGTTACATCTACAAATCCATGAAGAAGGGCAAGGCCTGGGGCGAAGCTGAAATCATCGACCTCGGAGACAGCTCCTACAACTACGTCCATCCGTACATTTCCGATGATGAACTGACTATTTGGTTCGCCTCCAACATCCCCGGAGGTTACGGTGGTTATGACATCTACACGGCCACCCGCACCAAGAAGACCGGCAAATTCACCGACATCACCAACTTGGGACCGAAAATCAACACCGAAGGCCAGGAAGTCTTCCCGGTATGGCGTAACGAAGAGGAATTCTACTTCTCCTCCGACGGTCACCCCGGACTTGGCGGTCTTGACCTTTTCGTGTCACACTACAAAAACGGTGAGTTCGGCGATGCCGAAAACTTGATGGTCCCCATCAACTCTTCCGGCGATGAAATCGGTATTATCTTCGACGAAAACGAGGCCATCGACCCGCAGTCCAAGTCCCCGTACCTGGCTAAGGGTTACTTCTCCTCCAACCGTCAAGGCGGCCGCGGCGGCGATGACATCTACTACTTCCTGCTCCGCCCGTTGGTCTATACACTCTCCGGCTATGTCCGCGACAAGAACAACGGTCAGTACATGGACGGTGTTGAAGTCGAAATTGTGGGTTCCGACGGCACATCGTACAAAACCACCACGGACGTGAAGGGTTACTACCATTTCGACAAGACCAAGATTCTTGGCGCCACCACCTACGACATCAAGATTGCCAAGAAGGGTTATTGGGAGCGCGGCAACACTGCCAAGCAGACCACCGTTGGTCTCACTGAGAACACCGACCTCAAACAGGATTTCATGCTTGAGCCCATCCCCAAGGAGCCCATCGTGTTGCCCGAAATCCTCTACGATCTGGCAAAATGGGATTTGAAACCGCAATATAAGGACTCTCTGATGTACTTATATAATATAATGATACAGAACCCGACCATCGTGGTTGAGCTCCGTTCCCACACCGATGCACGTGACACGGAAGAGAAGAACGACATCCTCTCACAAAAGCGTGCCCAAAGTTGTGTGGATTTCCTCGTGTTGGAAAAAGGCATCGCGGCTGACCGTATCGTGCCGAAGGGCTATGGTGAGCGTGTGCCGCGTCGCTTGGACAAGGATATGTACTCCACCTACAATGGCAAACGTTATTTCTTCGCCAAAGGCACTTACCTGACCGAAGACTACATCAACTCGTTGCCGTCGAAACCGGAGCAGGAGGCCGCCCACGCGCTGAACCGTCGTACCGAGTTCACCATTCTGCGTGACGACTACGTGCCCACCAACGATACCATCGCAAAGGTGCCCACCGGCATCGCCGTCATCCAAGAGCGCACCGTGCCTGTCACTATCGACGGTGAAAATGTCACCGGCACGTGCTATGCCAACAGCAAATCCCTGAAATTCCAGATTGGCGACAACAGCGAAGAGATTTTCATGAACTATGCCGATGCCACCCGCTTCCTGAAAGAATCCTTCATCAGCTTGGAGGACTTTGAGGAGAAAGCCGGTGCCATCAAGCAGGAGGACGGCAGCATCATCGAAGGCGCAATCCTCTATCTTGAAGAACTGCGTATCGGCGACGACTACTCCGAAAACGTGAAAGTCACAGTGAAGAAAGGTCTGCCCGCTGCCATCGTGGTCGGCGACCAATACATCAAAGAAGAATGGGGTGACTTCACGGTGGATAAATCCCGTAATGTGATCCTGTATCGGTAATCATGTTGTAGAGACGTTTCCTGAAACGTCTCTACGAAAAAAAACGGACCTTTTTAGGGATGCCGCAATGCGACATCCCTACATTTTAAATAAAGAACACTATTATGGCCAACCTTGACATCTTCACCCCGCATTCCCATCACGACCAGATTCCCGTGGTCGAAGGTATCCATGCCGGATTCCCCTCCCCTGCTGAGGACTACGCCGAGCCCGTGCTCGACCTCAACCGTTACGTCGTCAAGAACCAGGCCTCCACATTCTACGCCCGCATCACCGGCAACAGCATGGAAGGTGTCGGCATTCAAGATGGCGACATCGTAGTGATAGACAAGTCGTTGGAACCTGCCAACGACCAGATTGCCGTCTGTTTCATCGACGGGGAGTTCACCCTCAAGCGCATCCACCTCGAAAACGGTCGTCTTTTCCTGATGCCGCACAACCCCGCCTTCCCGCCCATCGAAATCACCGAGGAAAATCATTTCCAGGTTTGGGGGATTGTGACGTATGTGATCAAGAGGGTTTGATATTAATTCATAATGCATAATGCATAATGCATAATTAACAAAACACATAAAAAATTTTTCAACATACTGCAACCTTTTCACTTTTCTGCATCCTATAAGAAAAGTGCTCATCATACGGATGGGTTCTTTTCTGATTTTTTTATGTAGTATTAATATTTATGGATTAATTTTATACTTGTATTTATCATATCTTTGCAGCGTTTTTTGACGAATGCTTAGATCAGGATGGACAAAAAGATGAAATCGTTCTGGACCAGGGAGTATCAGCGACACATAGGCAAAATGATAGGGATTTGCTATCGTTATGTCCCCGACCGAGCCACGGCAGAGGACTTGGCGCACAGTGCGTTTCTGCAAGCCATCGAAAAGGCCGACACCTTCAAAGGCATTGGACGATTCGACAAATGGTTGATGCGCATCACGGTAAATACCGCGTTGACGCACCTTCGGAAGACATCCAAAGGACTATACATCAATGAAAACGCAGACATGGATAATCTGGTGGATCCATATTCTGCAGATGATGAAATGCCTGCTGAAGAGATGATGGCCGCTATCCGAAAAGCCGACTTCACGACCGAGGAGATTCTCCATGCTATCGCTCAACTGCCAGACAACCATCGTATTGTCCTGAATTTGTACGTGTTCGAGCATTATACACATCAGCAGATCGCCATTGCAAGAGGTATTTCAGTAAACACCTCCAAATCGCATCTGATGCGCGCCCGCAAAGAACTGCAACAGATTTTATTCCAACAGTCTAAACACAAAAAACAACCGCTTATGATGTTTTTCCCACTTTTTACCGCGCCCGAAGCCGCTATCGACGCATATTGCCGCCGAAAATTGGACGGTTTCACTATGGTTCCGCAGAATCCGCTGCCAGAATCAAGTTTCCCGCCATCAAACTCCATCCCGTCGTTACGGTTGCGTTTGCGGGCTTATCGCGCGCCTATCGCCGCCGGAATCACCACTGCAGGAGTGGCTGGCGCGATTATCTTTGTCAACACCGCACAACCATTAAAACCCATTAGTTCAGAGCCAAAAGATAATCAAAACATTACTATTAACGACAGCACCTTGGTAAACAACGAGATTGGAGACTCAACGGTGGCCGTTTCCGCTACTGTTGCAGCTTCATCTACACCATACCGTAGGAGCGTCGCGACAAAACATTCCGCCGGCATGATAAAAGAGGATGATGGAGAAGAAAACACAACTTCTAAATCCGACACTCTCATAACCCCAGAAAGTGGGCATCCTCCAGTAGTGGTAAAGAAAGTCCGGCGCACAAACCGCACCATTGTCATCCAAGATTCTTTAAAACGATAAACATGAGTAAAGTATTGAATATCAGAAATTTGCTGCTCGCAATCTGCTGCTTTTCATGGTTTGCCGCCATTTCACAAGTGGACGAATCAAAACCGAGGCAGGACACCCTTTACATCATCGAAGAGGAAGTCACTTACGACACTCTTTATCTCCAAGGCAGTCAACTAGACGAACTGCTCACAAAAGAAGAGTTGATGGAGGCGTTCCAGAATCGCGGCATCGGGCAAATATACTACAACAAAGGACATTTCTGGCTTACCGGCAACGAAGAGGTCTATAAACTCGACAAGGCGGATCTGCAAATGCTATTCTCGCCGGCCCAATACGAAGATTACCGGAAATCGAAGCGCAACCAATACATCAGCATTCCTCTTTTCGTAGCGGGAGGTGGAGCTGCCGCAATTGCAGGGATTGGCTTGGTTCAATTCTGCGCCAGTTTCATACAGACGGCAAAATATCACGAACAACTTCTTGACAGTGATGATCTTGCATTAAACATTTGGAGAAGTGCCATGGGAGGAGTGTTTCTCTGCGGTGGCGGCATGCTTGTGGCTGCGGGCTGCATTATACCCGCCACCATACTTACCATCAAGAGCAAAGTGCATCTCAACAACATCGCAAACGATTTTAACACCTCCAAAACTTCATTACGCCTCTCACTAGGCACGACTCCACAAGGAATAGGCATAACTCTTTTATTTTGAACATATTAAAAAGATGTTTGCAGATATCGGGACGTTACGGACTTCCGTTCAGACAATCACAAATATCTTACATTAATCATCAAGAAGTCCATGAAAAAAACATTATGAAAAAATTATTGGTTTTAGTTTCTGCCGTTTTCATGCTGGCAGCAGTTTCCACCTCTTGCAACAAAACGGGTTGCCATTGCTATGTCAAGACGGATGTAGCGCACCTTGCCCCCACCTACGAAGACGAAACGTCAACCAAAGAGGAGTGCAAAGCCATGCAAGACAAGCTCAACGAAGAGGCTGGCATGGATTTTTACAGATGTAAACAGTAACGCATTTGATGACGACAGCGGCGGGCGATTCTGACACGTCCGCCGCTTTTTTTTGGAACTATGTTTCTAAAAAGATTATCTTTGCGGACCGACCTTCTAACCTACTAACCTTTTAACCCTCAAAATGTTCGGTCTCGCTGATTGCAACAATTTCTTTGTCTCGTGCGAGCGGGTGTTCAATCCCTCGCTCAACGGGCGGCCCGTCATCATCCTCTCCAACAATGACGGTTGCGTGATTGCGCGGTCGAATGAAGCCAAACGGCTGGGTATCAAGATGGGGCATCCGTATTTCCAGCTCGAGGCGCTCATCAAACGGCATGACGTGGCCGTTTATTCCAGCAACTATGCCCTATACAGCGACATGTCGAAGCGCGTGCAACAGACATTGCGCTCTCTTTGCCCCGCCACCGAAGTCTATTCCATTGACGAATCCTTCCTGAACCTCAACGGTATCAAGGAGGAAGATTTGGATGCCTTTGGACATTATGTGTCGTATAAAGTATTGAAAAACACGGGAATACCCATCAGCGTAGGAATCTCGCACACGAAAACGCTCGCCAAAATTGCCTCCAAACTGTGCAAGCAGTACCCCAAACTCAAGGGCAGCTGCTATATGCACCGTCCACAGGACATTGAGAAAGTGCTGAGGAAATTCCCGATAGAGGATGTGTGGGGCATCGGACGGCGTTTCTCCGCCATGCTGAAGAGCCGGAACATCAATACCGCCTACGATTTCTCGCAGCAACCGCTGGACTTTGTGCGCAGCAAGATGCACCTTGGCGGTATGAAGACCTGGTATGAGCTACATGGCAGACCTTGCATCGAATTCGAAGCGCATATCCCTGACAAGCAACAGATCATGGTTTCACGGAGTTTCAGCAAAGAGCTTAATGACGTAGAGGACATAAAGGAGCAGGTGGCGCTCTTCACATCCATGGCGGCCGAGAAACTGCGGAAACAGGGAAGTGTGTGCCACGCCATGTATGTCTTTCTGCTCACCAACCGTTTCCGGCACGAGCAGGAACAGCACTACGACAACCAGCTCATCACGTTGCCCGCTGCCTCCGACAGCACTGTGGAATTAGCCGACATCGCGGTGAAAACGGCCGCGCAACTTTTCCGACAAGGCACCTTCTACAAGAAAGCCGGGGTCTGTCTGACCCAAATATCCCCTAAAGAGAGCGTTCAGACGGTTCTTTTCGATGAAATCGACCGCGAAAAACACGACAAACTGATGAGTGTTTTGGACAAAATCAACGAGAAGCAGGGACATCGTACCGTTGTGGTGGCCACCGCCGGTTTCGAGGGCGTGCGAATGAACCGCAACCATCTGTCGCAGAATTACACCACCGACTGGAACGAGATTCTGGAGATCCATTGCGATTAATGCATAATGTTCAATGCCCGCAGGCCTAACGGCCTGCAAAAAAACGCACGAATTCCCACATTGCTACCGAGCCCTTCAGCCCTAACGGGCTGCTTCGCGAACGTCACATCCCCCAGTTGTCGTGCCATCGCGCCACCGCCCATCCATCGTCCATTCATCGTCCATTCATCGCATCATCGTATCATCGCATCATCGCATCATCGCATCATCGCATCATCGCCTCATCGCCTCATCGTATCATCGCATCATCGCCTCATCGCATCATCGCCTCATCGTATCATCGCCTCATCGCCTCATCGTATCATCGCCTCATCGCCTCATCGCATCATCGCCTCATCGCAAACCACAAAAAAGGGACGCCACACCGACATCCCCATATCTACTAACTGCTAACCACTAAACGCTAACGAATCACTTATCTTTGAACGAGAAGATTGAACTCTCGAACTTCTCCTGCGCGTAGGCCTTGTCCACCACGATTTTTTTCTTGTTGAGACTCGGGAATTCGAACATGGCGTCGGTCATGATTTTCTCAACGATGGCGCGCAGTCCGCGGGCACCGAGTTGCAGTTCCACCGCCTTATCCACGATGTAGTCAAGGCAATCTTCGGTGAAGCTCAACGAGATACCATCCATCTTGAAAAGCGCGATATACTGCTTCACCAGCGCATTTTTCGGCTCGGTGAGGATACGTTTCAGCGCGTCACGGTCGAGCGCGTTCAGCGAGGTGATGACCGGGAAACGGCCGCACAATTCAGGAATCAACCCGAATTCCTTCACATCCTGCGCACTCACATATTTCAGCGCCTCTTGCGGGTTGAAGTTGATATTCTTCGTGTTGTAACCGATGGCATGCGTGTTCATACGGTCGCAAATGATGTTCGACAGGTTGTTGAACGCACCGCTGCCGATGAACAGGATGTGACGGGTATTGACCTGAATGAACTCCTGCTCGGGGTGTTTGCGTCCCCCTTGCGGCGGCACATTCACCAACGAACCCTCCAAGAGCTTCAGCAACGACTGCTGCACGCCCTCGCCTGACACATCACGCGTAATGGACGGATTCTCAGAACCTTTGCGGGCTATCTTGTCGATTTCGTCAATAAAGACAATACCGCGCTCGGCACGTTTCACATCGTAGTCGGCGGCTTGGAGCAATCGTGTGAGGATGCTCTCCACATCCTCGCCCACATAACCTGCCTGCGTGAAGACGGTGGCGTCAGCAATGCAGAACGGCACATCCAGCAGCGTGGCTATCGTTTTGGCCAACAAGGTCTTACCTGTTCCCGTCTCCCCTATCAGCAACACATTGGACTTTTCAATGTCCACATCGGGGTCAGACTTGTCTGTTTCCTGCATCAGTCGTTTGTAGTGGTTATAAACCGCCACCGAAAGAACCTTCTTCGCTTCCTCCTGACCAATGACATAATCGTCCAATTTGGCCTTTATCTCCTTCGGCTTCAGCAGTTTCAATTTGATTTGGGAAAGCTCTTTGCGGTCAAGCTCCGACTGGTGCTGGTGATAGATGTCCATCGCCGCCTCTAAGCAGTCGCTGCATATCATCGCATCAAATCCCCCGATAATAAACTGGTTGTTGGGGATTTCCCGTCCGCAAAAGCTACATGTTCTGTCTATATTCTGTTTCTTTGCCATAATCGTTTTATAAGAGAAACCGGCGTCCGGACATTTCCGGAAGCCGGTTTCTTCATTTCAAGATATTAACGTCTTCGATTATTTCCGTTGGTCGCGGCCCAGCACCTGGTCAATCATGCCGTACTCTTTAGCCTCGGCGGCCGTCATCCAGTAGTCGCGGTCGCTGTCTTTCCACACCTGGTCGTAATCTTTGCCGGAGTGGTAGGCAATGATCTCATAGAGTTCCTTCTTGATTTTCTGGATCTCGCGGGCCTCGATTTCAATGTCGGAAGCTTGACCCTGCGCACCGCCCATAGGCTGGTGAATCATGACGCGAGAGTGCGGGAGGGCGAAGCGTTTTCCTTTGGCACCGGCGCACATCAGCACTGCTGCCATAGAGGCGGCCATGCCCGTGCAAATCGTGGAAACATCGGGTTTCAGATACTGCATCGTGTCGTAAATGCCAAGTCCGGCATAGACCATGCCTCCGGGGCTGTTGATGTAGATCTGAATGTCGCGCTCGGAATCCTGCGATTCGAGGAACAGAAGCTGCGCTTGGATGATGTTGGCCACGTCATCGTCGATCGGCACCCCCATGAAGATGATTCTGTCCTTCATCAAGCGGGAGAACACATCCAGCTGGGTGATGTTCATCGGGCGCTCTTCGATGATATACGGAGTGATGTAGTTGCGAGTCATGGACGTGTAACGGTCCATTTTCAAGCTGCTGATACCATGCTGTTTCAGCGCGTAGTTTCTGAATTCGTCTCTCATAAATTACTCTTTATCGGTTTTTTTAGTGGATTTAGCTCTCGGCTTTTTCGGTTTTTCCTCTACGGGAGCAACTTCGGCAGCGGGTTCTTCTGCCTTGGCAGCCGTTTTACGCTTTGTTGTGGCCTTCTTGGGCTTCTCCTCAGCGTTCTTTTCGTCTTTCGCTCCTTCTTTAGAAGAAAGCTCGTTGATGAAGGCCTTGAAATCGCCTTCTTTATGCTCAACGTTCATCTTCTTGCGCAAGACTTCCACCAATTTCTTGTCATAGAGCATGTCGTATGCATTCTTGACATATTCCTGATTCTTCATCGCGTCAGCCACAATCTTATCCAATTGATCCTTAACGCTTTCCGGATTGAAATTGCCAAAATAGCTCTTGATGAAGTAGTCACGGAAATAGTTCTCAATGTCGGCGCGGGTGACATTCACATCCTCACCTTCCACAATGTTGTTCTCCAGAATCTGCCATGCGAAAGAACGTTTGTACTGGTCGAAATCCTTCTCCAGTTTTTCGTCATCCATATCCTTCTGCACTGCCTTGATGTAGCGTTTCATGAAGTCATCGGGGAGTTCGATCTTGACATTATCCAACAGCGTCTCAATGGCTTTATTCATGAAAAGACGCTCCGTATCGGGTTTATATTGCTCTGCCAACACATTCTTCGCTTCTTCCTTAAGCGCTTCTTCGCTAGTCACATTGCCGTTAGGATAGGCGACTTTGAAGAATTCCTCGTTGAGTTCGGCGGGTTCGATGCGACCAATCCGTTTGATGGTCAGTTCGTAAGAATAGGGATCGTCTTCTTTGAGGTCGTCCACCTTGAGGTCGAAGGCACGTGCGAAGAAGGGGTCAGAACTGAAGGCCTGGCGCATACTCATGGAAACTTTCTCTCCCACTTTCTTGCCGATGAACTCCTTCTGCGCATCCTCTTTCAGGTCTCTAATGAAGAAAAACGCCTCTTTCTCGCCACCGTAATCCGCTGAAATACTGTCGTTTTTCTCAACGGTGTCCGGAGTGACATACTTGCCATGGCGTTCACGCAACTGGTCAATGTAGTTGGTGATTTCCTCTTCGCTTGGGACGACGGTGAAATCAGTGATGGCGGGCAATGTTTTATAGTCGAGGTTCACTTCGGGACGCAGGGCGTATTCGTAAGTGAACGTGAACGTGTCGGGGTTGTCGAAATCGACCTTTGACTTGCCTTCCACAGGCATGGGCTCAAAGATGTATTTCACATCATTGTCCTTGAAATACTTGTCAATCTGTTCGTTGACGATGCGGTCGATTTCCATCACAAGGATGTTCTTGCCATACATTTTCTTAACGATGCCCATGGGGGCGTTGCCTTTGCGGAAACCGGGGACTGCAACATCACGGCGTTGTTTCTTCAACGCATTATCCACCTTTTCGGCATAATCTTCCTTTTGGATTTCGATAACGAGTTCCTGCACCTGGCCAGGAACATTTTCGTGCTTAATATTCATTGAATCAATTTTTTATTGTACATACAAAAAAAACACACAACACCCCTAGGCGTTGCATGTTTTATCATTCCAAATTTCTATCTATTACTCTTCAGCAGCATCGTCAGAGGTCGTCGTCTGTTCAATTTGGGTGCTGTTGCCATAGCGGCTGTTGTATTCGCTTTTAGACATAAATGCGCAAACGAAGCAGAGCAGCATGATGCCGGCAGCGAGTCCCCAAGTGGTTTTCTCCAGCACGTCAGCGGTTTTACGCACGCCCATCACCTGGTTGGAGGAGGCAAAATTGGATGCCAGACCACCGCCCTTGGAGTTTTGAATCAGCACGACGAAAGCCAGTACGATACTTGCCAAAATGATTAATACTACACACAATGTAAACATCTTTCTTAACTTTTTAGTTTATGATTTAATTACTTACAATTCCCTTTATTTTCGGTGAAGTTTCTTGCAAAAACGATGCCAGAATCACCCTTCCGCCATCATTTTTTTCAGTTCTTCAATTCGGGCGGCAAAAATACTATTTTTTTCGGGAAAATGCAACTTTAATATTTCAAACATTTGGATAGCGCGGTCGTAATAACCTTGATCGGCATAAACATTTGCCAATGAAACACTTACAATGCTTTGATCTTCAACTGAGCTTTCCATCCCGTAATCGGCGTCGGCATCGTGCACATCTGGGGAGTAAATGATTTTCGGAGCATCCTTGGAAAATTTTTCAATAAGCTGATCGATCAGAACTTGCTTATTCTCATGATCCGGAGCCGGGTGCTTGACGAAGATCGGATGCAAGGGGGAAGTCGGTTGCGGTTTGTTTTCCACGATATTGAGCTGCGGTTTCTCTCGAACCTCCACGACAGGCGCTGTTTCAAGTTGAAGCAGGTCAAAGCGCAGCTTGTCAGGCAGCGTGAGCAGCATTTTCGAGCGCTGGCGCTGGGAAATCTTCATCCTGGACTCTTTCAGACAAAAGATGTTCAGGAAAGCGGACGCCGGGTATTTCTTCTGCCATTGCGTCAATTTCTCCCGCGCCGCACCGCGTGACGACGGTACAAAATCCGTGAAAAATAGTTTTTCCATCTGTGAATTTTTAGCGCGCAAAGATACTATTTTATTGAATACCAAGTGAGAAAAGAAAAAAGAAGCTTTCGGAAAAGTCAGAAAAAAAACGGTAAATCAATTCCGGAAAAACATTGTTCATAATTTATTGATTAATTTCACATATTGTATAATAATATTATTTGTATTTTTGCGGAATCAATCACCCTATACGACTGCCTATGGACAAGAAAATTCTACATCTGATTTTGTCAGGCCTACTATTGTTCATATTCCTGTCGGAAACAGACGGCCAAGGGAGCATCCGGAGCAGAATCAACAGTATCAAAGCTGCAGACCCGTTTGCCATCAGCGGAACTGTGGGTGCGGGATTGGGGTTGTCCTACAATTCCAACTTTCCGTCGAACACACCCTTTTCGGGCAACATTTATGCCAGCATGAACCTGTCGTTTTACAGTTTTCAACTGCCTTTCGCTTTCTATTTCAACAACAACACCACATCATTCTCCTATCCGCAACTGCCCACTTTTCACCTGGGATTCATGCCCACATGGCGCAACTGGAAATTCCACTTGGGTAGCAGCAGCATGCACTTCTCCAATTATACATATTCCGGACAAACGTTCCTCGGCGCAGGAGTGGAATATCAGGGCAAGCTGTTCAGAATGGGCACCTTCGCCGGCTTGTTGCAGCAGGCAACCCGAATAAAAGGGTACGATGACCGCAGCGCGATTCAGCAACTGGCCGATTCACTGCTGGGGCTCAATGTTCCCCAGTCCGCTTTGCCTCAATACCGTCGAGACGCCATAGGTGTCAAAATCGGGGTGGGAAACGAGCGCAACTTCATTGACATCAGCTTTTTGAAAGCCAAAGACAAAATCAAGACCCTCCCTGAGGAGTGGCGCGACACCATCCCGCCAAAAGACAACGTCACCATTGGTCTGTCGGGACGCTTCGCCATCAAACGATGGTTTTCCTTCTCTGCGAATTTAGGAGCGAGTTTGCTCAACCCCGACCTACGGGATTCTTTGCGTCTAGAGGAATACCAAAAGTTCGAGCGATATACCAACTGGCTCTTCACACCGGGCAACGGTTTCAAAATCCGGTTCGCCGGCGACGCTGCCGTGAACTTCACCACCAAGGTCTTCAACGGCAACCTCACCTACCGGTTTATCCAACCCGACTATGTGTCGTTGGGTGCGCAGAACTTCAACCAGAACGCCCACAGTTTGGGCACCGTGATGAATTTCATCATGTTCAAAGGACGTTCGAACCTCGGATTGGTGGGCTATATCCAGCGCGACAACATTGACCACAAACAGATGTACACCAACCAGGTGGCCACCTACTCGCTGAACTGGAACAACAACATAGGAAACATCTGCAACCTCGGCATCCACTACAGCGGCATCAAACAGGACCAATACGACGGCACCTACATCGTCAACGACACCGCACGCATAAACTCTATCGTGCACACGGTCACCGTATCGCCCGTCTTCACCATCGAACGTCACAACACCCATACTATTGGCCTGAATGGCAACTTTGTGCAGAACAAAAGTCTCAACAAACTGAATCCCAACGCCTTGGATGTTCATACACTTACCGTCGGACTCACCTACGGCATAGATTTGACCGACATCCGGCTCGGGATAAGCACCGGTTACGATTTCTCCATGTCTGCTTCTCAGTTCTCGCACTACGATGCCCATGGGCTTAGCATAGGACTCCATTACCGCATCATGCAGAAAGAGAAACTCAACTGGAACATCAACTACAACGGATATGTATCCTACAACATCCAAAAGGACGAAGGTGTCAACAATGACTTTTCATTGAGCAACAGTATTGGCAGCAGTTTCAGCTACAAGAAGCACACCGCTTCGATGTATCTCTCGCTGAGCAATTACAGCGATATGGAGCGCATCGGACAACGCGTGCACACCAACCTTGACACCCGCTTCACCCTATCCTACTCCTATTCCTTCGCAGCGCGCGTCATCAAGAAAAAGACAAAACAGCAGCGTGCGGAGGAGAAAGTCGCCCGACAGGCAAAAAAAATGCAGAAAATTGCCGGATAAGCCACGACACTGGCATCCAAAACACAAATAGAAGTACAAATTGACAAAAAAGCCACAAATATGAAAAAATTGTTATTCGTTTTGGCTATCTTGATAACAGGTCAGACACTCTGGTCCCAAAACCAGATTCTGACCTCCATTTCGCCCAAGGTGAATTTGTTCCCCTCGACAGGGCTGAGCTACATGGATGATCCCGCCAGATATTTCAACATCCAAATGATAAATACAACGGGAACCAGCATGGACATTTTCTTCACCATCGAGCTCACCGCAGAATTCACCGCAACAAACCAGAACTATTATGTCCGAACCAAAAAGGAAATCCAGCCGTTGGTACCGCTGAACGTAGGGGCGGTTCCCGTGCTGATCAACCGTGCGGTTTTCGACCAAATCATCGGGCATCTTAACGCCTCGGCATACGAAACCAACTACGACCGTAACAAGCTGATGAGGGACTTGCTCGCTCTTCCGGAAGGGCAATATCAATTCTGTGTAACTCCCTATCTATGGGATGGTTACAATAATCCGAACCCCACACAAGTCGGAGATCGAGTGTGCTACACGTTCACTATCTGTTACACTGGCTCCGCACCCGAGTTTACCACTCCTGTGAATGGATTCAGCGCTGCCAACCTGAACAACAGCAACCCTATGAACCTCATACTCAATCCACGGTTGACGAGCAATCACTTCGTATCCCCCAGTTTTGAGCACGGGCAGGTTTTCTCATCCGACATCCGTGAATTCAGCCAGTACACTCACCTCCCGCTCAGCCGACAAGTTGTGTTCAACTGGACCGGCGTCATATCCAACTGTTTGGCATCAAATGATTTCGATTACATTCTCAAAATCGTGGAAGTCACAGGAAACCAAAATGTGCAGGAAGCTATTGACAACAGCGGCACTCTTACCACCTACAACAACAGATCAAGTACCGTTTACATCCACGACACGCTTGCCAACCGTCATTTCCAGCTGAGGCGCGGGCATGTATATGCCGCGCAAGTGCAGGCAGTACTCAAAAAGAACCTGATGACCGAGATTCAGTTGAGCAACAATGGCAAGAGCCAGATTATCACCTTCGTGTGGGGTGAGGACTCACCTGTCGCATTGTTCGGACCCGGAGCGGCGTCTCCCAATTCTTCCGTTTCCGACAACCATAACGACGTGATCGCCACCATCGAAAAGCCATATTTCCTGTCTCCGGGAATGGACAACTCCGCCCAAACCTTCCAAAGACCACGCGTTTCACCAACAATGGCCCCAATCTCTTTTGCCGCCAACAACCCGTACATCACCGATGTGGAACCCGGTGACATGCCCTACTACCTGGTACCCGTATCCGACACCCTTGACGTGCGGTGGATGCCCGTTCTCGGCGACTCCGTGCTCAAGGTCATCTACACCACCGAACTCTACGAATATGCCGGCGGCGACATCCACAACTCGATGATCGGCTTGCCTCTGCAGTCGTCCACCACCACCGAAATCAAGTCCGACAACACCGGCCTGAAACTCGTCTCCATTATGAGCACGCCTACTGATTCTTGGACGACTTCTTTAAAAGAGGGTTACAAATATCTCCTCCACCTCAAGGCGGAGACTTTCTATTCATACGAGAAACAAACCACCATTACCGTCACCAACTACCTTCATAGCACTCCAAGGAATCACGACAGTGTGGCCACTTCCATAGGATACGGCTCCACAGATTTTTACTCCGACATTGTCTTCTCATGGGGCACTGACACAAATGCACTGGATCAGGTCTATCCTCCTCAATTCACCTATCCGCAAGACCTCTCCACCAAGCAGTGGGACGACACTCTTATGTTCGACATTCCAGAAGTGTCCAAATACGAGGAATTCAAATTCAAATGGAAGCCGACTTCTGGAGTCAACTATGGGGATTCCGTCTATTACAAACTCCTCATCGCGGAGCTTCCCAACGGCAAGACCCCACAGCAGGTAAAAGACACTTTCTATCTCAAAGATTCACTCACCTGCACCTCCTACATGGACACTGTCCTGTTTGATTCGCTGAAGATCGGCGGACAGTACATGGCCGTGTTGTGGACATACATCAAGCAGACGGAAGACCAAAGCGACCACTATCACTTGATCAACGACGGAAAATCCATATACACCACCTTCAAGCTCGTGGAGCCCCGCGCTTACAATGCCGACCTCAACAACAAGATCAAATGCTCACCGAATGCCCTGGACAACCTCAGCAAGGAGATCATCACCCCGAAGGCCGACAGTCTGGTGCAGAACAAGGTGCGGCTCATGATGGGAGAATTCCCCTTGGTGATGCAGGAGGTGCAATTCGACCGGGAGAAGAAGCGGTACAGCGGCGATGGCTACGTCATTTGGCATCCGTTTGGCATCGACGTTCCCTTGAAGGTGAAGTTCGACACCATCCAGATCAACAAGGACTTCCAAATCATCAACGGTACGGCCGTAAGCACCGCCACCGATTCCTCCACCTATCTTTCCGCCCTAATGAACGACCTTAACCTCAGCGATTGGTCCGCTGATGACATCAACCGCATCGCATCGCAGTTTGGGGAGATCAACGAGGTGAAGGCCTATTACGACAAATTCCAAGAGTATCAAAAATACGCGGAGAAATACGGCAAGAAGTACGGCGGCATTGCCGGTCCGGTCTTTGGCAGCGGTAACACGCCCTCCACGGAGGTGCTTACTTTCCCGCTGTGTCTCACCGACGAGACCTTAACCAACTCCAAAAACGTCATCTACTCCATCAACAACATGTTCTTCTCGCCGCTCACCGCCTTGATGAACATCTGGGCCATCTTCGCCGCCCAAGAGGAAGACTATTATGTCCCCTTCCTTGCCAACAACATCTGCATGGACCAGCAGCATTTCTACGGAAAGCCCGACCAGCACATTGACTTCTTCATGGCTAGGACCTACGAAAAGGAGCTGAACGACGGCTACGTACTTCGTTTCAAAGCTTCCTCCAACTTCGCTGATCCAAAAGACGGCACATTCATCACCATTGACACTGGCGCACTCAAATGCATCCATGCTGAAATGCAGCTCGAACTCAACAGCAATGATTTCCGCGGTTTAGACAAAGACGGCAACCCTGTGAAAGGGCAGCCCGTAAAGGCCTCCATGATTGCGGAATTCAAAGACTGGGACAACTGGGTGGTAAAGGTCAACATGGATCCGTTTGCCGTGGCCGGCGCCGACCGTTTTCTCTTCTATCCTACCGGCAAGGGCATTTTCTACGACCATTCCGAGAAACAGACTCCCAGCGAGGTTTCCCTGACTTACGAATACCTCTATGGCACCCCTCCTCCTCCTAACATGAAAGAGGAGGAAAAGAAGAAACTCACCAAGGCCACCAATGAATGGACTGGCTTCTACTGGGATGACCTCAAGGTCTTCCTCTCCGATGAAATCAGCAACACCTTTTCTGACACCGTGGATCGCAAGGATTCCATGGTGGTCTATCAGTACGGGCTCAACAACACGTTAACCGACTCCGTGCACTACTGCTATCCTGGTTCTCGTATCAACTTCGGCGCCCACGGACTAATCATCGACAAATTCGGTTTCTCCACCGACCTTTACGCGCACGACATCATCGATGCCAACACCACCGAGGGCTGGGGATGGGCGTTCTCCTTGGACACCGTCAGGTTGAGATTCACCAAAAACCAATACAAGGCGGGAGTCATCAAAGGCGGCATGGGCGTGCCCCTCTTCAAGGGCGGTTTCAACTATGAATGCTCCATCGGTGCCGACAGTCTGACGTTCAACGTACAATCACGGAGAGACACTATGCCGCTTGATCTCTGGGCGGCTGATGTCAATTTTGTCAAAGAGTCCTCCTATTTCAGAATCAAGAAAATCTACAAAGAGAGCGGCACCCGTGTTGACTTGACCTTGAATGGATTTATTTCCTTGAAAACCAGCAAAATCGGTCTTCCTACCGATTTCGAGGCGGTGAAATTCGAACACATGGGTATGCGCAACTACAACTTGGGAGGCACTCCCAAGGCGGGCACCGCTTCCATTGAGAAATTTGAGTTCGACATCGGGGAATGGTCATTTGCCTCCCCGCAAAAATACATTGGCGGTTACAGTCCCGACCATGTGGCGGAGATGGAGGAGAATATCGGCGAG
Organism: uncultured Bacteroidota bacterium; assembly: GCA_902786595.1. Lineage (GTDB taxonomy): Bacteria > Bacteroidota > Bacteroidia > Bacteroidales > WCHB1-69 > F23-D06. The sequence continues at coordinate 139,806 of CADADB010000009.1, read as the reverse complement.
GTGTCGTTCTTCGGTTTCACCTTCAGTTTGGAAAAAATCGACCCCATTGTGGATTATTTGGGCGACAACCTGAAGTTAGGCGTGAAGATGGTCGGAAAGATGAAGTTCGCCACGGAGGGAACAGATCTCGGGGCCACCACTGGTTTCTCCGTCTGGGGAGTGACAGAACCCAAAAACAAGTTCCATGTGAAAGAGGTGAAGGGCAAACTGGACAGCATCGTATTGGACAACATCGATTTCGATGTATTTAAGCTTAGCGGCTCCTTAGGGTTCACTTACGAATGCCCCACCTGCACGAAAGTCACCGGTTTTGCCGGCAAGCTCAATGTGACGATAATGAGCGAGGTGACGCTCGCGATGAGTGCTGGATTCGGCAAGGAGAAGGACAGCCGAGGAGAGTTCTCCTGGTGGTTCTTTGACGGGGCCTGCAAGTTCCCGGGCGGCATCCCGCTGGGCGCGGTCAGCATCAACGGTTTCGCCGGCGGTTTCGCCTACAACATGAAGTCCACAAAGGATCTGGCAAGTTTCACCACCAAGAACTTGTTGGAAAAGGCAGAGGGGAACACCAACGAGAACGCCATCAAATCCTCCGGGATGGATTTCACGCCGGCACGTGACTGTTGGGTGGCCAATGCGGGTATCAGCTTGATTCTCACCGGTGCTAAGAATACGATGAACGCCGACGGGCTGGTGTCGTTGCGCATCTCCAACAAGCACTTCTCGGGTGTATTCATCGATGCAAACGCATACGTGCTGACCTCCATGGATGAAAACGCCGTCCCCGGCGACAGCAAAAACAACAAATCGCCACTCATACGTGCAAGAGCCATTATGGGCTTCGAGACATACGACACCTACGATTATTTCCGTCTTTCTATCAACATAAAAGCCGAAATCAATTTGGATAATCTGTTGAAAGGTGCAAGTTCAACTGTGTTAGGCAATCAGTTAGGCACCGCCATTCATTCTGGAACATCGTTAGCCACGAACAGCAATATCAACTCCCAATTGGATAATCTGGAAAACAACTCCGAATTGTCGTCCCACGGGGAAACGGATCGCAACCGGGCGGCCAACGCATCCGATGCTGCTGGTTCCCATGTCAGTTTCAATTCGGAAGCCAGCATCCCCATCGACTTCGAGCTTAAACACTACAAAAAGAACTATCAAGGGCACAAAAAGGGCACTACAGATTGGTATTTCGCCATCGGAAAGCCCAAATATGAAGATCGTGTACAGCTCTCCGCCACGTTGAACATGGTGATTGTTAGAGCATTCGCTGAATTTACATTCTATATGCAGACCGGCAACGCTTTCGCCTATGAGATGCCTCCGTTGAGCGATGATTTGCAGAAGTTCTTTGGTATCGCAGGCGGTGGCAAAAAGCTGGACGCCAACTCCAGAGATGTCAAGAAGAGCCGTATGATCGACAACAGCGACTGGTTGAAAATTGACAAAGGCGGCGGTTTCTGTCTGGGTTCCACCTTCCACACCGAAGTGGATTTGAACTTTTTCCTGTATGTGGACGTGACAGCGGACCTCGGCTTCGATGTGGCCTTGCTGGATGTGGGCGGCATGGGTTGTCCCGGCCATAATCAAATCGGCAAGCACAACTTTTATGCCCTCGGGCGTGTCTATGGTGCGCTGCAAGGCGATGTGGGATTGAGGTTGAACCTCGGCTTCTGGGATGGCAAGTTCTCCCTCTTCTCCGCAGGCGTGGGTGCCCTGCTGCAAGGTGGCGGTCCTAACCCATCCTACTGTTATGGTCTCCTACGTTTCAAAGTAAGTCTCCTTGGCGGTCTGCTGAAGTTCAGCACCTCCGCCGACTTCCAGTTGGGTGACGTCTGTGTGCCCGGTGCCGGCGACCCGCTGGCCAACGTGAAACTCTTCCAGAACGTCACGCCAGGATACATCAGCGAAACAGAGGCCAACCGCACCAGCAACCTCCAGTCCCCGCTGCAAATCGGCACCATCGTTTCCAATATGCCATGGGATAGAGATGTGCTGCTCTGCGACCAAGACGGCAAGAATCCCCGCAGATTCTGTTTCGTACTCATTGAAGACAACTGCAAGATGGCCACCAAGTCCGGTTCTCAATTCGTCAACTCCACGGGTTCCGAAATGCTGAAATTCACCCCCAGCAACAGCGACGACAATGTTTATCTATTTGAAACAGAGGCCGGCGGGTTCATCCCCAATACCGTCAACAGAATCAAGCTGCAAGCTCGCTGTTTCGAATGGCGGAAATCCTTGCAGGGTAAAAGCCAACTGCTCAGAGTGGAAAATGAGAAGAAGAAAGATGTAAAATACAATGTCAACACTGGCACGGCATCAACCACTTACAGCACTGAAAGCTACGACTGGTACGACCCTACTTTCCTGGATAACAAAACAGGGAAAACCATCGTGAGGCCCTTCAAGAAAGACACAGTGATGTATTTCAAAACAAGATCTTTAGGAGAAAACTTGGACGATGGCGTGGTCTTTTCGTGGCCTTACAACGGTGATCCGTTCTTCTGGACTGAGGAGTATGTTCACGCCCCGAACAGCGATGTCCCCTTCTGCCGCATGTACCTGTTCACCAGATACGACAATCTGTTTGACAAGGACAAACTCAGCGAACAAGGCAAACAGCTGAAAATCTATCTGCTTAAGAACGGATTGGAAGAGGGCGAAATTGCGGAATGCCGCTATAGCTACGTCACCAATGGAAGCTTGCCGTATGTGGACGTTCAGCTGCCCAAGAAGGAGTTTGTGTCACAAACGGGTAAGGGTGCTCATCTGCTGCAATTCCTTATTGTGGATAAAAACGCCTACGAAAGCGCGTTAAGCGCCGCACAGCAGGCCGCTAACATCACCGTCAAGAAGTCCGAATACCAAAGCCGCATCTCCGACAAGACCTACAATGAAGCCGAGGCCGCCCATAACCGGAAGACCGGCAATGGAGGGGCAAGCAGCGTTTTGACATACCACGGCACTGGAAATGTCAATTTCTCGGGTGTAAGTTTTGCGAGTCTCGGACTGGCAGGGTCATCCCACAACACCAGCGGCACGGCCTATCTTGCCGGTTCATCCGTCAGCTCCTTACTCGGAAATATGATGCAGCACTACCAAGACATGACTGGACATGGGCAAATGCCCTCCGTTGATATGTCACAATTCTCCGGCGCCGGCATCCTTGAATCCTTGTACAGCAGCAACAACTCCATCAACATTCAAGATGAGATGCTGGACGAAATCTACGAAGACAAGCATACCGTCGGCAAAGACTCCATGACCTATTACCGTACCATGCTCAAGGAGGGATATCGGATCAGTTCCTCCATTGGCAAGCAGATTTACCGGTGGACATGGTTCGCTTCTGGATCAACTATCGAGAAAACCTTGACATCCCGCGTTTTCGGCGAAGGGGCTGCCTCCATCTATGACAACGATATCGCCAGCAGCCTTAACAAAGCATCTGTTACGGATAATGACTCATACTTCACACTATCCGATTTCCACAGTTCTTATAATAGTTCGCTGGATTTGTACGCTTGGATGTTCCTGCCATACGATCCGGAGGATGTGACCCGTTACCACACGGGCTGCAAGATGCCTCCCATCTGCTATCTGGCGCTCGACCGGAACTCCGGCACACTCATGGAATTGCACCGGCAGTATTTCCAACATTTCATTGATTTGGAAAGGGACTTCAAACAAACGCCCTTGTTGACCACGTTCCACTGTCGGAAAAAGAACAGCAGTATAAGGTATGACGCCAACACCGTGATGGCCTCCGGCTATTTGGCCAGCGAATTCCAAAGAATCCTGAGTGGTGGGTTATACATCAACAACAATCGCAAGCTTTCCACTATCGACCGCCGCATCAAGGGCGGCACCGACTTCACTCAATGTGTCGCCAAAAACTATCATCCCAACACGGTGGACGTGCCTTGCATACTTGATTTCAGGGTCAGAAATGATCAATCCAGACAACCTTTGGATGACAAATACTTCGAAACCGCCTATTCAAACAAGCAGCCATACCTCAAATATGATGACGGAAAATATTCATGGGATTGGCGAATTGACGATTACGCCACCGTTTCTATCATCAAAGACCTCAACAAACTGGCATGGTTCATGTATGATAACCAGCTGCATGCGCAATCGCTCAACAAACGGGATTGGAGTGGCAAAATGAAGCTTTTCAACCTGTACTATAATGCTAACAACATTAACGCCTTCCTGACCTATACTAACTTCCCGTATGACATGCCGATGATATACCGAGTGGTTCATTACATGTGGGCTTTGGACGACTTACGCCCTGACACATACTACGCTGCCACTGACGGACATTCATATAAATTATTGGATCTTGAAAAAGAATACATCGATGTAAATTTGTTACAACTTCGTGACCGCCTATGGGCGAAATACTGGTTCAGTGCCAAAGGACAATGTCTCGATATTGGCGGACATGGTTTCGACCGGGATTTCTACTACTATAATTCCTCCACCCTTTATTACCCAGTGACTTGCGACCAAGGGTATGACAAGCATCACAAGTGCTCGGCTCATCAGACATCTGTACTTGGAAACTGGTACGTACCGTTCGACGGAAGTTACTACAACGTTTATAATCCGCCCAGACCTACTTACAAGATGAATGTCAAGCTCTACTTCATGACCACGCGGGCCGAAAACTTCAACAGTAACATGATGAAGATCGCGGTGGCAATCAAGAACAGCTCTGCACAGTCCACACGGGTGTTCTACCCCAACAAAATCCTGAACACTGCCGGAAGAGACATGTCGTACACCATCAAACTGAATTCAGGAGGCGGTCTTTACGGCACCCTGAGCAATTGGCTTATCGACCCCTACAACCGCCTAAACAACTCCAGGCCAGGTGACACTTATGGGGATGATTAATTTTGATGAAAAACTATGGAAAATATCAATATCAAAACTGAGACAATGAAAGAAAGGAAAAGTATTCTCATTCCAATGATTTTAGGTTGGATGATGGCATTTACGATGTCCGTTTTCGCCCAAGTGGACAACACCACAAGTGCAGAAGAGGGGTCTTCGCACTCGTTCTACAATTTCAGCGTTGTGGCACGCAGCTATGGCGACAGCATTGTGCTCCGATGGGCACCCGAAGATGCGGGCGTGTGGCGGCTGGCCAGCAATTACGGATGGAACATCTATCGTCTCAAAACAGCCGAAGAGTATGCCGCTGACACTTCCGCCTCCATCGAGACCCTGCTCACCCCCACTCCTGTCAGAGCCCTGACATTGGAGGAGATGAAAGCCAAATACGACTCATCTCACGTCTATGTGGGTGTGGCGGCACAGGCACTCTACGGCGCATCCTATTTCAACCCCAAAGAGTCGGAAGGCATGGAGAACTACATTTTCCGCCGCGATCAGGAACAAACCCAACGCCAGGCCATGGCTTATCTGGCCGCTGAAGGCCACATTGACGCCGCTGACGCCCTTGGTCTCCGCTTCGTGGACAAGTCGGTCAAGAAAGGGGAATTTTACACCTACACCATCGAATGCCTCATTCCCGATGACATCGTCACGCTGCCCAAACGAATACTTGATGTGGAATGCAAACCCTTCAAGCGCAGCTTCGAGGAGGAAATCCCCGAAATCCATTTCTACCAGAACTCCCCGTACACCGTTTTCATCTATTGGGGAAAGAACAAGCTCTCCGGCTATTACCTGGAGCGTAGCGAGGACGACGGCAGGAACTGGACAGCCATCCACAACGCACCCATATACGGTTACGATCCGGATCAGGACACGTACGAGGTGTTTGGCGAGGAAATCGGCCAGATACTGGAATACAATGTCGGTTATTTCGACTCATTGAAGCTCAACAAAAAGTATGTTTATCGCGTGAAGGCGTTCGATGCTTTCGGAGATTACGCACCTGAACGCAAGTCGGAACCTTTTGAAATGCAGGATTTCATCCCACCCGCCGTGCCTGTGTTGGAGTTTATCTTCCCAGAAAACAACAACACTTGCCCGCTGAAATGGACTGTGGATCAGGAGGATGACGACCTGAAGGGATTTTTGGTAACCTTCTCCGATGACCCGGCTGGACCGTGGAACAATGTGTCGGAACTCTTGCCTCCGAAAACGCGTGAATGGACCGACAAAAACGCCCACGACCGCGGTCGCGGCTATTACCGCATCTTCGCCATGGACAATAACGGTAACGTCTCCTACTCATTGGCGCAGATCAACAACATCGAGGACGATGTGGCACCATCTGCCCCCACCGGCCTTGCCGGCGTAGTGGACACCGCAGGGGTGGTCTATCTGCAATGGAACCTGAACCCCGAAAAAGATGTTTTGGGCTACCGAGTCTATTTCGCCAACCAGCTCGACCACGACTTTATCCAGAAAACCGGCCGCCGCAATGAGGAAAACAACTTCTGGGACACGCTTTCGTTAAACACGCTCACCAAGTACATCTTTTATTATGTGGTGGCGGAAGACAACAGCCATAACTTCTCAAAACCGTCTGACACGCTTGCCATTCCCGTACCCGACATCGTGCCTCCAGGGGTCGCTCTTCTCAAAGACTACACCCAGACCGACGAATCGGTGACATTTACCTGGTTGAAAAGCACTTCCAATGATGTAGTAGCATACGTGGTTTACCGTAAAAAGGAGAATGAAAAGCAATGGAAACAGGTCCGTATTTTCTCCCCGCTGGAGGTGGCCGAAGACAGCGTTATCGTGTTCACCGACTATCCAGAACCCTCTGCCGTGAACTACAATTACTGCATCGAGGTGTTCGACAACAGCCGTTTGTCTTCCGGCAAGACTGGACAAACCACCGTACGATTCCGCGGCGCGTCCATCATTCAGATACCTCTCACATTGAAAGCGTCACTGAGCAAAAACAAAACTTGCGCCAATCTGGAGTTCACGTATGAATACAAATCCAAACATGACTACTATGGCGTGGTCTTCAAATCGGTGAACGACGAGCCGGCTTACGCTTGCGGCAGCTTCCGAAGAGGGGAGACTTCCTTCACGGACTGCAACCTGAAACAGGGGCAAAAAGTCTCCTATTATATCCAGATGTTCCTCGGTAAGGGAAAACGCTCACAGCCGTCAAAAACCGTCAGCGTAAAACCTTGATACTGAAAGCCAATGTTCAACATACAACAAAGGTGCGCCATTTGACGCACCTTTGTTTTTTCCAGTGGAGCCGGAGGGAGTCGAACCCTCGTCCAAACACGCCGAAAATATGCTTTCTACAAGTTTAGTCACCGTTTGGTTGTCGGCGATGGCATGGTACGGGACACACCTGGCCACCGCTTATCTTCTAAAACTTCGCCTCAGTCTCGAAGCGCGACCTCGGCTATCAGCCCTTTTATGATACTCCGGTCCGGACGTTGAGCCGAAAAACTTCCGGGGGAGCACCCGCGGCTACGGACCTTGTCCGCGCGGCGAGATCCGCAACGGTTACGCTGCGAATGCATAAGAAGTTTCGCCATTTATTTGGCATCGAGGGTTAATTTTTAACGGAATCAGCCCACAAATTCCGACCTGCTTACATACTCCCGAACTTGCTGTCAAAACCAGACGACCCCGGGAAAACAAGGAGAGGTTACTTCACCTCCCCTTTCAGTTGCAATATCACTCTGTCTGTGTTGGCATTTGAAAGCACCGTGAGACGCTTGCTGATCAGCCCCACATTCTTGGCCGTGTATGTCGCCTTGATGGTGCCGGTTTTGCCTGGCATCACAGGAGCTTTCGACCATTCCACTTCCGTGCAGTCGCAGGAAGAGATGACATCATCGAGAATCAACGGCTTCTTGCCGATATTCGTGTAGGTGATGGTCACCACTTTCACGTCACCGACCTTTAAGGTGCCGAAATCAACGACCTTTTTCTCGAACTCGATTTCAGCGCCTGTGCCCGTATAAGTGGTCTTCGTAGCAGAGGCCTTGCCATCCTTGGACTGTGCATACAAGCCGGCGGTAAGTCCCAAGCACATCAAACAAACAAGAGCTATTATCCTTTTCATTGTTCCAATTGTTTTTAGTTATTCACTTTAGGAGCACCACTGTTGTTTTCAGGGGCTGCCTCTGTCGGTTTCGGGCTGATGTTGCCCGTGATCTTCAGCACCACACGGTCATTCACGGCATTGGATTCCACCGTGATGGTCTTGTTAATTTGACCGATACGCTGTGTGTTGTACTTCACCTTGATGGCTGCCTTTTTGCCAGGGGCAATGGGGTCTTTCGGCCATGACGGGACCGTGCAACCGCAACTGGAACGACAGTTGGTGAGAATCAGATCTGCTTTGCCCGTGTTTTTGAACACAAACTCACATTCACCATTGTCACCTTGAATGATTTGGCCGTAATCGTGTACGAGACTTTCAAAGGTGATTTCCGGAGTCTTCACTTTTTTGCTTTTTTTCGGTTTCGCAGCATCGGTCTGGGCCATTCCGACCATAACCAGTGCCAACACCATCAATAAACTGAATACTTTTTTCATAATATCAACTATTTAGTTTTATTCTTACAATAACTATAACTTAGACTATAACTTAAACTTAAACCACAAAATGCGAAGACTCGTCACACATGGTAAAGTTTAACCTCTTGAACATTTTTCCGCAGGAATGAAAGCACGGCCAAATCATAACCATCCAATCCAAACCCGCTAATGAACCCTGAACACACTGCGGACAGAGCATTCTTCCGACGATACTGTTCCCTGCCGAACAAGTTGCTGATATGGACTTCCACCACCGGACACTTGGCCGTTCGAACTGCATCTGCCAGCACTACGGATGTGTGCGTGTAAGCCCCTGCGTTCAGTATAATCCCATGCAAATTCCGTGCCGTAGTAATGGCGTTTGCCAAAGCACCGACATCATCCGACTGGAAGTAGGAGAGTTCTGCCTGCGGATAACGGACACGCATCTTTTCAAGGTGTTCTTCGAAAGAAACGCTTCCATAAATGTTCACCTCACGAGTGCCCAAGCAGCTGAGGTTCACACCATTGACAATCAGCAACCGGATATGTTCATTCTCCTTTTTCATAGAGTATCACAAAGACATCCTCGTTCGGCTTGTGCATGTTCAATTGTTCACGTCCATACTTTTCCAACAAAGTCGAGTCCTCCAGCAGCTGCTCGTACGTGTAAACGTTGCCCACTTGGTTTTTCGTATTGGTGATCTTATCCTCCAAATTAGAGATTTTTTGGTTCAAGTCGCGATGGGTCTTGAGGTTATGGTCGGAGAAAAAGAAGATGTATGCCAGAAACAGCAGAAGTGTCACGGCATACAGGATGGCGAAAAAGCGGAAGCGGCTACGAGGTTTCGGCTGGTCGTTCATCGTTTATCGGGCATAGTTGACGGCGCGGGTCTCGCGGATGACCGTGATCTTGATTTGACCCGGATACGTCATTTCGTTTTGAATCTTCTTGGACAGGTCGAGGGAGATTTGGTCGGCTTCCTGATCCGTCACCTTCTCGGCACCCACAATCACGCGCAGCTCACGACCGGCCTGGATGGCGTATGTTTTCACCACTCCCGGGTATGTAAGTGCCAAGTTCTCAAGGTCATTCAGACGTTTCATGTAGGCCTCGACCACTTCACGGCGGGCACCGGGACGTGCGCCAGAGATGGCATCGCACACTTGCACGATGGGGGCAATCAATGTCTTCATCTCCATTTCGTCGTGGTGGGCGCCTATAGCGTTCACGATTTCAGGACGTTCCTTGTACTGCTCCGCGAGACGGGCTCCGAACAGAGCGTGCGGCAGTTCGGGTTCTGTGTCGGGCACTTTGCCGATATCGTGCAAGAGGCCGGCGCGGCGGGCCAGTTTCGGGTTGATGCCCAGTTCCGCGGCCATGGTGGCACTCAGGTTGGCCACCTCCTTGGCGTGTTGCAAGAGGTTCTGCCCGTACGAGGAACGATAGCGCATCTTTCCGACCAGACGCATCAGTTCATGATGCATATTGTTGATACCCAAGTCTATGCAGGTGCGTTTTCCTAATTCAGTAATTTCCTGTTCAATCTGTTTCTTTGTCTTGGCGACCACCTCCTCGATGCGGGCGGGGTGGATACGGCCGTCGGAAACCAGTTTCTGCAAGGAGAGACGGGCGATTTCGCGGCGTACGGGGTCGAAACTGGAGAGCAGGATGGCGTCCGGGGAGTCGTCAATCACCACGTCAACGCCAGTAAGGTTTTCGAGGGTGCGGATGTTGCGGCCTTCACGACCGATGATGCGGCCCTTGATCTCGTCATTCTCAATGTTGAATACGGATACCGTGTTCTCAACGGCGGCTTCCGCGCCTGTGCGTTGTAAAGCGTTGACCACCACTTTCTTGGCTTCCAGATTAGCGGTGTGTTTGGCTTCATCCACAATCTCTTTGATCATCACCAAAGCATCGGCTTTGGCCTCGTCCTGCATCAGCGAGATAAGTTGTTGCTTGGCCTGTTCGGCAGTCATCTCCGCGATGGATTCCAGTTTGTTCTTTTGGGAGGCGATTTGCTCCTCAAGTTCTTTCTGCTTCTGGGAGACAGCGGCCATTTGTTTGTTCAGGTTTTCTTTTTGGGCGGCGTTCTCGTTGGTTTTCCGGTTGAGCTCCTCCATTTTTTGGCTCAAGGTGTTCTCCTTCTGTTTAATGCGGTTCTCGGCAGCGGAGATCTGTTGGTTCTTCTCATTACAAGACTTCTCGTGCTCAGCTTTCAGCTGCAGGAATTTCTCCTTGGCTTGCAGAATCTTCTCTTTCTTGATCAGTTCGCCGTCTTCTTCTGCCTTCTTGAGGGCTTCGCGCCCTGCCTTCGTCAATTGGTTTTTCAGTAATGTATAGGAGATGGCAATGCCTATTCCGGCACCGACCAATACCCCTATAATAATCAATAATAACTTCATAGGTGTATATATTTATTTGAATGTTGTCCCTTTACGGGCAACGGGAAATAAAAAAACCGCATAAGTTCCATAGGGTTTCGAAAAACTCCTACTTGATATGGTCGAAGGTGCAGTCCGTGCTTCGCGCTTCCCCGGGCTATTCGCCATCCGTACGGATTCGGGCCTGTTCTAGGCATGACAAGCGTCCCCTTCGTTTGTAATTCTGTTGAGTTTAACAAACGTATCTGAACTTATGCGGGATTTCGTCTTTCAAAGAACCTCTAATCAATGGGAAATTCCTCTGTCAGCTGTTTGAGGGATTCCATCATCGGAATCAGCTCTTCATCGTAAGCTTTCAGTCTTTCCTTGTCTGCAAGACCTTTCACCACAAAATCCAATAGCACCATGTTCGTAAGGTCTTGTTGGTCTTTATATTGCCATTTTTTTGCAAAGTCAAAAAAACTGTCATTGATTATCTTTTCAGCTTCGCGGAAGTAATGTTCCCACTCCCTTTTGATGATCACGGTCAGAGGTTTCTGGCCTATCGTCACCGTCACTTTTACATTATCTTCGTCCATCTTACTTTCCGCTGAGTAGCTTAATACTGTTGTCTATCTCCCGCACCCAATCGTTGATCTGTTTTTTTAGTTCTGTCTTATCTTCTCTGTCTATAATGGTACTTGTTAGTTCTACCAACTTCAATTTTTCTTCTGTTTCTTCCAGCTTGTTTCTCAGTTCCGACAGCTTCGCACGCAGGTTCTCGTTCTCGCGGCTGAGCTCCTCGTTCTGGGATTTCAGCTTTGAAAAACGGTAAACCGCCTCTCTCACATTCATTTCCGTTTCGTGATATAAACTTTCAAAAGACGACATGCCGTTTTTCTTAAAACGCTGCAAAAATACATTTTTTTGTGCAAAAAACAGTCCCTTTTCTCATTTTATGAATCTTCAACATGTCAATCCAGAGGTTATTTGATTAAATTCCAAATATTTACATTTTTATATTAACATTAATTTGTTTTTATTTTATTCCCGCCCCCTGACATTATCCATTATCCATTATCCATTATCAATTATCAATTATCAATTAACATTCACCTGTTCACAAAAAAAGGCCCCACCATCTTGACAACCCCCTTTCCGTAATAGTATATTTGCGGCATGAAAACAAGATTCCACTTTACCCAAGGCGAATGGGCAGCCGCCCTTCTGATGCTCACCATCATTCTGGCGAGCAATATTTTCTATTTCTTTTATGACATCCCTTTGAAACCATCTTCGGATGTCCATCTTTATGAAGCTCAATTCCAACAATTTGCCATGGAGCAACAACGCTTGGAAGACTCTTTGTCCGCAATGCGTCGGCAGGCACACAACTACCGTCCTGCAAGCCGGACCGACACTCTCCCTCCCATCAAAACACCAGGGAAGAAACCCTTGTACGAGATTGTCAAGATCGACCTCAACAGCTGCGACACCAACCAACTGGTCACCGTGCCCCAATTCGGAAGCAAACGCGCCGCCAAACTGGTTGAATACCGTGACAAACTCGGTGGATTCCACTCACTTTCGCAGCTTCAGGAAGTGTATGTGATGCAGAGCATTGACACCATGAAGTTAAAGGATTATCTGTATATCAACAAACAGAAAATCAAGAAGTTGAACATCAATACCGCCACCTATCAGGAGTTGGTCTCACATCCTTATATCGATGGCTATCTGACGAAACTGATCATTCATCACCGTGAGCGCAACGGACAGATCCACGATCTTGACGAGCTCCAGCGAATCACCCACGCGTATCCGGAACTCATTGAAAAATTGAAGCCGTATGTTGTTTTTAGTGATCAGTGATTAGTGAATAGTTTAAGTCTAAGTCTGGTGGTGGTTACTCACACGTCTTACGTCACACGTCTTACGTCAAAAATACTATCTTTGCCGCCGAAAAAAACGGCAATGAAACTGACGAAAGAGTATTTCCTCACGGACGATGTGGTCGGGTTCGCGCGCGACCTGTTGGGCAAGCACCTGTTCACCAATGTCGATGGGCAGCTCTCGGGCGGGGTCATCTGCGAGGTGGAGGCCTACAAGGGAACCACCGACCGCGCCTCGCACGCCTACGGGGGACGACGCACCCGCCGCAACGAGATGATGTACCACGAGGGCGGGGTCGCCTACGTGTATCTCTGCTACGGCATGCACCACCTGCTCAATTTCGTCACCAACATTGACGGGATTCCCGATGCGGTGCTTATCCGCGGGATTATGCCCACGCACGGCGAGGAGCTGATGCTGCAACGAACCGGCAAACGGAAAATCACCCCCGACATCGGCATCGGGCCGGGAAAAGTGTCGAAGTTGCTCGGACTCACCGTCGCCGACAACGGCATCTCGCTCTGCGGCGACAAACTGTGGATTGAGGACCGGGGAGTCGTCGTGCCGGAAGATTGCATCGAAATCACCCCACGCATCGGGGTGGACTACGCCGGCGAGGACGCCCTGCTACCCTATCGGTTTGTGGCGCAGCATCGATGACCCACTCTGATTTTTTTGTATTTCGTTATCTGAGCGCTCGGATAATGTGACTCGTTTCTAAAACAACTATCTAAAACATTAACAATCACTGACGCAATGGCACAGACAAAGAATGAAATGTTGTACAATGTGACTATGGATTTTGACCTGATCATTTTCGATTTCGACGGAACGTTGGGCGACACGCGGCAGAAGATCGTGCGGACGCTGCAGCAGACGATGCGCGAGATAGGGTTGCCTGTGGCCGACGAGAAGTCCTGCGCCGCCACCATCGGGGTGCCGCTCGCGGAGGCCTACCGGCAGCTGTTCCCAGACATCACGGCGGAAACGGCGGAGAGTTACGCCGAACACTACCGCCGCACGTTCGAGGCGAACAAGCAGCACCTCATCCCCGACCTCTTCCCGCACGTGGCCGACACGCTCGCACGGCTGCACGCGAAGGGGCTGAAGATGACCATCGCGTCGTCGCGCACCTCCAAGTCCCTGCGCTGGTTCCTCCAGGAGATGAGACTGGAGCGTTACTTCGACTTCGTCATCGGGGCGGAAGACGTGCAGAAGGCGAAGCCCGACCCGGAGCCGGTGCTCACCACTTTGGCGAAAATGGGAATCGCGGCAGAGCGGGCATTGGTGGTCGGCGACATGGCCGTGGACATCCTGATGGGTTCCCGCGCCGGCGCGCACACCTGCGGCGTGACCTACGGCAACGGCTCCCGCGAAGACCTCCTCGCCGCCGGTGCCGACTTCTTGGTGGATGACATTGGGGAGCTGGAGGGAATTATGAATTATGAATTATGAATTGTATTGTCACCCACCGAAGGTCATCACTAACGTGGTATTCGGGCGCGTCCGCAGCGTAAGGGTGCCGCCCAAAAGCCGCATGATCTGGCGGGAAATGCTCAGCCCGATGCCGGAACCCTCCTTCTTGGTGGTGAAGAATGGGATGAAGATGCGCTCCTCGACCGCTGGCGGAATCGGACCGCCGCTGTCGGTGACCTCCACGACCACGTCCTCCCTTTCGTTGAGGAAGGCACGGACCTCCACCCAGCCGTCGCTCCCCTCTCCTATCGCCTCCACGGCGTTCTTCAGCAGGTTGTTGAGCACGCGCCCGACCAAGTTCTCGTCGGCGTGCAGCAGCATGTCGCCGGGCTCCACCGACCAGCGGAAGTCGATGCGGGCGTTTTCCGGCACAGAGTGCACCAACTGCACGGCACGTTCTACCAGCTCCCGCACGTAAAACAGGGTCGGCGCAGGCGTCGGGATGTGCGTGAACTGCCGGTACGACTCCACAAACCCTTCAATTCCCTTGCCCGTAGAGTGGATGACATCCAAACCCTTGTACAGTTCAGAATCCTTTTCGGGTACCAATTCGCGCAGACTTTCGCTCAGCGAGGTGATCGGACTCATGGAGTTCATGATTTCGTGGGTAAGCACGCGGGTGAGGGAAATCCACGAATCTATCTCTTTGTTGTCCAATTCGTTGTGTATATCATTGACCACCAAGATGCGGATATTTCGGTCGCGGATGCGGCTCTGCGAAACCTGCAGGGAGAGCTGCCGGGTGCTGTCGCCGTCGTGGAGCGTAAGCGTGCGGTTGTCGCCCGCCGCCGACAGTAACAGCATGTCCGCCAGTCCGTTGCTGACACGGTCGAGCTGGCGGATGTGGGTCAGCACGGGGAGTCCGAAGAGCTCCGCGGCCGCCCGGTTGGTCTGCGTGACGAAGCCCTGTTCATCGTAGGCCACGATGCCGGTGCGCACGTTCTCGAGGATCTGGGCGTAGTAGCGCTCCTTGTCGATGGTCTCCTGACGGGTGCGGCTGAGCATGTCGCGGATGCGGTTCAGCGAGGCAGCCAGCACGCGGTCGCTGCGCCGGGGATCGCCCTCGGGGAAGGTGAAGCTGAAGTCGCCACCCGCCACCGCCTCCGACAGGAACTTGATGCGGTTGTTGATCCGCCGGTTCCGCCGGATGAGGAGCCACGTGGTGACTGCCCAGGCGATTACTATTCCTATTATGATTATCGTCGTCATCGTATCATTGCATCATCGTATCATCGTTTCATCGTCTCATCGCATCATCGTTTCATCGTCTCATCGTTTCATCGTCTCATCCGTATCATCGTGTCATCGTACCATCGCATCATCGTATCATCCCATCATCCCATCATCGTCATCATTCGTCCCAGGGGTTTCGCTGCGCTCACCCCTGGCTACCGAGCTCTTGCCCCTAACGGGGCTGCTTAAGGAAGTGGTTTCACCCCCCTGCCCTGCGGGCATCCCCCCTAAAGGGGGGAATTGGGGCTTTTCCGTTCCTACTGATAACTGCTAACTAACTATATTCCGTACTTTTTCATCTTGTTATACAACGTCTGTCTTGTAATCCCCAGCGTGCTGGCCACGGCGGTGAGGTTGCCGGCGCATTTGGCGATGCACTTGCGGATCATCTCGGCCTCCATCTCATCCAAGGTGGTGATTTCCTGCGCATTATCCTTCTGTATCGGGGTCGTGAACTTGAAGTCCTGTTCCCGCAGCTCGGTGCCGTCACTGACGATGACCGCGTGCTCCACGGCGTGCTCTAACTCACGGATGTTACCGTACCACGGGTGTTCCATCAGCTTGCGGGCGGCTTCGGGGCTCAGCCTCAACGCGGGCTTGCGGTACTTCTCGGCGAAAATCGTCAGGAAACGGTTTGCGAAGGGCAGGATGTCCTCGCGGCGGTCGCGGAGGGGCGGGATTTCCAGATGGATGGTGTTGACGCGGTAGTAGAGGTCCTCGCGGAACTCGCCGCGCAGCACCTTCTCGTCGAGTTTCTGGTTGGTGGCGCAGACGAGCCGGAAATCAACGGGAATGGCTTTGTTGCTGCCCACGCGCGTCACCGTGCGCTGCTGGATGACCGTCAACAGCTTGGCCTGCTGCGGGAAGGCGAGGTTGCCGATCTCGTCGAGGAAGAGGGTACCGCCGTCGGCCTCCTCGATCTTGCCGGCGCGGTCGCTTTTCGCGTCCGTGAACGCGCCCTTCACGTGTCCGAAGAGCTCACTCTCAAAGAGGGTTTCCGTCAATGCGCCCAAATCGACGGTCACGAAGGGTTTGTCGTTACGGGTGGACAGACGATGTATCTCTTTGGCCAACAATGTTTTGCCCGTTCCATTCTCACCCGTGATGAGGATGGCGGCATCCGTCGGGGCGATTTTCTCCACCATAAGTCGCAGTTCCTGCATCACCGGACTTTCGCTCCAGAACAGGGCGCTTTCGTCTTGCGATTTCCGTTTCGGGCTGCTCTTTTCGGGGGTGCAAGCGCGGGTGAGGGTGGCGATGAGGCGGTCGTTGTCCCACGGCTTCACCACAAAGTCAGCGGCGCCCTCCTTCATGCCCGCTACGGCCAGCTCGATGTCGGCGTAGGCGGTGAAGAGCACCACGGGAAGGCCCGGGTGATGGGCTTTGATCTCGCGGAGCCAGAAGAGACCCTCGTTGCCGGTGTTGAGTCCGGCGGAGAAGTTCATGTCGAGCAGCACGACGTCGGGCCGACACTGCTCGATCTGCCGCAGCAGGGTGTTGGGCGACGGCAGCACGACCACCTGCCGGAACTCGCGCTCCAGTAGCAGTTTCAGCGCGGCGAGGACGTTGCGGTTGTCATCGACGATGAGGATGGTGTTGAGCATCTTGAATGGTTATAGGTTATTGGTTATTGGTTATAGAAGCAGTGTATCGAATTCCGTGCCAAAAATATGAAAAATATAAATATCAACGAAATAGAAAGGCGAAAACATTTTGTCATCGTCCAAAAATGAGACAGGGGTGTCAAAAAATTGGACGGAAAGCTACTGCCGCACCAACTGCTCGCAGAAGGCCTCCAATTCCTCCTTCGATGAACGTTCCTTCATGATGAAGAAACCTCCGGTGCTTATTCCACATTTGATTTCCCAGTCCTGAATCTGGTTGCCGTTTAGGTAAAGTGCAGCATGGTGGCCCTTTATCTCGCTGGTGAATCGATACCATTGCAGACTCGCCTCAGGGGTCAACGTCACGTTGATTTGCACCATGTCGGGGTCACTTTTCTTCCTTGGCACCGTCACCTCCACATGTTGCACCATAGGCTTGCCACCCAAAACTTCCGAACTGATGGCCAACGTGTCGGCATCCACGTCCCAAATTTCCAGTTTCTCTTCCGTTACAAAGTTGTCCGTTCCCCGCTCGTATTCCAGCACATACTTTGATTGACGCCACTCAGGAGGTGTTTTGATGTATTTGGCCACCAGCAGACAAGCCCAAATATCGAGACTTATAAACACGACAATCATGGCGATATGGAACCACTTTTGAGGTCTGTCAAGATTCGTTTTCTTGTCCATTGCAGGTTCAACGGCCTCTATCTGCCGGATAATGTCATCGCAAGCTTTTGTCTTATAGCGTATTTCAAAAAAGCCCACGAGTGCAAAAAAGGCGAGCAACGCAACAAACGACAAAACCACAGCACCGAAATTCGGCAAATTTATATCTATACCCATTCTGGCAATCACCACCCCGAAAATAATGATAAAAGCTGTGGAATAATTCAGTGCCGTGAAGAGAGAAAATAGTTTCTTGAAATTTCGGGCTTGATGGGACATGGTGAGCAAATCGTTGTTTTCCAGCTCCTTGCTTTTCAGTTTTCTCGTCAACCACAATTCAATGGCAAAGCAAACCGAACAGAAGGTGAGCCAAAACAGGCTCAACGAAAGGTGGTTGCCTTGAAAGCATTTGACACACAATATGCCGATGATGGCTGCTAACGGATAAAGGATGATTTGCATCCGTCTATACCGCCCATAAAAATCGGCACTGTGCTTGATGGACGATTTCATCAGCCGGTCGTTGACGATTTCCTGTTGGTCGAACTGCTCTTTCAGCGTTTCGTATTGGGCCTTCAGTTGGTCCAATTCGGAGAAATTATTATTGTTCTGATTTTCCATGATGATCTCCTTTCATTCTTTTGTTGACATTTTCACCAGTTTGTCCTTGATGCGCATCAGCCTGACACCCACATTGTTGGGCGTGATACCGATGATGGCGCCGATTTCATCGTAACTGACCCCTTCCAGCCAAAGCAGAATCAAGCTGCGGTCAATGAGGTCGAGTCGCGAGATGCGGTCGTAGAGTTCGCGGATTTGACGAGTCGAAGGGTCGTCGGCCTCGTAGGGGTCGATATCGACGGTCAGCGGCACCGTTTCGATGCGCCGGCGTTCCTTTTTGTCCTGGTTGATGGCCGTGTTGAGCGACACACGGTAGATCCATGTTTTGGCGTCGCTGCGACCCTCGTAGGTGTCGTAACCTTTCCAAAGCCGGATGAGGATCTCCTGGAAGAGGTCGTCCACCTCGGATTTGTCGTGCGAAAACATGTAGCACACCGTGTAGATGGTCCGCTTGTGCCGCCGCACCAACTGTTCAAACTGATATTCTTTGTCGTTGTTCATAATACATTACTTTCGTTGCAACGTTCATCATGTTAGACAACAAAAGAAGGGGAATTATTACATGGGGATATTTTTTCTTGTTACAGCTACCTGCAGGTGCGTAATAATCATTCAAAGTCGTGCTTATATTTGGAAATTTGGCGCGACTTTTTCCCTGAATGGAGAAATACCACACCGTCATCTTGCATGTAGAAAAGCGCGAACATGTGGGATTTAAGCGCTGAATAGTCTATCAGGAGTTCAGGGGTTGAGATGTTGCCGCCACGGTCTATGCTGCAGTGTGCGGCGCATAATCCATCGAACTTGAGATCCGAGGTGAAAAACTTGGTGTCCGCAAAACTATTTTGACCGGATTTTCCACGATAATTCTCAACATTATCCGCGAAGAACAAGTGTATCCGGTCGTTGTGCATCAGTGCACTATAGGAGAACAGCCTTCCTCGCAAGGATCCTGGAGAATGAGTGGTCTCAACCGATGTTTGGACTTTTTCAATGGTTTTAAACTGAGAAATGTCACCGTTTTTGTCGGCAAGATGGAGCAGTATGCTCCCTCCCGCGGAGAAGACCATAGTGGTGCTGAACGTGGTGTACATTTCACCTAAAAGAGCCACCGTTCCGTCAGAAAAC
Organism: uncultured Bacteroidota bacterium; assembly: GCA_902786595.1. Classification (GTDB taxonomy): domain Bacteria; phylum Bacteroidota; class Bacteroidia; order Bacteroidales; family WCHB1-69; genus F23-D06. The sequence goes on along the minus strand of CADADB010000009.1, from coordinate 120,313 downwards.
TCAAAGAAATACGAAGGATAGACAGAGAAATCCTTCGCTTTTTTCCCTGAGGGGGTATGAACGTAATTGTAGTAGGTGTTTGGAAAATCCTCATGGCTGATATTCGCGCTTGTGAGCGGATTCATATCGTAACGAACAATGTAACAGCCTGTTTCCTTCTCTCCATACTTCGGTGCATAGTAACCTCCTATCATAACGTTGCCTTGACGGGTGATCAACAATCTGCCGCACGACAGGCTCCCGAACTCCACTTGGAAATCTGTGGAATTGATTTCCCCGTACTCGCTGCTTTCGAACAGGTGAAGGGTCTCATTCTTCCGCGATTTGTCCTTCTCATTCTCTTTGTTGAACGAAAGAATAGCCGTATATACTTTTGCTTCGTTACTGACAGCGAAGTTGAAAATCTCCAAGGTATTGTTTTCAAATTCCAAATCCAAAGGGTTTTTCCAGAGCAGGCCGTTTTCATCGAAGGTCATCACCATGGAACCCTTAAGACTGTTTGATCTGGTGTTAGTGAGAAAAAGGGCCACTGCAGCTTTGCTTTGGTCGGGGGAACGGGCGGACCAGCATCGAATATCCTCGGTCTTTTCAAGCGAGAACACAAAAACCGCCTCCGGATTCCACTCTGCGGATTCAGCATCTTTGGGGAATGCATTCAGGTATATGCCATAAGTTTTAGTGTCATATTTGTAGCATTTGTAGATGCATCGAATTTGTGTGGCATCTTCGTAAGCCACTAGCAGTTCGTAGTCAGTGGGATGTTGTAGTACCAATTGTTGTCCTTTTCCATTGTTACCAGGAATACTCACCAAGGCTTCTTTGTCGGTGTATCGGGAGGAAAACAGGATGTAGTGCTGGTTGTCCATACCGTCGAAGTAGCTGTGCACCGGCACCCCTCCAACAACATTATCAAAAACCATCTCCAGCGTTTTTTGCGCCATAAGACTGCATCCAGCAAACAGTAACAAAACTGCGATAGTCAGTGTTTTTTTCATATCATTACGTTCTACTGGTATTATATTCAACATGCAAAAACAGTCGCATTGTTCGACCGTTTTTTCAGTGCAAAAATACATTTTTTAGAGACCGGGCAATAGATGCCATCATTTTTCATTACCGAATGCTGTTGCGTCTCTTCGAGACGCTGCCTCGCGCACCCACAATACCCCACACGGCACTCACTCCGTTCGTTTCGTGTGGGGTTCTAAAATATCGTGCCTTTGGCACGAAGTGTCACACATGAATCAAATCTTCCCCGAGAACAACGGATATTTTGGCCAAGGTGCGCAATGTGAAATTGTGCGTTCCTCCAAGCCATCGCGACACCTCCGCCTCCGTTTTGCCAGTATTCTTCGCGAGGTCGCGCTGGGACATCCCTTTCGATTTGAGCATCCCAATCAATTTCTCTGCAATTAAGTCCGAAAAGCGCAACTGCGTTTTCAAATCTTCTGGTGTCTCGTCCACTATCTGACGAAACAAAACCCGTCCTTCTTGATCTTGTTTCATATCTCATAATCTTTGTTGTCAACTCCCACTATTTCAGTCTTTTCTATTCTAACAACTCCATTTCTGATGTCCGCCTTCAGGAGCGCATCCAATTTTTGAAGACTGATCACATATCCGTTCAAATCCTTATCTTCTTCGTATGTTTGGGTATTTTTCACCCCACCGTTGCCCACAATCAACACACTGTCCGACAGACGCAGACAATATAGGCGCAGCCCGCTTTTATACACAGGCAAAGCAGTCACACCGTCGCTCATTTTCCCTTCTGGACGAAAACGGCGTTCCTCAATCCCTTTCACCAACATTGTATCAATCTGGTTGAGTATAACTCTAAGCTCGTTCTTCCTAACCGCATCATCCTTGAACTTCTTGACAAACTTGACAAATTCAGACTGCATTTCGCCTTCGAAAATAATCGTGAACAAACCAGCGACTTCTGTTTGTTCCAAAGAGAGTATAGTTGCTTTAGTCATAATAGTTTTTTTGTGGCAAAAATACAAAAAATACAAAACCACTTACCTTTTAAAGTAAGTTTTTTTTTATGAGTAACATATCTACGTTTTCCAGTTAGTTAAGGAATTGTGTCATTGGGAACAGGAGAGGGAATAAGTCGGAGAACGAACAAAAATGAGGGATTTTCGGGTGCTTTGAATGAATATAATGACTATCTTTGCAGCCAAATTCAACTCCTTGACGATATGAAAAAAACATTAACCGTTCTCCTCTGCGCCGTTCTCTCCGCGCTGACCTCCTTCGCCCAGAACCCGATTCCGGCGCACTTCGACGAATGTGTGGAGCTGATGGCCACGGTCTGGCGATTGTCCGGTGCCGAAGAATACAATCGTTGCAGAGTTCCGCAATACGCGCACGAGGTCGATTCCGTTTTCGGGCCATACAAAGACCATCCCGCCGTGCAGCTGGCTCGCCAATACCAGAACGAATCGGGAATCAGCTACGATGCGGTGGCCTCTTACGGTTTGCATCTAACGGTGAATGCAAACGGTGCTATCGTATTAGAAGACAGCTTCTTAGAAGGCAGTGACAATTCTTTCGACCGTTGGTCGGAGCAACAGAAAAAGGAATTTCTGGAACCGCTGAACGATTTTTACCGCAAATCCCACTTCCACGATTGGTACTTGCAGCAGGATATCCTGTTCGACGAGGTGGAGGAGGCGTTCGAGGCCATCAACCAGCAAATTGATTACGAGTGGTTCAACGGCTATTTCGGCGCGGAAAGCGGCAGCACCTTCCGCATCGTGCTCAGCCTGTTAGTGGGTCCGAACAACTACGGGTGCAGCGCCAAACTGAAAGACGGCACTAACGCATTGAGCCCCGTCATCGGCTGCTGCCAAGTGGATGATAGCGGAAACATCTCCTACAATGCAAACACCGTGCTGCCCGTTGTCATCCACGAGTTCTGCCACCATTACTGCAACCCGCTGAACAGCCAGTTTTGGTCGTTGATGGAGGCATCCGCCGAAAAGATGTTCAAGGAGCGAGAAGAGCAACTGCGGCAATCCGCCTACGGTTCGGCCCTGATTATGATGAACGAAACGTTTGTCCGCGCCTCCGTCATCCGCTATATGAGAGTCCACTATCCTCAGATTGAGGAATCCGCATTTGTCGGAGAGGAAGAACGGCAGGGTTTCATCCTCATCCAAACCTTATGCGACGCCCTGAAAGAGTATGAGCAGCAGCGCGACAAGTACGCCACGATGTCCGACTTCATGCCCGTCTATGCCAAAATGGTGAATGACTTTGACTTGAAGCAGTACAACAAGCAGCAGAAAGAACGGGCCAAGAGGAACGCCACCTACAAAGTGAACCTCAAGGACGGCGCGAAGGATGTTCCCAGCGGTCCTTTCACACTCGTCATCACATTCTCCAAGCCGATGCTAAACAGCATCGCCCTGTATATGAGCACTTCAGGGGCGGATTTCCCTCCTGTCAAGAGCTATGCCTGGCGCGACGACAAGACGTTGGAGGTGATTTTCTCCCTGGAACCGTCGCACCAATACGGGTTCGTTGTCATGGGCACCGAGTTCCCCACCAAGGACGGGCACAGTGCCGGCAAAAACATGGAAATCATTTTCACGACGGGGAAATAGGGGGGTGCGTTTCTCCGAGACGCTGTCACAGACCCTCCGCCTTGTGCCCCACACGGCACGACAGAATCCCTGCCACCTGAAAGCAGGAACAGAAGCAAGGATGTTATTTTGATGATGAAGTTTTGCATCGCAACTAACACAGAATAAGAAGAATAAACTATTCGTTTAGAAATTCTGTCGGAGACAAAACTGGTATGTTGGATAAAGCGTAATCTTTCTCGTTTCTAGTAACAATCATTTCCGCATTTGCCGCCAATGCTGAATAATATTGCGTACCATCTTCCAAATCCGAAAAATCGGATTGCAAAACGCGATCAATCACAGACGAATCAACGGTTGTAACCGTACAGAGGGATTTGGCGATAGTCAACTTGGTGATTATCTCTTTTCGACTGTATTTTAGACGATGCATCAGATAAACAGCAGTGGAAAACGACAGCGAACAACACAGTAGATCCAACTCTTTACGATCGGCCATGCTGAACAAAACCGAAGCTTGATGCACCCATGGTTGACGCTCAAGCAACAAATCCAGCAGGATGTTGGTGTCAATGAACACTCTTTTCATAAGTACTTCTCTTTAAGGTGTTCCATCTTTAGAGTATCAAGTTCCTCGTCTGACAGATTCACAGAATGACCTGTCAACATGCTGGATACTAGAGGGGAAACGCTATGGTCGCGCGTACTTTTCCCCGTCAGTGACTTGACAAATTCGGCCACTTTCTCCAACATATTCAACGACATTGAACTTAAATCGTCGTTAATGCTTGCTCTTAAATCTATTGCTGTCATACTGAACAAATGTTTACATGTTTACAGATTGCAAAAATACATTTTTTTCAATATTGTTACGTTCCGTGGATTACTCATGAAAAAATGACATTCATGTCATTGGGGGTTATTGTTCCTCCCCCTGTCTTTTCCTCCGCCGCTGCCTCAGCCAATAGAAAAGGGCAGCGACGAGAAGAAGCGACAAGCAGGTGAGCGCAAGGATGTTGTATTTCGGCAAAGGCCAATGGAACATTTTGCATGCTGCATCGACAACAAGAAACAGACACGCCACCTCTGCAATTCGGATTACGGGGCGTTCTTCCGGTACCACACGCACCAAGTGTCGGCTGGCAAGAAACACAAACACCAGTCCCGAAGCGCACGCCACTAAGAAGATAAGGTTTGCAAACGGCCAGTGCATCAGCTTGAAAACGAGGCCCATAAGACTCAACACGAGCAGGACAATACCTGTCCAATATGCTCCTCCACGGCGATAGGTGGTCGTTTCTTCGGTTTCACTGCCATTCAGTTGCGAAGTCAATGACAAAAGTTCATCGCTCATCTTGGAAAGACGATCTATGCTGCCTATTATCAACATGATGGATATAGCGAGAGAGAATGCCACAATAGCGAATGAAGGTTGTAAATAGACCATTTGCCGATTTGCGTCCACCTCCGCCACATACCACATCATCCATAGACACATGGCCAGCACCCCGATAATCCAAACTAACGAGAAACGGATCCGGAAGTTCTTCATCTTCTGGATAAGCGTTTGAATATCTGCGTCTTCCGTATTGATTTTCAACACTCTTCTACTACTAAGCAACTCAAACAGTCCGATAAACAAAAATAGAAGTACGGACATTATCCTAAAGGTAAGTTGTAGTTGGAAACAAGCCCAACTCCAACTAACGGAAGAAATCAATAGCACGTATGTACAGATAATTACCACATTCCGGTGTTTGAAATCTCCAATTTTCGTATGTATAATCTCGTGAATCAAGTCGTTGTTGACGATCTCTTGCTGGTTGAACTTCTCCTGGAGCGACTGATACTGCACCTTCAAGTCATCCAGCTCCATTTCTTGGTTTTGATTTTCTGTTGTCATAATGGTAATGAATTAATGGGTGACGGATTTTGATTTCTGAACCAATTTTTCCTTGATACGGTGCAGTTTTATGCCGACATTGGCAACCGTGATGCCCATAATGGCCGCAATTTCGTCGTAACCGATGCCCTCCAACCACAGCAGCACGAGTCCGCGGTCCATGACATCCAGCTGGTTGATGAGCGCGTAGAGCTGTCGAACCTGTTCGAGAGAGGACTCCTGCGGGTCGTAGGGGTCGATGTCAGTGCTGAGCGGCACTGTTTGCGGACGGCGTTTCGCCCGTTTGTCGCTGTTGATCGCAGTGTTGAGCGCAATACGATAGACCCACGTGTTCACACTGCTGCGCTGCTCGAACTGGTCGAAGCCCAGCCACAACCGCACCAGAATCTCCTGAAAGAGGTCGTTGATTTCCTCTTTGTCGCGGGAGAACATGTAACAGACGGAGTAGATCGTCCGCTTGTACTGTTTCACCAGTTCCTCGAATTGCTTTTCTTTGGCACTTTTCATCTGACCGTTTGGAATTTTATGACGTTAGACAACACCGCCCGAAAATCCTTACAAAAAACACTTTGTTGTTTGCCCGCACACCTGACGGCGTGCGTGAACACCCGCGAATCGTCTTTTCTACCAAGCCCTGCAGACCTAAAGGCCTGCAAGTTCAATGGTACAACAGGCTGTGTACGGCATCATGAACGATCACAATTCGCTCTCCGTCAACATTGTCAACCACTTCGAACGCGAAGTGAAAATCTTCAATGACTTTCATGGTTGGATTGATAGTGTTCATGGATGATTTGCGTCAGTTCGGATTCCCACTCCTCGAGCGTGATGCATCCCGCCAGTTCGTTTTCATCGACTGTGCGAAAATCACTGCAAGGAGAGGCATTGTACTGAGCTTGAGGCTCTTTAACCTCCTGTTTCTTAATGTCTTCTGCAGAATAATCTTTTGCCATTTTTCTATTTTATTTTCTGTCGCAAAGATATACAATTTTTTGAATTGTTCAATACTATTCCTTATAAAAAATGTTTTTCTATTCGGCACCGTCCCTGCCTCACGGCTCAACCCCTTCTGCATCCATCACCAGCCGGAACCCAGTACCATTGGAGATGTATTCCGGACGGCACCCTGCCCTTGTGTCCACTTCCAAAAACCGAAGTGTTGAGGATCACCAAGAACCCCCTTTCAACAATTTAAACTCGCCAGTTTCGGGACCATTAGGTCGGTAGTATAATGAATCCGGAACATAATAATCGGGGGAGAACCAATCGCTGCACCATTCCGCCACGTTGCCACTCATATCATACAGACCATAGCCGTTGGGACGTTTACTGCCCACCAAGTGAGTGAAGCCCTGGTGAATATCCCATGCAACAGGCATGATCGTGTCGCTGCCACTATAATTCAGTCGCGGTCGTCCGCCCCAAGCAGCATACTGCCATTCCGCTTCGGTAGGAAGGCGGAAATGCTTCCCTGTGAGCTTGTTCAATGAATCAATGAAAGTTTGCGCATCATACCACGAAACCTTTTCTACAGGGAGAAGTTCCGGAGTGTTTTGACAGGCAGAATGATTGGTGTTATCGTTCCAATAGGAGGGATTTTGGTGCATGACAGCCGAATAGAGCTGCTGTGTCACTTCGAATCTGGCCATGTAATACGGGGCAAGGACAATGGTGTCGTAACCGTTGTATGCGCGCTTCCCCATCACAGGACAAATGCGAGAGTAGTCACAAACCGTATCTCCACAATAGTTTTTCCTGACAAACGTGTCGGGAGTTATCAGTACCATGTCGATTTTGACCTTGTCGTTCACGGCAATGGTGATCTTTTTCGGTTGCGCGGATGTGACGAGGAAAAGCGTACATCCGAAAAAGGACAGGAGGATTATTTTCATTTCTATTTGTCCGTATTATATCCTGCGGGATCCTCAGCCACACAACCGGTAACCGTTTTGGGCGTTGCGTACTCGACAGCATGTTCAAGCCTGGAAATCCCTTTCGTCGTATCTTCCCTCAATTCTTCCAACACATTCTCCAACAAATACAGGTCACTCATCAGCTGCATTCCATATTGAGGGTCAGATAGTAGTTGATATGTTTTCGTGGAATAGAACAAATCCAATGCTCGTTCCATATCTATCTGCAAGTACTCGGCCAGTAACAGAATGATATGGCTCTGCTTTCTCCATAACACGTTATCTCTCATCGTCTGCCTCCTCTCTGTCTATCAACAAGGTTTTCTCAAATTTCAAATAGCTGTCAATCACATTTTGATTAAGTACGCAAAGCTGATGGTTCACCTTTTTATATTGAAGTTGTCCCAATGCCTGTTCTGCGGTAATGATACCTTTCTCATAGTCTTCAACGGTGTCGATAACATTATCATTAGCCACACCGCCTTCCACAACGTCGTAATTATCAGACACATCCTTACCACGTCTGCAGCCAACCACATAATCAAGCCATTCCAGATTATAGGAATCAAACTTCAACAAACGGACACCCTCTTTCCGCGCCAATTCATCATCGAACTGAAAAACAGTTACAACAGGCTTCGCGCTTCTTCCCTTTCTGCTGGACACGACTTTTGCCCACGAAACAGCCTGATCAAGTATTTTGGTCAGATAAAAGCCACGACCAAAATCCAAATTCCGCCTACCCACTTTTGCCAACGGGTTAGGCACCGGCTCGCCTGATCCATGAAATAACGTTATCATTTGACTGCCTCCTTTTCCCAATTTTCCAATGTCTCCAATGTGTCATCCACTACCCATTGAAGACTTTGGGTATGCAGCTGGTCATAATATCGGAACAGACGTTGATGTATCAGATTTTGATGTTTCAACCTTTCGTACATCTCTTTGCCAGATATATTAGCTTTTTTCGCACTGGCTTCAATTGCCATCACGGCGAAATGGATTTTTCTATATGTGTCATTTGATCGTATATCAACCATCGTTGTTTGTTTTTTGAGGGCAAAAATACATTTTTTGTAGAATGAATCCTCGCTATATATAAAAACATTTAGTCGTCAAGAATGATCATTCTCATTCCGCCCCCTTCGGCTTAAAATACAACACCTGATTGGGGAAATCGATCACCACCTCGCCCATGCGCTGCAGCAGCCCGAAGCCGAAATAGCCAATGACATCCTTGGAGGGGGCTTTGCTGGCGTGGCCGGATGCGTCCACATTCGCCCACACATGCACGGAATCCGCCGTGAAATTCGGCATCACAAGACGTTTCGCATCAAAAACCACGTTTGTGCTACTGCCTGAAGCCCCTTGGGTAGTCCTTGATTCCTTGGCGATATCTAAACTTCCGACATTCAAATTCCGCGCCACATCCGCGAAAAGGCTGACATCCGTGCCCATGCCGGAATCGAAGAGCAGCTTTCCTGAGACCTTCACGCTGTCTGTCAGGTACAGTGTGGCAGGTGCCTCGAAGTAGTAATCCCTGTCCCGATAAAACAGCTTCAAGGCGTGCCAGTTCCGTTTCACCGAATCGGGCACAACCGGCAGAATATCAAACGACTGCGTCTCAAAATCGAACGCCCACACATACTTTTTGATAAAGACCAGCCCTATCACCCCGTCGATGCTGTCGCAAAACGTGCTTCGCAGGTTCGGGGCCGGGATTATCGGGAATTCCTCGCGCTTACCCGCAATCGTGACGTCCCAGTCCTGGAATGCCTTTACCACCTGCCGCCCTTCCGTCCCGATGCCCTCGAACGCCATAGTCTGCTTGCTCTCATAGCCGTAATGATTGTCCACAAACGTGCTGTCCAACCACACGAAGGGCGCAGCGCAGTCGTAAACCATACGGAGGGGCAGGCTGTCGTTCAGGAAGGCATCCACATAGATGTGCGAGGTGTAGCTGTGGAAACGGTAGGGGTGTTTTGGGACAGGTGTGCTGTTCGCATCGCCGCCACTCGGCTGACCGGTGCAGGACAGCAGACTTCCTAAAAGTCCGATGATTATGAGGTGTTTTTTCATTGCTTTGTCATCTTTTTGTAATGCTCATTTGGGGCGTAATAGATTTTGTTGTTATGATAGTCGATAATCCAATTATAAAGAGATATGATGTCCAATCCTATTGAACCATCACAGCCCCAACGTTTGTAAGGGTTATCCGGTTGTCCGGTTTGTGTATTTGTCCAATGGGTTTGATTACGATTACGAATACTATTGCAAAAAGCGATTAGCATTTGTGCAATATCTGTTGGATTTGGCTTATTACCATTTATGGTGATTATTTCTTTTAAATCATTGTCAAGATTAGAGGTGGGGGCACCAAAGTCAACAAGCAGATTATACTTTTTATCACCTTCAGAGGTAGGAAAATTTACGGTAATGACACGATGTCCTTCCTTATTGATTGTATAATCTTTTTGAATATAACCAGGGATGCTGTCAGGCACTTTGTTCGTTATATACATCTCTTTTTCGTCAAAATTTATACAAACAACTCTCTCGTTGAATAATGGTTTCCCGACAATTCCGTACCCATCACTGTCGTTGTGCGAAATTACTTGAGTCGTATCCAATGTGAAATTTTGATCACCTATGGAGTATTGTAGTGTATGAATACTTAAAACAGTGGAGTATCCATCGTTAAATGAAGTGTGCAACGTTCCCGTTGTGTCGTATAATTCTGAGATGTGCCTCTTTTCTATACAATTGTATTTCCATTCAGGATCCAAAACGAACAGTTTGGTTTTGCCATTAACGGTACAAGGAATGTAAATGGACATGAACTTAACCGTCATAGGTATATTTGCGAGAGTATCTGCAGGCTCAGTAATCTGAATCTCATTGGTTTCATCTGCCTGTGCAGAAGAGTTGCGGCAATCCGTAAAAGAAAATACCAGCAACAGCATGATTCCTGTCAAAACAATATTGATCCTTTTATTTTTCATATCAGCGTGGCTTTGATGAAAGATTGTTGAGTTTGGAACGGTGTTTTTGGTCGCAATATTGTGTTTGACATGCACGCGTCTCACTGTTCCTTCTCATTATACCCTGCGGGATCCTCAGCCACACAACCGGTCACCGTTTTGGGCGTTGCGTACCCGACAGCATGTTCGAACTGGAACTGCAAATCCGGAAACGTCCGTCCGTCAGCTTCTTCGAGTTCCTTCATTTCCGAAACAGCCGCATAAAAATCATCTATGGCCTCCTTTTCCGTCTCACCATACCCGGCAAGCCCGAAACCATAGTCGTCAGAGGGCATATAGGCGGAATAGAGTCCGTCCGTGCTTACTTCTATTATCACTTTTTCGGTTTTCATATTCTTTGTATTACAATGCAACACCTGATTTTTTCGCAATATCTTTTAATGTTCCCGAAGCCACTTCTTTTGCAGTATGGCGGGGTATCGGAAAACGTCTTTGTGTGATTGGACTATACCATATATCGTGATTGGCACCATGTCTGACCAGGGTGCATCCCGAATCAAGCAGCTTCTTCCGTAATTCAGTTGTCTTCATGATTTTCATATTTATTTTCACGGTGCAAAAATACAAAAAAACACAAAACTACAAATTAATAATCTATAAATTTCTTTTCACTTCTTCCTCACCGCAATCACCCGGAAGCCGACCATCTCCATGTCTTACATCTAAAAATTCACCCCCACCAAATCAATGACAATCCTTGATCCGTCAATGTTGGTGTTTTCCATTTTGACAAAACCGTAGGTGTCGTTGTAATAGGCTGTGAGGTAAGTTTTTCCGATGCGGCTTTTGGCGACGGCGTCCACCTTCACGCACGGAAGCGTACCCATCGGCGTGACTACTTCGCATGCGGTGTCGGTAATCTGGTATTTGTACTTATTGACGATTTTCCCCGTCCATGTCTTCCAACGCTCGTCGCCCCAATGACTACCGATGGTGAGCTTCCACTTCCAGCTCTTCCCTTTTTCAACGGGATATTGGATGTAAGGGAACGGATTGAGCTCAAGAATCCTGAAAAGACAATTCCTAATGGGATGCATCCATAAATTCCGCTCATTTTCTACGATGCCGGAATACGACAATGGCCATCTCGATTGCTGATCATCATACAAGAAACAAAAAGCCTCCACCGTTTGATTATAATCTTTACTGAAAGGCTTTGCTGTGCATAAGACTTCCACCTCATAACGATTGATGCAAGAGTCTTTAGCATCAAAAACATCCGAAAAGGAAAAATCCGCCATATAATAGGTATATGTGGCGGTGTCGCCGGTTTCCGTAAGTTCATATCCCTGTTTTGGAATACGTTCGTAACGCATATAGCGTTCTTTGCCCTGCGGGTCGAAATAGTGGAACTCGAAAGTAAACTCCCTGCCTGCCTGGTAAATTTTGTTGTCCTCAGTATAGCGGCAGGGATTCGAGGTGTCGTTTCGCACCTCAAACCAGACGGACTCGCTCCGCGAATATTCGGTGGTTTGTGAAAAGGAAGGAAGACAGGCGCAAGCTGTCAGGATGACGATGGTGATGAGCTTTTTCATGTTGTTATGGTTTTTGAAGTTTAAGTATGTATTAGGGAATTATACGTGCAGATCCGCGCGATACATGGAGATAAAATAATCTCCGCGTATCGCTCGTATCTTCACGTATTATTTCATCGTTTTCCATCGTCTCATTTTTTCCTTACCGCAATCACCCTGAATCCGACCAGCGGGGACGGACCGTCGTAGGGCTTCTCGCTGTCGATGCGGATGTCGTAGCCAGGGTCGAGGTAGCTGCCGCCGTAGGCGATGCCACGCTCATACACCATCTCCGCCACGTTGCCGCTCATATTGTACAGACCGTAATTATTGGGGCGATGCGATTTGGCTGGATCCGGAAGGTTATCAATATAATGAAAAGGATCATAATTTATCACGACGACATACTTTCCATCCTGCATGGTGATGCTTTCTTCACCGAGTCTTAAAAAGTTGTATAAAGGTTCCCCATTACCATTGGTGAGATATGGTCCCCCTATTGGGTATGTGTTATAGATTAAACCACCATGGGCGGCATGTTTCCATTGGTCTGTGGTGGGCAGGGTATATTCCCACTCTCCGCCCATTTTTTCCGTAAGCCAGCGGCAAAACAGCATCGCACCATCATGACTGATGCAGGACACGGGATATCGAGGAAATGGAGGAAATGCTGGATGGGTACCGTAATGAGTTACCAAAATCGCCCGTGCGGTGTCAATCTTGGCCTTCTCGTAGTCAGCCGTTCGTCCCTGCGCCTTAAGGTCTTCCAAAAAGAGATTGTACGACGCGTTGGTCACCTCCGTCGCTAACATTCGGAATCCCGCTATGGTCACCTTTGTAGTGTCCCCGTTACTGTTGCGAATCGTGTAATGTCCCGCCGGCACCTCCACGAAAGTCCCCACGAGCTGTTTCTCCAACTTCGCGGTTTTCTTGTCGGGCTTCTGCGCCCAGGCCGCCACCACTGCGGCAACCAAAAGGATGGTTAAGGTTATTTTTCTCATAACAGTTAAGGTTTTGGATAAGTTTCTATAAGTAATAACGTGATTTATGGGGATAATCTTGGGTGGGAGGATGTTATTTTCATCGAGGCGTATGCGATACGCCCTCTACAGTCCGATTCCCCACAATTATCCATTATCAATTATCCATTATCAATTATCCATTATCAATTATCCATTATCAATTATCCATTATCAATTATCCCGCACCGTGTCCACCGGCTCGAACCTCAACGACAGCGCCGACTGCACCGTGACGACTAACGCCGTGAGCGCCAATAGGATAACGTACGCGAGGAGGAAAATCCAGACGGCGATGGGGGCGTGGGCGACGAACAGCTTCAGCCATTGGCGGAGCAGCAGGAGGCTGACGGGCACGGAGAGCAGGAAGGCGACGGTGCAGACGAGGGCGTACTTGCCGTTGGCGCGGGCAAGCAGCTGTCCCGTAGAGGAACCGAAGATCTGCCGCAAGCCCAGCTCGGGACGGCGGTAGGTCATCTCCAACAGCAGCATCCCCGCCACGCCCATCAGTGCGAGCAGCACCGCGATGCCGCAGAGGATGAACATCCCCTTCGATAGACCGGCCTCTTTGGCGTAAGAGCCCGCTATGTCGTCGTCCAACGTAGTGATTTCCAAATCGGTTTCGTGACCGTATTCGCCCGAGATACGGCGGATTTCCCGAATTAGCGCGGCAGTGTCGGCATTCTCCCCGTACTTGATGAAGAATTGACGCAACACCTGACCGTATTTCCCGACCTCAATACCCAACGGCTGGATGGTGTCGAACAGCGGACGGAAATGGAAGTCCTCCGCAATGCCGATGAGCGTTGTCCGCGAGACGTCAAACATTCCCTCGTAATACCAATTCAAATGCAAGTGATAAAGGTTTTGGGCCTTCTTATTGAAGATGACATACCGCTGACCCTTAGTCATCTCGCAATTCTTGAACGTACTTCCATCACTCATCCGTATCCCGAAGAACTCCATAAAATTGGGGCTCACCTGCATGCAATTGAACTCGACTTTCTGTTCCTTTTCGCTATCAGGATCTTTGAGCATTTCCCCATACAACACGTAGCCAGAATTGCGCACGATGTTGCACGATGCCGCCGTTATATCTTCGACACCGGGCAATTGTCCAACCGCATGGATATATGACGGTATGCTGTCCGTCCAACGAATATCCGCAGTGTAGTTCAGAATGTTATGCGTCTGGAAGCCCATGTCATACTGCTTGAGGTAGCGGTTTTGGACAGCAACATACAGCGTGCAGGTCAGGATGACAGAGGCGAGGAAGAATTGCAACCCGATGAAGAGCGTGCGCAACCGGATCCCCGTCTTCGAGAAGCCGTAGTTGCCCTTCAACGCGACATCCGGGGAGACAACGGTAACCATTCGCGTTGGGTAAATGGAAACGACAACTCCGAGAACGATGGACAACAATAAGGTGGTCAGGATGATAGGAACATTGCCGGACAAGGTGACGGGGGCAGTCAGCATGGGGATTTCCGGCAAGCGGGTGCAGAGCAGGAAGACGATGAATGCGATGAGGAAGGCCACGAGTGAGAGCGTGACGTAGCCCTTCGCCATCGACCACCAGATCGCGCTGTCCGACTCGCCGAGCACCTTGCGGGTGTTCACGCGGCGCATCCGCAGGGGCGCTTCCGCGATGGCGAAGTTAGCGAAATTGAGGAAGGCGATGAGGAGGACCGCCCACGCGATGCCCGACAGACAGTTGGTCACGAAACGGCTCACTGCATCGGGATTTCCACTACGTTCGGCATCGGGCTCGAAATGGATGTCTTTGGCGGCCACCAACCGCACATCCGACGGGGCAGAATTCCACATTTTTTCGGTGTAGAACTTAGCCTTCAACATAGCAGCCAATGTGTCAGGGTTGGTGCCGGGCTTCAGTTTGCAATAGATGGAGCCCCAGCGATAATCTTTCCATACGCGCTTCGCCATCACGGGTGCAGGTTTGGTTGAATCGCAGGAGGCCCTGAGCGTTACGTCTTTATACTCAGGTTCTCCCGTCGCTTGGTAACTGCTGGCCGAGAGCGAAATCGGATCGGATTCCGACGACTCTCCGTAAAGCTCAGCATTAGCGAACAGAGAATCTTCCGGACCCTCAATGTCCCAGACCATCGCTTGACATTTCCCGGGACCGTCCCACAACGCCTGAATCGAATCCTGATCGACTTTCACCGCTTTATATTCCCAGCGGGGCATTTTAATGAGAATCAGCGGGTTGCCGAAAGTATTGTTCGCTGGCATATCCTTGTAAACAGCCACGACTTTTCGATGCAGAATGGTGTCTTTGCCCCTGTCTCTGTCTCGCAAGGAAAGTGTTTTCCCGACAGGACTCTCTTTGGGGAAAAGTTTCTTGGCCAACGACTCGGGCACCACGACCTCTTCATCGTCATCCAGCTCGCTGAACGCACCCTCAACGCACTGTAATCCGAAAAAGTCGAAGAAGAGCGTGTCATAGAGTGTTATATTCGACAGGCTTCCCACTCCCTCAACAGGATGTTCCAACTTGTAGTTGTAATCCAAATCGGAAAGCTGACAGACGGACTCCACCTCGTCGAGACTGTCAAGGTAATCGGTTATGTCGCTGTCCCTTATCCAGTGGGAGTATCCCTGTCCGAGATCGTTCTCCTCCATGCGGTACATCCGTTCGGAGTCCGCGAGGCAGCGGTTGTAGCGGCGGTCGTAGCGGACCTGCGCCATGAGGATCATGAAGACGGCCAGGGCGGTGGCGAGGCCGAGAATGTTGAGGATGTGTGGGGTTTTCGGGGTGGTTTTCATAATATGTTTTATTGTGATTTTTTCGATTCGGCTATTGGCTTTTGGCTGACAAGCTAATAGCCAAAAGCTAATAGCTAAAGGCTAAGAACAGGTTCCTCCCGCAACGTCCGCAACGTCTGCCACGCGGTGATGGCGAGGGCAAGGAGGGTGATACCGAAGAAGGTCGCGAGGAAGGGCCAGACAGGGATGTCGGCTTTGTAGGCGAAGTGCTGCTGCCATTTGTGGAAGAGCTCGACGGCCAACGGGGCGGCACAGACAAAGCAAAACACGCAAATAATGAGTTGGTTTCGGAGCATCTTCCAGAGCTGGTTTCCGGTAGAGGCGCCATAGACGCGACGCAAAGCCAGCTCGCGGCGACGATACATGCAGTCCAACATCACCATGCCGAACAGCCCGGTGAGCGTGACGAACAAGGTGACCAGCCCGAACAACGCCATCAGTTTGGCGAAGTCGTCCTCTTTCTGGTATTCTTTGTCGATGACAGCCTTCAGCGAGGTGAACGGCCTCAGATGTCCCCAACGAGCACAAACGGTGTTCATCTGGCTTATCAAAGACGTATCCAAATCTTGTTTGTTAGCGTCTTTCAATTTGATATAAATATATGGACAACCCCATACAAGCTCGGAATTGCCTTTCGCGAGATAGATGCACGGGTCAATTTGGTCGATGAGCGGCATGTTGTGGAAATCTTGCACAACACCGATGACCCCCGCTTTCGTTCTGTTTGAGTCTGTATCCCACTGCTTCGTCAATTTCAGCGCTGCTTCATTGATGATTCTGCCCGTACGGAATTTGACACTATCCTCTTCAAAATCCTGGCCTTCCACCATTTTGATGCCAAAAAACCGGAAGAAATTGGCTGAGACTGTGCGGTCGGGGATGGTTATCCTTTCATCCCCGATTTGAAGTCCCAAAGTACTGTACATATTACCAAATCCGAGCACAGGAGTCTCCGCCCAAGTGACGTCTGCAATCGCCCCCAACTTTCTCCATTCACCCTTCAAGGAGTCCAAATTTTTATACTGAAAATCCTCTTGATACTTCAGATATCCGTCAGAAGTCGGCAGATTTGGTTTCTGAAGTTGAGCCACATAGATATTCTCCGTTTCAAAGCCCACATCAGCGGTTTTCATCCGATGGTTCTGCACAAAAACCAATGTCATGAAGAGGATGATGGCGAACGAGGCGTAGAACTGCACCACGGAGGCCGGGGTGGTCTGCATGCGAAGCAGCACTTTGCGCCACTTGCCGTATTTCTGCGGGGTGGCGAGCTGACTCTTCAACGCCGAATCGATGTTGGTGGCGGCGGTAGTGTAGAAGACCGGATAGAGCGAGGCGACCACGGCCACCAAGAGGGTGACGGCGGCGGAAAGCCATACCACAGGCATATTGTCCGCCAGCTTCAGACTGATGGTCACGAACGGAATCGCCTTCGTGCGGGCGCACACCTCCACGATGACCAACGCGAAGAGGAAAGCGATAACGGCGGAGAGGAGGAACCGCCCGAACATCTCCCACCTCAACTGCGCGTTGGAGCAACCCTCGATCTTGCGGATGTTCGTCTTGCGCAGGAACATCGGCACGGTGGCCACCGCGTAGTTGGTGAAGTTCAGGAAGGCGAGCAGCAACAGCACGATGCCGAATATGCTCAACGCTTTGGACATCGTTGTAAACTGCTTGGCCTCAAAATTCCAGAAATTGTTGGGTGAATGATAATCATCGTGCAAAGAAGACAATCTTACATCGTCGATTTTATTCGGCGCATCTTTATACTTTAAATCATATTCCGCTTGACTTAAAGCCTCGTCGCCCGTGGTGTCAACATTGTCCCAAAAATTGTGATATGCCGTTTGATAACGATCCAATATTTTGTCTTTCAAAACATTAACCATTGCCGTGTCTTTCACTTTTACATAGACACCACCAACAGCAATGCCAGGAGGATAGTGTCGCACTACGTCATAGTTATGCAGAGAGCTGTTTTGCGGCAGATCCTTGAAAACGGCAATAATAGTAAGCGTGTCAAGCGCAGGATTTTGGGGAGCACTTCCAGACTCTTTGCCGGAGGAACTCAAAACAATCCGCTGCCCAATGGCACTTCCATGAGGAAACAGAATCTTTGCTAATCGACTGGAAATCACCGCATTTCTAAAGTCGGTAAATTTCTCCAAACTTCCCTCTTTAATGTCTATGCCGAAGAAGGGGAAGTAGGACGGTATGGTCATCTGTATTTTTGAAATGGTGTCGAACGAGGTACCGTTTTCCGCTGCCACCCGTTTCCAGCCTCCACCGTAACCGCTCATGATGCAATCCTCCGCCATCTCTTCGAAGGGCAGCACGGAAGGCTGTGTCTTGGCAGGATCATCCAGAGAGACTCCCGTAAGCATCTTAAAATCTGAATTGGTAGGCATCAAAGACAACTCTTGAGTTCCGTTACTGAATTCATGGAAGCTCATGAGCCACACCGAGTAGATGCGGTCCGCGCCGGGATAGAACTTGTCGTACCGGAGGTCATAGTATCTTACCATCGCCACCACCATGAAGGCGGCGATGGCCACGGCGAGGCCGAGGATGTTGAGGATTTTTGGGGTTTGTTTCATATCTGATTTGGTTTTTCGTTCTTGTCAGGCCCATACACTGAGGCTGCGCTTCGTCGTCATCGCTGTCTCCGCAGTTCGGAACCTTCTGCTTCTTCCAGCCCCACACTGCGCTTCGCTTGTGTGGGGTTATTAGCGCTTCGCGCGTCTTGCCCCTCCGGGGCTGCTCAAGGAAGTAGTTTTCCCCCCTGCCCTGCGGGCATCCCCCCTAAAGGGGGGAATTGGGGCTCTTTCGTACCATCATTCTTCATTCTACATTCTACATTCAGCATTCAGCATTCAGCATTCAACATTCATCATTCAGCATTCATCATTCAGCATTCATCATTGATGGTGCCGTCCAGCAGTTTCACAATCCTGTGCGCGAACCCGGCGTCGTGGGCGCTGTGGGTGACCATGACGATGGTGGTGCCGGCGGCGTTGAGGTCGCAGAGCAGGTGCATGACGTCGAGACCGTTGTGGCTGTCGAGGTTGCCGGTGGGTTCGTCGCAGAGGATGAGCTGCGGGTTGGAGACGACCGCGCGGGCCACGGCGACACGCTGCTGCTGCCCGCCGGAGAGCTGCTGCGGATAGTGGCTCGCCCGGTGGATGATGCTCATGCGCTCCAGCACCTCGTTGACCTTCGCCTTGCGCTCCGACTTGCTGAGGCCGAGGTAGCGCAACGGCAGCTCCACGTTCTCGAAGACGTTCATGTCATCGATGAGGTTGAAGCTCTGGAAGACGAAGCCGATGACCCCGCGCCGCAGCTTCAGCCGGTCGCGCTCTTTCAGTCCGCTCACGTCGCGGCCGTCAAGGAAATAGCGGCCCGAATCGGGGGTGTTGAGGAGGCCGAGGATGTTGAGCAAGGTGGTCTTGCCGCAACCGGAAGGGCCCATCACGGCTATGAACTCGCCCTTCCGGACCTCCAGGTTTACTCGCTGTAGCGCTTTCGTCTCCACCGTCTCGGAGCGGAAACTTTTGCTGATGTTCTCTAATCGTATCATTGTTTTGTTGTTTCGTTCTAATATCATCGCATCATCGTATCATCGCATCATCGCATCATCGCATCATCGCATCATCGTATCATCGCATCATCTCCCTCATCCGTACCCCTACCGAGCTCTTGCCCCTCCGGGGCTGCTCAAGGTAGGAGTTTAATTCCCAAAACCGTGCCAAAACCGACACACACCTAAAAATCAGCCATTTACACAAAAGTCAACGTCGGACGGGTGTCCATTATTGTGACAAGGGTGTATGAAAATTGGACGGGGACGGGGAGGCGGCGACAAAATTTCAATAATTATCAACATATCGGCCTCCAAAACGCAAAAAATATATTTTTGCGAGTTAAATCAAAATCAAGGATAAATGAAGTCTGGAACCGTAACGAAAAAGTTTCTTGTCCTATTGTTCAACGCGATTGCGTTTCTCGGCTTTGCCGCACCTGCAGATACGATTCCGCCGATGATGCCGCCGCGTCCTCCCCAAAACTACCAACTGGCTCCCCACATCCATTTGAATCGGAGCGAGCAGATGACGCTCACCAACTTGGTCATCTTCATTCGTTTTGCCGATGACGAGGAGTTTACCGAAACACTTGAGCCCATTGATCAGATGTTCAACGACACCACTCCGAACCATGTCTCAGTCCATAACTACTACAACGCGATGACATACGGGAAAATCAACTATCACACGGTCTATACCAACAACATCCAAGACACCGCCATCATCTCCTATCAGGATTCTTACCCGCGTTCCTATTTCCAACCCCAAAGCGAGACCAATCCGGACGGCTATACCGACCAAGTCATTCGGGAATTTGAGATGCTGGCAAGAGTACTCCGATACGTCGATTCCTTGAATCTTGTTGACAGCAACATCAATCTGGACGGCAATAATGACGGACTTATCGACAACATCAGCTTTATCCTCAAAGGCGGTGTCGGAGACTGGAACGACCTTTTGTGGCCCCACATGAACTTTTTCAGTGCCTATTACGCAGGACTGCCCGAGGAGATTTACATCAACGGGAAACTACCACGCTGCTACAATTTTGAATTCGCCAATTCCGGCTACTATTTCTCCGCCAATGTGTTCTGCCATGAGATGGGACACTCTTTGGGAATACCTGACTATTACCATTATTACAATTACAACGAAATCGTTCCTGTCGGAATTTGGGACCAAATGGCGCAAAACAATCTGCAGCAAATCTCCACTATCCTGAAATACAAGTTCTTAGGTATTGTTGACGAACCCATCGAAATCACAAGCGATGGCCACTATATTTTAAATAGCAACACTTCCTCTGATCACAACAACTGCTATTTCATCCGATCATCCATCGATCCGGACCAATGGTTCACTATTGAGTATCGGAATAGCAACGATTTTATGGAAAATGTTCCCCGCAGCGGTGTGATTATCGGCAGGTGGTACGACAATGTTAACCTCAACGACCTATACGATGCCGGGAACGGCGTATTTGACTTTTATGAAAAGCCGCATTCTTACTGGGTTTTCCGTCCCGGCAGCACCATTGACACCATCAACGGGAACATAAACTTTGCGACATTTGGTAACGGTAACCGCAGAGCTTTCGGTCCCACCACCAATCCGCGACCCTTCCTCACCGACGGAACCCCGGAAACCAGTTTTGAAATCACCAACATCCAGTACAGCGGCGACCAGGCGAGCTTTGACGTGACTTTCCTGCACGACGCTGTGCCCACACACGAGAAGACGGAGAGGCATATATACCCTAATCCAGCCCAAAATCAGCTGAATATCACCTCTGATGATATTCAAAACATTGAAATTTACGATTTGTTGGGCAACATCATGTTCTCTGAAAGTAATCCTGACTCTAGAATTAATATTTCTTCGCTTCCGCAAGGCGTCTATGTCGTGAAAATCACCACGGACAACGAATGTCATACCGAAAAATTCATCAAAAAATAATACAAATCAAGCATTATGAAACGTAACTTTTTTGCAACTCTGCTGCTGTCGGCCTTCTGTTTCCTGGCCTTCAGCTCTTTTGCGCAGAATTATCACAAGGAAACTTATCAGAATGACCCGATGAACGTCATTCACTACACCTTAGACAATGGTCTGCAAGTGTTCATGTCGGTGAACAAGGACGTGCCGCGCATCCAGACCTACATCGCGGTGCGCGTGGGCAGCAAGAACGACCCGTCCGAATCCACAGGCCTCTCCCACTACTTGGAACACTTGATGTTCAAGGGCACCAACCATTTCGGCACCCTGGACTGGGCCAAGGAACAGGAGCAGCTCAAGAAGATCGAAGCGTTGTACGAGGTCTATAACCACACCACCGACCCCGCCCAGCGCAAAGCCATCTATCATCAGATCGACTCCGTGTCCTACGAAGCATCCAAGTACGCCATCCCGAACGAGTATGACAAGATGATGTCGATGATCGGTGCACAGGGCACTAACGCTTTCACTTCCAACGACATGACTGTCTATCAGGAGGACATCCCGAGCAACGAGGTCGAGCGTTGGCTGAAGATTGAGGGCGAGCGTTTCGCCAATCCCGTCTTCCGCTTGTTCCACACCGAGCTGGAGGCCGTCTATGAGGAGAAGAACATGAACATGGCCAACGACAGCCGCACGGCTTACGAAAAGCTGAACGAAGCCCTGTTCCCGAACCATCCTTACGGCACACAGACCACCATCGGAACGATTGAGCACCTGAAGAATCCGTCCCTGACCAACATCAACAAGCATTTCTACACCTACTATGTGCCGAACAACTACTGTATCGCCATGGCGGGCGACTTCGATCCTGATCAAGTCATCAAATTGATTGACAAATATTTCGGAAGGATTCAGCCGCGCTATATTCCTGATTTCACCTACATCCACGAAAAACCGATCCGCGAGGTGAAGACCGTGGAAGTCTATGGTCTGGAACCCGAGAACGTGCAAATCGGCTACCGCATTGACGCCGGCACCGGTTCACGTGACGTGCTCCTTGCCGAGATGGCCGACGCTGTGCTGATGAACGGCTCCTGCGGTATTATTGACGAGAACATCAACCAAAAACAGTTAGCGATGACCGCCTATTCCGGCGTGAGCGACCTCAACGACTACGCCTACTTCCGTCTCTACGGCAGACCTAAGGAGGGACAAACCCTGGAGCAGCTGAAAGACCTGTTGCTGCAACAAATCGAGGTACTGAAATCCGGAAACTGGGACGAAAAGCTTCTTACCGCCGCCATCAACAACCGCAAACTCAGCGACATGACCTCGTTGGAAAGCAACACCAACCGTGCTATGGCCATGGCCATGGCTTACCTCGCTCACCGGAGCTGGCAGGATGTCATCAACGAGACCGAGAACATGAGCTATGTCACGAAGGAAGATGTCATCGACTTTGCGAACCGTATCTTCAAGAAAAACAACTATGTAATCGTCTATAAACGTCAAGGCGAGCAACGCAACGTGCAGAAAGTCGATAAGCCCGAAATCACCCCTGTGGTCATGAACCGTGATGTGGAGAGCCCCTTCCTGAAAGAGGTCAAAGACATGAAAGTGAACCCCATCGAGCCCGTTTTCGTGGATTTCAACAAAGACATGCAGAAGGGCAAGGCCAACGGCAACGAGATTCTCTATGTGAAGAACACCGACAACGGCCGTTTCACGCTTGTCTATCGTTACAACTATGGTAGATTTTACGACAAGAAAGCCGGCATCACCAACAACTTCCTCGACCAGCTGGAGAGCGAGAACCGCACACTGAGCCAAATCAACCGCGAGATGTACGACCTCGCCTGCTCCTATTCCATCGGTTTTGGCGACAAATATGCCAGCATCTATATCAACGGTCTCAGCGAGAACATGGAGAAAGCCATGGCCATCGTGGAGGACATCCTCAACCACCCGAAAATCTCCGAGGAATCCGTTAAAAACTCCATCAGCGACGTCCTGAAATCCCGCGTGGATGCGAAATCGCGCCAACAGACCATCTTCCAAAACATGTTGCGTTACGCTTCCTTCGGTAAGGACAACATTCGCAAGTATTTCGTAAGCAACGAAGAGGTCCAGAAGATCAAGGCCCAGGATGTCATCAACCAGATCAAGACGATGACCTCTCAGCCGCAGCGCATCCTCTATTACGGTGACCTGAGTCTTAATGACTTGCAGAAGGTCCTCACCGACAAGCACAGCGTGCATCCGGCCAAGAAACCCGTCAAGATGGGTGCCGACTACGACCGTCTCGCCACGAAAGACAACAAGGTCTATTTCGCCCACTACGATGCCAAACAGTCCCTGTGCCGCCAGCTGAGCACCTCCGTGCCCGCCAACTGGGCGATGAGTCCGCAAATCGAGATGTACAACGAATACTTCGGTGGCAGCATGAACTCCATCGTGTTCCAAGAAATCCGCGAAAAACGCTCCTTGGCCTACTCCG
Source organism: uncultured Bacteroidota bacterium (assembly GCA_902786595.1). Taxonomy (GTDB): domain Bacteria; phylum Bacteroidota; class Bacteroidia; order Bacteroidales; family WCHB1-69; genus F23-D06. The sequence continues at coordinate 96,524 of CADADB010000009.1, read as the reverse complement.
CCGCCGCTTACTATGTGGAACCCAGCGAGAAAGGCAAATACAACTACAATATGACCCACATCGGCACGCAGAACGACAAGCTGATCGACGCCATGGAGGCCTTCACGGATCTGCTGGACAACATGCCCGTGTCTGAGCTGAACTTTGACTTGGCCAAGACTTCCCTGATTTCCCAATACCGCACCAACCGCACCCGCAAGATGAGTATCATCAACTACTACCTCACTTGCGAGGAGATGGGACTGAAAGCTCCGTTGGACAGAACCTCCTTCAACGCCATCCAGAAAATGACCATTAACGATGTGAAGACCTTCAACGCCAACTACATCAAGGGCCAGAAGCGCGTAGTGGTCGTGCTCGGCAACGAGAACGAGGTGGATTTGAAAGGACTGGAGAAGTACGGGAAGGTCACGAAACTCTCTTTGGAGGAGATTTTCGGATACTAATCGGCTGTTAGCTATTGGCTTTTAGCTTTTGGCTAAAAGAGCAGAGTTTCGATTGGAGACTCTGCTCTTTTTTTGCATCTTTTCATGTAAGATTTGTATAAAAAAAAGAGACATCTTCCAGACATCTCTTTTCAGTACTAACAAAATAACACTACGTGTGTTACTCAGCGGCAGGGGTTTCCACTTCTGCGGCTTCTGCTGCCGGGGTCTCTTCAGCCACGTTCTCAACGACGGGAGCGGCGGCTTTCTTGCTGCTACGGCGCGTACGGGTGGCTTTCTTCTTAGTTTTCTCTACCGTGTAGGTTTCATTGAAATCTACAAACTCGATGATGCACATCTCGGCATTGTCACCCTTACGGAAACCGGTCTTCAGGATACGGGTGTAACCGCCCGGACGATCAGCAATCTTGGGGGAAATTTCTCTAAACAGCTCCGTGACAGCATATTTGTTCTGCAATTGAGCGAACACCTCACGACGTGAGTGCGTCGTGTCATTCTTGGAACGGGTCACGATAGGCTCCACATACATTCTCAACGCCTTGGCCTTGGCCAACGTGGTGTTGATTCTCTTATGCATAATCAGAGAGGTTGCCATATTGGACAACATGGCCTTTCTGTGCGCATCTGTTCTACCTAAATGGTTGATTTTCTTAGCGTGTCTCATTGTTCTATTCGTTATCTATATTATACTTTTCTACATTCATGCCAAATTCCAAGCCCTTGTTGTGAACCAGCTCTTCCAGCTCTGCCAATGATTTCTTACCGAAGTTGCGGAACTTGAGCAGGTCGGCCTTGTGGAAGGCGACCAAATCACCCAAAGTCTCCAACTCAGCAGATTTCAAGCAGTTGAGTGCTCTGACCGAGAGATCCATGTCAATAAGTTTAGCTTGAAGGATTTGACGGATATTCTTTTCACTGTCTTCCGTAACCTCCTGGCTGTCTGTCTGATCTTGCGCATCAAGAGCGATATTCTCATCCGAAAGGAGAGCGAAATGCTGAATCAAGATCTTGGCAGCTTCCTGGATGGCATCCTTCGGGTGAATGGAACCGTCCGTTTCCACTTCAATGATCAGCTTCTCAAAGTCGGTCTTTTGCTCGACACGATAGGGCTCAATCGTATATTTGACGTTACGGATAGGGGTATGGGTTGAGTCAACGGCAATAACATCAATACCATCATGGAGTTGGCGATTGTCTTCAACCGGAACATAACCGCGGCCTTTGTCGATGGTGATTTCCATGTTCAAGCGGACGGTGGGTTCCATGCGGCAAATCAGCAAATCCGGATTCAACACCTGGAAATAATTGAGATAGCGGTTCATGTCGCCGGCCGTGAAGGTGTCCTGACCGCTGATGACGATGGACACTTTCTCGGAGGTATAGCCGTCAACCTTATTTTTCAGGCGAACCTGTTTGAGGTTAAGGACAATGTCGAGGACATCTTCCATAACGCCCGGTATTGATGAAAATTCTTGCGCGACGCCTTCAATTTTCACAGAGGTAATGGCATAGCCTTCCAATGAAGAGAGCAACACGCGGCGGAGGGCATTACCCACGGTGACGCCGAAACCTTGCTGCAGCGGACGAAATTCAAATATGCCGTGAAAATCGTCGGCCTCATTCATGATGACCTTATCGGGTTTTTGAAATGTTAATATTGCCATTTTTGTTTGATTTTTTACTGTTATTTGTTTTTAGCCAAAAGCCAATAGCTAAAAGCTAAAAGCTATTATTTAGAGTACAACTCAACGATTGCCTGCTCGTTGATGGTTTCAGGAATCTCCTCTCTCTGAGGATATTGCATGAATTTTCCAACCTTGAGACTGCCGTCCCATTCGAGCCATGCATAGTTCATTGCCTTGCCGCTGAGAGAATTCTCAATCACCTCGAGGGTTTTGGAACGCTCACGGACCTCAACGATGTCACCAGGACGAAGCAACGTCGAAGGGATGTTGCAAATCTGGCCATTGAGGGTGATGTGGCGGTGGGAAACGAGCTGACGGGCTGCGTTACGGGTGGGGGCGATGCCCAAGCGGAACACCACATTGTCAAGACGAGACTCGATGAGTTGCATCAAGTTCTGACCGGTGATACCTTTCATGCGGGATGCCTGGTGGAACAGTTTACGGAACTGACGCTCCAGAATACCGTAGGTGTATTTCGCTTTCTGTTTCTCTTGCAGCTGCATACCATACTCGGAAAGTTTCGAGCGTCTGCGAGACTGACCATGCTGACCCGGGGCATAGTTCTTTCTCTCGAAATATTTGTCGGGACCGTAGATGGGTTCCTTGAATTTTCTTGCGATTTTCGTTTTGGGTCCTGTATATCTTGCCATATTCTATATATTTTCGATGATGAATGATAAATTATACTCTTCTGTGTTTGGGAGGACGGCAACCATTGTGCGGAAGCGGAGTGACATCCGTGATCTCTTCCACGATGATACCCGTGGTGTTGATGGAGCGGATAGCCGACTCACGGCCTTGTCCCGGACCTTTAACGTAAACCTTCACTCTGCGCAGACCGAGGTCGTAGGCAACCTTCGCGCAATCCTGAGCCACCATCTGGGCAGCATAGGGAGTGTTTTTCTTGGAACCTCTGTAACCCATCTTACCAGCGGAAGACCAGGAAATCACCTGACCGTCGTTGTTGGTGAGGGAAACGATGACGTTATTGAAAGAAGCATAGATAAACGCCTTACCGGATGCCTCAATTCTAACGACTCTCTTCTTCGTTGATTTTGTATTTTTTGCCATACTGATAATTTTCTTCTATCCGTGATTAATTACTACTTGGTCGCTTTCTTCTTGTTGGCGACAGTTTTCTTACGACCCTTACGTGTACGGGCGTTGTTCTTGGTGCTCTGACCGCGAACCGGTAAACCCAGACGGTGACGAATACCTCTATAGCAACCGATATCCATCAAACGTTTGATGTTCATCTGCTCTTCGGATCTGAGCGGACCTTCCACTTTCAACTCATTCACTAATCCACGAATCAATGCCAACTCATCGTCGTTCCATTCATTTACCTTTTTATCCCAACTGATGCCGGCTTTGGTCAGAATCCTTTGGGCAGTGCTTCTGCCGATTCCGTAAATGTAGGTCAAGCCGATTTCACCGTGTTTGTTTTTAGGCAAATCAATACCTGCTATTCTAGCCATATTACTCTAATGTTTTTTTTATGATGAATAATTATTTGAATTCTCGATTAACCCTGACGCTGTTTGAATTTCGGGTTTTTCTTGTTAATCACATACACCACACCATGGCGTCTCACCACGATGCAATCTTCTGATCTTTTCTTAACTGATGCTCTTACTTTCATTGCTTTATTATTTTTATTATTATTTATCTCTATCTATTCTCACTTTTCACACGTCTAACGTCTCAAGTCTAACGTCTTAATTCTTATGCCTATAGGTGATTCTACCTTTGGTCAAGTCGTAGGGTGACATAGCCACTTGGACACGGTCGCCCGGGATGATCTTGATGTAATGCATACGCATCTTTCCTGAGAGATGGGCCAAAATCACATGACCGCTCTCCAAACGCACCCTGTACTGTCCGTTACCCAACGCTTCAATCACTTCTCCGTCAATGTCAACTGCTGATTGTTTTGCCATATTCTATCTTTTTTAATACAATTCTTCGGTTCCAATCACCTCAGCCAAAGGTTTGTAGGAGGAGATGACCTCCGTACCGTTGTCGGTGACGATCAACTGGTGCTCAAAGTGCGCGGCCGGTTTTCCATCGGGCGTGTGGGAAGTCCATCCGTCGCTTTCGATGCGGCTCTGGAACACGTTCCTGTCGCGGCAATTGCCCAGCCCTATCTTGACCATCGGTTCCACGCAGAAGGACATACCCTTCTCGATTCGTGTTCTGTTGAGACTGTCGAAATGTCTCACCGCATAGTTCGGGATACTCGGCTCCTCGTGCATATTGCGGCCGATGCCATGACCGGTGAACTCCGCCGGCACCGAATAGTTGAACTGTGCGATATACTGCTCAATGGCACTGGCCACCTGCGCAAAGGTGTTACCTGCTTTTGCCACTTCGATGGCTTTGTTCAGGGACTCCTTGGTGCGCTTAAGCAGAAGTTTCGTCTCCTCAGCCACTTCACCCACTGCGAAAGTGTAGCAGAAGTCGCCATGATACCCGTTCAGCAACGCCACGCAATCCACGGAAACGATGTCGCCATCACGCAAATACTGGGTCGGGGTCGGGATTCCGTGGACCACCACATCGTTCACCGAAAGGCAGAGAGTTGCGGGATAGCCCATATAACCCTTGCATGCCGGAATGGCATGATGGTCGCGGATGCATTGCTCCGCAATATTGTCGAGATAGGAAAGCGGCACGCCCGGCTGGATCGCTTTGGCGACTTCAGCCAGGGTGATCGCCACGACGTTTGCGCTTGCGCGCAGCATCGCAAATTCCTCCTCGTTATATCTGGTTATTTTGGGCATCTTCCGCAATATTATCTATTAGTGAGTCCCGTAAATACCACCGCCTGTACGGCCTTTAATACGACCTGATTTGGTCAGACCATCATAGTGGCGCATGAGCAGGTGGCTTTCAATCTGTTGCAGCGTATCCAACACCACACCCACCATAATCAGCAGGGAAGTGCCGCCGAAGAACTGCGCGAATTGCTGGTTGACACCGAACAAACGCACGATAGCGGGAAGGATAGCCACGATACCCAGGAAAATGGAGCCGGGCAACGTGATGCGGGACATGATCTTGTCGATATACTCCGCAGTCTGTTTGCCGGGTTTCACGCCGGGGATAAAGCCGTTGTTCTTCTTCAAATCCTCCGCAATCTGCTGCGGGTTGATGGTGATTGCCGTGTAGAAATAGGTGAAGGCAATGATCATCAGGAAGAAGACGACATTGTATCCCAAACGGTTATAATCGATGAAACTGCTCCAGAAACCGGAAGTGGTCTCTTGAGAGATGTTCACGAATGTCAACGGAATGAACATCAATGCCTGGGCGAAGATAATAGGCATAACGCCAGCGGCATTAACCTTAAGGGGCAGGTAGTTACGAACACCACCGTATTGTTTGTTGCCGATCACGCGTTTCGCATATTGGACGGGAACGCGACGGGTGCCTTGGACGAGCATGATACAAAGACCAATGATCAGCATCATCAGGATGATTTCCAGGATGAAGATGATAGGACCGCCGTTCATCTCGGTGATACGAGCCGTGAACTCTGCTTTCAGGGCGAAAGGCAGACGGGCGATAATACCGATCATGATGATCATGGAAATACCGTTGCCGATACCGTTATCCGTGATACGCTCGCCGAGCCACATGATGAACAGGGTGGCGGAGATCAGCAGGATAAAAGCACAGATGGCGAATGCGGAGAATCCGAGGATGCGGGTCTCAAGCATAGAGGGAGCCACGGCGCCGGGGAATTGCACGGTGAGTTGGGTGATGTAGGCAGGTGCCTGCACAGCCAACACGGCCACTGTGAGGTAACGGGTGATCTGGTTGATTTTGGTACGGCCGCTTTCACCTTCCTTGGCGAGGCGTTGGAAATAAGGCACTGCCAAAGTGAAGAGCTGCACCACGATGGATGCCGTGATGTACGGCATGATACCCAACGCGAAAATGGAGGCGTTGGAGAAAGCACCGCCGGAGAAGAGATCCAACATACCGAGCAGACCTTTTTGAGCGGCGCTGCTGAAAGCGGAAAGGGAACCGGGGTTGATGCCCGGAAGCACGACGTGCGCTCCGAAGCGGTATATCAGGATGATGAACAAGGTGTAGAGAATGCGTTTTCTCAGATCCTCAATCCTGAATATATTTTTAATGGTTTCAATAAATTTTTTCATTGTAAAGGTTATTTAATGACGATTACTCAGCTGCGGGAGCGTTAACGAGTTCTGCCGTGCCGCCGCACTGCTCGATGGCAGCTTTGGCCTTTGCGGAGAATTTGTCAGCGATGACATGAACCTTGGCGGTAAGCTCGCCCTTCGCCAGGATGGCGATGAGGTCGTTCTTCTTGGCCAAGCCGTTGTTCACGAGCACCTCGCGGTCGATCTTATCGACATTCTTCTTCTCTGCCAGCTGTTGGAGAGTGCTGATGTTGATGGCGTTATATTCAACGCGGTTGATATTTTTGAAACCTCTCTTGGGCAATATTCTGTAAATGGGCATTTGACCGCCTTCGAAACCGATCTTACGGCTGTAACCGGAGCGGGATTGTGCGCCCTTGTGTCCACGTGTGGAGGTGCCGCCTTTTCCGGAACCTTGTCCTCTACCGATTCTGCGTTCTCTGTGTGTTGATCCTTTTGCCGGTTTTAAATTGTGTAAATCCATCTCTTTATGCTCTATTGGTTATTAATTACATTTCTTCCACGTTCACTAAATGCTTGACGGCATCCACGATACCCAGGATTTGGGGGGTTGCCTCATGTTCGACAGTTTGATGCATTTTGCGAATACCTAATGCTTGTAAAGATCTTTTCTGACGGGCGGGTCTGTCAACCGCGCTTCTTACTTGTGTAATTTTAATCTTTTTCATCCCTTCTAAAATTTATTTTTATTACTAATATTCAAAAAAAAATAGTCCATTTTTTGAAAGAAAAATGCAACTATTCACCAAAATCGTAACGATAAATCCCATCTGCCTCGATCCTACCCTATTTCATTACAGTCCGTGAAATCAATAAGTTACGCGGTTCAAACCCTGCTTTTCCACCCGCCTTTGCATTCCACTTCAAAAAGTTTGCAAAAATACACTTTTTTCTTTATTCCCCGTTCCGTTTATTATTTTTTTTTCGAAAACGCAACTTTTCGATGTAACCAATTGATTAATTGATAATTGATAATGGATAATGGATAATGGTGGTGGGGATTTGTTTTTTTATTATTTTTGTCGAGACAAAAAACAAAATAAACAATTACTAATATTCAGAAACATGAAACGAAATGTTGTTTTGGAAAAAAGTGCTGCATTCTCAATTCGAATAGTCAATCTTTACAAATATCTCACTTGTGAAAAGCATGAGTATGTAATGGCAGAACAGATTAAGAGATCAGGCACCAGTATTGGAGCCAATATTAGTGAAAGCCAAAACGCGCAAAGCAAAGCCGATTTTATTCATAAAATGAACATCGCATTAAAAGAAGCTGATGAAACGGTGTATTGGCTAAATTTGTTGCATAAAACTCATTATCTGACTGACATCGAACACGAATCCATAAATAACGACGCAGAAGAACTTGTCAAATTGCTGAAATCAATCGTCAAGACCTCGAAGGCACGTATGAGACCATAATTATCAATTATCAATTATCCATTATCAATTATCAATTATCCATTATCAATTATCCATTTAAAACGAAATAGGGGAACCACTCCGGCTCCCCTATTATATATAATATGGTATAACCTTTTACTTGATCGTGATCCGGTCGATGACAATCTTTCTGTCCTTGGCGGCTTGCAGACCATAGACGGTCTCGCGGACGGCGTTGGTGCTGAAGCTGTGGTTGACCTGGCCTTCCGGAACCTTGTGGATGGTAAGGCCGGGCTTACTACCGTTGATGTAAGGAGCGAGGACACCACCGTGTGCCTGAGACATGTAGTTAAGGACGCTTTCAATACGGCGGGCAGAAAGGTGCTTGTTGTAGTCGCTGTTGCTGAGCGGGCTGGCGAAACCGCTGATGGTGAATTCCACATGGTTGCCATCCTGAAGGGCTTCAACGAGATAGTTGGTGAGCTTCACCAAACGGTCATAACCGGTCTGGATAGAGTCATTGAAGAAGGTCTCCACGGCATTTTCCGCATTGGTCTTCTGGGAGCCGCTCAAGCCCTTGCCTGCGCTGGTGACGTAAGTGTTCTTTGCAGACATGTAGTTGTTGTACAGACCCATGTATTCCGTATTGGTGGTTTCCTGTTTGGTGCGAGGATCCGGACGGTCGTTCTCGAAATAGAGCGTGATGGGCTTCGCGAAATCCTTTTTGATTTTCTCCATCTCTTCTCTCTTCTTATCGGCAGCGACTTCGTCCTCATAGATGAAAGTCACGGGGATTTGGAGAATCATGTCCTGCGGTTCGCAGCTTTGAGTGGCAGGAATCATCTTGGGGAATGACTCCACCACGCGGAGCGCTTCATCGTCAAATTCTTGGTAACCAGAGCTGGTGACCACTTGAATGTCAGTCAGAGTACTGTCTTTCAAGACCTTGGCTTGAACGACGGTTGTACCGGAAATTTTCTGGTTTTTGAGGTTGACCGGATACTTTTTTGTTTTGTTAATGTAACGGCACATGGCCTTGTTGCCGCCCTTGAAAGTGGGGAGACTCAGGGCTGAAGTCGGCACAACATGTTGACCGGTGGAGTCACCGAACACAATTGCGAATCCTGTCTTCTGACCTTTCTGACCATACACATTGCCTTGGTCGCATTGCGCATAACCAATTGTAAAGCAAGCCATTAAAGCAAAAACGGCCACTAATCTCAAAGAGGAAAAATTACTTTTCATACTTATATTATTTTACATTATATTCCAATCCGCAAAAATACATTTTTTCTTCATATTACAACACGATATTTTTTTTTTTGTAAACAACCTGAAGTTAAACGTTTCTTCGCTATCATCGCAAAAAAAAGACGCGCCATCGGCACGTCTCCATATTCATCGTCCATTCATCGTGTCATCGCATCATTCATCGCCCATTCATCGCATCATCGTTTTCACATTCCGGAAACGCAGCAGACCGGTAGCGAAGCCAACCAGCAGGGAGAAAACACCGAGAATCAGCAACGACCACAGAGTGCCGACATGCAGAATGCGCGGCGCAAAGGCAACAACAGGGACAAGGAGAACCAAGAAAATCAAACAACGGAGCCATGGGAGCGATGTGAGCGGAAACCCTATAATGCGCCAGGCAAGGATAAACTGCAGCAACGCAACAGTGAACTGCGTGCAGAAACTGGCCACCGCTGAACCACATGCTTGCATCCTCGGTATCAACAAGAGATTGACCATAACATTAATGACAATGCCAATAGCCGCAGTGATATTCAGTGCCTTCATGCTTCCGCTAGCGGTGAGCAGCGTGCCAAACAGGTAATTCATGGAAATCGGGATCAGGCCGAAAATAATCAACCTGAAAACCTCCACACTGCTTTCCGCAATATCTGGATAAAACAGTTGGATTACAGGTTCGCGATAGACATACAGCATCACGACAGCGGTAACCGAAAACAGGAATAGCAGCGAAAAGGAAGTGCGCACCACAGGCACAACATTCTCTTTCTGCTTCAGCATTTTGGAGAATAGCGGCAACAGAATGACCGAAAACAGGTAGGCAATCATCACAAGTGCATCCAGCAGTCGGAATGCGGATGCATAGATTCCTACTTGTTCCGCTCCTATGTCGCGGGGCAGCATCCGCTCCAGCATCACGGAATCCATACGGTAATAGCAGGCCATCAAAAGGGAAATCAGCGCATACGGCAAACTTTTCTTGATGATAACCAGAAAAAAGGGAACATCCCAGTGTAGTTTCCGCAGATGCGCTTTGCGCAAAACAATCGTGAGCGCAATCGCAATGGTGATGAGGTACGCCGCTGTCTGACACCAGACGAACCACTCGATGCGGAAGGGTTGATCCGTAATGTTGCCCCACAACAACATTCCGCAGAAAATAATCATTAAGATCCTGTCGGTCACCGAGATGACACTGTCGGTCTTGAACATCAGCAGGGCGGAGATATTGGAGCGCACATAGAGCAGGAAAGCGCTCAGGAACTGGTTCAACCCAATCCAAAACAGAAGCCGAAGCTGTATGCCCCGGTAGCCGATGAGCAGTGCGACAGCGAAAATAATCACAAAATAGACCACCCCTAGCAGCAGCCGAAGGATAATGTAACTCGACAAGTGCTTATCTAACAGCTGCGTATTCTGCGCTATATTGCGGTTGTTGAAATTCGCAGTGCCCATGTCGAGCAGCATATAGAAAAGCAACGTGAAATTGAAAATAGAGAAATAGAGTCCGTAACTCTCCGCCCCCACGCTATTCTGCACCCCCACGTCCACGCCGAGCATCCAGAACGGCTTAACCAGAAGGTTCAGAAAAATGAGCAGACAGAGATTGAAAACGAAATCCTTCTGTTTCACTTTGGCTATTGGCTATTGGCTATTGGCTGTTGGCTAAAAGCTAAAAGCTAAAAGCCAAAAGCCAAAAGCTAAAACACGATATTGACAATCTTCTTCGGTACAACAATCACCTTCTTCGGGGTGGCGCCGGCCAGCCATTTCTGCACATCGGGACTTTCCAACACTTTGGGTTCGATATCCTTAGGACCGAAATCAGCAGGGAACGACATCTTCAGACGCATCTTGCCGTTGAAGGAGACGGGATAGAGGTATTCGTCCTCCACCATATAATGCTCATCATAAACAGGATAGGTAGCTTTCAAGATGGATTCCTCGTGACCGAGCAGCGACCACAACTCCTCCGTGATATGGGGTGCGTATGCCGACACCAAGATACAGAGCGGTTCAAGTACAGCGCGTTTGTTGCACTTGGCGTCGTTCAGTTCGTTCACGCAAATCATGAAAGCGCTCACCGCCGTGTTGAAGGAGAAGCGTTCATTGTCCTCCTCAATCTTCTTGATGGTCTTGTGCAGCGTCTTCCACTCGGCCTTGGTCGGTTCCTCTTCAGTGACAGCAAAATTGCCCTCTGCATCGAAGAAAAGCTTCCAGAACTTGCGGATGAAGCGGGAAACGCCCTCGATGCCGTTGGTGTCCCACGGTTTGGCCATCTCGACCGGTCCGAGGAACATTTCGTACATACGCAGCGTGTCCGCGCCGTATTTTTCCACCAAATCGTCAGGATTCTGCACGTTATATTTCGACTTGGACATCTTCTCAACCTCCCAGCCACAGATGTATTGGCCGTTTTCCAAAACAAACTCGGCATCCTTGAAGTCGGGCATCCAGTTTTTGAACGCCTCAATGTCGAGGACATCATTGTGCACAATGTTGACATCCACATGGATAGGCGTGGTTTCATACTCCTTTTTAAGATTGAGGGAGACGAATTTGTTGGTGCCCACCACACGATAGACGAAGTTGGAACGTCCCTGAATCATACCTTGGTTGATAAGTTTCTGGAACGGTTCGTCTTTGCAGCTTATGCCGAGGTCGAAGAGGAATTTGTTCCAGAAGCGGGCGTAGATGAGGTGACCGGTGCCGTGTTCCGCACCGCCGACGTAAAGATCCACGTTCTGCCAATACTCGTCGGCCTCCTTGGAAAGCAGTTCCTTATCGTTCTTCGGGTCCATATAGCGCAGATAGTAAGCGCTGGAACCAGCAAATCCGGGCATGGTGCTGTATTCGCGCTGATATCCGTTGTAGGTCCAGTCCTTGGCACGAGCCAAGGGCGGCTCGCCCGTTTCGGTAGGCAGGAACTGATCGACTTCGGGGAGTACAACAGGCAGCTCGGACTCAGGAACGGGATAAGGCATCCCATCCTTATAATAGACGGGGAACGGCTCGCCCCAATAGCGCTGGCGGCTGAAGATGGCGTCGCGCAGGCGATAGTTCACGGTGCCGTAACCAATTCCCATCGTCTTGATTTTCTCAATCATCGCTTTGCCGCCTTCCTTGACGGTCATGCCTGTGATAAATCCCGAATTGACGCAAACACCTGTCTTGCTGTCCAGGGATTCCTCCCATGTGTCGGGATCGCTGATTTCATCCACAGCGGGCGCCACCACCTGGCGTATCGGCAGGTTAAAATGGCGGGCGAAGGCGAAGTCGCGGCTGTCGTGGGCAGGCACAGCCATAATGGCTCCCGTACCATAGTCGGACAGCACGTAGTCACTCACCCAAATCGGGATGCGCTCTTCTGTGATGGGATTGATGGCGAACGCACCGGTGAAGACGCCGCTCACTTTCTTGACCTCTGCCTGGCGCTCGCGTTCGGAGCGATTCTTCGCCCATGTCACATAGGCCTCCACTTCGGCTTTCTGCTCCGGAGTGGTAATCTGTTCAATCATCTCATGTTCAGGGCACAACACCATAAAGGTCACACCGAAGATGGTATCGGGACGAGTGGTGAAAATCTCGAAAGCAGATTCACTTTCAACGCCTTCAATATTGCCTCCCATGTATATTTTCTTCCAATCCAATTGGCCTTCTTTGGCGAGCGGGAACCACACCGCGGCACCCTCACTACGCCCGATCCAGTTGCGCTGAATCTCCTTCAGAGAGTCGGTCCAGTCCACCTTTTCAAGTCCTTGCAGCAGTCGTTCCGCGTAGGCAGAGACGCGCAATATCCACTGTTTCATCAACTTGCGTTCCACGGGGAAGCCACCGCGCACAGAGAGTCCGTTCACCACTTCGTCGTTGGCGAGCACAGTGCCGAGTTTGGGGCACCAGTTCACCCAAGTGTCCGCCAAGTAAGCCAAACGGTAGTTCATCAGAATCTCCTGCTGTTCTTTCTCGGATGCGGCCTTCCACTCCTCAGCGGTAAACTCCATAGGTTTGGTCTGCGCCACTTCCAAACCGAATGTGCCATTCTCGGCAAAGGCCTCCATCAACTCGCTAATGGGTCTTGCCTGGTTCGCCTGATAGCAGTAGTAAGAGTTAAACAGTTGGATGAAAGTCCATTGCGTCCACTTGTAATAGTCCGGGTCGCAGGTCTTGAACGAACGGTCCCAATCGAATGAGAAACCGATCTTGTCGAGCTGCTCACGGTAACGGTTGACGTTCTTCTCGGTAGTCACCGCCGGGTGTTGACCCGTCTGGATGGCGTACTGTTCTGCAGGAAGACCGAAAGCATCGTATCCCATGGGGTGCAGCACATTGAAACCCTTCTGCCGTTTGTAACGCGCATAGATGTCGGAAGCAATATAACCGAGCGGATGCCCCACGTGTAGTCCCGCCCCTGACGGATAGGGAAACATATCCAACACGTAGAACTTCGGTCTGTTGTGATCGATTTCGGTCTTATACAAACCCGTCTCTTTCCATTTTTTCTGCCACTTTTTTTCGATTTCTCTAAAGTTGTATTCCATATTTGTAATGGTTATTGGTTATGGGTTATTGGTTATTGAAGCTGGGTGATTGGTGGTTGTTTAGTGATTAGTGAATGGTGATCAGCAATCAGCGATCAGGAATCCAGTACATACTCCCCACTTCATTATCAATTATCAATTATCAATTATTTATTATTCACGATTATTTTCCTGCTTTCCACGCTCCTGCCCTTCTCATTGAAGAACTGCACGGTGTAATGGCCATTGGCGAAGCGGGTGCAGTCAATTTCAATGTGCGTATCTTTGCAATTGGTCTGATAGACCAGACGGCCTGATTCGTCGTAGAGACGAACCTTGCGGATATCAGGCGCGTTCTCCAAGTCGATGAACAGCGACTGGTGAACAGGGTTCGGGTAAAGGGTGACCGAAGCGTTGGACGGATAATCCTCAATGCCGACATTGCAATAAAGCTCAAGGGATATCTCGGTATATCCGCAATTGTTGATTCCACGGGCCGTCAGGACACCCGTGCCATTAGTGGGGACATTCAGCGTCACATTGTAGAAATTCTCCTCGGTGATGGTCCAATGGATATTGGACACTCTCCATTCGTAAGTGTTCACATTTTGAGGATTATTGATTGAATAATACTGATTGCCATATTGGGTGATGTTCTGCGGGCCGTTGATAGTGTCCATCTTTGGCATCGGATTAACGGTTAACAACAGATTGATTGTACTGTCACAGCCCGTCACGGATTGCAGATGGCGGGTGAAAGAATAGGTTCCGGCCGTATCCATCACTGGAATGTCAAACCCTTGCTGATTATATCCCTGATGCTCACAAATGGTTCCCGTAAGAGAGATGTTGTACACCGGCATAGAGACGATCTCATGCTGCGCCACGGACGAACATCCGCTGGCATTCGTCACGGTGACACTGTAAACAGTGTTTTCGGGGACAACCTCAACAGACTGGGAGGTTTCACCTGTGCTCCAAAGGAACTGTGTCGCATCCGTGGAGGCCGTCAGCACTGTGGTATCTCCCTGGCACAGCTCCGCAACGCCCATAATGGAGACTACCGGTGCGGATATCAATCCAACATATATACTGGAAAGCGATGAGCAGCCATAATCATTAGTAGCTGTCACGGTATATACGCCGCCAACCGAGATGGTGATCTGATTGGTGGTTTCGCCTGTGTTCCACACATAATCGTTATCCCCAGTGGCTGTCAACACCTCCGTGGAGTTTTCACAGAAGGCATTTCCGCCCGTCAAGGTAAAGACAGGCAGTGGCTTTTCAACGACTGTGACGGATGCCATCGCCTGGCAACCATTCTGGGAAGAGACGGTCACTGTATAAGCGCCTTGATTGGAGACCGTGACACTGCCCGCCGTGGAGCCCGTGCTCCATGCATACGCGTATGCATTGGAGGAGGTGAGTGTGGTGGACTCGCCATGGCAAATGGAGAGTTCCCCGGAAATATACACCTGCGGTAATGCCTCTACATTGACCACTTTACTGACCGTAGCGCTACAACCGTTAATATCATAACCGATGACATTATAGGTGGCCGTCTGTTCCGGCATCACCAAAATAGCGGAGCCCGTCTCGCCAGTACTCCAAAGATAAGTCGATGCGCCTGAAGCTGTTAAAGTGGTGGCAGAACCCTCACAAATCAGACTTGAACCATTAATATTCACGGTAGGATTGTCCAAGACCACGACAGTCACGGAATCACTGCGGACACAACCCAGCGAATTAGTCACATTCACCTTGTAAACACCCGGAGTTGAAACGGTTATATTATTTGTCGTAGCTCCGGTACTCCACCCATAAGAGTTTCCACCCGAAGCGACAATTGTCGTGCTTTGCCCTTGACAAATGGTGGTGTTGCCACTAAAGAAGATGGAGGGCAAGACATTCACAGTGACCGTAGCGGAGCCGATGGAAGAGCATCCGAAAGCATTGGATACAGTAACCGTGTAAGTTGTTGTGGCATTCGGGAACACCACGAGATCCTGGGAGGTGCTGCCGTTGCTCCACTGATAGGAAGCACCGCCCTGCGCGGTTAACACGCTGGATTGCCCTTGGCAGATGGTACGTTCGCCCAGAATTTGCACCGTAGGCAGACTCTCCACAGTGACCACCTCCTGAACCACAGAGGAACAGTTATTCGTATCGTAACCTGTCACCGTATAGGTGGTAGTACTCTGGGGTGACACTGTTATGTTGGAAGAAACATCTCCAGTGTTCCAAATGTATGAAGAAGCACCCGTAGCCGTTAACGTGGCGGTGTTTCCAGCACAAATATGGTTGTTTCCTGTCACCTGCACCACAGGGTTGGGATTCACTTTCACATAAACAGAATCCGTCTTTGAACAATTTTGGGCATTGGTCGCCGTGACATAGTACATGCCCTGACTGTTAACCGTCACACCGCTTGTCTGGGCGCCGGTGGACCAAACGTATGAGTTACCACCGACGGCGGTGAGTGTCGTGGAGTTGCCAGCGCAGAGGGTGGTGCTACCGTTGATCGAGACATTTGGCAATGGCGATACCGTAACC
This sequence comes from uncultured Bacteroidota bacterium, assembly GCA_902786595.1. GTDB lineage: Bacteria > Bacteroidota > Bacteroidia > Bacteroidales > WCHB1-69 > F23-D06. Next base: position 80,493 of record CADADB010000009.1, on the reverse strand, counting down.
GAAACCGCCGTGCTGACCAGACAGCCGAAAGCGTTGGTCACGGTCACCACGTATGATTGGTTGGCGACGGGTGACACCTCGATGCTATTGGTAGTGGCACCGGTACTCCATTGGTATCCGGTACCGCCGGCCGCCGTAAGGATTGTACTCGCCCCTTTGCATATCGTTTGCGTGCCTAACACAGAGGGCTCGGGAAGGGGATGCACCGCCACCTGACGTGACGCAGTGGAGACACAACCGTAACTGTTGGTGGCCGTCACGGAATACTGTCCGGAAGCGTTGACAGCGATGCTGGAATTATGCTCGCCGGTGTTCCACTCATACTGAGAAGCCATATCGCTTATGACAGAAAGGACAGTGCTTTGTCCTTGGCAAAAATCCGTTTCACCGATAACATTGATTGACGGGGTGGGATTGACCAACACAGAGGCCGTGGCGGTAGCCGTGCAACCGTAGGAGTTGGTTGTCGTCACCGAATACGTGCCTGTGGTGTTCACCGTGATCATCGCCTGAGTGCTGCCATTGCTCCACAAATAACTGTTACCGCCGGAGGCGAACAAGGTGGTATTCTGATTCTCACAAATGGTCAGTGTGCCGCTGATCACCGGCGGAGTCATGTTGTACTCGCTCACCGTCGCCGACAAGGTGTTCTGGCACCCATTGGCATTGGTGACCGTGACAGAATACTGTCCGGCCGAATTGATAACAATATTGCTGGAAGAACTTCCGTCGAACCAATGGTAGGTGTTTGCCGCATCTCCCGTAACCGTCAACATCGTGCTCTGTCCATGACAGAAGAACATGTTTCCGGAGATGCTGGCGTTGACCGTTGACTGGCTGACAACGACGCTCTTCGTGGCTGAACATCCATACTGGTCCGTACCCGTCACGGTGTAGGAGCCCACGTATGAAGCCACAACAGATTGCGTCATTTCACCCGAGCTCCATTCGTAAGTGTTTGCTCCCGTAGCCGTTATCGTCGTGTTGCCTCCCTGGCAGAAGGTGTTTCTGCCGTTAATCTTGACTACCGGAAGAGGATGGACCGTTAGCATGACCGATGCCTCGCTCTGACATCCATTCTCGTCTGTGGCGGTAACCGAATAGATCCCTTCAGTCCCGACTGTTATCTGAGCAGCTTGAGCTCCATTGCTCCATTGATAGTTCTGAGCTCCAGACACATAGAACGTGGTGGTTCCGCCTGCACAAATGCTGTTGTTTCCCTGAAGAATAATTTCCGGCAGCGGATTCACCTCAACGGCAAGGTCTTTCACCGCTGAACAGCCGTGAACATTGCTGACGGTAACCGTATAGACGGTGTTTTCAGTTGGAGTCACCGTGATGGAGCTTGTGGTGGAGCCGTCCCCCCAAAGGAATTCGGTGCCGCCCTCCGCCTGAAGAAGCAGATCACTGCCCGAGCACACTTGGGCATCGCCGACAATTGTCGCATCCGGCAAATCCACCGAAATAACCTGAACAGTGGCAATGGTGGAACACTCTAAGGCATTCGACACGGTAACCGCATACAGTCCGGGCAAGCTCACGGTGATGCTGGGCTGAGTTTCTCCGTTATTCCACTGGTAGATGTTTCCTGTGGATTGCGCCGTCAAAGTCACCTCGCTGCCCGCGCACATATAGGATGTATCCGCGATGAACAAAGTCGGCGACTCCTTCACGTCCAATCTGACGTAAAACACGGAATCGACGGCCGTTTCCTCCAAATGCGTCAAGTAACGATAAACGCCGGCTTCGGGAAGAAGACTGTCGAACAACAACAACGGCAAATCGTTGGAACAAATTTCCATGTAAATTGTGTCATTATTGATTATGGCGGGAACCACAGTGAGATTCAGGGAGACCAGACTGTCGCACCCTGACACCGTTGACAACACTCGCTCGTGGTAGCCGGGCTCTGAATAGGCGGTGTCTGCAAAGTAGTAGGGCAAATCAAACTCGCCAACGACAACATTGACAGTTTCATCCACATAAGTGGGCAAATGATGCACATTCAACGTGATAATACTGTCAAAATCCGCAAAATGGTAGGTAAACGTATGAGGACCTTCCGTTGTGATGGGTTCGCCCAGGAAATTCAGGACAGTATTCGCGCAAACCGTAGTGTCCAATGACTGGGTATATACGGGCTGCACCGTAAGATGCAGATACATTAACGTGTCGCACGCAGTTTCGGAAACGGCAGGAACTTGTTGCATATAGACACCACTTTGGGTGTACAGACTGTCATAAAACACGAAAGGAAGCTCATTCCGAGTAATCGTGAAGTATTTGTGCGCTATAGGATTCGGAAGCACATAAAGTTGAATATTCAACGCAGCACTGTCACATCCTTGACGATTGGGGATCATGGTCTCATAAGATCCTGAATACCAATATTCTGTATCCTGGAACACAAAGGGACTCTCGGATTGGCATATCGTCGCCACAAGCGTATCATACACAAGCTGCGAAATCATATTCAGCTGCAATGTATGATAATCCTCGCAACCATATTCATTCACCTCGGAATACGTATATACCGTTGATTCTGTGAAAACCGAATCCCTGTAAGTATATGAGCTGTCTGAAGTACAAACCGTTACAGTATCATAAACAGATTGATAGGCACTCAGGACCAAATGGGTGAACTGGCTGCAGGTGGTATCCGCATCCTCATTGATGTAGTAGCTTCCAGGTTCTGCGAAAACATGAAGTGAATCATAAATATAGGGAAAATCTCCAGCACAAATCGTCTGAGCCACGGTCTCTATCTGAGGATGGGTGACTTGCAGATTCAAGGTGACGAAAAGACTGTCGCATCCGCATCTGTTGGGAATCACCACCTGATAGCTTCCCGCCGCATTAAACGTCTCATTCTCATATTGATACGGAAGTTCTGTTTCGCACACGGTCACATTGACCGTATCCAAGTATGCGTAAACAGGGCACACTCTGAAACGGATATATTTGGTGGCATCGCACCCCCCGTCTGATTCATAATGGACCCTATAATTGCCGGGGACAGACAATGAATAACCCATAAATTGATACGGTAGCTCATTTTGGCAGACCATAAGGTCAATGGTATCAACACCTATGGAATATTGCGTGATCACATAGGTCTGCACGACAGGGCAACCTTCATCATCCACGCCTTGCGGGAAATCAAATGTCCCGGGATAGGAGAATGTGATGCCGTCAACCACCACGGGTTCAGCATTGCACATTGAAATAAATGTGGTGTCCCTCTGTCCTTCCAAAACCACCAGGTTCACCAGGGTTCTGAGACTGTCACATCCCTGCAGCGTGGGAGTATTCACCCAATAATTGCCCGGCTGGGTGTAGAAATTCCCGTGATAGGCGTATGGGAGATTGTTCCTGCACACACGCGCCGTCACGGTGTCCTTGAAATCATAGCTCTGTCCGACGGATATTTGATACACGTTCAACACATCCATATAAACAAGACCCTGTTCAGCAACATAATGCGGAATGCTCACCACCGTGTCGCTATAGTAAGTTGTCTGGTTAGCGGTCAGGAAATAGCTATCGCAGCCGAATTCTTGGTGATAGACGGTGTCTGTTTGAAACGGTTGGGTCTGTGCAAGCAGCACGTTGCCACCGGACATGAGCACAGCCATCAAAAAGATAGACAAACGACTGAAAATCAATTTCTTATCCATTATTGCTTAAGTTTATTTTTATTCAATATGATTATATACACAAAAAAGTGCAAAAATACGAAAAATAACAAAAGCAACAGGGTTAAATCTGAGATTATCTCAATCCGTTGAAAATACGGAATTTAGCGAGATGCCACTTCTGGAGGCGGAATTGCAGCGACGTGCGTAAAACACCCCATCCGTAGCGGCAACTGCGCCGGAAGTTGATGGAGGATGCTTCGGGGAAATATTTCGTAGGGCAGGTGATTTCGCCAATATCGAAATCCGCATAGATAATCTGCGCCAGCATCTGGTTGTCAAACACAAAATCATCGGAATTCTGCATGAAGGGGATTTTTTCAAGCACTTCGCGGGTGAAAGCGCGGTAACCTGTGTGATACTCAGAAAGTTTCTGACCAGTCATGACATTCTGGAACCAGGTCAGACCACGGTTGAAAAAGTATTTATACCGAGGCATCCCCCCCTTCAAGGCGCCGTTGCCCAAGATTCGAGACCCTAGCACAACAGGATATAATCCATTGACTATCATGTAGGATATGGATTCTATCAGCTTCGGGGTGTACTGATAATCGGGGTGCAGCATGATGACCACATCCGCTCCAAGCTCCAATGCATTCTGGTAGCAGGTTTTCTGGTTACCACCATAGCCCTTGTTCACCTCATGACTTATAACATGATGAATCCCAATAGCTCTCGCTGTTTCAACCGTTTCATCGGAAGATTTGTCGTCCACCAGAATAACCTCATCGACAATATCCATGGGTATTTCGCTATAGGTCTTCTTCAGCGTAAGCGCTGCATTATACGCCGGCATGACAACCACTATCTTCTTATTTTTCAGCATGATAATCTGTTGAAATTTATTTTGGCGCAAAAATACATTTTTTTTAGACTTGAGACGTGAAACTCTACCAAGCGCTTGCCCCTAACGGGGCTGCTCAAGGAAAGCTATTGATTATTATGTTGAACTTTGAACTTTGAAACTTAAGATATCTGTTGGTATTCGTAATTTGTGTACCTTTGCCGCCTAAAATTTCGAAAAAATGTTTCCAGAAATACCCGGCTATCCTGTAGCGAAAAACGACAATTTCTTTCTTATAGCAGGCCCATGTGTGGTGGAAGGCGAAGAAATCACCCTACGCATTGCCCGAGAAATCAAGGAAATATGCAGTGCACTTGACATTCCTTTTTTCTTCAAGGCATCTTACAAAAAAGCCAACCGCTCGTCACTGCACTCGTTTACCGGAATCGGGAATGAAGAAGCTCTTGCGGTACTAAAAACCGTAAAAGAGGAACTTCATGTGCCTATCGTCACGGATATCCACACGGAAGGCGAGGCCGCATGGGCAGCTCAAGTAGCTGACATACTGCAGATTCCGGCGTTTCTCTGCCGTCAGACAGATCTGTTGGTGGCGGCGGCCAAGACCGGGAAGACCGTCAACATTAAGAAAGGCCAGTTCATGTCACCGGAGTCCATGCGCAACGCCGTGGAGAAAGTGCGCGAAGCGGGCAATCCGCACGTGATGCTCACCGAGCGCGGCACCACCTTCGGCTACCAAGACCTCGTGGTCGATTTCCGCGGGGTCAAGGCCATGCAGAAGAACCGCTGTCCGGTGGTCCTCGACTGCACCCACTCGCTGCAGCAGCCCAACCAGTCCTCCGGCGTCACCGGCGGCCGTCCCGACCTCATCGAGACCATCGCCAGGGCGGGTGTCGCAGTCGGCTTCGACGGCCTCTTCATGGAAACGCACCCCGAGCCCTCCAAAGCCCTCTCCGACGGCGCGAACATGCTGCCGCTTTCCGAACTCAAACCTCTGCTCGTGAAACTTTTACGGATACGAAAAGCCATTCTGTAATGAGACTTAAGACTTGAGACTTATAGTAATCCACAGTCCTCAGTCCTCAGTCCATAGTCCACAGTCCACAGTCCTCAGTCTTCAGTCCTCAGTCCAAAAATAAAACAATGAAAAAACAAAACCTACACCGAATCATCATCGTCATTCTGACCCTGCTCTGCTACGCCAACACCCTCACCCTGCACTTCGCTCTTGACGACCGAATGGTCATCCTGGAGAGTAAATACACCATCAAAGGCGGGTGGGACAGCGTGAAGGGCATTTTCACGGAGGACACCTTCACCGGCTATTTCGGCAGCGACCATTCCATTGTGGCCGGCGGGCGTTACCGTCCGATGTCCCAGTTGACTTATATGATTGAATGCCAGCTGTTCGGCAAGCACATCAAGGATAAGATCGGCGATTTGGACGACTATTACAACTTGCACAACATCGCTAACGAGGCCTACTTCTACGAAACGCCTATGCCCGTAGTCAGCCACCTGATGAACTTGTTGTATTACATCCTGTTATGTCTTCTGCTCTACGAGGTGTTGGCCAAGATCTTCCCTCAACACGAAAAGAAGAAATGGTTCCAGTCACTGCCATTCCTCGCCGTGTTGCTGTTCGCCCTCCACCCGATTCACACCGAGGTGGTGGCCAACGTGAAAGGCCGTGACGAAATCTTCGCCATGCTTGGAGCTTTCGCCGCACTGTGGTGTTCCCTGAAATATGTCGATACCCGAAAATGGTATTGGTTGATTATCAGCTTCTTGGCATTCACTTTCGGTATCTTCTCAAAAGAAAACACCATCACATTCCTCGCCGTATTGCCGTTGTCACTATTTTATTACCAAAGCCACAACAAACGCACTGCAGACTACTTCATCACGCTGATTCCCATTGTGTTAAGCAGCATTTTCTTTATCGTTGTGCGTTACAAAGTGTTGGGCAGCATGATGCCACCCGACATGACGGGCAACATCCTCAACAATCCATACGTCAACTCCACACGGGCGCAACAAATTGCCACCGTGTTGATCACATGGGGCATCTACCTTAAGTTGCTGTTCTTCCCGCACCCGCTCACCCACGACTACTACCCACACCAGATCGCCATCACTGACTTCAGCAATCCGCTCGTATGGTTGATTTTGATCGGATGCATTGCTTTGGCGGTTTACGGCATCTGGCAACTGAAAAAGAAGAGCGTTCCCGCTTTCGGCATCCTCTACTTCATCATCACCTTTTCGATTGTTTCCAACCTGCTGTTCAACGTGGGCACATTCATGAACGAGCGGTTTGTGTTCATGTCATCCATCGGCTTCACGTTGATTGTGGGATGGTGGCTCTATCTGCTGAGCACCGTCTCCGTGCCCGCGCTGCAGAAAACGGCCATCGGCATTGCCGGCGTGGTCTGCCTGCTGTTCGGCATCAAGACTTTCACCCGCAACTTCACATGGAAAGACGATTTCACGCTCTTCCTCACCGACGTGAAGACTTCCGACAACAGCATCAAATGCAACATCTCGGCAGGCGGAAGCAGTTTGCAACTCTGGAAGAAAAGCCACAAAGAGCGTGACAAGTGGAACGCTTACAAATATCTGGAGAAGGCGCTGCAACTCGACGACCACGCGCTGAACGCTTACCTGCTGCTCAGTGAATTGGCTTATTTGGACGATCGTCCCGATCTGTCGCAACAAGCGGCTCACAACGCTGCTATGATTGATCCGGACAACAAACAGGCACAGAATCTATTACAACAAACCACATATTCCCTGAAAGTTCATGAACTCGACCCTGTCAACAAACTGCTTGACGAAGGGAAAGTGGACGATGCATGGCGCGAGGTCAACAAAATTTTGGAGAAAGACCCCGACAATATCGTAGCCAAAAATGTGAAAGGCAACGTGTTAGGTCGTGGATACGGACGTTTGGACGAAGCCATCAAGATTTTCGAAGAGATAGTTGCCGAGAAGCCCGACTTTGCCAGTTCATGGGAGAACATGGGCATCTGCTACGCCATCAAAAAGGACTTCGCAAACTCGGAACGCTGTCTGCTGCACGCCCTTGAGCTCAATCCCGATGACCAAAACATCCGTTTCAACCTTTACAATATGTATAAAAACAAGGGGGATGATAAGGAAGCGGCGAAGTATCAGTAAAAAAGTGTATATTCGCGCTTTAAAACCAAAACCACCTATGGCTTTAGAGAACCTTCTCGAAAGAATTGAGAATAAGAAAGTTATAATCCTCGGATTCGGCAAGGAGGGTGTTTCCACCTACCGGTTTATCCGCAAGCATTTCCCGAAAATGAAGCTCGTGGTCGCCGACGGCAATGAGAAGCTGATAACGGACGATTTCGCGGATGACAAGCACCTCAAAATCATTAAAGGCAAGGATTACGATCGTAACCTGAACAACTACGACCTTATTTTCAAGAGTCCGGGCATCAGTTTCAACCGGCTTGACTATTACATCGAAAACGAGCGAATCACTTCTCAGACAAACCTCTTTTTGGAATATTTCCATGAGCAGGTCATCGGCATCACCGGCACGAAAGGGAAGAGTACAACTGCTTCGCTCATCTACCACATCCTGAACCATTCACGGGAAAACGTCTTCCTGGCAGGCAACATCGGCACACCGTTTTTTGACATCGTGGAGCAGCTCACGTCCGAATCGCTTGTGGTGGCGGAACTTTCGGCACACCAACTGGAGTTCACACACCACTCGCCTGATTACGCCGTACTGCTGAACATCTATCAGGAGCACCTCGACCACTTCAACTCCTTCAACAACTACCAAAATGCCAAAACGAACATTTTCAATTTCCAGCATAAAGGCAACTTCCTGGTTTACAATGGAGACGACGAACACATTCCCGGCTGGGTGAAGGGCAACCAACCCGAAAGCGACACTTGCGTTTTCGGCACACAGATCCATCCGGGGCTGCACGCACGCTGTAAGAATCACCTCATCCGCTTCATGAACGACGGCGAAATCATCGACGAGTACGATCTCATCGACTACAAGAACCTGCCTGGCACGCACAACTATTTCAACATCATGGCTGCCATTGCGATCTGTCGCAGGTTGGGCATCAAGCATCAGGACATCATGGATGCGCTACTGACCTTCAAGGGGTTGCCGCACCGTATCGAGTTCGTGGGCAAATTCAAGGGCATCGAGTTTTACAATGACAGCATCTCCACCATTCCCGAATCGGCCATTGCGGCGGTGAAAGCCCTACGGGGGGTGGACACGCTCATCCTCGGCGGGCACGACCGCGGTATCGACTACCAGATGCTCATCGACTTCCTGAAAGAGAATCCGATTGAGAACATCGCCTTCACCGGTCCCGCCGGCCACCGCATGCTGGAGATGTGCCGTGAGCAGGGCGCGATGCCCCAAAGCCATATCGAAACCGACGATTGGGAGGCCATCATCCGCTACGCATACGACAAGACACCCGAAAACGGTGTCGTCCTCCTCTCCCCAGCCGCTGCCAGCTACAACCAATTCAAGAACTTCGAGCAGCGAGGCGAGACGTTCAAGCAGTTGGTGGCTGGCTATTAGCTATTGGCTTTTGGCTATTAGCTTATTAACTTAGACTTAGACATAAACTATAACTATAACTATGACTATAACATTAATTCTATTCACTATTCACGACCTTCAATAACCAATAACCTATAACCCATAACCATTAATAGAAATGAAAAAGCACCTTTTAGTCACCCTCATGGCAGCTGTCTTATTTGCCGGCTGCGGACAGAAAAAGACATCAGAACAACAGAACCAAGATGCGACGGAAGTTTCTGCACAAAACAAATACGACTACCTGAATCCATCTCAGGAAGACGGCAATTCCAACTCTGAGGAGCTTTCAGGCAAGGTTATTGCCATCACCTCCGATGAGTTCAGGAGCAAGATCACGGACATTAATCCAGAACTTGGCCTCCGTTACAAAGGCACCACCCCCTGCATTGTGGATTTCTACGCCGACTGGTGCCGTCCGTGCATGCAGCTGAAGCCCATCACCGAAAAGCTCGCCGAAAAGTACAAAGGCCAGCTGATCATCTACAAAGTGAATGTCGATAAGGCGGAGGACATCTGCCAAAGTCTCGGCATCCAGAGTATCCCCACCCTCTTCTTCTTCAAGCCCAACACACAGCCCGGGAAGATGGTAGGGGCACCCACGGAGGCGGAGCTGGAGAAATTAATTCAGGATTTCATCAACAAGTAACATATATATGTAGGGGCGAATGATTATTCGCCCCTACCACCCTTAAACCATTCCATGCAGAAAATAGAGATCTTCTTTGTGATGCTACTCACGTGGGTGGGAACAACCGCGCAGGTGCCGGCGGACTCGCTGCCGGCGATGTTCCAACGTTGGGACACGCGGCTCGACGAACTCAATTACGAGGATCCGGAAATTGTTTCGTTGCACTACCTCTTTCTCCAGGACATACTCAAAAACATGGACAAGATCGGCAATCAGTTGAACACCACTTTGGCGAGAAATCCCAAGATGGACTTCTATGCCACAAAACAGGCCTACAGACATATCCGCAGCAAGGCGGAACGGATGAACGAGATTTTCACCATACGCAAATCATTGGTGGATCACGAGTTCTACCTACGCGCCGTGGAGGAGCTTTCTTTCCGCGACACCGCACGGACCATGTATCATCTAGACCGCGCTCTGCAGTACAATCCCCACAACCCTGACGCCATGTTGCTGAAATGCAAAATCCTGCTGGCGCAAAACCAATACCAGTCCTGCGTTGACCTCATCCATAAAGTCTATACGCAGACCACTCTGACGGAAGAGCAGGAAAACGAAGTTTCCGACTTCACGCTCCAACTCTATGACCGTCTTTACACACACGGGGACGAATTGGTGAAAAGCGGCCGCGCGGCAGAGGCCTTGGAAGTTTTCCTTGCTCTGGAACAGTTCTGCAACAACATGCCCAGCGGCTACTGCAACGACGACTACTACAAAGGCATCCTGCGTTCGCGCGAAGGGGTCTATGAGTCGTACCTCAGCATTGCCCGCGAAGCCGAAAAACGCGGCAACAAAGAGATGGCGATGAAGTTTTACCGGTATGCGGAAGAGTACCTGCGACGGAACAACGAATAACGGTTTGCGATTTGCGATTTACGATTTGCGGTTTGTGGTTTACGATTTGATGGTTGGTAATTAAGGGTTAATTCATTCGACATCTAAGTTAGTTCATAGTTATAGTTATAGTTATTGTTATTGTTATTGTTATCATGAAAAAAATCCTCTTTACAACGCTGACATTACTCTTCACAGCAGGGATTTTCGCGCAGTCGCCCGCGAAGTACTGGGTGGCGTTCACCGACAAGAAGGGAACCCCCTACTCCATTGACAAGCCCGAAGCGTTCCTGTCGCCCTGGGCCATTGAATTGCGCAAAGCCCACGGCATCGCTATTGACGAGCGCGACCTGCCCGTGAGCCCCGACTACGTGCGGCAAGTACTTGCCCTCGACACGGCCGCCCGCTGCTTCACCACCACCAAGTGGCTCAACGGAATGACCGTCTATGCCCTGCGCGAGGACATGAAGGAGGCCATCGAGAAGCTGCCTTTTGTGGATTCCGTGGAACGCACCGATGTGCCGAAGGACACCCTGCTACCGCCCTGGGAACCCGCTTACGTCTTCCCGGGGAGCGGTGGTCAACCAACCTTCTCCTATCAGTCAGATATCCTGAAAAACAATAACTTTGACTACGGCAAAGCGGCCCAGCAGGTGCGTGTCAACAATGTGCAGTGGCTGCACCGCATGGGCTTCCGCGGCGAGGGGATGCAGATGATGGTTCTTGATGGTGGTTTCCAAAACATCGACACGATCTCGTGCTTCAACATCTTGCGCAACGACCATCGTCTGTTGGGTGCCCGCAACTTCGTGGAGCCCGAAAAAGACCCAATGCGCAAACATTCTCACGGCACGATGGTGCTCTCCTGCATCGCCTCCTATCTTCCTGGTTTGCTCGTCGGCACCGCCCCGATGGTGCAGGTCTATGTTGCACAGACTGAAGAGTCCGGCAGCGAGGACCGTGTAGAGGAAGACAACTGGGTAGCCGGCTTGGAGTACGCCGACAGTCTTGGTTGTCAGGTACTTAATTCCTCATTGGGATACACCACCTTTGATGACAGCATCAACCAACGCACCTACTCCGACCTGACGGGTGAGATAAGCCGTGCTTCGAGAGGCGCCACCATCGCCGCGAGCAAAGGACTGCTGATTTGCAACAGCGCGGGCAACGAAGGCGGTAAAAAGTGGAAGTACCTTGGAACCCCTGCCGACGCCAAGGACATCCTCACCGTGGGAGCTGTAAATACCAAGCGTAAACGCGCCTATTTCAGTTCGTTCGGTCCCACCGCAGACGGCCGTATCAAGCCCGACGCATGCGCCGTGGGCCGAAACACCTATATCAGTACTCCCGCAGGCCTTATCACCATTGCAGACGGCACCTCCTTCTCCTCCCCGATGCTCTCCGGCATGGTCGCCTGTCTGTGGCAGGCCTTCCCCGAGAAGAGCAACTACGAAATCATGGAGGCCGTGCGGAAAGCCGGCGACCGCAATGTGGTGATGAACGGCAATGTCTATGTGGAGCCTGACAAGACCGACGGCTACGGTTACGGCATCACCGACTTCCTCCGTGCCTACAACATTCTGAAATACGGCTGCGAGGACGACGTGTTATTCGTCGTCTATTCGCGCGAGATGAACAGCAAAACGAGCAACCAGTTTTTCGTTATCGTAAAAAGTTCGGAAAAACAAATGTACAACACCCTGACAGTCACAGCTACACCGCTTACCTACCGCAATGGAAAAGCCACGGAGGGAAAGCCCGTAAAAGTGAAAGTGTTTCAGAATCATGTCGATGTGGTGAGTGAAGGGATTTCTGGTCTCATCCACATCATCACCCTCCCGAAACTGCCGAAAAGCAAGCCCTACCAACTCTACCGCATCGATTTCGTCATTGACGGCAAAACGGTGAGCCGGATTGTGGGGTTGGAGCAGCCGGTGGTAGAGAAGAAGTAGCGTATTTAAAATTTGTGTACCTTTGCCGCTTGTTAAAAAAGATAACGTTAAAACAGAAACAATATGACTTTACAAGAGTTTCAAGCAGATTTGAGAGCGGGCATTCCGGCTGAAATCCCCGCCGCACAACCCTACGATCCTACCGTCAACCATGCGCCGAAACGCAAGGACATCCTCACCAAGAAGGAGAAACAACTGGCCCTGCGCAACGCTCTGCGTTACTTCCCGGCCTCGCAACACGCCGCTCTGGCGCCCGAGTTCGCGAAGGAGCTGCACGACTACGGCCGCATCTACATGTACCGCTACCGTCCGACCTACGAGATGTACGCCCGTCCTATCGACGCGTATCCCGCTAAGTGCAAACAGGCGGCGGCCATCATGTTGATGATCCAGAACAACCTCGACCCTGCCGTGGCGCAGCACCCGCACGAGCTAATCACCTACGGCGGCAACGGCGCTGTCTTCCAAAACTGGGCACAGTACCGACTGGTCATGAAATATTTGTCCGAGATGACCGACGAGCAGACCCTCGTGATGTACTCCGGTCACCCGCTGGGACTTTTCCCGTCACACAAGGACGCCCCCCGCGTGGTCGTGACCAACGGCATGGTAATCCCCAACTACTCCAAACCCGATGACTGGGAGCGCATGAACGCGTTAGGCGTCAGCCAGTACGGTCAGATGACCGCCGGTTCCTACATGTACATCGGACCGCAAGGCATCGTACACGGCACCACCATCACGGTGTTGAACGCCAGCCGTAAGATCGGTGGCGAAATCGGTGGCAAGCTCTTCGTAACTGCCGGTTTGGGCGGCATGTCGGGCGCACAGCCCAAGGCCGGCAACATCGCCGGTGTGGTCTCCATCACCGCTGAGATCAACCCCGCCGCCACGCAGAAACGCTACGAGCAGGGCTGGGTTGATGAGGTGCACGAAAACCTTGATGAACTGTTCGTGAAGGTTAACGAGGCACGCGCCCAGAAGATCGCGAAATCATTTGCCTATCAAGGCAATATCGTTGATTTGTGGGAATACTGCGCCGAGCACGACATCCAAGTCGATCTCGGCAGTGACCAGACCTCGCTGCACAACCCGTGGGCAGGCGGCTACTACCCTGTGGGCATCTCCTTCGAGGAGTCCAAGCAGATGATGGCCGACTATCCCGAGAAGTTCAAAGCCGCTGTGGAGGCCAGTTTGCGCCGCCATGTTGCCGCTATCAACAAGCTGACGGCCAAGGGCATGTACTTCTTTGACTACGGCAACGCCTTCCTGTTGCAATCTTCCCGCGCCGGTGCCGACATCCTCAAAGAGGACGGCAGCTTCCGCTATCCCTCTTACGTCCAAGACATTATGGGGCCGATGTGCTTCGACTACGGTTTCGGTCCGTTCCGCTGGGTCTGCACTTCCGGCAAGCCCGAGGACCTCGATGTCACCGACCACATCGCCATGGACGTGCTGAGAGAGATCAGCGAGCACGCGCCTGCGGAGATTTCCCAACAGATGCGCGACAACATCACCTGGATCAAGGGGGCCAAGGAGAACCACCTCGTCGTGGGTTCCCAAGCCCGTATCTTATACGCTGACTGTGAGGGTCGTACAAAGATCGCCGCCGAATTCAACAAGGCGGTGCGCGACGGCAGACTCTCGGCACCAGTCGTATTAGGTCGTGACCACCACGACGTGAGCGGCACGGATTCCCCGTTCCGTGAGACCTCCAACATCTACGACGGCAGTAGCTTCTGCGCTGACATGGCCGTGCAGAACGTCATCGGCGACGGTTTCCGCGGCGCCACGTGGGTGAGCATCCACAACGGCGGCGGTGTCGGCTGGGGCGAGGTCATCAACGGCGGCTTCGGCATGGTGCTGGACGGCAGCGACGACAGCGACCGTCGTCTCCGTTCGATGCTTTTCTGGGACGTGAACAACGGCATCTCCCGTCGTGCATGGGCCCGCAACGACGGCGCCCTCTTCGCCATCAAACGCGCGATGGAGGTTTGTCCCGAATTGCATGTGACGTTGCCGAATATGGCGGACGACAAATTAATTGAGAAAATGTTCTAATGTGTACCGTAGGGGCGAATGATTATTCGCCCCTACAATTCTCCATAATCGCAAATGCCCAAACCTCGATACCAATTTCTCGTGTTCGCCATTCTCCTAATGACGATTTCCAGCGGTTGCCATAAAAAGCCGAAGCCCATCGTCATCACCCCTGACATTGAGAAAAATCATCTGGAGAGGAACCATATCTTCGGGAAGGTCCGGTGGGTGGCGAGTGCGACCTGCTATTTGTACGCTGACTCGATTCCGCTGAAGGACACCGCCAACCTGAAGGCGCTCTTCGACGGGAGGACATTCGATGCAGGCTCGTGGCAACGCTACACCGCCGACGGCTGGCTTCGGGAGTTTGACAAACTCAACGAAAAGCAGGAAGTCGTGTTGCGCCGCGAATACACCTACGACGACAAGGCCAAGATCATACGATGGGAAGAGTATGACGCCGACAGTACGCTGGTCACATACGGTACCTACACCTACGACCGCAACGGATTCCTCGTGGGCGAGCAGGTCTATCAGGGCGACAGCCTCGTGATGTCGTTCGCGCACACCACCGACGGCATCGGCAACGCCATCCGGACAGTGCAGACCTTCGGAAAGCTGCAGACCACGACGGAGAACAAGTTCAATGAGCAGGGATTAGTGACGCAGATTACTGAGTTCGAGCCCAACGGAAAAGTTTTCAAGACGGCCAAAATCGAGTATGACAACTACGGCGACGAGGTTAATCGTTGCGTCTATAAATCTGGCAACCAGATGATTGAATACACCTACACGGAATACGCCCAGGACGGCCGCGTGCGCAAGGTCATTTACGAAGACAAGCTGCACCACGTCAAGGAATTCCACTACTTCTTCGACTACGACACCCACAAAAACTGGCAGACCGAGGTCTGCGCCGTGGACGGACAAATCGTGTATGTCAAAAAACGGACGTTCGAATATTATAATGAATGAACCTTATTATCGTTTTTTCCTGCTCTACCGAGCTCTTGCCCCTGTCGGGGCTGTTCAAGGAAATTGTTTTTTTCAATAACCAATAACCAATAAACTTTAAAAAATGGATTTAAGCAAGATTTTATCGATCACAGGCAAAGGAGGCCTGTTCAAATTCCTCTCTAAAACGACTAACAGCTTCATCGTGGAGGGACTCGACGATGGCAAACGTTTTCCTGCCTTTTCCAGCGACGGTGTGGCCGCATTGGACAACATCGCCATATTCACTGAAACGGACGAAGTGCCTTTGCAGATCGTCTTCCAGAACATCTACCGCAAGGAAGATGGGAAGAAGATGGAGATGCCGAAGGACAACAACGCCATCAAGGCCTATTTCGCCGAGATTTTGCCCGAATACGACCGCGACCGCGTCTATGTCTCTAACATGAAAAAGGTCTTCTCTTGGTACAATATTCTCGTGGAGCATAACCTGGTGGATTTAGAGGAACCGACAACCGAGGAAAAGACCGAAGAACCCGCAGAGAAATCTGACAACGAATAATTCCCGACCGTAGAGACGCAAAATTTTGCGTCTCTACATTTTCTAATCACTATTCACTACTCACTATTCACTACTCACTACTCACTATTCACTATTCACTATTCACTATAAACTATAAACCAGCTTCTATAACCCATAACCAATAACCTATAACCATTATGAAAAACTACACGCGCGAAAACCGCCCCTGGATGATTTGGCTCACCATCATCGCCGTCATCTTTGCTTGTGTTGGTGTTTTCTTCTACTACACTTTGTTGCGCCAATCCAAATCGGAACTTATCGAGGCCATCCCGACGGACGCCACGTTCATCTTTGCCATAAACGACAACGATGGATTTGTCCAAGACTCGAAATCCGTCACGGCCTGTTTGAACGAGCTGTTCCTTCTGGACGCTCTGCCTGCATACGAGACCATGCGCGGCAAACTTCCCACTGGAGAATACGATCTCACCATTTCAGGACATGTCCAGGACAACTCCGTCAGTTTGCTTTTCAACACTCATGCCGACAAAGCGTCATTCAAACGGCTTTTGCGCGCCCTCAGCATCGACCCCAACAACTACACCGCTTTTGAGAACAACCGAATCTATACATACGGTACCAACTTCAAGAGCATGAAGTTCGTCTATACCAACCACATCATCTCCTTCTCCACCGACATAGAGTTGTTGAAACGCGCCATCGTGCAACACTCCCATCCAAAAAACCTGCTGTCGGACAAACAATTCAAGGAAATATATAACCTTACAGAAAAAAACCAAAAACAGAACTGGCTGATAATCAACCCTGTAAGTTATACTCCATATTTTTCCAGCTTCTTGAATGAGGATTTGTCGAAAAAACTGTCCATGAGTCTGAAGATGTCTGGGTGGACGGCACTGCAGCTACGGTTTTCCAGCAACGAAATGTTTTTGTCAGGGTATATGTTCACGGATTCTCCAGATGCGGACGAGTTCAACATTCTGGTGAATCGAAGTGGGGACGGTATGTCCATCACAGACTTATATCCCGCCCAATGTTCATGGTATGCACATTTGGAAACCCCTCGAGTAGAGCAATTGGATATTATGCACAATTTCACGAGAGAAGAATCAGCCCCTCTCGAGCAACTGAGACCCTGCGAAATCGGGTACTTTTCACTAAGTTCTGATTCTGTTGAATACAAGTATGTTATATTACACTCTGACACCACAAAGAACGTGTTTGAGGCATTTTATGGTGACCAGGCAGACTCCATGCGAATCGCCCATCCTGACGGTCTGTATCCCATTCCACACCATTTTGCGAGATTATTGAAAACCTTTGCACCAGATTCTGTCAAATGTTTCTCGCAAAGAGGATGCGGTGTGGTTTTGGCACCTTCTGTTGAAGCCATGAAAGTTTATCAGAAAAGCGTGAAAGAAGCCGGCTCATTATCCCAAAATCGCAATTATCCCTTTGTGAATGATGCTGTCGCATCTTCTTCCGTGCTGAACTTCGTCCTCTTCAACAACGAGAGCTTCCCTTATTGGCAGTCGCGGCTTTCCGACAAAGGCAGGGCATCTCATTTTGGACAGAATCTGCGCATCCTCTCGCTCAGCTGCGAAACGATGGAGAAAGGGACGAATTTAGTGCCCGTGAATTTGTATCTGCATTTTTAATCGTATGACGTGTGATGTATGACGTCTGATATAAAGAACAGGATTCACTAATCACTGCTGGCAGCACGAATATAGATCATGATGAGACGTCTAATCCACAGCATATTCATTTCTTCCTTGGTTTTGCTCGCAACCAGCAATGTGCTTGCGCAGCACGAACGAAACCATATTTACATGGTTGATGCCACGCCCGCATTGAACACAACTGAGAATCTATGGAAGAACACCCGGAAATGGCTTGAACAAGACATCAAATCCTTGCAGGAAGGCCGAGTGACTGTGATACCATTCCAAGAAGAAACACTTGATGCCACCTCTTTTAACGCCAATGAAATCACTGAGAACCAAACAGATGGAATCATAAACAAAGTACTCAACAATATTGAACGGCTGATGCGAGAGGAGAGCAAGGCCAATCTTTACGCCGCCTTGAAAGATGCCGTGAAGCACATCGACAACAAAAAAGACAATTTCATTTACATCCTGACCAACAGCGTGGATCAGATGAATGACCCTGAAATGACAGCTCGTTTCATACGGAACTGGTGCAATATGAAACCTGCCAATGTCTATGTCTTTTACGTCATGCTCAGTCGTAACGCCTACGACGAGTCCCTGGTAAAAGCCGTCAATCTTTGCCCTGATTTCTTTCTCATAGACGCTAAGGGGAAGAAAATGAAGCATATCTGTGCTTTTATGCCTCGAGAATTAGTGGTGAACCTGCAAGACATGCAAGAAGACAGACGAGATATTTGGCCGTTTGGGGTGATGTCTGAACAACGCATCCATTGCTCTTACGACGGGGTTTTCACCATTTCCGCCAAGACATCAGACACTCTTTTCCAAACCCAGAACAAAATCCAAGTCGCAAATGCTTACGGGAGCGTCAATGTCATGCCAAAATCCTCCAAAACCATTGAAGACCATTTGTCTGGTCAAAATGAGTATCTCTTTGACATTCAACTGAAAGCAGACAATGATTTGGTGTGGCTTGTTACGGACAGCATCCAAGTGCGCGTGGTCAACAAACCGGAACGCATCCTGTATCTGCCCCGCTCGTGGTTTTCCGAGCTTCAACCGCAACATTACCCTAAATTTCTGTTTTGGAAAGCAAACCGTCCAGACACGTTACACCTCTATTTGGAGGATTTCATGAACAAAGAGGCACGCCTGCATAATGCATCCGCCCTTTTCCTCTTGTCCATCAACGACTTAGAAGATAATGATTTCCAATTACTTATCAATGGGGAAGAACATGCCGACAAGACGTTTACGCTGGACTCCAACGCCTTAAAGAGCCGTCTGGACATTGTTTTTTCCGAAAGTGTTCCTGCTGGTTCTCACCAGCTTGTACTACGTTGCCTTTCCAGCAACCAGTTAGACAGAATCAACGCCTTTCCACCTGAGAAACTGTATCAATCTCAACTTATCGAGTACGACTACAAACACAATCCTTTAGCTTACCTATTGATTATTTTTTGTCTGGCATTGCTTGCCATTCCGCCTACCATTTGCCTTATTTCACAAAAATCCTCGAAATGAAAAAGAAAGTCATATACATATTATTGTCCTTCCTGACACTGACGATGTGTTCCTGCCATCAGAAGTCCGTCATACACATTGAAGGTCAGGCATTTGGTACGATGTACTCCATCAACTGCATCGGGAACATTTCCCCGGATGCCAGCAGGCAATTACGTTCGCAAATCGACTCGCTACTGTCGGAACTGTCGCACACGTTCTCCATTTTCGACACCACCTCCATCATTTACCGTTGGAACAAGGGAGAAGATGTTCCGTTGAACGAGGATTTCCTCGCCGTTCTCCGACTTTCCAAAAGTGTGAGTGCATTCACCGACGGCGCGTTCGACTGCACCGCGCCATACCGTGGGCAAGGACACTCTCGCAGCGGTTCGCGAATTCGTCGGTTTCCATCTTGTTGACCTGCAAGGCGACAGCATCCTTCGCCAAGATCCTCGCGTGCAGCTGAACTTCAATGCCGTGGCGAAGGGCTATGCGGTTGATCGGGTGGCCGACTGGTTGGTGGAAAACGGCTACACGGACTGTCTCGTCGAAATTGGCGGCGAGGTGGCGGCCCGCGGCACCAAAAACGGCAAGCCCTGGAAGGTGGGCATCCAGGTGCCGACCAAGACAGCCGACGGGGCGCGTGAGAGCTTCGAAACAATTCCCCTGCCCGACCATCGGGCCGTGGCCACGAGCGGCAACTACCGCAACTACTTCGAGGAGGGCGGCGTGCGCTACACCCACATCCTCGACCCGCGCACCGGTCAACCCGAGCGCACCAACCTGCTGAGTGTCACGGTCGTCGCCCCCGACTGCGCCACCGCCGACGCCTACGCCACCGCCTTCATGGTCCTCGGCCACGAAAAGTCCGAACAAATCGTGAAGCAGCATCCGGAACTGGAGGCGTGGTTTATTGTTGCGGAGGGGGACGGAGGGTTCACGATGAGAAAATAACCTACAGCTGAGGGCCAGAATTAGGACCAAATCGGACTGTCAACAGATTTTCGAATTTTATAATTTTGCGCGTCTAAAAAATCCCTTATGAAGCCCAACGAAACAGAAATCCTGCAACTTCGCGAAATGGTGGAGGAGTCCGTGTCACGCAAGATGAAGACCCCAGCCGACTTCCAGTTCCTGACCGGCGTGATCCAGGAGCGTTGCAAAGAGACGCTCGGCGTGACTACCCTCAAGCGCATCTGGGGTTATGTGGAGGGCTACGACACCACCCGCTACTCCACCCTATCCGTTCTCGCCCGTTGCGTGGGTTTCCGCGACTGGGAGGACTTCCTGACCAACCACAACCGCACAGGCGAATCCTCGAACCTGGTGCTTGGTCGCGCCCTGCATCCCGAAGAGATCCCTGAGGAAGGTCTCGTGCGCATCGCGTGGTCTCCTGACCGCCGTGTGCTGCTGCGTCACCTCGGCGAAGGGAGTTTCATGGTGATGGAAAGCGAGAACTCCAAGCTCAAGCCCGGCGACTCCTTCTCCTGTTCCTGTTTCGTCATCGGGGAGCCGCTCTACCTCGACAACTTCGTACACGGTAGCAACGCCCCGACACTGTTCGTGGTCGGCAACAAAGGCGGTCTCACGGAAGTGTCGATGATGCGATGAAGCGATGAATGACGATGATTGGAACGATAGATGGTGCGTTGGTTGACAAAACGTGCCTTTTCGGTTTATAAAAAAAATATCGAATATTGTGTGGACATTAAAAAAGTGTATCTTTGCGGTGTCGTTTTACCATACAGCGCAGGTAACGAAGACTGTCAGCGTCGATGTTTTTGGCAGTGACGAACAATATAAGACCGAAGGTTCACTTCGGTCTTTTTAATATATCAAAGGCTGAGAGCAACCATTTCTTTATCTTCCCATTCTGTTCGTTTTCCAATGCCACAACAAATCTGAAAGTCTCGCTTTCAAACACTTTTTTCTGACTGTCTGACTTCTTTAGATTGAAATTGCCAAATTGAACGACGATAGGTACAAAATCTTCCACATTAAATCCCAACTTATTGATTTCAAGTTCGTGCTTGTCAATAATGTGAGCCAAACCATATCCTTTGTGTTTGATCGGGTCTGTAATTTCTCCCCAAACGATGTCAATGTCCCCAATGTCGCTGCGGTACAGGGCTGCTATACATTCGCCATTTTTCTTTTCACGTAGAAATTTGATAGCCTCTTTTGGCTTCCCCGCAAATTGTCTGTACACTGGACCATATTTCCCTGTTTCTACAACTGCTTCTTTAATATTAGTTTTCGTCATTCTTTTTTTTGTTCGTTCCGGTCAGGCAGTCATCCGTAGAGACGTGCCATGGCGCGTCTCTGAAACGGGAACACAAATGCCCCATTGTTCAACCGCATTTCCGATGACAAAGGTACAACAAAACATCCCGTTTGTCAAGGGCTTTGCGTAATTTATTTCTCGCTGAGAGTCAATCTTTTACAAAAATTCAGTTAACTATTCGATTTCTAATTGTAAATTTTAAGGTCGTGATTTGGCGAAAATTTGACGATGAAGCGATGAAACGATGAAGCGACGATGATAGGGGCCCTTGCGAGAGCAACCCATAACAGCCGACCCTAATTCGGACCAATTCGGACCAAACAGCCTATCCATCAAGTTGTTATTTTTGCGGCGTGAAATCACAGGCAACGGATTTCACGCCGTTCTTTGAAAAAAACACAATTCACGCTTGTGTATGATTTTTTTATATTTTTGCAGCATGTTTTCCTCGAAAAATTGACGTTCTTTAGTTATCGTGCAATCGCTTTTTGTTTGTCAAAGAAATCTAGCAAATTTTAATCAACAGCAGAAAAGCAATTACAGTGATCATGCCTGCAACAGGCGTGGATTGTTTTTTGTTTTCTGCTTGGGTTTTGCTAGAACCTCTTTGACGACAAAGACAGGCCACGCCTTTTTTTTGTTCGGAAAAGCGGTTGCATGCTCAAGCGGAGGAAATGATATTTCTAACAAAAACAAAAAACAACAACAGAAACTTGAAATTATGAGTGTAATCACATAAGAAGTCATCAAAAGAATGAGGCACAATCCCAAACGAGTCGAGAATTTTTCTGCAAAGTTCGGAATTAACGAACCAGTATTTGTCCTATACGACAACAAGATCCAAGAGGGTGTTGTTCGTCAGATTGACTGCACGTTCAAAATGGGCGTTTCCGAACTGGAGACAACCATTCTTTACAGCCTTGAACTGCCCGAGATCAAGAAAATGGTTCTGTTTCCTGAAGAACTATGTTTTGGAAGCAAAAAAGCATTGAAGGACAATTTGTAAAGTAGAGAACTTATCTAAAAAGGCTTTTGATTTGAGAAAACTAATTTGACAACAAAAACAGTTTTGATTCATTCGGAGAAAGCAGAAAATCCGGAAGATAATAGGAACGAGTAAGAATGAAGAAGTAATACTTATCGACATTATCATAATTATGAAAAGAACTATTATTTATGTGTTAGGTCCCAAACGAGTTGAAAGCATTTATAGAAAAAACGTGAAGGATAAAATGTCCATTGAATTGGGATATTGGCTGAAAATAGGTATGACTACTGCCAACGATGACAATTACGATGACAAATGGGATGTTGCGATGAAACAACGTTGGAATGGAACCCATACTGAATTATGTGAGACTTGCAAGCTATTTGATGTTTTTGAATATCCCTATATAGAAGGAAAGCCAGACGACATTATCCGTAATATTCTTACTAATCAGATTTATGATCACCTACAGACCTCAAAAAAGAAAAACAAGGAGGTGGACAATAGTCAGTACGAAATCAAAGCAGGTCAAGAATTTGTTTATGGAGCCTCCAGAAAGCATGTGACAAATGCGATTGCAATATTTGAACGCGATTTGTTAATCAACTCCGACAGTAAAACATTTAATGACTTGAAAAGGATGGTTGATCAGAATAAAAAAGACCTTTCAAGTGAGAGTGATGACACTAATTCAGCCCCTTTAGCAGGTGAACAGGCACAAAAAGCAAGTGACTTTTTTGAAAAATTACAAAGCAATCTTCCGACAGAAATCAAGGAGAAATGTTCCTATCCCACTGGCAGACCTTATATGGGCATAAAGTCGGAAAAAGATTATCTTAAATATTTCGCTCAATATTCTACAAGATATTCAACAACCAATGTGTTTGTTGAAGTAAGAGGTGAAGCAAACAAAGAAAAGATTGAAGCTTTTATTGACGACAATGATGTTTATACAAAAATCCCCTCATTAAGTTCTACAAAACAAGGTGTTAAGGCCAAAGACAAATATTATTGGGAAGTAACAGGTGATTATAGTGGCGAAGAAGATACTGTCATACAGTGGTTCGTTGAAAATATAACTCTGATATATAACACGTTCGAACAAGATTAATCTCAAATCAACCAAAATCGAAAATGCCCTCGTCATTATTGACATAGCGAGGAAAAACAAAAAACAAAACAAAAACGGGTATAAGAGGTCCCAAAAATCCTCTAATCATCAAATAAATCAATTAATTATGTTAAGAGTTAATCAAAATGGGAACAGCAACATTATGCCGTTGCTGATGAATTTCACGACACCGACACCAATACAGGAAATAACGCCTATGGTGTTCAACTATGACGAGGAAAACCAACTCTCTTACGAGATGCGAACCATCGGCACCCGCTGCTTAAAATCCCAATCAACAAAAAAGAAATCAGCAGGAACTGGCGTTCTTTACACAACTGATAAAAAGAACGAGATTGACGATTCAAAAACCGTGAAATAAGATAGGCTGATGATCCTGATTTTCACAAACAAGGAAGATACACACCCGACCAACGTCATCAAATATTTGACCGAATGGGGCGTTGAGGTGTTCCGGTTTAACACGGAATGTCTTATGACGGACTATCGGTTTGGATGGTGGTGCAACGATGAGGGATACGACTTCTATATCAGAAACATCCGCAACGGACGGGAAATGTACGGGCATCAGGTGACGGCGGTCTGGGACCGCCGTCCCTCGGTACCGTCCTCATTACCCGTACAACACGAGAACGAGGAAATCAACAAACACATCTTGGATGAGGCACACAGCTTCCTGAGTTTCCTGCGTTATTGGATGCGCAACATTTACTCTATCGGCAACATCGTGGAAGACCGCCCCGCCGACTCAAAGATGCTACAGCTATCGGTTGCCCGTTCATTAGGGATGCACATTCCCGACACGTGCTTCTCCAACATGCGGGATAAAATCATAGCGATGACCGCGCCTTACGAGTTCCTGTCGTTGAAACCCATTGGCAGCAGCAGTGTGCTGGTCGGTGACACCGACGAAGAGTACGTTTTCTACTCACAAAAAGTGAGGACTGCCGATTTGCAACAAATGCCGGAAAGTGCCTTCTCGCAAAGCGTGAACTTCGTCCAGAACTACGTGGAAAAAGCGTATGAGTTGCGAATCACTGTATGCTGCAATGATGTCGTCGCCTGCAAAATCGACTCGCAGGCGATGGATGACGACAAGGGGAAAATTGACTGGCGACAGGGCTACGACTATGACCTGAAACACGAAATTGTGGAACTCCCCGAAAAGATAAAGACATTCTGCCTCCAATTTTTAGAGAAAATGAAGCTCAAATTCGGCTGTTTCGACTTTATCGTGACCCCAGAAGGCGACTACGTCTTCTTGGAGTGTAATCCTAACGGCCAGTGGCTGTGGATTGAGATACTTACGGGTTATGACATTTCCAAGATTGTGGCTAGAAATTTGGCGAAATACGAAAAGACATATTCAAAAAAGGACGACAATTAACAAAACAATAAAAAACCAAATATTATGTCAGAAAAAACAACAAAAATTTCAAGAATTATTTTAGCAGTATTATTGAGAGTCATTACAGCTTTGCTGGCTGTTGCTATCATTTTGTTTGATGCTTTCCTGATCATGGGTCTTGTGGCTTGTATGTTTTTCGCTCTCATTATTTTTCCTCTGCGAAAACCTATCCATAATGGGATAAACAAACTTTCATCAAGTATAGCAAAGCAATATAATAAACTTATTGACTCGATTTGTTACGAAGGGGAAAATAAGGTGCTATGTATCCTTTCTTGGATTGGAATATTTTTGCTTCGTATAGCTACGATATTGTTCCTGGGTCTCTGGGTAATGTGTTTTGTTGGCTTTGCTGCTTACTCTCTCTTTATCCCATTCTTACGCCAGATAGTTGTGGATGATGTTAAAGGAATGTATAGGGAAATCAAGAATAATTTCGAATGCATCATAGCGATGATTTCCGGCGGCAAAGATGATGGCAATGGATTTATGATTGGCGATGAAAGAAGCATGGCTCGAATCATTGTGGGCGGCATTTTCAAAGTTCTGTTGAGGATTGGTGCGATTTTTGTTGAAGGTCTTTCCATTATGATACTTTGTGGATGCTTGTTTTATACAGTTTGGGCTAAAGTATTACGAAAAGGAACCTGTGATGCGATTAAAGAATTAGGCAGTCGTATCGGAACACATTTGAAGTTTATTACATACGTGTTCCTGAATGAATATCCCGACTTTGACATCGAGGGTGACTATATTGAAGAAAGACATTTGAAAAAAGACGGCACACCAGACAGAAGGTTCCGAGAGAATAAAAATCTATAGCACTCATATTTCAAAAAAAAATCATGTCACTATTCCGAGGATTATCTTTTTCCCTGAAACGAGCCGTCGGCATATCTGGTATCAAGGCCAAAGTCGCCCGCAAGACCCGCATTCCCACCACCCGAGGCGGTCTGGAACGCAAGATTGGACGCGGTATCCTCAGTCTTCTCAAAGGAAAGAAACGACAGAGATAAGTATAAACGGAGTCCGTCGAAAATCCGGAAAAGAATAGACGAAATAACAGAAATAACATAATTATGAGCAAAGAGTACTACAAAAAGAAAATCATCGACCTGCGGGCGCAGTTGGAGCGCGAGCGCGAGGCCAAGAAAAGAGACAACGAACGCTATGCGAGCCTGATCAAGAACGCATCCTCGCCCTCCTCAAAGGCATCGTACCGCAAATCCAAAATCGACCACGCGGTCTCTCACGACCGAAACATCGAGTCCATCAAGCGAAACATCGAAAGTGCAAAGGAGGCGTTGAAACGGGAGAAATAATCAGTGTAACGACTGTCTCTTCTTACAAAATTTAGCATTTTCAACACAAAAGCTCTACTTGTTGTTAATCACAAAATCCCAAACATAAACAAACAACTTTAATATGGCAAAACTGTTCGACAAATTAAAAGAAAAAAGCCAGGAAGTCGCAAAGGCCGCAAAAGAAAAAGGACAGGGAATCGCTCAAGCAGCAAGAGAGAAGCACGATGCCGTATTCAAATCGTCAAAAGAAATCAACGGCGACCTGCTCTTGATTCCCTGTATTGCCGAACAAATCACGAAAGAGTTCAAGGCGGAAGGATATGAGGTGGACTGCAAAAAAATAGAAAACCATTACGACATCTCGCTCACCAATGGTGGCTTGGTCAAATCCGCAGTTGGTTTGAAAACCGCCTTGAAAATCAACATTTACCCTAACAATGGCAACATACATATAGATGCCGGCGTTGGAGTGTTCGGACAGCAGGCGCTCCCAACAGCGGTTGCAGCACTTGTGGCTTGGCCCGTGGCCGCCACCCAAATCTGGGGGCTGGTAAAACAATCGAAACTGGACGACAAAGCCGTAGCCATTGCAGAAAAAGTGGCGGCCACGGATAAAATCGTCACCTTGTTGGATGGCACCCGAATCCCCAAAAGCAAAGTTCCTTACGATGAGATTTACATTAACGAAGCCGGTCAGAAAGTCCGCAAAGTGATGAAGATTGTAGAGAAGCCAAAAGAAGAGGACGACAATCTGATCAGCAAAATCACCGATTTTGCCGAGACGGCCACAGACAAAGTGACTGATGTGGCACAGAAAACATGGGAAAACACAAAAGATGCCGCAGCCCAAGCGGGCGAGTGGACCAAGCAGACTGCCCAGATCGCTCTCCAAAAAGGACAGCAAGCCTATCTTTCGATGTCCAACAAAATGGTCACCGTACAAGTTGTCGGAGGCAAACTCATGGAACTGAAAGATCCAGAACAACGAATTGAGTTGTGGCGACAAACCGTTGAGAAGTCAGGAGAATTAGCCAAGAAAGCAGGACAAACTTCTGTCAAAGGGCTAAAAGTGATTTCAGGCATTCAGGCCGTACAAGATCGGAAGAAATCCATTAAGACCAAAGAAGAGGCTGAAAAGCTGCAAGCCGAAGTGGAAGCCACCAACGAAGCTGTCCGTGATGACCTGAACGATGCATTAGAAACTTTCGGCAAAAGAAGATTAGAAGCATTACACAATACTGTGGGAGTATTCTTGGACTATTTGGAACGTCTTAACCAGAAATCCAAGGCCAAGGAATACGAGTTCTTAACCGAAATTGATATTAAGCCTGAAGAAATTGCCGAAATGAAGCAAATCGATATGAAGGCTTCCGAAGCTGCCAAGGTGTTGGCCGTGGGTGGCGGTTTCGCAGCTATCGGGTTAGCTGGCACGCCTGCATTGGTTACAAGTATGGTGACCGCATTTGCAACCGCCAGTACGGGTACTGCCATCAGCTCTCTTTCCGGTGCGGCGGCCACCAATGCCGTGTTGGCTTGGTTAGGCGGCGGTGCCGTGGCTGCAGGGGGCGGAGGAATGGCAGCGGGGGCTACGGTAATGGCAGCCTTGACCGCAACAGCCACTGCAGGCTTAGCTGTGATTGCGGTCGGCACCCTTGCTTCTGCTTTCTACTCCAGAAAATACACCGAAGCCACCAAGCATCTCGCCGAAGTGCAGGAATGGGTAGCGCAAACCGAGGCCAGCTGGACTGTGATGGCCGGCATCAAACAGCGTGTACTTGAATTACAAGGACTGACAACAGACCTCGAAACCCGCACGATTGCCCAATTGCACAAGCTGGATCCTTACGTGGATAATTTCAACAATACGGATATGACTCAAGTTGGCCTCTTCCAGCAGGCTGCCATTATGGTGAAATCCATGAGTGAGTTGGCACAAGTCCCCATATTGGACGAGGACGGCAACTTGAATGAACAAGCCAACATCGTAGCAGCAAAAACAGAGAAAGTTTTAAACACATCATTATAATTATGGCAAAAAAAGAAAAAAAAATCAAACTTAATAATTTAATAGGCACAGTTAAAAAGGGTAAAGAATTTTGGGATGCACATGGTGCAGAACTCACGGAAGCAGTCAAAAATGCCATTCCCAAAAAAGGGAAGAAAATGTCCGTCAGTAACATTATGGAGGTTGTGAAAGCAGGTCAGAATGCTTGGGCGGATTCAGGAAAGGAAGTCGTTACGGAAGCAGTAGGGCTTTTCTCCGCTCCCAATTCCAGTGCAAATGAAGTGGAAGAAGATGTTATGGTTCATGATATGGAAGAAGTAAACGAAGACGTGTCTGAGGAAGATATGGTGGAAGAACCCGAATACCTTCCGGAAGCGGATCCTGATACGGAAATCAAGGAAGAGGACACCTTCTTTGAGGACAATCTGGATAATTTATGGAACACTGTAAAAAACACCGACCCCAAGAATCCTCAGGAAGTAATGGCAGCCCTTGCCACCCTCACACAAGTCTCCAACGAAACCATAAAATATGTGGCCGAACAGGAGACCAAGCGGGAGGAAATCCGTGCCGAGCGCGATGTGGCAATTGCACGCATTCATGCGATGAGCGACAACATCAAGCTCTATCTGGAGAAGACTTTTGACGAACGCAGCGCAATTTTCGCTAAACAATTCGAGTGTGTTGATGCTGCCTTACGTGAAGGCAACACAGAAATGTTAGCCTTGACCCTCAACAGCATCAACTCCCTGGCCGCTTCCAGCCCGTTCAAAAATCTCTCTGACATCAATCAGGTGCAACAGGCACTCGGCGACGCAGAAACAGAGTGGGACATATAGTAATATGTATTTGTTCAAATCATATTTTTATAAAGAATACGGTATTATGTTTGAGTTATTTAACAAAAAATCACAGCTTCTTCCTGTGAAGGTAAACAAAAACGAGGACAAATTAGTCCCAACCATCTCTGATCCGCAATTGTTGAGTCAAAAACGGAGAGAGTTGACAGACTTAGTGAGAAAAGCGGCAGAAGACGGGGAAATCACCAAATTGGAATACGATGAACTCTGCGACTTGACTGCGCAAGTGGGCGTTAACAACTTCGAGCTCAATGAGATGATTCGGAGCGAATACAAAAAAACCTTAAATGAAAAAATCAAACTTTTTGTTGAAGATGATGGCATAGTGGATGAATCGGAAATGAAAAACCTGATGTCTCGGGCAAAAGAGATTGGGGTTGGCGAAGCAGAGTTAAAAATCCAGATATCCGAAGCGGTGTCGAAATACACAATGGAACAAAAAAGAATTCAGGAAGAAAAAAGAAAAGTAAACAAAGCAAATTTCACCGAAAAGGTCCAGAAATTGGGAAAGTTCCTTCTCGTTGCCGGTGCCGCCACCGCTGCGGCATACGTAGGCTTGAAAGCACAAAGCAACCGAGCCAATAACTTAGCCGCAATGAATGGGAACTACAAAGTTTCGCTCTCCACGGTGATGCACAAATCGGCAAAAAACCAATGATTTTCAGTATGTATCTATATTAATTTGCAACAATGCGACAAGCTTATGAGAAAACTCCTAATATTTATTGCGTTGTTTGGCACATGCTTCGCCTCTTTCGCCCAAACCGACTCCCCTACCCTCTCCGCCGACCGGCCCGGGATGGCTACCGGCACTGACGTCACACCCTTCCTGAAAGTGGTATGGGAAACTGGCTTTGAGAGCACTTGGGACGGGGATCCCGCCTTCCTGCTGCCCACCACGATGCTGCGTTTCGGTGTCACCAAGTTCGCTGAACTGCGGTTAGAGTACGACGGCACTTTTGGCCGGCTTTACGACCGCCACTGGTCCTATGATGTGCAACCGCTCGTCATCGGCACCAAGGTCAAAATCTTCGAGGGCTACAAATGGGTGCCCAAAATTTCCCTGATGGCCAACCTCGCCATCCCGCTCACCCGCGTGCCCGACGGCTTTGTGCAACCCCACACGGCCCCCTCGCTCTACCTGCTTTTCCAAAACGACGTCACCGACTGGTTTAACATCGGCTACAATGTGGGCGCGGAATGGTCGGGCGTGTCGCACATTCCCAACACCTTCCTGGCCCTCTGCCTCGGCTTCAACATCGGCGAACGCTTCGGAGCCTTCGTAGAGAGCTACAACTACATCACCCGCTACGGCAAGCGGAACACCGAGGCGGAATGTAACCTCGACTTCGGCTTCACCTGCCTCGTGCATCCCCGCGTGCAACTCGATCTCTACGGGATGTTTAACTGCCAAGATCCCCGTAATTTCAACGGCATCGGTCTCGGCGTGGCGTGGTTGATTAATTAGTGATTCCCAGAACAAAAGTCACCCTCTGTATAGACGTTGCGCACAACATCTGTACACCGATATAACAAAAAAAAACGACAATATGACCCCCTTAAAACAATTCACACTCGCATCCATCGCCCTCCTGACCCTGTCGCTGGGCATTTCCGCTTGCGGAAGCAAAAACCAGTCCTCGCAAGAAACTGCTAAAAACGGTTTGATGAGCGAACAATCCCAGAAAAGTCCCGAGGAAAAACTCACCGAAAACGCCGACGACCTGCTGGGCGATGCCGCCCTCGCCGTGCGCAAGTTCGAACGGGAACCCTCGGAGAAGAACTTCAAACGACTGATGAAGGTCTATGACGAGCTGCAGACGCTCTGCGACGACGAGGACCTTTTCCGTGCGGACCGGAAGCTGGCGGCAGAGGCCGACTCCACCGCACAGTCCGTCAAAGCCCTGTTGGAAACGGGACTGAAACGCATTCGCAAGCCGCTGTTCTCCGAAAGCGACCACCTGATTGCGGAAACGGAATCCCACCCGGTATATCTGCGCAAAGGCGAGAAACTGTTCCTCGATTTCGAGACGCAGGGCAACGTTACCTTGCGGGTCTATAACGCCGACAGCCATTCCGCGCTGAAAACGTACGCCGGGAAGAAGGCGGTACACGACTCCATCCCCGTCGCCCACACCGCCGTGTATGTGGTGGAACTCAAGCCCGTGGGCAGCCAGTACGTTGATTTCACAGCAACCAAGTCCGTGGCGAAGGCCGAGGATCTCTCCAAAGACACCCCCGACATCGAAGAGGAAAAATCGGAATGCACCGCCAAAGACTTCGGGGCGCAGAAAATCCAGGGCATCAAGCTGAAGAGCGTGTTCGAGGAACCGAGGAAGGTCACGCTGCGCTCGCAGGGCAAGGCCTTGTTTTCGGGCGGCGGCACCCGTTCGGTGGTTGCCATGCAAGTACCCGCCGGCAGCACAGACGTAGCCTACAGCCTGCGTATCTCCACCTCCCAAAGCGACCAAAACGCCGATGGACAGTTCTGCCGCAGAATGGACGAAAAATACAAGGAAATCAAGCTGTTGGGATTACCTGTTTACGAATCGCACGGTTCCTCCTCCAACATCTTCCGCGAGCTGCTGAACGCCTGCGAGCCCTACCGTGAGGAGGAGGCCTACTGTAACCTCTACATCTTCACCAGCTCCGTTGAAGCCAAGAAGTTCGCCGACGGTAAGCCCGTGGACCAGCTGAAATACAACGTCGATCTTTCAAAGAAGGGCACCCAGTCGTGCAACGACCGCATCCCCACCAAAGGGGTGAAGACTCTCTACTTCGGCTTCGAGAACACCCGCGTGCGCTACTCCGTCTATCTGTGGCTCGAATCCTTGGCCACAATGCCCACCACGGAATACTACCGGGCGAAGTATGTTGTCAAAGAGTAAAACAACGGTATGGAATTTTATAATCACAAATAACCACAAAAAATGAGAAAGATTTTTGTTACATTTTTAATGTTTCTGGCGACCGCAAGTATGTTCGCCCAGTCCCTCCCGAGAATGAAGGACGCCTACGTGACGGATGCGGCAGACATACTGTCCAGATCCGAACTAAAACAATTGCGTACTGACGTGAAGTCGATGTGCGACTACTACTCCACCCGCATCGTCGTCGGTATTGTGTCCACCTTCGGTGACTACGACATCGACGAATATGCCGGTGAACTCGCCGGGAAATGGGACCTCAGCGACGAGAACACAATGCTCATCCTGGTGAAGCCCAAGTCCGACGAGGAACGCGGTGAGGCCCTGCTCTTGGCCAGTAGCGACCTGAAGGATGTCTTCACCAACGATGTATGCGATGAAATCGTGCAGGAGCAAATGATTCCGCACTTCAAACAGGACGATTATTTCGGTGGCATCGAAGCGGCTTTGGAGTACATGAACAATATGTCGGATGAAGAAGGGGCGCAGGAGGCGGTGGCCGTCACACCCTCCGAGAACGAACAAAAGTCCTCTTCGAAATTCATGGAATTCCTTTCCGATGTCGGGGTCGGGGCGGCCACCATCGTCAAATGGGGACTTATCCTGCTCGCCATCGCAGCAGTAGTCGGTATCATTGTGTGGTTGATCATCATGAAAAAAGAAGAAAAAGAAGATCGGGAAGAAGCTCAAGCCCCCAGACCCTCGAACTTTTCCAGCCGAAACGATTCTGAGGAGATTTCCACAGCCATTGCAGACAAACGACAGGAAATCGAGAGACGGAAGAGAGATATTGAAGAATTGAACAGACTGGAGAAAGAAAGTCGGGATTTGGACGACGAATACGACGCCATGCGGGAAAGGAGCGAGCGAAACGAAAGGACCCGCCAACGCGACTATGATGATTACGACGACCGCGACTACGACGATTACGACGACCGTGACGACTACGAAGAAAGAAAATCCACTTCTGACTTAGAGGACATGTTGGAGAAGATGTCCAGAAGCCAAGAGTCCACGGGCAAAGGCAGAAAAATCTTAGGGACGGTAGGAAAAGTGGCTGCCGGGGTGGCCGGTGCCGCAGTGGTCGGCAAAATCGTGAAAAACCGCCGGGGAAAAGACGGTGATGACGACGAAGGCGGTTTGCTGAGCGACATCGGATCTGTCTTCAAGAAGAAAAACAAAGCTGGTAAAACCGCCAGTGGCAAGCCAAAACTCGGCGGCAGCGGCAAGCCCAAATCGAACTCAAGCGGTAGCAAGCCAAAGCTCGGTGGCGGTGGTGGCAGCAAGCCGAAACTCGGCGGCAACTCCTCATCCGGCGGATGGTAGAAAGGGCTGTCTTCCTCAATGGAACGTCAACAAGTATAAGGGCGTGACCGACGTGGTCGCGCCCTTTTTGGTGCCAACCGCGTCTTTGCGGTTGGAGGGTGATTATGAAATTAATTCGGACCAATTCGGACCAAGCGGCCTATCCATCAACTTGTTATTTTTGCGGCGTGAAATCACCGACAACGGATTTCACGCCGTTCTTTTGTTTTTTGTTTTCTGCTTGGGTTTTGCTAGAACCTCTTTGACGACAAAGACAGGCCACGCCTTTTTTTGTGCCCTGCGAAGAGGATTGCAATTGATGTGGAGTAAGAAGCGATGCCAAAACAGATAGACAAACAGCAAAGCTATAAAAACGAAAAAGCCGATTCGCGGGAAAGGAGGTAGGCGGAAATAAAAAGACAATAATAATGATCACGTTATCATTTATTCGTAAAAAAGACCTCGATAAAATCGTAACAATCACGAGTTCTTCGATGTTTCAAGCGAGAATGCATGTGACAAAAGGAACCTTTCATTGAGTCAAAAGGACTGATAAAGTTCGATTGCGAAATATTCATGAACAAGTATTTGTGTTTGACTAAGGCTAAGATTGCAGAAACATTCGAAGATGTCACCACCTTACTTTGAAAGAGACACCCAAACACAGTCTCCATTCTGGAAGCCGACTCGTGGCGTTGATAATGATTGTGGTTCAATCTGATTTTGCCAAGAGAGTTAAATATTAAACAATGCTCAGGTTAAGACATAGGTTAAATGAGTCCTCCCTATGTTGAGACCATAAACAACAATTAAGGGCTCTATGACAAAAAAATGAACATAAAATACTTCCTCACATTAATTATTATTTGTCTATTCTTTTGTTCATTTGCTCAACAAAGGCAATTGAAAACCTATTCTTATGACGAATATCATATTAATTCAGGTGTCGACGGTATTCCAGGAAAAATCACTTATACTTATTATGAGAATGAAAAAGGGGAACGTATCCGTCATGGAAAAATGAGTATAATTTGTCAAGACACTTACCAAGCTATCAAACCAGGCCACCATACACTCACGTATTATTTTTCTATAAAATATGAAGCCTCTGGAACATTCAAAGATGGATGGTTGGATGGCCCTTTAACGGTAAAACAAACCTTCAGTAATCTGAATGACAAACCCGGATTAAGCATAAAAACATTAGTGGCAAATTTCAGTAATGGTGTACCACATGGCTCTTGGAGCTATACTTTTGTGGACAGAGGTGAATCGTACGATTTCATCAAGATTAATTTCAACAATGGTAACTTGTCTGGTCCATTTTCATTTAAGATACACGGCTTTTCTCCACAGAACGCAAAAGGGCAATACACCACTGATGGATATTTTGCAGGCAATTGGACTATAAGTGATGAGGAATATACCAAACAGTTTTCTATGAATGGCTTTTATCTTAGTGAATTGACAGAAGATGACAAATCCTTTCTGAAAAAATACAATTATGAAATCACCCCTGAAATTATGCGAAAGGAACATGTTAATGTGTTGGTGAAAGATGCCTCATCCTTGAACGACTGGTCAGATTTGTTGGACTTTATATATCGTAGAGACTTGTTCAACTTGGAATATATAGGAGGAGATAAAACATTGGGTTCGCCAATGAAGAAACACTATGCAGAAAGGCACATAGATAAAGATATTATAGTTAAAGAAGAAGATGCAAAAAATTTTCAAATGGGATCTGGATACAAAACCATCATCCGATACAAATCGAAAGAATTGGAAGACAACTGTTTGGAAGATATGAAAAATTTTATTGAGAATGATGCTAAACATTCGAGGACTATTCTCCTTTTCGGTTATAAAACACAGGCTGATTATTTGCGGGCGCGACTTCTAGCATTACAAACACTTCTCAAAAATGAAGATGAACAATTTCTCATTTTTAAAGATAACACTGACAACTATTTCCTCATCTCAGATAATTCATCTAGCACCTACAAGGTGACCGACCAGCAAAAGGAGACTATTCGATCACTAATTCCATTATACGAGGAAAAACTGCGTATCGCACAAGATTCCGCAGATGCAAAAGCTTTCAGATTTGCTGAACAGGAAAGAATTGAAATTGCAAATAAATGGTTAAGGAGCAACAAATTTGACAAGCAAGAGATTCCATCCGATTATAAAAAGGAAACAACATACAGGTATGAGCTTGCGTTAAAAAACACGTTCAATAGCGAATCAGTTGTGGACAAGGAAAGAACGCGACATTTTTCCTCAAAAGGTAATCAAATTACTAATTTATCCGAATTGTCTGGGCTTATAATAGACAAGATTCTACCTTTTTTCCCCTATAAGGATTATGAAATAGACTCAGTATACTCCACAAAAGATACGACATGGATCACCTACAAAATAACGCAACTAACCATGGTACAAGAAGAAGATGGGGCTCGTCACTATTATCACTCAACAGGTGTTCCAAAAGTATGGAAGACTCAAGTTGTGGTGGGTGGAGAATTTATTGATTTGGACTTGTCACTGGACACCAATAAAGCTGTTCGAATTCGATCTGTATACGATGATATCCAAGATCTAAGAGACTTGATAGATAGTACAGATCAAGTTATTTCGAATATAGGTCTGTCATCTATTGTCAACCCGTACAATTCCGAAACAAGAAGAATGAAAGACGTTCTTGAACTTGATGCATACAATTTAATGGACAAAAGGAACACTGAACAACTCAACAAATTACATCAAATACAGCAAGCGTATCTTTCTTTTATTGAAATAGAAAAAAAAGTTTCACAAAACGACAAACTGATATTGAATGAGACTGATGTTAATCAACTATCAGATGTATTAGAACTATATTCTTCATTCAAAGAAAACTATAAACTACGACCCTATATTAGCAATGACAGCATCTACATTAAAACCTCAACGAATCATTATATCGGAATTCAAAATTATTTGTTGAGGTTTATCAAAATCCGTAAAGAGATTACTTCTCTACAAGATTCCATTGAAATTTATAACAAACAATTTCCTGACATTGCAAAAACATACCAAGATTTCAACAAAAACTGTGTGTTAAAAATCGAACCAGACCTTCAAAAAAGTGTAAATAGGGTTAGCGAATCTTGTCGAATGTTAAATTTCTTCTACAAATTCATCAAATTGCGTGAAACACTTGCACAAAAAGACGTTCAAATCAAAAACAACAAACAAAACGAGGATGTAGTGAAGTCGTATTCAGGTTTTATGAAAAAAAACAATGTTAGCATCACCTCTGACACAGCTGACAGCTATCATAGGATTATCTCACTAATAAACATTCAAGACACCTGTTTGGCATTCCAGAATCTACGCGAAACGATTGCCATTCAGGATAATTCGATAGTAAGCAACAATTCTGCAAAAAATATTTCTAAATCCTATTCCTCTTACATAAAATCCGCAGATTTGACCTGGACCCCGGAACTAAACTGTTGCGACAAACTGCGGAAAGTCATCGAAATCCAAAAACAGTTCCAAATAGCTGTCAATGCATCAAATGCCGAAGAACTTGATCTGAAAATCAAAAAACTAAAAGACAAAAGTCTAGAAAGTGTTTTAAAAGAACTTAAATAAAAATCCGTAAAGTAACAAATTAAAAAAATCCGTTATGAAAAAATTATTTATTATGATGTTAGCGGGCTTATTGTTTGCCTGCAGCTCAAAAGTAAGCTTGAACAACTGTTATAACGAAAAAACAGTTGACAATGACCTTGCCTCGTTAGTAAAGCAAGGACTTGTGACTGACGAGGAAGCCTCCCTTATCAAAGATTATGCATCCTCTTATGGTTACTCAATCTATGATAGTGTCACGTATGAAAGTCTTTTTACCTCGGCAAAAGCCGAAAAAGATAAAGAGAATCGAAACAAAGAAATCCAAAAAGAGCTTGACAAAGCTATGTCTATTTGTTTTGTAAAGAAGTACTTCACATCTGATTGGCAGGATCAGTACATCACGTTCGACTTGAAAGCGACCAACAACACAGACAAAAAAATCAATGGATTCCAATTCTATGTTGACATCAAAGATGGTGCAGGTAACACACTGGAAGAGGGTTCGTGGAACGTAGCGGGAAGCCCTGTCAAGGCAAAAGCATCCACTGTCATTAATCGAATTGTAATAACATACGACCACAGTGATGCCCTTGCCAAACTAAAAGCTGCTGAATTAGACAAATTACAGATAGAGTACCATGTGTCGTCAATCATCTATGACGATGGTACATCTTTAGAAATCGAAGAATAATACAGAAGAATATTCCGCACTGTTTCACCAATCGAATCGGGTTGAACTGGAGGGAAGAATCGCCAGTTTAGCCCGATTTATTATTCTAACGGTCAACGACAAATTTCTCTCTTCTCTGTTCACTAAAATTTGTATCTTTTCCGCCAGAAAACCAACTCGTCATGAACACCGTCCGCAAATACCCTGATATTATTGTTCTCAAATAAGTGAGAATTTGTTTTTTTTGTAATTTTGCCGAATCTTTCAAGATCATGGAAGAATTTCGGACTTTATGGCAAAGAACCTATCAGCATCACGGCAAATATTTCTTATCACGCTGATAGTGTGCCTTTTATCAAACGTATTCCCTTCACTTCTCTATTCCCAAAACGACATCTCACACAACAGCAACCCCGTCATCGAGATGCGCTTTGTGCCGTCCTGCACGCCCACGACCGACGCTTCAGCCGCGCAAACGAGTGCCGGTCCCGTCAAGGGATTCTACATCGCCAAGCACAAGGTCACGAGGCGGCTTTGGAACGAGGTCATGGGCACCCATGCGAACGGAGAAGCCGACGACTATCTGCCCGTGACCAACGTCTCCCGCGACGAGGTGCAGCTTTTCATCTTCTGGCTTAACCAGAAAACGAATATGCAGTACCGCCTCCCCACGGAATCGGAATGGACGTGTGCCGTCCAGACGGGTCTCCTCCCAGACATCACCCCCTCCTTCTACCTTGGTGGAAACGATGCCTCCACGGGTTTCCGACTGGCGATGGATTACGACGGCGAGGATGATGACGATTACTTAGACTTAGGCAATGATGATGAGGAATCTGTGTGGAGCAAGGAGGATAGCCTCAGGATGGCGAGGAGCACTCCCCCACCCTCCCAAACAACCGCCAACGACACCACAAAGGTCTCCATACGGGCCCTTCTCGCCGCAGAAAAGGCCGCCGAAAGACAGGGAAAAGCCGACAAACGAAAGGCATTCCTCAACGCCTACCCGCTGACCACCTTCTTCACCCTCAACACCACCTACACCGCGATGCCACAATGGTCCTTCGGATTCAAGATCGGCACCGTGAAACGCTTCGGCTGGTACCTCAGCGCGATGACCAACTTCAACTACAAAGGCGCTTTCTCATCTTTCAGCCCTAACGTACATTACATCCTCACCGGTGTCTCTAAGACCACCTACCTCGAAGGCCAATTGGGGTTGGTTGTCCGTCCCCACGACCTGTTCTCCCTCCATATTGGAGCCGGATTCGGCTACCGCACTCTTAACTTCGAGAGCGACCAGGGCTGGCACAACTTCCCGAAACGGAACTACTATGGTCCCACCGCCTCGCTCGGTGTGATGTTCCACGTCTGGCACCTCGCCCTTTCCGCCGAAGCCACAGGGATGGTCTATAACCTCAACCCGATCAACGAGGTAAGATGCGCATGGGGCGTACGGATGGGGGTGGGGGTTAGTTTTCCAATTAAGAATTAAGAATTATGAATTATGAATGTAGAATGAAGAATAGACAATGAAAAGGGTGAAAAGATATTGGTATAAAAAAAAATGGGTAGCTCTCTTTTTTACGATGGGGCTTCTCCTTAGCTTTTGCGGGAAAGATCCTGTCTTCGAGCAGGGGGACTACCTCTACGAGCACGACGATTTCTCGAAGGTGGATGATATCAACGGGATCCTCATCCACTGGGCCGACACGATGGACATCAGCGACGAACAGAAAACCGTGGTGCGGAACCTCGTTGCGAATCTGGTGCGGGTGGAAGGCGGCAGTTTCCAGATGGGTGCCCAGCGTACCAATCCCCAAGCCGACAATTACGACACCGAAGCCCGCGACAATGAAAATCCCGTACATGAGGTGACACTCAGCAATTACTATATCGGCAAGTTCGAAATCACCCAGCGGGAATGGCGCACGATTATGGGCGACGAGCTGGACTGGCCGGAACAATACGGAAGAGGAGATGATTTCCCCGCCTACAACGTGTCGCGAACCGACGCATTACGGTTTATGGAAAAGTTGAGTGCCATGACTCGTCTTCCCTTCCGGCTGCCCACCGAGGCGCAATGGGAATTTGCCGCACGGGGCGGGAACCGGTCTCTGCATTTGTGTTACAGCGGCAGCAACGATGTAGATGAGGTTGCCTGGCACAAGGAGAATGCCAACGGGACGCTGCACCCTGTGGGCGGGAAACTCCCCAACGAATTGGGTCTCCACGA
Source organism: uncultured Bacteroidota bacterium (assembly GCA_902786595.1). Lineage (GTDB taxonomy): Bacteria > Bacteroidota > Bacteroidia > Bacteroidales > WCHB1-69 > F23-D06. The sequence goes on along the minus strand of CADADB010000009.1, from coordinate 40,438 downwards.
CATGAGCGGCAGTCTGTGGGAGTGGTGCCTGGACACCTACGGGCCGTACCCCAGCACGTTGCAGACGAACCCTGTGGCCAATTCCGGAAGCCAATTCGTGCTGCGCGGCGGTGCATGGACCTACTTCCCCACCTATTGCCGCGTGACCTGCCGGGATTCCTTCAGTGGCAACGATGCCAGCGTTTCCGTCGGTTTCAGGGTGGCAATGGAACACCACCCTTAGCCACGCCGCAAGACCGTTATTTGCGAAAATTTGTATATTCCCCGCTTTTATTCGCGAAAATTTGTATTTTTGCACGTTTTATTCGCGGAAATTTGTATGGCACAACTTGACTTGAATAAGATTGTCTGTATGACCGTCTTGGTCGTTTGCTCATTGTTAGGCCACGCCCAAGACCCCGTCACCCTGCAATTCACCGGGCAGAACCAATACGGGCAGTACGTTCCGCTGAGCACCGTCACCGTGGAAAACGTCACCCGGCATTGGCAGGAGATGCTCTACTATCCCGACACTACTCTCTTCATAGGGCAAACCGGCATTGAAGAAATCGAACAGCTCAGTGATGGCGTGCGACTTTTCCAAAATGTGCCGAATCCGTTTGACGGGGTGACAGACTTTGAGCTTTATCTGCCGGAAGCTTCAGAGGTACTGCTCGAAATCTGCGACATGAACGGCATCGTGACGGCCACCTACTCAGGTTCTTTAGATCCGGGAAGCCACAAATTCCGATCCTGGTTAGCGTCCCCGCAAACCTACCTGCTCAACGCCCGGACAGACAACGGCACCATCCAGATCAAGATGGTCAATGCGGGCCGCGCCGGACAGAACCGCCTCGAATATCTCGGCAAGGGAAGCATATCACCGATGGAAAAAGCGGATGGCGATACCAAGGGAAGCACTGACCTGCCGTTCAACTACGGCGACATCATGTCCTACATCGGCTATGCCCAATTAGCGAACACAGAGTTTACCAGTGCGACCGAAATGAAAGAACAATATAACTCGGAGTTGCTTCCGTTGACTTTCACACTGCCGTTGCCGATAGTGACTACGGAAGCTGCCTCTAACATCCTCCCTACAGAAGCTTGGCTGAACGGCTCTGTGATCGAAGATGCCGAATATCCAGTTACAGAGAGGGGCTTCCAACTCGCCGACAATGAACAGCTAACGGGGATGGTTCAACTCATAGCAACTGCCGACGGCGAGCATTTCCACTACGAAGCCCATGACTTGCAAAATGCCACCCGCTATTATTACCGTGCCTACGCCCAAACGGCGTTCGGATTCACTTACGGTGACATGCTCTTTTTTGACACACAATCGGAACCTCCAGTGGTACAAACCTTTGCGGTAGAGAATATCACCTCCTACTCTGCCACCTGCGGCGGTGAGGTTACCGCTGACGGCGGAGCGGATGTAACCTCACGGGGTATTTGCTGGAGCACTTTGCAGAACCCCACGATAAACGACAACTTCACCAACGACGGCTCCGGCACAGGCGTTTTCTCAAGCATCCTCACAGAACTGTCGCCCAACACCGACTACTATGTGCGTGCCTATGCCACCAACAGTATAGGAATAACATACGGACAAGAGATTTCTTTCACTACCTTGGCAAATCTTCCAGAAGTGTCAACTGGCAATGTAACCAACATCACCGCTTCCTCTGCCACCTGTGGAGGCAATGTGATTTCGAATGGAGGCGACATCGTTACGGCAAGGGGCATCTGCTGGAGCACCTCCCAGAATCCCACACTGAACGACAGTCATACTTCAGGAGGTACTGGTATAGGTTATTTTTCCTGTAACATCACAGGATTGGCCATTGGAACCACCTATTATGTGCGGGCGTATGCCACCAACAGCGCGGGGACAGCTTACGGGCAGCAGACTTCTTTCACTGCATTGGCACTCCCTACGGTATCAACCAGCATGGTGACCGACATCACTATCTATACCGCCACCTGTGGTGGCGATGTAACTGGCACAGGCGGTTCGAATGTGACTGCGCGCGGTGTCTGCTGGAGTACATCGCAGAACCCCACACTGAACGACAGTCACACCTCGGATGGCAACGACATCGGCAGTTTCACGAGCTACATCGTTGGTTTGTCACCCAGCACCACCTACTACGTACGGGCTTACGCCACCAACAGCGCGGGCACAGGATACGGGGAGGAGGTGTTCTTCACCACGGAAGAAATAGTCGTCCCCGCAGGTGATGCGCAACCTTGTCCCGGCACTCCTACAGTTACCGACCATGAGGGTAACATCTACAACACCGTGCAGATCGGTAACCAGTGCTGGATGCGGGATAACCTGCGGACCACAACCTCTCCGAGCACGGGGACGTACCTCATCCCGGCTGCGGGTACTGGTTCCACCTATACGGGCAAGCAGGCATGCTGGCTATACAACGACTCAGCGACGTATGCGCCGATGAACTACGGCCTGCTGTACAACTGGTATGCGGCTGTAGATACATTCAATACGGCCTTCGGGGAAACCAGCGTGAACGATGATTACCAGAATATATTGTTAGTGACGTTTATCGGATCCCGCAGAGGCATCTGTCCTGCAGGGTGGCATCTGCCGAGCGACACAGATTGGCTGCAATTGAAGAACTATATGGGCAGCCAAAGCGAATACATCTGCGACAGCAACAGTGAATATATTGCCAAGGCTCTATCCTCCACAGAAGGATGGTGGGAGTGCAGCGGCAGCATGTGTTACTCTCCTTGTGCTGTAGGTTACAACCAGAATACGAACAACGCTTCGGGCTTCTCGATTATTCCTGTTTGCGACGAACACAGCTTCACTGGATTCTGGTCTTCTACGCAAGCCGGCGGAATTTGCGAGTACGGGGGCTTTTGCGTGTACCTAGACTATTTTAGTCCCTATGCGTGTTTTGGTGGTGGATCTGAGCTTCATAACGGGTTTTCCGTTCGCTGCCTCCGCGATTAGCGCGCGGCCTTCTGCCACTCGTACACCACGTTGCCCACCGCAATCATCCGCTTCGCAAACAGGGTGTTATAGTACATGGTCACTTTCTCCTTGATAGGCCCACACTGCGGGTAACGCCGCAATATATCGTTGACAACGGCCTCGCGGTGCCGTTCCCGGATTTCGTAATTGTTCTTGAAGAAGTCGGACTGAGTGTATTCCGCCAACTTGTCAACCGGTGACAACCCGCGAGCTTCTGCCGCCTTGTTCCATTCCCAAAACGGACGGAAAAGCGTATCTACGGCCTGTTCTACCCGCTTCTCCACTTCTGCCGGAATCTGCCGGCCATCTGGTTTTTCCAAAGAAACGCTCTCCTCTTTGGAAGGCGAATCCGCATGATTTGACACCTCCTGAACGGGCGACTGCAACGGTATCTCATCCTTTTCCTCAACCAAGCTGGAGGATTCTTCTTCCATTGATGCCTCCTCAACCTCAACGGATTGTCCTTCTTCCGAACTTTCTGGTGTCTTTGGTTGCAGCACCCACGTCCCTATCCCGCCGCAGATCAAAACCGCCAGTACAACAAGGAGCGGAACCAACTGCAGTTGCTGCTGCATCCGCCGCAGAATCTCCTCCGCATTGCCGAAGCGCTTCTCACGGTCGGGTTGCGTGCACTTGCGAACCACACCTCCGTAGCCATAGGGGAAAAGCTGATGCAAGATAACCCCGAAAGCATAGAGGTCGGCACGACAGTCCAACGGCACGCCACCGCTCTTCTGTTCAGGCGCAGCGTACTTGTCCGAACCCGCCGGCTGCTTCAGAATGCCGTGGTAATCGGTGTCCGCCAACCCGAAATCAATGATCTTCACATTGTGTCCGTTGTGCGTGATCAAGATGTTGTCGGGCTTCAGATCACGATGGATAATCTGTTTGCCGTGGAAATAGGACATTGCCGATAGTATCTCCTTCGCAACCTTTATCCGTAGGGCCCGCGATGGACTCTGTGCGAGGAACTCCTTGAGCGTACAGCCATCCACATACTCCATCACGATGCACGGCCCCGCGACAGGGTCAGTCTCGAAGCTGAACGTATGCGCGATATTGGGGTGGTCCATCTGCACCCCCAACTCAAACTCCTTAGTCAGCAGCTCATTATAGACAGCTTTTCTCTGAAATTCCGGCTTCAGGCCCTTCAGCACAAACCACTTTCCGTACCGCTTCGCCTTATACAAGCGGTTGAACCCACTCGACGGGATTTCCGCATACGCAGTGAACACGTCCGAGATGTTCTCGAACGAGGAGGTGATTTCGCCGGAAGAGGAAGGCAATCGCGAATCCATTTGCAGTTCGTCAGAAGTGTGCATATCGGCGGCAAAGGTACACAAATTACGAATATGCGCCAACTATGAAGAATGATGAATTATGAATGTTGAATGCTGAATGATTATCAGGGGATGTTGTCGATTTATAATGTTTGACGCAATTATTCAAAAAAAGTGTATCTTTGCAACTGGTAATATTTTGATTGTTTCTATATGATCAACGATGGAATAGATAATATGTTATCAGTTCTTGACAACTATCTGCTTGACAATGTTGACAACATCAGCAAGCAGATAGCGGCGGATTTTCGCCATCGCAGGGTGGAAAAAGGGATGACGCGCGAAGAGGTCGCCGAACGTGCTGATATTGCGTTGAGTAACGTGGCGAGGTTCGAGCAGAAAGGGCTTGTTTCGCTGAAAAATCTGATAGGACTGGCAATGGCGCTGGGCTACACCGCGGAAGTCAAAAGCCTGTTTGCCCACCCAAAATACTCGACAATGGAGGAACTGACACAAATTCGGAAAAACACAGGAAAGACAAAAGCTTATAAGAAATGAAAACAGATAAATTGATGGTGAAATATCACGACCGAGTTGTCGGAACGCTGACCCTCACCCCCGACGATCGTCTGTGCGCCTTCGAATACGACAGTGCATGGCTGTCCGACGGATTCAGCATATCACCATTAGAGCTTCCGCTGAAAGCTGGTCTGTTTATTGCCAAACATCAGCCTTTCCACGGCAACTTCGGCATTTTCGAAGACAGTCTCCCCGATGGTTACGGGCGCTATCTGCTTCACAAAGCGCTGTTGCATGAAGGCATCAACGACGCCAACTTGTCTGCCCTTGACAGATTGAGCATTGTGGGCAATAGTGGAATGGGGGCTTTAACGTATCATCCTGAGACAAAAGCAATTAAAGATTCCGAGATTCTTGATTTCGATCTCCTTCAAGAGAAAGCGTTGCAAGTGTTGAAAGAACAGCAAGACACCGATGCGGGGTTGCTTCTATACAATAGCGGCAACAGCGGCGGAGCACGTCCGAAAGCCATTTTCAGCGATAACGAAGGGCATTGGCTGATCAAGTTCCGCCACTATTACGACCCTACCGATATTGGACAACAAGAGTTCCATTACAATGAGGTGGCCAAAAGATGCGGCATCAACATCCCAGACTGCAAGCTCACGAACGGTCGCTATTTTACAACCCGCCGATTCGACATTGCGCCTGACGGGAAGCGAATTCATACGGCAACAGCAGGCGGATTGCTGTGCCTGTCGTTGAGTATGCCTTTTCTTGACTATGAAAACCTGCTTGCGTTGACCGGTTTTCTCACCCAAAATGCCAAGGAGGTGGAGGAAATGTATCGACGCATGGTGTTCAACTATTTGACTGACAACAAAGACGACCACTGCAAAAATTTCAGTTTTTTTGTTTCAAAAACTGGAAGTGACCGATATTCCTGGCATCTTGCGCCCGCATACGATTTGACGCTGTGTACGGATGGATACAATGGAGAGCATGCAACATCTGTCAACAGGACAGGCACCCCCACCCTACAAGACATGATAGCTGTCGGAACAAAAAACAAGATGAGCGCTGAACGCTGCCGTGAAATTTTCGAGGAGGTCAAATCAAATTGCGATGACTTGCTTTTATACAAAATCGAAGAAACATAGAAAATATATCTTTGCCCCACACCCTAACCTATCAACCCACTAACCATAAACCATAAACCATTAACCCTCAATAACCTATAACCCATAACCAATAACCATTACAAAAATGAACAAACAAATCATAGAAGTGCTGTCGAACAGCAGCGAAAAACTGAATTACAAGCAGATAGCGGCCAAAATGAAGATTTTCGACAAGAAAGGCCGCGAAGAAGTGAAGAAAGAGCTTGAGAAGCTCATCAATGCCAAGGTCGTGCTGAAGGCGGGCCGCGGCAAGTACAAGCTGAACAGCAAGTTCCAGGACACCAAAACCACCGGCAAGCACTACATTATCGGCCGTGTGGAGCAGAAACGCAGCGGCATGGCCTTCGTCATCCCGCAGGGCAAGCAGGACGACACGCCTGACGAATCCACAATCGATGACATCTTCGTGGCGGACGGCAACCTCGACAACGCCCTCAACGGCGACCTCGTGAAGGTGGTCCTCTTTCCCGCCCGCAAGGGAAAACGTCTTGAAGGACAGGTGGTTGAGGTCGTGCAGCGCAGCAAACGGCAGCTTGTCGGCACCATCCACATCAAGCAAGGCATCGCCTTCTTCGTGCCCGACAACACGATTCTGCGCCGCGACGTCATCATCCCCGGCAAGGACCTGCGCAAAGCCAAGAGCGGCGACAAGGTGGTGGTGCGCATCCTCGACTGGTCGGGCAACCACCGCAACCCCATCGGCGAAGTTCTCAACGTGCTCGGCAAGCCCGGCAGCAACGATGTGGAAATGCTCAGCATCCTCGCCGAGAGCGACTTCCCTGTCTCTTTCCCGAAAGCCGTCGAGCTGGAGGCCGAAGCGATTCCCACGGAAATTCCAGAAAAGGAGATCCTGCGCCGCCGCGACTTCCGCGACGTGACCACCTTCACCATCGACCCCGCCGATGCCAAGGACTTCGACGACGCCCTCTCCTTTGAGGTGCTTGAGAGCGGTCTCTACCGCGTGGGCATCCACATCGCCGACGTCTCCTACTACGTGAAGCCCGGCAGCGGCATCGACGCGGAGGCCTACAGCCGAGGCACTTCCGTGTATCTCGTCGATCGCACCATCCCGATGCTGCCCGAAGCGCTCTCCAATAACCTCTGCTCGCTGCGTCCCGACGAGGACAAGCTCTGCTACAGTGCCGTCTTCGACCTCGACGACAAGGCCAAAGTCCACAAGGAGTGGTTCGGCCACACGGTCATCCGCTCCAACCGCCGCTTCGACTACGAGCAGGCGCAGCAAATCATCGAGACGGGCGAAGGCGACCTCAGCGAGGCCATCCTGCAACTGCACAAACTCGCACAGGTGATGCGAAAGCAACGTTTCGACAACAACGCCATCAGTTTCGAAACCGAGGAGGTCAAATTCAAACTCGACGAGAACGGCAAGCCCATCGGCGTCTATCTCAAAGAGCAGAAAGAGGCCAACTGGCTCATCGAGGAGTTCATGCTGTTAGCCAACAAGCGCGTGGCCGAGAAAATCGGAAAGAAACGCACTGCCACACAGCCCACAAACGTCTTCGTCTATCGTGTCCACGACAAACCGTTAGAGGACAAATTGGGCATCTTCAAGAATTTCGTCAAGAAGTTGGGCTTCGATTTGAAGACCACCTCCACGAAGGCCTTCAGCAGCTCGCTGAACAAAATGCTGGAGGGCGAGAAGGGCAAGCCCGACTACGACATGCTGAGCAAGCTCTCCATCCGCATCATGGCGCGAGCCGTCTATACCACCGACAACATCGGCCACTACGGCTTGGCGTTCCCCTACTACACCCACTTCACCTCGCCCATCCGCCGTTATCCTGACTTGATGGTACACAGATTGTTAGACCGCTACTTAGCGCATGAGCCGTCGGTGAACAAAGAGCAGTACGAAGACTACTGCAAACACTGTTCCGACATGGAGCGGCAGGCGATGGAGGCCGAGCGGAACTCCATCAAGTACAAGCAGGCCGAGTACCTGGCCGACAAAATCGGGCAGGAGTTCGACGCGGTAGTGTCGGGCATTTCCAAGTGGGGCGTCTATGCCGAGCTGAAGGATTCCCACTGCGAGGGCATGATCCCGATGCGCAGTTTCGACGACGACTTCTACTACATTGACGAAGAGAACTACACGTTGGTGGGTTTGCATCACGGCAAGAACCTCCGTTTCGGCGACCCTGTGCGCGTGCGCGTCGTGGCGGTGGATATTATCAGACGCAGGATGGATTTCGAGAGGGTGTAATTCTTTTTTGTATTTTTGCACCCTGATTCTGTCAACAAAAACAACCGATAATGCACAAGAAAACCTTACAACGGATCCGGCGGGTGCTCGCGGCCATCTTTTTCCTCGGCATCACGCTAATGTTCCTCGATTTCACTGGCACGTTGCACAAGTTTTTGGCCTGGATGGCCAAGGTGCAGTTCCTGCCCGCAGTGCTCGCCCTCAACTTCATAGTTGTCGCCATCCTATTGATTATCACTTTGCTGTTCGGACGCATCTACTGCTCCGTCATCTGTCCGTTAGGCGTGTTCCAGGACGGGGTTGCGCACGTCCACAACTGGGCGAAGAAGAACCGCTACACGTTCTCTAAGGCGCACAACATCCTGCGTTACATCATGTTGGGAGTATTCGTCATTACGCTCATCGCAGGTGTGAGCTCACTGGCTGCGCTTTTGGCCCCTTACTCCGCCTACGGCCGCATCGTGCAGAACCTCTTCGCCCCGATATGGCAGTGGTGCAACAACGGTCTGGCTAACCTCAGCGAACATTTCAACAGCTACGCCTTCTACAGCAAAGAAGTGTGGATGCGCAGTCTGCCCACCTTCATCATTGCGGCGGTGACCTTCGTGGTCATCGTGGTGTTGGCATGGCGCAACGGCCGCACTTACTGCAACAACATCTGCCCCGTAGGCACTTTCCTCAGCTTCTTCAGCCGGTTTTCCTGGTTCAAGATGCACATCAACGAGGAGAAATGCGTGCAATGCGGTCTCTGCACCAAGAACTGCAAGGCCTCCTGCATTGATGGCAAGAACGGCTTTGTCGATTATTCGCGGTGCGTGACCTGCGGCAATTGCATGGCGGTGTGCCCGAAAGAGGCGATTGAATACAAACACGTTAAAGGCAATACCACCGTTGTAGAGGCGAATAATCATTCGCCCCTATCGGGCAACAACGAAACGTCCTCCGAAACCGTTGATACCGGCAAGCGCGCCTTCCTGATTGGTTCCGCCGTGGCCCTCGGCACCGCCGCCTTCGCACAGGAGAAGAAGAAAGTCGATGGTGGTTTGGCAGCCATAGAGGACAAGGTGGCTCCCGAAAGGAAAACGCCTATTGTGCCTGCCGGCGCGGGTTCCCTCCAACGGTTCCGCACCCGTTGCACTGGCTGCCAACTCTGTGTGTCACAGTGTCCTAACGATGTACTGCGTCCTTCCACCGACCTGATGCACTTGATGCAGCCGGTGATGTCGTTCGAACGCGGCTACTGCCGTCCCGAATGCACCGCCTGCAGCGATGTGTGCCCCACCGGCGCGATCCAGAAACTGCTCAAGGAAGAGAAAGCGGTGACCAAGAAAGGACAGGCCATCTGGGTGGTCCAGAACTGCATCGTGGTGGCTGACGGCATCCCCTGCGGCAACTGCGCCCGCCACTGTCCCGCCGAAGCCATCGAGATGGTGCCCAAACGCGGCGACGACACCGGCAAACTGTTCATCCCCGCCATCAACGAGAGCAAGTGCATCGGCTGCGGCGCCTGCGAATACGTCTGCCCCGCCCGCCCATTGTCCGCCATTTACGTCGAAGGCGTCGAACAACAACGGACGATTTAACGGCTTTTGGCTATTGGCTTTTGGCTATTAGCTTCTACTAATAAAGACATAGACATAGACTTAGACTAATAACTATCAACTACTATTCTTCATTCTTCATTCTTCATTCTTCATTCTACATTCTACATTCAGCATTCAGCATTCAGCATTCATCATTCAACATTCATCATTAATGAAAGACATATCCAGACGAGATTTCCTCAAAATATTAGGTGCCGGCACCGTCGCGACGGCCGCGACGATGGCAGGGTGCAAAAACGACAGCGACCTTGACCCCAAAGGCACCATCAAGCCCCAGAAAGGGCAGATGACCTACCGCACGAACCCGAAAACCGGCGATAAAGTGTCGTTGTTAGGATTCGGGATGATGCGGCTTCCCGTGATTGAGGAGGATGGCCCGAGCGGCGCCTCCGGTCGTGAGGTGCCCGCCCCCATCGACCAGGAGATGGTCAACAAGATGGTCGATAAAGCCATCGAATATGGTGTCAACTACTTCGACACCTCCCCGGCCTACTGTCAGGGACGCAGCGAACATGCCACGGGTATCGCCCTGTCGCGGCACAAACGCGACGAGTACTTCATCGCCACCAAGATGTCGAACTTCGCGCCCGGCACCTGGCCGCGTGAGGAATCCATCAAAATGTTCGAAAATTCCCTCAAGGAGTTGCAAACCGATTATATCGACTACCTGCTTTTGCACAGCATCGGCGGCGGCGAGGCTGGCATGGAGACGCTCCGCAAACGCTACTACGACAACGGCATCCTCGACTACCTGTTGGAGCAACGCGAGAAGGGAGTCATCCGAAACCTCGGATTTTCCTACCACGGCGACGTCAAGGTGTTCGACTACCTGCTGTCGCGCCACGACGAGTACAAGTGGGACTTCGTGCAAATCGAGATGAACTACCTCGACTGGCACTTCGCCGACGAGATCAACGATCGGAACACGGATGCCGAATATCTTTACAACGAACTGACAAAGAGAAACATACCTGCCGTTATCATGGAACCGCTGTTGGGCGGTCGCCTCGCCAACGTTCCCGACCACATCGTGCAGGAGATGAAGACCCGCGAGCCCGAGCGCAGCGTGGCCTCGTGGGCATTCCGTTTCTGCGGCACCTTCCCCAATGTGCTCACCTCCCTCAGCGGCATGACCTACATGGACCACCTCGATGACAACCTCGCCACTCACTGTCCGCTGAAACCGCTTACTGATGAAGAGCTTAACTTCCTGGAAGAGATCGCAAAAGAGATTTACGACCTGAAAAACATACCCTGCACCGCCTGCCAGTATTGCATGCCCTGTCCATTCGGTTTAGATATCCCCGGCATCTTCTCACACTACAACAAGTGCATCAAAGAGGGCAACTTGGCCAAATCGCGGGACGAGAGCGAATACAAGAAGATGCGGCAGGCGTTCCTCATCGGCTACGACCGCAGCGTGCCGAAACTTCGCCAAGCCGACCACTGCACCCACTGCGGCGAGTGCGTAACGCATTGCCCGCAACGCATCCGGATTCCCGAAATGATGCAGATGGTGGACGAATATGTGGAGAAGCTGAAACAGGGAACGCTATAATCAGTTAGCAGTTAGTAGTTAGTAGTTGAGTTGCTGAATCAGCTTGGACTTTGGGGGTTGTTTTTGGGCTGTCTGCTGTCGGCCACTATCATCCCGTTTTCATCGGAAGCATTAGTGACAGGGGCGCTGCTGCTTGACTATTCGCCGTGGACTGTCATCCTTGTGGCGACATTAGGCAACACCATCGGTGGCATGACCTGTTACCTGTTGGGTTGGCTCTGCAAATGGTCCTGGATTGAACGTTTCCTGAAAGTGAAGGAGGAAACGCTGGCAAAAGCGCATCAAAAAGTCGAAAAATACGGTTCTTTCGCCGCACTCCTCACTTGGATTCCCATCATCGGCGACCCGATCGCCCTCGCCATGGGGCTTATGCGCACCCGCGTGGTGCCCACCACCCTCCTCATGTTCATCGGCAAAGGACTGCGCTATATGGTCGTGGCAGGACTCTTCTCCGCTCTTATTTGACAAAGGCATCTTCAATCACAAATCACCATTCACTATTCACTAATCACTAATCCCAAAAAATTGTACTTTTGCAGTTTCAAAACGAAACGATGAACGTCAAGATTACCAAAGGGCTGGATTTGAAGATTGACGGCGGTGCACCCGACACGATGTTGGATTTCGCGCTGCCTGAATTGTTCCACATCCGTCCGGACGATTTCCGATGGCTTACCCCGAAGCTGCTTGTGCAACCCGGCGACCGCGTGCAAATCGGCACCCCGCTGTTCGCAGACAAAAAAGAGGAACGGGTCGTGACGGTCTCGCCCGTGGCGGGTACGGTGAAAGAGATTGTGAGGGGCGAAAAACGCGTCATCGAGGAGATCACCATCGTTCGTAACTGCGAGACCGCTTTGGAAACTTTGGTAGATTTTGACGACCCCACTGATGGTGAATCGGATCGTAAACTGCTGTTACAATACGGTTTATGGCCTTGTCTGCGGCAACGCCCCTACTCGGTCATCCCAAATCCCGACATCCGCCCGAAATCCGTTTTCATCCCCTGTTTCGACAGCAATCCGTTAGCGCCCGACTTTAATGTAATGATGCGCGACAAAGAGGAACATTTCCGACACGGACTTAAAATGTTGCATTTGGCCGCAGAAAACGCCCCGATCCATCTCTGTATGCGGAAAGACGCAGAGAACGAACTGTTTGAAACTGTCGAGAACGTGCAGAAGCACTACTTCAGCGGCCCGCATCCAGCTGGCAATGTCGGCACGCACATCCACCGTATTGACCCTTTGGACAAAGGGGAGGTAGTGTGGTATATGGATCCGCAAGAGGTTGCCCGCATCGGCCAATTCTTTGCGGAGCACAAGCTGCAGTTCGGGAAAACGGCGGCGCTCACGGGTCCAGAGGTTAAGGCGACCGGCTATTTCCAGACCATACACGGAGCCGATCTTTCCGCCTTTCTCAGCGACAGCCTCACGCAGAAGGACGTGCGCATAATCAGCGGTAGTATATTGAATGGCAGAAAGTTAACAGATAATCCAACCCTTAGCTTCCATGACCATCAAATATCTGTCATTGCGGAAGGCGGCAAACGGGAGTTCATTGGCTGGTTGCTGCCCGGGTTGAAGAAGTGGAGTCTGTCGCACACTTTCCTGGCTTGGCTCACCCCCAAGCGCACGTATGCCGTCAACACATCGTTGCAGGGAGGCCGCCGCGCCTTCATGATGACGGACGTCTATGACAAAGTCTTCCCCTTCGACCTGATGCCGCTGCAACTGCTCAAAGCCTGCGAAATCAAAGATTTAGAACAGATGGAGGCGCTCGGCATCTACGAAGTCGATAGCGAGGATTTCGCCCTGTGCGAGCTGGTTTGTCCATCGAAGAAAGAGTGCCAAAAGATTGTGGAAGACGCTATTTTTGAATTGAGAACGCAGAATTAATATGAGAAAGTTCAACGCCCTGCTCGACGCCATGGACACGTTCCTGCGCACGCCCGCGACAGTCACGGACGGCCGCTGTCACGTGCGCGACGCGGTCGATATGAAGCGCATCATGATTACCGTGATGATTGCGCTCTGTCCCGCGCTACTGTTCGGCTGGTGGAACGTGGGCTATCAGCATTTCCTCGCTATCGGGGGACAGACTGCACTGTGGCCTTGCCTTTGGTACGGCTTCCTGAAATGGCTGCCGTTGGTCATCGTGACCTATGTCAGCGGGCTCGGTGTGGAAGTTCTCTTCGCGCAGATTCGCAAGGAGGAGGTAGCGGAGGGCTTCTTCGTCACGGGCTTCCTCATCCCGATGATCATGCCGCCCGACGTGCCGCTCTGGATCGTGGCGGTGGCCACTATCTTCGCCGTGATCTTCGGCAAGGAGGTCTTCGGCGGAACCGGCTACAACTTCCTGAACCCTGCGTTGCTGGCCCGTGCCTTCGTCTTCTTCGCCTACCCGTCGGTGATCTCCGGTGACAAAGTCTGGATTTCCGGCGCGGACGCAGTCACCGGCGCCACTCCCCTCGCCCTCGTCATGAACGGTCACCCCGAGGCGATGCCCTCCACGTGGGAACTCTTCTTCGGCACGATTCCCGGCTGTATCGGGGAGACTTGCAAGATCGCCATTCTCATCGGCGCAGCCATCCTGATTTTCACGCAGGTGGCCGACTGGCGGATCATGCTCTCCGTGTTCGTCGGCGGCTACGCGACAGCGGTGGTCTGCCAGCTGACAGGACTTTGTCCCGTCGCCGCCCACAACCAGCTGCTGATGGGCGGATTCATGTTCGGCGCGGTCTTCATGGCCACCGACCCCGTCACCGCCGCTCACACCCGCAACGGCAAATACATATACGGACTGCTCATCGGCATCCTTGCCATCCTCATCCGCACCCTCAACAAAGGCTACCCCGAAGGCATGATGCTCGCCATCCTGCTCATGAACATCTTCGCCCCCCTCATCGACTGGTGTGTCGTTCAAAACCACATCAAACGGAGAAGGAAACGTAAGACTTGAAACTTGAAACCTGAAACCTTGAACCTTGAGCTTTGAACCTTGAGCTTTGAACTTTGAACTTGAAACTTGAAGAATGAAAAAATACACCAACACCTACATCTTCCTCTACATCACGGCTTTAGTTGTGGTGATAGCGGTGGTGCTTACTCTGGTTTCCACGGGGTTGAAGCCGCGACGCGACCGCAATCGGCAGGCCGAGACGTATCAGCAGATCCTGCGGGCGGCAGGGCACGACATTGACCGTTCGAAAGCCGTGGCGGCGTTCGCAAACCTTGCCGAGCCGTTGACCGATGACGGTCAGCAGTACCGTGTCATCTTCGCCGACGGTTCGAAGGGCACAGCAATCCGTCTCGATGGCAAAGGGCTTTGGGGACCGATTTGGGGCTATGCGGTCATCTCAGAAGACGGACAGACACTCAAAGGTATCTCCCTTGACCACAAGTCGGAAACTCCTGGTCTGGGTGCGAAAATCACCGAAGAGGCATTCCTCAAATCCTTCAAAGGCAAGAAATTGTACGACAAGGACGGCAATTTTGTGTCAGTGAGGGTGCTGAAACCCGGAACTTCCACCGAAATCGCCGAAGAGAATCGTGTGGATGCCATCTCCGGAGCGACAATCACGTCGAGGGGTGTGGATGAGATGCTACAGGGTATCAAATCCGACAACTAGATCCCCAACCTACCGTTTTAACGAATCGCTGCGATGCAAGCTCAGCACCGATAAAAACAGTGCCGCCAATGTAATCGCTTGAAGCCGATAGGTGAACCAAAAATGGATAAAACTATGGTTGGAGAGAGCCAAATACCACACGTATGGCATAACACCGATAACCAACAAAAGAACGGCCTTAAACCATCCCTTAGCTCTAAAATGTGACACGCTCAATACCATCATAACAACAAACACAATACACACAAAAATCCAAGGAATCATCTTGATATTCTGCACAACAGCATCCCATCGGCTGAATTCTTCAGCTCCTATGCGATAAAACACCTGGTTGAAACCATCCTTCAGCACATTCATCTCCAAAAAAGCACTTCCCAAAACCCATTTGGTAAAAAATGTCAGAGCGTATCCCGTCACCCAAAGCAACCCCCATCCGACCATACGCGAAAGATGGTCACGGTCACGCAGCGTGGCTGAATCCTGTAATGAGACCCATACCACCAGCGGCCATCCGAAAGTGAGTAACGGTGTGGTCAGCAGGTCAAAATAGCAAGTCAGACAAGCAACCACGAAAAATAGCACCGACAAATACGGCAGATCGGAATCGTGGCGGACAACCAGCGTGGATGTGACAAGCGCTATTGCAAGCACGGGGAAGAACTGGATGGAAAACTGGGACACAAAACCGTAAACCAGCAGCCAGCTGAGCAGGAATGCCAAGGTCTTTCCAATTCCGGCACGCCCATAATACGTGCATAAAAACAACACAAGCAACAATGAGCTCACCGCAAACATCATCCACTGCAAAGCGGGATAGCTTGCAAAAATCAACAGAACACGAAATAAAAATGAATTGCCGTGCCAATAACGGGGGTACAGCTTAAACCACCCGCCAGACTCCTGGCAGGTGGAGCGTAACAGCGAATTAGTCATGTCGTAACCCGACTCATAAACATGACTCATCAACATCATCGACGATCTGATAGGATGTTTTCTATCAACATTATATATCTGATTGAGTATCAGTGCTTCCGTAAAATTATCCTGACGGCATGCCGTATCCATAATGATGGCTTGAGGATAGCAGCCCTGTTCCTGCATAACGGGAGCGATCTGCGACACATGTTTTTTTATAGATTGGTCCGGCAGCCAACATGAGATGACCCCAAAGAGGAAAAATACCGCCATCAAAGAGAGATAAAGAACCGCGTATTTTACAACTTGATTTTTCATTTAATAATTCGTCAATCTTTCAACTAAAAACACTACAGTGCTCGAAACATCGTTGCAAAAATACATTTTCTTTTCACATCCTGCACACCGTCCATTGCAGGGCTGCCATAATGAGACAATCAAACAGAGAAGTTTTATCTGTTTGTGTATATTTGGAATTTGTGTACCTTTGCCGACTAAAATCAAACTATGAAAAAATACCTCGGCCCCCTCAGCAAAGACAACCCTATTTTAGTGCAGACGCTCGGCGTCTGCTCGGCGTTGGCAGTGACCGCGCAGCTCAAGCCCGCCGTGGTCATGGCGCTCTCAGTGACTGTGGTCTGCGCCTGTTCCAACTTCATCATCTCCCTGATGCGCAACACGATACCGCCGCGCATCCGCATCATCGTGCAGCTGTTGGTGGTCTCCTTCTTCGTTATCCTCGTGGATCTGTTGCTGCAGTCGTATCTCTACGACGTGAGCAAGATGCTGTCGGTGTTCGTGGGCTTGATCATCACCAACTGCATCATCATGGGCCGTTTGGAGGCCTTCGCGTTGTCGCATAGGCCGTTCCCGTCGTTCATGGACGGCGTGATGAACGGTCTCGGCTACGGGCTGGTGCTCGTCGTGGTGGCCTTCTTCCGCGAGCTGCTCGGCTCCGGCACGTTGTGGAACAACCAGGTCGTCCCCGACAGCTGGTACGCCGCCGGCTACCTCAACAACGGGCTGATGATTTTGCCGCCCATGGCGCTGATCTTGATTGGGGTGATTATTTGGGCGAAAGGTCCGAAGGCGGTGTAGGCAAATGGTCACTCGCGAATCCTCTATTTCCACACAGGTTCCTTTTCCCAATCACGAGGGAAGCCCATGGCGGTGGAATCCACCTCGGGAAAGTCGGAAAGAAGCGTTTTGAGTTTGTTTGTCATATCGTTGCTTGGAGAGATGACATTGACAAAATATTTGATAATGCAAAGGTCGAAGAAAATCCTTAATGGATCTGCTGGATTGTGAATCCATGAATAAGCTGTACGGTGAGGTTGCATTGGACGAATGGTGTTTCGTTTGTTCTACACTCGTGCATGATGACAACATGAGTTACGGGTTAAGGTCACGATGGTAAGCCACAACTCAAATGGAGAGACTTGCAAACCGAATTGCTGTGCCACATTCTTTTTCAATCGCAAGCATTTGATATTGCTGTATATGTTGGTGACAACCCCAAAAGGCAAAATTTCTGCCAAAATCCAGGCTGGAGGATAATTTTCACAATACTTTTGTTTGAAATGGAGGATAAACTCCTCTTGTGAATGGTTGATTTCAGATTCTATCAGTTCCAAAGTATGTTTAAATTTGTTCACATCTTTGAAATTGTCTTGATTTGTTATCCAAAATAGCCGATATTCTGGATATGCCGTGCGGCAATAGAGGTATCTGCTATATGCAAACCTCTTGATTGTAATAGTTTTACAAGCTCTGCTGGTGTGTTATATTTTTTGTTGAACGGTGTTTTTGTTTCCTTCATAATATGTCTGGTTTCACGTAAAAAAAAACGACCCGCACATTTGAGCATCGTAGAGAGGCTTGGCGGGTTCTGGGACTGCAAAAATACACTTTTTTTTATTGTTCAATATTTGTTTGATTTTTTTGAAAAAATTTTCCCTTTCTCTAATTCAGCCCGCCAGGGCTTCCATCTCTGTGACGCGAGGACGTTCCCGACCGCGCTCCCCGAACCCCGTGAGGGGTTCCCTATCTGTAGCCGTTGGCGATGCGGCAGCCCCCACAACCCCGTGAGGGGTTGCACATCGGGCACGACAATGTTTCAGCAACCCGTTGCACATGAATCCCCTCTGGGGATTTGAACCCGCGCATGGGCATCCGCTACAGACAGGCATCCCCTGACGGGGATGATTCACCCCGCACACCAGTGCTTCCACCGGCACGGTGCTGTCCATCAGCCCGATGCGGGTGTCGGAGGCGTGGCGGCTGGGAGACGGTGTGGGACAGGGAGGCGCGTGACGGCGGTTACGGGCGGAGCAGGCCACGGGATGCGAGGTTGTGACGGAGAAGGGCTTCGGCCTTGCGGATGTCGGCGTTGATTTCGGCAGGGCGGTGATGGGTTCGTTCCCGTGTTCCTCTAAACTTCGTTAGAATTTCTCTGTCTGTAGCCGTTTGCGGTAGGATATAGGGCATAACCCAATAAGGGACTCTGAAAAGAAGAAGTCGTTGGCTCTTATTAGTTGTTATTGCTTATTTTAATTTTTTTTGAAATACTCAAAATATCTCCACTATGACCAACAAATCTTCTAAAGCATGACCTAATTATGACCAACTTGTTCGCATCTCATCATTTCACACTTTCTAGTAGTCATTTCGCAGTAATCTCCATCTTGTCGAAGGAGAGCCACCATTTGCCGAAGTCCTTTATGAGGTAACGATGCGATAGAAGGAGGTTCCGATGCAAAGGTATCTGTCGTAAACATGGTTGTACTGTTTTATGTCGATGGGCTGATATTGTGCATTGTGCTTCGCAAAGGCAAGGTCAATCACTATCAAAACGCAGTTCGCCTACATTCCTTTTAACAGCCCTCTTTCCCCGTTTACAATGATACAAGTGAACAACATTTATTCACTAGTGATAACTTGCAAATCTATCCCCGTTCTATCTTTCAAAAAACTATCTGTCACTCCCAGTAATGTTAGGATTTCATTAGACAAACCAACTTTTGATGCGCCAGGTTGTACGATATATATACTATACTTTACTGGTATCTTTTTCTTTGCCAACTTCAACAGTTTCACCAGCGTATCATGGTCTCCTTTCTGAATGCGCGAGCACTCTTCCTTGCCTTCCCGCTTTATTTCTCTGCGCAATAGGTGATTCATCATTTCTTCAGGCTCCCTGTACTTCCAATTAGAAGACTTCTGGGCCTGTCCACAAACCTCATAAAAATTGCCTATCCTTCCTGTCACAGCTCCGCCTTGAGCAAATTTCAAGTGATACAATTCTATGTGTATTTCATTGTTCTCTTGCTTGAGTGTAATCACATCCGCAATCTCGCCTGAATTATCATCATCATAGATGATATCATAGTCTTCATTCATGAGCTTTTGAATGACACGATACTGTATAGAGTTTGTTTTTAAGTTTGGGGCAACACCTTGCGACTCCAAAGCCAAGTTCACACCTTGCCAGTTCCAACCAATGATACGATTTCTATCATATAGTGCTGGTTGGACTTTTAATTCAATATATTCTGTACCACACAGGCATGATCCGTCCGTGAAAAAGATAGTAGGAGCATAATTATAAAAAAAAGTAGCCAAATCCACCTCTTGCCTGCCGTATTTGATAGTGGCATCCCCGTCTGTTATTTTTACAACCCTATAATCGGGATAAACATTGTCTGGGTTCATCCTGTTCTCAAACAGTTCCAACTTGAACTCCACTCTTTGATTGCCATTTGTCACCGCAAAAAACACAGCATTGTCTTGAATCAAATTATTTTCTCTCAGTTCAATTTCTGTATTATACAAATGAGACTCTACTCCCTGAAGGTTGAATGTAAAATGATTCTCCGTTTCAGTCCACAATAAAGCATCCCAATCAATAGCAAACGGGACAGCTCTTTGTGGCATCTGATGTGTTGTCTTAGGTATCAATGTCTCGGTTAATATCTGATTGCCGTTGATCTCCTCGTTAGTCAGTTTATCACCCTGCGCCAAACACCAATTCTTAAATGTCAGAATATCACCTGCGCCATTCAGGCTCCAAATCCTTCCCTTGAACGAGGCTCCTATTGAAGTTTTGTCACCATTCTCGAAGCCATCACCTACCACAAAAGCCTTCTCACTGTTGCGCAATTCCGCATCCGACAATGCTTTCTCCACATCACGGCCAGCGTGCATTCTGAAACGAACATCTTTACCGAGATACACTTTCAATCCAACATTCCTCAGTTTTGTCCTCTTTACATTGTAGAATGTCCTAAACACGTTTATTCCGTTTATCAAAACAGGCTCTCTGCCATTTTCACCTATCACATGGTTAGCAACATCCTTATAGACGCTTCCGTTATCCGAACTATTGATAAATAACAAGTTCTTGTTGCTATCCCAAAACAACACCAAGTAGCTCCAAGCCAAAGTCTTAACATCCTTAATACGAATGCCTTCTATATTCTGCTCTTTGGCGTAAACGGCAACAACAAGCTTCTCTGTGTCATTGATGTCATACGAGGTAAAATCTAAATCATCAAAGCTTCGAATACCTTTCAGGAAATCTTCTGGATGCCACGTATTTGTGTAGCTTTTATACACCACTGCACTCAGTTTGGGATAGACACTGCTCACCGGAATCTTAGAACTGACTCCGTTTCGGAATCCATCTAATAATTGCTTGTATTCTTCCTGATTGTTAACCCTATTGTCATTTGCATTAGCCAACAGAATGTTCCAGTCTGCATCCTCCTCATAAAGGTTGTTCAGCTCCTGCTGTACCGTAACATCTGCCAAATTCGCCACAAACGAGGCGTCCCCCAAGTTTGCATCACGGCTTGTACGGGTAAAACGACCAGCAAACTGTAAAGTAACAGGAAGACTCTTTCTTATATCATGGAAAGCCGCAATCTTTAGTTCTGGTAGGTCAAATCCTTCCCCGAGCATATTCACGCAAACTATCACCTTGGCCTCACGTCGCAATACAATTCTATAGTTCTCCTTGTATTGTGGATGCCCAGAATACAGAATAACAGGATTCAGGTCCGGGCATAGTTCCTGATAAATACCATAAACATCTATTGCACGGCTTTTATTCTCACATCGTGCCATCAGCATATGATGGCAACCTGCGGCCAAATCTTCCCTCAACTTTTCAATCGCCTTAGCCGCGATTGCTCTATCTACTTTGTCATCATCATACTCTCTAATAGGCAAGAAATTAATGGTTTTGTAATAGCCATCTTCCTGAGCCTGCTTAAGCGGGTAGTTAAAAATTATCTTTCCTTCAAGCCTTTGCCCGTCGTTTCGGCATGGAGTAGCAGTAAATTGCACTAAGCGATCTTTCGGGAAGCGGTCAGCAAATCGCCTCCACGATGCCGCAACTATATGATGAGCCTCATCTACAAAAACACTTGTAAAAGCTGACACATAGACGTTCTGTTGTTCCTGTGGTGCAGAATTTATTATTTGCATTGTGGTAATTACCACATTACATTTCTCCACAAAAGCAGTCAGTTCAGCTACTGAACGAAAAGCTGTATTGACAACACCAACAATAGGATATAGAGCATTCTCACCTACTATCCCAAATTTAGGATCTTTTAATATACCCAGATTCTTGAATTTTCCATAGAGCTGATTTCTTAATGCACTTGATGGCACAATTACAAGTAATTTCTTGCACTTACCCGCCACCAACGCGGAAAGCATCGTCTCGGTTTTACCCGTTCCTGTGGGAAGAACCACTGTCGCCACCTCATTCGGGGCGAGGAAATGACCCAATACGGCATGTAACGCTCCCAACTGCGGTTTTCTCAGTCCGGGATGTTCCTCATCAATTTCCTGTTTAAAAACAAACTGGTTGGTCCAAGAAGCGAGCACCTCGTTAGGAGTATATTCTGAGATTTTGGGATGCCACAGCCACTTCTTCTGTTTAGCAGTTCCATCCAGCAGTTTTTGTTTGGTTGGTGTATGTTCAGTCAGAATAATGTACTGAGCTAATGGATCAAAAATATTAGGATTACCTGTCAAACAATAACGCACACCGCCATCAATTGCCACCACATAACTTCTCGTCTCTTCTACCTCATTCAAGCTGATGATCTGGCCAGGAGCCAACAATTGGCTAATGATGTTTTTGGCACCTTCTCGTCTACAGAGCTCTGTCAATTTGTATTCATCCATAACAAACGATCTTCTCCAAATCACTTCTATTTCCTCACATTCTTTTTCCTCATCTCTCTGTCCAACTGGGGCAGCCAGGCCACGAACTTTTCAAACCTAACCTTACCCATCCGCTCATATAGTGCACGGGCAAGATGATAGACCTTCGTTTCTAGCAATCCGGGCATCCAACCATCCGGCATCGAATCCGCACGGGAAGCGTTCTCAATGGCATCCAGCATCAGAGGCAGATATTTGATATAATAGTAACCTCCGTCAATCTCGCCCAGTGCCCGCTTTGCGTCCTTGGCTTCAATAATCCCAAGTCCCGTAAGGTCAGCCATCTTGTGATATAGCAGCCATATCTCAATGCAGGGATTACTAATCACCAAGTGCCAGTTTTCTTTCTGAGCACAGAACGCATGCAGCTCCTCTATCTGCTCCTGCGGCCATCGGTCTACGTCAATCACACACCATAGTGAATCACCGTTCTCGACACTCAACTGATACTTGACGATGTATTCCATCACCCTTTTCAGCACTTGCGAGGGAGAGGAACCGGTGCTCTCCCTTTGGCCATCCTCCTCAGCAAGTTCGGACTCAATAATATCCACCTTTATCCGTTCAATGCCGTCAAAGGGCAGAAAATATTCAGGCTCCCGTACACTGCCTTCCGAGGCAATGGCAAACAACGAATAGTCACGCACTTTTTCCTGAGGCACTTCTCGCGTATATCCTCTCACCTTGAATCCCATCCTATTCCTCCCAATTTAATTCGTTAAGTTTTGCCAGAAAGGGGATGGCACCAAAACGTCCATTCAGGTAGCCTTTCTCAATGTCAAGGTCTGTGCGAGGTTTGAATTCATCCAGTGTATACAAGTGTGTATTCTGAGTCTCGCGGTCTTTCTCTGCAAACCAAATCTCGTCGTTGCGGAATATCTTGCCGTCCAACAGTCCTGCGTCGTGCGTGGTGAAGATCAGCTGTCCCTTCATGTTCTTGTCGGTCACTATCTTGGTCACCAAGGCTCTTACCAGTGTGGGGTGCAGACTGCGGTCAATCTCGTCTATCACATACGTATAATCTTTCGATTTCACGTTCTGCACCATGGGCACAAAGTCAAACACGCGCTGTGTTCCGTCCGACTCTTCTTTAAGTTCAAAGTCGTAACGTTTTTCTTTCACTTCATGCTGGGCCTGGACACGACGAGCATAGTATTTATCCCCTTCCCTGCGAAGACTTACGGTAAACACGCCGCTGTCAATGAACGCTTCGTTTTTCCCCTCAGGGCTTTTAGACAGCATTCTAATGATTCTGTCGATGCTCCTGTTCAGTTCTGGCCACTCTGCCATCCTGAGCTTGAAGGACTCCACATCTTCATCTTTCAGTGTCAGTGCGCTGATACCCAAATCCAGAGCGGCGAGCAGTTTTTCCGACTGTTCCTTGAACGTATCATCCGAATACCGGTTGTCAAAGATAGAAGTCGACCGCGTTTGCGGATATATCACTTGCAGTTTCTGGGTAATCCAGTCGTACGCATCTGTGATGAACTTGTTCTTCAGCACATCTTGTTTTGAAAGCAGCAGTTCGTTGCCTTTCAGCAGGTTGTCTTCCAGCAACGACACCAGCATCTTGCTCTTGGCGTCGTCTTTCTTCTTAGCCTCCAGCTCTATCTTGGTCTTGCCGGTCTTGGCGTTCCACTTCCGTTCAAATATGCGCACGGGGGTCTTTAAGGTAGAATACAACCATTCCTCTACGCACACGTTGTCCTTGTAGCTTACGCCGTATGAGTACTGGTTGTCTTCTGTCCCGAACTCTATTTCTATGCTCACGGGCTTTTCGGGGTCGTTAAACTTATTGGCATCTCGCATATAGAGCGGCGGAAGGCCTCCGATGATTACCATTTCCTGGAGTCTGGCTAGTGCCTTAATCAAGCATGACTTACCGGCGGCGTTGGCACCATATATCACGGCGGTGCGCAGTACACCTGCACCCTTCTTGCGGGTATGCACGTGCCAGTCGTACCTACGGACGTTCGAAGATGGAAGCATGTTAAACTCTGTTTCCTGTCCGTAAGACCTGAAATTCTCTGTTACTATTCTTACTAACATAACCGTATTATTTAAATAACACGCTGCAAAAATACGAAAATTTCGTTACACACAAATATTCTGACAACAAAAAAAATCATTTTATAACATCATACAACGAAGAAATCGT
Organism: uncultured Bacteroidota bacterium; assembly: GCA_902786595.1. Classification (GTDB taxonomy): domain Bacteria; phylum Bacteroidota; class Bacteroidia; order Bacteroidales; family WCHB1-69; genus F23-D06. The sequence goes on along the minus strand of CADADB010000009.1, from coordinate 16,148 downwards.
TGTTTTAGACATATTTTTGTTACGGCAAAAATCTATTCTCACAAGCCAATATATTTCTGATAAGACCTTTTCTTGACAGCATTTCTTTCATTCATTGTCGCTCTTTAACTTGGTTAATAGATCATTGCTCCACCACCTTCACTTCCTCATACAGCAACCCATTAATCTCACGCTCCAAAGCCGACATGTCCCTGGAAGGGAAACTCTTCCTGCCTTGCGATGGTGTCTACTTAGGATGAACAGTGGACAAATCTTTTAGGATTGTTGGTGAGCCATTCGTATGCGGCTTTCGTAAATGGTTTATTCATGATACTCTCAATATTATCGAACTCACCATGGAGTGGTACAATAAGGTCCGATTTCTCTTCATATTTTTGGAATATTTCATCGCCAACAATTTCTTTTGCCAAATCCTTAATAGTTTTTAACTGAGGGTATTCTCCACAAACAGCTAACACCGTTTGTCTATTCCAAGACATGCCCTTACCATTCCTATTCAGTTTGAACAAACGAAACATCCACTCCATTGGATTATCTGATGCCTGAATGTATTTTACAAATAATTCGTTCCAATATGTTTCATTGGCCAATCTCATACAAGGAATAGCTTCGATTGCCTTTTCATCAAAAGGAGTTTTGATAAAAACCTCATCGTAAAACCTATCAATTAGAATCTTTGAGAAACAGAGCGCTTGTTCCTTTGTAAATATCGGTAAGAAACCGTACCCTAATAAAGAAGCACACTTAATCCAATGTATTCCGAGAGCATTAGACGCAAATTCTTTTGTGGTCCTAAATAATTCTTCATGTGCCGTTAAAAATGCATCTTTATCAATAGTTTCATCACCTTGTAGCAAATATAACTTCCGTATGATTTCTCCATATTGTTGAGTTTGGAAGAATTCATAGTAACCAATTGGCAGCATTGGATTTTGTTTGAGATATTCTTTATGGTCAATTTGTGACATAAATAAAATATTTTCAAACAACAACAACCTATCTTCCATCATCCCTCTTACCACGATAGAGTTTAGTTTGTGGAGCATAGATTCTTTCTTGTTAGCGATCTTTTTTTCGGTTTCCTGAACAAAAAGAGCTCCGTCACTGCTATAAAGGTTCAATGCTTCTTGGTCTGACAATTCATCTCTCCGGTATTTTCCTGAAAAATACAAGAAATATTGGTTACGATAGCATACTTTTCTTAAATCGACATAAACATCCGTTTTATCCCATAAGTCATCAATCAAGAACTTAAGTAATTCTTCCTCGTCAGGAGAAACATTTATCAATAATTCTGAAAGTGTTTTAAAATCCACTTCTTTCCCCTCAAAATTATCTTCACCTGATTGTGAATTTCCTTCAAAATCAATTTCAGGCATTATGTTTCCCGCTTTCTTCACGGTTTCTCTGACACACTGCATTCTTTCACTAGTATCAACAAACTTCTTACAAACGTCACGTAAAACAAGTTTACCATGTCTATAATCTTCTAAAAGAACAAATCTATAATCTCTGAAAATTTTGTATAAGTCTGGCGAAACAAATTGAATCATACAGATTTTTACCAAATCAGCAATATAAACATCTTTCAACATAGAAATATTGACTCCTTCTGCATTTTTCATACTTCTCAATAAATCTAACTCAAAAGATAAAATGTTACAAAAACGATACACATCACGCATATTGGGAAAAACAGGTGTATAATATTGTGGATGTTTGTTTATATTGTCTTCTATCTCTTTGATGTTTTGAGATGTATATTCAAACTGTTTTAATATCTCAGCTATTCTATCTATCAATTTGCCCAAAACGTTATCATCATCAGCAGGGAACAGCAATTCAAAGTTAAAAAACTTTTTCAGATATACTTCAGTATCACTTATTGATGCAGATCTTAACGTTTCTTTTACGGCTGCTTTATCCGCAGCTACTACATACGCTATATACGGAAAATCAGCAGTATTTCTGATTAGTTTTATCAAAGCCAGCAGCTCGTCAGTTTGCAACCTATCGACATCGTCAATCAAGACTACGCGAAGCTTCCTTTCCTCTTGAAGTATTTGTGAAATTCTATCATGTTGTGTTTCAATAGAAATCGAATCAAAAAGGTTTAAGGATGCTTTTGCTGCTTTACCTGTAATGTGGTCAGAAGCAACGATAGCGTACGATTGCAACAACTTGCTTAACTCTTTATCATGGAAGCCCAACTTCTCCCTAAGAAGATTGAAAAAGTTAAATATCATTTGTCCTGAATCATTGCTAAGCCATGGCTTAAATTCTATAACTTCAATGTTCTTATCGGAACAGACACCCTTAATTTGTTCAAAGAACGATGATTTGCCTTGACCATAACGTTCACTAAGCAATACAGTAAATGATCCCATATCATGGTTTTCGGTATCATTGAATTGTTTTATAGAAAATGTCGAAACAATTTTTTCCACCAAAACTTGCGCATAGGACTTTCTTTTGAGTTCATCTTTTTTTGTAGGTTGATCTATAAAGAATGAGGTGTATTCTGACTCGGTTGATGTATTATTACAATTCGAGAGAACATTCCAAAAAATAGCATAAATTTCAACGACAACGGCAAGGATGGCAACGACATCCAGATAGGAGGGAAAACCACGACCTATTCCATAAAACTCATACAAACCTGAGAAACGGAAGATAATAAGAACACATATTACCTCAAATGTAAGGATGCGTCTAATAGACCACCACGACTCACGTTTCATTTGTTTGGAAACAAAGAAGTAACAGACAGCCATCAGAACAATTAACACAAACTGTACTAAACCGCTATGGTTTTTAACATGCATTAAAAGCGGGTTGACAAACACAGTCGCCATAGCGTTGTTAAGAGGCACCCAAAAAACCGCAATTAGACATAAGGATATAATGAAAGCAGGAATATTCCACCGCAAAAATGATTTATTTGTCTTTCCCATTTCAAACAAATTTATTTCAGCAAAATTACAAAATAATCCCAAACTTAAGCTAATAAAAGGGGAAAGGGCATCACGCCCATTTTTAATCAGCATACTCAGTGAATCGGTGTGTTCGATTCCATGATTTCCTTTAGATATTCATCAATTTTCTCAATTCCACAATCTCCATATCCTATCCCATCACCATAAATAATATTTGGATTATGATTACGAAGCACTTCCTGAAAGCATCTGCGCAAACATCTTGAACCTACCTCTGTTAGAGATGTGATTTTTTGCCTTTTTGCTGCCAACAAAGCTGCCTTTGAGAAATCATCATATTTTCCTGCGACTTGCACCACAAGGTCTATCACTTCCTTTATAATTTCTTCTTGTGTTACTTTGTATTTTTTCTCATAAGACTTCAACAATTGTATTTCACAAATCTGAACGTCTTCCAGTATTTTCAATTTGATTATTTGAGGATCAGAATAATTTAACACTAACAGGGCATAGTCCATTATGGACATCACGCCTCGAAAACCCGGAAAAGCCTTAAGAATCATTAATTTAGAGGTGTCAGTCAATTGTTTATAATCTATTATTGTCATTAGCTTTTCTGGGACATAATTCCCTATTATAGGACAGGAAATACACAAAATTTCTAATTGGTTTAGCATTTTACCCAAATCCTTATTATCTCTGTATGATGCAATTAAGTCGAAGAATAGTATGAAAGCATACGTCTTATACATTTCGTCATCGAGATTGTAAAATGTTCCTTGTATAAAATCATTTTGAATCTTATAATAATAATCTTGGTACTTTGTTTCAAAAGACAATAAATCTTCCCGTTCATAAATAAGGTGTTTTGGACATGGTCCAACTACATCATTGGGATGCATGAGAGTGACATTGTTAGTATGAATATACTTCCATGAAAAGCAATTCAAAAACGAACGATTGACATTCTTAATTACATAATCTTTTTTATAATGTTGCACAGCAACAATAGTTTCTGGTCGAAACTGGTCTATTTCTACTAGTTTTTCAGCAACACGTTTCGGGAAGATACTTTGCATTCGTTTTAGCGATCCTGGTGGAACAACAATGGCTTGTAATGAACTACAATCATCAAAGGCGTTAGGAAAAATCTTTACAATATTGTTGTTTGCATATACTACTCGTAGGCTCTTGCATCCCTTAAAAGCTTGCGATAAAATAACTTGAAGATTATTCGGAAATCTGAACTCCTCCAACAAAATACAATCTCTAAAAGTGTTACAGCCTATTAATTCTACTGTGTCAGGAATCTTTATGCCCTTTAAGGATATACATGAGCTAAAAGCAGCATTGCCGATTTCTACTAAACTATTTGGCAACAATACTTCTTTCAATGAATAGCAACTGCGAAAAAAACCACCCTTCAATTCGTCGAAGCTCCCTAAAAACTCAATTTTCTTTAAAGAGGAACAATATCCAAATACATTATCGGAAATGTTTTTTACATTTTTAGGTATAATAATAGACTGTAGGGATGTACACTTAGTAAAAGCGGCTTGTCCTATAGTTTCCAAAGAATGAGGAAGCTCAATTTCTTTTAAAGAGACACATTTTTCGAAAACGCACTTACCAATGGATTTCACTGTTTGAGGGAAAATAAACTTTTCTAAAGAAGTGCAGCCATTGAAACAATCATCTTTTATCATTTTTACCGATTGGGGAAGCTCAACTTCCTTAAGTTTTGGACAATTAGAAAAGCATCCTTTCCCTATTGTGCGCAGTTTGGTTGGTAAAACAATTGTTTCTAAAGAATCATTAGCAGCAAAAGTTTTTTCTCCCAACATTTCTAAACCATCAGGTAATTTAACATTACGTAAACTAGTACTATAAAAGACGAGGTCATCTATCTTTTTTAAACTATCAGGCAATATGATATCCAGTAAAGCATTGTGACTGAAGACAGAATAATCCTCAAGAATATCTCGAATATCAAATTCGGAGTAGTTTCTAAAAGCATAGTAAGTGATTTCTTTAATTCCTTCTCGTATATGACAATGTGTTACATCGCCCTTAATAGCGATTACTTTTTTTTCTTTCAAACAATAATAAACGCCATCAATAAGTTGTATATTTTTCTCTAATACAATTTTACGTGCTTCGTCTTCAATAGTTAGGTCATCTGTGATAATATCATCAGTTGTGACAAAGTCAGGAATGATATCGCCACTCAAAATGTTATCCATGTCATGACGACGATAAAATTCCGCTTCAGAATCACAAGATATTATATCATCTATTAAAGACAGGCACTCTCTTTCAGATATCTCACCTTCGGACCGCAAGTGCTTTAATTGATTTCTTAAAGCATATTGCCAAGCATGTTTATAATTTTCCACAACTATTGATATTTTGTAAAAACAATTCTTTTGAATATGACTTTGCAAAACTAAAAAAATAGTCGCAAGTTTCAACTACTTCTTAAAAGCAATCGTGTATTTATTATTTTCAGAATATTGTGTCGATATTGATGCCGACGAGGATGCGGATTTCGCTGACCTTCTCCAGCTCCTTGCGCAGTTTGAAGTAGCCGCTGGAACGAAAATAGCCAACCACGGCATGGAAGATGTCGAAGTTGGCCATGGCGGAGGCGATGCCGTGGAATTTGTCCATCAGCCTCGTCTCGATATTGTTGAAAAACTTGGTGCTCATAGGCTTGGCGTTTGGGGCGCTTCGCCTTTCGAGCGGTCACAAAAAAGAATCCGTGAGTCTTTCTGTCTAATCGGAGGCTCTGGACTGCCTGTGTTACAAACGAGAAAGCCCACGGATACACCGTGAGCATTTCTGCCTTCTTCTGTAACACAGTGGAAATTGTCCAGATTTCCGATTACTTGAAAAGCAAAAACGCTTTATATCAAAAAATTATAAATGTCTATTTCTCTCTTCTAATATTCAATAAAGTTTGGTTCTTATCCATTTTTACAGGTGCAAAAGTACAAAAAAATCCGATAGTGCGCAAATGATCTCCGATCGTCATTTCAGAGTGTCCACGAACGTCTAAAAAAATTGTACTTTTGCGGCTTCATCAACCATTATGATGATGGGCAAAGAGAAACATAGAGCTGCAAGAAATCAGACGCTGACGGTCCCCGCCGGGGAGATCCCCGCGCTGGAACCGCTCGTCAGCACGCCGGACGACCTGCGCTCTGGCTTTCGCGACGATATGCTCGTCAACGGCGACCTGCTCGAATGCCTCGACCTCATCCCCGACGGACACTTCGACCTCATCCTCCTCGACCCGCCCTACAACCTCGACAAAGACTTCAACGGGCGGAAGTTCTCGTCCATGAAATCAGACGATTACGAAGCATTCCTGCGCAGCTGGTTCGGCAAGGTGTGCGACAAGCTGAAGCCGACGGGCTCGCTCTATATGTGCGGCGACTGGAAATGTTCCTCCTCTATGCAACGGGTTATCGAAGAGCGACTTACCATCCTCAACCGCATCACCTGGCAACGCGAGAAGGGGCGCGGGGCGAAATCCAACTGGAAGAACAGCATGGAGGACATCTGGTTCGCCGTGAAAGACCCGAAACACTACACCTTCAACCTGGAGGCCGTCAAGATGAAACGCAAGGTGATAGCCCCATATCGAGTGAACGGGAAACCCAAAGACTGGGACGACACCGCCGACGGGAAATTCCGACTCACCCACCCTTCCAACTTCTGGGACGACATCAGTGTGCCCTTCTGGTCGATGCCCGAGAACACCGACCACCCCACGCAGAAGCCCGAGAAACTCTACGCCAAACTCATCCTCGCCTCCTCCAACCCCGGCGACCGCATCCTCGACCCCTTCTCCGGCAGCGGCACCGCCGCCGTCGTCGCCAAGAAGCTCGACCGTCGCTTCTGCTGCGTCGAGCTCAACCGCGAATACTGCCTCTGGACCGCCAAACGCCTCCTCCTCGCCGACACGAATCCCACAATACAAGGATACGCCAACGGCGTCTTTTGGGAACGAAATTCAATTAAGAATTAAGAATTAAAAATTATGAATGCTGAATGAAAGATACGGTCGAAGGACCCTTCCCCCCTTTAGGGGGGATGCCCGAAGGGCAGGGGGGGGGGTAAAAAGCAGCCCCGAAGGGGCAAAACGCGCGAAGCGCTAATATCCCCACACAAGCGAAGCACAGTGTGGGGCAGCAACAAACAATAATCGTAAATCGTAAATCGTAAACCGCAAACCGCAAACCGCAATGTTCGATATCTTCATACGCTCCGTCTTCATCGACAACATGGTCTTCGCCTACTTCTTGGGCATGTGCTCCTATCTGGCCGTTTCCAAGAACGTGAAGACCGCCTTCGGGTTGGGACTGGCCGTCTGCTTCGTGCTGACCGTTACCGTGCCCGTCAACTACCTAATCGACAAATACCTGCTCCGCGAAGGGGCGTTGACGTGGCTGAGCGCGAGCTTTGCCGGCACGGATCTCTCGTTCCTGTCGCTGATCATCTTCATCGCGGTGATTGCGGGCATCGTGCAGCTGTTGGAGATGGTCTTCGAACGGTATCTTCCGGCGCTGTACATGACGTTGGGCATCTTCCTGCCGCTGATTGCCGTGAACTGTGCCATCCTTGGCGGCTCGCTCTTCATGCAGGAGCGCCACTTCCCCACCGTGGCGCACAGTCTGGCCTACGCGCTCGGTTCCGGCATCGGCTGGCTATTAGCCATCACCGCCTTCGCCGCCATCCGCGAGCGCCTCAAATACGCGAAAATCCCGCCCAAACTGCAAGGCAACGGTATCGCCTACATCATCACGGGACTGCTGGGCATGGGATTTATGGCGTTCCTGGGAATGTAGAATAATTAAGAATTAAGAATTAAGAATAATACGGTCGAAGGACCATTCCCCCCTTTAGGGGGGATGCCCGAAGGGCAGGGGGGGGGGGTAAAACGAATTAGACTATGAACATCTTAACCATCATATCCGCAATCATCATCTTCCTGGTAATCATCTGGTTACTGGTCGGAATTTTGTTGTTCGCCCGCAAGAAGATGATTCCCGAGGGATCGGTGAAGATCAACATCAACGGAAAGAAGGAGATCGAGCATGAGCGCGGGTGTACGTTGTTGCAGGCGCTGGCCGACGGGAAGGTCTTTGTGCCGTCGGCGTGCGGCGGGGGCGGTTCCTGCGGCACGTGCCGGGGCAAAGTGCTCAGCGGCGGCGGCGAGATCCTGCCCACCGAGCTGGCGCACATCTCCCGCAAGGAGGCCGCCGACCACTACCGCCTCTTCTGTCAGGTGAAGGTGCGCGAGGACATGGAAATCGAAATCCCCGAGAGCTTCTTCGGCATCAAGAAGTGGGAATGTACGGTTGTCTCCAACCACAACGTGGCCACCTTCATCAAAGAGCTGGTGCTGCGGCTGCCCGAGGGCGAGGTCATGGACTTCCGCTCCGGCGGCTACATCCAGATCGACATCCCTGCCGGCACCGTCAACTTCTCCGACATGGATGTGGAAGAACCCTACCGCGCCGACTGGCAGAAGATGGGACTTTTCAACCTGCGGATGAAGAACGGAACCCCGACGGTGCGCGCCTACTCGATGGCCAACCACCCGGCGGAGAACGGCATCGTGATGCTCAACGTGCGCATCGCCACCCCACCCTTCAACCGCAAGAAAGGTCGAATGGAGAAGGTGAATCCCGGCGTGGCATCATCCTACATCTACAATCTGAAGCCGGGCGACAAAGTCTTTGTGTCAGGACCTTACGGTGACTTCTTCGTGGAGGAGACCGACCGCGAGATGATGTTCATCGGCGGCGGCGCGGGCATGGCCCCCATGCGCTCGCACATCTTCGACCAATTCAAAGTGAAACATACGCTACGGAAGACCACCTTCTGGTACGGCGGCCGTTCGCGCAAGGAACTCTTCTACATGGACGAATTCGAGCGGCTCGCGGCGGAACACGACAACTTCGAGTTCCACGTCGCCCTCTCCGACGCCCTCCCCGAGGACCACTGGACCGGTCCCACGGGCTTCATCCACGACGTGATTTACGAGCAGTATCTGAAGAATCATCCCGCGCCCGAGGACATCGAATACTACATCTGTGGTCCGCCCATGATGCTGCAGGCCGTCCTGAAAATGCTCGACAGTTTAGGCGTCACGAAAGAGATGGTGCATTACGATGATTTCGGAGGGTGATGATAATTAGTAGTTAGCAGTTAGTCGTTTTTTCCTATCACGCGAACTATTTTTCGGCACGGTGTTTCCATATCAAAAAAATTGTATATTTGCAGCCGTATGTTAGATTGCCGAAAAGTTTTTACAAGGTTGTTTGAGTTCATGGTGCGGGACCATTCAGGTTTTGCGCCTTTTTTTTCAAAGTTGAAAGAAATGTACCCTACAAACACCACATATAATCAATAATCAACAAGACAATGGGTGTCACAAGTGTTATTATCGCGATATTGACGTTGATTGCAGGCATCGGGGTTTTTCTGGTGGCCTGCCAGATGATGAGCAACAACCTGGAGTCCGCAAGCAGCCGGAAATTAAGACGGCTGTTCGCGAAAACGGGTGACAACAAATGGGTGGGCGTCGGTATCGGTCTCGTGGGCACTGCCGCCATCCAGAGCAGCGGCGCCGTCACGGTGATGGTCATCGGTTTCGTGAACGTGGGCATCATGAGTCTCGCACAGGCGGCCACCATCATCTATGGCTCCAACATCGGCACCACGGTTACCGCCCAGTTGGTGGCCTTGGGTATGTTCGGGCGCAACAGCATCTCCACCACCATCATTTTCGCTGCGTTCGCGGGCATCGGCGCCTTCATCTCGCTTTTCGCCAAACGCGACAAATGGAAACAGACCGGCGGCATCCTCACCGGCTTCGGCATGTTGTTTGTGGGTCTGAGTATGATGTCCTCGGCCATGGACGAATTTGCCGCACTTCCGGAAGTGAAAACCATGCTCGCCAGTATCAGCAACCCGATACTTTTGGTCGTCATCGGCGCCCTGTTCACGGCTATCATCCAATCGTCGTCTGTGATGACCTCCATTGCCATCACAATGGTCGTCACCGGACTTGTAAGTCTAAACCAAGGTATCTATCTGACCATGGGTTCCAACATCGGTTCCTGCGTGGTGGCCATGATCGCCGGTATGACCAGCGGCACCAATGCCAAACGGACTGCACTCATCCATCTCATATTCAACGTGATGGGTGTTATTATATTCTTACTGCTTGCCTTGATTCTGCGGATCTCGACTGCCGGCGTTTGGAGTTTCGGCACCCTCTTTGAACGTTGGTTCCCGAATACCCCGCAGGTGCAGCTCGCCATGTTCCACACCTTCTTCAACGTATGCACCATGCTCGTGGCACTACCGATGACCAACCTTCTGGTGAACACCGCATGCCGGATTGTTCCCGAGAAAAATGATCCCAATGACGGACGTCCACGCCTCAAATTCCTCGACCCATCCATGCTCTCCACCCCAGCCGTGGCACTCCGCCAGTTCAAAAGCGAAATCGAGAACATGGCCGAGATGGCCATCACCAATTTCAGGCGCGCTATCAAGATCATCACCACCATGGACTACTCCGAGATTGAAGAATTCAGACAGGTAGAAAAGACTCTTAACTTCCTAAACAAAGAACTTTTACGTTATTCCATCGCCCTTTCGGAGAACAGCTTCAGCAGCTATGACCAGGCCTACCTGACCTCCACTATCCGCACCGTCAGCGATTTGGAGCGTGTCGGCGACTACGCTGAAAACATCGTGGAATACGCTGACTCCCTGAAGGAACAGGACGCCAGATTCTCAAAAGAGGCCACCGACGAAATCCTTCAGATGGAAAAGCTGGTGAACAACCTTTATGACGAGGTGACGTATGCCTATCACCATAAAGACATAGAGGCCCTAAAACGGGCGAATGTCATTGAAGATCAGATCGATGACCTGACCGACGAGATGGAGCGCAATCACATCCGCCGTTTGAACGACGGTACCTGCAGCCCAGCTGTCGGTGCAGAATACCTCTCCCTGGCGCAGAACTCCGAACGTGTCGCCGACCACCTCATCAATGTCGGGAACACGGTTTTGGATCTCTACAAGTGATTTTCTTCCAAAATCAACCTCTTTGGAACCGGACAATCTGCCCTAGAGGGTTGTTTGTTGTCCTTATCTTAAATGCATCATCAATTTTAAATCCCCATTATGTTTACAAAAAGATTCAAAAATCAACAGGAAGAGACTGGGCATCAGTCTGAAAACATAAACAATGTTTCCAAAACGAATGGGCTGGGCGACAAGATCACGTTCCGCAACCGCATCACTCCCAACAACATAACCACGCTGAAAGACAACGAGATTTTTGTGTTCGGAAGCAATTTAGCAGGGATGCACGCAGGCGGTGCTGCGAGAATCGCGGTCGAAAAATTCGGCGCGGTCATGGGACAAGGAGTCGGTTTGCAAGGACAGAGTTATGCCATCCCCACGATGCAGGGCGGCGTGGAAACCATCGTGCCCTACATCAATGAGTTCATCAAGTTCGCTGACTGTCACCCCGAGCTGACCTTTCTGGTGACGCGCATCGGCTGCGGCATCGCCGGTTTCTCCGATGAGGAAATCGCCCCGCTGTTCGTGCGAGCCATCAACTTACCCAACGTGCATTTGCCAAAGGAATTCTGGGGAGAGCTGGTGTAAAAATCCCCTCATAAAAAATCGTAGGGCTGCCACATTGTGACAACCCTACGATTTTTTATGACAATCCTTACGCTACGACCTCCGAAACTTGTGGAAGTCGCTCGCATCCCACGACTGATACAACAGGATGTGATGGATTTCGTTGATAATCAGGATGAAAAGCCGCAAATCATTGTCGGCGAACCATTTGATGGCCTCGGTTTCCTTGCGACAGGCCGCTGCGAAGGTGGCCAAAAACGTGCAATGGTACTTGTCTAACCACGCAATGGCGGCATCCTCGTTGTCGATGGCGTTGCTCAGCACCGCAAACTCAGGATATCCGTTCTCCAACAGCCATTGCAACGCCGCCTCGTTGGAGTGTATCGCCGACGACAACGCCTCCAACTCGCGATACCCGTTGTTCATCAGGAAATCGCTGAACTTCCGGTCGCCCTCCAGACTTTTGAGGAAAGCCATCAGGACTTTGGGGTCGTAATCTAATAAACTCTTCATTAAATTGATAATTGATAATTGATAATTGATAATGGAGGGGAAACGTTTCGAATCCCCTCATAATTATCCATTATCAACTATCCATTATTAATTAAAACTATTGTTTCAAACTAACGGTCTTGTTGAACACCAGCTTCTCCTCATTCGAGTCGGGATCGCAATAGAAGTATCCGATACGCTCGAACTGGAAGTGCTTGATAGTGGATGCCTTCTCGTAAGTAAGACCTTCTTCCACCCAAGCTTGCTTGATTTCCAAGGAGTTAGGGTTCAGGTTGTCGAGGAAGGTTTTGCCTTCTTCGCAATCGTCGGGGGCGGGCACGCTGAAGAGGCGGTCGAAAAGACGTACCTCAGCGGCTTTGGCGTGTTTCACGGGCACCCAGTGAATCGTCGCCTTCACCTTGCGGTTGCTGTCGGGCATACCGCTCTTGGTCAGCGGATCGTAGGTACAGTGAATCTCGGTGATCTCGCCGTTTTCGTCTTTCACGATGTGCGTGCACTTGATGATGTAGGCGTATTTCAAACGCACCTCACGGTCGATGGAGAGACGGTAGAACTTCTTGTCGGCATTCTCGCGGAAGTCGGCACGCTCAATCCACAACTCCTTGGCAAACGGGATCTTACGGGTGCCAGCAGTCTCATCCTCGGGATTGTTGACGGCATCCATCATCTCCACCTGATCCTCAGGATAATTGTCGATGATGAGTTTCACCGGGTCGAGGACGGCCATCGTGCGGATAGCAGTCTTGTTGAGGTCCTCGCGTGCGCAGAATTCGAGCAGGGAGACGTCGATGATATTGTCGCGCTTGGCCACACCGACGGTTTCGGCGAAGTTGCGGATAGCCGCAGGAGTGTAACCTCTACGGCGCAGACCACAGATGGTAGGCATACGCGGGTCGTCCCAACCGTTAACATAATGTTCCTTAACGAGTTGCAACAGTTTGCGCTTGCTCATGATGGTATAGTTGAGGTTCAGTCGCGCAAACTCGATTTGCTGCGGATGATGGATCTTCAGCGCTTCACAGAACCAGTCATAGAGCGGACGGTGCACCTCAAATTCGAGGGTACATATTGAGTGCGTGATGCCCTCGATGGAGTCGCTCTGACCGTGCGCGAAGTCGTACATCGGGTAGATGCACCACTTGCTGCCCGTGCGGTGATGGTCGGCGTGCAGGATGCGGTACATGATGGGGTCGCGGAAGTGCATGTTGGGCGATGCCATGTCGATTTTGGCACGGAGCACGCGGCTGCCGTCCGGGAACTCGCCCGCCTTCATGCGGCGGAAGAGGTCGAGGTTCTCCTCCACGCTGCGGTTGCGGTAAGGACTTTCCACACCAGGGGCGGTGGGCACTCCCCTACCCTTGCTGATCTCCTCCTGCGTCTGGTCATCCACATACGCCAAGCCCTCCTGGATGAGCTGCTCCGCCCAAAGGTAAAGCTGGTCGAAGTAGTCGGAAGCGTAATGCTCTTCCGCCCACTGGAAACCCAGCCATTTGATGTCGTCCCGGATGGAATCCACATATTCGGTGTCTTCCTTCACGGGGTTGGTATCATCAAAGCGCAGGTTGGTCTTGCCGCCGTATTTCTGAGCGATACCGAAGTTCAGACAGATGGACTTGGCATGGCCGATATGCAGATAGCCGTTCGGTTCCGGTGGAAATCGGGTATATACTTTCGCATCGTTTTTCCGGTTCTGGATGTCTTCTTCGATAATTTGCTCAATGAAATTCATATTCTTCGGTTTTAGGGTTGGTAAAAAACAAACGGCAAAGATACGATTTTTTTGTTTCCGAAAATTCCGTATCTTTGCGCCTCGAAAAAAAACGCCAGTTATGGGTAGGATTATGGCCATAGATTACGGACAAAAGCGTGTGGGGTTCGCCGTTACGGACGAACTGCAGATCTGTGCGCACGCCTTGGAGACTATCCCCGTGGCGCAATCCTTCGATTTCCTGAAAGATTACCTCAAAAAAGAGAAGGTTGATGTCATCGTCATCGGGGAGGCCAAGCAACTGGACAACACTCCTTCGGAGTCGTGCCGCTACATCGAGCCCTTCGTCAACCGTCTGCGCAAGGAGCTGCCGAACATCTCCCCTGGAACCGAACTCGCCCGCATGGACGAGCGCTTCACCTCCCGCATCGCCTTCCAGACGATGATTGACATCGGGCTGAAGAAGAAGGACCGCCAAAACAAGGCACTAGTCGATAAGATGAGTGCGGCCATCATCCTGCAATCCTATCTGGAACAACAAGATTTGATTAATTTAAGAGACAAAGAACAATGATATTACCCATTTATTTGTACGGACAGCCCGTGCTTCGGAAAACGGCCGTGGAAGTTGACCTGAACGACGCCACCCTGAAAACCTTTGTGGCGGATTTGTATGAAACGATGTACAATGCTGACGGCGTAGGTCTTGCCGCGCCCCAAGTTGGCAAATCCGTCCGCGTGTTCGTGGTTGACTCCACCCCTTATAAGGAGATTTACCCCGACCACGAGCCGTTCAAGGGCGCGTTTATCAACCCTACCATCACCGACCGTTTCGGCAAGGATGTCCCCTTCGCGGAGGGCTGCCTCAGCTTGCCCAAAATCAACGAAGAGGTCATCCGCAAGTCCGACATCCACATCACCTACTATGACGAGAACGGCGAATTCCACGACTGCGACATCAACGGCGTTTTAGCCCGCATCATCCAGCACGAATACGATCATCTGGAGGGCAAAGTCTTCACCGACAACCTCTCCCAAATCAAGAAGATGGTGCTCAAACGCCCGCTCAACGACATCGCTGGCGGAAAGGTGCATCCGGCGTATAAGACGATGAAACGATGAAGCGATGAAGCGATGAGACGAAGAAGCGATGAAACGATGAAACGATGAGAGGATAAGATGAAGAGATTTATCACGATATTATGGGCAGGATTGTTGTTGGCGGCGTGTGGCGGCAAGGATCATGCAACGAAAACGGAAATCAAAGCGGAAACCGACTCATTGATGGCCGCTTACCACTATTCCGACTCGTTGTACGCGATAGTCGGGCGTATCGACACAACGGCTTTCAACGAGTTCATCACACGGGCGATGGCCTTTGCGGAATCGCACCCGCAGGACACGCTGGCACCGGGAATGCTCTACCGCGCCGGTGTGGGCAGCATGATTCTGGCCAAGGCGGCCAACAATCCCGCATCAAGGGCAACCAACGCGAAACGTGCCCTCGCCATATTCAACCAATTCCAGGAACAGTTTCCACAACACGACCAAGCCAAGCTCTGCTATTGGCAGCGGGCTATCGTCTATGACGACATCCTCGGCGACTGGCGCAGCGCCGAAAGCGAATACCGCGACTTCATCAACCGCTTCCCCAACGACTCCCTCACCCCCGTCTTCCAACAATATCTCACCATCCTCGGGAAATCCGAATCGGAAATCGAAGAGATATTAGACGTAGGACGTTAGACTTGAGACGTTAGACGTAGGACGTAGGACGTGTGATTTTGGAATAGTAAGATACCATTTCCTAAAATCGCAAACCGTAAATCGCAAACCGCCATTGTTCATAACTAATAATATCTTTTTTTGGAGAATCCACGATAAGTGATTATTTTTGTATTTCAAAAATCAAAAACGTAAAATATCAAATATCAATCACTTATGGATCAAAATTACGTATTGGTTGCCGGTCGGGCGAATCCAGAGTTGGCACAGCGCATTGCTGATTGTCTTCACAAGCCACTCCTTTCTGTGGATATCATGCAATTCAAGGACGGTGAAATTCAGGTCTATTTCAACGAGACCATTCGCGGACGCGATGTGTTCATCATCCAGCCGACCTTCGCTCCTGCTGACAACATCATTGAGCTATTAATCGCCATCGATGCCGCCAAGCGCGCCTCGGCACGCAGCATCATCGCTGTCATTCCCTATTTTGGCTATGCCCGTCAGGATCGCAAGGACAAGCCCCGCACTTCCATCGGTGCCAAGCTGATGTGCAACCTGCTGAGCGCCGCTGGCGTAAGCCG
>CADADB010000008.1 GCA_902786595.1 uncultured Bacteroidota bacterium | reverse complement strand
TGTCCAAGTGTAGGAGTCGTAAGCGGTTTGCGTGTAAGCTTGGTGTTGCGGTTTGTTAATGGTCAGGTGGAGCGTGTCGGTGCTTTCGCAGCCGTCAGCATTGTTGTAGTCGTAGGTGTAGTTGCCGCTGGTAGTGTAGGCCGTGCCGTGCCACACGTAGCTTTCGCAGGCAACCGCCGTTTCGGCATTGTGTGTGCCGTGGTTGATGGTCAGATGGAGAGTGACGGTGGAGTCCGCGCCGTTCTGGTCGGTATAAGTCCACTCGTAATCACCTGATGCAGTGTAAGACCGTCCGTCCCATTCGTAGGATTCGCAAGCAGTGGCGGAAAACTCGTCGGAGGAGGAATAGAAGATGGTCAAGTGCAGAGTGTCAACCTGCGTACATCCGTTGGCATCTTGGTGACTGTAGAGATAGTGTCCAAGTGTAGGAGTCGTAAGCGGTTTGCGTGTAAGCTTGGTGTTGCGGTTTGTTAATGGTCAGGTGGAGCGTGTCGGTGCTTTCGCAGCCGTCAGCGTTGTTGTAGTCGTAGGTGTAGTCGCCGCTGGTGTTATAGGTCGTACCGTGCCACACGTAGCTTTCGCATTCCACCACCGTTTCGGCATTGTGTGTGCCGTGGTTGATGGTCAGATGGAGAGTGACGGTGCTGTCGGCGTTGTCAACGGTCTTGAGGTGCTGTACGTAGTCACCGCTGGTGGTGTAAACGGAATCGTTCCAGGTGTAAGACTCGCAAGCGGTGGCGGAGAATTCGTTGGAGGCGGAGTAGTGGATAGTGAGGTGCAGGGTATCGACCTGCGTACATCCGTTGGCATCCGAATGGCTGTAAAGGTGGTCGCCAGAAGTGGTGTATGTCTGATTGTTACCATCTGTCCAAGTGTATGAATCGTAAGCGGTTACCGTGTATGCCTGGTGAACAGGTTTATGGATGGTGAGATGCAAGGTCACCACGCTGTCGCAGCCGTTGGCGGCCTGAAGCGTAATGGTGGGCTCGTTAGTGCTTTCGGTGTAGGTCACATTGTTAATCCAGGTGAACTGCTCGCAGGCGGTCTGCTCGTCAACGCCCGTGGTAGGCATGTTCACGGTCACGTTCACGGTTTTGGTATCCATTGCCGAGCAGGTAGTACTGTTGATAGTTTGCGTGGCGGTAGCGACAACGGTGTATTCGCCGCCTTGTGCTGCCGTGATATTATTGAGCGTGACATTCTGATCGCTTGAGGTGAAGTCGTTCGGGCCGGTCCAACTGTAGGTAACCTCACCAGCGGGTGTGCCGGTCAAAGTAGCATTGAGCGTCACACTCTCACCCGCACAAGCCGTCTTGCCGGTGATGTCAGCCAATGTGACGGCCGGTGCGTTGACAGTGACGGTGACCGTTGTAGTCTTTGAACAAGAAGTTGCAGGGTCGGTGACGGTGAGCGTATAGTTGCCGTTCATGTCCGCATTGGCATTGGTGCGGATCGGGTTCTGTACGTTAGAGGTGAAACCATTCGGACCACTCCATGCGAATGTCGCATTTGTGGTTTCTGTTTCTGCGGTCAGTTGCAGTTCTCCACCGGTGCACGGGGTGTTGGCGTTAGCCGTGGCATTCACGGTGTTGCCAGCTGTGTTCACGGTAATAGATGCCGTGTTGACACAACCGTTCTCATTCTTGACCGTGATGGTAAAGTCTTCGGCATTCAGTCCGTTGAAAATAGTGTTAGGTGAGAAGTTAGTACCGTCAATAGAGTAGGTGAGACCATCGGCAGCGTTGGTGATGGTGATGACACCGTTCGGGGTGGTGCAGCTGGTGTTGTCTGTGGCGGAAAGGATCGGCGCGGACGGACGTGCCAACTTATTCACATGGATAGTGTCCGTGTTCTGGCAGCTGTTGTCATCCGTGACGGTCACCATATAGTCACCGTTTTCTGTGACGGTGATACTTTGGTTGGTGGATCCGTCTCCCCACAAGTAGGTGTATCCTGCTGTAGCGGTAAGCGTCGTGCTGGCGCCTTCACAGAAGGAGGTCTCGCCAGTGATTTCTACAACAGGAAGAGGATTGATGGTCAGGTAGAGGGTGTCCACCTGTTCGCATCCATTGGCATCCGTATGCGCGTAGGTGTGTGTGCCGCTTTGGGTGTAAGTTTCACCGTCGCCATCCGTCCATGTGTAGGTTTCGCAACGGGTGACACGATAGGCCTGGTTTGCAGGTTTGTTGATGGTGAGGTTCAGCGTGACTACAGAGTCGCAGCCCGCCGCGTTGGAGATAGTGTACGTCGCCGTGTTATTGCTTTCGGTGTAAGTGTTTCCATCGATCCAGGTGAAGCTGTTGCAAGCGGTATGAACGTCGGTGTAGTAGCTCTTGCGGTTGATGGTGAGGTTCAACGTCACCACGGAATCGCAACCCGCGGCGTTGGTGGTGGTAAACGTCGCCGTATTGTTGCTTGAGGTATAGGTTGTGCCGTGCCACACGTAGCTGTCGCAGGCGGTCACCTCCTCGATGCCTGCAGTGCTGTGGTTGATGGTAAGGTTCAACGTCACCACGGAGTCGCAGCCCGCAGCATTGGTGGTGGTGAACGTCGCTGTGTTGTTGCTTTCGGTGTAAGTGTTTCCATCGATCCAGGTGAAGCTGTTGCATGCGGTCACGGTTTCGGTGCTTGCAGTGCTGTGGTTGATGGTGAGGTTCAGAGTCACCACAGAGTCGCAACCCGCCGCGTTGGTAAGCGTGTAGGTGGCAGTGTTATTGTTTTCGGTATAGGTGATGCCATCAATCCAAGTGAACTCTTCGCAGGCGTTCCGTTCATCGGTGCCCGTGGTAGGCATGTTCACCGTGACGGTGAAGGTCTTTACGGCCGTGGCGGTACAGGTGACATCATTGGCGGTCAAAGTGGCCGTGGCCGTCACGCTGTAGTCGGTGGTTGTTGTCGGATTAACGGAAATGGTTTCGCCGGTTTGATTGTTCCAAGTATAGGTCACATCACCGTTGCTGCCATTGACAGATGCGGTGAGTTCCGTGCTTTCACCTTGGCAGATGGCCTCGTCACCGCTGATCGTTACGGTGCCAGCATTCGGCTTAAGGATGGTCAAATGCAGCGTTACCACACTGTCCACGCCGCTCGCGACCGTACTCGCGACCGTATATGTTTTAGAGTAGTCGCCGCTTTCGGTGTAGGTCTCGCCTTCCCATGTGTAAGAGTCGCAAGCCGTCTCGTAAATGTCGTGGGTTACGGAGGATATTATCGTGAGGTGCAGGGTGACAGTGGAGTCGCAGCCGTTGGGGGCGATGAATTCTTGCGTGTAGTCGCCAGATTCCTCGTACGTGATGCCGTTCCATTCGTAGCTGTTGGTAGCGCTAACGGTGAATTCGTGTAAAATGCCCTCCCATTGAGCTTCGTCGCCTACTTCCACGCCCGTTATAGTGTTACTACATCCGTTGCCGTCTTTGACGGTAATGATGTATTCTTCAGGTTCAAGTTCGTCAAAAACGGGAGAATCTTGGAAAGATGAGCCAATAGAATAGGTATATCCTTCTCCTAAGGGGGAAGTTATGGTAATAACACCATTGACAGGATCACAATTGGTGTTATTCGTGATGGAAACGATGGGCGCTGCAGGCAATGGGTTAGCCGTAACATGCTGGGTGGCGTTGTTTTGGCATCCGTTGGCATCCGTGACGGTGACACTATAGTCGTTGGCAACGTTCACATTGATGCTTTGACTGCTGCCGCCGTTGCTCCATGAATAATTGTCGTATTCTTCTTGCACACCGATGGTGGTGTTGGAATTTTGACAGAAACTATTGCTGCCCGTGAAGTTGATAGCAGGCAACGCATATACCGTGATGGTACCGGATGCGGTGGCGGAACCACATGCATTGCTGGTCGTTACAATGTATTCGTATTCCCCAGAATTATTGGTCGAACCGGTGATTCTGTGGGTGGCGTTGTTTAAGTTGAACCCTTCAGGTAAACCAGAGAGTGTGGAAGTGTTTTCGTCATCCGTTACTACAAGAATATTGACTGATGCTCCAGGACATACAGCCGGATTTGCTTGCGGGATGGTTACCGTAGGCAGCGGCTTCACCGTGACATTGACACTGGCAATGCTGGAACAGCCGGTGGCCGTCTTTGTCACCGTCAGTGTGTAAGTGCCGGCGTTTTCAGAAGTTAAGTCGCTGACGGTGGGACTCTGCTCATTGGAGGAGAAATTGTTCGGACCGCTCCAAGCGTAGGAGACGCCAGACGTGGAGGAACTTCCTGTCAGTTCAAGGTCGCCTCCGACACAGGGAGTGTAGGTGTTGGCAGCGGCTACAGCATTGACGTCGTTGCCAGTGGAACCCACTGTGATTTCCTTCGTGGAGGTACATCCGCCGGTGTTTTGGACGGTCAGGGTGTAAGTTCCAGCATTCAAACCGGTGAAAGTGGTTCCCGATTGGAAATCTGTGCCGTTGATGGAGTAGGTGAAGTTGCTGCCAGTCGGGGAGGTCACCGTGATGCTGCCGTTATAAGGTTCCTGACAGCTGCTGTTGTCCACCGTGGTGGCGTTCGGAACGGCGGGGCTGCCTTGCACATTAACCGTGATGTCGGCGCTTTCCGAACAGCCGTTGCTGCCGGTGGCGGTTACTGAGTATGTGTGTTGTCCGGGTTGGTCAGGGGTGATGTTACGGGCGGCGATAGTGGTGTTGTCGTCCCATACGCAGGACTCAAAGTCGCCCGTGGCCGTAAAGGTTGCGGTTGCTCCCTGGCAGAGCGATTCCGGACCGTTGATGTTCACAGTCGGTTTCGTCTTGATGGTGACGGTACCTGTGTCGCTTGCGGTACCGCAGTTGTTGCTGCTGTTGACTGAAATGATGAAAGTTCCGCCTGTCGTGGGTGTGCCAGTAACGGTGCCCAAATTGCTGTTCAAGCTGAACTGCAAACCATTAGGAAGGTTGGCAGGACCATAATTGCTGCAATTGGTTGCATTCACATTCACGGATACGGACTCGCCATCGCAAACTTCGATGGTTTTGTCGGCAAGGGTTAGCGTAGGCAGTGGTTTCACCGTGATGGTGCCGGTGGTACTGGCATTGCCGCAGTTGGTTGAGGTGGTAACAGAAATATCGAATGTGCCGACTGCGGTCGGATTACCGGTGATTTGGCCAGTGGTGTTGTCAAAGTTCAGGCCAGCGGGAAGACCCGTGACTTGGGTTGTGTTGTTGAACGGCGATACGGAAAGCCCTTCAACAGCCGCATTCTGACAAACGCTGAAGGAAGACGATGAGAGGGTCACTGTGGGGGTGCTACTCACTGTGACGGTGCCTGTGTCACTCACAGAACCGCAACCTGTGGTGCTGCTCACAGTGACATAATAGGTATAGGTGCCAAGGTTCGGTGTTCCCGTGATTTGTCCGTTGCTATATGTCAAACTAGAACCAGTAAGGCCGCTCACACTCACATTACCACCGGAATAAGAGACATCGATGGGGGTGAATTGGTTGCTGTTGCAGAGGGTCTGGTTTTTGTTCTCTGAGAGGGATACGCTCGGTGCGGGTGTGATTGTGACGGGACAGTCGGCGGTCGCTGTTCCGCAGTTGGCACTGACAGTAGCGATGGAGATGATGCCGGATGTTTCCGGAATACCCGTTATCTCACCTGTTTCTGGGTTGTAGGTTAAGCCCGCGGGTAGGGTGGGAGTGAGTGTTCCGCCGGAGGTGGTGACTGTGACAGGCGTGATAGCAGTACCTGCACAAGCCGTCACACCATTGTTAGGGGTGAGGGTGGCCACTGGGTTCGGGTTCACAGTGATGGTGCCGCTGGCTGAGGCGGGGGTGCAACCGTAGGGGCTTACCACTGTAATGGTGTATTCGCCAGTGCTGTTAGGAGTGCCGGAAATGACACCGTTGTTGGTGTTGAAGCTCAATCCTAACTCGGTAATATTGGAACCCGTAGCACTGCCATTATTGATAGTGGCTGTGATGTTGTTGATTGCGTTACCTGAACAGACTGTTTGGCTGTTGTTGGTGGAAAGGGTGATGGTTGGCAGCGGGTTCACCGTGACGGTGGCCGTGGCGGTAGTTGTACATCCGTTTGATGTGGAACCGGTCACCGTATAGGTGGTGGTGCCGACCGTTCCTGTAGGCGGGTTTGCAGTGCTGTTGTTGCCAAGACCATTGCTCCATTCGTAACTTGCCGCATTGCCTGAAGCGGTTATCGTGAGGGAACTGTTCTGGCAGACGGAATAGATACCATCGTTGCTCAGTGTTACAGTGGGGGCGAGCGCCGCATTGGCGAAATGAATTATGTAGGTGAACGTGGAGTTGTCGTTGTGGGTCACCGTAATGGTGGCGTTGGGGTTAGAAGGCGAAGCTTGGTCGATGACAATGCTACTTATAAGTGAAGATTTGGCCGTGGCTGTGATTTCAGGGAAAATGCCAGCACTGTTGTAACATACTAAATCTGTATACTCATATGTGGTGGAATTACTATTGTTATTTTGATCATGAGTCAGAAACTCTTGTTGATTGAAGATGCTTTTAATAGTATTATTATCAACTCCATCGATTTTTAATGAAGCCAAACTTTTATCATAAATGCAGTATACAGCATCAAAGGCTAAGCTATCCCCATTGCCTACTCCAATGGACTTGTTTGTGGAAAAAGAAGCCAAAATGTATTTTGGTGTAGCGGTGTTAGAGATGGTAGGATTCGCTATAGGTGTCGTGCTTGAAGTTGAATCCCAATACGTGAATTTATAAGCAAATCTTTTCCAATTTGATTTATAAACCCCATTATTTGGAGTTGTGGCAGGATTAATCATTTCGCAAAAAACGTTCGCTATTTTTCCTGTTTGAGCCGTGGCTGGAGTATGTTTCGGAACATCTTTGTAGTCCACGTTGCTATGAATATGTACTTTTAGAGTGGCTGTGTCGTAAGTGTTTTGTTTGAAACTGAATCGAGCACGTAATGATATAGAATCTGGACGCCCGTCAAAGCTCCATTTGCAAGTGCCATCGCGATCAGTGTAAATGTAGTTGGCTGGATCTGTATAATCTGTGGAGCCCACAACGGTTTGACCCGTTGTCATAGCCCCATTGATGTTCTTACTCCATTTATTTACTGTATATATTTGACAAGCGAATCCGTTCCCATCATATCCAGTGACTTGTTTGTGGTGATTGTTGAAAGCACCAGCAGCAGATGCAAGTCCACATAATAATCCTCCCAACTGGCAGTCAGAACTGGTAAAAGTGTACCAGTTTGATGGAATTGGCATACTTCCAGATCCCCAACTCTCAAAATTGTTGTTGGGCACTTGATAATGTTGTCCTGTAACTGTACCTGCCATCAAGAACAGCAGCGCACATAAAAAGGTTAATTGTTTTTTCATACTTTTATTTTTTTATTACTTATTTCCTTTTTAGTTGTTTTGCGGGAGGCAGGAGGGAGGGGGCAAGGTTCAAGTCTTGGCTCGCACTTCTGACGCCAAAATCGCAAAACGGCGGCAAAAATACAAAATATATGATACGCTCGGTCAAAAACCGGACGTTTGGAATTTTAAATATCTGATTTTTAGCGAAATAAAAATGTTAAATTATGTTAATCCCATGAGACGCGCCGTTGGCGGTATCCTGATGAGACGCGCCGTTGGCGCCGTCCCTACGAGGTTTGGCCTAATAGGAGGATTGCCTCTTCGAACGTGACTTCCTCCTCGGCGAGGCGGGCGGGGATGTATCCCATCTCTATCGATTTCTCGCCGCTATATTTAAAATAGGTACAGGTGCATTCGGCGCAGCATACCCCCTCGGGACTGAGGATCTCGCCGTGCACGATGGCGAGGTTGCGGCGTTGCTCCACTAATTGGGCGTTCAGGCGGATGTACGGCCATAAGGTGCTCACCGGCTTGCGGTAGCGCATCTCCATCTTCGCCGTCACCCCGGAGGTCTGCAGTTGGTAGAAGACCACCCACCCGCAGATCTCGTCCAGCAGGGTGGCCTGGATGCCGCCGTGCAGCGTGTCGATCCAGCTCACGAAGTTCGGGTTCGCCTTCCAGACGGAGACCACTTGCTCCCCGTCCCAGTAGAAGCGCATTTGCACACCTTGCGGGTTGCCGGGATTGCATCCGAAACAGTTGTATCCGTGTGTGTTTCCTATCCAGGGGTTGATGATTCTTCTCATAATGGTTATGGGTTATGGGTTATGGGTTATGGGTTAGGGTTTAAGGGTTAGGGTAGTTGAAAAAAGCGCGGCAAAAATATAAAATTTTGCAAGATATTAAGAAAAATGTATCTTTGCGGTCGGAATTTTAAAAATTAAATGGTTATGAGTTACAAAATTATTGACGTAGAAGGAATCGGCGATGTTTACGCCGCGAAATTGACGGAAGCAGGCATCAACACGGTGGAAGAGCTGTTGGAAGCCGCCAAGAAACCCGCCGGACGAGCCGCCTTGGCGGAGAAGACCGGCATCTCCCCGAAATTGGTGCTCACTTGGGCCAACCATGCTGATCTGATGCGCATCAACGGTGTGGGGCCGCAATTCTCCGAACTGCTTGAGGCCGCCGGTGTGGACACCGTGAAGGAATTCCGCCACCGCGTGGCCGAGAAACTCGTCGCCAAGATGAACGAGATTAACGATCAGAAACATCTCGTGGGTCGTGTTCCCACCGCCACCGAACTCCAGAAGATGATCGACCAGGCCAAGGAGCTTGAACCCATGATGGAGTATTAGTCGGCTTTTGGCTTTTGGCTTTTAGCTTTGGCTTTCAAAATCAACAACAGCCAATAGCTAAAAGCCAATAGCTAATAGCTAAAAAAGTGTATCTTTGCCGCTCAATTTTAATACGAAAAAAATGGATGACAACCTATGTAAATTGTTGATAACCAAAGGTGAATTGAAGCAGAGCATCTTCACGGTGACCCTGGAGACGATGCAACTCTTCAAGGATGCCGCCAAAAGTTTCGAGGAACACTACCGCGACCACTATGCCGATGACCACGACAGCATCCCGGTGCTCTTCACCAACAAGAACCAATACCAGTTCATGCTCAAGTTCGGCGGCGATGTGCTGATTTTCCTCATGCACACCAACATCTTCGAGTTCTCCCGCGACCACGAGGTGATGCGTACACCCTACATCAAGGAGGACAAGGATCGCTCTTATTGTGGCATGATTCAGATTTTCAACTTCTTAGGTGACTCGTTGAAATATGACCGCGTGAATGACCTCGGCTATATGATCGGCCGTATCTTCATCAACAAGGAGGGACATTATTATATAGAAGGCAAACGCGAGCTGGCGCAAGTCATCAACAATTTCAGCAGTAACGAGATCTCTGCTGAAGCCGTCAAGGAAATCCTCAGCTCCGCCATTCGATATACGCTGAATTTTGACCTTTTGGTGCCAAATTATGAGGATATGAAGATCATCACGGTGAATGATATCCTGCAATTGGAAGAGCAAACCAATCTGTTGAGAACTGGTAAACGCCTGGGATTCAGGTTTGAACAAGACAAAAACGAATGATAAAAAATAATTTTTCAAATTTGACGGAGCATATCAAAAAAAGTGTACTTTTGCCGCGTCAAATTTGACACTTGATGCCGGGTTCGTCTAGTCGGCCTAGGACGTAAGATTTTCATTCTTAAAATCAGGGGTTCGAATCCCCTACCCGGTACGAAAAGCAACCTCAAAAGGTTGCTTTTTTTGTATCTAACCACCTCCTGTCATATCATAAGTCTAAGTTTAAGTCTAAGTCTAAGTCATAATTTCATCATGCCCACCTCATACCGTGTCATACCCGTCTTCATGCCCATGCTGGCCTGTCCGCACCGCTGTGTCTATTGCAACCAGTATGTGATTTCAGGCCAGCAGAAACTTCCTGATATTCATGAAGTTGTTGAGCTGATAGAACGAAATCTGTCAACAATGCCTTCGGACGCGCATAAACGGGTTGCTTTCTTTGGCGGGAGTTTTACTTGTCTGCCAGAACCTGTGCAGAACCGCTATTTAGACGCGGTGCAGCCCTATCTCAAGGAGGGACGGATTGAGGGCATACAACTTTCCACCCGTCCGGACTATATCGATGATCATATTTTGCAAAATCTTAAAAACAAAGGCGTTACGTTGGTCGAATTGGGTGCGCAATCGTTAGACGACGACATTCTGGCGCGTAGCGGGCGCGGGCATACCGTGGCGGACGTGGAGAATGCTTCCCGTCTGATACGCCAACACGGCATTGACCTTGGGTTGCAGATGATGATCGGGCTTCCCGGTGACACGAAGGCGAAGGCGTTGCGCACGGCAGAGCAGATTGTCGCCTTCGGAGCCACATATACGCGCATCTATCCCACATTGGTCGTTGACGGCACTTCGTTGGCCGATGATTATCGAAATGGTAAATATGTGCCTTTGTCGCTGGAGGAGGCCGTGGACTGGTGCAAGGGACTTTATCGTTGTTTTCAAGCAAATAGGGTCACCGTACTGAGATTGGGACTTCATCCGACAACGGATCTCCGTGGAGGAGAACACTTGCTTGCAGGTCCTTTCCATGTCTCTTTCAAAGAATTGGTGCTCACCGCGTTATGGCACGACCGCATTGCAGAACAAATAGCCCGAGAAGGTAGGGAGGAGGTCACGGTGTTGGTACCGCCTGGCGAGATGAACTACGCCGTCGGCTACGGTTCCGCGAACAGGAAGGCGTTCCCGAAAGTGACGTATCAAAAATGATGAATGATGAATGATGAATGATGAATGATGAATGGTAGAGTTAATATCTTCGTCATCCGTAAATCGCAAATCGCAAATCGTAAACCGCAAATCGCAAACCGCAGATCGTAAACCGCACACTTCCAGCAAGTAACAAAAAAAATTCAAAACACAACCGTTATCTACTTTATATATATTATATTTGCAGCCGCAAAATTTGTTTGCTTATTTTGCGATAACTTGTTTATAATTAAAAAGTTAGATATATGAAGATTTCTTACAAATGGCTGAAAGAATTGCTGAAATTTAACTTGACGGCGGAGGAGACTGCCGCCTATTTGACCGATTGCGGGTTGGAAGTGGAAGGGATTGAGTTGTTCGAGACGGTCAAGGGAGGACTCCGTGGCTTGGTGATTGGTGAGGTGCTTACCTGCGAGGCGCATCCCAATTCTGACCATCTGCATGTCACGACGGTTAACGTAGGCGGCGAGGAACCGCTGCACATTGTTTGCGGCGCCCCGAATGTCGCTGCAGGCCAGAAAGTGGTGGTCGCCACTATCGGTACCGTGCTCTACAATGGCGAGGAGTCTTTCACCATCAAGAAATCCAAGTTGCGCGGCGAACCTTCGGAGGGAATGATTTGCGCTGAGGACGAAATCGGTCTCGGCACATCACACGACGGCATCATGGTGCTGCCCGAGGAGGCGGTGCCCGGCACCCTGGCGGCGGATTACTTCAAGGTCGAAGCCGACACCATTTTCGAAATCGGGTTGACCCCGAACCGCTGCGACGCCATCTGTCACTTCGGTGTGGCCCGCGACCTTTTCGCCACCCTTGCCCAGCATGACATCCCTTGCTCGACGCTGGTGCGCCGCAACGCCAGAGAGGTGCAACCTGTCGCAGGAGTGCATTCCCGTGTCGATATCGTTATCGAGAATTCCAAGGATTGTCCCCGTTACTCCGGTGTGCTGATTGATGACATCAAGGTGCAGGAATCTCCCGAATGGCTGCAGACAAAGCTCAGATCCGTCGGCGTACGCCCGATCAACAACATTGTCGATATCACTCAATACATCATGCTTGAGCTGGGACAACCCATGCACGCGTTTGATGCCGATAAAATCGAAGGCAATAAGGTGATTGTCAAGAATTTGCCCGAGGGGACGCCTTTCGTTACTCTTGACGGCAACGAGATCAAGCTCAGTGCCGACGACCTGATGATCTGCAACGAGAAAGAAGGTATGTGCCTGGCAGGCGTCTATGGAGGTCTGCACTCCGGTATCACGGAGAACACCACACGCCTCTTCTTGGAGAGCGCTTACTTCAATCCGGTGTGCATCCGCAAAACCGCGAAACGTCACGGCTTGAAGACCGATGCATCGTTCCGTTATGAACGCGGCTGCGACCCGTCCATCACGGTGTACGCCTTGAAACGTGCGGTGGAGTTGGTGTTGGAACTGGCTGGCGGCTACCCTGTGATGAGCATTCTGGACCGCTATCCCAACGAGATCGAGCCCGCTCAAATCACCCTCTACTATGATCAAGTCAATCAGGTGGCGGGAAAGATTATTGAAAAACAATCAGTTACAAAAATCCTGATGTTGTTGGATATGGAAGTCAAGCCGGTTGGGGATGACAAAATCATTGTCACGGTGCCCTTGAACAAGGCCGACGTGACCCGCCCGATTGACCTGATCGAAGAAATCCTTCGCATTTATGGCTATAACAATATTGAGATTCCCACCACTCTGACATACGACATGTCCTGCCTGCGTCAAAACGATACGGTGTATCAGATGCAGACTTCCATCTCCAAATATTTGGCGGACAATGGTTTCTATGAAGTGATGAACAATTCGCTGACCAAGGCCGAATATGCCCAGCGTTTCGATTTTCTGGACGAGCGCGAGACAGTGAAGCTGCTCAACCCGCTCAGTAGCGAACTGAACGCCATGCGGCAGACTCTCCTCTTCTCGGGATTGGAGAATGTGATGCGGAATGTGAACAACAAAGCCGCGGATCTTCGTCTGTTCGAGTTTGGCAAAACCTACCACCTGAATCCACAATCGACTGTCGGTGACGATGTTACTGTTCGTTATGAGGAGCGCGAAATGATGTCGCTCTTCGTCACGGGCAAGCTGGGGGACGACAATTGGGAAGGCAAGTCAGCCGAGGCCGATTTCTTCTACCTCCGCAATATGATTGATAATTTCTTGGTGAAGATCAATTTCCCGATGGAGAAAGTGCAGCTTGTCACGGATACCGAGCTCAGAATGTTCTCCCAACATGTCTCATACAAGGTGGACGATGTGACTCCGATTCATGTGGGTGTTCTCCGTGCCGACATCTTGCGTTTCTTTGACTTGAAGAAGCCGGTCTATTATGCTGAAATTGACGCGGAGAAGCTCAACGAATTGAGGAAAAATGCAGTGAATTACACACCGATAAATCCTTATCCAGCTGTACGTCGTGACTTGGCGTTAGTGGTGGACAAGGAGGTCTCCTACGATACTTTGGAAAAGATAGGTTTCAAGTATGCCTCCAAACTGTTAAAACAGGTCAACTTGTTCGATGTTTATGAGGGTGCGGCTCTTGGCGAAGGCAAAAAGTCGTATGCCTTGAATTTCGTGCTGCAGAGCGCCGACAAGACGCTCACCGACGAGGAAATCAACAAGGTGATGAACAAGCTGGTTTCGGCCTACGAACGCGAAGTCGGGGCGAAATTGCGTTAAGCGGGGACCTTTTCTGTCGAGATGTTGGTTTACAAAGGAATAGAGAGCTTGCCTAGATGGGAAAACCCGGTGGTGGCTGTGGGCGCTTTTGACGGCGTGCACTTGGGTCATGCCCGGATCCTGCGTTTTCTGCGCGAGCAGGCAGCCCGGGTGAATGGCACCAGCGTGGTGTTCACTTTTGACCCTCATCCTCGCACGGTGTTGCACCCCGATTCTGGTTTCTTTTCCATTAATTCTTTGGAAGAGAATTTGCATCTTATTGAAAACCATGGTATTGATGTCGCTGTGATACAACCGTTCACGGAAGAGTTTTCGCAGATGGACTATCAGAGGTTTATTCGCGAGGTGATTTTGGACGTTTTGCACGCGCATACTTTGGTCATGGGACCGAATCATGCATTCGGTCACAAAAGGGGAGGGGACCACGACAACATCAAGGCCTTTTGCGCAGGTCTTGGCTTGCAGGTGGTTGATATCCCCGAGGAAATGTGGCATTCCTCCGGCGTGCACTCCGCTGTCATCCGCGAACACATCCTCAAAAAGGACTGGGAAACGGTGGATGCGATGCTGGGATACGAATACAGACGTAGGACGTGAGACGTAAGACGTAAGACGTGAGACGTAAGACGTGAGACGTGAGACGTGAGACGGATTATAGACAAAAATAGATGAATGAACATAAAATTTAGATTGTAAACAAAGTTCAAAAGAAATGTGTACCAACAAAGTCTCAATTCCAAAGTCTTAAGTCTCAAAACGATAAACCCATAAATAAAGAATACGAAAAAAGAAACGATAAACAGTTAATAGTAACTATAAACCGATATATGAGCAAAAATCTGATCATCGTCGAGTCTCCGGCGAAAGCGAAAACTATCCAGAAATTCATCGGGAAAGATTATACTGTGATTTCCAGTAAAGGTCATGTGCGCGACCTGCCGGCAAAGGGCATGGGCATTGACATTGCGCATGACTTCGAGCCCCAATACGAGGTGTTGGATGACAAGAAAGCGCTGATTAACGACATCAAGAAGAAAGCGGCGGAGGCCGACACCATTTGGCTCGCAACCGATGATGACCGCGAGGGCGAAGCTATTTCGTGGCATCTGATGGAGGTGACCAAAATGGATCCTGAGAAGGTGAAACGTATTGTGTTTCATGAAATTACGAAATCTGCTATTGAGGAGGCACTTTCTCATCCGCGCTCTTTGAACGTTGATTTGGTAAATGCACAGCAGGCCCGTCGTGTGCTGGACCGGCTCGTCGGTTTCGAGCTTTCCCCTGTTTTGTGGCGCAAAGTCCGTCCGTCGCTTTCAGCAGGTCGTGTGCAGTCGGTGGCGGTGAAGCTCATAGTGGAACGGGAGCATGAGATAGAGAAGTTCAACAGCACCTCCTCCTATAAGGTGGATGGTGTTTTCAACCCGTTGCGTGACAAGAAGATAGAACTCGATGCGGAGCTGAATAAGCGCTTCCCCACCAAGGAAGAGGCCGTCTCCTTCCTGGAGCACTGCCGTCAGGCGTCATTCAAGATTACCGCTATTGAGAAGACCCCGGGCAAGAAAAGTCCTGCGCCGCCGTTCACCACCTCCACGCTGCAACAGGAGGCAGCCCGTAAGCTTGGCTTCTCCGTGTCAAAAACCATGGTGGTCGCGCAGCAGCTCTATGAGGCTGGTTACATCACCTACATGCGTACCGACTCTGTGAACCTTTCGAACATGGCGCTGGCCGTGGCTCACAAAGTGGTGGCCGAGAAATATGGCGAAGATTACGCCAAAACCCGCAAGTATGTCACCAAGACGAAGGGAGCCCAGGAAGCCCACGAGGCCATCCGCCCCACGGACATCTCGCGTGAGACCATCCCGGGTGACACGTTCGCCAAGCATCTCTACGAGTTGATCTGGAAACGTACGATTGCCTCCCAGATGAGCGATGCCAAAACGGAAAAGACCTCCATCACCATACCGGTGGAAGGCCGTGCCGAGAAGTTCATCGCTTCCGGTGAGGTCATCCTGTTCCCTGGTTTCCTGAAAGTATATACGGAATCAAAGGACGAGGAAAGCGAGGAAGTGAAGGGCATGTTGCCGCCTATGGAAGTGGGTGATGACCTGAATGCCAAGCATATCACGGCGACCCAGCGTTACGCGCAGCCGCCTGTGCGCTACACCGAGGCCAGTCTCGTGAAGAAGCTGGAGGAACTCGGTATCGGGCGCCCGTCAACATACGCTCCTACCATTTCCACCATCCAGAAGCGCGAATATGTGCGCAAAGCGACCCGCCAGGGCAAAGAACGCCAGTATTCCTGCCTAACAATGACGGCAGACGGTGTCAAGGAGGAAATAAAGAAGGAGAAATACGGGTATGAGAAAGACAAACTCATCCCTACGGATGTGGGCATCATTGTGAACGATTATCTCCAGGAAAACTTCAAAGATATTATGGACTACGGCTTTACGGCCGATGTGGAGAAGGAATTTGACGATATCGCCGAAGGAAAAGCCAACTGGCAGGATATGATGAGCCGATTCTACGGTGATTTCCACCAGCAGGTGGATACAGCCATCAACTATTCCACCAAGGCGAGTGGTGAACGGCTTTTGGGCTATGACCCCAAAACCAACGAAAAGGTCTTTGCGAAATTGGGCAAATACGGCCCTATGGTGCAAATCGGCGAAGCTTACGCCGACTCGAAACCCCGCTATGCTCGCCTGCAGGCCGACCAATTCATTGACACCATCACACTGGAGGAGGCCCTGGACCTGTTCCGCCTTCCGCGCACCCTCGGCGAGTGGAACGGCAAGGTGGTTACTGTCGGAGTGGGACGTTTCGGCCCTTACGTGCGCTATGATGGCACCTTCGAGTCTATCCCTAAAACCGATGATCCTTACTCTATCACGTTGGAACGCTGCATTGAGCTTTTGGAAGGCAAGATGAAGAAAAACGCCGAGCGTACCCCGCACTTGATTGGCCATTACGACGGAAAGGAGATTCTTGCCGCCGCCGGACGCTACGGCCCTTATATTAAATATGACGGGAAAAATTATACCCTTGATAAAAATATGACGCTCGACGGCCTGACAGAAGAACAGGCAATTGAGATTATTCAGAACAAGGAGACTCGTAACGTGCTGGTTTCCTATCCGGAAGATGCCAATTTGAAAGTGATGAACGGACGCTATGGGCCTTATATCACCAATGGTACAGATAACTTCAAGATTCCCAAGGATATGATGGCCAACAAACTCTCCTATCAGGATTGTGTCAAAATCATGCAGGAGACCACTCCGACGGCCAAAAAACGTGTTGCCAGACGTAAATAATCATCATGATGGACTTGTCACTGTATTTTGACCCTGTATCTATAGCATCGTTGCATATCCCTGATGCTGAATCCATGACGGACAGACTGTTGTACCGTGTGATGATGTATAATCCAGAGGCCTCCGTGAATATCGAAGAGGCGGATATCGCCATCGTGGGGGTCCCGGAAGTGCGCAATGCCTGGCAGAACCCGTCCTGCTCGTTGGCCCCTGATGAAATCCGCAGACAGTTCTATCAGCTTTATGCTTGGCGAAAGGATGTGCGGATTATCGACTTGGGGAACCTTCGTTTGGGAATGAGTGTGGAGGATACGTATCATGCTGTATCAGAGGTGATTGCCTATCTTGTGGAAAACAATGTCGTTCCAGTCGTTCTGGGAGGCAGCAATGACCTCGCTTTCGCCAATTACCGCGCCTACGAGATGATGGAGCGAGTGGCCAACGTGGTGTCCATCGACTCCTGTTTTGACCTGGGCAACGAGAACCAACCGATACGCTCGGATGCGTATGTGAATAAAATGGTGCTCCAACAGCCCAATTTCCTGTTGAACTATGCGAACATCGGTTTTCAGAGCTACATGAACAGCCCTGAATCGGTGAATATGATGGAGAGTCTCTTTTTTGAAACTTATAGGGTAGGACTGCTGCGGAGAAACCTCGAGGAGGTGGAGCCCATTGTGCGCAATGCGGATATGGTGTCCCTGGACATCTCCGCGGTTCGTCGCCCCGATGCCCCTGGTTGTCCGCACAACTCCTCCAACGGATTCTACGGGGAGGAAATCTGCCAGATTGCCAAGTTTGTGGGGCTGAGCGACAAACTCTCCTCCTTCGGCATCTATGAATATGATCCCACGCTGGATTTCAACAACCAGACCTCCCAACTTATCGCCCATATCCTTTGGTATTTTGTCGAAGGATTCCTCTTCCGTCAAAGTGAAGGGCACTTTAAGAACAAAGGCGATTACAGGCAGTTCAACATTTCAGTGACTGGTGCCTTGGAGGAAATGGTCTTCTTTAACAGCAAGAAGTCCGATCGCTGGTGGGTGATTGTCCCGATGTATCAGAAAGGAAAGGATCAAGTGCAGAACTATTATCTGCCGTGTTCCCGCCGCGACTATCAGCTGGCCTGCGAGGACAAGATCTCCGACCGCTGGTGGCGAACTTATCATAAGATTAATCAATAGGACTGAGGACTTTGGACTGAGGACTGAAGACTGAAGACTGAGGACTGAAGACTGAGGATATAAGAATTTGAAAGTATTAACAAAAATTATAAGATTATGAAGAAAGGATTTTTACTTGTTTTATTGGGCGCGTTGTGTTTTTCTTTTGCTAACGCGCAGGTGGATGAGAAAACGGCTGCCGATGAGGCGTTGAAGACCAAAGTGAAATCAGCCGAGGTGGACAGCGCCAAGTACTGGAAATTCACCGGTGTGTGCGGCCTTAATGCCGCCCAAACCGCGCTTTTTAACTGGGCTGCCGGTGGTAACAACAACGTGACGGGCTTCATTTTCGCCAATATGACGTTGTCGTACAAGAAAGACAAATGGACATGGGACACCAATCTGGACACGGAATTGGGCGAAATGTTCTCAAACGACTATAAGCAAGGATATCGTTGGAGAAAAGCCAACGACAAAATCAATCTGACGACCAAGGTCGGTTTCCAGATGCACCCCCAATGGTATCTTACCCTCCTGGGCAGCTTCCGTTCTCAGTATGCTCCCGGCTGGAACTATAAAGATATTGATGATGGTATCTGGAATGCTGACACAACCTTTGTTGTGGACGCCAATGGAGAACGTGTGGATCGTTCTTTGATTTCAAAATGGCTTTCACCTTCTTACACGGACTTGGCACTCGGTATTGAGTATCGCCCGAACGACATCTTCACCATCGGTGTGTATCCGGTCGCCGGTCGTATGACCACCTGTCTGGAGGAGAGTCTTCGCGCCAACTATGGTCTGCCGATGCGCGAGGATGGCACTTACAAGGCGGTGGGTTTGAACATGGGTCTCCGTATTAACGGTGGTATCAATTATACTTTGGTTAAAAACCTCAAGATTATTTCCACCATTACCTTGTTCACGCCTTATACGGCCAGAATCCATGACAAAGAGAACGGTCAGAAATTCGGCAACTTTGATGTGGACTGGGATGTTGCGATTACCTATAACTTCCTTAAAGTGTTCAGTGTCAGCTTGATGACCTCCTTGAAGTATTACGATAAGGTGATGATTGACGGTCCGGCATGGCGCAAATACCACGAAGGTCCCCGCGCCCGCGTGCAGTTCAAGGAAGTGGTTGGTTTAGGTATCGGTTACAGTTTCTAAATTTTTTAGGCAATAGGCAATAGGCAACAGGCAACAGGCAACAGGCAATAGTGTCAATGTTGTAAAGACGTTTCCTGAAACGTCTCAAGAAACATCGCCATAGCCAACAGCTAACAGCCATTATCCTATAGCCAAAACAAACGCTCTTTATTTACTGGAAATGAGACAATTAAGAATTACAAAGCAAGTGACCAATCGCAGCGAAACGCCGTCGTTGGACAAATACTTGCATGATATAGGAAAGGTACCCTTGCTGACCGCCGATGAGGAGGCGGAGCTGGCACGGCGTATCAAAAACGGAGACGAGGATGCTTTGGAGAAACTGACCAACGCTAATCTGCGTTTCGTGGTGTCAGTGGCAAAACAGTATCAGAATCAAGGAATTACGTTGTCTGACCTGATCAATGAGGGCAACCTCGGACTAATCAAGGCCGCGCACCGTTTCGACGAAACCAAGGGCTTCAAGTTCATCTCCTTCGCGGTATGGTGGATTCGTCAGGCCATCCTGCAGGCCATCGCCGAGCAGTCGCGTATTGTGCGTCTTCCCATGAACAAGGTCGGCGTTATCAACAAGATTTACAAGACGATGGGCATTCTGGAACAAGAACTCCAGCGCGAGCCCAAGGTCTCTGAAATCGCTGAACGCATGGGCATGACCGAAGAGGAAATCAAAGACTCCATGAAGAACTCCCCCAAACACCTCTCCATGGATGCCAGTCTGACTTCGGACGACGATACCAATATGTACGATGTCCTGCGCAACGAGGATACGGTTTCTCCTGATAAAGAATTGATATACCAGTCATTACAACAAGAACTCGGCTCTGTGATAGATACTTTGCCGACACGCGAGGCGGAAATCCTCAAATTGTTCTATGGTCTGGGCAGCAAACACCCCATGACCCTGGATGAGATCGGGGAGCAGTTCGACCTCTCCCGCGAGCGTGTACGCCAGATCAAGGAAAAAGCCATCCGCCGACTGCGCCATAATGCCAAGTGCAAGGTGTTGCAATCGTATTTGTAATGGTTATGGGTTATGGGTTATTGGTTATTGAAGCTTAGAGTTAATAGTTAATAGCCCAAAGCCAGTAGTTATAGTCAATAGTTATAGTCAATAGTTATAGTCATAGTTATAGTCATAGTTATAGTCAAAAATATGAACAAATTAAGATTAAAAGATATCATCAAGACTCCTGAGGTTGTCGGCATTGGCAATTCCGTGGAGGTTAAAGGTTGGGTGCGTTCCAGACGCGGCAACAATTTCGTGCAGTTCATTGCGCTCAACGACGGTTCTATCGTGACCAATCTGCAGGTGGTGGCCGACACGGCGAAGTTCGACGAGGCGCTGCTGAAGCAGATTACCACCGGCTCATGCATCCATGTGACGGGAAAACTGGTCGAGTCGCAAGGTAAAGGTCAGACCGTTGAGGTACAGGCCGAAACAATAGAGGTTTACGGTAGTGCCGATCCGGAGCAGTATCCGTTGCAGAAGAAGGGCCATTCCATGGAGTTCCTCCGTGAGATCGCCCACCTGCGTCCGCGTACCAACTATTTCGGCTGCGTGCTCCGTCTGCGTCACGCTATGGCATTCGCCATCCACAAATACTTCAACGACAGAGGTTTCTTCTATCTCCACACCCCGTTGATCACCGCTTCTGACGCGGAGGGCGCCGGTGAGATGTTCAATGTCACCACGTTCGACCTCAACAACATCCCGCGCACAGAGGACGGCCAGATCGATTATAAGCAGGACTTTTTCGGCAAACACACCAATCTGACGGTTTCCGGACAATTGGAAGGGGAATTGGGTGCCATGGCTCTCGGCAACATCTACACTTTCGGACCCACGTTCCGCGCCGAGAACAGCAACACGCCGCGCCATCTGGCGGAGTTCTGGATGATTGAACCCGAAATGGCCTTCTACGATATCAAGGATAACATGGACCTTGCCGAAGATTTTATCAAATATTTGGTGCAGTATGCCCTTGATAACAATATGGACGATTTGAAGTTCCTCAATGATATGTTCGACAAAGAGCTCATAAATCGTCTGGAATCGGTCACGAAAGTTGATTTTGTGCGTTTGGGCTACACCGAAGCTATCGACATCCTGCTTCAGGCCAAGAAGAAATTCGAGTATCCTGTGAAGTGGGGTATCGACTTGCAGTCCGAGCATGAGCGTTATCTGGTGGAGAACCATTTCAAGAAGCCGGTCATTTTGACGGACTATCCGAAGGAGATCAAGGCGTTCTACATGAAGCAGAACGATGATGGTAAGACGGTGCGTGCCATGGACGTGCTGTTCCCGACCATCGGCGAGATCATCGGCGGTTCCGAGCGTGAGGCCGATTATAATAAGTTGCTGAATCGTGTCCATGAGTTGGGCATGACCGAGGAACAATACTGGTGGTATTTCGACACCCGCAAGTTCGGTTCCGCACCGCACTCTGGTTTCGGTCTCGGTTTCGAGCGTCTGCTGCTGTTTGTCACTGGCATGACCAATATCCGTGATGTCATTCCTTTCCCGAGAACACCACAAAACGCTGAGTTTTAGTTGCTTATATGCCTTCGCAAAATAAAATCTCATTAGAGCAAAAGAACGTTCAACGGCAGGTGGGTCTGCCGTTGACGTTGCAATTGATGCATCTCGTGGAACTGCCCTATGCCTCGTTGGAGCAGGAAATCCGCAACACGGTGGATGACAATCCTGCTTTGGAGATCTACGATGATAATGCCAAAGACGCAGACAATCAAGTTGAATCTGTGCAGGAAGAGTATGATGACAATGGGGATCCCTTGGAACTTTCAAATGAACAACTTCCTGAAGATGAGATTTTTAAGGAAGACTATTATCGCGATAACGATGACTATGACGATGGCTTTTCCGATTTGCAGTTGGAGAATTACATCGCCAAGATGAACGCCCCCGACGAGCTGCCGCAGAATCCAAAATCCGATGTCTATTATGAATCGATGCATGAACAGTGGCAGTTGCAGTTGGATGCGATGGACATGACGCCGAAACAGGCGCAGATTGCCACCTATCTGACTGGGACTCTGGATGATGCGGGGTACTTGCATGCGGATTTGCAGGCCATTGTCAACGAACTCCTTTACAACGAGAATGTCCAGACGAATGTGCAGGAGGTGGAGTATGTGTTGACGCATTTTGTGCAGGAGCTGGATCCTCCTGGCACGGGTGCCCGCAACCTGCAAGAGTGTCTGCTGCTGCAACTGGACAAAACGCCTTCCCCCACCAAGGCCCATCTTTTGGCACGTCGTGTGGTGGCGGAATGTTTCGATTTGCTCACGAAAAGGCATTATGACAAAATCACTTCCGCTTTGGAAATTACGGACGATGAATTGAAAGAAGTTCTAGAGGTGATCCAGAAGTTGGATCCGCGTCCGGCAGCAATGGTCAGCCCTATGCAGAAAAATGCGGATGTGATTATCCCGGATTTCACCATCACCAACCGCGATGGGAAACTGATACTTACCCTCAACAACCAGTATGTCCCTAAAGTGCGGATTAACAAGGAGTTCAGCAACGAATACCGTTTCTTGTCGAAGGAGGAGGCCGACCGTCGCCGCGCCGAAGCCGAGCGCTTCATGAAAAAATATGTGGATGACGGGATGCAGTTCATCAAGACACTCTCTTTGCGTGAGTTGTTGCTCTACAACACGATGTACGCCATCATGCAGCATCAGCGCGATTATTTCATGACTGGGGATAATAAGGATCTTAAACCAATGATTCTCAAAACGATAGCGCAGGAGGTCGGAGCCGATATCTCCACCATCTCCCGTGTTTCCAATAGCAAGTATGTGCAGACGGATTTCGGCATCGTCCCCTTGAAACACCTTTTTTCCGAGGCGGTGAACGATGACGATGTCTCCTCCAAGGAAATCAAACAGATTTTGGGAGACCTTGTCGCGGAAGAAGACAAAAAGAAGCCCCTTTCCGATGATAAAATCTGTGCGATGCTGAACGAGAAGGGATACAACATCGCTCGCCGCACCGTCGCGAAATATCGCGAACAGATGGGCATCCCGGTGGCACGTCTTCGAAAAGAGTTATAGGATGTAAGACTTTAGATCTAGGACTTATGATTTTAAAGAATATGAAAAATTTATTTTTGACATTGATTGTTAGCATACTATCGGTGTTTATGCCGATGGTTTCGATGGCTCAAAACACCACAGAATTAACGAATTTGGTCGTTTTTGTACGTTTTGCCAATGATGGGGAGATTAACCATTCATTTGCGCAAATCGACACCATGTTTAACGGGAAAACGCCGGGTTACCTCAGTGTCTATAATTTTTATGACGTGATGACCTACGGCAAGATCCATTACAATACCATATATACGAACAATATCCAGAACGGGGTGATTGTCTCGTATCAGGATGATCAGCCGCGTGGATATTTTGAACCGTACGCTCCATGGAATCCCATCGGCTACACGGAGCCGAACCCGTTTTTGGGCGTCTCCATGCGCGAGGCGCAGCTCTTAGGGCGCATTGTCAGCTATGTTGATTCCATGCATTTAGTTGATTCGAATGTCAGTCTTGACGGCAATGATGACGGGATGCTCGATAATCTCAGCATTATCGTGAAAGGCGGCACGGGCTCCTGGGCTTCCATTCTGTGGCCTCACATGGAGTATTTCCCGTACGATTCACTTGATTATGAGCCGAAAATCAACGGGCTGAAAATCAATACGTTCAATTTTGAGTTTGAAGGGGCATCCTCGGACATGTTCAGCGCCCATGTGTTCCGCCATGAAATGGGGCATTCGCTCGACCTGCCAGACCTTTACCATTACGTCAATTATGGGGACATCTCAGCTGCCGGAACGTGGGACATGATGTGCAGCGACTATCAGAACAACCAGATGGCCGCCATTTACAAGAACAAAATCCTGCATGTGTCTGACGACCCTATCGAAATCACAGAAGATGGCGACTACACGCTGTTGAGTGTGGGTTCCAGTCCGTCGCAGAATTGCTATTACATCAAATCGCACATTGACCCCACACAGTGGTATGTGCTCGAGTATCGCAGTCAGGCGGATCTTTTTGACGAAAACATTCCCGGCACTGGCTTGCTGGTGGCTCGTTGGAACGACACCGTGACGTTGGATTACAACGGTATGTTTGCCAACGCCTTCTTCGACTTCTACAATCAGGCGCACCAGTACTGGATTTTCCGTCCTGGCAGCGAGATTGATACTGTGAACGGCTTTATCCATGAGGCGCATTTCAGTCAAGCTTCCGGTCGCACCTCCTTCGGTCCGAACACGGATCCTCATCCCTACCTGACTGACGGCACGCCCGAAAACAGCTTCGAAATCACCAACATACAGGAAAACGGCAACCAATTGACTTTCCATGTCCACTTCTTCGACACGGGCATTGAGGAGCACACATTGGCGGATAATGTGCGGGTTTATCCGAATCCCGCCACGGATGTGATCAATGTAGAATGTAGAATGAATGAAGAATGGGGAGGGGAATTGCAATTGTTTGATGTGTATGGCAAATTATTGCAAATCGTTACGGTCACAGCCGAAACCACACCCGTC
The DNA here is from genome assembly GCA_902786595.1 of uncultured Bacteroidota bacterium. Taxonomy (GTDB): domain Bacteria; phylum Bacteroidota; class Bacteroidia; order Bacteroidales; family WCHB1-69; genus F23-D06. The sequence continues at coordinate 81,535 of CADADB010000008.1, read as the reverse complement.
AATGTTTCTGGTCTGGCCAGCGGCATTTATTTTGTGCGCGTGACCACAGATGCCGGTGTTGTGACGAAAAGGTTCGTGAAACGGTAGGGCCTATTTTACCTAATTATCGTGATGGATCCGTGCCACTGTGTGGTCTTGGCCTTGCCTTTGTAGGTGAAGGTGTAAAAATAGACTCCGTCGCTGAGGTCGTTGCCGGTGAATGGGTTCGTCCCTTCGTGAATTTCTCCATCTTTCGCCCATGTGTCGTAATTCTTGGCATGGAACACAACCTTGCCCCAGCGGTCGCTGATGCGTAGCTCATTGTGGCGGTACTCGTCCGGGTCTTCAGGATTGATGTCTGTGTTAAGGTTTTCGATGGCCCACACGTCGTTGATGCCATCGCCGTTGGGCGTGATCACGTTCGGGAAAATCAGGTCGTCCTCTATCACAATGGAATGGCTCACCGAGTCGCCGCACCCGCCTTGGGTGACCAGCGTCAGGGTGACCACATAATCGCCCCAACTGGAATAGAGGTGCGAGGTAGAGATCTCGTTTTCGGTTTCGTCCCCGTCACCGAAGCTCCAAACCAGGTGGTTGGTGGGGTTGTTCACCACGTTGTCCGATAAATAAGCGGTGAAATCCACGTTGCCGCCATTCTCGCTCATCATGGATATCTCTGGAGTGGCGAGGAAATCGATATCGGGTTGTGGCGAAGTGATGATGTAATTCCACTTGGTGATGGAATCTTTACATCCTTCGGGTGTGGTAATGACCAGTTTGACGGAATAAACTCCGGCATCAGTGAAGTCGAAGACGGGGTTGTCCTCGCTTGAATAGTTGATGATGTTGAAATTTTCATCGAAAATCATCCATTCTGTCGTAAGACTGTCGGGAGTAGGATGTGAGATATCGGTGAAATGAATGGTGAGCGGGGTACAGCCCGAAACAATATCGGCTTCCAAGTCGGCTTGCGGCAGTGGGTAGAAATAGACGAACACGGTGTCAGAACTTTCGCAGTTCAGGGCGGCGTCGTTTTCCACAGACACATTCAGAATGTATTCGCCGGTGGTGATGACTTCAATAGAGTCGCCAGTATCACCGGTGTTCCAGTAGTATTGCACGCCGTCAGAGGCATAATTGGCCCTCAGCACAGCCACTTCACCGCTGCAGAGATACTGGTCGGGACCAAGGTCGGGCTTGTAAGAGTTGACCAGCTGGATGTTGATGCTGTCCAGCAACCAGGTGTCCTCACAGCCGATAGCGCTGTGGGCCAGCAGGTAATATTTGCCTGTGTCGGCCAGTGTGAGGTCGTGGATGACATACGGCTCTTGCGTCAATGTGTCGCTCGTCGGCGTGATGAGAAACACTGTATCGATGTTTTCCGTGATGTAATTGAATTCAACGGAATCGTGGAGGCAATATAGGTCGCGCATATAGACATCAATGTGCCCAACACTGCTGTAATCGCTGAAGTAGCCCAACGAAGAAGACATGCCGGAGTAGTAGTCGAGAATACCCAGGTGAAAAGGTCCAAGGGAGTTTTGAATCATCATGACGGTCTGAGTGGGGACGGAATTCGAGAAGTCCTTGTAGCAGTAAGACCATGCGTTGTTGTAAGGAAGTATGGTGAAGTCGGTGGCATTCAAGGGGATATTGTTGTTGCCGGCGGTCATGGTGAATCCATTAACGTATGCGGTAGGCACCACAATTGAGAGTCTCAAGTGGGTGGAGTAGGAGGGGCGTGCATAGACGACCTCTTGGGAACCGGTGCAGCCCAACGCGGGAAGCTGCGTGCCGCCCGCCTCGCCGTCGGAACCCGTCACCTGGAACACGTGAATCGGTTTGTCGGAAGTGATCATGGTGGCGATGGTCGGCGAATTGCTGGGCATGTAGGTAAAGCTCTGCCCGGTGTTCAGTGTTGCCGTCGGCGTGGTGCTGCCGTTGATATAGACGTGGGTGGTGTCGTGAATGGGGATTATGCAGATATTCTCGAACAAGCGGTTGTTGTACATGGCGATGAAGAAGTCGCCGGCGTATTCGTCAGGTACGAGCTGCTCGCCCACCAGGTCCTGTCCGGAGTAACCCGAGATTTGGTTGCTGGCCACGGAGTCGTCGGTGGAGTTCACTGCGATGGGCTTGTCGGAGGTGATGCGCGTGTTGGTGAGGTGGCCAGCGGCAGACTGGTCCTGCGACTTGATGCAGTACGACTGTCCGGCGTTAAGTGTGATCGTGATGGGGGTCCCGGCCGCGATGCCGCCTTGAAGCGGCTGGGACGGGATGATGGTCACCGTGGTGTTGTTTTCCGTGGCCACGATTTCGATGCTGTTGCGCGGGTCTGACGGCGGACCGTCCACCAGGAAGTTCTGCATCGGCACGGTGAAGTCGGTGCCCAGACCGTTACGTCCCTTGAGGGTGTAGATTTCACTGTTGTTGGCGCCTAACTGATAGTATGTGGTGATGTTTGCGGTGGAAGTGATCTTGAAACCGTAGTTGCAGATGGTGTTCTCGGGCGCGGTCTCCACAATGCTTTCCTGGCTGGTGACATCCAAGGCATAGTAACTGTAAGCGTTGAGATTGACGGTCACGGGTGCGAAGCCGGGGTTCGCCGGTTGAGAGATCGTCACCGTGGCGGGACTGCTGAACGAGGTGAAGCAGAAGGTGATCGGGTTATGTGCGTGGTTGGCCGAAATGTCCGGTGCGGCGAACCAGAAGAGGTTGTCGATTTGCGCATGGAGCGGCAAAACAGCCATAAAAGCCAAAAATAAACTGAAAAGTAATCTGTTTCCAGCTAATATATGCTGTATATCCAAAATCGGGCTTGTTTTTCTCACTGTATAAATATCCAAAATGTATATAAAATTTAAGTTGGCAAATATACATTTTTTTCAGTCATATACATTAATATTATAATATGTGTGTAAAAAATAATGTGTTGGCTTTTCTTGTTGAAAACTTTTTTTGCGCAAATGACTGAGTATAAAGAAAAAGTGTATATTTGCACGCTTGTTAGAAAAACTGGTTTTCAGTGTTTAATTAATTGGGTTTCAGTTAATTAAACAACAAGGCAAAGTGTCGAAACAGGCGTAAAAAGTCAAATTATTTTATAAATCTAACCAAAAATGTCAGGATTAATAGGAAAAAAAATTGGGATGACTAGCATCTACGATGCCTCCGGCAAGGTTGTGCCGTGCACGGTGTTAGAGGCTGGTCCTTGCGTGGTCACGCAAGTCAAAACCGTCGAGAAGGACGGCTACAGCGCTATCCAATTGGCTTACGACGAGAAGAAAGAGAAAAACACGACCAAGTCGCTGAAGGGTCACTTCGCGAAGGCCGGCACCACGCCGAAGAAGATTCTGCGTGAGTTCACCCGCTTCGAGGAAGGTCACCGCAAGTCTTTGGGTGAAGTGCTCGACGTCACCGTCTTCGAGGAAGGCGAGTTCGTGGATGTCAGCGGCACCTCCAAAGGTAAGGGTTTCCAGGGTGTTGTGAAACGCCACCACTTCCGCGGTGTCGGTGATGCCACCCACGGCCAGCACAACCGTTTGAGAGCCCCCGGTTCTATGGGTGCATCCTCTTACCCGTCACGCGTGTTCAAGGGCATGCGCATGGCCGGCCAGATGGGCAACGCCAAAGTGAAGGTCATCAACCTCCAGATCGTCAAGATCGTGAAAGAGAAGAATTTATTATTAGTTAAAGGTTCCGTTCCGGGAGCCAATGGTTCATATATAATTATTGAGAGATGGAGCTAACAGTTTATAAGATAGACGGCAGCGCGACTGCAAAGACGGTTACCCTGAACGATAAGATCTTCAACGTGGAACCGAACGATCATGCCATCTGGCTTGACGTGAAACAATATTTGGCAAATCAAAGACAAGGCACGCACAATACGCTGGAACGCTCCACCGTGTCAGGCAGCACTCGCAAGCTGAAACGGCAGAAAGGTACTGGCGGCGCCCGTGCCGGTAGCATCAAGAGCCCGACCATCCGCGGAGGTGCCACCGTTTTCGGACCTCATCCTCGCGACTACGGTTTCAAGCTCAACAAGAAAGTGAAACGTCTCGCACGCTTCTCCGCCTTCACCTACAAACAGCAGGAAGGCAATATCACCGTGGTCGAGGACTTCACCTTCAACGAGCCCAAGACCAAGGAATACAAGGCCATGCTCAAGAACCTCAATCTTGAAGGCAAGAAAACCCTCCTTCTGCTGCCCGACAACAACAAGAATGTTTTCTTGTCAGGACGCAACCTGCAGCGCACCAACATCATGCGCGCCATCGAGGCCAATACGTATCATGTGCTTAACGCCAACAACCTCATCATCTGCGAGAGCAGTCTCAAGGAGTTGGACAAAATGTTAGGCGAATAATTCAATCACCCTTAAAAAGACAGAACAATGAGTGTCATTATAAAACCCATCATCAGTGAGAAGATGACCACCGTGGCTGAAAAGTACAACCGCTACGGCTTCATGGTGACGCGCGAGGCCACGAAACCCGAGATCAAACGCGAGATCGAGTCCATCTATAACGTGAAAGTGGTGCGCGTGAACACGCTTATCCAACGCGGCAAATCCACCGCTCGCAACACCAAGGCAGGTGTCATCTTAGGACAAAAGAACAATTTCAAGAAGGCATACGTCTTCGTTGACAAAGAACAAAAAATCGATTTCTACAGTAACATTTAATAACGGGTGACGGTTTCGGCTATTGAGCTTCAATAACCCATAACCCATAACCTATAACCTTTAAAAGAAATGGCATTAAAAAAGTACAAACCAGTAACGCCGGGTCAGCGCTTCAAAGTGATAAGCGCTTACGATGACATTACCACGAACAAGCCCGAAAAGAGCCTCCTTTGCCCGAAACGCAGCACAGGCGGCCGCAACAACAGTGGTAAGATGACGATACGGTACCGCGGAGGCGGTCATAAGCAGATGTATCGCATCATAGATTTTAAAAGAAACAAAGATGGTGTACCGGCTACCGTAAAAACGATTGAATACGACCCGAACCGTTCGGCTCGTATCGCGTTGCTGTTCTATGCCGATGGCGAGAAACGCTACATCGTGGCTCCTCACGGCATCAAGGTGGGACAACAGATCGTCAGCGGCGCAGGCGTCGCCCCCGATTTGGGCAACTGCCTCCCGATTGGTGAGATCCCCCTCGGCTCCATCATTCACAACATCGAGATGCGTCCCGGTCAGGGTGGCAAGATCGCCCGCAGCGCCGGTTCCTACGCACAGCTGATGTCCCGTGACGGTCGCTACGCCATCATCAAACTGCCTTCAGGCGAAACCCGCATGATCCTCTGTGCATGCAAGGCCACCGTAGGTATCGTCTCCAACGGAGACCATAGCTTGGAGGTGTCCGGCAAGGCAGGCCGTACCCGCTGGCTCGGCCGTCGTCCGCGCAACCGCGGTGTCGTCATGAACCCTGTCGATCACCCGATGGGTGGTGGTGAAGGTCGTGCGTCCGGTGGTAATCCGCGTTCACGCAACGGTATGCCCGCGAAAGGTTACAAGACCCGTCGCCCGAAGAAGAACTCCAACCAGTTCATCGTTGAAAGAAAGAAAAAATAACCTAAAAGCTATTGATTATGAGTCGTTCATTAAAAAAAGGACCGTATATACATTTCAAACTGGAACAACGTGTGATCGCTGCTCAGGAGTCTGGCAAGAAATCCACCATCAAAACGTGGTCTCGTGCCTCTATGATCTCCCCCGATTTCGTTGGCCTTACCATCGCTGTGCATAACGGGAACAAGTTCATCCCCGTCTATGTCACGGAGAATATGGTCGGTCACAAACTCGGTGAGTTCGCCCCTACACGTATCTTCCGCGGTCACGCCGGTCAGAAGGACAAAGGTTCCAAATAATTGGAATTGTCCAGCTTTAGGTATTCTTCCTTCGAAATTAATTATCTTAAATATCGTTAAGGGCTTCCGCTTTTCGGAGGCCTTTTTTGGTTTCAAAGTTTAAAGTTCAAAGTTCAAGGTTCAAAGTTCAACTTGAAACATTTTTTGTATTTTTGCCGCGCGAAACAATTAATATAAATCGTCATGAAGAAAACTCTTATTGCCGTTGGATTTTTTTGCGGGCTGATGGTGATGCTCGCCGGTTGCAAAACCAAAATCGACACTCAGGCGTTGAACACCCTCACTTCGCTGTCGCAGATTGCCCCTGCGGATATTAAAACACGCCCGATAACCATGGAGGACTCGGTGGTGTTGCATGGGATTCCCGGCACCGTCAAGATCGAGGCCGATTTTCCGGAATCAGGTAATTTCTTTGTTCTCAATAATATAAGAGAATGGATGTCGGAGCAGATGGGTGGCACCTACGAAGGCGATATGGAAAATGCTGCAAAAATGTTTGACCATTACAAGAAAGCCACGTTGACGGATTTCCAGGAGAACATTATTCCGGATATGCCGAGAATCAAGGACATGTCATGTTATAAGGACATTAAATACAAGAAATTGCAGGAAACCGACCGCTATGTCACTTACCTTTATACCCAAGAGGGCTATGCCGGTGGCGCCCACGGTTGGTATCTGATGCAGGGACAGACGTTCCGCAAATCTGATGGCCGTCGCATCGACTACGACATTTTCCGTACCGAGTCGTTGGATGAGCTGACGGATTTGGTCAAAGACAACATCTTTTCTCAGTATTTCGAATCAGATGCCAGTGAGATGGAGAACCTGCTGACGATGGAGAACAACGATTTCTTCCCGCTGCCGCAAGCTGCGCCCATCTTCCGTGAGGACGGGGTGGAATTTGTCTATCAGCAGTACGAGATTGCCTGTTATGCGGCAGGAATGCCCGCCTGTGTGATCTCATACGACCTCCTCGAACCGTTCCTGACCCAAGCTGGCAAGTGGCTGGTGAACGTCGGACACGTGGCGGAGAATTAATTCATAATTCATGACTCATAATTCATAATTCATAATTCATAATTATTGGGAGGCGTGTTGTCTCCCTTTTTTATTGTAATTTTTTTTTCAACAGGTCATTGCCGTTTCAAAAAAAATTCTATTTTTGCCGCGGATTTCAATAGATAAAAAAGTAGCGATATGTCCAAACAGAATACACCCTCTTTGGTGGTCATGAAATCGACCTTGAGCCGGCTGCCGCTGTACTACAGCTACATCAGCAGACTGCGGGCTGAAGGGGTGGAATCTGTCTCTTCGGCACTGCTTGCCGGGCATCTGAACCTCAACCCGGTATTGGTTCGCAAGGATCTTGCGCAGGTGAGCAGTGTGGCTGGTCATCCTCGAACCGGTTTTGAAGTGAAGCAACTGCTTGAAGACATGAGTGAATATTTGGGTTACAACAAAATGGACGAAGCCATTTTGGTTGGGGTCGGCAGCATGGGACGCATCCTCCTCACCAACACCAAATTCGCAAAGTTCGGGTTGAACATTGTGGTGGGCTTCGACAATGACCCCTATTTATGCGGACTTCAGCTTGATGGCAAACATATCCTTCCCATGGAAAAGATGCCAAGCCTCGTGCAGCGCATGGGCATCCGTATAGGCATCATCACTGTACCTGACGATCAGGCACAGAGTGTGTGCGACCAAATGGTGAAGGCCGGCATCAAGGCCATCTGGAATTTCGCCTTTGTGCCGCTGAAAGTTCCCGAAGACGTGCTTGTGAAAAACGAGAATCTGCCCTCTTCATTAGCTGTTCTCGCACACAAGCTGGCTATGAAATCATCTACGCCTAGCGAAATAAAGGTAATAACGGAAAATTAGATAACCTATATTTTTTTACAGCATGAAAAAAGAAAGTGTAAAATCAGATGAAAAATTCGATAAAAAAGTATCGAATGAAAATGAGATTGATGCGTTGGTCCGGAATGCGGAAGAAGCGTTGAAAACATACGTTGACTTCAATCAGGAGCAGGTGGACAAGATTGTCTATGCGATGGCATTGGCCGGTTTGGAGCACCATCGCGAGCTCGCGCGCCTGGCTGTTGATGAGACGCACCGCGGCGTTTATGAGGACAAGATCATCAAGAATATTTTCGCTACAGAATATATTTGGAATTCCATCAAGAACGAGAAAACGGTTGGCGTTGTGGAGGATAATGAGATGGAGGGTTATGTGGAAGTGGCGGAACCTGTCGGCATTGTGGCTGGCGTGACACCGGTGACGAACCCGACCTCCACCACCATGTTCAAGTCCTTAATCTGCGCAAAAGCCCGCAACCCCATCATCTTCGGATTCCATCCGTCGGCACAGCAGTCGTCAGTGGCGGCTGCCAAGATTCTGCGTGACGCGGCCGTGGCGGCAGGAGCTCCTGCGGCTTGCATCCAATGGATTGAGCATCCTTCCGTCGAGGCCACCATGGCTTTGATGAACCATCCGAAGGTATCGTTGATTCTGGCCACTGGCGGTGCCGGCATGGTACGTTCGGCCTACAGCTGCGGCAAACCCGCCCTCGGCGTCGGACCCGGCAACGCTCCCTGCTACATCGAGACTTCCGCCAATGTGAAACGCGCCTGCACCGACCTCATGATGTCGAAGACCTTCGACAACGGCATGATTTGCGCTTCCGAGCAAGCGGTCATCGTGGACAAAGTGATTTCCAACCTGTTCGAATCCTATATGAAGGAGAACGGTTGCTATTTCTTGAACGAGGAGGAAATCAAGAAGGTGTCCGATTTTGTCATCAATTCCGAGAAAGGTGCGGTCAATCCCGATGTGGTGGGCAAATCGCCCTACTGGATTGCGCAACAATCGGGTGTGACGGTTCCCGAGAAGACCAAGATTCTCATCGCTCGGCTGAAGGATGTGGGTCCGGAATACCCGCTCTCCCGCGAGAAACTGTCACCGGTGTTGGCCTACTATGTGGTGAACAACCATGTGGAAGGTTTCGAGATGTGCCGCAAGATGCTCGACATGGGCGGTCTCGGTCACACGGCCATCATCCACAGCACCAACAGCGATCTGATCGAGAAGTTCGGCAAAGCCATGAAAGTGGGTCGTATCATCGTCAACTCCCCGTCATCGCAGGGAGCCATCGGAGACATTTACAACACCAACACCCCGTCGTTGACCCTCGGTTGCGGCTCATACGGTCACAACAGCACGACAGCCAACGTCTCCACCGTAAACCTTATCAACAAAAAGAAAATCGCAAAAAGAAGAGTCAATATGCAATGGTTCAAGATTCCGCCGAAAGTTTATTTCGAGTACGGTTCAGTGCAATATTTAGAGCACATGGAAGGATTCAGCAAGGCGTTCATCGTGAGCGACCCGATGATGGTGCAGCTCGGCTATGTCGATAAAGTCACCTATTATCTCAACAAACGCAGCGAGCCCTGCCACTACCGCATCTTCTCCGATGTGGAGCCGGATCCGGATGTGGAGACCATCATGCGCGGTGTAGCCGAGATGCGTTCGTTCCAGCCAGACGTGATCATCGCGTTGGGTGGTGGTAGCGCCATGGACGCGGCCAAGGGTATGTGGCTCTTCTACGAGCATCCCGAGACCTCTTTCGACGGTTTGCGTCAGAAGTTCATGGACATCCGCAAGCGCGTGGTGAAATTCCCGCACTTGGGCAACCAGTGCAAGATGGTCGCCATCCCGACCACTTCCGGCACCGGCAGCGAGGTGACGGCCTTCACGGTCATCACCGACAAGAAGCGCGGTATCAAGTATCCGCTAGCCGACTACGCTGTGACGCCCAACGTGGCCATCATTGACCCGCAGTTCGTGGTTTCGTTGCCGAAACGTGCCACTGCGGACACGGGCATGGATGTGCTGACCCACGCCATAGAGGCCTACATTTCCAACATGGCCAACGACTACACAGACGGTCTGGCTCTGCAGGCGATGGATCTCGTTTTCAGCTATCTGAAACGCGCTTACGAAAACGGTCAGTTCGACCTGAAAGCCCGCGAGAAGATGCACAACGCCTCCTGTATCGCCGGTATGGCTTTCACCAACGCCTTCCTCGGTCTCAACCACAGCATGGCTCACAAGTTAGGCGGCGACTATCATATCCCGCACGGCCGCGCCAACGCCATCCTGTTGCCTTACGTGGTCAAGTATAACTCGCTGAAACCGAATAAATTCGTCCCATTCCCGAAATATGATCATTTCATCGCGGACGAGAAATTGGCCAAAGCCGCCCGTTTCCTCGGGTTTGGCGGCAAGGACAACGAAGAGAGCATCGACAACCTCATCAAGGCCATCCGCCAGTTAATGAAGGATATGCACATGCCGATGAGCATCAAGGAAGAGGGCGTGGACGAGAAATTGTTCATGGAGAATGTCGCCGCCCTTTCTGAGAAGGCACACGACGACCAGTGCACCGGCGCCAACCCGAAATATCCCCTTGTCAGTGAAATTATGGATATTTACAAACAAGCCTATTATGGTGAATAATAAAATGGTTTTTCACTCGTTAAATAAGGTTAGTTATGAGTGAATCGTGTTTTGAAGCAGGTGGCCTCGTGTAAACGAGGCGCCTGCGTGCAAAGCCGACAGAGAGGACAACAATCAATTTTAGAAAAATATTAAAACAAAAACAATGATGAATATTAAAGTTTGTGTTGGCAGCTCCTGCCACTTGAAAGGTTCTTACGATGTCATCCAATCCTTAAAAGACATCCTGAAAAAATACGATGTGGAAGATCTGGTGGAATTGCAGGCCAGTTTCTGCCTGGGACATTGCGCCAAAGGCGTGAACGTCAGAACGGACGGCCTTTCCGACAGCATGAAGCAGAAAGCCACCACGCTCGAAGAAGACGGCAGCATCATTCTCCACAACGTCACCAAAGAGAATGTGGAAGAGATATTTGTGAAAGAAGTCTATCCATTAATCGAATTATAAGCCGGGGAGATGTCATTATATTTGGAATTTCGCAATGCGAAATGTAAAGACTGCTACAAATGCTTGCGCGAATGTCCGGTGAAAGCCATTGACATCAAAGGACATCAGGCGGAGATTATCGAAGACAGATGCATCTTGTGCGGCCACTGTACGCTTGTGTGCCCGCAGAATGCGAAGGTGGTACATAGCGAAATCAACGAGGTGCGTGCCCTGCTGGCGGGTCCCGACAAGGTGATCGCCAGTGTCGCCCCCTCTTTCATTTCCAGTTTTGGGCTTTCCGACTTCGGGGTGATGAAGCTCGCGCTGGCCAAACTGGGCTTCTTTGATGCGGAAGAGACGGCCGTCGGCGCACAGGCGGTGACCCAAGAGTACGCCAACCTGCTGAAATCCGGACAGTTCAAAAACTTCATAACGTCTGCTTGTCCGGCCGTATGCCGCATGATTCAAGAGTATTACCCGATGGCGCTCAAGTACTTAGCACCGGTTGATTCGCCGATGGTGGCTCACGCCAAAATCCTCAAGAAACAGCATCCGGAGGCCAAGATCGTCTTCGTTGGACCCTGCATCGCCAAAAAGCGCGAAGCGGAGGAATGCCACCTCATCGACAATGTCCTGACTTTCGAGGATGTGGTGGAGCTTTTCAAGGAAAAAGGGGTGCAGATTGACGAAATCACCAACGTGATGTTGCAGAAACGGAACGGAATGCCGAACCTGGCCAAGGAATACCCCATTCCTCAGGGCATCATCCACTCTTTCCCGGAACTCCCGGAGGGCTATGACTATATCGCTATCGACGGTCCGATGAAGTGTGTCAAAGCGTTGCAAAACATTGAGCACATGGACCATGTGGTGTTGGAGATGAACCTTTGTGAGGATGCCTGTGTGAACGGACCCTGTTCATTGGAGAAGAATGGCGGTTCCGTCAAGGCCATGTCGGACATCCGCAAGTATGTTTCTGCCGAGAAACGCCAACTCACGGCTACGCAGACGCCGGTGCAAGTGGAAGTCCCGCTCGCCACGGCCCATCCGAGAATCCGCAGCCACAGCATGCCTGCCCCCGAGCGCGAAATCGAGGCCATCCTGCACAAGACCGGCAAGTTCAAACCGGAGGACGAACTCGACTGCGGTTCCTGCGGCTATGCCACTTGTCGCGAGAAGGCATGGGCGGTCTATAATGGCTATGCCGACATCGACATCTGCCTGCCCTACATGCGCCAGCGCGCCGAGTCTTTCTCCGTGGAGGTGATCCAAAACAGCCCGGAAGGCATCGTGGTGCTCGATCCGGACATGAACATCCTGGAAATCAACCGCCGCGGACGCGAGCTGTTAGGCATCGAGGATCCCAACGCCAAAGGCCATCCCGCCATCGACTACTTCAACCCCGTCGACTTCTGCAACGCCTACGCTCAGAAGAAGAACATCGAACTGAAGAAGGAACTTGTCACGAGCACAGGCAAGTATGTGGATTTGTCCATCAACTATCTGGCCAACCAGAATCTCATCTTCGGTATTATGAAGGATGTCACGGACACCGTTGACTATGAGAAGCGGATTATGAAGGTGAAGATGGAAACGCTGACCACGACCGACGATGTGATTAAGAAGCAAATGCGTGTGGCTCAAGAGATTGCGTCGCTGCTGGGCGAGACGACTGCCGAGACCAAGGTGGCCCTGTTGAAGCTGAAGAAAACGTTAACCGAAGAAAAAGTCTCTGAGTGATGGAACTTTGCTTAGAAACAGGATGCACTTCGCTGAACCATTACGGCGAAGAACTGTGCGGCGACAACGTGGCCTGCACGGTAAACGGCGACTATACCACGTTGGTGTTGGCTGACGGTTTAGGGAGCGGCGTGAAGGCGAACATTCTCTCCACGCTCACCTCCAAGATTTTGTGTACCATGGCCGCCAACGAAATCGACATCTATGAATGCGTGGAGACCATCATCCAGACGTTGCCCGTGTGCGCGGAGCGCGGGGTGGCGTATTCCACGTTCTCCATCATCCACGTCAACAAAGAGGGCAAGGGGGAACTGTTCGAGTTTGACAATCCGGAAGCCATCTATTACCATAACGGCAAATGCCAGAACTTCGAGCGCGAAGAGCTGGATGTCTGCGGCAAACGGGTTTATCGTTCTGAACTCAATCTTGAAGAGAACGACATTATCCTTGTTATGTCCGACGGTACCATCCACGCCGGCATCGGCATGATCCTCAATTTCGGATGGGAACGTCCCCAGATCATGGAGCATCTCGACAACAACATCAAGCCCGAGATGTCCGCACGCGCGGTGGCCTGCATGCTCGCCGCCGCCTGCAACGACCTCTATGCCGACAAGCCGGGCGACGACACCACCGTGGCCGCCGTCAGGATTCGTCAGCGCCTGGATGTGAACATCATGGTGGGACCGCCCGTGGATAAGGAGAAAGACGACTACTACATCAAGAACTTCTTGGAGGGACATTCCAAGAAGATTGTCTGCGGCGGCACCAGCTCCACCATTGTGGCAAGGTATCTGAAAACGGAGCTCAAGACCAGCTTCGACTTCCCCGACAAGGAGGTTCCGCCCATCGGATACATCAAAGGAATCGACCTTACCACCGAGGGCGTGCTCACCCTGCGCAAACTGCTGCAACTCTCGGAAAAATACGTCTCCATCGATGACCTTACCCCGAAGACCTTCACCAAACAGGACGGCGCCTCGCTTTTGGCGGACTTCCTCTTTGAGAAGGCCACCCACATCACCTTCTTCGTCGGACAAAGCGTCAATGTGGCGCACCAGGGTTTGCCCATCGACACCACGATGAAGCTGAAACTGGTGGAGAAGATTACCGAAAATTTGCGCAAGATGGGTAAAATCGTTGAACTGAATTATTATTAATCCTCAACAAAACAACAATCAATATGAATTCAAATCGGATATTTGACACTGATGTACAGCTGGTTAAATATAAAGTCCTGAAAGAGGTTATCCGCCGCGCCTACGAGGGTGGTTTGGAGGACGCTTACATGGAAGTCCCCAAGCTCCTCAGTCCCGGCCCGAAAGCGGAGACCCGCTGCTGCATCTACAAGGAACGCGCCATTTTGCAGGATAGAATCAAGATGGCGATGGGCGGCGATAAAGAGAACCCCAACGTGATCGAGGTCATCGACAGCGCCTGCGACGAGTGCCCCATCGACGGAATCTATGTGACCCCCGCCTGTCGCGGATGCATGGTGCACAGCTGCAAGGAGGTTTGCCCGAAAGACGCCATCACCATTGTGAACCACAAGGCCACGGTAGATAAGGACAAATGTATCGAATGCGGCAAATGCACGCAGGCATGTCCCTATTCGGCCATCATCCTCCAGCACCGTCCTTGCATGGTGAGTTGCCCGGTGAAGGCGATTTCGATAGATGAGAACCGTAAAGCCGCCATCGACAACAACAAATGCATCTCCTGCGGGGCCTGCGTCTATAAATGCCCGTTCGGTGCCATTTCCGACAAATCGTTGGTGTTGGACATCATCGACATCCTGAAAAAATCGGAGAACAACACGAAGTACAAAGTTTATGCGGTCATCGCGCCCGCTATCGTGAGCCAGTGCCGCTTCGGACGGGTCACGCAGGTGGTCACGGCCATCCGCAAATTAGGATTCCATCACGTGGTGGAGGCCGCCCTCGGCGCGGACATCACGCTTTACCGCGAGGCCAAGGAGTGGGAGGAGAAAAAACTGCTCACCACGTCGTGCTGCCCCTCGTTCGTTTCCTTCGTGGAGAAGAATTTCCCCGAACTGACGCAGTACATCTCCAGTTCGGTGTCGCCCATGGTGGAGACGGCACGTCTGATCAAACGTTCCGACCCCACGGCGAAGATCGTCTTCATCGGACCGTGTACCTCCAAAAAGCTCGAGTACCGGCTGGAAAAGACCGGCGGAGCCATCGACAGTGTGATGTCGTTCGAGGAGTTGCAGGCCTTTTTGGACGCACGCGGCATCGACACCACCCAGATGGAGGATTCGGAGCTGAACAACGCCTCTTACTACGGCCGTATCTTCGCCAAGTCGGGCGGTATCGCCCACGGCGTTGCCGATGTGGCGGAGGCGATGGGCGTGCAAGGGGTGAAACCGATTGCCATGAACGGCATCGCGGAATGCAAGGCCGCGCTGACCCGGCTGAAGTTCAACAAGGCCACCGAAAACTTCTTCGAAGGGATGGCCTGCAATGGCGGATGCCTCAACGGCCCGGTCTGCATTACCCACAGCCCGCGCAACATCGTGGATGTCGATAAATACGGCAATGAGGCGCGCGAGAAGACCATTTTCAACTCCGTGAAACTGCTCGAAAATTTCTGATTATAATCAACTTCCAGAAGGATAGTATAAATCCGATTGATAAAAGAAAAGCGCGGGAACTCCAAAAGTTTCCGCGCTTTTCCGCATTTTCCGCGAATGTTTCCGCAATCTACTTCAAATTCGTGTCGAACCAATCGATGAAGTTGCGGTGCCATAGCAGACTGTTCTGCGGTTTGAGCACCCAGTGGGTCTCGTCCGGGAAGTAGAGGTAACGGCTGGGAATGTGGCGCATCTGCGCAGCGTTGTAGGCGGCCATACCCTCGGAAGCCACGATGCGGAAATCGAACTCGCTGTGGATCACACAAATCGGGGTGTTCCATTTATCCACGAAAAGGTGCGGAGAGTTGGCGTAGCTCTTCTTGACCTGCGGGTTGTTCCAATCCCAGTAAGGACCGCCGATGTCCCAGTTGTCGAACCACATCTCTTCAGTCTCTAAATATTGCTGTTCGAAGTTGAACATGCCGTTGTGTGCCAGGAAGGCCTTGAAACGACGGCCGTCGTTGTAGCCCTTCACGTCGTGGTTGTGACCGGCCAGCCAATAGACGCTGTAGCCGCCGAAGCTGGCACCGCATGCGCCAAGCCGCTCTTTGTCAATCTGTTTCACACTGTCGGCGAAGAAGTCCGCTGCCCGCATGTAATCCTGCATGCAGAGTCCGCCGTAGTCACCGCTGATTTCCTCGGTCCACGCTTGGCCGAAGCCCACGGTGCCGCGACGGTTCGGGGCGATGATGAAGTATTCGCCGCCGCTCATCACCATGAAGTTCCAGCGCGTGCTCCAGAACTGTCCCACCTCGGATTGCGGACCGCCCTCACAGTAGAGCAGGGCAGGGTAGGTCTTCGTGCTGTCGTAGTTGTACGGATAAATCAGCCAAGTGAGCATGTCCTTGCCATCGACCGTCTTGATCCAGTGCTCCTCAACTTTACCCATGCGCACCTGCGAGAGGATGTCGTCGTTGATGGAGGAGATCTTCTTGCCCTCACCCTTATTGTCGGTCAGGTTATAGACATAAATCTCTGACGGATACTGCATGGACACTTGGTCGGCGTAGAGTTTGCCGTTGACCAGCTCAAAGCTGTGGACGTCGTGATAACCGTAGGAAATCTGGCGGAACTCCTTGGTTTCGCGGTTGCAGGCGAAGATCTGGTCGGTGCCGCGGTAATAGACCACGCCGAGGATCTCCTTGTCGTCGTCGGTCCAGCTGATGCCGGTGAAGTAGTAGTCGAAGTTCTCGGACATGTTGGTGCGTTCGCCGGTTTCGAGATTCATCACCATCAGGCGGATCAGATCGCTCTCGTAGCCGTCACGCTCCATGCTCTCCCATGCGATGTATTTGCCGTTGTGGCTGAACACGGGGTTCTGGTCGTAGCCCATAATGCCTTCGCTGAGGTTTTGGGTCGTTTTCTTCTCAATATCATAGAGGAAGATGTCGCTGTTCGTGGAGTGAGCGTAGTCGTAGCCAGTCTTTTTGCGGCAGGTGTAGGCGATTTTCTTGCTGTCGGGGCTGTAGTTGTACTGCTCGACACCGCCCCATGGACGCATCGGGCACTCGAAAGTGCTGTCGATGAGGCAGACGGCGTGTTCGACGTCCACCTTGTCGCCGAATTCAGCAAGGAAGATCTGCGGGTATTCATCCACCCAGTTGTCCCAGTGACGGTACATGAGGTCCTCGTTGATGCGGCCGGTGGTCTTGTCGAGGCCGGCGTAGAGCTTGTCGAGGTGGCCGGGGCGCACCACGGGTTTGGTGGTGATGAAGACGATGGACTTGCCGTCGGGGGCGAGTTTGAAGCCCTCGAAGCCGCGCTCATGGGTGGCGATCTCCTTCTCACGGCCGTTCTTCACGGTCATGGAGATGATGTGGTTGTCGCGGCAGAAGAGTAGCGTCTCGTCATCGTCCCACACGAGGTTGAACTCGGAGGAGGCGGTGGTGGTGAGGCGTGCGACATTGCTGCCATCGGCATTCATGAGGTAGATCTCGGCGTTGCCTTTGTTCTGTTCCATGTCGTAGTAGGTCACGATGTAGGCGATTTGGGAACCGTCGGGGGAGACGGCCTTTTCGGTCATCTTGCCCAACGCCCACATCACCTCGGGGGTGAAACGGCCGTCCTGGACCTGGATTTCGGGTTTGCCGATGACCTTCGCATCGGACTGTTCCTGCTTCTTCGTGCAGGCACAAATCAGTGCCAGCAAAGCAATTGCGATAAAAATTTTCTTCATATTCGGGGATATTTAAGTTCCAATATTGGAAGCGCAAAAGTAATAAAAAAAACGTATTTTCGCGGCGGAATTTGAAACATGGAAAAACAGGTGGTGATTATAGGTGGCGGTATCGGCGGGTTGTTCACCGCCGCGCTGCTGGGCATGGAAGGTCGTAAGGTGACTGTGCTGGAGCGGAGCCCACACATTGGCGGGGGACTTCAGTCGTTCAGCCGGAATGGCGTGACTTTCGATGCGGGTATGCACGTGGTGGGAGGACTTCAGCCCGGCGGCTCGCTCAACCGCATCTGCCGCTATCTCGGAATCCTCGACCAACTGCACTATCGCCAGGTGGATGCGGATTGCGGGGATGAAGTGGTCTGTTTTGAAGATGGGATGACCTACCGCATACCGCAGGGTAGGGAACCGTTCACGAAATATTTCCAGCAGCTTTTCCCTGAAGAAAAAGAGAACATCCAACGTTATGTGGATCACCTCTTTGCGCTGGCCGACCAGGTTGATTTTTTCTTCCTCCGTCCAGGAAGTGGCTCGACCCCGAGCAGTGATGAGGCATTTTACCAACCCTCCGCACAGTTCATTGCCCGTTATGTTCGCAATCCGAAGCTACGCAGTTTGTTAGCATATTTGAGCCCCTTGGCTGGCGGGGACGCAGGATATACCCCCGCCTATGTCTTCGCTCTGATTAACTATCTGTATATCAATGCTCATTCCCGTTTTGAAGGACCTGCGGAACAGCTGGCGGATGCTTTGGTGGCGAAGATCAAGGAGTTGGGTGGAGAAGTGTTGTCTGATACCGAGGTGACAGCCATCCATTTGGAAGACGGTCGGGTGCGGTCGCTGACCACCGCCGACGGTCGGACGTTCACCCCCGAGTGTGTGGTCTCCTCTATTCACCCGCAGTCGTTGCTGAACATGGTCGATGGTCAGATTTTCACAAAGGCCTCCTGTAATCGTCTGGCAACAGCTCCGAATAATTATTCCGCTTTTTGTGTCTATGCCGTGCTCAAAGAAGGGACGTTCCCGTACCTCAACCATCCTTGTTATTGTTGGGAAAGTTATGACAAGGTGTGGCAGTTCGGCAAATACGATCAGGAGAACTGGCCGCAGAATTTTGTCTATTTCACTCCGTGCGAACGAAATCAGGGACCTTATGCCCGCGCCTTGCAGGTGATTGTCTTCTCGCCCTTCTCTATGTGCGAGCAATGGGCGGATACCACCGTGGGTAAACGAGGTGCCGATTATGAAGCGTGGAAATCAAAACATACAGAACTGATTCTGAATAAAATGGAAAAGTCAATGCCTGGATTCCGGAATTGCGTGAAACAGGTGTATGCTGCAACGCCATTGACGATTCGCGACTATTATGACGAGCCGGAAGGGTCTCTTTACGGTCTGCTTAAGGATAGTCGCAGTCCATTTTCCGGTTATCTGCCACTTCGAACAAAAGTCGAAAACCTGTTTATGACGGGGCAAAATGTTTATCTGCACGGATGCTGCGGAGTGCCTCTCACCGCGGTGATGACGGCCGAGGCGGTGATTGGGGAAACGGACGGGATCGTGAGGAAATTATGACTTATGAATTAAGAATTAAAAATTAAGAATGAAGAATATTGGATTAGTTTTGTGTTTTTTATGGATGGTGATTGGGGTGAATGCGCAGAAACTTACAGAATATTTACCCGAAAATACCACCGATACAGCTGTGGTGGTGTGTCCGGGTGGTAGTTACTATTGGCTTGCAAGGAATTCTGAAGGCAGAGATGTGGCGTGGTGGCTGAATCAGAACGGCTATGCCGCATACGTGTTGGAATATCCTGTTTCGGGCTGGTGGTCGTGGTTCACCCACATCCGCCGCTCCTGTTGCACACAGTATCCGGCGCAGCTTGATGCCCTGGAAGATGCGTTAAAAACCGTTAAATCGAAGGGCTACACGATGGTGGGTGCGATGGGCTTCTCCGCCGGCGGCCATTTGGTGATGAGCGGGGCGGTGTTCCTGCCCGACAGTACCGCGCCCGATTTCGTGGCCCCCATATACCCGGTGATCACCATGCGCGATCCATACGTGCACAAACGTTCCCGTCGCGGACTCATGGGCGAACGCCGCCAACACAACCCTGTGATGTGGGACTCTTTGTCGTTGGAACTCCACGCCGATCAGGTGCGTTGTCCCGTATTCCTGCTCAGCTGCGATGACGACCCCACCGTTGATTGGCCTAATGCCCAGATGATGGCCGATTCGCTGGTGGCCAAAGGCAAACCATGTCATATTGTCCGGCCGAAAACCGGCGGGCACGGTTTCGGGGTGAGTCCAGAGAAGATGGCAGGAAAGGAGTGTGCTATATGGCCCGAAGAATTCCTGAAATGGCTACGAAAATCTATGTAGAGACGTTTCATGAAACGTCTCTACGGGTTCGAATCTGATTTGAGTGTTCATAATAATTGTTAATTTTGCCGCCGTTTTTCAAATGATTATGATTGACAAAAAGAACGATATAGAATTCGCTTCCCCAGAGGAGATAAAACAGTTTCAGGAGGGGAAATTGCATGAGGCGTTACTCTATTTGCAGCAGAATTCCCGGTTTTACCAGCGGATGTTCGAGCGTTATGGTATCAAAGTGGAGAAAATCCGCACTATCGAGGATTTGGTGAATATCCCGTTCACCGAAAAAAAGGACCTGCAGCTCTTCAACGAGGATTTCCTCTGCGTGCCGAAGGAGAAGGTGATTGACTATATTACCACAAGCGGCACGCTCAGCGACCCCGTGACCTTCTGCTGCACGGAAAAGGATCTCCAACGACTGGCATATAACGAGAAGAAAAGCTTCGAATGCGCTGGCTTACAGCCAGGTAATATCCTGCAGTTGATGGTCACTCTCGACAAACGTTTCATGGCGGGATTAGCATATTTTCTGGGATTAAGAGAGATGGGCGCGTCCGTCATCCGTGTGGGCAACGGCATCCCTGAGCTGCAATGGGACACCATCCAACGCATCAAGCCCGACAGCATCATGTGCGTGCCGTCTTTCATCCCGCGCCTGATTCAATACGCTGAAGATCATGGTATTGACTATCAGAATTCCAGTATCCGCAAGATTATTGGCATCGGGGAGAGTCTGCGCAATCAGGACTTTTCGCTCAATCTTCTGGGACAGCAGATTAAGTCGAAATGGGACGTGGAGCTGTACGCAACCTATTCTTCCACCGAGATGGGCGCGACGTTCAGCGAGTGTGAGTATGGTGTCGGCGGTCACGTGCATCCCGAACTTATTATCGTGGAGATTATCGGCGAAGACAACCTGCCCGTGCCTGACGGCGAGACCGGTGAGGTGGTGGTCACGACCCTTGGCGTGGAGGGCATGCCGCTCTTGCGCTTCCGCACAGGCGATATGTGCGCGAAAATCACCGAACAATGTCGCTGTGGTCGAAATAGTTATCGTCTCACCCCGTTGGTGGGTCGCAAAAACAATATGATCAAGCTGAAGGGCACGACGCTGTATCCACCAGCTTTGATGGACGTGCTGAACAACACACCGTTCGTGCAGAATTACGTCATATACGTGCAGGATTCGCAGCAGGGCACCGACGAGGTTGTCGTGAAGGTGGGGCTGAAGGCCGAAGTGGTGGAGGAGAACGTGCGTTTCAAAAACCATCCCGAGGAGATCGTCAACGAGTTGAAGAACCGTTTTCGCGCGCACGTGCGTGTGGCTCCCGCGGTTGTCATCAGTTCCGTGGAAGAGGTGCAGCGCATCAATTTCCCGCCCAGTGCCAGGAAGCCGGTAAAGTTTATTGATTTGAGATAGAGATGAAAGAAGAAAAATTTTCTATAGCCAAACGGTTGAAAAGTTTCACGTATGCGTTTGCTGGGCTGAAAGTGCTTTTCAAGGAGGAGCATAACGCTTGGATCCACCTTTTCGCGACCGTGTGCGTGATTGTGGCGGGCATCCTGTTCAAGATTTCGCTGTTAGAATGGGTGGCGGTAGCGTTTGCCATCGGGCTGGTGTTCAGCTTTGAGATTATGAACACTTCGGTGGAGAACATCGCCGATTTCATTTGTCCCGAACGCGACGACCGCATCAAGAGAATCAAGGACCTCGCCGCCGCGGCAGTCCTCGTCTCCGCTATCACGGCGGCTGTTGTCGGATTGCTCGTGTTTGTGCCGAAAATTTTAGAGCTGTTTTCTTGAAATGAATAAAGTCCAGATTGTCATAATCATTATTGCAAGTGTACTGCTGTCGTCTTGCCGGCAGAAAGAGAAGCCGCAGACACTCCAGGGGACATTGGAGCAGCAGCTGGCCACGTATCCTGAATCCAGATTGCAGGATGTTTACAAGAGTTTCTATCAGGACCATTTTGGTCCCGAGCATTTGATTTCGGACACAGAGTCGGTGCGTCGCTATCTTTACTCGGAATTGTCGGATAATGATGTCTCCTATCCGTTTTATTATGAGTTTACGGGTTCTGAAGGCCGTTTCGTGCGGGTGTTTCTCTCCGCTATCGCGGATAGTTTGATTTCCGCCGAAGAGTTGCTGGACGCTTTTGTCAGAAGTGCCAACGGATCTCAAGAATCTCAGACAGATTGGAGTACGGAATGGAAGGCGATTTTGCGAGCGATTCACGATAACAGGGTGTTCATAAATGGTTTCGAAGCAGATGAACCCGAATTGACCAAAGCAGCACAGAACAATCAGGCCGTGCATCACAGCTCTGCATACAACGCCGCCTACCATCCGCATTATCGGATTGTGAGACGCGATATTTTCGAAAAAGAGATAAAACCGAAGCTGGTCCGTTAGGACTGAAAGTTTGGTAGAAACACGATGTCGGTCATTACCGAAAAAATCGTATTTTCGCGACCGCAAATTCTGAAGTATCAAATGAACACCATTTTCACTCTCTCTGACGTTGAAAAAATCGTTTATGGGGATAAAAAGATATCCCTTTCCGATCTTCCGATGGACAAAGTGACGGAATGTTTTGAATTCCTGAAGCAGTTCAGCGCGGACAAGATTATCTACGGCATCAACACCGGTTTCGGGCCGATGGCGCAGTGGCGCGTCGAAGACGAGCATCTCACCGCTTTGCAATACAACATCATTCGCAGTCACTCCACGGGCGCGGGCGAGCCGCTCCCTGACGATTGTGTGAAGGCCGCCATGGTGGCCCGTCTCGGCACTTTCCTGCAGGCGCGCTCCGGCGTGCATCCCGACTTGGTGAAGCTTTTGGTGGAGATGATCAACCGCGAGATTTTCCCGATGATTCCCGAGCATGGGAGCGTGGGAGCCAGCGGTGACCTTGTGCAGTTGGCGCACCTCGCCCTGACGATGATAGGCGAGGGGAGCGTCCACTACCACGGTGAGTGGCGCCCTGCCGCGGAAGTGCTGAAAGAGAATGGGTTGGAACCGTTCAAGATCCATATTCGCGAAGGTCTTTCCATAACCAACGGCACCGGCGTGATGACCGGCATCGCCATGGTCAACCAATTCCAGGCCGAGCGATTGTTGGACTGGGCCACGCTCGCCGCTGTGATGATGAACGAGATTGCGGGTTCCTACGACGATTGGATGGCGGAACCGCTCAATGAGGTGCGTCGTCATGAGGGCCAGCAGGTGATGGCCGCACGGATGCGCACGCTTGCCCGCGACAGTCATTGCCTCCTTCAGCGTGAGCATCTGCTCTATGATGGCCATCATACGGAAACGACCTTTGAACACAAGGTACAGGCATACTATTCGTTACGTTGCACACCGCAGATTTTGGGCCCGATTTACGAGACGCTGGTCAACAGCCGTCGCGTTTTGGAGGAGGAGATCAATTCCGCCTGCGACAACCCGATTGTCGATCCCGAGACCCGTAATGTATATCATGGCGGCAATTTCCATGGAGACTATATCTCCTTGGAACAAGACAAGGTGAAAATCGCGATAGTGCGTTTGGTGATGACTGCCGAGCGGCAGCTCAACTACCTCTTCCACGACCGCATCAACGGCATCCTTCCCCCGTTCCTCAACATGGGCACGCTGGGCTTGAACTACGGGATGCAAGCGTGCCAGTTCACCGCCACCTCTACTACCGCCGAGTGCCAGACGCTCGCCATGCCCAACTATGTGCACAGTATCCCGAACAACAATGACAACCAGGATGTTGTGAGTATGGGCACCAACACGGCTTTGCTCACCAAACGGGTTATCGAGAACGCTTGGCAGGTGCTGGCCATCCAGTATATCGCCCTTGCGCAAGCTGTTGATATCTTGAAGATTGCCGACAAACTCGCCCCCATCTCCCGGCAGATTTACAAGCAAGTCCGCGAAATCTGCCCCGTCTTCATCGAGGACACCCCCTTCTACAAGGACATCCGCAACGTGCAGGCGTTCTTGATGGAGAACCCATTGGCGTTGGACTAATGCTGAATGTTGAATGCTGAATGCTGAATGTTGAATGTTGAATGCTGAATGTTGAATGAGGAATGAGTACTTCAATTTCTTTTGTCCCTTAACCCTTAATCCTTAACCCTTAACCCTTAACCCTTAACCATTATGAAGAAATACGCACTCATAACCGGAGGTTCCCGTGGCATCGGACGTGCCGTGGCATTGCGCCTCTCCCGTGACGGGATGCCCGTCATCGTCAATTATGTCAGCAACGATGCAGCCGCCGAAGAAACCAAGCAAATGATTGAAGCTCAAGGCGGTGTGTGCGAACTGTTGAAGTTCGACATTGCCGACGCGCAGGCCGTGGATGCCGCGTTGCAGCAGTGGGAGGAGTCGCACCCAGAGGATTATATCGCTGTTTTGGTGAACAATGCCGGCACGCGCCGCGACACGCTGATGATCATGATGAGTGACGAAGACTGGCACAGTGTGATCGACACCCCGCTGAACGGTTTCTTCTACATTACTCGCCGATTGGTGAAGACCATGATCCAGAAACGTGACGGCCGCATCGTCAACATGGCGTCGCTTTCCGGTCTCAAGGGTGTTCCAGGACAGACCAACTACAGTGCCGCCAAGGCCGCCATCATTGGCGCGACCAAGGCGTTGGCACAGGAAGTCGCCAAGCGCAAAGTGACGGTCAACGCCGTGGCGCCGGGTTTCATCGCCACCGACATGACTGCGAATTTGGATGAGGCCACCCTCAGCAAGATGATTCCCGCGCAGCGTTTCGGCACCCCCGACGAGGTGGCCGCCGCCGTCGCGTTCCTCGCCTCCCCGGAGGCCTCCTACATCACGGGACAGGTGCTGCAGGTGAATGGAGGACTCTATTCGTAAATCAGCAGATATGCAGTATATGCAAAAAGAAAGCGGGGCAAAAGTCATTTTGCCCCGCTTTCTTGATGTTGGATGGTTTGTTATTTGATAACATTTACCAATTCCTCACTACCATCTTTCGTGAACTTGTATTGATGAATGATGGTTTTGTCTTCTTTTCTCGTAAGGGTGTAGATGAAATAATCGCCTTCTTCGAAGTATTGAGCAAGCTTGTTGTCGAAGTTAGTGTTGATGGCCAGAACGGCTTCCAACGTGAAGCGGGCATCAGCTTTTACATCAGCCCAATCAACGTCACCTCTCCAGGTGTAGTCGCCTTCCCAGAAATTGGACAAGCTGTTGAGGACGGCTTTCACAGAAACCTCATTGTCGTGATTAGCGAAATGGTATTCAGTCACGGCAGCGTTATAGGTGTGTTGATCTCTATGACAGCTGGAGAAAACTAATGCCATGCACACGCAGGCAAGGATTGCTAATTTTTTCATTGATGTTTGGTTTTGATGAAATAATAAATGAATTTTTTCGACGGCAAAAATACAAAAAATATGATATGGATAGTTATCTTTTATCTTTTTTTGCCGTTCCGATGAAAATCATATTGGCATAATGCTGATTTTTGTGTATTTTTGCGCCCTTATTTCAATATTATGCATTGCATTATAATTATGCATTATGCATTATGAATTATGAATTAAATATGGATCATAGAGTTGTAATTACAGGGATGGGTATTTGGTCGTGCATTGGCACTTCACAGGTGGAGGTGGCCGAATCGTTGCGCATGGGACGGTGCGGCATCGGGCATGATCCCGACAGGTTGGCATACGGCTACCAATCGGATTTGACGGGCATTGTACCCAATCCCGAGTTGAAATCCTTGTTGCACAGACGCTTGCGCGCCGGACTCTCTCAAGAGGCGGCTTATTCGTTCATGGCCACCCGCGAGGCATTCGAGCAAGCGGGCATGGACGAAGAGTACCTGCTCAATCATGAGATTGGCGTGATTTTCGGAAACGATTCGTCCGCGAAACCGGTGATAGAAACCGACCGGATGCTCGTGGAGCGCCCCGACACGGCACTTTTGGGTTCAGGACTGATTTTCCAGTCGATGAACTCTACCGTGAACATGAACTTGAGCAGCATTTTCCACCTGCGGGGGATTAATTTCACCGTGAGTGCGGCTTGCGCCAGCGGCAGTCACTCTGTGGGCTTGGGATATCTCCTTATCAAGCAAGGACTTCAGGATTGTGTGCTATGTGGTGGTGCACAGGAAGTCAACCAGTTCGCCATGGCCTCTTTCGACGCTCTGGGGGCATTCTCCAAACGGTTGGATGACCCGCTGAAGGCCTCCAGACCTTTTGACCGTGACCGCGACGGTTTGGTGCCGAGCGGCGGCGCGGCGGCATTGGTGCTGGAAGACTACGACCATGCGGTGCAGCGTGGCGCGACCATCCTTGCGGAGGTTGTCGGCTACGGCTTCTCCTCCAATGGCGGCGGCATCTCCCAACCCTCCGACGACGGCAGCTACACCGCCATGATGCGCGCCATCGGGATGGCGGGAATCGCCCCGGCGGACATCGACTACGTGAACGCGCATGCCACGGGTACGCCGCAAGGCGACCGATTCGAGGCGTTGGCGTTGAACCGCATCTTCAGCGGACTTCCTGCGCTCATCAGCTCCACCAAGGGCATGACCGGCCACGAATGCTGGATGGCCGGTGCCAGCGAGCTGGTTTATTGCACTCTCATGATGCAGCACGGCTTCGTGGCCCCGAACGTCAACTTCGAGAATCCCGATGAGGATACCGCCCCGCTGAACATCGCCACCCAAACCGTGGAGATGCCGCTGCGGTATGTCCTCAGCAACAGCTTCGGCTTTGGAGGCACGAACTCGGCGGTGATCCTTCGTAAGGGCGAATAATTATTCGCCCCTACCTCTAACCTTCTAACCCTTTAACTATCAAATCCCTTAAACCTACAATGCATTTAAACGACAACTTAAAAAAACAATACACAGAAGACCGGATGAGCGCTATCGAGGCGCAGCGTCTGGCGCAGATTTACGCTTTTGGACCTGTGATGTTCCAAGTGGCACGAATCATGGTGAAATGGGGCATCTTTGAGATGCTGAACGGTACTCCTGCCACTCCTGAGGAAGTCGCGGAAAAGGCCAGTATATCGGTATATGCCGCGAAGTGCCTGCTGGAGTCATCGCTGACGATGCGTACCGTGACGGTGGATCTGGAAACTGGCAAATATTCGCTCGCCAAAGCCGGCTGGTTTTTGGTCCACGATGAATCCACCCGCGTGAATATGGATTTCAATCACGATGTTAACTATCAGGGACTCTTCTACTTGGAGGAGGCCTTGAAGGAGGGTCGCCCCGCCGGACTGAAATGTCTTGGTGATTGGCCGACGGTCTATGAGGGGCTCTCCCAACTGCCAGAGGCCGCCAGCAAGAGCTGGTTCGCTTTCGACCATTTCTACAGCGACGGATCGTTTGAGCAGGCCTTGCAGCTGGTGTTCTCGCGTCCGACCCGCCGACTCATGGACGTGGGCGGCAACACCGGTCGTTGGGCGATGCAATGTGTGCGGCATAATCCCGAGGTGGAGGTCACCATCGTGGATTTGCCACAGCAGTTGGGGATGATGCGGGAGCAGACCGCTGGACAACCTGGTGCCGACCGTATCCACGGATATGCTGCCAATATGCTCGACGACAAGTGCAAACTGCCTTGTGACCAACCTTTTGACGCCATCTGGATGAGTCAGTTCCTCGACTGTTTCGGTGAGGAGGAGATTGTGAGCATCCTTCGTCGTGCCGCTGAGGTGATGACCCCCGACACGCACCTTTACATCATGGAGACGCTCTGGGACCGCCAGCGTTTCGACACCGCCGCGCTCTGCCTCACGCAAATCAGTCTCTATTTCACCGCTATTGCCAACGGCAACAGCAAGATGTACCACTCCGACGACCTTGTCCGCCTCGTTGAAAAGGCGGGATTGCACGTGGAGGCCATCCACGACTTCCTCGGACTGGGCCATTCCGTTTTGGAATGTACCATTCGATAGGAAAGGAATTTTTTGTATCTTTGCCAACTTGTTAAAACCTCATAAATCTAACATTTTCTACCCCCATATCTCACTAACCCATAACCCTTAACCCTTATAATGGAAAAACGCTTTTGGAACGAATATCAGAAAGAAATTGCCGACGATCACTTCTTCTATGAAAGAAGTTGCATCCGGCAGACCTTCTTCCCCGGCTCAGAGGCCGCCTTCCTGAACATCATGCGCAATGATCTTGGGAAGGATGTCTATGACTCCTCGCACCAGCACACCTGCACGGGTATCGGCTATCATGCAGATGTGGTGCCGTTCGAGACGACCATGACCATCGTGGCACGGCTCTTCTCGCTGATGACCGAGCGTGGTTATAAAAACTATGTGCCGTCGTGTGTCACCTCCTTCGGTGTGATGACCGAAATCATGGAGAAATGGAATGAGGACCCGAAGCTTTTGGAGATGGCGCGTGAGTATCTGCACAAGGCCACAGGTCGCACGTTCGAGATTCCAGAGAACATCGCCCACCCGTCGGATTTAATCTACAAGTTCCGCTTCGATTTGAAGGAGAAGATGAAATACCAGCTGATTAACCGCTTCACTGGTAAGCCGTTGCGCGGTGTGGAGCACATCGGTTGCCATTACGCCAAGATTTTCCCGAAGCACGGTGTCGGCAACGCGGAGTTCCCCTATGTGCTGGCTGGCATGATCGAGGCGTGGGGTGGCGAGGTGGTTGATTATCCTGAACGTCGTCACTGCTGCGGTTTCGGCTTCCGGCAGTACCTCGTGCAGGAGAACCGCGGCTACTCTATTGCCAACTCCAAGAAGAAGTTCGAGTCGATGGAACCCTACGAACCCGACTTCATCGTGGCCAATTGCCCGGGTTGTACCATGTTCCTCGACAAGTGGCAATACACCATTGCCGAAATGGAGCATAAAACCTACGACAAGGAAGGTTATGGTATTCCCGTGCTGAGTTATGAGGAGTTGGCCGGCCTGCTCCTCGGTTACGATCCGTGGGTGCTCGGTCTGCAGATGCACCAGGTGCAGTGCGAGCGCCTCCTTGACAAAATCGGCATCGCCTATAACCCCGATGACAAATACCGTGGCGCCTCCGGCAAGGTGTTGCGGGCACCGGAGAAACCCGAGGTTCTGAAAGTTTAGAATTAAGAGTTAAAAGTTAAGAGTTAAGTTCGCGTTAGAGATATAACTATTAACTAGTATCTATTAACTCTTAACTGATTGATATACTGAAAAATGAATCATATTATGAATATAGCTGTAATAGGCGCCGGCCCGGCCGGCATAGAGGCCGCCTCCGTGCTGGCAAATAATCATCAAGTGACCCTCTTCGAGAAAGAGGAAAAACCGTTGTGCAACATCCGTGACAAGGCCTTTCTGTTCCCGGATTTCAGCTCTGCGGACGAGTTGGCCGACAAACTGGAAGCCAAATTGTCGCACGAGAACATCACCCTCAAGACCAATTGTGCCGTGACCGCCATGAACCGCACTGGCGACCAGTGGACGCTGACCACCGCCGATGGTGAGACAGGGACTTTCGACAAAGTGTTGTTAGCCACGGGCTACAGAGTCTTCGACGCGCACCAGAAGGAGGAACTCGGTTACGGCATCTACAAAGGCGTGATCACCTCCATCGAGATGGAGAAGATGATTAAGGAGAACAGCATCCGCAACAATATGAACGAGATTCCGAAGCAGATTGTCTTCCTGCAGTGTGTGGGCTCCCGCGACGAGAAGTCGGGCAATCACTACTGCTCGAAAGTTTGTTGTGTGACCGCCGTGAAGCAGGCCATAGAGATCAAGAAACAGCATCCCGAGACGGATGTCTATATCTTCTATATGGATTTGCGAATGTGGGGGCAGGGTTTCGAGGAAATGTATCGTGAGGCCCAGGAAAAATACGGTGTGAATTTCGTGCGCGGACGTATCTCCGAGGCGGCTTCTACCTTCGACAACCGCGTGCAGATCAAGGCCGAGGACACCCTCATGGGCAACCCGATGACGATGACGGCGGACCTGCTCGTGCTGATGGTCGGCATGTGCGCCTCCGAAGGCACCGCCACGCTGTCCAAGTGCGCCGGAATTGACGGTCTCTACCGTTTCGCGCAGAGCCGTTCGCCGCACACCGAGGACAACCTTACTGCCCAGCCGAACCTCTACCTCGCCGGCTCCTGCAAACGCCCGATGTGCATCGAGGACACGATCCAGGACGCCCGCGCCGCCGCGCTGGAAATAATTTAAGACTTAAGACTTAAGACTTGAGACTTAGGACTTAGGACTTAGGACGTGTCGATACCTCCCAAAGTCTTAAGTCTCGTGTCTTAAGTCTAAAAATATGTTGATATGAAAAAACTACTAACAATAATCCTGTTTGTTGCTGCAAACCTCTGCTTGACCGCACAGACCAACTACACCTTCATCTCGCATCATAATGTGGTGAAAGACGGCTACAATTTCTGGGTTTCGGTGCCGGACACGTATGATGAGCAGAAGGGTGACATGCCGGTGGTATTGTTTCTGCACGGTGCGAGCTTGTGTGGCAACGATCTGAACCGCGTGCGCAAGTATGGCTGTCTGGATGCTATCAGCATGGGACGTGATATTAATGCGATCATCATCGCCCCGCAGAATCCTGGAGGGGCTTGGAACTCTTTCAAAGTGCTGAACATCCTGAACTGGGTGACGAAGCAGTATGCTGTGGATACTAACCGTATCTACTTGATAGGCATGAGCTTGGGTGGATTTGGAACGATTGAGTTTTTGGCGAACCATGGCGAGAAGATCGCTGCATCGATGGAGCTGTGCGGTGGTACCATTCGCAAAGACCTCTGTAAACTGAACCAGGTGCCGTTGTGGATCATCCATGGTACTGCCGATAAGGCCGTGCCCGTTTCCCGCGCCACGGAAATCCAAGAGGCCATGAGAAAGTGCGGCAGCACCGACCTTTTGCGGCTCGACAAGTGGGCGGGCGTCAACCACGGGGCATTGGCTCGTTTGTTCTACCTTAAGGCGACTTACGACTGGTTGTTCTCTCACTCCAAGGCCGACAATCCCAGACAAGTCAACAAAGACATAAAGTTGAAGAGCAGCGACATGGCAGATGCCTACAAAGACATCAACCGTGGCTCCAATGTTATTACAGTGCAGAAATACAGTCGTAAACAGCAAGACACCAACGATATGCGTCGCACTGATGACTATGATGACGATGTGGTGACTCCCAATAAGGATGCAGCACAATCCGATGTGAAACCGGCAGTCCCTGCTAACAACCAAACAGTGGAAAAACCTGCCCGTCAGTCTCAGCCCGCCGCAAAGCCGGCTTCCACCGCAAAATACCACACTGTCAAGCAGGGTGACACGCTCTACGCTATCGCCAAGAAATATCACACCACAGTCGATAAGATCTGCAAGCTTAACAAGATCAAAGAAACCACTATATTGCAAATTGGTCGCAAACTCCGCGTGAAGTAACCTTCTAACCATTTAACCTTTATACATGAACGAAAACATAAATAATGTCAAGCGCCGTTTCGGCATCATAGGATTTGACCCCGCGTTGGATCATGTCATTGACGTGGCCATGCAGGTGGCCGTGACCGATTTGTCTGTGTTAGTTACCGGAGAGAGCGGCTCCGGCAAGGAATCGGTGCCGAAAATCATCCATGCTTATTCGCCGCGCAAGACGAAGACTTACATCGCGGTGAACTGCGGTGCAATTCCTGAAGGCACCATCGATTCGGAGCTTTTCGGACACGAGAAAGGTGCTTTTACGGGAGCTGTCGATTCCCGCAAGGGCTATTTCGAGGAGGCCAACGGCGGCACCTTGTTCCTGGATGAGGTCGCCGATTTGCCGCTCTCCACGCAGGTTCGGCTGTTGCGTGTGCTGGAGACGGGCGAATACATCCGCGTGGGTTCCTCCAAGGTGATGAAGACCGATGTTCGTGTGGTGGCCGCCACCAATGTCAACATTGCCGACCGCATCGCCAAGGGTAAGTTCCGCGAGGATCTTTACTACCGTCTCAATTCGGTGCCGATCCGCGTGCCCGCATTGCGTGAGCGCCCTGGCGACATCTATCCGCTGTTCGTCAAGTTCGCCGCAGACTTCTCCGACAAGTACCATGTCCCGACCATCTCGCTCACAGAAGATGCTCAATCAATGTTGCGAGCTTACCGTTGGCCGGGCAACGTCCGCCAGCTCAAGAACGTAACAGAACAGGTGTCCCTCATCGAGAAGGAGCGGCTTATCACGTCCGAAATGTTGAAACCTTACCTGACGGGACCCGTCGGCTCGAATCTGCCAGCGGTAATGCCTTCGGATACGGAGCGACAGGACAATATTCAGCGGGAAATAGTTTTTAAGTTCATTGCCGAATTGCAACGTGAAGTGCATGAACTGAAATCCACGGTGTCGCAACTAACACAGAATTCTCAGATGTATGTCCCTGGTGCGCATCATCACCATGTTCTTCCCGATAATGCCATGCATGTTGATGGTCCGTATTCCATGGTGACGGCCCATGAGCATCACGGTCCTGAACCCGAGCAGTACGACGATTCCGAGGTCATTGAGGACACTGCGGATTACTCCATGGAAGGATTGGAGAAGCAGGCCATCATTGCGGCGTTGAAGAGAAACAAGGATAACCGTAAATTTACCGCCCAGGAACTTGGCATTTCGGAACGCACGCTGTATAGGAAGATCAAGGAATACGGAATCTGAATAATGGTTATAGGTTATTGGTTATAGGTTATTGAAGCTGATGAATCGGAAAAGTGATGAGACGATGAATAAACGAATTATATATTGTATTGTGATTGCATTTGCGGTGATTTTGTCCAGTTGCCGTATGTCCGTTTCATTGACTGGCGGAACCGTGGATCCGCGGGCTAAGACGGTGGCCATTGCCACGTTCCCGAACAACGCTTCGCTGGTGAACCCGACGTTGAGCCAGAGCTTCACGACTGCCCTGAAAGACAAAATCCAGGCGCAGACCCCATTGACTATCGTCAGTTCCAATGGGGATTATACGATTGAAGGTGAGATTGTTGACTATTCGGTGAATCCAGTGGCCATCCAAGGCAACGACACCCCGGCCATGAACCGTCTGACCATCACGGTGCGGGTACGTTTCACCAATAAGTTCGATGAGAAACAGGACTTTGAGCAGTCTTTTTCTCGATATGCAGACTATTACAGTTCCCAGAACCTGAGCAGTGTGGAATCTGGTTTGGTGACGGATATTTCCGATGCCCTTACGGATGACATCTTCAACAAGGCGTTTGTGAACTGGTGAGCCGAGCTGCGATGAAAAGATGATTCTCAATACCGCTCATTCATAACCCTTAATCCTTAACCCTTAACCCTTAACCCTTAATCCTTAACCCTTAACCCTTTATTGAAAACACCTTTATCACCCATGCGTTTTCCAGTTCGTCCAATTTTTTCGGGTCGATGCCGGAAAAGTCGATGGTGACGGTTCCCTTCTTGTCCTGTTTCCATTTCAACATGTTGTATTTCACCCCTTTGAGTCCTTGAAAATCCACCTCTTCTTCCGTGCCCAGGAGAATCATTTCCGATTTGGGATTAAGTTTTGGCATGTCTTTGATGACCAACGGAGCGAGTTGGCTCGGACGCTCGAACTCGATGATGTAGAGGTTGTCGTCCTTGGTGGTGAAGCAGCGGGTGGTGCGAGCCCAGGTGGCTGTGCCATGCCAGTTGCCTTCAGCAGGCACAAAGGAAGTGCCATTGTCTGAGCTAACCATGTAGGAAGCTGTTGCCTCGAGGTCGCGTTCCCGGTACCAGAGGTCGAAATCATAGTCCATTCCCTTCTTCAACTGAATTATTTTGCTTGGCGGGTTCTCGGCCCAAGCGTGGTTGTAGTATAGAACCGTGTCTCCCTGATGGGTAACGGTCATCTCGTCATCAGCGGTGGCTTTGAAGATATACTCGCCGTCTTCAGGCGCTAGGAATTTGCCGTTCCAATGAATCTGGAAATTGTCCACAGGCATATTCTTGAGCGGTGCGTTGCGTACCCAGTCGAAGTCAATAGTTTCGGTAACGGGCAGTTGTGCGCTGGTTTCCACCCGCTGGCAAGGAATCTCGTAGGAGCGTGTGCCGTAAATCGCTTCGCCGTTGATCTTCAACCAGTTGCCAAGCGCTCTTAGCCGTTCCTGCTGGATGAGCGGGATGGTGCCGTCAGCGTAGGGACCCACATTGAGGGTCATGCCGCCGCCGTGCGCCACCAACTCCACGAAATGCTGGATCAACTCCTTGTCAGTCATGTAGTTGTCCAAGTCCTCATTACGGTTCAACCCGAAGCTGCGACCGAAACCGCGGCATTCGGCCCAGGGGACCTCTGTGTTGGCGATCCCCGCACTGTACTCAGG
This sequence comes from uncultured Bacteroidota bacterium, assembly GCA_902786595.1. Lineage (GTDB taxonomy): Bacteria > Bacteroidota > Bacteroidia > Bacteroidales > WCHB1-69 > F23-D06. The sequence goes on along the minus strand of CADADB010000008.1, from coordinate 47,422 downwards.
GGTCAGGAAACCGTGTTTCGTGCCGTTGCCCCAGCGGTTGTTCACTATAGCGTCGGGTCCCACGGTGTTGTAGTACCAGCTGATGAGATACGGCGAACGAAGCTGCTCCGCCGTGTTGTTCCAGTCGCCATCGGAGAAGATAAGGTCGGGCTTGTAGCGCTCCACCAGCTCTTTGAACTGCGGCACCATATAGTCATTGACGTAGTCGCTGATGGAATCATCGGGATCCTCCATCCAGATATGTAGCGGATTCGACCATTCGGGCAGTGAATAGTAAAAACCCATGCGTAGCCCTGCCTTGCGGACGGACTCGTTGAGCTCCTCCACGATGTTGCGTTTCGGACCGCTCACCACACTGTTCCATTCGGGCTGGAATTCGCTGTCCCACAGACAATATCCGTCGTGGTGCTTGGTAACCAGCACTACGTATTTCGCACCGGCATCCTTGAACAGCTGAGTCCATTCGTCGGGATTCCATAGCTCTGCGTGCCAGTATTTTGTGAGTTCCTTGTATTGGTCGAAAACCGGTTTGGTGGTATCGGCATAGTAGCTCATGATGCGCATACGCTCGGGCACCTTCTGCATCAGTCCGCGGTAGAACCACTCGCCGTAGCCCTCTTTCGAAGCGTAGGCGGGCACGGAGTAGAGCCCCCAGTGGATGAAGATGCCGAGTTTCGCGTCCTGAAACCATTGGGGATAGCCGCGCTTGTTGAGGGACTCCCATGTGGGCTGCACGAATTTGCCTGTGACGTCGATGATGGTCGGCTCTCCGTCGGATCTGGGACATTGCGCCATTGCAGACAGCGACAATAGTGTGATGAGCAATATGGTTAATCGTTTCATTACGAAATTTATATTGAAAGTGCGAAAGTACATAATTTTCGTATTCGGAATTTGTTTACTTTTGCCATAATTCGTTAAAGATTTCTCCAGAATTGTATAATTCAGTCGGATAGCGTTTTATAAAAATTGTTTGAAATAATGAAAAAAATGAGAAAACCTGTTTGTCTTTTGATTGCCGCGATATTGATGTGCGGTGTGGTTGCTGTCTCTTGCAAAGGCAAGAAAAAAGTGGAAATCAAACCCGTGAAGGGTGTGTTGGAAAACCCCATTGGCTCTCTGAATGCCCCTGAAATCGTGGAAGCCACGATAAACAGGCATGTGCTTGACAGCTGCTATGAGAGTATTTTGAAAGATACCGTGTCCAATGTAAGTGTATGGAGTTTGATTCGTGCCATCGAGGACCAGTCATCAGAAGGATTCGGCATTGTGGTGGTCAACAAAGGTTATGCGACGGCCTTCCCCGATTTCCGTCATGGGAACAACCCTTCTGCCCGTTATGATTCCGTTTCGGGCGACCTTTGGATCACCGGCGGAGTGATGGAGGGTACCGGCGTGCTTGTCGAGCGTCCCAGCTTGTTGCGCTTCCGGGAGAAAGGCAATGCCTACATGGCGGCGGCCATTGACCCTTACGAAATGCAGCAGGCATTATGTGAAAGACTGAATTATTCTGTTGACGGAGAGAAAATTACCCTGTACGACGGTGACAAAGAGCTGGTTACGGTGACAAACACCATAAAGGACATGGGTGACTTTTACGATGATGTGGTGTGGATCGGTGAACAGCTGACCTACGACATCAGCGGAGAGAATCTTTACGTACACGTGATTCCCGGTGTGAACTTCGTGACCGGCAAGGTGCTGCATTACGACGACATGCCCACCATTTCTGCACGCGTCACCCTCACCGGCGACGGCGGCTTCACCCTTTCCGAATTAAGAATTAAGAATTAAGAATTAAGAATGGGAAAGGTATCTCCTTCCCATTTTCTTATTCATCGTCTTATCGTATCATCGTCTTATCGTATCATCGTATCATCGTATCATCGTCCAGAACTCCTCCTCCGACACAATCGGAATTCCTAACGCTTCCGCCTTCTTCCGCTTCTCCGGCCCCATTTTCTCGCCGGCGAGGACGAAGGAGGTGTTTTTCGAGATGGAGGAGACGTTCTTGCCGCCGTTCTGCTCGACGAGCTCCTTGATGGTGTCGCGGGGAACGGTGAAGACGCCGCTCACCACGATGCTTTGGCCTGCAAGTTTCTGAGACACCGGCTGATGCTGCTCTTTGTTAATTTCGAATTGCAGTCCGGCTTCGCGCAGGCGCATGAGGATTTCCAGATTTTCGGTGTTGTTGAAGTAGTCGATAATGCTGTCGGCTACGCGCTCGCCCACGTCCTCCACGGTCATCAGTTCCTCCTTCGGGGCGTTGGCCACGGCGTCCATCGTCTCGAAATGGCGGGCGAGTTTCTTGGCCGTCACCTCACCCACGAAACGGATACCCAAGGCGAAGAGCACACGCTCGAACGGTACCTGCTTCGACGCTTCGATGCCCGCCAGGATGTTCTGCACGGTCTTCTCGCGGAAGGAGAGCGTCTTGGTCTTGCCGTTCTCGTCTTCAATAACCTTCTCCAAACCAAAGAGTTGCTCGTAAGTTAACGAATAAAGGTCTGCACTGTTTTTCACCAACCCGTTGGCGAAAAGCATGTCGATTTTGCCTTCTCCGAGGGAGTCGATGTTCATGGCCTTGCGGGCGATGAAATGCTCCAGACGGCCTTTGATCTGTGGGGCGCAGTGGTCGGCGTTGGGACAGAAGACACCCGCTTCGCCCTCCGCCTGTTGCAGCTCGGTGCCGCAGACAGGACAGTGCGTGATGAAAGGCACCCGTTGTGCGTCGGGGAGCCGCTTGTCAGTATCGACTCCCACGATTTTGGGGATGATTTCACCGCCCTTCTCCACGAAGAGACTGTCGCCCTCGCGGATGTCCATCTCCGTCATGAAGTCGCGGTTGTTGAGGGTGGCTCGCTTCACGACCGTTCCTGCCAAAGAGACGGGGCTGAGGTTCGCCACTGGTGTGATGATACCGGTCCTGCCCACCTGGAAATCAACGCTTAGCAGTTTCGTGGAGACCCGCTCGGCCTTGAATTTGTAGGCGATGGCCCAGCGCGGACTCTTGGCCGTGGCTCCCACCTGCCGTTGCTGTTCAAAGTCGTTGACCTTGATGACGACGCCGTCAATCGGGTAGGGGAGTGTTTTGCGCTTCTCGTCCCACGTGTGCAGGAAGTCGTAAACTCCGTTGAGGTCGGCGACTTTCTCCATCACGTCGGGCTTGCGGAATCCCCACTCGTGAAGTTTCAGCAGGCGGTCAAAGTGGTTGCTTCCGGGCAGTTGCTCACCAAGACCGAAGTAGAGTTTGAAATCGAGGCCGCGTTTGGCGACTTCAGCGGAATCCTGCAGTTTGAGGCTTCCGGAGGCCGCATTGCGCGGGTTGGCAAAGGGGGCTTCCCCTATCTCCTCGCGCTCGGCGTTGAGCTGCTCGAAGCTGCTGAACGGCATGATGATCTCGCCGCGCACCTCGATGAGTGGCGGGAAGTCGCCCTGCAACTGCAGCGGAATGGTGCGGATGGTGCGCACGTTGGCGGTCACCACGTCGCCGCGGGTGCCGTCGCCACGGGTCACCGCACGCACTAACACGCCGTTCTCGTAGATCAGACTGATGGCCACGCCGTCGTATTTGAGCTCGCAGACGTACTCGGGGGAGGCGGCGAGGAGTTCGCGCACACGGCGGTCGAACTCGGTGAGGTCCTCCTGCGAGTAGGTGTTGCCCAACGACTGCATCGGGTATAGGTGCGCCGCGCTTTGGAAGTGTTTCGTCACCTCACCGCCCACGCGCTGCGTGGGACTGTCGGGACGGCGCAGTTCGGGATAAGCGGCCTCAAGGTCAATGAGTTGCTGCAACAGCTGGTCGAAATCGTAGTCCGAAATCGTGGGGTTGTCCAGCATGTAATACTGGTAGTTGTGCCGGTTGATTTCCTGTATGAGGCGGTCGATGCGCTCCTGCGGGGTGGGGGTCTTCTCTTCCATCGGTCTGATTTTGGCGGCAAAGGTACAAAAAAATCAACCGACTTACATCTTGTTTTTGGGCTTTGACCCCTACCGCGGTCTGACGGCAACCCCAAAGCCCCCCTTCTACCGGGCTTTGACCCCTGTCGGGACATTGCGATGCATGTTACGGATAGGGGACATCGGTACGATTCCCGAATAGCCCCGGCAGGGGCGACCGCTCGGTAGAAACGGATGCCCCCACGGATTCCCTCGTCCCGGCAGGGACGGCACAATACCAGCCCTGAAGCAGTTTTGGACCATTTTGGAGAACAAAAGCAAGAAACACCGTAACGAATATGTGGTGGAATACACGGTGAACGAGGCCGATTATCAATTCGCGGTGGAGATGGGGGCGGAATAGTGTTTTGTTAATTGTTTCCTACAAGCGGAATCCCCAACTGCTTGCAGTTATTCCTGTTGGCATTCAACGGCCAGTTCAATGGCTTCCTTCATGTTGGACATGAGTTCTGCCAAAGTGTTTCCTTGGCTCATTGCTTCGGGAAGCTGTGAACATTGTCCGACATAGACGCCTGTTGTTGGGTTTTTCTCTATGATGATGCTGTATTCCATACTGTTTTCGTCTTTCTTTATTAACGCTGCAAATATACGTTTTTTTCATTTTCCTGTCCACGTCCGTAAATTGTGTACTTTTGCACTTAAAATGTTCATCGATTCTTATGCCCAAACACCCCCTCTTTCTCGCCGTTATTCTGCTGATTCTCAGCTTTTCCGCCTTTGCGCAGCATACATCGTGCAAGGTGACCGGTAAGGTGGTAGATGAGAAGAACTTCGAAATGCCTTACGTCTCCGTGTATGCCTCGCAACACGACAGCGTGGTGGCGGGCACCCTCACCGACCAAAATGGACAGTTTTCGCTGAAAGTGCCCCGTTCATCGAAAGCTTATACCCTGACCGTGATTTACATGGGCTATAAATCGAAACATCTTGACTTTACAGCGGATAAGAATGAAGTTGCTTTGGGAAATATTCCAATGGAGGCCACGTCGCAGGCACTGGAAGAGGTGAACATTTCGGCGAGGGATGGCGGACGAACAATCGTCACCGCCGAACACACCACCATAATGCCCACGGATGCCACGACTATGATGACCGGCACTGTCGCGGACCTCCTGCGCCAGCAGTCCTCCGTGACCGTTGACCCTGACGGCAACGTCTCCATCCGCGGCAACGGCAATGTGCTGCTGCTCCTCGACGGGGTGCCCACGAACCTCGGTTCCATCAACGCGATACCCTCCTCCAATGTGGCGAGCATCGACATCATCACGAACCCGAGTGCCAGCTACGACGCGGAGGGCACGGGCGGCATCATCAACATCGTTACCAAGAAGGACGGGAAGAAAGGCCTCAGCGGAATGGCGGCGGTCAACTACGGCTTCAACCACTTCACCAACGGCAGTCTCGCGCTGAACTACACCCGCAACAAGTTCGCCCTGCGCTTCAACTACCAGGTGAAATACGAGGATGACCTCAACAACGGCTACCTCTACCGCTATTACCGCACCACCGGCGACAGTCTCAGCCAGCAGATCCACGCCCTGCGGAAGGTTTTCAACAACAACATCGCCCTCGGGGTGACCATCAAGCCCAATATGCGGAACAAGATCGACGCTGACTTCCGGCTCATATTGCCTCGCTTCAACACCGTGCAAGATCTCTCCAACGACTGGCTCCACAACGGCATCCTGATGCACGAGAACCGCCGCAGCGACGTGACCTGGAACCGCGAGAACCTCGACGGCACGTTCGCCTATTGGCACGCCATCCGTCCTGGGAAGCTCACCTTCTCCGTCAAGGCGAACGTCTCCAAAATCTGGGGTCACCGCCCGTCGTACTACTTCTTGGAGGGCGATTCGGTCAGCAAGTCGGTGTCGGGCGGAAGTCCGCTGCTCACCTCCGCCCAAACGGACTGGAAATTCATCGAGAAATACGGTTTCTGGGATGCGGGAGTGAAGTTCTCCTACCGCCAGAACGACATCTATCACAACTTCTTCGTGCGCGACAGTCTCGGTTGGGACTACTCCCATCAGTTCAGCAACGATCTGTTGCACAGGGAGTACGTGCCCGCCGCTTACGTGCAGTTCACCTCTACGGAGTGGCGCGACCGGTTTACATGGAGTGCCGGTCTCCGTGCCGAGTACAGCCGTACGTATTTGCATAGTGAGAAAGAGCTGTTGGACGAGTGGTCGCAGCATTTCTTCCTCGGGCCTTCGCTGTCGTTCAAGTACAAGATTTCCAAAAAGCACAGTCTGTCGCTGGCCTATTCGCGGCGCATCACGCGACCCACCTATCCGCAGCTCAACCCTTATATGAGCATGATCGACCCGCACAACTTCGAGCAGGGCAACATGCATCTCCAGCCCGAGACCGCCGACAATGCTGAGCTGCTCTACCAGTTCAAGGTGCTGAAATGGGCTGTGAATGTGGGCGTTTACGGCAATTACATCCACAACTACATCACGCAGGTGGCGCGTTTCGAGGGCGACATTCTGCTGATGACCTACATCAACGCCACCTCGCAGACCAAGGCAGGGCTGGATTTCAGCGTCAAGGCAGACCCGTGGAAATGGATGACGGCGACGCTCGGCACGAACACCTATTACCTCCGTTCGGTGGGCAACATCGACGAGTGGGACATTTCGAACAGCGGCTGGGTCAACAACAGCAACGTGCGGTTAGATTTCCGCCCGATCAAGGGGATGAACATCAACCTGCAGTATTTCGTGAACACGCCGCAGTACTACCCGCAGTTCACCACGCGCCTCTCGCACTACCTGAACATCGGCATCAGCCAGAAGTTCCTGAAGGGCGCGCTCACGGTCTCCGCGCAGCTCACGGACGTCTTCAACACCCGCAAGTGGGAGATTTTCGCCGACAACCAGTACTATCAGTTAGACAATATGTTGCACGGCAAGAGCCGGATGTTCTGGTTGGGCGTGAGCTACAACTTCAACGCCTACAAGAAGGCCGGTGCGGGCAAGGTTGAGGGAGAAGATAGGACGAAGATACGGACGGGGGTGTAAAGTAATTCATCATCGTACTATATTTATCTGCGTAAGTCTGCGAGTTCTGCGGGAGAAAATGTGCCCGCTGAACCCGCAGATTTTGCAGAAAGATTAATCTCCTTCCTCCAGCATAAACAGTTCCTCCACGGTTTTGCCGAAATACCGCGCCATCTTCAGTGCCAAGAGGGTGCTGGGGACATATTTCCCTAATTCGATGGAGTTCACCGCTTGGCGGGTCACGCCGATCTTTTCCGCCAGTTCGCCTTGGGTGATGTTCAACTCGGCGCGTGCCACTTTAATCCTGTTTTTCATAGCGCATGGAACGTTTGTTAAGGTACAGGCGAAGGTAAAAACAAAGGATGAAGACATATAGGATGGAGAAAATGTTGATCATCATCACCCACAGGAAAGGAAGACCCCATACGAATATCAGACAAAGCAGTACGATTCCACTGTTGATGTAGAGCGAAAGGATCAATGACTCATACCGAAGTTGTTCGATGAATTCGTCGTCTTCCTTATTGCGGGAGAAACCGATGAAAATGCCGGCCACAATCAGCAAAAAGCCGATAAATGTCAGCAGAAGGTCGTCGTTTGGGCCGAAAGAGGAGGAAAGCTGCCACCCCTTTCTTTCCAGACGTTCCATCCCGAAAAGCTCTCGGATGTTGTTGAGACTGAAGTCGCATTGACTTTGGAAGATGAAATGGAGGATGATCAGCACAACGGTTATACCGAATATCCACCAACCTACTTTTTTGTAACCGCCTGGTAACAAGAATTTTGTGTTTTTCATAACCTTAAATTTTTAAGATGAATGATGATATTTTTGACGTTGCAAAAATACACAATTCTTGACAAAAAGCAAGTATAAGTTACAAAAAGTAATGTTTTTAATACAGAAAACAACCTATTCTCCTATGTGTCAATAATTTACAAAATTGATGCCACTGCAAAAATCAATCACATGAGTATCAGGCACGCGATTTGCCACCGGTCGGGAATGAAGTCGAAGTAATAGACCGGTGCGCCCCAGCGGTCTTTCTGCCTAAGGGTTTGTCCGTCAAGGTAGTAGAGTGGTGTGCCCCAGCGGTCTTTCTGCCTGATGGTCAGCCCGTCGAAGTAGAGCAGTGGTTCCCCCCAACGGTCCTTCATCCGCACGGTTGGTCCGTCCATGTAAATCAGGGGTTGTCCCCAACGGTCTTTAAGCCGCACCTGTTGCGAGGCGGCATCGTACCACAGCAACTGCTCGCCCCAGCGGTCCTTCATCCGGATGGTGTTCTCCTGCATATAGTACAGTTTCGCACCCCATTTGTCTTTCTGATAAACGGTCTGGGCGCGGGACGCGACGACCAGTGCGAAGACAATGATACAAAAAACGATGAACTCTTTTTTCATGTGGCAAAGATACGTTTTTTTGGGACGACAACAGGGGTGATTTTTATGAACGACAACAAGGACAACTTGGGACAACTTTTTTTCATAATGTTGTCCCAAGTTGTCATGGTTGTCTTTCTACAACAGTTGCATTGCGATTTTCGCGCAGGCCTCCGCGTCGGCCAACGCGTGGTGGTGGTTGGTCATCGGGCAGCCGCAGGCCTCGGCCACAGTGTGCAGCTGGTGGTTGGGCAGACGGCGGCCGAAATGGCGGCGCGAAGCCCGGCAGGTGCAAAGGAACTGGTAGTCGGGGTAGTCCATCTGATAGATGCGGAACACGGCCCTGAGGCAACCCTCGTCAAAAGGACTGTTGTGCGCCACGAGGGGCAGTCCGGCGATGAGCGGCTCGATCTGTCGCCACACGACGGGGAATATGGGTGCATCATCGGTGTCCTCGTGCGAGAGTCCGTGAACTTCCTGGCAAAACCAGGCGTAGTAGTCGGGCTCGGGATGGATGAGGCTGTAGAACGTGTCGGTGATGACGCTTCCGCGCACCACCACCACGCCCACGCTGCAGACGCTGCTGCGCTGCCCGTTGGCGGTCTCGAAGTCTATGGCGGCAAAGTCGGTCATTGTGGTTGGTGAATGGTGATTAGTGAATAAAGGGTCTTAGATATTACATTCAAGAATTAAAAAACGGCGGCAAAGATAGGAAAAATCGTAGTGCAGTCACATCCACATTTCGTTGAACTGCTGCATGGCATCCCGCAGCCTTTATATCTCAGCTTCAGACATCTCCCACATCGAGCGTTCGCAGGTGTAGGTGGTCATCCGCAGGAGGTCGGGGATGCTGTAGCGCAGGTGCGTGCAGAGGGCGTGGGCAAGGTAGCAGACGCAGATGTGCTCGAACTGCGGGATGCACAGTGGGCCCTCCGCCCAGGTCTGGCCGTCGTCGAGGTGGTTGGATTCGCCGTTGTGGATGGTGTGCGCGTCCATCCGCGAGACCGACGACACCGCCCACAGCATCTCGTTCCAGTGCGACCCGTAAAACGCATCCTCCTCCATCGAGAAGATCTTCGGGTCCTCGTAGTCGTGACAATAGTTGATTTCCCCGATCAGGTATAAACGGTTAGCACCGTGCTCGCCTATGTCGGGAAGCATATCCAACTGTTTCTGAAGCTGTTGCTGCTCTTCGTGGAAGCGGTTCATCATCTTCAGCAGTGCCTCGTTCACGTGCTCGAAGCGGCGCACTTCGGCCTCGGTGCAGTGCAGCTCGAACATCCGGTTGAGGATGCAGGCGCGCTCTTCTAACATCCAGTCGAGCATCTTCCCTGTGGACGTTTTCCAGTCCAGGTCGCCGTCAAAGGGCTTGGCCTCGCGGAGGATTTCGCCCTCGGTAGTGGCAAGCATCGCGTGGAGTTTGTCCGTGTCCGATATCCCATGTATGTTCTGTTTCAGTGTCAGCGAAGCGTCCCACTTCATATACTTCAGCTGCAGATCAGGAACGCTGCTCTGCCCGCACTCGGTGGCCAGCACCTCCAACAGATTCTTTTTGCCGCCGACAATATGGTAGTACTCGGCGCGATAAAGCAGGCGCACGTTGTCCACCCACTGTCCGATGCGCTCCCAATCGGGTACGTCTTGCAAGATGGGGCGGTAGTCGTCGCGCATCAATACCGTGCGCATCAGCTGCGTGAGCACGATGACGGCCACTTGGAACTCTTCAGCCATCTTCTTCAACTCTTGGATGATATGGGTCATTTCCTCCCCACGGTTCGTGAACGGCTGCGAGGAGGTCATCAGTTGCAGGTAGTCGATGATGACCCAGCGGATGTCGTATGTTTCCTGCAATTGGCGCACCTTCTCCCGGATAGAATCCACCGTCAATGTTGCCGTCTCGTCAATGTGAATCCATTTTGGACATTGGCCGGTGGAGTGGCGAAGCAGCAGCTGGTCGCGTTTCATTTCGAGGGAGAAATAGGCGGTGGGCAGGTGGGTTTCCGTCGCAAGTTGGAGCGCGAGGGTAGTCTTGCCCATGCCGGGGCGTCCGCCGATGAGATTGAGCGTGCCGGGCTGGTAGATGGCGGACAGTTGTGTCAGGGCGCGTTGGTTCTTTTCGATTGTCATACTCTTGAATTTTTGGCAAAAATAGTGTTTGCCGGCCTATCCTATAGGAATATGCTATTAGCAGACACGGCGGCAAAGATAGAGCAAAGGTGTGCAAGAGTGTGGCATATCGGTACAATCACGCTATCGGGTCCCCGCAGTACTTCCGCCGCAGGCATTTCGTGCAGTGCAGTCCCATCCAGACCTCGTCGAACTGTTGCATGGCCTGGCGCACTAATTCGGGTTCGTCGGTGAGGATGCCCGCCTCGAAGTTGCGGGTGTTGGCCCCCTTCATCCCGATGCCCGCACCGGTGAGGTTCGCGCTGCCGAAATAGACCGCGCTGCCGTCGAAGACCAGCATCTTGAAGTGGACCCGGGGACATAGCACCCGTTCCAATCCTTTCGCCAACGACGGGTACTTGTCGAAGTCCTCGCGGAAGGCCGGTCCGGGTTCTTTGGCGTGGATGAGGCGCACCTCCACGCCCTTGCGTACTAACTGCGCCAAAACCGCGAGGAACGGCAGCGTGCCGTCCCCGACTTTCACGTAGAGGTCTTTAATGTCCGCCGTGCCAATCCACAGCGACTTCCTGACGGAAGCTACTCGGGAGAGGACGAGGTTGTAGTGGTCGGTGTTGGAGATGTAGGTGAGCATAATGCAAAATCTCAAAGTCGTTCTAACCAATGCGAAAAGAAAACATCGTTGACCGTATATTCAGTACGGTGAAGGGAGGTCTCTGCATTCAACAATCCTTTTTCGCACAAAGAATCGGCGAGGCGTTGTACGGAGGACGGGGTTCCGATTTTATGTTTTCTCAAAAAATCGCCGGCGGTAATTTGTGTGACTTTACCCTCTTTGGCGATAGAGATGAGAAACCGCCACTGTTTTTCGGTTAGCATCTGGCGATATTGGAGGTACACAGCCTCCCCTTGCTGTAGCAACTGGGCGCAGGCGTTTTTCACTTCGTCAAGCCCTATATTGATGGCACCGTTGTTATAAATTGTGTGACAAAGTTGCTGGGTGTAATAGGTGTGCCTGTGAGTCCATTCAAGTATAAAATCCGCCGCTTCGGGCTGAATGTTGCGATTCCTTTTATTAAAAAGATTGACAATGAAAGCCTTGTATTTTTCTATAGGGATTTTGTCAAGGGCCAAGAAGGCGGTACTGGAGTAAAACGGTTTGCGTTCATTGGTGAAAATGTCGGCCATTATGTGTTTTTTACTGCCGCAAAAGACAAAGGTGATGTTCTTTGTTTGTTGTATATAGGTGCGCAGCAGTGCCTCCATATTTTGTTCCGGGTATTCGCGGATTTGCTGGAACTCGTCAATAGCCATCACGATGGGGGTGTTTTGGCCGTCCAAAAACTCGAACAGGCCACGCAGGGTGTACTCTTTTTCGTGGGTTGTCTGGTAGGAAATCTGCAGTTGTGGCTCGCCCGTAATGGGATCAAATGAAATCTGCGGACGGAGCGCCTTGATGAAAATCATAAGCTTGTCCAATATGGAGCTTTTGGGACGGAATGCCCGCATAGCCGCTTCCGCCATCATCTTGATGAAATCGTCCAAACTTTGGGAGGCGAAAATATCCATATAGATGGTCTGGATATCGGGATGTGTGGATGACAGTTCGTCAAACAGCCGCAGAATCAGTCCGGTTTTGCCGATGCGTCTTTGCGAGATAAGGGTGGTGTCGGTGTGGCCGGTGGCGTTGCGAAGCAGTTGTTGGAGTTCTTCTTCGCGGTCGCAGAACAATTCCTTTGTTTCGTACGATTTGATAATGAATGGGTTATCCATGACGGTTTGTTTTATAACGGCTGCAAAGATACACAATTTTCTTCGATTACGCAAAATGCGTAACGCAAAATGTGTAAAATGTTTTTTGGCAAATCTACTCCTCGAAACTCATCAGCCCGCCGATGATTTTTTCCTTTTACCGCCTATTCTTATCCCTCAAACTCACCTATATTCCCGCCAGCGGATACCCCCAATCACTCTCCATCTCCCGCAAGATTTCGCGGAAGACGGCGGGTGGGCGGGGACGGTGGGGGCTACTGTGGTGTCTCTTCGAGACGCTCAGTTTCTACCATTTAATCCCACAAATTCCTGAAATACTTGCAGAACAAGGTGATACCCTCCGAAAATGTTTTGGTCTCCTCTTCTGAGAGGCAATCCGTGTATTTCATTAGCTCGAAGGCGTCAATCATTTTCTGAATGGTGGCGTTCCACTCGCGTATGTCCTTAAAACCGCCAGGATGTCCGTGTTTGTCCAAATCCCTAAATGTGACGAGACGCGGGGCAATCAGACGGGCTAACGTGTTCTTCGTGTTCCACACCTCTTCAATCGGGTAGTCATGTTTGTGGCTCCAGTGCTCGCTGTCGGAAGTGTTTTTCCTCTTTGAATTCTTTTTCATTCTTTTTCGCTGTTATTGATTCCCTTTAACTATCCCCGCAATCCTCTCATCCATCTTGTTCAAGAACTCCCCAAATGGCAAATTTGGGTTCGAGTGCTCCATTTCCTCCTGATAATCAACCGTATGGAAGTGGTCCACCGCGTTTCCGAACCAAGAGTCCTCAATGATGGGAGACTTTTGCCCAGATGCAGGCGGCAGCACTTTGATGACGTGGATGGTAAGGCCTTTGTGGTGGACTTTGCACCAGGTCAGATTCACGCCGACGGCCAGGCATTTCACATACAACGACGAGCACCCACCTTTGGGAGGTTTGATCATATTACCGGGCGAGTCCCACACAAGCAGCCACACCTCCAGCGGCGGGTCGTAGTCGCCGTCCTCCTGGCAATACAGGTATCGCACGACAAAGTCGCCGCTGTCCATCCATTCCGTGTTATCATCGGATGTGAAACAATTCATGATGCCCTCTTGGCATTGCTCGGCGTTGAAACCGACGGGGATGATGATTTTCTTTGCGATCATAGTCTTTATTGTTTTGATGCGGCAAAGATAGCGCGGGACTGTGCCGATTCGTGGCATTGCGGTGCCCGCAGACCTACGGCCTGCGACACCGCCTCGTGTTGTTCGTTGCTACCGAGTCCGGCAGACCTACGGCCTGCCTGCGCGTATTGCCTGTCATCATTGGGAAGCACGTCCCGTCAGCCGCCGCACCCCGTTAGGGGTGCAGGGTTTGGTAGAATGGGGCGGGCACGGGGGGATGCGCACGCCGTCAGGTGTGCGGGGGAAAGAAAAAAAGTATTAAGGGTTTCACCCCGCGAAAAACGCCAATGGTTTTATTCGGCGGCTTTGAAATTGAATACGGGTTTGATGATATTCTCCACGCTTACCGTGTCATGTATGTTGGCAAGAATCTCATCCTTAGGCTTATACGCCATAGGGGCTTCATCAAGGGTGTCGTTGGTCACGGTTTCGCTGTAGATGCCTTCCATGGAGCTTTTGAAATCTTCCAGCCGCAGTTCCTTGAACGCCTTCGCCCGGCTCATCACACGCCCCGCCCCGTGCGGCGCTGAGCAGTTCCAGTCGGCGTTGCCTTTGCCGATGCAGATGAGCGAGCCGTCGCGCATGTTGAGCGGAATGATGCACCGTTCGCCAGCTTTGGCAGAGATGGCACCTTTTCGGATCAGGTTGTCGTCACTGATATAGTTGTGTACGCTTTCAAAAGCACCGTCAGCAACTCCGCAAGCGGAATGTTTTTCCTCAAGGAAGTCTGTGATCAGGTCGGCAATCAGTCTGCGGTTGAGGCGCGTCCAACGCTGGCAAAGCCGCATGTCGTGCAGGTACTCGTTGCTCGGCTCGCCCTCCAGATAACAGAGGTCGGGCGGCACAGGCGGGGTCTGCATCTTGAAATCGGAGTGCAGTTTGGCAATGGCGGCCTGAATCTCCTTTCTCCGGCCTTGGCTTTTGTATTCCTCTATGATTCGTTTCTGTTGTTCCATCACCTTGTCCCACCCCGAAAGCAGTTTCCGCGCCTCCTTTTGGTACAGGTCGGCCACCTGTTTGCCCAGGTTGCGGCTTCCCGTGTGAATTACAAGATACTATTTCCCCTGTTCATCGCGGTCGAGCTCAATGAAATGGTTGCCACCGCCCAGGGAGCCGATAGATTTATCCAAACGTTTGCTCTCCTTGAGAAGTCTGTAGCTGTACAGCTCACGAATAATGGCTTTGGCCTCGGAATAGACCTCCATATACTTGTGGGGCAGCGGCAGGTATTGGTCACTGCGGAAGTCGCGCCCCGACGGTATGGCCTTCAGGATGAAGTTGTTGAGCGCGTGGAAATCAATTGATTCCGGCACTTCGAGCGGTTGCACGAGGATGCCGCAGCCGATGTCAACTCCCACAATGTTGGGGATCACTTTGTCGCCCAAGTTGCCCGTAAAACCGATCACGCAGCCCGCGCCGGCATGCACATCGGGCATTATACGGATTTTGCAGTCGGCGAACACCTTGACGGAAAGCAGGCGTTGAATTTGTTCAAGCGCTAACTCCTCTATGTTGTCCGTGAAGATTTTAGCGTTGTGGTTTGGGATGGTTTTCATCTTAGAATAAGAATTTGCAAAGATAATAAATGAATGAAAAAATTGTGCCGGCAAAAATAATACACGGGTGTGCTAAAACGTGGCATACGCTGCCCGCAGACCTACGGCCTGCGACACCGCCTCCGTACCGCTTCGTCACTACCGAGCCCGGCAGACCCAAAGGCCTGCCTGTTGGCAGTGAACAGTGAACAGTGATCAGTGAAGAGGGATCTTGCACCCCGTTAGGGGTGCAGGGCTTGGTAGAATGTGGCGAACAAGGATGGATGCGCACGCCGTTAGGTGTGCGGGGAGAAAAGTATTAAGGGTTTCACCCCGCGAAAAACGTGAGGTTAAGGATGGTGATGTAGTGGAATGTGTCGGTGATGAAGTGTGTGGGCATAAGGGATACAGTTCAAAAACAGTCTGTAATTTCTTCCTCATTCCCCACCCTCTCAATGCACTCCTCTATGTCAGCAATCAGGTCTTTCAAGAATTCTATTTTCTCGGACTTGTTTGGAAAATTGTCGGGATGTGCTTCAAATTCACTCTCAATCAATTCACTAATCGTGAACTCCCATCCCAAATCTTCCTCATTCGTGGCGACATAAAAATAATAATCGTTCATATTCATTTTCCCTGGTACGTGTCGGGCGCAACTGTTGGTGAATACTAAAGTTGCGGCAAAGATAGTGCTGAACTGTGCCGTTTCGTGGCATAACCAACCCCGACCGACCCAAAGGCCTACCCATTGGCAGTGAACAGTGAACAGTGATCAGTGAAGAGGGATCTTGCACCCCGTTAGGGGTGCAGGGCTTGGTAGAATGTGGCGAACAAGGGTGGGTGCGCACGCCGTAGGTGTGCGGGGAGAAAAGGATTAAGGGTTTCACCCCGCGAAAAACCGCGCGGGCGCGATAGTGGGTGGTAACGGCTTATTTCCGCGCGTTGAACAGGTCTGCGGAAGAATGGAACAATTCGAAATAGATGCGCATGTTTTCCAGCTCGTACCACTGGGCCAGATTCACGGGGTCGGCGTCGAGGTTGTAGATTTTGGCATCCGGCATAGCTAAGAGGAACGGGGAGTGTGTGGCGATGACGAACTGGGCGCCGCAACGCATAGCGGAGAAATGGATGACCTTCGCCAGACTTTGCTGAAACTGGCACGACATACTGTTTTCGGGCTCGTCCAAAAGGTACAGACCATCCTCCTCGATTTCCGTCATCAGATACCGCAGGCCGTTTTCTCCGTTGGAATACCCTTGCTCCAAAGTGCCCAATTCGTCCGACAGCGACTGCACCACACTCTGTTTCTTATACCTTCCGATCTTTTTTATCTCTTCGACACCTTCATTGGTGGCAAAATTAATATGACGCGGATAGTCTTGATGGTATTTCACATCCAAGATTTCATCTCTCAGAATACGGCTTTTGGCTGTTTTGATTTCGTTTTTGTCTCTTGACCGAAGGATGTTTTTGAAGATGTCGTCGCTGGTTATCATCTTGGAAAATTCCGAAAGTTGGGCCGCTGGATGTTCTGCTTTCCATTCGGGACTAACGGTGAAGTTACACAGTTTGCCATAGCGTTCCATCATCACTGTGGTGTTGTAGGCAGCATTCCGTTTGATGCCCAGCACTTCGGAAATCACGTTGAGGGCGGTGGATTTCCCGCTGCCGTTACCTCCATACAAAATGGTGATAGGGGTAAAATCAAGGGACCTGAGACTGTGGTCCGACAGAACGCCAAAGGGATAATTGCCCGAGACGTCCTTGTGAAAATAGGATTCCTCCAAAGAGTCCGGATCATAATGGTAATAGTCGTGGAGAGCCTTGTCCTCTTGTTCAAAAGTGGGGAATTTGAATGATTCGAGATAGATCATAGTCGTTTGTTTTTGCGGCAAAGATAGTGCGGGACCGAGCCAATTCGTGGCATCGCGGAGTGGGCAGTTCTTCTCAACCCCTCAAGAGCGTATCAAAGCGCTCGGGGGGGTGATGGTGGCGGTGCAGAGCCTGAGCGACTTTATCACCATTAACATGTGCGACAGCACCAGATTGTAACGAAATCTATTTGTTATAATATCTTCTAGTTAAGTATTGATAAAGTTCAGAATATTTGTTTTTAATTGGTTGAATCAACTCTTGTGGGTCAATTCTAAGATAGCGTTTGTTTCCTTCTTCTGTCAGCATTTCCCTCCAAGCCACCTCCATACCTTGTTCCATTTCAAAGCGGCGATAGTTATGAGACAAAAGGTCCTTATTCTCTGAGGGGACAACATGCAAATGCAAGTAGTCATCGGCCTGAATACGTTCCTTATTTTTATTAACAATCATTTGTTCCGCCCATAGTGTTTGTCTCATCAACTGGTAGAATGGTTCTTGAAAATACAGGGAAGAACGATATCCATCTTTAGTCACTAAATATTTTGAATCGTTAATCAGGGTACTATATCGCCGTAGTCTCTCTTTTCCTTTCCCTTGATTTCCCTTTTCCATGTCTTTAGAATCTTCCAACGACTTGTCAAAAGAAGCATAGCTTTCCGTGTATTTCCATTCTATTAGTATGAGAAAAGTTTTATCGGATTTATGTTTTGCTAAAATAAGTGCGTCTATAGATGTACAATTGGAACCTCTCTTTGGTTGTTCTTCATTAAGATGGTCCATGTCGGATACTACTTCAAAAGCAACATA
The DNA here is from genome assembly GCA_902786595.1 of uncultured Bacteroidota bacterium. GTDB lineage: Bacteria > Bacteroidota > Bacteroidia > Bacteroidales > WCHB1-69 > F23-D06. The sequence goes on along the minus strand of CADADB010000008.1, from coordinate 29,812 downwards.
TCCTGGTTCTCGAAGCTCTTCTTTTTTAGTTTTGTTGTCACATTGTATTGGTAGAACTTCCTTGAATTCATCACATATGTTTTTAAGAATGTCAAGGACCATTTCTGGGTCATTTTTCAATAGAAAGAGATGATTTAGGCAGGCTATTTGTGAAGATAACAAATGCCCTGATGGAATGTGCCCTCCCCACCATGATATGCCAAAATCCTTGAAATATTGCATTACGTTCTCTCTGATTTCCTTATATAAATTCTTCTCATTACTTTTAAGAATGAAATCTCGTCCTATTTTTCTGTATATGGCTCCTGTGTCCGAATGCTCAAAAATATCGGTTTTTTGGGCCAATTCACTTTGACGTTTTCTTTCTTGTTCTCGATAATCACTCATGATCTTTATTTCTTTAATGATGAAATATCAACTCATTTCTACCAGCACCTATGCCGATTCGTGGCATTGTAGAACGCTTTGAATTTTTATCTGCACAAGCCAATTGTCCTGTCCGGAGTCTTGATTTCCACGAAGTTCCCGATTTGTAGGTTATCGTTATTGTACTTCAATATACCTTTGTCGTTTTTGATGCAGCAAAGATAAGGTGGAGGGGAGCAAGGGGGTGGCAAGTAAAGGCGGTAAACAAACCTCTCAATCCGATTTTCTTCTTATTGTTTGCAACATGCATCTATTAATCCTTGGTAGATCAACAATTTTTCAACCAAAACATCAATATTAACAATATTGTTTCCAAATAGATATTCAGGGTCAACAACAGCAATAGTCATATAAAGTCCAGCACCAAATCTTGCCGGTTTTGATATTTCATAGCGATTGTTATCTTTTGCTATCGACAATAATCTATTATGCATTTCTGTTCGAACTTCAGAACGATCCCTATCACCTTCATAGTATATTTTAAAACAAAGCTTTTGCTCTTCAAATTGAAGGTACATTTCCCCATCAACTATAGGGGTAAAATGCCACCATGCACCTAAAAAACCACCAGATGGGTTGGCGACATAATCCCAAGATGTAAGAGACAAGCGACATTCTAACTCTTTATAAAACCCTTGCCAAGCATACCAGTTCCAGTCTTTAACAGGTAATATTCTGAACCCTTGTGTTGCACTTTCAATTTTTTTCAAGTGATTTATAAAGTTTACTAGCAAATAGTTGTTCCCGCTATAGCTATCTAAACAATTGATAATATCAATACGAGAAATCGTTCTGTATCCTTTGTTTTCTATCTCTTTCAGTGTCGATAAAGGTTCATTTCCTGTTTTTACATAAACGAAGAAGTACTGGTCTCTTTTCCCTTTGTACCATTTTTCCACAATATCTCTATACCTCTCAAGTTGTTTGTCATGAATAGATGTGTTAGTTTTATCTTCAATAATGAGAATGGCATTATCATTAATTTCCGCCCAAATATCAATGTTTTGCCATTGTCTACCAACATCGACACTATTGATAGTATAATTCGTTTGTCCTATAAGAAGTTTTAAAAATGAACACGCGACGTGATGTAACGAACTATCAATGTCTTTATACTCAGGATTTGCCCACTGTAATAACCATGAAAGCATAGCATCTTGACTCAACTCAGATGTTGCAAAAGAAAATATGTTAGGAACGCTTTCTTTTGTCAAAGTGTGAATAGTCGGTTCTAGCATTCTATTTAGTTCCCTTAATTTGGGAGCATACATTTCCATATTTTCATTCAAATAGTCTTTTAAGGAATTTACACTGTCATCATCTTGTACAAATTCATCAAGATTGCTATGTTTACCATTTATTACTGAAACTAAAAGTGTGGCTAAATCCAAGACTCTCCACAATGGCAGTTCTTCACTTTGACGAGACCAACGTTCTCCGTTGTTGGCCCATCGCCAAATTTTAGCAGAATAATCTTCCGAATTCCATGTCGCGTGCCCTATAGACATGAATTTTGCATCGCCAGCATCAGCATCGTAATTTTCATAATCCACAGTGACAACAGGTTTGTGGCTAAGCCACCAAGGGGCTTTTTTATTATCCATATTTTGATTGATTTTAATATATTTCACTTATCTCTTTATCATCATACATTCAATGTCGAAAAAAACTGAAACTATCCTACACAATGCAATTTCACAGACTTTTAATGAATTTCGCGAAATTCCGAGTGTGATCCCATCTTTTTGAAATCAATGACAGCCAATTACCGGCTCAAAAAATCCTTTATCTGTCGTATGGATTGTTCGTAACCACCTTCTCCAACAATGCATGGGTGATTTATGCGAAAAACATCAATCGTATGCCCTGAAGGCATTGTTATTTTGCAATGGCGGTCATCTAATTTATCACCAAATTTGGCAACATAAGGATAAGCATGTGTTCCCCATACAATAATTTTATCAGGCTCTATTTCGTCCAGGTATTCTTTAAAGATAGATTCGGAAAAAATATACAGTTCCTCTTTGTCTTTACCTTGTCTTGCTTCCAAATTAAAATCTGGTACTTGGAGATAGTTGCAGAAAGCTAGAGAGTTCAACAAATTGCAACTTTGTTCAGTCCCTAGTTCAAATCCAAGATTTCCAGAAAGCATTTTCCCAAATTGTAGCCACGCTTTTCTATCTTTGGCTTCCCATGTTGTCATACATTTACCCGTGCGTAATTCATCTAACATTTCAACATTGTCGTTGTCAGAAGTATATTCCATTGTCGGGTTCTTTTTGAATTGTTCACGCTCAGATGGGGTTGCGTGCTTCTGATGTCCTACTACCAATAGTTTTTTTCCGTAGATTCCTGTGGCATAGTTAGAACCTACAAATAGTTTTTGTTTTAACACAATCTATATTCTTTAAATGATAATTACAACTCTTACTTGTTTTTCCGAAGTTCGTTATACAAAACCTGAAAGAAAAATGACTCTGCAAAACTACATTTTTTCCTATAAATCCGCCAACGGATACCTCCAAACCCTCTCCATCTCCTGCAATATCTCTTGGAAGTCGTCGGGTAAGCAGGGCCAGATGGCCTTGAAAATCTCTTCCGGGATGTGGCCGTAGAAGGCCTCTGCGATGCCGCCCGTGATACAGGCAATCGTGTCGCTGTAGCCGCCGAGCGAGACGGCCAGACGGACGGCGGTCTCAAAATCTATGGCCGCGAAGTTGGTCATATCAGAGGTTTACAACAAAGGAGCCATATAGATTGGCAGGTATGTGATGCCATCCACTACCTTATAGTCCGCAGCATGAAGTACTGTGGGGGGCGTTATATAATCTCCAAACTTCTTCATGCATTTTGTCAAAGATGACAGTGTGTAGTTCTTGCCGCTTTTGACTTCTACAGGTCGGATGTTGTGGCGGCTGGTGACCTTTTCTTTCTGGAGCAGAAAATCAATTACCATGCGATTTTCGGCATTCTCTTTGTCGTAATTGCTGTAGAAAAACAGTTTTTTGTCGGTCGCTTTGAGCATTTGCGCCACAACATTCTCCACCAACATCCCCTCATTGATTTCCAGTTTGTCAAACATCAGTTTCTGGTAAATCTCATTGCTGACGATGCCTCTGGCGTTGAAAGCTAACGAGATGAGCAGCCCCGTGTCGCAGAAGTAGCATTTGAGTGTGGTGCGATCCTCGTTGAGTTGCAAACCGATATTCGGCGCAGTGGTGTTGTAACAGATGTTGACGATGCGGGCGTCGTCGAGCCAGAAGAATGCACTGTCATACTCCCGCATCCGGGCTTTATCCTTCAAGGCGGACAAGGTGAATTTCTTTTCGTGCTTTTGGAGTTGGCCGGGGATGGCATCATAGATGGCTTCAACGCGGGCCAAGGCAGAACCGGCATATTTCTTGATGTCGTTTTGGTAGAGACGCAGAATCCGCCGTTTTACGGCATCCACTTTGTTGAAGTCCTTTGATTGGACATATTCGGCCACGGCTTGCGGCATACCGCCTACAATCATATATTGGCGGAAGTAGTGCATTGCATCTCGATGGAAGTCACCCATGGGCTTTTGTTGTTCAAACTGCTTTTGGATGTAGGGCATCAGCACCTCGTTTCCCATAGCCCAGAGGAACTCCTCAAAATCCATCGGATACATGTCGATACCTTCTTCTTCAGAAGGTATGACAATGTTCTCTACGTTTTTTTTGATGGAAATGAGCGAGCCTGTTTCCAGATAGTCGAAACGGTGGTCGGCGACCAACGTTTTGATGGCTTCTCGGGCACGGGGACATTTCTGCACTTCGTCGAAGATGATGAGCGACTTGCGTGGCGTGAGTGTCTTTTTGTAATGGAGCTGTATGTTTTGAAGGAGTGTGTCCACATCCTCCAGATATTCATCGAACCAGGACTTGACTCTGGCCGGTGCTTTGCTGAAGTCAATCATGATATAGGAGTCGTACTCGTTGCGGGCAAACTCCTCGGCGATATAGCTTTTTCCGATACGTCTGGCACCCTCAATGAGCAAAGCAGTAGCACCATCCTGCTCTTGCTTCCACTGGACTAATTTGTCATAGATCTTCCGTTTCATAAATCACGTTTCCTGAATTTTTCAAATAGGTGTTTATACACCTTTCCAAGAATTTTTGAGGCTGCAAAAATACACATTTCCGCGATTTTTGAAAATAAATTTTTCTACAACTTTTTCCCTTTCCCCCGCCCAATCTTATCCACAAAACTTTCACCCCACACTCCCCTTCAGCGGATACCCCCAATCCCTCTCCATCTCCCGCAATATCTCGCGGAAGGTTTCCGGCAGGCGGGACCACATCTCTCGGGCGATCTCTTCGGGGATCTCTTGGTAGTACGCTTCGGCGAGGCCGCCGGTGATGCAGGCGAGGGTGTCGCTGTCGCCGCCGAGCGAGACGGCGAGGCGGATGGCACTCTCGAAATCCGTGCTGTCGAGGAAGGCGATGATGGCCTCCGGCACCGTGCCCTGACAACTCTCCTGAAACGTGTACCCGGGACGGATCTCCTCGCAGGTGCGGCTCAGGTCGTACCCGAAATGCGTTTCCACATACTCCTTGATCTCCGCTTTGGTCTTTCCGGTCCTGCCCAAGAAGATGGCGGCGGCCACGGCCTGCGCCCCCTTGATGCCCTCCGGGTGGTTGTGGGTGATGGCGGCCGAGATCTCCGCCACCCGCAGCGTCTCCTCCAACGTCTCAAAAGCCCAGCCCACGGCACTCACCCGCATCGCCGAACCGTTGCCCCACGAGTTGTAGGGCACGCGCTCGCGCCCGCTGAACAGCCACCGGTAGAACGACCCGCCGTAGCCGCCGACCGGATTGGGATATTCGTGTGCGAAGCGCACCATCGAGGCTTCCAGTTCCTTGTGCGTGTGGTGCTCGTCCCGCAACAGCCAGTCGGCCACCGCGAAACACATCACGGAATCGTCGGTGAACTCGCTCCGCTCCGAGAAGAGCGGGAAATCGGTGGTCTTGATGTTGTCGAATTCGTATATCGATCCGACGGTGTCTCCTATTATTGCTCCTAACATGATGGGTTGGGTTTTGGTGATTAGTGATTAGTGAACAGTGAACATTTTTAGTTTACATTTAACAATTAAAAATCGGGGCAAAGGTACAAAAATTGTATCATCGGCGAAAGTGACGCTGGGTAATAATTCGTGGCACTGTAGAGACGTGCCATGGCACGTCTCTACATGCCGCGGCCCTACGCCTGGAACCCGATACTTCCCCCGTTGCTCCCGTTCCCGATCTTCTCGTGACGGCACAGCTCTTCGATTTCCGTCAAGGTGGGGCGGGTGCCGTGCAAGACTTCCTCCATCACGACCTTGCGGACGATGTTGTCGATCTCGCCGCCGGAGAAGTCGAACTTCGTGGATATCGTCCGGCAATCCTCGTCGGCGAGCCACTCCAGCTTGCTCTTCCAGATGCTCTGTTTGGCCTCCGCGGTCGGTTGCTTGAACTCGATCTTGAAGAGAAAACGGCGGGCGAATGCGCTGTCGAGGTTGCCGGTGAGGTTGGTGGTGGCGATGAGGATGCCGTCTAACTTCTCCATCTCCTCCAAGATGATGTTCTGGATGGCGTTCTCGGTCTGCGCCACACTGCTGGAGCCGCTGACATTGTGGATGTTCTGGCGGCTGCTCAACAGAGCGTCGGCCTCGTTGAAGAGCAGGATGGGTTTCTGCTTCTCCTTCTCGCAAAGTCTGCGGTAGTTGGTGAAGATGCCCTTCACGAGTTTCTGACTCTCACCGTACCAGCAGGTCTTTGCCGCGCTGATATCGACGTGGCATACCGCCCGCCCCGTGATGCGTGCAATCTGCATGGCCGTCTCGGTCTTTCCGGTTCCGGGCAGACCATAGAACAAGGCGGCAACACCTTTAGGCATAGCCAGTTCCTCCAATTGTTTTTGCAGTTTTGAAAATTTCTCTTCAAAAAGGTTTTCTTTGAGAGGTTCTAACTGTTTGGATAGTTCTTTGTCGTAGAACATGGACTTCTCCGCGATTTTGTCAGGATAAATCAAACTCTGACTGCGATTCTCGGTGCTGAAAAGCTCGTAGTCCTCTTCCAAAAACAGCTGCTTGCCCTTGTCGGTGAGAACGATGGATGCATCGGAAAACATGCTGCCTTGAGTTACCTCAATGAGGCCGGCTTTTTGCAGTTCGTGCTCCCCTTCCTTGAGTTCTCTGGCCACATCCATTCTCAGGAACATTTCTGCATAAATGTCTTTCAGGGTACACTCTATGTCGCTTTCACGATCACGAGTGGTGACGAAATCGTCGCAGACTTCGTAAAAAAGTGTGCGAACTTCTACGTCAAAATTCAGTTTGAGGAAGTTTTTTACGAAAGTGAGATTTTTGTGCTGCTTTTCCAAAGGTCCTATTTGTCTAAAGAGACGCAAGCTGGAAACTTTTTCATTTTCCCGGCTTTCGATGAGATTCGAAACTGCATTTACGAACTTATAACGGTCAAAATCAGGTGCTTTAAGCGTTTTCAAATCCAACTTTTTGTCGTCGAAAATGGCCTCTTTCACCTGCGGATTAATAATATAGTCGTTTCTTTCACTGAACTGATGTGTCGTTTCAGCCAAAAAGATGCGTTTGCGCACCAGTTCTTCAAAGTCGTTTCTCATCATCAGAAACTCCATGCTTTTGATGCCGAAAAACGAACAAATGTTGTCCTTGTCGAAGTCCTTGCGGTCAACATTTTGGGCGAAACCGGCCACGAAGATGGCTGCCTGTAACGGTGTAACAGCTAAAAAATCAGCAAGCTGTTTGTTCTTCAGTACCACTTGATCCACCATTTCGGATTTGTAACGAGGCTCGTCCGACACAAACGATTCTCTTCTTTCACTGCGGCGTCTTGGCCGTTCATATTCCGGTAGTGTGCCCGGTGCAATGGCGTTAATCAATTGCGTTTCAGAGTCTTCCATCTGTACGGCGAGGAAGCTCAGAATCTGAATAAGGTTGTTTTTTTTCATCATAATTACATTAATTTTGACGCTGCAAAAATAAACCACCACTGTGCAATTTCATGGCATAGTCGGTTTTTCCATTGTGCATAAAATCGGCATAACTTTTTTAAACTGTGCCATGGAATTTCACACCTATTTGTTATCTTTGCCGCGTCGGTTTTTAAATCCAACAGTTATGACAAAAGAGCTTATAAGAAAGTATATCTGGCTGATAGACACGGTGAACCAAGCAGGATTCGAGGGAATCACGTTCAGTACAATTCGTGACAAGTGGAAACGCAACGATCTGCTTTCCGGCGGGGAGGACTACCCCAAACGCTCGTTCCACAACCACGTGGCGGCGGTGCACGAGCTGTTCGGCATCGAGATTGCCTGCCACAAAAGCACTAACTCCTACTATATCGCCAACAGCCGCGAGCTCAAGGACAGCTCTGGATTCAAAGGGTGGCTGTTGGATGCGCTGTCGCTCAACAGCCAACTGGAGGAGAGCAGCCAGCTGAAAGACCGCATCCTCCTGGAGGAGATTCCCTCCGGCAAGGAGTTCTTGCCCACCATCCTGGAGGCGATGCGCGATAATAAAATGCTGACCTTCAGCTATAAACCGTTCTGGGTAGAAGATGACTACGTGTCAAATTTCTACCATGTGGAACCTTACGCGCTGAAGGTATTCAAACGTCGGTGGTACCTCTTGGGCAAGTACGGCGACAGTCCGCTGAAGGTCTATGCGCTGGATAGGATGCAGGATATTGACATTGAGTTTGAGAGCTTCACTCTGCCCGCCGACTTCAACGCGGCAGAGTTTTTCAGCACCTGCTTCGGGGTGATGATGACAGAGGAGGAACCGCAGCTGATCCGGCTGAAGGTGGACGCCTTCCAGTCGAAATACTTGCGCACGCTGCCGTTGCACCCGTCGCAGAAGGAGGCCGAGCGCACGGAGGACTATTCCATCTTCACCTACTTTCTCCGTCCCACCTTCGACTTCATCCAAGAGCTGCTCTCGCTCGGCATCACCGCCGAGGTGCTATCACCCAAGACCTTGCGCAACGAGATCGCCCGCATCGGCAAAACGGTGTGGAAGCACAACGGCAAGTAAAAAAAAGCCCGGCATGGAAACCTCCTCCCATACCGGACTATAATTACAAATTACTAATTATTTCAGCCCTCTGTTCTTCAGCAGCGGTTCGATGGACGGCTCGTGGCCGCGGAAGGCGGTGTAGAGCTCCATGGCGTCGGCGGTGTTGCCGCGCTCCAGGATGTTGGTGCGGAACGAGGTGGCCGTGGTCGGGTCGAAAATGCCGTGGTCCTTGAAGCACTGGTAGGCGTCGTTGTCCAAGACCGCAGACCAGGTGTAGCTGTAATAGCCCGCGCCGTAGCCGCCGGAGAAGATATGCTGGAAGTACGGACTTCTGTAACGGGAGATGATGGACGGGATTAGACCGATCTTGGCCATCTGCTGCTCCTCGTAATCAGGCAATTGGATGTTGACAGGTGATGTGACAACGTGGTAGTCCATATCCAAGATGGAGGCGGCCAAGAGCTCGGTGTTGATGAAGCCCTGACCGTAGGTGGCGGCGGCTTCGATCTTCTTGACTAACGCGTCGGGAATCAGCTCGCCGGTCTGGTAGTGGTGGGCATAGACCTTCAACACTTCCGGCTCAAAGGCGAAGTGCTCCATGAACTGTGAAGGCATCTCCACGAAGTCGCGCGGGACGTTGGTGCCCGAAAGGGTGGGGTAGTGGCAGCGCGACAGGATGCTGTGCAGGGCGTGGCCGAACTCGTGATACAACGTCTGCGTCTCGTCGATGTTCAGCATGGAGGGCTTGTCGCCGACAGGTTTCGTGAAGTTGAAGACCAACGACACCACGGGGATGTGGTTGTTGCCGTCGCGGTCGTAGTATTGCTCGCGGAAGTTGGTCATCCATGCGCCGCTGCGCTTGCTCTCGCGCGGGAAGAAGTCCATATAGACCACCGCGATGACCTCGTTGTTGTCAATCACTTCGAAAGCTTTCACGTCTTTGTGATAGACAGGGATTTCCTCGTTCTCGCGGAAGGTGAGGCCGTAGAGACGCTCGCAGACGTAGAAGAGACCTTTGCGGGCGGAGTCAAGGGCGAGGTATGGACGGATGTCGTCGTCGTTGAGGTCGTATTTCTCTTTGCGAAGCTTCTCTGTGTAATAACGCCAGTCATAGGGCTGCAGGTCGCCGGAAATGCCGTCTTTGTTCATCATCTTCTGATAAATGGCGGCTTCCTCCTTTGCCTTGGCAAGGGCGGGCTCCCAAACTTTCATCAGCAGTTCATAAACGTTGTCGGCGTTCTTGGCCATGCAGTCGTCCAAGACATAGTTGGCGTAGTTGTCGTAGCCGAGAATTTGTGCTTTTTCCAGTCGGAGGTTGACAATTTCGTTGATGATCTCCTTGTTGTTGAACTCACCGTTCAGACAACGGGTGGAGTAGGCGGTCCAGAGTTCCTTGCGCAACTCGCGGTTCTCGCAGTTCTGGAGGAACGGCTCCATGGAAGGAATATGCACCGTGAAGGCGTATTTGCCCTTGGCGTCTTTCATGCCGTCAGCGGCCTCTTTGGCGGCGGCCAACTGCCCTTCCGTCAGGCCTTTAAGGTCCTCTTCGTTATCCACGAACAGGGCGTATCCGTTGGTGGCTCCGAGCACGTTGTTGCCGAATTTGAGGGTGAGGGCGGAGAGCTTCTCGTTGATTTCGCGGAAACGGGCCTGTTTGTCGGCAGGCACGTTCGCGCCACCGCGCTCAAAATCCTTGTAGATGACCTCTAACAGACGCTTTTGCTCGGCGTTGAGGTTCTCCTTGTCGCGGTTGTTATAAACGGTCTTGATGCGCTCGAACAACTTGGCGTTCAGCATAATGTCGTCGCCGTGACGGGTCAGCATCGGGAAGATGGTGTCGGAGAGCTTCTCCATTTCCGGACTGTTCATGCATTCGGCGAGGTTCATGAAGACGGCGGACACTTTGGTCAGCAGTTCGCCACTGTATTCGTACGGGATGATGGTGTTGCCGAAGGTCGGCGCCTCGCTGTTGTCGCAGATGGCTTGGATGTTCTCGGCCTGTTGTCGCATACCTTCCTGGATGGCAGGCAGATAGTCTGTCGTTTTGATTTCATCGAACGGCGGCACACCGTAAGGGGTGTCCCACTCTTTCATGAAGGGGTTGTTGGCCAGTTCGGGATTCTCGGCCGTTTTCTTTTTGCACGCGCCGCCCAAAACAGCGGTCGCCACTACTAAGGTCATAATGAATAATTTACGGTTCATATTGCGAATATTTGGATATGCATAATTTCCTTTTTAAGACGGTGCAAAAGTACATAAATTACAAACATATACAGATATTGAAACGCCTGAAGAGCCGTTTGGCGAAATGTCTCTACTTGATAATCGTGATGGAGCCGCTAAACCGTACGGTACGCACAGCTCCTTCATAGAAGAACGTGTAAAAGTAAACGCCTGCGGACAAATCACCCATGCCAAAACCGTCTTCAGCATTGTAAATCTGTTCGTCTTTCATATATGTCTGGTAGTTTTGCTGATCGAATACGGTCTTGCCCCAACGGTCCACAATGACCAATCTGTTCGCACGCTCAGGGTTCATGTCCTTGATGACGAATACATCATTGATGCCGTCACCATTGGGGGTGATGACGTTCGGGAAAACAAGTTCGGCTTCGATGATGACAGGAACGCTGTATTCCGATACACACTCGTTCACATTCAAAGTCAGTGAAACGGTGAAATCTCCCCATTGCGAATAAAGGTGGCTTGTCTGAAGAGCGTCTGTGGTATCCGTTGTCCCATCGCCAAAATCCCAAGCCCAAAAGTAATTCATGCCCGAAAGATCATCAATGTTGGTAAGGTTGGTGAATTGGATGTCTGGATTTTCCGTGAGGATGGCCTTGTCTGGCTCGGCAAAGAAATCGGGGATGATGACAGGTGTGACAAGCAGCTCCAGCTTGATGACACTGTCGCAGTTAAAGATGTTGGTTTCAGTTCGGTAAAGCGTGGTGACTCCCGGCACCGTGGTTTCAGATTCTGAAAGCGAGAACCCGAAGCCGTTGTAAGAGGTGTGTTGGCAGGTGGTATCCGTGAAAACAGTCAAACTGGTGGGATTCACGAATAGTCGCATGGTCAAGGTGCTGTCGGCGCCGGTGTGGGAGGTCAAAACCACCGTCTGGGTGTCGTTTTGAGTGAAAGTGACACCATTCCACAAGAACGGCAGTTCATTGTCGCAAATGGTGGAGTCGGCTTCGGCAAGAACATTGTAGTGAACGAACAGATGCACCGTGACAACGCTGTCACAGCCGTCATGATTTGTCAAAGTGGCAACCTGGACTCCTGGTCCGTTGAATGTCAATCCGTTGATATGATAGGGAAGCTGGTTCTCCACGATCGTGTCGTAAACGGTGGTGGAATCCGCCGGTGGTCCCCAATGGATGGTCATGGTTATGATACTGTCGCAACCGAAAATGTTGTTCATGGTGATGGATTGCGTGCCGAAATCGCTGAAGGTGACGCCGTTCCAGGAAACGGGCAGCTGGCAGGGCATCAGGGTGTCATGGAGATCCGTATGGGAAACCGGGTTGACGATAACATTCAGATGCACGGCGGTTTGGCATCCGTCGTCAGAGGAAAAAATCGTGTCGGTGAGATAGACCGTCGGCTGGCTGATGTCCAAATTCGGGAAATAGAGGTTAGGATAAGGGGTCTCTGACGTGCAGAGCACGGCGGCGACGGTGTCGTAGTTGAGCGGGCTGACGTGGGCTGAGACCGGGGTCATGGGAACGCTGGTGAAAATGTCAACGCTCCATCCTTCACGGTTGTTTGCCCAGTTGGAGATGAACTTGAATGTGACTGCTGACTGATTGACAATCAATGGGTTGGTGGATGCGTTATGTGAGAGTTTCGTCAATAAGGCGTTGGATGCCGCTGTGGCACCGGAATAAATATAGAGGGTGTCCCCAATGGCAAGATCGACATTGTTGAACGACAGGTCCAGACGGGTTTCGCCCGGACAGCTGAAGGTGTGCGTGAAACTCTCGCTGTCGCCGTAGTTTCCCAGTTCTCCGCCACTGTCATACAGGCGGGCGCCCTCACCGGGAAGCAATGATGTCGAACCGTTGTGCATGTTCACGATGTGGTTAAGGGCACCGTAGGTGGCTGCACATTGCGATGCATTGGCGATAGTGACATAAACCGTGGTGTCTTCTATTACGTTGTTGACAAACAAGGTGGAACTGTTGGCAGGATTAAAGATAGTGTCACATTGCAAAAGCGTCTGTTGTCGAGTGTCTTGATACCAATATACATAGTATGGTGTTGATATGTTGGATGATGCGCGTAAGCTGGCGGTATGGTTGTAACAAGCGTAGCCGTCCACCGTGTAAGGTGTTGGCGGCGCAGACACAGCCGGGTTGAAAAGCAAAACCTGAACGGTGTCAATGACATGCTCATATGTGCATCGCGTATCGGAGATGTTCTCTGGCCAAAACAAGTTGTCGGATTCGATGGGGTAGTGTTGGTAAATGGTGCTGCCAGGGTTTGCGGTGAAAGTGCTGCTGCCGGAAGCCGGAGCACCGCTGTGTGCTATGTCAAAAGTCACAGGGCCGCTACCTTGCACCAGAAAGCCAAGGGTGACGCCATCGCCTGAGCAAACGGTGGTGTCGCTCAGAATGGTGATTCGGGGTGCTTGGATCACTGCGATATAGACACTGTCCATGACTTGCGTTTCGCAACCGGTGTTGAGCACTTCCAACCTGTAGTAGCCGCTTTCACTTCCGTAAGGTAGGTAGATGTGGTTTTCGCGGTCGGTGCTGCTGAAACCGTTAGGACCAGTCCATTGATAGGAAACGTCAAAGGCGAAGGGTAATGCGGCGATATGGATGCTGTCACCTTCGCAGTGGCCGCTGCCGATAAAGTCGCCGAACTCCCATGCCAAAGCGCTCTGGCTGATGGGAGTGGCCGTCAGGTTGATGTAGAAACTGTTGTGACATGAGTCCTCTACCATTACGGAGAATTGTTGTCCCGACATCATCTGGACGTTGGTGAAACGTCCGGCATCGCTGGTCCCGATAATCTCACCCTGCATGTCGGGCTGGCCGAACAGATAGTAAGTGTAAGGCGCTGAACCGTTGATGGCATGCACCGATATGAATCCTGTGTTTGAGAGATTGTCACATAAAATGGCGAAACCGAGGTCGAAGTCCACATACACAGGGACGTACTCGACAGTGTCGTAATGGTACAAACTTGGGCAGCTTTCCCAGGAATGAGTCTCGATGATATATTGTCCTGGAATGGTGAATGTGAAATTGCCATTGCCATCGGGCCATTCGGTGTAGCCGCCCGCCACGCCGTCTGCCACCCGAGACTCTGACCATGTCTCGTACATGTCTAAAATAGTCTCATTGTTGTCAATGTTGGGGTCAATGTAGTAAGCATATCGGTTCATTGTATAGGAATGCGGGTGCACCAACAACCGATCACAGATTTGTTGCATGTCGTATTGAGGCAAAGGATCCAGTGCGAGGGAGTCGTAGTAAAAACCGTCTTCCCACACATATTCCACAGTGTCAACACCGCAGGGAGTGGTAACGACAAAAACGTATCTTCCGGGAGCCAGACATGTCGAATCCCTGACCGTGACCTGCCAACCGTTTTCGTCACTGTAAAATTCGGCGTATGTGTGCTGGTTGCCAGTGTCTTCCGTGATATAACTCCATTCCCCGTTCTGACATGTGGCCGTGAGGTTGAACTGGTTGTACAATGGACTGTTGATAATTTGCACGGTCACGTTTTGACGATAGAGATTCGCATTAATGTCTTGACGGATATAAAGGTATCGGTCCCAACAACATCCATTCCACCACCAACCGTCATCATAATTACAGCGGGTGATGTAGGGGTAAGGAACATCCCCGGCATTTTCCACATCGAATGTGAACACTTCGTCTCGTGTGGTGAGCAAACACCCTTTGGCATCTGTTATGGTGATATGGACGGGGAGGACAGTGTCCACCATAAAGGTCACAGGCGCGGAAAGCCAGCTGAAATCGTCACTCTCGTTGTGGGCGATGAGAGTGGAGTCCACCGCCGACCACACATCGTAGGAGATGGGGCAGGTGTAGAAACGACTGCCGATATCGGTTGACCAACCCGTGTTGTCGTTCCATCCAGTACATCCTTCACACCACCATGGGTAGCCATAGTAATTGTAGGTTTGGGTGGTCATACCAGAAATGGCGTGAATGATACAGGTGTCAGGAGTGGAGATGACATCAATGGAAAAAGGGTTGATCTCGTCCACAAAGTCGAAGTATGGGTAGAAATAAAAAGAACCGGAATAGATGGTGTCAAGGCATAAGTCGCGGATTTGGAACAATATCGTGTCGCCATACAGTTGGCAATAGTTGCTGATTTGCGCGAGAGTGTCTGAAACGTATGACCAATTGGGATCCCAGATGTTAAATCCCTGGGAATACCACATGGTAGTGTCTCCTCCGGGATTGACAAAGCGGTATTGGAAAATGCTGTCGAAGTAGGATTTGTCATAGTCGTGAAGCCCTACATTGCAGTTTTTGGAAAATTGAAAATAGACAACATTGCTGTCGGGGCAGTTGATGTTGTTTTGGCAGTATCTGTCAATATAGGTTGGATGTGCGTCGGGGATGTTGATGGAGAGCCAGAGAGCATAGTCGCAAGAGTCGGACACCCGGATGCTGTAGTCGCCGACGGGCATCTGGTCGAAAGTGTAGTAGTCGCGGAAGTCGGCAAAGAGGGAGTCCTCGCCTGACTGCTGCCGTTGGTAGAAGGTGACATTGCGGACGGTGTCCTGAGCGGCGTCGAGGATGAGCACGCGATAGGGGAATTTGCCCTTGGTGATTTTCAACTGGATACGCCCGCGGTCTGAACAGCCGAAGGATGGCCGCCAGCCGCAGAACTCGCGGGTGTTGTTTTCGTCCCAATACCATTCGTAATCGTTGCGCGCCTGCGCTGACAGTATGGAGGCCTCCATGTGGTCGTAGTTGGTGGACACCTCCACATTGCAGACGGTCGTGTCCACCAGCACGTAGTCCAGGACTCCTCCAGGGTTAGTCACAGGGACGTGTCCGATGACCCCAACACAATAGATGCCGTTGGTGACTTGAATATTGTTCACCGTGTCATAGTGAATGTTGGTGCCCGTGCTGACATTACGATAATGATATTGGATGTTGTAAAGCGGGTAGGTGTTGAGATCCTGCGCGTTATGGGTCTGTGGATTTACAAGCACTTCGTTGCCGTTGTCATCGTATATTTTAATGATAATTCGGCAATCGTCGTAACATTTCCCGGGCACTGTGGTCACCGAAATGGAATAAGGGAACGGCTCCGTCTGTCCGTATCCGGCAAAAGCGAAAACGAGAAAAAAAATGGCAAAACAAACTGTCCGAACCAAGGATTTCCTGCACATTCCGGTGCGTTTTTCCCCTTTTAGATTGTCATGCGTCAAAAAAAAGTATTTCTCCCCCATATAAAGATGTTCTTAAGTATTTTATTTTTAAAGCTTTACATAAAATGTGCTGGTTGTGTAAAGCAGCGCACAAAGATACTAATTTTCTGCAAGTTAAAATACTTTGTGTATAATATATACTTGAATTTTAAAGTCAATAATCCAAAAGCAAAAAAAATCGTATCTTTGCCGATTGTTTTGAAATATTTCTAAATATGGTAAAACCCTCTATTCCAAAAGGTACACGCGATTTCACGCCCGTCGAGATGATGCGGCGCAACTATATTTTTGACACCATCCGCAAGGTCTTTCACAAACATGCCTGTCTCCCTATTGAAACCCCGGCCATGGAGAACCTCTCCACCCTTATGGGCAAGTACGGCGAAGAAGGCGACCGTCTGCTTTTTAAGATTCTCAATTCCGGCGATTTCACGAAAGGAGTTGACTTCCAAGATGAAACACAGAGCACGAACAAACTGGCGGCCCAGCTTTGCGAGAAAGGACTTCGCTACGATTTGACCGTTCCTTTCGCCCGTTTCATCGTGCAACACCAGAACGAGCTCACCTTCCCGTTCAAGCGCTACCAGATGCAGCCGGTGTGGCGCGCCGACCGTCCGCAGAAAGGACGTTACCGCGAATTTTACCAGTGCGATGTCGATATCATCGGCAGCAACTCGCTGCTCAACGAGGCCGAACTGGTGGAAATCACCGACGAAGTGTTCCGCGCCTTCGGCATCAATATCGTGATGAAAATCAATAACCGCAAGATCCTCAGCGGTATCGCGGAAATTTTCTGTAACCTCGACCAAGTCACCGACCTTTGTGTGGCTCTCGACAAACTCGACAAAATCGGGCGCGATGCCGTCTGCGCCGAGATGCTGGAACGCGGCATCTCACAAGATGCGATCTGCGGAATGGCCCCGCTGTTTGAACTCAACGGCTTGTCCAATGAGGAGGTCTTGCAGAAATTGGAACAGATGCTGGCCGGTTCCGAAACCGGACTTCAAGGTGTCGCGGAGTTGCGCAAGGTGTTGGATTATGTGGCTAAAATGCAGATTGACACTCGTCTGGAAATAGATGTGACGCTTGCTCGCGGTCTGAACTACTACACGGGTGCCATCTTCGAGATCAAGGCGCTGGACGTGGCGATGGGCAGCATCTCCGGGGGTGGCCGCTACGACAACCTCACGGGCATCTTCGGACTGAAGAACATGTCGGGCGTGGGCATCTCCTACGGTGCCGAACGCATTTACGATGTGCTCAACGAGCTGAACCTCTTCCCGCAGCACATTCTCACCCCCATCACGGCGATGTTCGTGAATTTCGGCGGCGAAGACGAAATCTACGCCCTCAAAGGTCTGAAAGCGCTCCGTGATGCCGGTATCCCTGCAGAAATCTACCCCGACAGCGCGAAAATCGGCAAACAGATGAACTATGCCAACGCCAAAAGCATCCCCTACGTCATCATGGCCGGTGAGAACGAACGTAACCAAGGTGTTTATACTTTGAAGAACATGCAGACCGGCGAACAGCAGGCCGTCACGGTCAAGGACATTGTTGGGATGATCCGATAAAATGGATAATGGATAATGGATAATTGATAATTGATAATTAAGATTCCCATTTTCGTCATGGTTTATTCATCATTCATCATTCATCATTCATAATTATTCTTCATTCTACATCCTACATTATGGAAGAAGAATCCCAAATAAACGAAACCGCAACCCCCGTCAAGAGGCATCATAGTTTCCGTGTGTGGATACGGAAGTTCTGGTATGATGTGCTGGCTTATACCCAGCTAAAAGAAGATACGGATTACGAGGCGACGGTCAAGTATATCTCCAACAGTGTGGAATTCCGTGGGGTTAACTTGTGGGTGCTGGCGTTCGCTATCATCGTTGCTTCTGTCGGGTTGAATGTGAATTCCACGGCGGTCATCATCGGCGCCATGTTGATTTCGCCCATTATGGGACCCATCACGGGTGTAGGACTCTCCATCGGTATCCTTGACGAGGATTTGCTCAGAAGGTCGTTGCGGAATTTCCTTATCATGGTGGCGATCAGTCTGGTGACCTCAACGCTGTATTTTTTGATATCGCCTTTGAACGAAGCGCAGTCGGAACTGCTGGCGCGCATTCGTCCCACGATTTTCGATGTCATCATCGCCTTTTTCGGCGGTCTGGCCGGCATTGTGGCCACCTCGCGCAAAAGCCAGCCGTTCACGGTGATTTCCGGTGTGGCCATCGCCACCGCATTGATGCCCCCGCTGTGCACTGCCGGCTACGGTTTGGCTACATGGCAGATGCGATTCTTCGGCGGTGCCACCTACCTCTTTTTCATCAACTCTTTCTTCATTGCTCTGGCAACCTTCATCATCGTGCGTTTCCTCGGTTTCCCGCAGAAACGCTACATGAACCAAACCCGTCTCAAAGCGGTTAGGAGGATGATGTATATCTTTGCCATCTTAGTGATGATTCCCAGCGTGTTCATGGCCATCAACCTTGTGCGTGAGTCTTCATTTAATTCACAGGCCATCAAGTTTGTGCATGACATTCAACAGACTTCTTACTTTGACAAAGTGCAGCTGATTGACGCCCAGAATGACTATACCAAGAAAGAGCAGACCATTACGTTGCGCGTCATCGGGAAGCCGCTTGCGATGGAGGATATTGCCCGGATGCAGACGGTTATGCGGACCGAGTACGGCCTTGACCGCGCCAAATTGGTTGTCAAGCAGACCGACGGGGCTCTTGACATCACGCAGCAGACACAACTTATCGAGGATATCATCGATAAGAAGGATGCCGTCATTAACAGTCAGGATTCCGTTATTGTGCAACTGCGCGCCCAGCTCGACAAACTGACCGGTTCTTCTGAGAACACCAAGCAGGTGGTTAGGGAAATTAAATCGCAATATAAAGATATTCAGCAAGTTGCTATAGTGGAGATGCAGTGTTACGATGCAGACAGTCTTACCATAATGCCCATGCCGGTGATTTATTTGAAGTGGAAGGACGGAACCACCCATCCTGAAGCCGAGCGTCGCCTGCTCAACTGGTTGAAAGTCCGCCTAAACGTAGAAGAAATCCAAATCATCCGCATTAATTGATTCCCCTAACCCTTAACCCATAACCCATAACCCCTAACCCTTAACCCTTAACCCATAAACATCTATAACCAATAACCGATAACCAATAACCCTTAATAATTATGAAGAAACAACTATCCCTGATTTCAGTCTTTTTCGTGTTTCTGGCCATGGGCTTCGGCGATGCTGCCGGCCAGCTCGTTTCCGTGGTGGAGAAAGCGTTTAATGTCACACCGTTTACCGCCTCGTTGGTGTCCCTTTCGGGCATGATCATGTTTGGCGTCCTTTCAGTGCCCACGGGCGTGTGGCAGTCCAAAATCGGCAAGAAGAAGATGCTTACCATCGGTCTGATCCTCTTCCTCGCCGGCGCGGTGCTTCCGGTACTGGCCTTCAACTTCCCGATTATCCTGTTGGCGGTGTTGCTGATGGGGGCGGGTGCCACAATTCTGCAAGTTTCCGGCAATCCGTTGATCCGCGATGTGTCCGACGAAGGCAAGTACTCCAGTATGCTCTCTTTTGCGCAGTCGCTGAAGGCCATCGGTACGCTTTCCACCTCATTGATTCTGGTACTCATCGGCACTTCCCTGATGAAGTACGGCTGGTTCTCGTTCACTCCCGAAGGCGGTGAAACCATCGACATGGGCTTCCGCATCCTTTTCCCGATTTTCGCGGTGGTGCTGCTGGTCACGCTGGTCATGGTGATCATGTTCGTGCCCGACAACATCAGCAAGTCGGACGAGAAACCGACCACGCTGGGCAACTGCATCCGTGCGTTGGGCAATCCCTTCATCCTGATGATGTTCCTGGCCATCTTCTTCTATTGCGGTGCAGAGGCCTCCATGTTCAACCGTATCCCCTCAATTTTGAGCGAGAACACGAATGTGACTCCCGCGATGGGCAATATCGTGCTGATTATTTCCCTGTTTGTGGGACGTTTCCTCGGCGGTGTTATCTTGCAGAAGATGAGCGCGAAGAAATTCCTCGGCATCACCGTGGCGGTTTCCATCCTCGGCAACCTGTTGTTGTTCCTGCCGTATAATGCTTTCACCACTTGGTTGAGCTTCATTCTGATTGGTGTCGGTTTCGCCAACATTTTCCCGCTCATTTTCTCCATTTGTGTCGATCACAAGCCGGAGATGTCGAACGAGATTTCAGGTTTGATGACCACGGCCATCGTGGGTGCGGCTATCGTGCCGTTGTTCACGGGCGCCATGGCGGGTGTCGGCATCCGCTACGCCTTCATCGTGCCGCTCTGCTGCTTGGCGTATCTGTGCTTTGTGACAATGCGTGTTTCGAAAGAGAAATAATCACCATATATCCTTTGTGGAGACGTTTCAGGAAACGTCTCTACATCTCAAATCCGAAAAAAATACTCGAATATGAAAAAACTAACCATCCTTCTTGTTTTAATTGCGACCGCTGCGATGGGTTTCGCGCAGTCGAAGTATGTTAATCCTTTGGTAGGCACGGACGAGCATGGGCACACCTTTCCCGGTGCGATTCTGCCGTTCGGCGCCATCCAGCTCAGCCCCGACACCCGTCTGGAGGGCTGGGACGGCTGTTCCGGCTACCATTATAGCGACAACCGGATTTACGGTTTCTCGCACACTCACCTTAGCGGTACCGGCTGCTCTGACTATGGCGATATTCTGGTGACCCCGTTTGTCGGGGCCCCCTCTGTCATTAACGAGGAGTATGCGCTATCGTTCTCTCATGACAAAGAGACGGCCGAGCCGGGCTACTACTCCGTGAAATTCGAAAACGGCATCCAAGCGGAGATGACTGCCGCCAACTATGTGGGCATCCATCGCTATACTTTCCCGAAAGGCAAAAAGCATGGCGTCATCGTGGACTTGCAACATCGTGACAAGACATTGGAAAGCTATATGATATTGAAAGCCAATGACTTGGTTGGTTTCCGCCGTTCCGAGGCATGGAATGACGACCAGTATTGCGCCTTCTCGCTGAAAACTTCCGTCCCGGCAGAGTCTGTCGTTTTTTATGTAGATGACAAACCTGTGAATATCAAGGAAATTAAAGGAACGAATTGCAAAGCGGTCCTCTATTTCCCGGATAATGTGAAAGAAGTGGTGGTGAAAGTGGCCATTTCTGCCGTGGATATAGACGGTGCCATCAATAACCAGACGGAGGTCCAAGATTTTAATTTCGACAAGGCGCGTAAGAATGCTATGGAAGTTTGGGACAAAGAGCTGGGTAAAATTACGGTTTCCTCCAAAAACGAAGAGTATCTCAGAACCTTCTATACAGCTTTGTACCATTGTTTTACATCGCCGTATCTCTACTCTGATTTGGACGGGCGTTACCGTGGTGAGGACAATAAAATCCATAAGACAGACAAGGGGCATGACGTTTACACGGTGTTTTCCCTTTGGGATACTTACCGAGCCCTGCATCCGCTGTTGAACATCATTGACCAGAAACGGACGGGCGACTTCCTCTACACCTTCCTGAATCATTTCAGACAGGCGGGTTATCTGCCGATGTGGGAACTCTCTTCTTTCGAGACGTGGTGCATGATTGGCTACCACGCTGTGCCGGTGGTTTGGGATGCCTATATGAAGGGTATTCGGGATTATGATGTCAAGGAAATGCTGAAGGCCATGATCGTCACAGCCAATCTTGACAAACTCGGACGCCCTGAATATGCCAAATACGGCTTCGTGCCGGGTGATATGGAGAATGAGTCTGTGTCCAAAACACTGGAATACGCATACGACGACTGGTGTATCGCGATGTTTGCGAAAGCCATTGGAGATAAGGATGTTTATAAAGAGTACATCCAACGTGCCCAGTCTTATAAAAACATCGTGGATCAAAACGGCTTTATGCATGGCCGGATGAACGGCGGTTTCGCCACCCCGTTCAGCCCTCGGGAAGTTAACAATTTCTATACAGAAGCGAACTGTTGGCAATACACCACATACGTGCCGCAAGACTTTAACACATACATAGATATGATGGGCGGTCCTAAGAAAATGGAACTCTTCCTTGACAAACTGTTTAATTCCACCTCGACCATGTCCGGACGTGTACAGTCTGACATTACCGGTGTTATCGGACAATATGCCCACGGCAACGAACCGAGTCACCATGCCGCCTACCTTTACAATTACGTGGGACGGCCGGACAAGACCCAAGCGTTGGTGAAAAAGATAATGACTGGACTTTACACCTCCAAGCCGGACGGGCTTTGTGGTAACGAAGACTGTGGTCAGATGTCTGCATGGTATGTCTTCAGCGCGTTGGGCTTTTATCCCGTTTGCCCCGGCAGCAACCAGTATGTCATCGGTTATCCGCTGTTTGACAAGGTAGAGCTAAAACTTGAAAATGGTAAAACGTTGACTATTAGCAGGAAAGAAGACAAACCGTTTGTTCAGTCAGTGATGCTTAACGGAAATCCGCTGACGAGATCTTATCTCACCTACGAGGAAATTGCCAATGGTGGCGTGATTGAGTTCGCGATGGGTGACAACCCGAGTTCCACATGGGGCGTGAAGAAGGAGGATATGCCAGTCAGCCGAATCGAATTGTCTGACAGAATAGTTCCCGTTCCGGTATTCTCCACCGACAAGGTCTCTTTCCGTGATAAGACTCGCATCGCAATGGGCGTTCCAAGGGTGATGGATGACAAACTCAATGCTAAGGAAGCTCTCAAGAGCCAGGTAGAAGCAAAGAGTCTTGAGATGCGCAAAGATTCAAAAGGTTCTGATGAGCTGAGGAAGGGCTCGCTTGAGTTGCAGAAGGGGCCTGCTGAACTTAAAAATGGTTCTTCTGAATCGGTGAAGAAGTCTTCTTTGACGTTAAAGGATCCTGCGGGCGGATATGAAATCTATTATACGACAGACGGAACCACGCCCACTCCGAAAACGGGAATCCATTATGCGGAACCGATAACGGTGGACAAGGACATAACCCTCAAGGCGATTGCCGTGGACGTCAAAGGACGTACAAGTCAGGTGGCCGAGGCCCATTATGTGCGTTACGTCCGTGACAAGGACATCACCTACGTCACGAAGCCGGACAACCAGTATTATGCAGGAGGCAATGAAGGATTGATTGACAATTCCAGAGGCAAGGTGAACTACCGTATCGGCGGTTGGCAGGGCTTTACCACCGACTGCGAGTTAATCATCGACTTGCGCGAGGTAAAGAAAATCACCACTGTCGGTGTCGGA
Source organism: uncultured Bacteroidota bacterium (assembly GCA_902786595.1). Taxonomy (GTDB): domain Bacteria; phylum Bacteroidota; class Bacteroidia; order Bacteroidales; family WCHB1-69; genus F23-D06. The sequence continues at coordinate 6,602 of CADADB010000008.1, read as the reverse complement.
TGCCTCGAGGAACAGCGTGCCTGGATATTCTATCCCTCAAGTATGGAAGTGCTGGTTTCGGAAGACGGCAAGAACTACAAACCTTTCAAGAATGTAACCCTTGCTTCTGAACGTACAGAAGGCGCCCATATCCAGGATCTGGAAGTGAAAGGCAAGGCCAACGCCCGCTATGTCAAGATCATTGTCAAGAATTACGGCAAACTGCCCGAATGGCATCTCAGCGCGGGCGAGCAAGCGTGGCTGTTTGTGGATGAAGTCTGGGTGAAATAGGACTTTGGACTTTGGACTTTGGACTGTGGACTGTGGACTTGAGATTCCAAGGTATATTGTGTCCGAAAAAAATGTACTTTTGCAAATTGTTTTGAAAAATAGATAAATCGTATTGATATGATCAACATCACACTGCCTGACGGCTCTATTAAACAAATGGAAAAGGGCTGCACCCCTTACGAGGTGGCGCAGGCCATTAGCGAAGGATTGGCCCGCAATGTGCTGGTAGCCAAAGTGAACGACCAAATGGTGGAACTCGACAAACCCATCAACGAGGATGCCACCCTCACGCTTTACACTTGGAACGACCGCGAAGGTAAGGACACCTTCTGGCATAGCTCCGCGCACTTGATGGCAGCGGCTATCGAGTCGCTCTATCCGGGCGTGAAATTCGGTATCGGCCCGCATATCGAGACCGGCTTCTATTATGATATCGACTTTATGGACTACTCCATCTCTTCTGACGATTTTCCGAAGATTGAGGAGAAGATGAAGGAGCTGGCTTCCCAGAAGATCCAGTTCGTGCGCCGCGAAGTTCCCAAAGCGGAAGCTCTTGAGTATTTCCAGAAGAAAGGCGACGAATACAAGCTTGAACTCATCGACGGTCTGGAAGACGGACAGATTTCGTTCTACGAGAGCGGTCCGTTCACCGACCTCTGCCGTGGTCCGCACTTGCACGATACCTCTGCCATCAAGGCCATCAAGCTGCTGAAGACAGCGGGTGCCTATTGGCGTGGCGACGAGAAGCGCAAACAGCTGACCCGTATCTATGCCGTCACCTTCCCGAAAAAGAAGGAACTTGACGAATACTTGGCCCTCCTCGAAGAGGCAGCCAAGCGCGACCACCGCAAACTGGGTCGTGAGATGGAACTGTTCACCTTCTCCCCGCTGGTGGGACAAGGTCTGCCGTTGTGGTTGCCGAAAGGTGCCGCCCTGCGCGACCGCTTGGAGCAGTTCCTCCGCAAAGTGCAGAAAAAGTACGGCTATTTGCAGGTTATCACTCCGCATATCGGTAACGTGAACCTCTACAAGACCTCTGGTCACTATGCGAAATATGGTGCGGACTCTTTCCGCCCGATCACCACGCCGCAAGAGGGCGAGGAGTTCTTCCTCAAACCGATGAACTGCCCGCACCACTGCCAGATCTACGCCGCCCGCCCGCGCTCGTACAAGGAGCTGCCTCTCCGTCTCGCGGAGTTCGGCACCGTCTATCGTTACGAACAGAGCGGTGAACTGCACGGTTTGACCAGGGTTCGTGGCTTTACGCAGGACGATGCCCACCTCTACTGCACTTCCGACCAAATCAAGGAGGAGTTCTGCAAGGTCATCGACATCATCCTCTACATCTTCAAGACCCTGAAGTTTGACAACTACAAGGCACAGGTTTCGTTGCGTGACCCGAACAACAAAGAGAAGTACATCGGCAGCGACGAGAACTGGGAGAAGGCCCAGCGCGCCATCATCGAAGCAGCTGCCGAGAAGGGTCTGAACACCATCGAGGTGGAGGGTGAAGCCGCATTCTACGGTCCGAAGCTCGACTTCATGGTGAAAGACGCCATCGGCCGTGAGTGGCAGTTGGGTACTGTCCAAGTGGACTACAACCTGCCCGAGCGTTTCGGTCTGGAATACACCGATGCCGATGGTCAGAAGAAGCGTCCGGTGATGATTCACCGCGCCCCGTTCGGCTCCATGGAGCGTTTCGTGGCCGTGCTATTGGAGCACACCGGCGGCAACTTCCCGTTGTGGCTCACCTCCGACCAGGTCGTCATCCTGCCCATCAGCGAGAAGTATATGGACTACGCCCGCAAGGTGCAGGCCGCGTTGGACGAGCAGGACATCCGCTGCTACATCGACGAGCGCAGCGAGAAGACTGGTCGTAAGATCCGCGACGCCGAAACCGCCAAGGTGCCCTACATGGTCATCGTGGGCGAGAATGAGGAGAAGGACGGCACCGTCAGCGTGCGCCGCCACGGCAACATCAACGACGGCACGATGCCGCTCGGCGATTTCGTGAAACTCATCAACGAAGCCATCAAGGCGGAATTGGAGAATTAAGACTTGAGACGTAAGACTTGAGACGTTTGGGGGAATTCGGAAGGGTTCCCCCATTTTTGTGATGAAAAAATTTAATGCCAAGATGCGAAAAAATCCTATCTTTGCATCGGAATTATGAAAAGGAAATTCAATATTAAAGAGAGAATCCAGCAGTTCTGGGCGTGGCGGGAACGTCCCCGCGAGGTTGCACCGATGTCCACTGAGGAACACGAATGCTTGAACTGTCAAGAGCATTATACCGGCAATTACTGTCCCCGTTGCGGACAGGCGGCAAACACAGACCGTTTTTCCATGAAGGTGGCGGCGGAAAATTTTGCAGAAGCTTACGGAATGGGCGAGCGCGGCATGTTCCGCACCATCCTTGACCTCATCTTGCGTCCCGGTCACCTGATCCTTGACTATCTCCGCGGCAAGAGAGCATCCTATTTCGCCCCTTTCAAAATGTATTTCCTACTCGCGGCGGTCTCCCTCCTCGTGACCCACGGGCTGAACATCACTGGGCACGCACTACACGACGATTCCGAAAATGTCACCGAGGAGGTGAGACAGGAACATGACAATGGAAGAACATCCAAAACAACGGGTACACTTGAAGATAATTCTCCTGCAAAGGAGCAAGGTGTCACCGTCGATGAAGAGGGCGTTCATGGTTCTTTTGACAAAAATTACCCTACAGAGTCTCGTATTTATTCCATCATTTATAACACATTGGATAAGATAGAACGTTTCGAGCAAAAATATCCCAGCATTAACATCTTGTTGCTTTTGATGCTGATTTCCGGCATCCTCTACCTCTTCTTCCGGCACAGCCCGAACATCCCCGATTTGCGCTACCCCGAGCTCTTTATCTCGTTGGTCTATATCGCCAATATGTACATCGTCTATTCCATCGTGTTCGATTTTTTCAGCTTGACAAAACTTACTTCTTATGCTTTGTTTCTCACGATAATCCCGCTCAAACAGATGAGTGGCTACAGCTGGAGGGGCACTATCTTGAAAACCGTCGTGGCCTTTACCATTATGTTGGTGTTGTTCATCGTGTTCATTGTGTTGGCAGTGCTCGGTGTCGGACTTTTTGTGAAATATCATGGGTGAGAATGAGTTAGCAGTTGTCAGTTATCGGTTATCGGTTAATAGTTATGGATACATACATTTTTAGAAGACAGATTCATAAATTGCCGGGCAAGGTGATACACCACGTGCCGTTGCCGGAGCCGCAGGTCGTGGAAGGCCACGGGGCGCGGGCGCATGTCGGCGAGATTTGCAAGGAGAATGGCTACAAGCATGTCCTGGTGGTCACCGACAAGACTTTGCGCGAGCTTGGATACGAACAGAAAATCCTTCAGTCGCTGAAGGAAGCCAGGGTGCGGTACACGCTTTTCTACGGCATCGATTCCGAACCGACGGCCGCGCTGATCGAAAAAGGGCGCAAAATCGCCATGAAATACAATACTGAGTGTGTGATTGCACTGGGCGGCGGCTCGGTGATGGACACCTGCAAGATGATTGTGGCGGGTGCGCGGTTGCCGCATCTCAGCACCAGAGCCCTGCTCGTCAAATTCCTGATGGTGCCGGGCAAGACCCTGCCGATGATTACTGTTCCCTCCACCGCTGGTACGGGCGCGGAAATCACCGTGGGCGCGGTGGTGACCCGCACTCGCGGCTCGAAAGGATCCACCGTCATCATCGGACTGGATGTGACGCACGTGATCCTCGACAGCGAACTGACCATCCACGCACCAAAGATGGTGACTGCCGCCTGCGGAATGGACGCCCTCAGCCATGTGGTGGAAGGGACGGTGAGCGATGTGGCGGTCGATGTGGAGGATGCCTACCGTTCTTTGGAAGGCGTGAAACTGATCCTGCATCATCTGCCCATCGTCATGCGCGAGCCGGAAAATATCGAATCGCGGTTGGCGATGTGCCGCGCCGCGATGTACGGCGGCAATGCCATCAACACGCAGCTCGCGGGCTACGTGCACGCCTTCGCGCACAGCATCGGGGCCAAATACCATATTCCTCATGGTCAGGCCATCACGCTGATGATGCTGCCTGTGCTGGAGTATCAAAAGGAGACCTGTCTTAGGAAGTATGCTCTGATGGCCCGTTATTGCGGGTTGGCGGATGTGCACACCGAAGATCGTATTGCTGCCGAGCGCTTCCTGCAGGCCGTCAATGACCTCATCGTCACCTGCGGCCTCGACACATTGCCGTTGCCCGTGAAAGAGTCCGATTACGAGGAGCTCACCCGTATGGTGGCCAAGGACTCCATTAACTATTCCGCCCCGATGACGTTCAGCGAGGAGGATATTCGACGGGTGCTGGAAACAATTAAGAATTAAGAATTAAGAATTATGAATTATGAATTATGAATTATGAATGAAGGTCGTAAGTCCTCCTATCATTTTTAAAACATAATTCCTTGAGCAGCCCCGACAGGGGCAAGAGCTTGGTAGTACAATTTACCCCATATTATGTCATACACCGAAAAAGAAATAGAACAAATTGTCGCGGCCCAGCGAAAATTCTTCCGCACGGGTGCGACGCTGCCTGTCAAATGGCGGATACAACAGCTTAAGAAACTGAAAGCGGCGGTCATCGCGCACGCCACGGAGTTCGAGGACGCGCTCACCGCCGACCTCGGACGGAGCAGGGTAGAGGCCTACCTCTGCGACGTGGGTCCAATCATCGTGGAAATCAATGAGATGCTGCGTGGGCTGCGCCGCTGGGCACGGCCCGAGTGCCATTTCAGCGGTCTGATGTGCTTCCCGAGCACCGTCACCAAGGTCTATAAGATGCCCTACGGTGTGTCGTTGGTGATCAGCCCGTTCAACTTTCCTATATTGCTGACCATCGGCGTGGTGGCGGCGGCGATGTGCGGTGGCAACACCGTGGTGATCAAATCCAGCAGCAAGTCGGCGGCCTGCACCGAAGTCCTCAAACGCTTCTTCGCGGAGGTCTTCCCGCCCGAGTACGTCACCCTCATCGACGGCGGTCACGACGTGGCGGACATGTGCCTCGCGCAGCGCTTCGACAAAATCTTTTACACCGGCTCACCCGCTGTGGGCAAGCACGTGATGGCCGAGGCCTCCAAGAACCTTACGCCCGTGGCGTTGGAGCTGGGCGGCGAGACCGGCAACTGGTGCGTCGTGCGCAAAGATGCCGACCTCAAAGACGCGGCCCGCAAGATCGCCTTCTTCAAGCTCTGCAACGCCGGACAGATCTGCATCAACATCAACCAGATAGCCGTGGCCGAGGAGGTCGCGGAACCCTTCCTGGCGGAACTCAAGAAGGCCTTCACGAAACAGATTGGCGAGAATCCGATGGAGAATGAAGAATATCCCAAACTCATCACGGAGGCCGCTTACGACAAGTGCGCGAAGTTGGCCGACGAATACCGCGATCGCATCATCTATGGCGGTGTTGGCGACAGAGAGAACTGCAAGTACGCCCCCACGATCATCTACCCTGTGAACCAAGACGAGCACATTGTGCAGCACGAGCTTTTCTGTCCGCTGTTGCCCGTGGTGCCCTTCTCGGACGCGGAGGTCGATGCGTTGATGGAGATGATTGCCGAGCGTGAGCATCCGTTGGCGATGTATCTGTTTACCAAGGATATGCGTTGGGCGAACTGTACCATGCAGACGCAACAATTCGGTGGTGGATGTATCAACGAAGTCTGTATCCACATGATGGTGAAGGGCGTGCCGTTCAACGGCGTGGGCCATTCCGGCCTGGGCGCCTATCACGGCGAGTGGGGCTTCCGCGAGTTCACGCACCCGCAGACCGTCCTCAAGGGCCGCACCGTCTTCAACCTGCCTTTGCGTGAGCACCCCTACACGGGCAAGGCCGGGGCGTGGAAAATGAAATTGTTGAAATGGTTTGAAAGATAGGGCTTTTTGCCCGCACACCTGACGGCGTGCGAACCCGCACCGTGCCCGTTTGCGCTACCGAGCCCGGCAGACCTAGCGGCCTGCCGATTTCCGTGTCCGAAACGGATTTGGGAACCATTGTTGCCCGCACACCTGACGGCGTGCGAACCCCGTATTGTGCCCGTTTGCGCTACCGAGCCCGGCAGACCTAGCGGCCTGCCGATTCCCGTGTCCGTAACGGATTTGGGAACCATTGTTGCCCGCACACCTGACGGCGTGCGAACCCCGCGCTGTGCTCATTTGCGCTACCGAGCCCGGCAGACCTAGCGGCCTGCCGATTCCCGTGTCCGAAACGGATTTGGGAGCCTTTGTTGCCCGCACACCTGACGGCGTGCGAACCCGTAC